>CAYGQO010000009.1:0-163460 GCA_964352205.1 uncultured Roseivirgaceae bacterium
TAGAAGACGCTACTAATCCTATTTTGGTGAGGATAAAGGTAAAAGATGAAAAGTAGGTGGTCTCGCCTTGTTCTTTTTAATTGCTCTGACATTACCACTATCAGTGTCTCTCGCAGAGGACACTGATGTATTTTAGATAAGAATTCTCTCTGCGGAACTAGATTCTCAGAGTCCCTTTCAGGAGACTATGAGAGTGGATGGTGAGTGAGACCCCAACTAAAGCAAGAAGGTTTCTACAAGTCCAGCGTAGGAAAAGGGGTTTTCTATGTTGAGCCTGCCGAAACATCTTTTTCATAGAAGGTTCTTAACACAACCCCTGTCTCTGGCAAAAGACATAAATCCAACTAGTCTTAGCATCTCGCTAAGACCTTTTTTGTTTACCTCTTCCTACTCACAAACCAATACGCCAACGGTACAAAGTAGAGTGCGGTAAAGGTTCCAATGGTTAAGCCTCCTATGACAGCAAAGACCAGAGGCCTCTGTAGGTCAGCACCAATTCCAGTCGAGAAGATAACGGGTAGTAAAGCAAGAATTGTGGTGATGGAAGTCATCAAGATAGGCTTCAATCTGATTTGTCCAGTTCGAGCAATGGCTGATGATAAAACCTCTCTTGCTGTGCCTTCTTGATTTGGCAGCAGTCTAAATCGGTTGATCGTATCAATTTTCAGGATGGCATCATTCACCATAATGCCTAGCATCACGATGATACCAATGGCAGACATAACATTTAGCGTGCCGCCAGCCAATTTCAGAACCAGCAAGGCACCTAGAATGCCTAAAGGCAAAGTGAAGATGACAATTAGGGGCTGTACTAAAGATTCGAATTGAGCCGCTAGGATGAAGTAAAGGAGAGCAACCGATATGATCAATACAAAGATGAGTTGCTGTAGGTTTTCCTGATCCTCAAAGTAAGAACCACTGAAATCTACTGTCAATCCGTATTTGGCAGCTACCTTTGGTAGTTGTTGTGTCAATCTTAATACCTCCGCATCGGATAAGCTTTCCCATTCTAAAGATTGATAAGCTCCCGTTCTGTCGGCAGTGATATTCTTTTCTACTTTGGTAAAGTCGAGTGAAATAAATTGTGCTAGAGGATACTGTTGACGATCACTTCCAGTAACATAAACTGAACTCAATTGCTGTTGAAGATCTCCCTTTGGCCGTTGAATTTTTATAGGGATTACTTCACCAAACCTTCTAATCTCGGTTACCAGAAAACCATCCAAGGCTTTAGATAGTGCATTCTTAAAAGTGCCTTCCTGAATGTTATAAAAGGCTAAGGATTCATTGTCAATTGTGGCTTTTAAGGATTGTTCGAATAGAAAGCCTTTGCCATTTTGAACTGGGCTAATTGCATAGTTTTCGACTTCTTCGTTCAGTTTTATCAAGTCTTCTTCTCCCATCAGCTCAGACTGTCCGATGTTCTTCCATTTAGCAATAAAATAGCGGCTATCGTTTTTGAAAATTTGGTCAAAGGCGTTTGGTGCATCTTCTATGGCCAATGTGGCATTAGGATGACGTTGTTCAAAGTAATTGCCAATCCATGTTTCAACAGATTGTTTTTCGGTTCTAGACTTAAACTTTAAATAGATCGTAGCATTTTCTACCCTGCCGCCTTCTACAGAAAGTAGAAACTGACTAATGCCTATATCTGATTCAGAAATGGGTTGGGTTTCGAGATCATTGATCAGTTGGGTGACTCTCTTTTTGTTGGCCTCTGCATCAATCGGTTCATTCCAATTGATAGTCAGCAGCGTTTCTGTTTTTTCAATATCTGGGAGTCCGCTTTTCTCAAAACTAGTAATGACAAAGTATGTAGCTGGTATTAACAGTAGCAACAGCGCAAAGCTTATGATTTTGAATCTCCAGATGACTGCATAAAATGCTTTATAGAGCTTTAGAATTAATCGAAAAAATGCACTGTCTTCTTTGACCTGTTTCTTTGACTTCTGAAAAAAAACGCGATACAGGAGTGGTAGTAAAATAAAGGCGACCATCAAGGATGTTCCTAATATGATAGCTACCGATAGGGCTTGGTCATAGAAGAGTGCACCAGAGAGCCCATTTAGAAATACCAGAGGTACAAATACTGCCAAGGTGGTCAATACTGAACTGATCAGTGGAGCCATTACTTCATTGACGCCACTGACGCAAGCTTCAATGATGTCAAGACCTTCTTTCCGCTTGCGGGTAATGTTATCGATCACAATAATGGCATTGTCAATCAGCATACCTAAACCCAGTGCCAGTCCGCTGAGTGAAATAATATTGATAGAAAGTCCGACTGCTCTAAAGAGTAAGAAACTGATTACCAAGGATACCGGGAGTGTGATGCCCATTATAATGGGCATTTTGAAGTTGCCCATAAACAGAAAGAGAACTGCAAAGGCAAAAATGCCGCCATAGATTAAACTTGTCGTAAGGTTGTCAATGCCTGCATTCAATAAAGTAGACTGGTCTTGTGTAAGTTCAAAGTCGACATTGGGGTAGTCTACTTTAAAGGTTTCAATGGCCTCATACACCAAGGGCACCAACTCAGTCATTTTAGCACTATTCTGTTTGTGCACAGTGATTACTAAGCCCTCTTGTTCTCCAAACAAATGGTAGCTTAATACCTTTTCAGTTTCAAAGTTTACATTGGCAACCTGATCAAGACTAATGACTTCACCATTAGGTGTTCTTAAAGGAAGTTTTTTGATTTCGTCCAAGTCATCAAGCCGGTTGGCCATCCTTACAAAGTACCTGTACTGACCATCTTTGATGGATAATTGACCTAACTCTCGGTTGGCGCTGTTCAGTACATTTTCAATTTGTGTTTCTGAAATGTTGAGTGCAGAAAGCTGTGCGTCATTGGGCTTTATAGCAATGAACTCTTCTCTATTACCGTTAATGTCAACGATAGACACGCCATCAATCTGTTCTAGGCGCTTTTTCAAGACACGCTCAGATAATTGGGATAAATCAACTAGGTCAGTTTCAGTCTTCGGTAGTACTTGTACCCTGACAATAGGGATGTCTGAGGTGTTTATTCGAATGATCCTTGGTCTATCCATATCGCGAGGAAGCGACTCTTGCAGCCTGTCCACTTTCTCGTTGATTTCGATATATGCCAGATCCATTCGTGTTCCATAGTTGAACTGGAGTTTGATTAACCCAGTTTCACTACTGGCTGTACTTTCGATGGACTTAAGGTTGTTAAGCGAATTTAATTCGCCTCGAATGGATCTTAATACGCTGTTTTCAATGATTTGAGCTGGGTTATTTGGGTAGTCTACTTTGATGACTACTGAGGGGACTTCTATGCTAGGAAGTAAAGAAACAGGTAGTGTTCTGATAGCGAGAACGCTAAAAAATATAATTCCGATGAAAGATAGAAAGACAGCAATAGGCCTGTTGATCAGAAATCTTACCATAAGGGCTAGTTGTTATTTCCGATTTCTGAAGCGATGGAGACCTGTGCCTCATGGGCTAGTTGAAGGTTGTCAGAAATAATGACTTGGTCACCGTCATTGAGGCCGCTTAATATTTCTAATTCAACACCATTATCTAGTCCTATTTCAACGTATTTCCATTTCGCGAAACCATCCTCAAAAGTAAACACTACTGGGCGTCCAGATTTGATCACGAGTGCTTCTCTAGGAACAATGATGTTTTGGGCCTGGGGCACCCGAATAATGGCGTTGGCATTCATCCCCGGTAGTAGGCCTGTTGTTTCTCGAAGCTTAAGCTTTAATTCTACCATGCCATTATCATCCACTTTGGGATTGATTTCTTTGACGTAAGCTTGAAAGGATTGTTTTTTAAAAGCTAAAGGATAAATGTCAGCGATTAGTCCTGTCTTTATATGTTGATAGTCAGACTCTAATATTTTGGCAGTGAGTTCAAGGTTCTGAGGGTCATAGACCACGCAAAGTTCTTTTCCGGCACTAATAATATCGCCTTGCTTCTCTTTTACTTCTGCAATAATGCCTGTAATCGGAGATTTTAAGATGGTGTTTCCGAGGTTCATTCGAGCCTCTTTTAAATTGAGTTCAGCCTCTCGAATACCGGCTTTCACCGACATGGTGTTGACAACAACATCATTCATTCGGTTCAGTCTCCCCAAGGAGTCGTCTTGAAAATTGACATAGGCTCTGTTGTAAGCAATCTGCGCTTTTTCCAGTGCAAACTCTTGTTGAGTATTTTCAAGCTTACCGATGATCTCTCCTTTTCTAACTCGGTCTCCGTTTTTAATATTTAATTCTTCTAAATAACCAGAGCTTTGGAATGATATTTTTAATTCATTCTCCGAGGCAATTGTACCCGATGAATTGATTAAAAACTCGAATGGCCGATAGGCTGCAGTAGCAACTGCCACAGCGGTTGGTTTAATGTCTTTCCTTAGAGACTCAACATCAGGCTCTTCGAACTCAGTTTTTTGAGTTTTGCAACCGAATAAGCTAACCAACAGAATACCAAGAATTACTTTTTTAAACATATTGGTTAAAAATAGGGCTAAACCAATTAATTTGAAACGAATCTTTTGTAAAATTGCTCAATGACTTTTGTTCATCGGCCTTTCAGAATCGTTATCATATTCTTAGTGCTCGCCATTGTCGGTTTAGCTTTGATTCCGCGGCTGAATGTCAATTTTACCCCAACGTACACAAAGCCAGCCATTACCGTTTCCTACAGTCTGCCTAACTCTTCTCCAGATATAGTCGAAAGACTGGCTACATCCCCCCTTGAAAATGCGCTTTCTCAGTTAGAGGGAACGAATAGCCTGAACAGTGTATCAAGGTATAATTCAGGCTTTATTGAGATTTCTTTCGATAAGGGTGTAGACGTTGAGTTTAGAAAATTTGAGGTAAGCACGATTATCAGAAATATTTATAAAAAATTACCGGAGAATATGTCTTACCCACGGATTGAGCAACGTGGTGGCGAAAACCAAAACGAGACTGAGAGGCCTATTTTATCCTATTCGATTAACGGCCCTTATGCATCTTACAAACTCCAAGAAGATGTTGAAGAATTTGTGAAAAAACCACTTTCACAGTTGTCTGATGTAAAGCAGGTAGAGGTGGCAGGTGGTAATTCACTTCAGATTACTATCGATTTTGATGTGCCTACTTTGGTAAGGTATAATCTTACCCGGTCACAGATATCTGGTGCGTTGAGCAGTATGAACAACGCAGTATACGCTGGTATGGCCGAGACCACAAGTGGCCAGCAATTCTTTTTGAAGACAGCAACTCAGATTCCCGATATATCATCTCTAGAGAACATTGAAATAGCAATTATAGATGGTAAGTCTATAGCCTTAAAAGATGTAGCCAAGCTTTACCTAGAAGAGCAAAAACCAAATAGTTATCAACGGATAAATGGTAAGAATGCGGTGTATATGAGCATTTATGCTCGTGAAGGGGTAAATAAAGTAGTGCTTGCCGATCAGGTGAAAAAGACGATTATCCAACTGGAAGAAACCCTCACAAATGGGGTTGAGATTACGCTTGAAAATGATGATACAGAGTACTTGGCCAAAGAAATGGATAAAATCTATATCCGCACAGGCTTGTCCGTTCTTATCTTAATCGTATTTATATTCTTGATTAACAGAAACCCAAAGTATCTTTTCACCCTCTTTCTAGGGATTATTGTTAACCTGTGTATTACCGTAATAGTGGTTTATGCCTTGAAGGTAGAGCTGCACATATACTCCATTGCCGGAGTAACCATATCCTTTGGTTTGATTGTGGACAATGCCATCGTTATGCTAGATCATATGCACAGGAAAAAGAATGCAAAGATTTTTGTGGCTCTCTTAGCAGCGTCCTTGACCACTATTATGGCTTTACTTTTGGTATTGCTATTACCCGAGGATGAGAGGAGAGACCTTACTGATTTTTCTATTGTAGTGGCAATCAATTTGGCCGTTTCTTTATTGATAGCCCTCTTCTTTACGCCTTCACTTTATACACTCTTGTTTAAAGAGCAATTGTCGGAAAACAGAAAGATAAGAATAGCAAAGCTTCGTAGAAAAGTGAAGTGGTTCAAGGGCTACTTCAGGTCAATTGGCTTTGTGGTTAAATATCGAAAAGCATTCATTGTTTTGGTCATTTTAGGATTTGGCCTGCCAGTTTTTAAACTACCAGTACAATGGGAAGGCCAGGATTGGTATAATAAGACAATTGGGAGCGATAAATATCAAGATGACATCAGGCCGATAACTGATAAGGTGCTTGGTGGTGCTTTGCGAAAATTCGTGAATGAAGTCTATGCAGGCTTTCGTTATAACTCTCCGCAACAAACCGAGCTCAGAGTTTACGCAAGGCTCCCTTTTGGTACGACCTTAGAAGACGCAAATTTTGTGATTTCCAAAGTTGAAGAATACTTAATTGGTATTAAAGGGATAGATAAGTTCATCACTAACGTTTATAAGGGCTCTGCGAGTACCTCAATCACCTTTAAACCCGAATATGAAAACTCTGCACTACCTTACCAACTTAAAGGAAGGCTGCAGGCTAGATCCATTGATTTGACGGGTGTTGCTTGGAGTATTTCCGGGGTTGGGCAGGGATTTAGCGCGGGTGGCGAGCGCAATGAAACACCTAGTCTCCGCATTAAGATGAAGGGCTATAATTTTGATGAGCTCGAACGACAGTCAAAGGTACTCGCGGGCAAGTTGGAGACACATATACGGGTTAATGAAGTCAATACTAATGCCCAAATTAGCTGGGGGCGAGAGCGTACGAGTGAGTATGTTCTTGACTTTGACATTGATCGGTTAGCAACCGCTGGTATCAATAGAGGAGAGGTCATCAGTATGCTTTCAGACCTAACGGAGCCATTAAGCGCCTCTATGAGTGCTAACTATAATAATAGCAGGTTGCCGGTTTATATCAAGGCGAGTAACGCTTCCTTATTCTCGAAATATGATTTAACTGAACAGGCCTTACCTCTGGACACGGGGCGGTTTATTAAAATTCAAGACTACGCGGCATTGACTTTTGAAGAAACTGCCAACGAGATTCACAAAGAAGATAGGCAGTACATTAGGGTCTTAGCCTATGATTATAATGGTGCCTATCGCTTTGCACAAAGGCATAGGGATACCAACATTGAGATTATGAATGAAGAGCTGCCCGTGGGCTATTTTGTGGAGTCTTCGGATAACCGTTTTTCATTTGCTAGAGAAAAACGTCAATATGGCCTACTTGGAGTATTGATCGTGGGTATATTCTTTATTTGTTCGATTCTTTTCGAAAACCTGAAGCAGCCATTTCACATCATAGTAACGATTCCTATTTCTTTTATCGGGCTCTTTCTAATCTTCAGTTTGTTTGAGTTTCCGATGGACAATGGTGGCTATGCGGCTTTTATCTTATTAGGAGGTTTAGTGGTAAATGCCTCGATTTTCATTGTGAATGATTTCAATAATTCAAAGCTGAAAAGTACCAACCGTGCCATAGCGCGAGCAGTCGTTGGTAAGGCACAGCCCATACTTTTAACTATACTTTCGACCTGCTTCGGTTTGATTCCATTTTTATTGGAGGGTGAAAATGAACCTTTCTGGTTTTCACTGGCTATTGGTACAATTGGGGGTTTAGCTTTCTCTTTGGTAGCAGTATTTATATGCCTGCCCGTTTTCCTCTCTAGAAAGCGACCTTTAAGAACAAAAGCTATCGGGTAGTCTTTGCTCGGAAAGCTTTAAGATGCACTTCAGAGTTGCTCGATTTCAATTGGGTCAAAACAGATGCTGCTTGTGCAATGGGGATGTTTGGAAAGTAATTGTCTCGAACAAAGTGCACAAACTTCATACAGATAAAGCCATCGAACCAAATAAAGAACTGTTTTTGAAATTGAGTAAAGTCCTTACAGTTAGATTTAATCATGCTGATTTTGGTATCAAACCCATTCAGAAGCAAAAAGGCTTTCGGAATCTCGGGTAATTGATTGACGACATCTTTAATCTGTCTTAAGTAAAGCGCATCTAAAGAATCGATTAACAATTTCAACTGATCAAATACCTTGGGGTTGTAGGTCATATAATCTTTTGAGCTTTGGTCTAACCAATCCTGTTGGGCTTTCCCGGTGCCAAAAGGGACTCTGTCTGAGGTACGGCAAGAAGGATAGACTTTTGCTTCTTCCACTTCCACAAACAATTCATGAGGCATGATTTTATGTAGAAAATAGAAGTCTTCGCCTGCCTTTCTTTTGTTCATGCCCCCGTGCTTTGCATAGGCCGATGACTTTACTAACATGCAAGACCCAATGGTCTGAATAGCGTAAGGGAAACCTGCTTTTTTTAAACCTGCTACATAGTAGTAAAGGAAGAGCTCATAGTTAATGATGCCTGATCTTAGGTCTATATCCGGTTCTAATTCGTAACGATGTTCAAACTGAACTTCTCCCAGTCCTGCAGAGGACCGGACAAATTCCTTTTCAATTGCGGTTAGGTAGTTTTGAGAAACGCTACAATCTGCGTCAAGGCAGACTAGGGTTCCGTTCAGGGTAATGGAGTTAAAACGTCTTAGTGCTTCATCCATGCCTATCTTTCGCGCTAGGCCCACACCTGCCTGCTTATGAGGCATATCGAGTGCTTGGATTAAATGGAAAGCTATGTGGTCACATTTATGCTTTTTGTTCCAACTTTCGAAAGTTAGAATGGTGGCAGCGTTTTGTTTTCCGGTTGTTGTTTTCTCGATTCCAGCTTTCTGGTTGACCACTATTATTACCTCCACTTTGGTACTCGGAATTTGGCACGCAATAAGTGATTCAAGTGTGCCAATTAAGTTGGGCTCATTGTGGCAGGGTATTACAATGATGATCTCACAATTAGCGTTTAGGGGTTCGGCAAGAATGGTTTCCCTAGATGCAAACCGTTTGAAATAATTATCAATATGAATTTTGCTGATTTTATTCATTCTCTCTATTCAATTGACTTCTTTTAACATTTTAATTAGTAAATTTTAACAAGGTAAAGTACTATATTAAAGACGAGCTTAGTTTACTTCACTTGAGAATCAAAATAATACGCGATGAAAAAACTAATGCTACTACCACTGATCGTTTTGATGCTGGCCTGTAACAATGACGATACAGTACCATATGATCCGGTTTTACAGCTTCAAACGGACCTAAATTTAATTGATTCCCACTTGGCTGAAAATGGTCAGGCTGTGAAAATACATCCTACAGGTATAAGGTATTCCATTGATAATATGGGACAAGGTGATTATCCCACCGTAGGTGATTCGGTAGCCACCTCCTACGAGATTTACGCATTGGATGGCCGACTGATTGATACAACCGATGAGGCCCTCGCTAGAGCAAATGGTATTTACTCACCAACAGGAAGGTATGAAGATTTTGTCTTCGAGATTGGTGCCGGTCAGACTATTGAAGGTTTTGAAATTGGAACATCATTGTTGAATAATGGAGGCGAAGGTACATTTTACGTTCCTTCAACCTTGGCTTATAGGAATTCAATAGGCCTTGGTCTAGAGCCTAACTTAATATTCAGAATAAAAATTAAAGTTCAGGACATCTTTTAATTACAATTGCTTTTATTGCTCGCAAGGTCAACTTGTTACTTGGGAGCAATAAATTGTTTTTATGAAATATTCTGTGGAAGTACTAAGCGCATCTCCTCAAGCTTGGATAGATGCAGTAATGAATGATTTTCCTGCCTTTTTACAAGACCATGCCGATTGTGAAAGGAAGGCGTCTGCGATGGCCATGAGTCTTATAGCCAAATACCCTGATAGAGATTTTATAATTCCCGATTTGATCGATACTGCATTAGAGGAGCTTGAGCACTTTCAGCAAGTATATGAGGTCATGAAGCAGAAAAATGTACCGTTGCCAGCCAAGATGGAGCCGGACGTATACATTCATCAGTTGATGGAAGAGGCTAAAGGTGGCTCATCTGACTCTCGCTTTTTAATCCGTCTGCTTCTGGGGTCTGTGATTGAGTGCCGGGGTTGTGAAAGGTTCAAGCTAGTGGCTGATAACATTGAAGACCCAGTACTCAAAAAATTCTATAAAGAACTTTGGGTGTCCGAGGCCAAACATGGAAACATCTATGTGAAACTAGCACTCAATTACTTCGATGAAGATTTGGTGTATACAAAACTAGAGGAGCTTATGCAGAAAGAGGCTTTGATCTTAGCTAATTTGAAAATAAGACCGGCCTTGCATTAACATGTTTCCACTTCTTTAAATATATCTTAACCAAGCTTAACGGTGGTTTACACGGTTTCTGAGCTACTTTGAAATAAAAGTCATAAAGCTACAAAACACACTTATCGCATTGGTTTTCTTTCCACCAGTCTTATTGCTCAAGAAGAGGCGCCAAAGACTAAGGGCAAGCCTTCTTCGATTGAGATTTGACTTATTCCCTTGGCCATATCACAAGAGGATTCCCTTGGTTTAAATTTCTCTTTTCTAGAAAAAGTAATAGTCAAATTAATGGCCTAACTTCCATTTTTATGGGAGTTAGGCCATTTTGAATCTATCACAGTTCTTGTACTCAAATTAGCCTATTTAATGGAAAGTCTTTTGATTGCGCTATTGGAAGATATCAAGGGCGCATACATTAAATTCATTTGAGCAGGATTCAGTGTATACTCTCCAGGAAACCTAGCGATTAATGGAATATCAAAGTAATATTTCCCGGCTTTTAAGGATTCAAAGTATAGGTTGCTCTTTTCCTGAAAATACTCTCTGTAAGCTCCAATCTCTTTTGCTTCGGGTTTTGATGCATACTGTAAGCCTCCGATTAAAGGGGCTTCTATCATTAGGTAATTAGCATCTTCATTCAGGTTGATTGAAATGCGCATAGTATAAGTTTCACCACTTTTCAATTCGGTGACCTCATTAAGTCCTTCATCAAGCAATATATTGGTGATATTGCCAAGCTGGTTTTCAATTTCAGGTTTACTTTCCCAAGAGGATTGAGTGAAGGAGATATAAGTATCTGTATTGGTGGTTTTCTTTATTTCGATACCGTTATTCTCTTGGTAAGATTGAATGAATGGAAACTCGTCAATCTTTTTGCCATTTATACTAATATTATCTCGGCCTTTAGTAGCTTCTATGTCGCCACCAATGGTCATTAGAATATTTGAAAGTGCATAGGTATTGTTACCTTTTGAATTCAACATTAAGTACTTTCTAATGCTTGCTAATCTCGGATCATTGACATTTTTCATTTTAATTAGCTCATATGCAGCTAGGGTTGCAGTAATGTTATTGTTGCGAAGGTCATTCACACTGTCTTTAAAATAGAGTCCATCGAAGAGGGATTTATTTTGAAGAGAATCTAGCCAGCTGATGTCATCCGTCATACCACTCATAAGTTGCATTTTGGTGAGCCTAATCCTTTCCGTTAAAGACATGTTCGTTTTTTGTTTTAACATATTCAGGTAGCCTTCTACTTGGGCAGAAGAATCGATTAATAGTATGGTTTCAAGGCTCAGTAATAAATCTGAATGATTCATTTCAGGTAATTCATTTCTTAGTTGAGCAATAGATTTGTCTAGCTCTACTTTTGTATAAAACAACGCTTTTTGCGCTTCATACAATGCTCTAATTGCATGATTGGTCACCCAAAAGGAAGTTTTCATACCTTCCCACCAGCCCCAAACATCCTGATCGTTAACACCTCTTCTTAATTTTCGGATGGCTTGATTGACCTTTCCTTTTTTAGAAAATGAGCCACTTAGTTTGGAAGAAATCTTTTTCTCGGCCAATAGGGCGATTAGTTTGGATGCGGCCTGCTCGTTACACCAATAGTTATATTCATCTAGGGCTTTGACGTTATCTAAAGAAAGACCCAGTAAGTCAGATTGTAAGCTTACTAAAACCGGTTTGTCTATGTATTTTGGTTTAAATGCAAGTACAGTATCACTTGATAATATATGGAATTCACCGATTTCTTTTTTCAATCCTATGGGTGACACAGGAATGCTGAGCCGCTCACCATCCGACAATGCGTTCGATTTTAGACTGTAACTGACTTCTATTGAATCTATGCCTGTAGTGTTAAACTGAACGCTGTCTAAATAGCTATTGTCAATGCTGGTGGAGGGTAATGATTGAGATAGCCCAGATACAGTGAACTTTCGGCTAATGTCTATTTGACTACCACTGTAGTTTGCAACTTCGCCAAATAATGTGCTTTGATCTCCTTCGGTTAAAAAGCGTGGACTCCTTAATCTTGCAACTAGGGGCTTGTAAGCCTTTGTAGTAGTTTTCAGCTGACCCGTTTTCCCAGAATTATCCATCGCTATAAAATGGCTTTGCCAAGATGTAATGTCTTCAGGGTAGGTAACCACGAAGGTGGCAATTCCATTTTTATCGGTTTTAGCAGACGGCTGCCAGAAAGCATAATCTCTAAAATTTTCACGAATGTTAATATCTTCGCTTTCGTTGTCACTAGTAAAGCTTGGTGCTTCTTCAACTTGGCGTAAGCTTTTCTTATTTGTAGTAACAATCAAAACACCGTTGGCTGCCTGAGAGCCATAAAGTGCTATGGCTGAGCTTCCCTTTAGAGTGCTGTAGTTCACTATAATTGAAGGGTCAATATCATTTAAGGTGGCGACTACTGTACCGTCAACAATGATTAAAGGGGCAGGGGATTGGACACTACTGTTGCCTCTCACTTGGATCATAGTTCTAGGGTCTAAGCTTTCGGATTCCACCTGCAAACCAGCGACTACTCCATTTAATGAGGTCAAGATTGAACGTTGGGTAGCAATACCCTGAGCAGTAACTACCACCTCACCAAGACTTGTTGCATCAACTTCGAGCGTTACATCAACAATTTTATCGTTCGAGATACTTACTTCTTGAGTGACGTATCCGATATATCGAAATACAAGTGTATTGTACCCTGGCGGGATATTTATCGCATAAGTACCATCCGCATTAGTTGCAATCCCTTGATTCGTATTTTTTATAAAAATGGACACTTGCGGTAGTGGTAGCCCATCGTCTGATCCTGTAACGATTCCAGAAATCATCCCTTCCGTCCCTAATTTGGGTGAAGGCACGGTAATGATTGGAGGGCGTATTTTTTCAGTTTTTGATTCTACTATTTCAATATTGAGTAGCCTGTATAGGCTGTCGAGCCTAATGGGCTCACGCATTATGGGGTTGATTATTGTTGTGTGGCTTTCCTTTATTGTAAAATCGTTTCTAATAAATCCACTGTCCAAAATGCTTATCAGGGCGTAATTTCCTTCATCATACTCTTGCTGCCAATTGCTTTTAAGTTTTCGGGCGATTGAGTAATTATCCGTGTTAATAATTAAGAATTCTTGGAGTAGGCTGAAATTGTCTGGTTTAGGGTAAATACTAAGGACTCCTTTACCACTCTTAGACAAATCAAAATTGGATAACCTGACTGGGTTATTACGATTCCATTTGATAGGGGGATTGACTTCTTTGCTTAATTCACCATCAGGATCAAAATTTAGGACTTCGGAGATGCTGCTCGCAGAAGGGTAGAAGCCACGGCTTTGATATGCTTTTCTGAAAATCTGATTTCCAATAATTTCATAATTATAACCTGGTTGAAAGTATAACCTTACTTCAGTGTTATCGACTAGAAATACGGAGAGACTATCCTGCTTTAATGGTCCAGCGATTACCATAGACCTTGAACTCGAGGGTACAAATACCTTAGAGCCCTGCATGATATACCGAATTCCTTTTTTGGCATTGACTATGCGAATGGAGCTTCCATGTAGCACATCTATTTCCTCTGAAGTCAATGGCCATCTTTGCCTTTTTTTTTCTCCAAAGGTCTCTAGAACTTTATGGTGCGTAGCTCCTTTGGCGATACTTATAATGGTGTGTTTTTTGTAAGGAATAAATATTGAATCAATTGTTATGAGAGACTCAGAAGTTCGGATTTTAAAGTCATGATATCCGGAGCTTATTTTATGAGCAATTTCATCTTTTTGATTACTCAAGTTCAAATAGATAGGTTCACCATCCATTAATATATAATATACCGGACGCGCTTGGCCATTATTTACGGGTAAAATGCTCACATAGGTGTCCTGGATGGTATCTCTTAATGTTTCTACAACCATGTTTTCTGGGAAAGCCAATTGGTAGAATAAATTGGAGTCAAGATTTAGTGAGTTTTTCCACTCAGAATAATTAAAACCGATACTATGGTTATACCGATAGAATTCGGAAAAGCCCCTACTCGAAAAATTTATGTACTTGTACTTTCCAAAGTATGGAACATCAGGCACGTTGTCATTCTTAAACTTACTTGTAAAGGAAAAGGCGGTAATGTCAACTCCCTTAACAGGTCTATGTTTTTGATCTAAGGCTTTGACTCTAATTGTATCGGTGATGCCGGGTAAAATGAGTTTTTGATGATCGACCGTTAGGGTCAATAAGTTTTTATAATAAGGCAAATCTTCTTGGAAACTTTGGATTTCGCCCGCCCATAGATATTTATACAAAAGCGCTACCGGCTGATTTTTAGAAGCAGGAAGTTCTAACGATAGGCTGTCTTGAGTTTGTCCTTCCTCGTAAAGTGCTTTCCCCAAATAGAGTGAGTACCAAATAGGGACCTTCCTAGGGTTCTTGATCGAAATACTGACTGATTTTGCATCGCGTTTGTAAGCGTAGTTCACTTGAGCATCGAATGCATACATACTAAACTCTCTCGAAAGTTTTCCGTCTTTGGTGCTTAATCTGTAGTTTTCTATGGCAGGGTTAAGCCTTACTTTTTGATCAGTATTGATGGTGACAGCAGTATCCAAATCCCAGTTTTGAGTGTAACCGTCCAAAAGCAAAGTTTGGTAAGTGTTATCATCCTCAGGAAGCTCGAAAAGGATCGAATCCTTCTCCAGTTTAAGTTCCACTGGAATCAACTTGGTGCCAAATTCAGCCCGCTTTCTGATTACTTGTCGGTCGTTAGAGGCATTTAGAAAACTGACTACAATATCATACTCAGAATTCAGTCCTTGAAATATCGAATCTGGAATTGCTACTTCAGTGTCTTCAGAAGAAGATAATAAACCATTCGATTTGAGTAAGGTATGTGGAACGAGTCTTGTTGATGCGTTCAAATCTGGATAGAATTCGCGGAGTTCAATTTCAACCGTGTACTTGACATTCCTTAACCTTTGATCGTTTTCATCTTTTCCAATTAGCGTGACCATATTAGGTTGAATGCCGTGTACCTCTTTTGAAACTAATACTTGATAGTTCTCTGACTTTAAGTCATAGTCCTCATAGCTCAGGTTGACAGCGGCTAGCTGCTTATATCGATGCTCAACAGTGAGCCAGTAGCGTTCATCAAGCTGTAGGTTCAAAGAATCATGTAAATGAATGAACCCATTGGCTTCCCCTTTTTTAAGTTGAATGACCGTCTTAAGTTTATTGTTACTATAGCTACCTAGGTTGAGCTCAATAGCTTTATTCAGCGGTTTTCCATTTCGCTTGGCTAATTTTAGTTTATAGAAAACAGTATCATTAGGCTTATATATGGGTTTGTTAACAGCGATATATCCGTATGAAGATTCTTGGCTCCTTAGGTCTGGGTTAAATATTTTGAAAACATCTTCTACTGTGCCATGTGGGTAGTTATATCTTATACTTTTGTAAATGTCTATGAAAGGTTTTGTAACGATTTTGATGGGTAAAAAATTGAGAGTTTTTTTTCCAACCCTTCTAAAAAATCTGTCTTGAGAATAGTCTACTAGGGGAAATAAATATTCCTTCTTATTGTAAGTTGCCCTTATAACACCATGTCGTTTATTTGTCTTTACACGGAACGACTGTCTCTCATCATCGTACCTTAGTCTTTTTTTGTTCCAGTAAGTGTTGGTTGGTCTCACATCGAAAGAATCCTTTTTGGCAAAGACCAATTCTAAGAAATCTTTATGCGGAATGAGTTTGATTTCTAAGTCTTGAACAAGAATTAACTCAGCTGTTAGATTAAGCTCTTTCAACTTGACAGAGACATAGAAGCCGTGCGGTAAGCGCTCTATGTCCTCTGCCTTTCTCACAGTATCAAAAGGAATTCTTTGGAATAGGTCTAATTGCTCTGCTTCGACTGCTCCTTTGATTGCCATCTGGGCTGCCTCTTCAGTGGATAAATTATAGATTAAACCGTATGGTTCTGGCATTTCAGAACTTAAGTTCTGTTGGCAAAACAGCCCATTTGTAAGGCAGGATAATATGATGAGTAGTGTTATTCGCATAAGGTTGATCTATTTATTAGACAGACCATATTGAAACAACCCCTACTAATAAGGGTGTATGATAATTGAATTGTTCTGGGGCCTAAGCAGGTTTTAAATTCGGATTTTGATTACCTAATTCTATCCACCGATTTGACGAGTTTTTCATCTTTTCTAATGAATCGGTTGGAAAGGATGTTGATTACCATGGCCACTGCTGGCAAGAAAAAACCTACTGAAAAATTTCCTTGCGCAGGGTTCAGCATTTCTTCAAATTGATAGACTTTATAAAAGCAGAGACCTAACGTAGCGGACATTATGAGTGCGTTTAATGCGCCAAGCTTCATTTGGTTTAAACGATTTTTGAACTGAAAAATCGATAAGAAAGCAACCACAGAGGCGGCTAGTGCCAAAGCAGCGATATACCAAGTGCTCCGAGACTCAAGGATAATGTCATCGGACCCATCGGTCGGTGTTCCTCCAAAATCAACCACTTCCATCTTTAAGGCAGTGACAATAATGCCTTTAGAAGCGTCTGGGCTTTGCTCAAACCAGATAGGGTAGGCTAATATAAGGGCCATACAAAGCGCTACTAACAATAAAAGAACAGTTTGGATACGTTGAATCATTGGTTTCTTGTTTGAGCTGCAAATATAGCCAAAAGCATAGCGATTTTTGAAAGAGGAACTACGATTTGATTCAAGTGGTTTTTAGAGCTACGGCAAATTGAGTTACTTCGTAGCTCGTAAACTTAAGAGATGGAATCTGCATACATAGTTGATATAGTAAGAACACCCGTTGGAAAATTTGGTGGCACATTGGCTTCAGTTCGCCCAGATGATATGGCGGCACATGTGATCAAGGCATTGATGCAAAGAAATGCACAGTTTGACCCTCAATTGGTAGAGGACGTAATTTTTGGAGCGGCCAACCAGGCTGGTGAAGATAACCGCAACGTTGCCAGAATGGCTTTGCTTTTAGCAGGACTACCTATAGAAATTGGTGGGATTACCGTGAACCGACTTTGTGCATCTGGTTTGCAATCTATAATGGATGCAAGCCGTGGACTCATGGTTGGTGATGGAGAAGCTTATATCGCTGGTGGTACCGAGAGTATGACGCGAGCCCCTTTTGTAATGGGTAAATCGGAAACTGCTTATGGTAGAACAACGAATATGTTCGATACGACTATTGGTTGGAGGTTTCCAAATCCAGCTTTGTCCAAACTTCACTATCCATTTGGGATGGGTGAAACCGCTGAGAACGTTTCGGAAAGATGGAATGTTAGCAGAGAGGAGCAAGATGAGTTTGCTTATCATACGCAACAGAAATATCAGGCTGCGCATAAGGCTGGTAAATTCAAAGACGAAATTGTAGCCGTTGATATTCCGCAACGGAGGGCCGATCCAATTCACTTTGACAAAGACGAGCATCCAAGACTTTCTACTTTGGAAAAATTATCATCACTTAAGCCAGCCTTTAAGGAGGGCGGAACAGTGACGGCAGGAAACTCATCAGGTATAAACGATGGGGCTGCTGCTTGCTTAATTGTGAATGAAAAGACTTTGAAGCAGTTCGGCTTAACGCCAATGGCACGCGTTAAATCAATGGCCATTGCCGGTGTTTCGCCAGATGTAATGGGCGTGGGCCCCATTCCTGCTACGCAAAAAGCTTTAAAAAGAGCAGGTTTAAAATCGAGCGACCTTGATCTTATAGAATTGAATGAGGCGTTTGCGGCACAAGCTATACCTTGTATGAGGGAACTTGACCTAGACCCTGAGAAGATAAATGTTAATGGAGGTTCAATAGCTATTGGTCACCCATTAGGAGCGAGTGGCACAAGAATATCTGCAACGCTACTTCATGAAATGCAAAAGAGAGCGGGTGCTACATACGGCTTAGCGACAATGTGCGTAGGTGTTGGTCAAGGAGCTGCTATCATCTTCGAAAAATGTTAATACTTGGTATTGTAAACCGTAAATCATAAAATTCAAATTATCAACTTTGCCTCGCTACTTTCTCGATATAAGCTACAAGGGTACCAATTATCACGGTTGGCAGATTCAACCAAACGCTGATACTGTTCAGGCCGAATTGCAAACCTGTCTTACAAAAGTATTGAGGGAAACCATTGAGGTGATGGGAAGTGGTAGAACTGATACCGGGGTTCATGCCAAGCAGCAAGTAGTGTATTTTAATTCGGATCAAGACCTAGACGCTCGTGATCTGATATTTAAACTTAATAGTATACTACCAGTTGATATAGCTGCCAATGCATTGAGGGTTGTGAAGGATGATGCGCATACTCGATTTGATGCTACTGAACGGGCCTATAAATATTATATTAACAAGCATAAGTCGCCTTTTTCGGTTGGACTCAGTTATTACTTCAAGCATGACCTCAATATGGAATTGATGAATCAGGCGGCAAAAGAATTAATTGGTGAGCAAGACTTTGAAAGCTTTAGTAAGGTGAAAACGGAAGTGAATAACTTTATTTGCAATATTATTAAAGCTGAATGGATAGTGGAAGACGACAAGCTTGTTTTCCACGTTAGGGCAAACAGGTTTTTGCGTGGTATGGTTAGGGCTTTGGTGGGCACACTATTAGATGTTGGCCAAGGCAAGCTTACGGTAGAACAATTTGTTGAAACCATTAAAGCCAAAGATCGCAAGGTTGCGGGAAGGGCAGTACCAGCACACGGGTTATTTTTGACAGAAGTCAATTACCCCGAAGAAATATATCGCTAAGGATTGGAACGAGAGAAAGAAAAAGTTAAAACCGGTAACCTGGTTGATTTTCAAGTACTGAAGAGGCTCTTTCAGTTTGCAAAGCCTTATATCAAGCAGTTTTACCTGCTTGTGTTCCTGACCATATTACTGGCAATTCTTACACCCATTAGACCGTACATTGTACAACGGGCCATTGACGAATTTGTACCTGCCGGAGATTATGACGGGCTGGTATTTATGACGGCTATACTGATTGTCCATATTATTCTATTGGCTATTGTTCAGTACTCGCACACCTATTTATCAGGCTGGGTTGGGCAAGTAGTAATTAAAGATATTCGTGTAAAACTATACAAGCATCTTCTCAAGCTAAGGCTTAAGTTTTATGATAAAACACCCATAGGAAGGCTGGTTACCCGAAATGTTTCTGATATAGAAACTCTCGCCAATGTGTTTAGTGAAGGTATTGCGGCCCTCATTGGAGATTTACTTCAGTTAGTATTTTTAATGGGCTTTATGCTTTATTTTGATTGGAGGTTAACGCTGGTCAGTCTATCTACGCTGCCTCTTTTGATTTTCAGTACCTATATTTTTAAAGAAAAGATAAAGGTCACTTTCAATCAAGTGAGAAACGCTGTTTCAAACCTTAATTCCTTTGTTCAAGAGCATGTCACCGGCATGAACATTGTTCAAATTTTTAATGCTGAGAAGCGTGAAATGGACAAGTTTAAGGAGATTAACACCGATCATACAAAGGCCCATATCAAATCAGTTCTTTATTATTCCATCTACTTTCCTGTAGCTGAGATCATACAAGCTGTAGCGATAGGAATGGCAGTTTGGTATGGAGCAAGAGGAATATTGATCGGTACTGGAACAGGCCCAGGGGTGATCATTGCCTTCATCATGTATATCCAAATGTTCTTCCGTCCGATCAGGATGATTGCCGATCGGTTTAATACCCTGCAAATGGGCATTGTAAGTTCAAATAGAATTTTTGATCTGCTAGATAGTAAAGAACATATGGCAGATGAGGGCGACCATAAGCCAGATGAAATCAAAGGTAATGTGTCATTCAAGAATGTTTGGTTCGCTTACAACGATGAAGACTATGTTTTGAAAGATATTTCTTTTGAAGTGGAGGAGGGTCAAACTGTCGCCCTTGTTGGGGCTACTGGTGCAGGTAAGTCATCGGTTATAAATTTGCTATCTCGTTTTTACGAAATTAATAAGGGTGAAATCTACATAGATGACCACAATCTTAACGACTACGATTTAGGAGGACTACGTCAACATATAGGAGTAGTGCAGCAAGATGTTTTCCTTTTCTCTGATACAATCCGGCATAACATTACCTTAGGTAATCCAGATATTCCAGATAGTAAAATGATAGAGGCAGCTCAGTTGGTAGGTGTGAATAAACTGATCGAGAGGTTGCCGGGAGGGTACGATTATAACGTAATGGAACGTGGTTCGACACTTTCTGTAGGACAACGTCAGCTTATATCATTCGTGAGGGCGATGGTTTATGACCCAAAAGTCATTGTGCTTGATGAAGCCACATCATCTGTTGATACGGAAACCGAAGAGTTGATTCAAAAGGCTATTGAAGTCTTGATGAAAGGAAGAACAGCCATTGTCATCGCACATAGGTTATCAACCATTCAAGGTGCAGATAAGATCATAGTTTTGGACAAGGGAGAAATAAAAGAGATTGGTAATCATCAAGAACTCTTGGAAAATAAAGGGTTCTATGCTAATCTTTACCAAATGCAATACAAAGAAGTAATAGCATCATGAACAAAGGAAAGATCACCATTTTAGGCATTAGCGCAATCATTATCATTACTGCGGTATACTTTTATTTAGGAGGCTTAAATAAGGTTGAGTATACCATAGAGAATGCTAGCGACTATAACTTGGTTGGGGTTTCGTACCAAGGTAAAGCAGATAGTTCGGCAATAGAAGAGGCTTATTTTAGGGCTAGAGATCTGGTAGAAGCTGGTGAAATTGAGGGCACGCTAACGATTATCCACTACAATGATTCTACCCTTCTAGAAGATGAGCAAAAGCTATTTGTCGGTATCAAGTTGAACCGTGGAATTTCCGATTTACCCGAAGGTTATTCAAGGATAACCATCCCGACCACAAGGATCGTTCGAGCGACCATTGAAGCACATAACAGTGTGATGCCAAGTCCAAAGTCTATTGAGAATAACTTGAGGGAAAAAGCCACCCAGGCCAATATTCGACTTCAAGAATTTACTGTAGAACAGTATGTCTCGGTGAATCAGATCATTATTGATATGCTGGCCAAATAGCCTAAATAGGTTCAGTTGATTCTTCTTGCTTTAGCTGCTTTTCATAAAGCTCTTTGTAAACACCATTAGCAGCTAGTAAGCTTTCGTTGGTTCCTTGTTCTATGATTTTACCTTCATCTAGCACTATGATTTTATCGGCTAATTTGGCAGAGGAGACACGGTGAGATATAATCACGGTAGTTCTGCCTTCCATAATACGTGATAGGCTATTGAGTATAGTATTCTCCGTATTCGTATCAACAGCCGATAGGGCATCATCTAAAATGAGAATGTTTGGATTTCTCACAATTGCCCGAGCAATAGATGCCCGTTGTTTTTGACCACCTGATAATGTAATGCCTCGCTCACCTAACATGGTCTCAAAACCTTTCGGAAAGTCAGCTATATTGTCGTATAGGTCTGCGTCCCTTGCGGCTTGAAATACCTCTTCCTCCGTGATGTCATCATTGCCAAAGGCAATGTTGTTCTTGATTGAATCAGAGAACAAGAAAATATCTTGGGGTACATAGCCCATTTGACTTCTTAGGCTCGGTATGTTATACTTTTTGATGTCGTTATTGTCAACAGAAACAATGCCTGAACTTGTGTCATAAAGTCTCAGCATCAGGTTTGCAATCGTACTTTTGCCTGACCCCGTAGTGCCAATGATTGCAATAGACTGACCGGCTTTTACATCAAACGAAATATTCTTTAAGGCAGTAATGCCTGAATCAGGATAGGTGAAGCTAACATTGTCAAAAACCATATCACCTTCGATACTCTTTTCTAAATTTTCAGTCGACTGAATATCGTTTTTCTCTTTTAAGAACTCATTGATCCTTTTTTGGGATGCTGCTGCTCTCTGATTAATACTTGTAATCCATCCCAGGGCGGTCACCGGCCAGGTAAGCATGTTTACATAGATGACAAACTCAGCAATGTTACCGTAAGTAATCTCGCCATTGATCACTTGAGAGCCACCTATATAAATCGTTAGAACTACACTTAAGCCGATCAAGGCCATAATCAGTGGGAAAAACAAGGCGTTTACAAAAGTTAGTTTGAGTGAACGGTATTTGTATGTTTCGCTTTGTTTTTCGAACCGTTGCGTTGAATCTTTTTCCCTTACAAATGCCTTGAGTACTCTTATACCAGAGAAAGCTTCTTGCACACTTGTAGATAAATCAGATAGGCTTTCTTGAATCTTTTCAGAACGCTTATTAATGATGTTGTTTACGAAGTATATGCTAATGGATAGAATAGGTAGGGGCAAAAGCGCATAAAAAGTTAGCTCCGCATTCACCCTTAGCATTTCATAAATTACCATAGGGAAGAGCACCAACAAGTTGATGCCATACATGATGCCTGGTCCTAAGTACATTCTAACCCGGCTGACGTCCTCTGAGATTCTGTTCATTAAATCTCCGGTGTTATTTCTTCGGTAAAAACTAAGCGGAAGGTTTTGGTACTGTTCGAATATTTCATTCTTCAGGTCGTACTCAATTTTTCGAGACATGACGATAATCGTTTGCCGAACCAAAAAGAGAAAGAAGCCTCTCAAAAGAGCCATCAAAATCATTAAAGCCCCTAGCACCAGAACACCCACTTCCAGCTGTTTAAAGACACCATAGCTCAGTTCACTTCCTTCAAATAGACGGTAGAGAGCAAAGCTTTCGGTCACATAATCGATGGCATATCTCACCACTTTTGCAGGCCAAACAGCGAAATAGTTGGATACCACAAGGAAGATGAACCCGAGGATTAGAAGATGTTTGTACTTGTAAAGGTACTTGTTGAGGTGCCTGAGTTCTTTCACGATAATCTTAACAGAAACAACCACTTAAAGGTTGCCGAGGGTGTTTTTAATCTTTAGAAAATGTCGATTAATTGGTTAGTTTTGCGCTCCGTCAAATGACTGTTTTGGCAGATCTGAGACAAATATAAAGTAAACTCTAATATGAATGTAATGGATGAAGTAGATGTGGCCGAAAAAACCGGTGGCATATCCATCTTTGAGCAAGCATCTAAGATGGGTCATGAGCAGATCGTATTCTGCCAAGACAATGCAACAGGTCTTAAAGCAATCATTGGTGTTCACAGTACAGTACTAGGTCCCGCGCTTGGAGGAACGCGATTTTGGAACTATGCTACTGAAGAAGAAGCCATTGTTGATGTTTTGAGACTTTCCCGAGGTATGACTTACAAAGCAGCCGTTTCGGGTTTGAATTTAGGAGGAGGTAAGGCCGTTATTATTGGCGATGTTACCAAACTAAAAAATGAAGCGTTTCTACGCAGGTTCGGAAAGTTTGTGAACAGCCTTGGAGGAAGGTACATCACAGCTGAAGACATGAATATGAAGACCAGCGATATGGAATATATCGGTATGGAAACTAAGCATGTTACGGGACTGCCAGTAGAAATGGGAGGTAGTGGAGATCCGTCACCAGTAACAGCATATGGTGTTTATATGGGTATGAAAGCTGCCGCAAAGAAAGCCTATGGTTCTGATAGTTTGAGCGGGAAGAAAGTATCTGTACAGGGTGTAGGTCAGGTAGGAATGTACCTAGTCGGTCACTTGGCAAAAGAAGGTGCTCAAATCTCTATCACTGACATTAATGAAGAAAGGTTGGCTAAAGTATCGAGAGATTCTGGGGCTACGGTGGTTGGAATGGACGAGATATATGACTTAGATGTCGATATCTATGCGCCATGTGCCATGGGAGCAACCTTGAATGATTATACTTTGGGCCGATTGAAAGCTAGCGTAATTGCTGGAGCTGCTAATAACCAATTGGAAGATGAAGCACGTCATGGTCAAATGTTGGTAGATGCAGGAGTAGTTTATGCACCAGATTTCGTAATCAACGCAGGTGGAATCATTAATATCTCTGGAGAACTAGCAGGTGCCTACAATACGGAACAAGCATATTCATGGACTGAGAAAATCTATGATACAACACAAAATATATTTACTCTGGCAGATGAGAAGGGAATCTCTACTCAAAATGCAGCCATGAAATTGGCCGAAAAACGAATCGAAGACATAGGAAGAGTAAAACTTTCAATGTAATATTAAGTGAGTAGTTAGAAATACTACTCACTACTACTTAAATTTATAGTTCTTATACTTATTGCAATGCTCAACAGGAGATCATTACGAGTTAAAGCCATGCAGACCATCTTCGCCTATGGTCAGTGTAAAGAGGCCAACTACAATATAGGCTTGAAAGAGATCGAGGATGCCTTCCAACCGGATTTGAATTCGATGGATGCACCAGATCATGATCTTTTAAAAGCCAACAAAGAGCAGGCAAAAGCCGTCTTGGCAGAAAAAGTAGTGCAACGAGCGCTTCCAGAAGGTTTAACAGTTTCTAAAGAAGCACAGGCAGCAGCTAATCTTGCACACAAAAATTACTTAGCAAATACAAAGGATGACTTATCAAGGCTAAAAAAGTCAATGATTTTGGATGCCGAGTCATTGGTAGATCATTTCCTATGGGTGATTAGTTTATTGATTGCTTGGTCAGATTTAAGTAAGAGTGAGGCTGACAAGAAACAAAAACTGTCTCCCGAAAAACTCCTAGTAGGCGATTATAACCTATCTCAAAATAAAGTAATTGATTTTTTCAGGCGCTCTTCAAAAGTGCAAGTAGCCCTAGTGAAAAAGGATATGAGTTGGGAGGGCGAAGAGGATAACATAAAAAGCTGGTTTAAGGATGTCATAAAAAGGGATGAGGCCTTCGACAAATACAGAAGAACGGCCAATCCAACTTTCGACCAAGACAAAGAAATAATTGATCACCTCATTAAACAAATTGTTTTCAAGGCAGATGTCATACTCTCCTACTTTGAAGAACAAGATATTCATTGGGTTGAAAACAAATCTATCATTAGAAGCTTAGTGGCCAGATCGGTAAGAGATGTAGAAGAAGGTACAGAGCCAAAGACTTTCGATCTACCCGATTTTTCTAATAATTGGGAAGAAGATAAAGAGTTCTTTGAAAAAATTCTTGAGACAACCGTGGCACACGATCAGGAGTATGGTCTAATGATAGGTGCAAAAACAAAGAACTGGGAAATAGACAGGTTGGCCAATACTGATCAGATAATTCTGAAAATGGCCATTTCTGAAATGATGAATTTCAGAAACATCCCTGTTAAGGTGACCATTAATGAGTATATTGAGCTTTCAAAAAATTATAGCACGCCTAAAAGCAAGCAATTTGTAAACGGAATTTTAGATGTGATTTCAAGTGAGCTCAAAGAAAGTGGTCAATTGAAAAAATCAGGTAGAGGTCTATTAGACAATAAATAAGATATGAGTAAAGGGTCAAGTAGTTTATTGGCATTTGTTATTGGTGCGGCAACAGGAGCCATCTTAGGCATACTATATGCGCCAGATAAAGGTTCTAACACAAGAGATAAGTTATCTTATCAGTTAGATAAGTATAAGAAACAATTAGAAGATCTATTAGAAGACCTGGTCAATGGTAAAGTTGAGATTTCATCAACGGCCAAGGAAGAGGGTCAGAAAGTAGTTTCCGATGCACGTCAAAAGGCTGAACAACTTTTGAGTGATGTTGATGACTTAATAGGTCAAATAAAATCAGGAGATAAAGAATAAAAATTTAAAACTATGAAAACTAAAATTACACTTTTAAGTGCCTTGGCATGCGTTGTAATGCTTAGTAGTTGTGGAGACGCTGAGCTTGAAAAGAGAGTTGCCAATCTAGAAAGAAGAATCAACCAGATGGAAAATGGCAGTGTGGTAAGAAATACTGCTACACCAACTCCTTCTGCACAAGCTATAGAAGCGAATGTTTCTTCAGGTGCTTCTTTTCAGTGGGATAAAACAGTCCATAATTTCGGTACAATTAATCAAGGTGAAGTAGTGAATTTCACTTACAAATTCACAAACAATGGAACTGAAGACCTATTAGTGCAAAGTGCTTCCGCTTCTTGTGGATGCACTGTACCTAAGAAGCCTACTGGGCCTATTGCTCCAGGAGAGCAAGGTGAGATTGTAGTGAGATACGATAGCAAAGGAAAGTCTGGTCAAGTGAGCCCAGTAATCACTATTGTAGCGAATACTAATCCAAGACAAACTAGATTAAGCTTAAGAGGTTTTGTTCAAGTAGGAGCCATACCTCAACCATAAGACATACTTAATGATTTATACAATTTTAGCTCAAGCAGAGCCACAAGGTGGTGGTTGGATTCAACAAGTAGTCCTTTTTGGCGGTATCGCCTTAGTCTTCTACTTCTTCATGATTCGTCCGCAGCAGAAAAAGCAGAAGGATCAAAAGAAGTTTATTAGCGAGATTAAGAAAGGCGATAGTGTTGTAACTATTGGTGGTGTACACGGAAAAGTGTATGCTCACGATGATGATACAATCACTGTTGAAGTTGATAAAAGCACCAAGATTAAATTTGAAAGATCTGCTATTTCTTTAGAAGCTAGTAAGCGCGAGGCAGATAAATCTTAAGCTCACTTGAGAAGTGCAGAAGACATAATTGAAAGATTAAAAAAGTCCTTTCATACGCCAAGTAGAAAAGACGAGAAAATAAAGGTGGTAGTTTTATGCATAGTCATATCTACCACCTTTTGGTTTTTTAGCGCCTTAAATAAAGACGACTACATCAGTCAAATCAACTATCCAATTGAAATCGTATTTGATCAAGATGAATACATCGCCACACAGAGTCTGCCTACACGCTTGCCAGTAGAGGTGACTGGCGGAGGATGGGACTTAATGACGCGGTCATTCGGTTTTAATATGAGCCCAATTGAGATATATTTAGACGGGCCTGATGAATCTAATCATGTAATGACATCTTCTTTAAGAGGTCAACTCACACCACGCCTAGACCCGGTTGTAGTAAACTTTATACTCCAAGACTCACTCATTTACGACATTCAAAAGAGAGTCTCTAGAACTTTCAGGTTGGCGCTAGATCCATCGTCAATAAGTTTAGATGACAGCTATCGGATCGCATCACCGATATTACTCAAGCCGGACACAGTTGTTTGGACAGGCCCTGAGCGTATGATTAATAACTTAGATGGTGTTATCTATCTTAAAGCGGATATTACTGATATTGATAGAGACATATTAGAAGAAGTGGATCTTCCAGAAGTTCCTCAGTTTATTACGAGTGAATTGGAGTCTTCTCTACTCAGTTTTGAAGTGGTTCGCATGCTAGATGTGAATGACATTATTGCGATAGAGCTGATCAACTTTCCGGATAGTCTTTGGACAACAGAAACTAGAGAGGCGACTGTAAAGTATAGAATTGCGGAAACCTATTTTGATGCAACTGATTCTGCCAGGGTACGCATAGTAGCGGATTACAATAACCTTAACCCTGCGGACTCATCGTTGCTACTGACCGTAGATGCGCTGAGCGAGTACATAGAAGAACTGGAAGTGACTCCAAAGTCGATCAAAGTGTCAAAGAATGACTAAGCCGAGGCTCATAGGTATTACAGGTGGGATAGGTTCTGGCAAGAGTACCGTCTCAAAGATTTTCGAAGCGTTAAATGTCCCAGTTTATTATGCAGATGACCGCGGCAAGCATTTGCTATTAAATAATACAGCACTTATTGATAGTGTTAAAGCTGAGTTTGGCGAGCAAAGTTATAGCGCAGACGGAACGCTTAATCGATCCTATTTGGCCGATGTCGTATTCTCTAATTCAGTAGCCTTAGAAAAGTTAAATGCCCTTGTGCATCCGGCTGTAGCAAGTGATTTTCAAAATTGGGTATTATCAAAGCAAAGACACCCCTATGTGTTAAAGGAGGCTGCATTGCTATTTGAGACAGGTTCCTATAAGTCTCTTGATGATGTCATATGTGTTTATGCCTCAAAGAAGGTCCGGGTTGAGCGGGTGTTGCTGCGGGATCTTCAACGGAGCTTAAAACAGGTAGAACAGATTATTGATAAACAGACATCAGACGAAGTAAGAAAGGAATTGGCAACATACGCTATTCAAAATAACGCTGATGCTTTTTTGATACCTCAAGTCATAAAGGTTCACAAGGGAATATTAAGGTCAACTGGCGATTGAATTGATATTGATCTGATCAGCGTAAAACTTCATTCTTGTGTGGCCGTAATCTAGGGGTTGAATACTCTCCACTAAGTCACGTTTATGATTGTAAAACACTTCGATATAATCACCTTGGTACAGGTATAAATTTACTTTATAGCCATAGTACCTAATGGAAAAAATGAAGGTTCCATCTAAAAAAAGAAGCCTTGCTTGCTCAACCGTTGGTAGTCTATAAAAATCTTCAATGTCTTGGGACATAAGTGAAGATAATCAATTAAAGGGAGAATTATTGGTGCAACGTATGATAAAATAAGTTCTTTGAAACGCACGCAGTCTTATAGATAAAAATGTGTTTTCCTTTACCTGTATAGTCGCTCATCTCTGATTTAAACACGAAGCTATTCTTATTCAGACGGCTTAAAATTCTCATTGCTTTTCTGAAAGACTCGGCTTGCCAACACCGAAAATGTTTGCATTGAATGTCGCCCAAGACTTTATGAGTAATGTCGCTAATCGAGAGTTTTGTGCTAATTCCAATATGCCAAACATAACATTGGTCTAAAGAGAAAGTGTTGGCACCAATCCAATCTTTTATTTCCTCGAAAAGGGGCTCTTTTTCGAATGAGTGGTCAAATAGTGTAGTCAACTCGGAAGTCGAATTCATAGATTGCTTGGGCCTTAAGGTTATAGAGATCGTCCTCTAATCGTTGAAGTTTGAATATTAAATTAAATACATAATCATCATAAAATCAAGTGATTAGGTCATGAGCTGTAGGGGTGTTGAGGTTACAGGGTGTTGTTTTTGAAATCCTAATGGATTTATCATGTATAACTAGAAAAATACCCAAAAGTGGGTATTGTCTCAGGTTCAATGATGGGCTATCATGCAGGGTGATTAGAGACTTCTTTGTTGAAGTTGAATATTTGACATAGCGTCATAAGTTTTTTATTAACAAGCTCCATGAGAAAGATTAATGCTAATCAATTCCTGAAAATTCTGAAGGGTGAAGACCTTGAGTTCAGAATTTCCTCATTCGCATTTAGCTTAACACAGCCTGTATTCGTTGATGGGATTCACCTTCCTTACGATATCAACTTTAATGATTGTGACCTAAATAACCTAGGTTTTTCCAATTGTCGTTTTTCCGGGCACCTGTCTATAACCAACTCGACTATCAAGAGCTTGTCGTTTGTGGGCTGCCAACTTCATAACCTGAATATTCTGTCTTCTTCAATAAGCAATTTGGAGGTTAGTAATTCGAGCGAATTAAAGGAGTTGATCGTAAAGGGATCAGATATTAATGAACTGATAGTTGATCAAAACCCTATTTACGAGAGCATTCACATCGGTTGTGAGAATAATGTCAGGGATTGCTTTATTTCTAATAACGGTGACATAGGTGTTAATTCGTTTTCCACGAAAGTTTTCATTTGTCCAGAAAAGTTTGAAAATATGGTTTTAAGTAACTTGACAACTGAGGCACTTCACATTGGTAATTTCGGGGAGTATGCCAAGTTCACGGTCAAGGACGTTCGAGCAGAGGTGGTGCTCATTGAGAACTGTTCTACAGAGTTATCCAAGGTTCGCTTTGAAAACATTAGACCACTTAATGCATCCATTAGTGCGCTTCACTTTGTCAATACGACTTTCGATCAAGATGTCTTTGGAGAGGTCGCTTTTAAGAATTATCAAGTGACTAAGATTCATCATCAAAGTGTAGATGTATTGTCTTTGATGGCTAGATAAGCCAAGCCACAACGCACGAGATTATCATTTTGTTCTAATTGCATTTTGTTGATGAAGAGTTTAAGCGTAACCAGAGTACTTCAATAGCTTTTACTAAGATCATTCGTATATACTTTCAGATGAGCGCATTTTATCTAGTTGATTGACTTTCAATAGAGTGAATTCAATATATTGGTTACCTCAATTAAATAAATCGACTATGAAAAAGACATTGTTCCTATTATTCGCCCTTACAGTTTTAACTTTTGGATGTGCTGACGTTTCAGAAGATACCATGCCAGACCCTATCGTACCAGAGGTTAATATTGATGAAGCCAAGTCAGTAACTGATGAAGGGGTTGAGAAGAAAGTGCGGAGCACTATCCGCAAAAAGAAGAGCTAGTTCATAATTTTTCATGGAGTAAATAACGACACAAGAAATTGTGACGCGACTGTGTGTGCAAAACAATCAGGTTTACTCCTTAGAATTTTGTTATTTTTCATTACTTTAGGGTTCAGTTAAGTAATGAAAAAAGGCCATTACGGCATGTATAAAGCACTTTACATACTTTTTATAATCACTTGCACGCAGTTTTTCGCAGTTGGTCAGAGTAATGACCTGTATGATCTATTGCAGCAGGCTGAAGAAATGGTCGATGAAAACCCTGAAAAGTCTATCACCCTTGCTTCGGAAGCTTTCGATATGGCAAGAAAAAGTGGTGATATGTACGGAATGGTTTCGGCTAAGGCCACTTTTGGATTTATAGGGATGATGACTAATGATTATGAGTCGTCATTTATCAACTACAGTGACGCACTGGAATATCTTGAAAAGAGTGATACCGTTGATCTTTTTAAAAGAACCATAATTTTAAATAATCTAGCCATTATAAAGTCGAGCTATGGAGATCATAGTGGTGCTGCAAACCTATACAGGTTGGCGCATGAGACGGCTATAAAGTATGTTGATAATTACAGGGCAATAGCTGAAGAATACGGTGATTTGCAGCTTCTGGTTGATTTACCCTATGACTTAGCTACTGAACTGAAGAATGATGGAAAGTATTTAGAATCAGGTGAGATTTTGGTTGAGCTTTGGGAACAGTCAGAGTTTAGAAGAGATACAATCTTATTGGCAAAAGTGGTGATTGAACTTGGGTTGATTAGTAAGAAGAATAAAGATTACGCCAAAGCTGGTGATTTTTTCTCATTGGCTGCCTTTAACGAAAATGTTGACCCGGAATTAAGGTCTTTGGCTTTGCATAACCTTGCCAATGTCAACTTAGAACAACAAGACTTTGCCAAGGCAGACAAATATTTTAGTCAAGCGCTAACCCTGAAGAAAGAGTACTCAAGCAAAAGATCTCAATTTATCACAATGTTGGATCAAGGAGAGTTGTTATTTATTCAAGGTAATGGCCCAGATGCTATTGCAAAGTGGGAAGCAGCCGTGATTACTTTTGATGGTATCAAAAATGATCCGGATTTGTTTATTGTCTATGACTGGTTGCAAAAAGCATATCGAAATACAGATTTAAATAAGTCAATGGAATATAGTGATCTGTATGCTGCTAATTTTAAGAATTGGATGACGGTTCAGAGCTCGCAACAAGACACAAGTCCTTCTTTACAGGCATTTAACACAAGAATAGATACCATTCTTGCAAGCAGAGCGCTAAAGGCTGAAAGACTTGCTTTGCTAAAGCAATACTGGCCGCTAGGAGTAGTAGTGCTATTAATCATTATGCTCTTTGTCTATGTGGTACAACTGGGCTTTAACAAGCGTAGAGAGCGTGTGCTTCAAGAGAGTCTTAAAGTAGATAGAGCATCGGTTGCCGATGAAATCTTGAATAGAATTCGTAGAGACTAATTCTAGTCTTTATTTCCTTCAACATACAATTCATATAAATCTTGAATTCCTTTACGGAGCCTGTGGTTCTCTTCGAGAGCGTCTAATTCTGTATCGCTCAATTCTCGTTTGATAGGACCTTGGTTAAGGATGAACCAATGGATGTTAATTTCAGGGTAAGCCCTCAGGATGTTTTGAATAGCATCATACCCAGGCTTAGTATTTTCCTTGATATACGCATCAACGGTAGGGGCGGTAAGGAACACTTTTCTAGCGAAAGCGGCAGTGTTGCCATTCTCAAACTGTTCAATAATCCACTTAATCTTTTTCCCAGGGTGTTGGTCAAGGTCCATTAGTACTAAGATATAATAATTAGGTTACTCCTCAATGTACTTGTCGATTAGAAGCTGCCTTTATCTTCCTTCCTCAGTGAGCTCAATGAGGGCGATTAATTGATGACTTACCGCGGAACTCGTTTTACCCAGTTCTACGTTTTCTGCATGCTGAGATAGTAGTACCCATCGCTCCTCATTTCCTTGTTTTAAATTCTCAAGAAACCTTTTTAGGTGAATAGCATCCGTAGCACGGAGTTCTGCTTCAATTAATTGAAAAATGAATTCGATCTTTTCCTTACTAAAGTGCTCTATTGGAAATTGAGCTATGGTTTCGGAGAGTGAACCAACTAAGTATTTTTTGTAATCCCTCTCGAGTAAATCAAGAATAGGACGCATCTTTTCATTGTCTTGGAACTTCCGTTTCAATACTTAGTTTATTTAATAGTCGATAATTTGTAATGGTTGTATGCTTATGAAATTAGTCATTTGAACCGAGAGAATCCTGCTATTAGGAGAAATTATCAAGAACTTATAATGGGCTAAGAAGAGGCCTTCTTGGTATTATTTCTATGTGACTCTTACCTTTTAAAAGTATTAATGAAGTGCCGATTCAAATAGGTGAAAGTTATTAACCAGAGTGAGGAAAATAATGGCCTAGTCTTTTTGAAAGAATATATAAAAAAAGAGAACTCATTTCAGAGTTCTCTTTTTGGTGGGTGGAAGATGGGACTCGAACCCACGACCCTCGGTACCACAAACCGATGCTCTAACCAACTGAGCTACAACCACCGTATTAACACATTCCGTGTTAGGGTGTGCAAAAGTAAATTATCAAACTGAATTTGCAAAAAGCTATATGTTATTTTTATCGCTCAAACTTCAGTCGCATTCCGCTACCAACCTCGATGAGCTTTCCTGCTTCATAAGCCACTTTACCGTTAATGATGGTATGTGTGACTGACGAGTTGAATGTATGTCCTTCAAAAGGAGACCATTGACACTTGTACAATAGGCTATCCCGGGTCACCTCATTGGCTTGATTAAGGTCTACGAGAACAAGATCTGCAAAATAACCTTCTCTGATATAACCCCTCTTCTCTACATCAAAAAGGTCAGCCACGGCATGAGACGACTTCTCAACGATTTTTTCTAAGCTGATTTTTCCCTGATGATATAAATCTAGTAGTGCTGTAAGCCAATGTTGAACAAGTGGGCCGCCTGAAGGTGCCGAGAAATAAGAGTTTTGCTTCTCTTCAAGTGTATGAGGTGCATGATCTGTAGCCAGTACATCTATTTTGTCGGATATAACCCCTTGTAGGATGGCGTCTCTATCAGATGCTTTTTTTACGGCAGGGTTCCACTTAATGAGCGTACCTTTTTCTGCGTAGTCGCTGTCAGAAAACCATAGGTGATGCACACAAGCTTCTGCTGTGATCTTCTTTTCTTTTAGGGGAATAGTGTTATCAAATAATTCTAGCTCTTTAGCGGTGGAGATATGAAGAATGTGGAGTCTTGCTCCGGTTTGCTTGGCTAGGTTAACCGCGAAAGATGATGACGCATAGCAGGCCTCCTCATCTCGAATAACGGGGTGCATGGCGATTGGCACATCTTCTCCATACTTTTCCCTTGCCGCTTGAGTATTTCTTTGGATAATCTCCTCGGATTCGCAATGGGTAGCGATTAATGTAGGGGAATTGGCGAAAATACCCTCCAATGTTTTCTGATTATCAACGAGCATATTTCCGGTTGATGACCCCATGAAAATTTTAGTGCCACAGACATTTTTTGGATCAGTTCTCAATACCTCTTCTAGGTTGTCATTAGAAGCACCCATATAAAAGCTATAGTTGGCGAGACTATTCTTAGCCGCTATGTCATACTTGTCCTGAAGTAACTTTTGGGTGAGCGCATTCGGGACAGTGTTGGGCATTTCCATAAAGGACGTAATGCCACCTGCTACGGCAGCTCTTGATTCAGTATAAATTTCCGCTTTATGTGTGAGCCCAGGCTCTCTGAAGTGTACTTGATCATCAATGAGCCCAGGAATGATCATCTTGCCCGTTGCATCGATCACCCTATCAGCCTGTTTGTGTTGCAGGTCTTTTCCAATGGCATCAATGAGGTTATCCTTAATGTAGATATCTGCTTCAAAGACTTGGTTTTCGTTGACTAGGGTGCCGTTTAATATGAGGATGGTTGCCATTATGATTTTATTTTGCCGAGTGTTTCGCGTAATTGCGCTGTAAAGCAAACACGAATCAACTAAAAATGGCAGTAGAAATTCAAAATTTTGAAGATCTGAAATTGAATCGGCAGATTTTGAATGCAATTGATGACCTTGGATTTACGATTCCAACTGAAATTCAACAGAAAGCCATACCCATTGCATTAGCGGGTCATGACCTTTTAGGCATTGCGCAGACCGGTACTGGTAAAACCTTGGCTTTTGCCACTCCTTTGATCATGAAGGTGAAATATGCTAAGGGTGAAGACCCTAGAGCACTCATATTAGCTCCTACTAGAGAATTAGTGATTCAAATTTCAGCACACTTTTCGGCACTCTCAAAATACACTGACCTGCGAGTTGTTACGCTTTATGGTGGCTTAGGGCCAAAACCTCAGTTAGAAGCCCTGGAAAAAGGTGTAGACATTATCATCAGTACACCAGGACGCTTTCTTGATTTGTACAAGAAGGATGCAATCTATCCTAGAGGTATCAAGACACTTATTCTGGATGAGGCGGACAAAATGATGGACATGGGCTTTATGCCGCAAATCCGTAATATTCTAGAGTTAATTCCCGTGAAGCGGCAGAACATGCTTTTTTCAGCTACTATGCATGCCAAGGTGGTAACACTGACCGAGGAGTTCTTAGAGTTTCCTGAGAGAATTGAAGTGGCTCCGCAAGCCACTGTCGCTGAAACCATTGATCAGGTACTGTATGAAGTTCCTAATTTCAGAACAAAGCTTAACCTCCTCATTCACTTCTTACATGATGAGTCCCTTAAACGCGTCATTGTTTTTGTAAAAACGAAAACGAGTGCCAATAATGTCTCACATTACCTCAGTAGAAAATCTTTAGGCGATGTGCGTGTTATTCATGCCAATAAGGGTCAGAACTCCCGTATTAATGCCATGGATGAGTTCAAAGAGGGGAATGTCAGGATCTTAGTATCTACAGATGTGACTGCAAGAGGAATGGATGTCTCTATGGTAAGCCATGTTATTAATTTTGATGTGCCGATCATTTACGAAGATTATGTCCATAGAATCGGGCGAACGGGAAGGGCGAAAAATGAAGGCATGGCCATTACATTCGCTAATAAACTAGAGATGCAGCACATTCCTAGAATCGAAACACTCATTAAAGAAGAAATTACCTGTAAAGAAATACCTGCCGAAGTTATCATTGAGAAAACGCCTTTTGACGAGCAACAAGAAATGGATCGTGCTATTGATGGTATGCGTAAAAAGGCAGATCCAGACTTTAAAGGAGCGTTTCATGAGAAAAAGCATAAGTTCAAAGACAAGCCTTTTGTTCCTAAAAAGAGTAGAGGACGCAAAAAGAGAAGATAGTCTGATGTCAGTTTGTTTTAGAATATTGACTAACTTGACTTTGTCAAATTTTAACAACAACTCAGAATATTATGAAAACAAAAATTCTTTTTGCAGGTGCTTTCCTGCTCACGCTCTTCGCGAGTGATCTATCTGCCCAAGACAAAAACTTTAATTTAGATGAGGTTTATTCCCTTGGCTCAAATGGTACAATCCATTTAAAATCTGAAGATGCCAATGTCAGAATCACTGGTTCTGATAGAAGTGATGTGCATTTGGTCATTGACAGAACCGAGTCAACAAGGGGAGTTCGGTCTAATCGATCTCGCTTCGACATTAAAGTTGAAGAGCGTCAAGGAGATTTATACATTACAGAGTCCGCCAGTAGGGGAGTCACTTTCCAAATTGGCACATGGCGCGTAGATTACGAAATAGAAATTGAGATGCCAAAAACAGGTTCACTACGCATTAAAGGAGATGATGACGACTATGTGATTCGTAGTGTGAATGGAAAGATTTCTATTGAAACGGATGATGGTGATGTAGAATTAATTGAATGCAATGGTGATGACTTCGATATACAGCTAGAAGACGGAGATCTTAAAATGGATGGAGGAAAAGGCTCTTTATACATTAATGTAGATGATGGTGATGTGGACGTCCGAAATGGAGCTTTTGATAGAGTGGAAGTTACATCTGAGGATGGTGATGTCTCTTTGGAAACTACCTTAGCCGATAATGGCGTGTATGAACTGAGAGGTGATGATGCTAATATAGACTTTGTAGTACTAGGTGGAGGCGGAGCGTTTGTAGTGGCCAAAGATGATGGTAGAGTATCAGCCAGTTCTTCTTTCGAAACCATTCAAGAATCAGAGAGAAGATCTAAACTTCAATTAAATGGTGGTAAAGCCGATGTAGACATTAGAATTGAAGATGGCAGGGTGAGATTGTCAACCGGTAAGTAGCCAAGCTAATCGTTTAAAAGAATATTTAAGACGCTGATTCTCTCGGGATCAGCGTTTTTTCTTGGTCATCCCAACACCAATCAGAAAGTCTGGCTCCGCCTAACTTTTGGTCTCGCTTTAACAACTCATCAATGCTCGTCTTATTCAAGTTTGAGGAAAGCTTTAGGGCATCGAAATCTTCAAATAAGGGTTTTAAGACTTCTAGTATATTGAGGTATTGTGAATCACCGAAACCCTGAAACTGCTGCCATCTGAGTATTTTCCCGATGAGCTTCTTTTTGTCGTTTTCACCGTCTTGAATGAGGTCTATGAATTTATGCTCAATTTCAGTGAGTCCCGAAGAATCAAAAGGAAATCTTTTGAAGTGCGTAGCTAGGGCATCAGGCATATAAGGGAATTCCGAAAGACTCATGAGAACGTAAGTAAAGAGATCATTAGGGTCTTCTGAGCAATAGGCTTCATATACATCACTACAGTAATCAAACTCGCGTGAACCCAGTTTAAGCCTACTACTGAACAGTTGTGGGTACTGTTTAGGATTGATCTCACCTAGCGCGAACAGTCGATCTGAGTCGTCTATTTTACCTGTGCAAATTAAAGATACGGTTGTGCCCAAGCCTTGCTTACCTAGCCATTGAACTAAAGCAACCATGTTAATTTGGCAGAATAAATCATATTCGAACCACAATACGATCTCATCAAATGTCTTGAGCGATTTTTCTAACGCTTTGAAAGGTTCAATGAGACTTTTAGAATAGTTGCCTTCATCTAATTTAAATGCCATGGTCATGAACGCTTCGCGCTCTTTCCAAAATTGATCACTGCCAAAATCAATGTGAGTGGGTCCATCACTTAGGACCTCTTTCCAAACAAAAGTGTCTCCCTGAATACCAGAAGCTTGAAACAGTTGGAGCGTACTATCTCCATTTAGGATGTGTAAGGTCTTTGACATAAAAAAAGGCTACTCGAAAGTAGCCTTAATTGTCCTTTATTCAAACGTAGTCTGTCGATTAACGATTGTAGTCCATGTCGTCAGTTCTGTCAACAGGAGTTCTATCATTTCTATTGGCTAGAATCCAAGCGGTGTGGAAAATCAGCTGAGTTCTTCTTGCCATTACGTCAAATTCAATCTTATCAACTGTATCGGAAGGACGGTGATAATCAGCGTGAGTTCCGTTAAAGTAGAAAATGATTGGAATACCTTTCTTAGCGAAGTTATAATGATCAGAACGGTAGTAGAATCTGTTTTTGTCTTCAGGATCGTCATAGCGATAATCCAAGTTCATTCCAACGTATGTAATGTTAGCATACTCAGAAATGATTTTTAAGTGGCTAGATAGCTTCTCAGAACCAATGGCATAGACATAGTCTCTATCATTTTCGTGATCAGGGTCAACACGACCAATCATATCGATGTTAAGGTTGTTAACAGTGTTTTCAAGTGGAAAGATTGGGTTGTCTGCATAGTACGCAGAACCTAATAGTCCTTTTTCTTCACCTGTAACATTAAGGAAAAGAATACTTCTTCTTGGTCTGTTACCTTCTTTGGCTGCTTGAGCGAAAGCTTCAGCAATTTCCATTACACCAGTAGTGCCTGAGCCATCATCATCAGCTCCGTTGTTGATTACCGTTCCATCCTCATTCTGACCAATGTGATCGTAATGAGAAGAGATAACTAATACTTCGTCTTTCAGGTCAGTGCCTTCCAAGAAAGCCAACATGTTTTCGGTTTTAAGCTCAGCTAACTTTTCCTTTACCATGAAACGAACCGTTCTTGGCTTAATGCTAGCAGGGTTATCAGCTGCGGCATCAATCTTTGCTGCAGTAGTATTCAATAAGTGTGCGCCCATTTCCTTAGTCACATTGAAAATCATGCTTTCATTGGCACTAAGCTCTTTATTGAACCTAAGTCTACTCTTTAGTCTGAATCTTGCCTGACGTGGCATAGTTTGCATAAACTGCTCGTCATTAGCACTCATTACGAAAATAGCTTTTGCTCCTGCTTCGTTCATTTTTGTCAATAACTCACGAGAAATAGCGGTAACCATAACACCCTTATCTTTCACGTCCATGTCGGCTAGTCCATCGCCATTACCGATGAAGACGGTCGAAAGCTTCATTTCTTTATCCATGTTGGCGCTTCCAGAAAAAATGAAATCTACACCGTTCATTTTTTTCTTGCCTTTCACTTTAACATATACATCAGACCAATCTGATTGGTACATGCTAAATTTTTGGCGGTAAGTTCCATCAACAGGACCTTGAAGGCCTACCTTTTGATAGAACTCTTCTAGAAATGCTGAAGCCTTTTTCTGACCTTCAGTGCCAGTTTCTCTACCTTCAAACTCATCAGAAGCAAGTATGGTAAGCTTGCTTCTCATGTCTTCTGGTGTAATGGTCTTAGCGTATTTTACAGAAGCATCTTGTGCTGTTGCTGCAAAACCTAAGACTAACAATCCTAGAACGGATGCTTTTAATTTCCTCATATTATAAACAATTTGTTACTACAATTTTTTAGCAGGCTAAAGCTAACTATAATTTTAAAACAGTATCCATTTTCTTATTCCAATGGCGGGGTTTTTTGAATCGATATGTAAGGAAATCAACCCTTTGTCACTTACATTTGTGCATCTTTTGGAAGAGAGGAAATTACAACTTATTGGAATTCGGAAATGATGAAAATTGATTTGAACCAAGTCCCAAAATTTGAGGACAGACATAACAGCCCACAAGCTTCTGAAATAAAAGATATGCTTGAGGTAATTGGCGCTGATAGTGTTGATACGCTGATTGACGAAACCGTACCAGAAAGTATCAGATTGCGTAGGGCAATGAATTTGCCTGAAGCTAAGTCTGAATTTCAATACTTGAATGATTTGAAGAAAATGGCTTCCAAAAACAAGCTGTTCAAATCTTATATTGGCACCGGCTATTATGGTACCATTGTTCCAGGTGTAATTCAAAGAAATATACTTGAGAATCCAGGGTGGTATACGGCTTACACGCCTTACCAAGCGGAAATTGCTCAAGGTAGACTTGAAGCTCTGATCAATTTTCAGACTTTGGTCATTGACCTAACAGGAATGCAAATCGCTAATGCGTCTTTGCTTGATGAGGCAACTGCCGCGTCTGAAGCCATGACAATGTTTGCAGGCCAACGAAAGAAAGAAAAGAAAACTGCTAACAAGTTCTTTGTTGATGAAAACACTTTTCCTCAAACATTAGATGTTCTTAAAACAAGAGCTATCCCTGTTGGAATTGAACTTGAGATAGGCAATATCGATCAGGTTGATTTAACAGATCCAAACCTTTACGGTGTTCTTTACCAGTATCCAGGAGGTGACGGTGTAGTAAGAGACTTCAGTGCTTTTACAGAAACGGCAAAGGAGCAGAATGTATTTGTGATAGCTGCCGCAGACTTGATGTCTTTAGTGCTGCTAACTCCTCCGGGAGAAATGGGTGCAGATGCTGTGATCGGTACAACACAGCGTTTTGGTGTGCCAATGGGTTTTGGTGGGCCGCATGCTGCTTACTTTGCTACAAAAGAAGATTTTAAAAGACAGATTCCAGGTAGAATTATTGGAGTGTCTTTAGATAGTCATGGTAACAAAGCCTACAGAATGGCATTGCAAACCCGTGAGCAACATATCAGAAGAGAGAAGGCTACTTCTAATATCTGTACTGCACAGGTATTGTTAGGCGTAATGGCAGGAATGTATGGTGTATATCACGGACCAGAAGGTCTAAAAGGTATTGCACGTAATATTCATGGCAAAGCAAAATTACTTAGCAATGGGTTGAACGCGCTAGGACTGACTCAATTGAATGATGTCTATTTTGACACATTACAGGTAGAAGCTAGTACTGATGTTGCGTCTAAGGTGAGAACAGTTGCCGAGGCAAAAGAAATTAACTTCAGATACTTCGAAAACGGAAATATTGGTATTTCAGTGGACGAAACTACTACTGTTACTGATCTAGAAGACGTATTGAATGTCTTTGCTGAGGCCTCGGGCAAATCAATGGATTTAGACGTGAATTCAATGGCTTCAGCTGTTGAAATTAACTTTCCGGAAGCTTTAAATAGAACAAGTGACTTCTTGACACACCCAGTTTTCAATCAATACCAGTCTGAGCACGAAATGCTGCGCTATATCAAGCGATTAGAAAATAAGGATTTGTCATTAGTGCATTCTATGATCTCTTTGGGCTCATGTACTATGAAGCTGAATGCTACAGCGGAAATGGTTCCAGTAACGTGGCCTGAATTTGGAAATATACATCCGTTTGCTCCTTCGGATCAGACAAAAGGATATCAGCAGATGTTCAAAGATTTAGTGGATTGGCTTTCCGAAATCACTGGCTTTGATGACGTGTCCCTTCAGCCTAATTCAGGTGCGCAAGGAGAGTACGCTGGCTTAATGGTTATTAGAGCTTACCATCAAAGCAGGGGTGATCACCATAGAGATGTGGCCATAATCCCTACTTCCGCTCATGGTACTAACCCAGCCTCTGCGGTAATGGCAGGTATGAAGGTAGTGCTTGTAAAGTGTGATGAGAAAGGTAATATTGACCTTAATGATCTTAAGGAGAAAGCTGAGCAGCATAGTGATAATTTAGCTTCTCTAATGGTGACTTATCCTTCTACGCATGGTGTGTTTGAGGAAAGCATTAGAGAGATTTGTGATTTGATTCATCAACATGGAGGTCAAGTCTATATGGATGGTGCTAACATGAATGCTCAGGTTGGATTGACTAGTCCGGGCTTAATTGGTGCTGATGTTTGTCACTTAAACTTACATAAGACATTCTGTATCCCTCATGGTGGAGGAGGCCCCGGCATGGGACCGATTGGTGTGAAGTCTCACCTTGCTCCGTTCTTACCAGGTAACCCAACGGTGAAGACCGGTGGTGATAAAGCCATTACAGGTATTTCTGCAGCTCCTTGGGGAAGCGCGAGTATCTTAACTATTTCATACGGTTACATCGCTATGATGGGCCCTGATGGCTTGACGAATGCTACTAAGATTGCTATTCTGAATGCCAATTACATCAAGGCAAGACTTGAAGAGAAATTCCCAATTCTTTACACTGGAACTAAAGGAAGAGCAGCACATGAGATGATTGTTGATTGTCGCGGTTTCAAAGCACAACATATCGAAGTAGAAGATATAGCGAAGCGACTGATGGACTATGGCTTCCATGCACCGACAGTGTCTTTTCCGGTAGCGGGTACTGTAATGATAGAGCCAACGGAGTCAGAATCTAAAGCTGAGTTAGATCGTTTTTGCGATGCGATGCTAAGTATCAGAGCAGAGATTCAAGAGATTGCTGATGGTAAGGCAGAAGTAGATAATAACGTCTTGACAAATGCACCTCATACCAATGAGTCAGTATTATCAAGCGATTGGAACATGCCTTACAGCAGAGAGAAAGCAGCTTATCCGGCACAATATGTTAGAGGCAATAAGTTCTGGCCTACAGTGGGTAGAATTGACTCAGCTTATGGCGACAGAAACCTGATGTGTAGCTGTATTCCTGTTGAGGAGTATGCCGAGGAAGAAGCAATGGCTTAAGAAGATGGCCAAGAGAGCAAAAAAGGCTGCCATTTGGTAGCCTTTTTTGTTTTAGCTTATCCGTCACCCTGAGTTTATTTCAGGGTCTCAGAAATAGAGATGCTGAAACAAGTTCAGTATGACGCACACCTGAATCAATCTTATCTGATTATGTTAGTTCTAGTTGGCTTTTTTGAAAGCCAGAATAGAATTTGTAAGGCAAATAGCAACCGATGAATAAGGCAATTGAGATAATGAAAAATAGCTCGGCTTGTTCAAATTTATTGGATGACTGACGTATGTTCATGGTATAGAGATCGGTCATTTTGTTATTGAATTCAACTCTTTCCTCCGGCCCACTAAATATTGTTCTATTTGCCTGTTGAAACTCTACTTCAATTGCTTTGATTTTGAGTTGTGATTTTTTAGAGCCCAAAAGTGACTGTCCAAAGAATAAAATGGACAAGCAGAGGCAAACTACTCTAAAGTAACCTCCAATAAATGCAATTTTCTTAATCATAATATTTTGAGTTTTTGTGGTTAAAAATTCTAAATCTTTCTGAACCTGAAGCGGCTCATTGGGTAATATTTTTTGTTTGGCTAATTCGAAGGCATCTTCAAATGTGTATTCTTGATCGATCAAGAATTCTATCTCGCAAGAGATATGGTCTAACAAGTCATTGATAAGGCTACTGTCGGTAAAGCCTTTAGTCTTAAGGAAGCCTTTGACGATATCTGTTTGCTGCTGATTCATCATATTTCTTTACAATTAAGCTGACCTTTATAAAGCATTGATGTCCTTAGCTTTGTAGTTGCAGTTCACTTTGTTTAAAGCCTGAGTAAAAACGATAGGGTAAATAAGTAAGACCAAACGTCAGAATGGAAATAATTAGAAGGAGTTCTCCATTTTCGAATTTCCTTGCCCTATTAAGCGCATTTTGATTGGATAGTTCAGACAGTTCTTCACTTAATTGCTTCCGCCTTTCTTCGTCATTCATAGTCAAGTTGAGTTGATAAGACTCAATTTGCATTGCCTGAGATTGTAAAATCACTTTTTTCGAGCTGATAAGTGACTGGCTAAAGAATAGAATGGATAAACAGAGGCAAATTGCACTAAAGTATCCCCCGATAAATGCGATTTTCTTAATCATAATATTTTGAGTTTTTGTGGTTAAAAATTCCAGGTCTTTTTGCACCTGAATAGGTTCATTGGGTAATATTTTTTGCTTGGCTTTTGCGAAGGCATCTTCAAAAGAGATTTGCTCGACTTCCAGGCTAGCTTCGATTTCACAAGAGAGGTGATCCACTAAGTCGTCTATTAGACTTGTGTCTGTCAATCGCTCAGTCCGCAAGAATTCCTTAAGGCTTTCAGTTTGTTGAGGTGTGATCATGAGATAGCAGGTTTTTCTTTTCCGAATAGTAAGCCCAGGGTTGCCTGAAAGTCAACAAGCTCGTTCAAAGCGGGTACCACCAAGCCGTCACCTTTCTTGGTGAGTGAATAGTACTTTCTTGTGCGATTGCCTACCAGCACCGATTCCGTGGACAGGTAACCATCTTTCGTTAAACTATGGAGTGTTGGGTATAAAGACCCTTCTTTTATTAGAACTTTTCCTTCTGTCCTGTCCTTAACATGTTGAACAATCTCATAGCCATACATGCTATCTTGCTCAGATAAGAGCTTTAGAATGATGGGTTTTAAGATGCCTTTTAATAATTCTCTTGAATACATAGAACAATAATACATCATAATATGATGTATTGCAAATGGATCATAAAAAAACCACCCAGACAAGTCGAAGTGGTTTTAATGTTTTCTGATTTTCCCTACACGTGAACGTGTCTTTCCGCATGATAAGATGATCTTACCAACGGGCCAGACTCTACATACTTAATGCCCCTTTTAAGTCCTTCTTCCTTAAAGAACTCGAACTTATCTGGATGTACATAATCGATTACCTCATGGTGCATTTTAGTGGGTTGTAAGTATTGACCAAGTGTTAAAATATCTAGTTTAACTTCAGCAAGGTCGTCCATCAACTTGAAAACCTGATCGTCCGTTTCTCCTAAGCCCAACATAGCGCCAGATTTAGAGCGCTTACCGTATTCCTTAATGCGATAGAGTTCTTCTAAACTTCTGTCATATTTTGCTTGTGGGCGAACTCTTCGATATAATTCCTGAACAGTCTCCATGTTGTGAGAAACTACTTCCTGACCGGCATCTATCATTCTATAAAGCGCTTCCCAGTTTCCTTTTACATCAGGGATTAAAGTTTCAATAGTAGTCTGCGGGCTGAGTTGCTTAATTTGAACCACAGTTTGATACCATATTTCCGCACCACGATCTTTCAGTTCATCTCTGTTGACAGATGTAATAACAGCATGCTTTACCTCCATCAATTTAATGGCTTCCGCTACACGTTTAGGCTCCTCCGTGTCATACTCAGGTGGTCTTCCTGTAGCCACAGCGCAGAACGAGCAAGATCTAGTGCAAACGTTGCCTAAAATCATAAAGGTGGCTGTACCAGCACCCCAGCATTCACCCATGTTCGGGCAGTTGCCACTTTCACAAATGGTATGAAGCTTATGGCTATCCACTAATTTCCTTACTTTGGCATACTCAGGGCCAATAGGAAGTTTTACACGAAGCCAATTTGGTTTTCTTTTTCTCTCTTCGGTTTCCTTAGAAACGACAGGTAGTTCTATCATAGCTTTCTCCTCTGTCTATTGAAACACAAATGTAAGCCAAAGGTTCCAAAAATAAAGTACTGGAAGGTTAACTTCTACGGCCGAAATAGATAGCTATGAAAGCAGCGCTGAAAATGCTGTTATTCTCCGCCACAGGAAGGATGTTGATCTTTCTGGTGTAGACGTCTAGCGTCAGGCCAACTTCCACACCAAAGACGCGTCTTTTTGTTGAGTTAGTCTCAAAGGTAAGAGAAGCTCTTGCGTGTCCTCCTAATACAAACTTGGATTGTCCAAGCCCTCTAAATGGCCCTGTGCTACCAAAAATCCTATTACTCGCATGGTTGGTATTACTCGGGTCGTATTGCACTTTGCTATTATCACTGAGAATAATAAAATAGGGCAATTCCATGCCTAGCGCTGGGCCTACTGCGAAAAGGCCAGAGATTCTCACACCTTGTTCTGGTGCTCTTTTAAATAGGAGTTTTTCTCTTCCGTAAGTTGGTCGGATGGATACAAAATAGTTTGCCTTACCAAACACGTAGGAGTTGCCTGTAATGGTAGTCTCCTTGCTTTCTCTTATATGCTTTATGTTTACGATTTCAACCCCATAATTAATAAGGTCGTTTTCATTGATCACTTTAGAGTGCCGATAGAAAAACCCGCTGATCAAGCCTCCATTTGTACCTTTACTTACTCCATAAAGGTTTTCAAGTTTGTACTCCTCCTCTGGTTCTGAGAGTGAGTTGCGTTGCTGAGCTAGCACACTCGTGCTCAGTGTAATCAGCGAAAAGCAAATGAGCCTTTTTATAAATGAATGCATAGGTTTTGTAGGTACCGCTTCGATGCCTAAATTAACGAAAAAATAACCGTTTTAGTTTATGGCAACTGTTAAATCAAATTATCAAACAGGCCTCAGAACATCAGCTGAGCACTTAAAGTCAGGCAATAAAATTTTGACTGATGCACCTGTAGACAATAACGGTAAAGGAGAAACCTTTTCACCCACTGACCTAGTTGCTTCTGCTTTAGGAAGTTGCATGATGACCGTAATGGGAATAGCGGGGGAGAAAAAGGGAATCGACATGAGTGGTATGCACTTAGAGACAACTAAGATCATGACTGCCTCAGCTCCAAGAAAGATTGCTAGAATTGAAATTGAATTCTATTGGGAGAATTGTCCCCTAGAACTATCCGATAAGGATTGGATTAAGAACATTGGGCTTAATTGCCCTGTTGCACTCAGCCTTCATCCAGACTTGGTACAACAGGTCAATTTTCACTTTTAGGTTAAACTCAACCCAGCTTTTTATACCTAATACGTGTAGGGTCTACATCTCCCAGTCGTTTTTTGCGATTCTCCTCGTAATCAGAGTAGGTGCCTTCAAACCAGTATACCTGTGAATCGCCCTCAAAGGCTAGTATATGCGTGCAAACCCTATCTAAGAACCATCTATCATGAGAAATGATTACCGCACAACCACCAAAGTTGTCGAGGCCTTCTTCTAGGGCTCTTAGGGTGTTAATATCTAAATCGTTGGTTGGCTCATCAAGCAATAAGAGGTTTGCACCTTGCTTTAAGGTAAGTGCCAAATGAACCCGGTTGCGCATACCACCAGATAGCTCGCTTACCTTTTTGTTTTGATCAGTTCCGTTGAAATTAAAACGACTTACATAAGCCCGAGAATTGATCTCTTTTCCACCTAGCGTGATTAATTCATTGCCTTCAGAAATGACCTCCCAAACAGACTTATTAGGGTCAAGCCTTGTATGCTCTTGATCTACATAGGCAATATCTACTGTTGAGCCAACTTCAAAATCGCCAGCATCTGGTTTTTCACGGCCAGTAATCATATTAAATAGTGTGGTCTTACCGGCACCATTTGGACCAATGATTCCGACAATACCACCTTGTGGTAAAGAGAATTCTAAATTTTCATAAAGCAGCTTGTCACCAAATGCTTTAGAAACACCCTTTGCTTCTATAACCTTAGACCCTAAACGAGGACCTGCTGGTATGTAGAGCTCCAGCTTCTGTTCTTTCTCTGCTGATTCTTGCCCTACTAGTCTATCATATGCACCAAGACGCGCCTTAGATTTTGCTTGACGCCCTTTAGGTGACATGCGTACCCATTCAAGCTCTCGCTGCAATGTTTTCTGCCTTTTCGACTCGGTTTTTTCCTCTCTTGCGAGTCTCTTTTCTTTTTGTTCTAGCCATGAAGAGTAATTTCCTTCCCATGGAATTCCTTCGCCTCGGTCTAATTCAAGAATCCATCCCGCTACATTGTCTAGGAAATATCTATCGTGCGTAACGGCAATGACAGTTCCCTTATATTGTCTAAGGTGTTGTTCTAACCAATGAACCGACTCAGCATCTAAGTGGTTGGTAGGCTCATCCAGAAGTAGTACGTCAGGCTCTTGTATTAATAATCGGCATAGCGCTACGCGTCTTTTTTCACCACCAGAAAGGTTCTTGATGATGGCGTCAGCCGGAGGAGTCCTTAGCGCATCCATCGACCTTTCTAATCGAGAGTCTAATTCCCAAGCGTTCACTTGGTCCAGTTTCTCTTGCACCTTACCTTGATCTTCGATCAGTTTATTCATGGCATCAGGATCTGCCAAAATGCCTGGGTCGGCAAATTTTAGATTGATCTCTTCAAATGCGTTTAGCAAGTCCACGGTCTCTTTGGCCCCTTCCTCTACTACTTGCTTCACCGTTTTTTCTGGGTCTAGGTCAGGCTCCTGTTCTAGCATACCTACAGAGAAACCAGGAGAGAAGACTACTTCTCCTTGAAATTCTTTGTCCATTCCGGCTATAATCCTAAGCAAAGAAGATTTACCTGAACCGTTTAGTCCAAGTACCCCAATTTTTGCTCCATAGAAAAAGGAGAGGTAGATGTTTTTTAAGACTTGCTTTTGCGGTGGGTAGACTTTGTTGACACCCGCCATTGAAAAAATGATCTTGTTGTCACTCATTTGGCTGATTTTGGTTCAAATATGGTAAAAAATATGCTTCCATTCAGCGCAATAAATTGAATTAACTATTTTCGAGCGCGAATAGAAAAGATAGCATTGGAAAAGAAGGAATACGGATACGTACTTGACGGAAAAGCTTACAGGAAATCCTTTATGGAATTCCCTGATTTAGAACTAGGTGAACTCAAGGGAAGTGAAGAGCAAACACTAGCTTACTATCAGGAGCGATTTGACATTGCGACTCGACAGGTTGAAGCGGTAAAGAGTAAGATTGAATCTAATACGAACAAGGGTTCTTTTTTAATGAAGGTGCTGCACTTGAAAGAAACCCTACATGCATTTGATGCGATAGGTGATTTTGAGTCGCTTTACATTATTTTAGATAAGCTTCATACTGAACTCAATGAGTACATAGAGGCGAATCGTCAAAAGAATCTCGATATCAAAACAGCTTTATTAGAAGAGTTGAGGCCGGTGGTCGAAAGCCACGATTGGAAGGTTTCTTCAGCTTTGGTTAAAGAGATTCAGGGCAAGTGGCTAAAGACTGGTGCTGTTGCAAATGATAAGAAAGAAGAAATCGAGGAGGCTTTTAAATCCCTAACGCAAAGGTTCTACGAAAGGAGATCGTCCTTTTATAGTGATTTAGAAAAGATGTCGGAAGAGAAAGAGGCCGCGTTCGTAGCTTTTTTGAAGAAATCGAAAAATCTAAAGTCTTTAAAAGATATTGGAGAGTTACGTAAGGCGATTAGTGTTGCTAAAAAGGAGTGGCATGCACTTGGTAAGATTAAGCCAAGTCGACACAATGAATTCTGGCAAGAGTTTCAATCGATCATCAAGGCTGCACTTGCTGAAGCAAAAAAGGCTGATAGGGCCAAAGCGAAGGTTAGCCCTGAGGATAATGAGAAGGCTAAACAATCCATAATTTCGGAATTGGAGAAAGCCAATGAGTCCATTTTGCCTTCTATCAATTTAAATGCGATCAATAAACGATGGAAATCCGTGGGCACCGTTGATAAGCAGAGTGCTCAAGAACTTACAGCCAAATACTTACGCCTGACGGGAATGGTTTCTGAAAAAAAGTTTCTTAATACGCTTGTAGAGAAAAAAGCAAAGGAGGGTGCTGGTGAAGCAGAACTAAATAAATTACGCATTCGTTTGGTTAGAGGGCTTTTAGATAGGGATTATAACGAGTTGAAGACATTCGAAGAGAACCTTGGTAAGTTTAACATGGCGAGTGGCTTAGATAATTTATTAGAAAGGAAGCTGGCCCAACAGAAACTGAAGGTTGAGATTAAAAAAGATATTTTGACGGAACTAAAAAAGCTTGGATAGCATATTGAAAATAATTGCATTTAAGCATTTGAATTTTAGGATTTTATTCCATTCTTTTGCACGCCATTAAACGAGAAGAGATATGTACTGGACATTAGAACTTGCTTCATATTTGGAAGACGCCCCTTGGCCTGCTACTAAGGATGAGTTGATTGATTTTTCAATTCGTTCTGGTTCCCCCCTAGAGGTTGTTGAAAACCTTCAAGAACTTGAAGATGATGGGCAACCATATGAGAGCATAGAAGAGATTTGGCCGGACTATCCGACCAAAGACGATTTCTTCTTTAACGAAGACGAATATTAGCAAATGCCTCGAGAAATCGGGGCTTTTTTGTTTCTAACCATTCTGCCGTATCCTTCGGTAAAAACTTGCTGTCATTTTTGACGCATTCTGTTTATATTTCTAATCTATCCTACAATACGCGCTGGATAAGATTGTATAAACTTTTACTCTAGATTAATCTTAATGAATTTAAACCTTAATGCAAAACAGGAGAGAACCTATGATGCTATTGTGGTTGGGTCGGGTATCAGTGGAGGTTGGGCAGCTAAAGAACTTAGTGAGAAAGGCCTGAAAACACTGGTATTGGAACGTGGACGAAAGATCGAACACATCAAAGACTATACTACTGCCACCATGGACACTTGGGACCTACCCAACAGAGGTAGAACACCAAAGGACGTTATAGAGAAGGACTACCCCAAACAAAATAGGACCGGTTATACTACAGCCGAAGCACATCGTCACTTCTTCGTAAAGGACAGTGAGCACCCATATCAAGAGGATACTCGATTTGACTGGATGAGAGGTTATCATTTGGGTGGAAGATCAATTACATGGGGACGCCAGAGTTACAGGCTAAGTGATATCGACTTTACTGCCAATCAGAAAGACGGATTTGGCGTAGACTGGCCGGTACGCTACAAAGACATCAAACCATGGTACGATTATGTAGAACGTTACATTGGAGTTAGTGGTGAAAACAGGGGCTTTAAACAATTGCCTGACGGTAAATTTCTGCCTCCAATGGAAATGAACTGTGTAGAAAAGGATTTTCAAAAGGCTGTTGAAAGCAAATGGAATAATCGGTGGGTGACTATCGGTAGAACTGCTCACCTAACCGAACCATTGGCAAATGGCCAGCCAGAACATAAGAATCCTGGAGGCAGAAGTCAGTGTCTAATGAGGAACAGATGTATGAGGGGTTGTCCTTATGGAGGCTATTTCTCAAGTCTATCGTCTACTTTGCCGGCAGGTGTAGAAAGTGGTAATCTAACGATTCAAACAGATGCTATCGTTCACCAAGTCATTTATGACGATAGTACGGGTAAGGCAACTGGCGTTAGAGTAATTGACCAGAATACTAAAGAGTCTAAAGAATATTACGCTAAAGTGATTTTCTTATGTGCCTCGGCTATTGCTTCGGCAAGTATTCTTATGCAATCCAAAAGCGAAAGATTTCCGAACGGTTTAGGTAATGATAGTGGTGAATTAGGCCACAATATCATGGATCATCACTTAGGTGTTGGTGCATATTCTACTGTTGAGGGCTATGAAGATAAGTATTTCAAAGGCCGAAGAGCCAATGGTATTTACATACCGCGCTTTAGAAACCTTGGCGGAAGTTCTAACATGAAGAACTTCATTAGAGGCTATGGTTATCAAGGAGGTGCTGGCAGAGATGGCTGGGGCCGTAGTATTGCAGAAATGCGAAATACTCGTGTTGGTGGCAATATAAAGGATATGCTCATAGAGCCAGGAGGTTGGACGATGGGATTCGGTGGCTTTGGAGAGGTATTACCTCAACATAAGAATCATATGAAACTAGATTACGACAACGTTGATGAGTGGGGCTTACCGCAAGTCAGGTTTGACGCTGGTAATTTTCATGACAACGAATATGAAATGCGGAAAGATATGGCAGCGGCAGGTGCTGAAATGCTTGAAGCAGCAGGCTTTAAAAATGTAGGTACCTATGACAACGGGCCACATATGGGGCTTGGTATACACGAAATGGGAACTGCACGAATGGGACGTGATCCTAAGACTTCGGTTCTGAATAAGTGGAATCAGGTGCACGCTTGTAAGAACGTATTTGTTACTGATGGTGCATTTATGACTTCAGCTGCATGTCATAACCCATCTCTTGGATATATGGCATTTAGTGCCAGGGCGGCTAATTACGCTGTGGATCAACTTAAAAAAGGAAATCTATAAGCTATGGAAAGAAGAAAAGCACTTAAGAATATAGGTTTTGGTTCCGCTGCATTATTTTCATCGAGTATGCTGTTTGGCGCCATGCAAGGTTGTTCTGCTAAACCCACTGTAGACTGGATTCCAGTTTTCTTTACACCTGAAGAGGCGGCTCAAATGGAGAAAGTTTGTGAAGGTATTGCGCCTAAGACAACTACTCCGGGAGCAATTGAGGCAGGAGTACCTAATCATTTAGATCAAGCATTTTCTGTATTTAATACAGAATTAGAATCTGAATTTTTTAAAAGAGGGTTAGCCGTGTTTGTGAAGAACTTTGACGAGAGTCAAGATGTATCTTTTAATAAAGCAACGACTGAACAAATAACAGATGTCATCAATAGTTATTTTAATCGCTATAATGATGACCCAAGTATTTTGAAGAATTATCGTGAAACATACAATGACGCAGGAGAGAAGAACGATGAGTTTGTTGAAGCGCATTTTGTGACCACGGTGGTAGACGCTACTTTTAATAGCTACTACACTTCAGAGCTGGTAGGAGAGACCGTAATGGCCTATGACCCTATACCTGTTAATTATAATGGATGTATTCCGCTTGAGCCCGGACAGAAGTCTTGGTCAAGTGTGTGATCATCATAAATCGAACGAAAAGGCCCCGCTCAACACGGGGCTTTTTTATGCGCTATAGCTCGAACACCTCATTCTGAATGGCCCACTTGGCAAGCCCTACCGAATTTTTTAGCTCTAGCTTCAATAGAATATTTGCCCGGTGACTTTCAACCGTGTGAGTGCTAATAGATAGTTCATCAGCAATCTCTCCAGTTGTCTTTTCTTGGCAGATGAGTTGAATGATTTCTAGTTCTCTTTTTGTTAGTAAGTCTTTTTTGGCGAAGCTGCTAGATGATTTTTTATTTCCTGCATCAAAGAATGTAGACATCAGTTGCGGATCGAAAAAATTCTTTCCCATGGATACTTCGTCAATGGCTTTTAGGATATTCTCTTTACTTGAGTTCTTTAGCAGAAAGCCAAAAGCTCCGTTCTTAATCATGCGCTTAGCTAAGCGAGGATTATCATGCATGCTGAGTGCAATGACTCTTATGTTAGGGTAATGTTTATTGAGATAGGCAGTACACTCCAAACCATCCATTTCTGGCATATTGATGTCCATCAAAACCATGTCAACGGCTTTTGATTCTATCAATTCTATAACTTGATGGCCGTTCAAAGCTCCCCCTGAAAACTCTAGATTTTCAGTGTTGTTAATGATGGCTTCCATACCATCAATGATGACCTGATGATCATCAGCAACAACTATTTTTATTTTATCCATAGTGTGGTATTGTGATGTTAAAGATAGCTCCTTGACCAGGTGCCGTCTCAAATGTGAGTTTACCTTTTAAAATGTCAACCCTTGAAGCGATGCTTCGTAAGCCTAAGCCTGATTTTACTTTCGACTTCTCAAAGCCCTTTCCATCGTCTTTAAAAGTGAGCACATAGTCTTGTTTAGATTTTGCTAGTTCAATGGAAAGTTTTGTAGGGTCTGCGTACTTAAGACTATTATTAATTAGTTCTTGAACAACTCTGTAGATGAGTACCTCTTGTGATTCATCGTAGGCACCCTCTTCATAATTCAATGCTTCTTCAATAATGATGTCAGTGGATGCTTGAACATTATCCAATAAATCAAGGATGGCTTCTTGGAGCCCAAGTTTAGTAAGACTTGCTGGAATCATGTTGTGAGATATTCTCCTTACCTCGGTACAAGCATTGTCAATTTGATCGAGTGATTTTTTGAAATCATCTTTGGCGTCCACCTTATCTTGAAAGTTGCTTAGGCGAAGTTTAACACTAGTCAAAAGAACGCCAATGCCATCGTGCAAATCTTTCGCTACCCTTTTTCTTTCATTTTCTTCGCCAAGCACCATGGCTTGTAGATTCTCGAGTTTTTTCTTCTGGATGGCTCTGGTAAATAGTAGGTAGGTGATAATCATCACTACAATCATCACTATAATGACTATTCCGAAAACCTTTGCTCTCCTGGTCGCGAAAAATGCCTCTTCTTCAGCTTCATCTAACTGCTTATCGGTTCTATAGTCTTCGGTGATTTTCGCTACAGATTGAGTTTTTTGATTGGCAAAAAAATTCAGGACTGTGTCATACTTTTGTTTTTGATAGCTAAGAGCGCTCCTATAATCACCGATTCCTTCATAAGCTTTAACTAACAAACTATAGGTTCTACTATAGTACTGCCAGTCATTAAAAGCCTGAATGGTAACTAAGTTTTCTTGTAAGACAGGGATGGCTTCTGACATTTTGTTTTCGAGCATCAAGAGTTGTACTAACTCGTTAGATACTGCAATTTTCATTTGGGGTGGGCCTACTTCATCGTATAATTCTTTAGCCTTTTGAAAGTAGAATAGTGCGCTATCGGCATTAGTAGGTCTATTGTACGAATTTCCGAGCATATAGTAGAGGCTTGCAAGTAGCGATATTTGACTATTACCCTCAATGCTGGAGATGCCTTTTTTATAAGTCTTAATGGCGTCCTGAATATTTTTTTGTCTAAATAGTACGTTCCCTAAGGCATAGTATGATTTGGGTAACTCTGCCAGTAAAGAGTTATTCCTTCGGATTTCGATGGCCTTTTCAAAATAGCTCAGAGCAACATTTGCTTCTCTTAAGTCTATATATGTGGCTCCAATTTCATCATGAACGTTTGCCTCGACTTTGGCATTTGGATGTTCATCCAAGATTACTAGTGATTTCGTAAAGTAGCTTACTGCACTATCAAATTTCAGAAGTGATCGGAATAGATCTCCCTTAAAAATCAAGTATTGAATTTTTTGTTCTTCGGTCAGCAGAGAAAAATCAAGTTTTTCAACGTAGTACATTGCCGAATCGGTTGATATGGACAAAAAAGATTCCGCTAATTGCAATCCTAGATCTGCATTCCGGTTTTTTTCGAAAAGTCTCGCCAGACTGTCAGTTTGGTTTGATTGTCCAAGAATTCTAAAAGGAGAGCATAGCAAAAATGCTATGCTCAGGTATGTTAGTACTGTTTTTTTCAAATTATTATCTTCTAGTCTTTTGGTGGAGGTGGTATAACAATTTCACATTCGTCATCAAAGAACATTGGCAAGCCTGTTTCTGGATCTACAAAACCTTGCTGTGCAATTGGGTTCTTAGGGTTTGCTTTATTGTATTGGTTAATCACTTCTGGTGTCGTCTCCATTTGAAAAAAAAGTTGAGTTTCTTTTATGTCAGCACTGAAATAATAGGTGTTGCTGATTACCATCCGTTTGATCTTTTTATTAAAAGCGGGTGCCTCAAATTTTAGTAGATTGGCTGGAGGCATTTCATCAAAATAGTGGCCGTCCTGATATTGACTGGTTACTACCAAATTTTTATAAAAATAGAGGTAGTCCATAATTCTGTACTCTTTGCCATTGTGCATTTTTGTTTTGGGTCGGAATATGACAAACGGCATGTGTGTCATTATCTTTTTGGGCAAATCTTTGAGTTTTTTCAAAGGGGTGCCCATAGTCTGTGGGTTTTTAGTTGACATTACCTTGTGTTTAATGGTTGAACAATTAATCTACAATGACTTTGTGTCATTCACAATGAAGGTATGCGATAATCAAGGAATTCATCTAGCCGCAGAAGCCTAATGTGAAAACTAGCTGAATTCAGCTAGTTGTTTTTTGTCTAGCTGAAAACCACTAATTTCTTTTACAAGGGTATACTACTAGAGAATCATCAGTCTTTTTCTGTCACTTTATATCACACTCAAAGACTGCTAGAATATGAGACATCTTCAACTAAAAATTGACTTTACTAATCGCGAATTTGAAATTATAAACTTGCTGGCGGATGGTAGCAGGGCCAAAGAAATAGCAGACGAGCTTTTTGTATCGGAATTTACTGTTCGGACGCATATGAAAAATATTTTAAGAAAATCACACGCACGCAATACCACAGCACTTGTGGCAACCTGTATCAGACAAGGTCTTATCTAGCAGTCGGGCCTTTAATGGTATGAAAACTGGGTATCAATTATTTGATGCCCTTTTTTATGTCCAATGAATGGAAGTGTGGTGAGGTATTTTATGCATGGAACACCCATGTTTACATGGGTTACTTGATAATGCTTAAGAAGGCTTCTACTTTTATCATATACTCAAAATTGTTTTGGGTATTCAAACGTTAGTCAGTGATCGGCTGAATCTTGCTTTAAAAAGGTTAGAGGAGGTTTATTGAATAGTAGTCAACTATTTACCTTGAAAAAGCCCTCACATGGAGGGCTTTTTATATGCGTTGAATGGATTGAATTTCAGGCAACCGATCATAGAAAAAGGAATGGGAAACTTCCATGCCTCTGAATTCTTTTAATAAAATATGGGGCTCTAACCGAAACGCTTTTAGAGTTCTCGTATCCAAATGTTTCGAAACCTAACAGGATTGCCATGGTCTTGAAGAATAATGGATCCGTCTCCATGAGCAGGATTTTTTGGAAACCCTATATACTCGGTGGTTCCCAGAAGCCTTTGATGATTCTGAACTACTATGCCGTTATGGATTACCGTTACATAGCCATCGGCCACTTTAACGCCATCTTCGTTAAAACTTGGTGCATGGAAAATAATATCATAAACATTCCATTCACCGGGTGCTACAGTGGCATTGACTAATGGGATGCTCTGCTTATAAAGCGAGCCTGCTTGCCCGTTAGAGTACGTTCTACTGACGTAACTATCTAAGACTTGAACCTCATATCGTTCTTGTAGAAAAACCCCAGAGTTGCCTCTTCCTTGGCCTTCTCCAACAATTTCCATTGGAGCACTCCATTCAATATGAAGTTGTACATCGCCAAACTTTCGATTGGTCATGATATCACCCGTTCCTCTCACAACTTCTAGGTATCCATTCTCAACTTTCCATTGAGCGGCACTACCATTTTTCCTAGATTTCCATTCGTTAAGGTCTTTACCATCAAACAATACAATGGCATCAGATGGTGCTGCTCCATTTCTAGCTGGGGTTACTTTGCGAGGTACTGGGTCCCATACTTCAGTGGCTTTTGGGTCAGTGATTTGCGCAAAGGCGGTTATTCCACTAAAAAGTATAATGAGTATGATTGAAAGCTTTTTCATGTTAGTCTATTCCTAAAAGGTTTTTAAATTCTTCATCACTAATGCCTGCATCTGCAAAGTCATCAAAGTTCTTTTCAGTTGCTTCGATTATAAATTGGTCAATGTATTGTGCACCTTCTCGAGCACCTTGCTCGGGAGATTTGATACAGCATTCCCACTCTAAGACTGCCCAGCCATCATAACCATATTGTGTTAGTTTTGAAAAAATGGCTTGAAAATCTACTTGCCCGTCACCAATTGAGCGAAAACGACCTGGTCTGTCAATCCAGTCTTGATATCCACCATAGACTCCAGATTTTCCGTTCATGTTGAATTCAGCATCCTTTACGTGGAACATACCGAAGAACTCATGGTAGTGATCTATATAGGCTAGGTAATCTAACTGCTGTAAAACAAAGTGAGATGGGTCATACAACAATTTTACTCTATTGTGCTTCCCTGTAGCTTCGTAAAACATTTCGAAAGTTGTGCCGTCATGCAAATCTTCTCCTGCATGTACCTCATAACAAACATCCACACCGTTTTCATCAAAGTGATTGAGGATCGGCTGCCATCTTTTAGCGAGTTCGGCAAAACCTTTTTCTACTAAGCCTGAAGGTCTCTGTGGCCAATTGTAGAAATAAGGCCAAACTAATGCGCCTGAAAAGGTAGCATGAACGTTTAGCCCTAGATTTTTTGAAGCAACAGCGGCTTTCTTAACTTGGTCAATAGCCCAAGCATTCCGTTGCTTTTTATTCAACCCCTTTGGGGCAAACCCTTTGAAAAGTTCTTCATAAGCTGGGTGCACGGCTACTAACTGACCTTGAAGGTGTGTAGATAGTTCACTAACCTCTAGGCCATGATTGGCCAAGGTACCCTTTAACTCGTCACAATAGGTCTTACTTTCAGCAGCTTTATCTAAGTCTATCAGTCGGCTATCCCAAGTGGGAATTTGAACCGCTTTGTATCCTAAATCACTTGCCCATTTGGCAATGCTATCGAGTGAATTAAATGGCGCTTGATCGTCAGCGAATTGTGCTAAGAAAATGGCAGGTCCTTTTATCGTCTTCATCACTAATAGTCTTCAATTTCAGTCCAAGTATTACCGTTTTTGTCTGAGTCTAAAACGGCTTCAATAAATTTCATGCCTCTGACGCCATCGCGTATGGTAGGGAAAGCTCCATCTATATATTCTTCACCACGGATGGCTCGTGCGGCTCCAACGTATAGATTAGCCATTGAGTCAAAAATACCTTCAGGGTGCCCGGGAGCCATCTTAGTGCTATCCTCAGCAAATTTACTGGCATATACATGGCCTGGTTTGAGCACATGCATTGGCTCTCCTTCTTGTAAATGGTAGAGGTAGTTCGGGTCTTCTTGCTCCCATTTCAGAGCTCCTTTGGTGCCGTATACAGAGATGCGCAAGCTGTTTTCTTCGGCAGTAGCAATCTGACTTGCTCTGACAAGTCCATGTGCTCCATTTTCCATCCTGAGCATGGCTGTGCCATCAATGTCAAGTGGATTATCATCATAGAGTGTATCAAGGTCTGCTAATACCTTTGTTGTGGTTAGTCCAGTGGTGTACTCTATCATATTAAATGCGTGTACTCCAATGTCTCCCATGCAGCAGCTTTGTCCTGCTTTAGCAGGGTCTAGCCTCCATACTCCCTTTCTTTTCTCCTTATCGTGAATTACCGGATTGATCCAGCCCTGATAATACTGGGCATCTATTTTTTGAATTTTACCAATAATACCATCTGCAATCATCGATTTCATTTGCCGTACCATCGGGTAGCCTGTATAGGTATGGGTGAGCATGAATACGACTTGATGTTTCTTAACTAGTTCTTCCAGCTCGATGGCTTCTGCAGCAGTATTTGTAACAGGTTTTTCGCAGATCACATGAAAACCAGCCTGAATAAGCTGCTTCGCCATAGGATAATGAAGGAAATTCGGTGTTACCACCACTACTGCTTCAATTCTTTCATTGGGAGGCAACGCGAGTTCCTTTTCTATAAAGGTGTCGATATTGGGGTAAGTGCGTGACGGATCAAGTTCCAATTGGTTGGCAAACTTAAGTGCATTGTCATAATCGGTATCGAAGGCTCCTCCAACCAATCTATATTCTTCACCTATATAGGTGGCTATTCTATGCACAATCCCGATAAACGAGGAAAGTCCTCCTCCGATCATTCCGAGGCGTATCTTTTTTCTTTCAGACATTCTAGTTCTTGCTTTTTGTTAGTTAGTCTTGTTTATACTCTATTTTTTCATTTTTGAAGCTGAAAGCGAAAATTAGGAATACCACTGCTGAGAATACCGCAGGTATCACCCAAATGCTTTCCCATGCGTGACCGTCAGTAGTCACATAATATTCAGAAATTTTCCCTGCTGCCCAGAAACCGATTAACATCCCTACGCCATAGGTAGCCAGGGTAATTAAGCCTTGAGCGGAACTTTTGAATTTATCTCCAGCTTTTGAATCGGTGTATATCTGTCCTGATACAAAGAAGAAGTCGTAACAGATACCATGCAGGGCAATACCTGTCAGTAGCATAAATACCAAGTCGTCTCCATTGCCAAAAGCAAAGAGTAGGTATCTAAGCGCCCAAGCCAGCATTCCGAACAATAATGTTTTCTTGATGCCATACTTTTTTAAGAATACAGGTAGTAGAAGCATGAATAACACTTCTGAAATCTGGCCAATGGTCATTTTGCCCGTAGCATTTGAAACACCAATTTCAGTTAAGAAAGGGTTGGCATTTTGGTAATAGAAAGCCAGCGGGATACAAATTAGAACACTTGAGAAGAAGAAGATGGCGAAGTTTCTATCCGTCAGTAACTTCAGAGCATCTAATCCTAATATCTGTCTGATACCGGCTTTTTCGTTTTTGTCAACTACTGGTGGTGTTTTTGGTAAGGTGAAACTAAAAAGCCCAAGTACAGCAGCAGCGATGGCAGTCATCAAGAAGGTGTTTTTAAGCATACCTGAGGCAATGGCTTCTTGTGAGTCCCAAGAGAAAACAAAACTGATCACTAAACCAGCTAAAATCCATCCTATTGTTCCCCAAACACGGATTTTTGAAAAGTCTTTAGACGGATCGCTCATGGTTCTAAAAGCGACAGAGTTTACCAATGCTAATGTTGGCATGTATAAGATCATATAACCAAGTACGTAAGGGTAGAAAACGCTGAAGTCAGTTGTGTTTGACATTAAGTACATCAGAACTGCCCCTGCCAAATGAAGGACTGCCAGGATTTTCTCTGCATTGAAATATCGGTCAGCAATTAACCCAATAATGAATGGGGCAATAATAGCACCCCAAGATTGCGTTGAAAATGCTTGGGCAATTTGCCCGTCAGTAGCATTGATGTTATTGCCTAAAAAAGTGCCTAAGGTCACAAACCATCCGCCCCAGATAAAAAATTGGAGGAACATCATGATGCTCAACCTTGTGGTAATTCCAGAATTACTCGTGCTCATAGTTAATCGTTTTAGTATTTCGGTTGCCTTCTATTTTGAAAGGTCTTTTAGCATAACTTTTCTAAACTGAATGGGGTGACTTTCGCTTTGAAGGGCTATATATCCTTCTTTAAGCAGTTGTCCGTCCTGTTTCACGTCTTCATTAAAGTTATTGACTACCCCGCCACCAATGATGGGGTTTGAATATTTGATGAGTGTATCGCCATCGATGATGTGCGCTATTTCTTGATTGTTGCGTACTAGAATGTCGATGGTCACCCACTGTTCATCATTATAGGTGGGTGCACTGGCTGTGATGCAATGCTGAGCTGTGAATTTGTCGTCAATGTCTACGTGAGTTCCTGGAGTGCAAAGGCTGCCGGTAGGCCGATCGCCAGTACCGAGACCGCCTAAGAATTGTGCTTCTAGTGAGATAGGAAAATCTTGTTGGTTGTTCATTGACTCTGGCGATTGCGCATGAAGCATAACACCACTGTTCTTTTTTGCCCAAAGCTCGCCACCTTCAGCTTGCTCACCTATAAAGCGATACTCTACTCTTAAGAGGTAATCAGAGAATTTGTCCTTATAGAATAGGTGGCCGAAACGATTGTCAAAACGATAATACTTATCATAAGAAACTGTTAATAGGCCATCTACTACACGAAAGGTCTCTCCATAGTTTTCTCCTACATCGTAGCCTGTAATTTTAGGAGTCCAGCCTTCGAGGTCTTTGCCGTTGAAAAGCTGAATCCATTCATCTTCTTTTGGTGTACAAGATATAAGACAGGAAATAACCAGCCCAAAGAGGGCGAAAGAAGGAAGGGCGCGTTTCATCATAAAAATTGAAGCAATAAGATAGGGAAAATCTATCTGAATTCAAGTCGGTTTTATCTGACTAAAAATGATTCTGCAACCAATAAATCTTCGGGCGTGGTGATTTTAATATTCTTGTAATCACCCTCAATCAGATGTATGGTGTGACCGCTGTTTTCAAATACCGAAGCATCGTCAGTAAAAGTTGACTGATAAGGTGCGTCAAATGTTTTTTTGATGAGTGCTAGCTGGAAGGTTTGAGGGGTCTGGATTAGTCTAAAATCACTTCTATCAACCGAGTGGTTTGAGGTCAATGTTACTTCCCTCAGGGAGTCTTTAAGTGGAACCGAAGTAATAGCGCAACCCATGGCTTCTGCTTGCTTAAAAGATTCAGAAATAATGAGCTGATTAATCAATGGTCTTACGCCATCATGTATGGCCACAATCCCTTCATGACCTTCAATGCTATTTAAGCCATTTTTGACGGACTGAAAGCGTGTTTCACCGCCTTCCACTACTTTATGATGAGTATTGAAATTATGGGTTGAGCATAATTCTTTCCAATACTCAAGTTGTTCTTTTGGGAGCACTAAGGTGATGGCTATATCATCAAAGCGGAAAGCTTCAATGGTATGCATTAATATAGGTTTGCCATTTAACTGAAGGAATTGTTTGGGTAACTCACTCTGCATTCGAGTGCCGCTTCCTCCTGCGACTATAATGGCATATTTCTGCATGGTTAAAATTAAAAAAGCCTTCCTAGTATACTAAGAAGGCTTTCAATTTTATTCATGTCGTAGATCAAATGATCAACATAGCATCCCCGTAGCTAAAGAATCTATAATCTTCTTTAATAGCTGTTTGGTAGGCTTCCATCATTAAATCATATCCTGCAAAGGCAGCTGCTTGCATTAATAATGTTGATTCTGGTAAGTGGAAATTGGTCACCAAAGCGTTACAGATTTTGAACTCATAAGGAGGAAAGATGAATTTATCCGTCCAGGCTGAGTTAGCTTTCAATCTATCGCTAGCAGAAACTGAAGACTCAAGAGCTCTCATAGAAGTTGTTCCGATAGAACAAACTCGCTTCTTATTGTCAAGTGCTTTATTAACGATTTGAGCTGTCTCTTCTAAAATGGTATAGTTTTCAGAATCCATTTTGTGTTTTGTCAAATCTTCAACATCCACAGGTCTGAAAGTACCAAGGCCAATGTGCAATGTTATAGGGCTAACATCTACACCTTTTATTTCTAAACGCTTTAATACTTGCTGCGTAAAGTGTAAGCCTGCTACAGGAGCAGCTACCGCACCTACATGCTTGGCATAGATCGTCTGAAAACGTTCTCTGTCTTCTGGTTCAGTTTCTCTAGGGATAGTTCTAGGAAGTGGTGTTTCTCCAAGCGTGTCTATTGTTTTGTAAAACTCTTCGTCACTACCATCATATAAGAATCTAATGGTTCTACCTCTAGAGGTAGTGTTATCTATAACTTCAGCTACTAGTTCACCTTCGCCAAAGTAGAGTTTGTTACCTACTCTGATTTTTCTAGCCGGATCTACCAATACATCCCAAAGATGCATCTCTGAGTTTAATTCTCGTAGCAAGAAAACTTCGATTTGAGCACCAGTTTTTTCTTTCTGGCCGTATAGTCGAGCTGGAAATACTTTGGTGTCATTGTTCACCATCACATCTCCTTCATCGAAGTAGTCAACTATATCCTTAAAGATTTTATGTTCAATCTTGCCAGTGTCTTTGTGTAACACCATCAATTTTGCCTCATCTCTATTCTCTACAGGATATTTAGCGATCTTGTCTTCAGGAAGCTCAAGTTTAAATGCTGATAATTTCATAAAGGGTTGCTCTGTTAAACCTTGGATTTCAAATAGCTGGCAAAGATATGAATATTTGGTTCAGCTTTACATTTATTATCACTGAAATCTATTTCTGGAAGCTGGAAAACTCAACCGTCTGAATGCTTTTCCATTCAACTCGTTAATGATCCTTTCAATGGTCGGAATAGTTTTTTTAACCATTTTCCCTTCTTAGCTGTTTACATTTTTTCATTCTTTACGTTGTAAAAGTATTATTGCTTTAAAGCGCTTCCCCCATGCGATTAGGTATTTTTCTAAAGTTGTTTGCTGAGAGTATAAGGTTTGCCATGCAGGTACTAACCACCAACCTACTCAGAACTACACTTTCTTTATTAGGTGTAACCATAGGTATCATGCTGATTACCTTGGTGTTTACGCTAGTAGACTCTCTTGAAAAAAATATCAAGGATAGTCTTGATTTCTTAGGGTCAAATGTGGTTACGGTAGATAAATTCCCATTTGGAACAGGTCCAGACCCTGATTATCCATGGTGGAAGTATTTCAGAAGGCCAAATAACAATTATGGTGAGTATGAATTTCTTAATGCTAACCTAAAAAATGCTTCGGCTGTAACTATTGTAGGTAGAGCTTCTAGTGTAATCAAAAAAGGAAGTAGTAGCTTAAGTAGTACGGACATTTGGGGTATTACTTATGAGTATAAGGATGTCTATGAAGTTGCCGTAGATCAAGGAAGGTACTTTACACAACAAGAAATTGAGGGGGGCAGAACAGTAGCCTTAATTGGTGACGAAGTAGCGAAGCAGCTTTTTCCAAACGAGAATGCCGTAGGAAAAGACATCAAAATCAAAGGTTATAAGGTTCGTGTCATAGGTGTGATGGAACGAGAAGGGGAAAGCTTCATTGGCACGCCTAGTAGCGATGATCGTGTTTTTATACCCTATAAGATGTTTACTAAAATGTATAACATCGGTCGAGTCTTTGGTATTAACCCTTCCTTATCAGTAAAGGGTTACGACTCAGATATCGGATTGGTAGAGCTTCAAAACGAGATGGAGGGTATGCTTAGGAAGGTGCGTGGTTTGAGGCCGAAAGATGAGACGAACTTTGCATTGAATAGGCCAGAAGCCCTGGCAGATGCCCTAGGAGGGATTTTTGATGTCCTAGGTATAGCTGGTTGGGTAATAGGGGGCTTCGCCATTTTAGTGGGCGGCTTTGGGATTATGAATATTATGTTTGTTTCAGTACAGGAGCGTACTAAACTGATAGGAATTCAGAAGTCTCTGGGAGCTAAGAATTACTTTATTCTATTTCAGTTCCTGTTTGAGTCAATCTTCTTGTGCCTTTTGGGAGGAATAGCCGGTATCTTAATTGTCTACCTGCTCACCTTTATTCCATTGGGTACTTTGGAGGTAGCCCTATCTACAAAGAATATTCTATTAGGCGTAGTGGTTTCTAGTACAATCGGTATTGTATCGGGTATCATACCTTCGGCAAAGGCTGCTAGACTTGATCCTGTGGATGCGATGCGATCGGCTTAATGTCAATAAAAATATGCATGAAAAAGGCCATTTCGATTTATCGAAATGGCCTTTTTTTTGAAGTTTCTCTGAGGATTACTTGGCAGCAGCCACTTCTACTTCTCCGTTAATAACGGCCTTGATTTTAGTTTCTAATTCCTCAGCAAGCTCTGGGTTGTCTTCAATAAGTGTTTTCACAGAGTCGCGGCCTTGCCCTAGTTTCTCTCCATTGTAAGAGAACCATGAACCTGCCTTTTTAATGATTTCGAACTCAACTCCAATATCCAATATTTCACCTGATTTTGAAATTCCCTGACCATACATGATATCGAACTCTACTACTTTGAAAGGAGGAGAGACTTTATTTTTCACCACTTTCACTCTTGTGCGATTCCCCATTATGTTGTCGGCACTTTCCTTGATCTGACCAATTCTACGAATATCAAGTCTTACGGAAGCGTAAAATTTTAGTGCGTTACCACCGGTGGTTGTTTCAGGGTTGCCGAACATTACGCCAATTTTTTCTCTCAATTGGTTAATGAAAATACAGGAACAACCCGTTTTATTAATTGTCCCGGTAAGCTTTCTCAAGGCTTGAGACATGAGACGAGCTTGAAGCCCCATCTTGCTGTCGCCCATTTCACCTTCAAGTTCTGCTTTTGGTACTAAAGCGGCAACTGAGTCAATCACAATGATATCTAATGCACCTGATCTAATGAGGTGTTCAGCAATTTCCAATGCTTGTTCTCCATTATCAGGTTGAGAGATTAAAAGATTTTTTGTATCCACGCCAAGTTTTTCGGCATAGCCTCTATCAAATGCATGTTCAGCATCTATGAATGCAGCAAGGCCGCCTTTCTTTTGAGCCTCAGCAATGCAATGCAGTGTTAGGGTTGTTTTACCCGAAGATTCTGGTCCGTAGATTTCAATGACACGACCTCTGGGTATGCCGCCAATTCCGAGAGCGATGTCTAAGCCAAGCGACCCAGTCGGTATTGAAGGGATGTCCATGATCTTCTCATCGCTAAGCTTCATAACAGCTCCTTTACCGTATGACTTTTCGAGTTTATCGATTGTTAATTGTAATGCCTTTAGTTTTTCGGAATTCTCACTCATCTTTATGGGGTATTTGTGTTCAGAATAGTCTGTGAAGATAGTAGTTAAGACTTCAATTCACAACGATACATTAACGCTTATTTTTGTACAGAAATGAAGCTTAAGAAAATATTAAAAAGAGTAGGGCTGGCAGTACTTGCGCTAGTTCTGGTGGGGGTAGTTTGGCAATTTGAATTGGTCAACTATGGTTTGATGCAATTGAGAGGTCAATTGAGGGTTGTTAATGAGGCCATTCCTTTGGAAGAATTCTTGAATGATTCTACCACCACAGAAGAACAAAGAGAAAAAGTGGAAATCATTCTTGAAGCTAAAGCCTTCGCTTTCGAGAAACTAGGAATCAATTACTCTGAGAATTATTCTACAATTTTCAATCAAGAGGGAAAGGCATCTATGTTTGTTGTTTCTGCTACCGATCCCTATGCTTTCAGGCCTAGGCTCTGGAAATTCCCGATTATTGGTACTTTTCCCTACAAAGGGTATTTTAATTTAGAAAAAGCTAGAGAAGAGGCACTGCGGATTCGAGAAGAGGAGGGGATGGATGTAAGTGTAAGAACTGCCGGTGGATGGTCTACGCTGGGTTGGTTTAAAGACCCAGTATTGTCAAACATGCTAAAAAGGTCAGAAGGAGATTTGGCAAGCTTGATCATTCATGAACTGACCCATGGAACTCTATTTGTCAAGGATTCTGTTACGTTTAACGAAAACCTAGCCTCATTTATAGGTGATAGAGGGGCAGTACTTTTTCTTGAAGAGAAATATGGAAAGGATAGCGAGCAAGTCAATGACTTTATTTTTAGCAATCAAGATGAAGAAACCTTCAAGCTGTATATGCTTGGAGCGGCCCAACGGCTTGATTCATTATATAAGTCAATCACCGATCTAGCGTTAGAGGAGAAAGGACTTTTAAAACAAGAGATGATTGAGCAGATAAAGATAAACTTTGATACAGTAGACTTTAAATCTGAACGTTATGTGGGCTACTTTGATGATTTTACGCCAAATAATACTTTCTTTATGTCGTTGCTGAGGTATAATTCTCAGCAAGATCTTTTAGCACTCACTTTGGAGAATCAATTTGACGGAGACCTTCTTGCATACCTGGGGCACCTCAAAGCTGTTTACCCATCCCTTTAAAAATACTGGTATGGCATTTGTCATGAGTTGTGGAAAGTTTAAGATGAGACTATATTTTTTGATTTTATTTCTCGGGTTATTTCAGTTGGCAAATGGGCAAGGTTATGAACTGACCAAAGAAATGCCGTTTAAGTCTGGTGAGCGTTTGGAAATGAAGGCCTCTATCGGTTTTGTAAAAGCAGCGGAAGCTATTTTTACAGTAAGTGACATCATCTATTCAATCAATAATAGGCCTACTTGGAAGATAGATATCAATGCAAAAACGTCTGGTGTTTTTGATTTCTTTTCACCTGTTAGGGACAACTGGGGTACTTACTACGACACCACAAGTTTACTTCCGCAACGATTCTATCGATACATAAGAGAAGGACGTTTTAGAAAAAATGAGATCCTTTATTTTCATCACGATAGAGATTCAGTTACGGTTAATAAACTCCATAAGGAGACAAAAGTCCTTGAAAAAACTGAAGAATATGCCATTCCGCATAATGTGCAGGATATGGTTACCGGCTACTATTATCTGCGTTCAATAGACTTCAATAAATTAAAAATTGGGGAAATCATAACCATCAAAACCTTTTTCGATGAGAAAGAACAGCCCTTCCGCGTGAAATTCACAGGAAGAGAAGTTATAAAGACAAAATTCGGAAAAGTGAAGTCTGTCGTGTTGGTGCCAATAATTGAAAAGGATAGCCTTTTCGAAGAAGATAATACTTTAAAGGTCTGGCTTTCAGATGACTTGAATAAAGTGCCACTTAAATTTCAAGCAAAAATCTATGTTGGCTACTTACGGGTAGAGCTCAAAAAAGCCGAAAACTTGAAGCATCCCATGGCCATAGTGGAGTGATTGAAAAATTGTTGTCCCAGAGCGTATATTTCATATATATTTGTCAGACAACTTAAAATCCATGACAAACAAGCAAAACCCTAAAGTACTCGTTGTAGATGACGATCATGATATCCTTGAATTGTTGAAATACAATTTGAAAAAAGAAGGGTATGAAGTAGAAATTGCCGAGGATGGAATGAAAGCGGTTGCGATTGCAAAGAAGTTTATTCCTGATCTCATTCTGCTCGACATCATGATGCCACAACAAGATGGTGTTGAAACCTGCCGTCAAATTAGAGAGATTCCTGAAATGTCAGAAGCCCATGTCACCTTTCTAACTGCCAGAACAGAAGAGTATTCTGAAGTTGCCGCTTTTGAGGCTGGGGCCGATGATTACATCACCAAGCCTATCAAGCCGAGGGCTCTTATGAGTCGGATTAGTGCACTCTTTAGAAAAGAGAGTAAGAATAAAAAGAAACCTCAAATCGTTGCAGGCAACCTTACCATTGATCGTTCTAGCTATACAGTGAGCGCCAATGGAGAACAATTTACGCTACCGAAGAAAGAGTTTGAATTACTCTATTTTTTAGCCCAGAACCCTAATAAAGTTTTTAGCCGAGATGAGCTATTACAGAATATCTGGGGAACGGACGTATATGTACTAGCCAGAACCGTGGATGTGCATATCCGTAAAGTGCGTGAGAAAATTGGTGATGGTTACATTTCTACCGTTAAAGGTGTGGGTTATAAGTTTGAAGTAGCCTAATTATGTTTTTTAATGCGAGAGTAGTAGCCTTAGTCTTAGCAGTTGTTGTGGCTGCGGTGACTACCGCATTTTTATCTCTGGTTCCGGAAGTCTCCGATCAAGGGCTTTTGGTCACTGCCTTGCTATCCTTTGCAGCTACCTATTTATTGGTTTATATCACTTTTGAGTTCCTAGTTTTTAAGGAAATAGGTGAGATTTATAAAGTGTTAAATAAAATGAGAAAGAAGGATTTCTCATTTATGGACCTTGGAGACACCACCAATACTAATAACCCCTTAAAGCGCATTAACCGAGAGATATACAACTACGGTGTTAATCGAAATAAGGAGATAGAAGACTTAAGGAGACTCGAAGCCTTTAGAAGAGAGTTTCTTGCAGATGTTAGTCATGAATTGAAAACACCAGTTTTCGCAGCCCAAGGGTTCGTACATACTTTACTAGACGGTGCTGTTGATGACAAAAAGGTTCGAAAGAAATTTTTGAAGCGTGCTGCAAAAAGTTTAGATAACCTAGACTCACTGATCCATGATTTACTTACGCTTTCTCAAATAGAGATTGGTGAGATTAAAATGCACATGGAGCACTTTGATATTGTCCATACAGCTCATGAAGTAATCGATCAGTTGGAGAACAAAGTTGAAAAGAGAGGGTTGACGATTGGTTTAGATAAGGAATACACGAAACCGATATTTGTTTATGCTGATGCCGAACGCATCTATAGAGTGCTAATCAACCTCGTTTCAAATGCTATTAAATATACGGATGAGGGTAGGATAGACGTTGGCTTTGACGTAAAAGGGAGTGAGGTACAAGTGTCCGTCCGAGATACTGGTATTGGTATCCCACCAGATGTTTTGAGTAGAATCTTTGAAAGATTCTTTAGAGTAGATAAGTCTCGAAATAAAGATAGTGGAGGTACTGGTTTGGGCTTGGCTATTGTCAAGCATATTCTTGAAGCGCACAATACAAAAGTGAGTGTAATCAGTACTGTGAAAAAAGGATCAGTTTTTAGTTTTAAGCTACCAATAGGTAAGAGCACTGAAGAGATGGAAGAGGAAACGCGTCAAGAACTTGAGTTGCTAGAGAAAGAAGATGCCTAGATCTTTCTAATTTTGCCAATGCATGAAAATTAACTTTGAATCGCTGATCATTTATGAGGATGATAACTTTATGGTTGTCAATAAACCTCCTTTTATGGCTTCCCTCGAAGACCGAAATGATCCTACCAACTTACAGAAGTTAGCAAAAAAGTATGACGAGAGTCTGTCTGCCTGCCATCGACTAGATAAAGAGACCTCAGGGTGTATACTATTGGCCAAAAACAAAGATGCCTACCGCCATGCCTCATTGCAATTTGAGCACCGTACGATAAAGAAAGTCTACCATGCCTTCGTAAATGGAATTCATGAGTTTCGAGATGAAATCATCAACCTGCCCATTTATGCCTTAAATAAGGGAGTGACTAAAATTGACTATTCGGTAGGAAAGCCAGCCAAAACCACGGTTAATACACTTGAACTCTACAAGTTTCACTCATTGGTTGAATGCGTACCCGAAACCGGCCGAATGCATCAGATTAGAATTCACCTTTCGGAAAGTCAAGCACCACTTATAAATGACGAAATGTATGGTGGTGAGCCTTTGTTTCTTTCTCAGATAAAACGAAAATTTAAACTCAAGAAAGACACTGAAGAATTACCGTTGATTAAAAGGTTTGCATTGCATGCAAGACAACTTGTTTTCAATAATTTGGACAAAGAACTTTTAGTCGAAGCCCCTTACCCAAAAGATATCACCGTCTTGCATAGACAACTGACTGCAAATAGACGTTAATTTGCGGTTCTTAGCATTAGGATGAAGGCAAATGGACAGTGTTCTGAAGTTATCGCATGATTCTCGAAAGAATTATTAATTGTGGTATTGGAATTCAAAAATCAAACTTCTATCTTTGTGTCCCTTTTTAAGGGGAGGACTGAATAAAGTATTAAAAGTCAATTAAATATACTGAAGTGGATACACTAAGTTATAAGACAAAATCAACCAACAATGCAACTGCAGATAAGCAGTGGGTCTTGGTCGATGCCGCCAACTCAAAAGTATTGGGACGTTTGGCAAGTGAAGTAGCAAAAATGATCAGAGGTAAGCATAAGCCTGGCTACACTCCACATATAGATTGTGGAGACAACGTTATCGTTATCAATTGCGATAAAGTGAAGTTGACAGGAAAGAAGTGGACTGACAGAGTGTACCTTTCTTATACAGGCTACCCAGGTGGTCAGAAAGCAACTACACCAAGACAGTTGAAGGAAAAATCTTCTACTCTTTTAGTTGAAAGAGCTGTAAGAGGTATGTTGCCAAAAAATAGATTGGGCCGAAGCCTTTTTAACAATCTATATGTATATGAAGGAGCTGAGCATCCACATGAGGCTCAACAACCAACAGTAAAAGAACTATAAGACCGCTTCAATGGACGTAACAAATACAATAGGAAGAAGAAAAACATCAGTAGCTAGACTGTACATGCAGCCTGGTAACGGTGAGATCATAGTGAACGGTAAAACAGTTCAAAATTACTTCAACTCAGATGTTTTAGAGATTATTGTGAAGCAGCCTTTAGTAAAGGTTGAGCAAGCAGAAAATTTCGATATAAAAATCAATGTTGATGGTGGAGGGCCGACAGGTCAAGCTGAAGCGATTAGACTAGCCATTTCAAGAGCACTTTGCGAGGTTGATCCTGAGCACAGACCTGCTTTGAAAAGTGAGGGCTTTATGACGCGTGACCCTAGAATGGTAGAGCGTAAGAAGCCAGGAAGAAGAAAAGCGAGAAGATCATTCCAGTTCTCGAAACGTTAATTAGAATTAATTTCAACTTATATAATGTCGAAAATTACTAACAAAGACTTACTTGATGCTGGTGTTCATTTTGGACACTTGACGAGAAAGTGGGATCCTCGTATGGCGCCATATATCTTCATGGAGAAGAATGGTATCCATATTATCGATCTTAATAAAACCCTTAACAGCCTCGAAGAAGCATCAAATGCTGTTAAGAACATCGTACGTTCTGGTAGAAAAGTAATGTTTGTGGCAACAAAGAAACAGGCGAGAGTTATCGTTTCTGAAGAAGCACAAAGATTAAATATGCCATTCGTTACGGAAAGATGGTTAGGTGGTATGTTAACCAACTTTGCTACCATGAGAAAGTCTCTCAAGAAATTGTCAGGTATTGACAAATTAATGAAAGACGAAAGCTTCAAAGCACTTGCAAAACGTGAGCGTTTAATGAAGAGTCGTGAGAAGATCAAGTTGGAAAGATTGTTAGGCGGTATTGCTGACCTTACAAGACTCCCTGCTGCACTTTTCGTTATCGATGTAAAGAGAGAGCATATTGCAGTAGCAGAAGCTAAGAAGTTGAACATTCCAGTTTTTGCACTTTGTGATACTAACTCAGACCCATCTAAGGCTGACTATGCAATTCCAGGTAATGATGATGCTTTCAAATCGATTGAAATTATCACCAAAGCTTTCGGAAAAGCTATTGAAGAAGGATTGTCTGCTCGTAAAGAGGACAAAGAAGAGAGAGAAAGAGAGAAAGCCGAAGAGGAAAAGAAAGCTGCTGATCAGCAGTCTGAAAAACAAGAAGCATAAGATTTAATTCAATCATAATCAATAATTGAACATTGGATCCACTTCGATGTTCAATTTTTGTTTTGACCAATCTGTAATTAATAAAACACTATAAAAATGGCTATTACAGCACAAGAAGTTAATAAACTAAGACAAATGACCGGTGCCGGCATGATGGATTGTAAAAAGGCATTGGTAGAAGCCGAAGGCGACTTCGATAAAGCGATTGAAATTCTAAGAAAGAAAGGCCAAAAACTTTCTGAAAAAAGAGCTGATAGAGAAACTAAAGAAGGTAGTGTATTTGTAAGAGTAAGCGATGATGGCACAACTGCCCACTTGATTGCTTTTACTTGCGAAACTGACTTTGTAGCTAAAAACGAAGACTTCCAGTCTCTGGGTAATGAGATTGCCGATGCTGCTCTAGCAAATAACCCAGCTGACCTAGCAGCCCTTAATGCTTTGAGCCTTGGTGGACAAAGTGTTGAAGATAAAGTAACTGAGCTTTTGGGTAAGATTGGTGAGAAACTTGCAGTGACGGCATATGAGACTATTTCTGGAGAGAAAGTAGCTTCTTACATTCACTCTAATGGTAAACTAGGTGTACTAGTTGCTATGACTGGAGCTGGATCTGCTGAGGTTGCTGATGCAGGGAAAGACGTGGGAATGCAGATTGCTGCAATGAACCCAGTTGCTTTAGATAAAGATGGTGTTGATCCGACTACAATCGAGAAAGAAATCGAAATCGGAAGAGATCAGGCACGTCAAGAAGGTAAGCCAGAGGCTATCCTTGATAAAATTGCACAAGGTAAACTTCAGAAGTTCTTCAAAGAGAACACATTGTTAAGCCAATCTTTTGTAAAAGAGCCTAAGCAATCTGTTGCACAGTACCTTGATTCTGTGAACAAAGGTTTGACTGTTTCTGGATTCAAAAGAGTATCTATCGGATAATTTTTTTGAACCTTTAAAACATAGAAGCCGCTCCGATATTTCGGAGCGGTTTTTTTATGCTTTTTAGGTTTAATAGTTTATGCCTTGTGATCGTACAGATGCACATCTCTTTGTGGGAATGGAATGGTGATCCCCGCTTTATCTAGGGCATCTTTAGAGCCTTCTAAAATATCGAAGTATACATCCCAGTAATCAGCAGGGTTACACCATGGGCGGATCGCTAAATTGATAGCGCTATCGGCTAGTTCTGCAACACCAACAAAAGGTGCAGGGTCTTGAATCACCTTCGCATGATTATTCATTACTTCTAAGAGCTTGGTCCTCGCAAGCTTGACATCCTCATCGTAAGCAATGCCTATAGTAAGGTCTACACGTACTTTGTCTTTAGCCGTAAGGTTCTTCAAGCTACCATTAGACAAGGCTCCGTTTGGTATGATGACCAAGCGATTGTCTGGGGTAAGTATTTTGGTTACAAAAATCTCTATCTCCTCAACGACTCCAAGATGACCTTGGGCTTCTATGAGGTCGCCAACTTTAAATGGTTTAAAGACAAGTATGAGTACGCCACCAGCAAAGTTTGCCAGTGTGCCTTGAAGTGCGAAGCCTATGGCTAGACCTGCAGCACCAATAATGGCAACAAAGGAAGTGTTTTCTATGCCGATCATATCCGCGACCGTCACAATTAATAAAACCTTTAACACCCAATTGATGAGGTTTGAAATAAATGGGCGCAGCGTAACGTCAATATTGCGTGATTCAAAGCCTTTATTGATCAGTCTGACTACCATTTTTATTAAGCGTAAGCCAATAATCAATACAAGAATTGCGAGTAATATTTTAGGTCCACGCTCCATCACAAGTGTGACGGCTTGGTCATAATACTTTTCAAAATCGATATCCATAATTAGTTCTTTTTTTAGTTTTTTCTAAAAAGACAAACCCCGTGCCTCAGATAAGAAGGCGTAAATACAGCGATTTTAGTATGTTTTCATGGGTGTACGGTAAGAATTGGTTCTCATATTTGAGCTCAATTCTAAATTTGGGAATCGAAATCTAAAAGGTAAAGACTTGTCCTTCTCTAGCTACCTTGTAACCAGCCTCAATTACTGACTGATGTTCTGGGCTATTGCTAAAAAGTAAAGGATTGGTATGGTTGAAATGAATGAAGTGTACTTTGCTTTTGTCTTCAGGAGAAAGCTTCTCGAATAATCGCATACTTTCTTCTACAAAGGGGTGCGGAATTTCGCTCATATCTCTGCCGGGGATTTCTCCATTTTTAAAGAACGAAGCATCGAGAAGGGCAGCATTTACTGTTTTAATAAGTTCGGTGATGTCCATCCCCCACTTTTCCCACTTGTCAATGTCTGGTATAAAGAGCAATGACTTTCCGTTAGCTTCGATTTTAAAACCCACTGTTTCACTGAACTCATCTCTATGGGGCACTTGATATGGTGTGACCTTGAATTCTCCAACCTCTGTAGTTACTTGATCTTGGAGGGGTCTGAGGTTAATGTTTTGGAGTGATACCAATTGGCTCCATGGCCCATTGGTGCTAAGATAATCAGCCATCTTCGGCATGGCATAAACAGGTGTGTTTTGTGTGCCCATAGCCTCTCTGCCCATGTGCATAAGCCCAGTATAGTGGCCCATATGGGCATGTGTTAGGAAGATGCCATCATATGGATAAGCATCTGTACTAGAAATCTGATCCATGAGTTGCAACTGTTCCTTAAAATCTGGTGTAGCTTCAAAGAGCCAACGCTGCTTTTTAACCGGGTCAATTAAGCCTAGAGAAACGGCATATGTCTTTCTTGCTTTTCCTTCTTTAATTAATTGCCACTCTTGTTGCTGGCCCGATTGAGGATACCCAGCATCTTGGGCAACCCCCAAGATAATGAGGTAGGGCTGGTCCGATGGGAGTTCAGCCGTTTTGTACTCTTCCTTTTGTTGGCAAGACGCCACAGATAAGAATAAAAAAAGAGCCAGAAGAGGCTCTAAGTTTAAGGTTGAAAAAGGTGCTTTCTTCATAATTAACTACCGCAACCTACACAATCAAAGCTAGAGTCCATGGGTTTTACACCATTAAGCTTCATTGTCAGATTGTGGATTTCGTCTTTAATGTCCATGTCGCTAAACATGTCGCCAGTCAGTTTGCCATTCAATTCAGCAATCTGTACTTCTAATTGTTCTGTTGTTAATTCCATTGGGGTATTTGTAATGGGTTAATGGTAATGATAGGTTGTTGAATTTAAGGGTTCCTTAAATAAAAACAAATAGCGGTGTCTATATAAAAAATGAAATGGTACCAAAAATAACCGGCAAAGCTGTATTGGATATTTATTCAAAAATAGTCCTAAGGGAATTAAAGAGTCTTTCAATCAGGCGCAAATCTTTCGTTATTACCTCAGCGGTTGCAGTCATCTCTGGGCTGTATTCTAAGGTCACATTGTAAGAGCTGACGAGTCCATTTTCTAAGGCTACTTCAACTCTATAAGTATCCTGTTTTGGTAGGGAGGACATTTTACTTATTCTCCCGTTAACAAAACCATATTCATTGTAAGGGTAGTTATCTAACTTAAGTTTAACCTCTTGACCGACTTCTACCTTTCCAAAGCCTTGAGCTGGCAGGTCTAATATTGTTTCATATCTGCCCTCTGGAGGAATAATGGCAAATAGGAGGTCTCCTGCACTAATCAGCTGATTTTCTTTAATACGACCAGAATAATCAACCCTGCCAGAAATAGGTGCTTTGATTGTGAACTCCGTTTTCCACCTTAGAATGTAGTTTTCTAGTACTATAATTTTGTCTCTAATCTTGGTAGAAAGGTTTCTTTTCTGGATCTGGCGGTCAAGTTTAAAATTACTAATTTGATTTCTTAAATCTTGAATGGCTAATTCCATTTGAATGATGCTTCGGTTTATATTCTCTTCTATTTTCAGTGATTGGTTGAAACTAGATTGGGCATTTAAGAAAGTGAGTTTCGTTACGTAGCCCAATTTAAACTCTTCCTCTTGCATTTTGAATTTCTCTTTAGCATTGTCTATATCTATCTTGTTTAGATCTACCTCTCGCTTTAAAATTTTTTCAAGCTTCAAATTGGCGTTAAACCTAATTTCTAAATCACGTAGCTTGTTGAGAGAACTTTTATCGAATAGAAAAAAATGAAACTCTTCCAAGGCATCTATTAGGCTAAGAACTTCTTCCGTTGCCTCATAGAGTTCGATAGTCTCAAAATCTCTATATACTTGATTTAAAGAGTCTGATATAAATGACGAGGCACTTATTAATAGTGAATCGAGATAGAGAATAGAGGATTTGGGTATAGGATTAACAAGTTCGGCCAGCGTTTCTCCAGAAACTACTGTCTTTCCGTTTTCTACTAGAACCTCACCTATTCTTCCATTTACATTGCTCATTGCATAGGCAGGAGGTGTGTCGGTTGATATTGTAGCTTTGCCCAAGATGACATCTGGGTATTTGATGAAATAGCTAAAGAGTAAGCCAGCAATGACCAAAGCAATGAGAATAGTATTCCCCCATTTGATCATCCAATTTGGAGGCCTGTTTAATATGTCTTGAACCTCTTCGGACCTTAAATCAATATTGGGTTTTTCTCTTTCTTCAGACATTAGCTTCCAAGTTCTAACTGGTTTTTTACCAACTCGTAGTACGCACCTTCTTGTTTTACCAGCTCCTTGTGTGTTCCCGTTTCTACTATTCTTCCTTTATCCAATACCACTATCTGGTGGGCATTCTTTACAGTACTCAAGCGGTGCGCAATAACCAGAACCGTTTTATTTTGAAAAAACTTATCTAGGTTCTCCATAATAGTCTTTTCATTATTGGCATCAAGCGCAGAAGTAGCTTCATCAAAAAACAAAAACTTTGGGTCCTTATAAACGGCCCTCGCAATCAAGAGTCTTTGTTTTTGGCCAGTGCTAAGGCCAGTGCCTTCCATGCCTATTGAAGTATTGAAACTCAAAGGAAGTGATTCTACGAAATCTAGAAGATTTGCCACCTCAAGGGAGTGTAGTAATTTGTCTTTATCAATAATCTCATCACCTACTGCTACATTGCTTGCTATGGTATCGTTAAAAATATAGCCTTCTTGCATTACTACTCCACACTTATCCCTCCATGATTGCTGAGAAACCGTGTTCAAATCGCTTTTTCCGATTGAAATACTGCCTTCATTCGGATCATAAAATTTTAGCAATAACTTCATTAGGGTTGTTTTTCCGCTTCCGCTTACCCCAACAACTGCGGTTATTTTGTTGGCAGGAATGGTCAAGTCCAACTCCTTTAAGACGGGAATATCTGAACCAGTATAGCGAAAACTTAACTTTGACAAGGTTATATCCTCATCAATAGGAATGAGTGCGTTCCTCTCTCTGTCATGTTGTTTCTCATCTTCCTTATTGTGGATTTCACCAAGTCTATCCAATGAGATTTTAGCATCTTGAACTTCTCTTATAAAGCCTATCAACTGAGCAACAGGCGAGTTTAACTGGCCAACTATGTAAGAGATGGCCATCATCATACCTAAAGTAATTTCACCTTGAATAACCAAAGTAGCGGACAAAACACTGATCAATATATTTTTGAATTCATTAATAAATGAAGAGCCTACACTCTGGTATTGTTCTAAAGCAAGCCCCTTGATAGCCAGTTTAAAAAGTCTCGCTTGTAGGTGCTCCCAAGCCCAACGTTTCTTCTTTTCGGCATTGTGGAGTTTTATCTCCTGCATACCGTTGATCAATTCAATCACTTTGCTTTGTTCACTACTTACCTGACTGAACCTTTTGTAATCGAGGTCTTTTCGCTTCTTGAGAAAAATAACGATCCAAAGGAAGTAGAGAATACTGCCAACAAGGAATACAAGGAATATTTGAAGACTATAATAGGCCAATACAAAGCCAAAAATAAAGAGGTTCAAAAATGAAAAGAGAACGTTTAATGAAGAGGTCGTTAATATTCGCTCTATTCTTTTATGGTCATTAATTCTTTGCATAATGTCCCCTGTCATCCTTACATCAAAGAATGAAATGGGCAGGTTCATGAGCTTGATGAAAAAATCAGAAATCAACGATATATTAATCCTGGCACTGATATGCAGCAAAATCCAGCTTCGAATAATTTCCAAAAAAGTTCTTCCAAAAAACAAGAACAACTGGGCAATAAGGATTAAGTAAACAAACTGAATATCTTGGTTTTGAATACCAACATCTACAATGCTTTGAGTAAGAAAAGGAAAGACTAACTGCAATAAACTGGCGGCTGTCAGCCCAATAACCAGTTGGATTAAGAGTCTTTTGTACTGGAAAAGGTACTTTGAAACAAATTGAATACCATAGCCCTTTTCTTCTTCGTAAGTGTTCTGGTAAAGTTTCGGGGTAGGCTCTAGGAGAAGTGCAACGCCTTCTTGCGTTTTGTCATCGGCATTGTTGCCAATCCAGCGAGCTAGCAACTCTTCTTTTGTATATTTCAGCAAGCCAATGGCAGGGTCCGAAATATAGATTTGTTCTTTTTTTATTTTGTAGACTACCGCAAAGTGATTCTTATTCCAGTGAACGATACACGGTAAAGGGGTTTCGTTTTGTAATACTTCAAAGGTCATTTTCACCCCAATGGTTCTAAATCCAATGGCTTCTGCGGCATCACTCAGGCCCATCATGCTGCTTCCCTCTCTAGTGGTTTCACACAGATCGCGAAGCTTCTGGATTGGAATTGTTTTTTTGTAATGCTTGGCTACAATTTTAAGACAGGTTGGGCCGCAGTCCTTTTGATCCCGTTGAGCAACATGAGGAAAATTAATCATTAGAAATATACTGATTGATTAAAGTCCTTATTTGATCAGAATCTGGTGCTGGCGTGTTTTTCGAAAGAATATTACCTTTTTTATTCATTAAAATAAATCTAGGTATTGCTGTTACTTTCCATTCATCTGTGAGAGTTTTTGATTTCCTTGGGTTTACACTTAGAAAGCTGCTTTTATCCTTCAAGCCTGCTCTTTCTACGCCTTGGAGCCACTTGCTTTTATAGTCATCTATGGAGATGTAAGTAACACTCAGTTTTCCAGAATACTCTTTTTCTAGTTCCGAGGTGGCATCAAACTGCTGGAAACAAGGGCCACACCAACTTGCCCACAAATCGATAAGGATTAGTTCTGTTTTACTGGATTCCAGAATCTTTTCGAAGGAATACAAATCATTATTAAGCGATGTTAAGTAGAGTGTGTCTTCCGACAGGTTTTGAAGCTTGTCGGCATCTATCATATCCTCTATTTGGCGAGTAAGCAAGACTTTAGATCCAGAATCTAGCTTTATGTTTTGGGCTAAATCTTTAAATAAATCGATATCAGGGCTTTGTTCAATGAGTTTTTTAATAGCCACGGAATTCAGCTTTCTCAAAATGTCTCCTGAGAAATAATTAGGCATTTCTTCTAAGGCTTTTTCATAGTCTAAAACAGCGGAGTTTCCTTTCCTTTCAAATTTGCCTTTAAGTATATAGCCAGAGATAAAAGTGGATAAAAAATTATCTAACAGACCGAAATCATTTTTTGACAACAATTCATCATTTAAATGATTGAGTAGATAGGTTTCAAAATAGGGGTCGCCTGATCGTTTATGTTTGATTAGTGATTGGAATAATATTCCAATAAATAATTCGTCTTGGTAATAGTAGTATGAGCTTTTCCTTAACTGATTGAGAGCGTTTATAGAATCAAGTAAGTACAATTTGTATTTATAGATTTCTTGTTGTGAATCAAACAGCTCCCTATATTCATCTTTATTTTCAAGGATTTCTGCAGTGCTTTGCTGTTTCATTCTTCCAGTAAATCTTTTTGATTCAAAATTAATTAGCCCTTCCTCTTGTTTTATTGGTTTTGCATTGGGAAACGGTTCATAAAACAAGTAGTCTACATTTTTGTCATCCTTAAATTCTATTCTAGCCAAGCTATCTGCTAGCACAAAGAAGTGAATATCAGCCCAAGTACGCTTTTGTTGATCTGCCAAGATTCTAAATGCATTTTTCTCCGTCCTTATCATGACCGTATCATTTGGCTCAACCGTCATTTTATGCCAAATAAACATGCTTTGTTCTATGTAAAGCATCTTAGGCGTATCGGTAAATATGCGAATGGTGTCGAATCGGAGGCTTGCTGAATAGCTTTTAGAGTCATCTCCCATGGTTTTTACCAACATTGAAGAGTTTACAGGATTGTCAAATATGAGCATGACGCTTGACTGTGGTAAAATCTGCTCTGTAATGACAATAGCCTCTTCTTGATTTGTTGAACCACAACCCAATAAGAAAAATGAAATTGTTAGACTTAAGTTTAAAGCTTTCATGGATTGAATTTTAAAATTTGGCCTTGTCATTAAGACAAGGCCTATCATAACTATTGAACTGCATTCCAAGGACAACTGTCGCAACACCAGTTTGTAACCTGCCCAACAACCTGAATACCGCCATCGGGGTAGTCCACGTAAGTACCTACGCTACCTGACGCATCATCTATAGTAGCGCCATTATTATTATTGTCGGGCATGGGATGCCAAATACCCTCTACTTTAACTCCACATCCACCGACACCTCCAAAAATTGATTTTTGTTGTTCTTGACTGAGCACACTGGCTCCCTCAATGTTTAAAATGTTGTTTAACATAATTATAATATTTAAAATTAAATTTGACCCGAACATTTAAAGACACTCGAGAATATGTCTTCCTTCGCGAAAGGATGTTTTAGTGTCCAAAAGAAGGTGCTTATTTTTTAGGTTGGTGCAGAATTCTTTTCTCACTCATTTCCCAGTTAAACCCTATGTTGGTTAAATGCCATACCTTTTATATTAGTCACTCATTTTTTGCTACTCCTATTTATTATCTCATTGAGATTATTCTAGTCCTAAATCTGTTGTATTCCTCTTGGGTAGACCACCAAGGTTATCCGTATTGTTATTTAGCGTTGTTTGCTCAATTTCATTTGTTTGCGGAAATGGAAGTTGAATTGGTAAGGTAGCTATCAATCATTTTATCAAATAACTCTCCGTCAGGCCCAGGGGCATTAGGTTCTATTATCTTGCCTTCAGCATTAAGCATCATGTATCTAGGAATAAAATCTATCTCTAAGTCTTTGATAAACTGTTGTTCCTCGGGATTAATCAATAGATAACTGTTCCTGTACTTTTCTAGGTGATGACTTAGTGATGCCCGCTCCCATTTCTCTTTGTCTCTATCCATTGAGAGGTAAATGAACTTTACGCCCCTGTCTTTTAAAAGCGCTCGTTTTTCCTCAGAGAATGGCATGGCCTTTCTACAAGGGCGGCACCAACTTGCCCAAAAGTCGAGATAGTAAAACTGAACAGAATCCGTGTCGTTTTGAATTATCTCTGAAAGTGTAAAGACCGAATCAGCATTAGAGATAAGAGCTAGATCAGTGCTCGTACTCTTTATAGTTTGAAAAGAAAGCAGATGTCTTTCCTTAAAAGAGTCTACAAATGAGGAATCCTTATGCTCAGCTAAAAACTTAGTGAGGTAATTGTTCAAAACAACTTGGCTTTCTCCGTAACTCATCATCATTGCCAACGCTATTTCTCTTCCTGACTTCAAGAGTTCCCCTTCTAAATAATTGGGAAGTCTATCATAGGCTAATTTGTAATCAACATAAGATTTATTACCTGATCTATCTTCATCACCCTCAAGCACTAGTTGCCGAATCAATAAGCTCAAATAACCGTAGGCAAATGGACTCTTGGTAAATAAATCTGTTTGGTAAAGATTTGAATTAAATATTTGATCATAGATTTCCGGTTTATCAAACTGTCTGGCGAGAAAACTCAGTTTTAGACGTGCCTCATGACGATTAATTTCATACTTCAAACTTTGGATAGCTTCTAATTCAGGGTTATTGACTTCTACCAAAGATGTAGGTGTAGCCTCCAACTGATAAATCAGGTTTTGCACCAATTTGTCATAAATCTCAGGACTCCTTTCTAAGATTGACTTATTCACAGAAACCCCAAAATTTTTAACAACGCTTAAGCCATAATTAACACCCTTAAAGGCTAAACTAGAATCCACTGATATTAGTAAATTATATAGTGAATCGGTCACTGATAACATCCCACTTCTTTCTTCTACAATTCTTTGTGTCTCTAGTCTATCAGTAGATTCTACTCTCATTTCAGAAGAATTTAGATCTATCCTAAGTGTATCTCCACTTGAAATGAACCTAGTTTGGCGATAGTCGATTAATGAATGAACTGTTGCTCTTGCAGATTGATTCAGTTTTAAAGAAATAGTATCGACACTTTTATAGGTTACGATCCAGTTGTCCGATCGATGCGCTACAGAATCTAACAGCTCAATTGAAACTGGAGACTCAGTTGAATTATTGATAATCACTATGGCTTGCTTAGGCAGCCTATCCAACTCGTTGACTCTAGGCTCGACCACTTCTGTTTTACTACAACTAAAAAGAACGGCCGTTATTAATAAGAAAATGTTCGATTTACATCTCATAAAGTTTGGCTAAAGAGGCAAAGAAGGGAAATTCCTTCTTTGCTTTTTAAGAAAAATTACTGTTGAAATTGGGGGCAACTCGCACAGCACCAGCCAGAAACATAATCGCCATTTGGCCAAGTGAAACCCATGTCATACAAACCTGACGCAGAAGCCACAGTCATGTCATCACCATTTTCATTTCCGACCCAGCCAATAGCGTCGCCGTTTGAATTTCTTGTGAAAACGTAGCATCCGTCTCCTCCTCCTAAAATTGATTTTTGTTGCTCCTTGTTGAGCACGCTCGCTCCCTCAAGGTTTAAAATGTTATTTAACATAATTCTAAAAATTAAAAATTAAATTTGCCCTGAACATTTAGAGACACTCAAGGTATGTGTCTTCCTTCGCGAAAGGATGTTTTGAGTGACCCTTATTGGGGCACTTATTTTTTAAATCGGTAATATTTTCAATTCCAGTGATCATTTCACGTACAAATCTATTTTGAGCGAGCGTTTAAAAGTTTTATGAATTGAGATTTAAGAAGTTCTGCCTCACTCGGTCGAGGAGCGTCCTTATTTATTAGCATCCCATTGGTATCGTAAATCATATATCGTGGAATGAATTGAATTTCGAGGTCATCCATTTGTGAGGAGTTGTCAGCATTCATAATTCGATAATTGATACTTCCTCCTAATTCTAATTTCTTTAATGCCTTACGCCATGGCTCCTCTGCACGATCTGTAGAAAGGTAGAGGAATAAGATATCTTCATTCTTTAGTTCCTTTTGTAATTTTTTTGAGTGGGGCATTTCATTGATGCAAGGTGCGCACCAGCTAGCCCAATAATCAACATAAATTACTTTTCCTTTATTTGCCAATATAAATTCATTTAGGGTTCCAGTATTCCCATTGTTACCTACTAATTGAACATCATCATCAATTTCAAATTTGACATTATACTTTTTGACAAAGTCATTAAATAATGCAGTGTCTTGATAGTCATTTTTGAATTTGGTGAGGTACTTAAGCCTTGTTTCAATGTTAAAATCTCCAGTCTCAGAAAGTATTTTATCCAAGTTTTTATACTGAAGAAGTTTTCGTTCAGTCGGGCTGAACTCTTTGGATTTCTGTATTGAATCGTAAGAGGTGGCATAGTTCCGAATACTGCTTGCGCTCCCTCTGCCTATATTCTCAAGCTTGACCAGCGGATAGAATGTCTTCGCTTTTTCCTCAATAAAACTTTGGTAAACGCCAGATACAAGAAGCGAATCGTTTCTTACCGTAAGGGCGGGATAATTAAATTCTAAATCCTTTAGAATTTGAAACAAATACTTAAAGTTCTCACCTTCTGGAGCAGACCGTAATTCGGTTAATTTATTGGTGAGCTTCCAATACAAATCACTTAAAATGGCATTAAGATGTTGTTCTGATATTAAACCTCTTTCTTTGAAGGAGGAAATGAGACTAAGATCATCTTTTATCTCTTGTTCCAGTATTCTCCCAATTTCATTTCTGTAGTTATTAAGAAACTCGTTATAGCCAATGGTCTTGTTGTCCCCTTTATAATATTTTGTAAAACTAAGTGCTGAATGATTAAAGATAATCATGGCGGGAATATCGTCCTGATATACTGAATCTCTCTGATTTACACTAAAGTTAGTGACCTCAGTGTTTTCTTCTCTGTTAATAATTTCAGCGATTGGTCTCTTACCCTCATAATTAAAAACTACAGTATCTCCTTTCCTAAAATAATAGGTAAGCTCATCAATGGCCTTGTAGGTTAGTTTAACCTCAAGTAAATCACGCTTAGTTTTTATGATCACAGTATCTGATGGTGCATTGACTTGAAAGCGATAGCGGGTTGGTATAAATTGATCATTGACGGTTACAATTTGATACCCATTAACTGACGCAATGTGTCCAACAGGTTGATCATAAAAAGTCGGTAAGGTGTAACTTGAGTGCGATTGAGGATTCTTAAATATTAAAACCACTTGATTTTGCACCTTTACGGGTTCTTCTAATTCGACTTTGCTTTTGCTACAAGCTGAAATCGAAATTGAAATCAGAAAAATTAAAAGATATTTCATCTAAAGATTTTCTTCGGCTTTATGCTAAAATAAACGTGAATTCTAAGAGAGAGGGAGAACCCTCTCTCTTAGGTTTATTGAAAACTCTCAGTGAACCAAGCTCTTTCACCACACGAAGCGCAGCAATATCGAGCATCCCTTCCAGCGGCACTGTTAATTTGGTAAGAATTTTGGGCTTCAAGTACATCCATATTTCTCCAAACTTCTCCGTCTATATAGACTGCACAAGGACCTGATCCAGAAATGGTTCTTTGCTGTTCTTTAGAAAGGGTTGTTACTCCCTCAATTTTTAAAATGTTATTTAACATAATTGTAATATTTAAAACTAAATTTGCCCCGAACATTTAGAGACACTCGAGTATGTGTCTTCCTTCGCGAAAGGATGTTTTGAGTGCCCCTTTATTGGGGTGCTTATTTTTTAATTAGGTTGAAGCTTTTCTTTCTCAGCACTAATTTCATTTGCCTCATAATATTCGATTAACCCCTCAATCATATTTTCTAAATCTGTTGATTCATAAGAATGCGGGAACATGCGGTTGTTTACTAAAATCACAGGTGTACGTCCAATTCCATTCGCAGTACACCAGTGTCTATGGTCGTTCAGAATACCCAAGTATTGATCCTCTACTTTTTCCATCCCAGCTTTTTTGAGCCATGATTTAATATCAGGATTGTTATACCAATCGCCTATTATTTGTCGGAAACGCAACGCCTCTTCTTCCTTAAAAGCCTTTAACAGGCCGGTAGCGATTAGTATCGTTGAGTCATTTGAGTTTTGTATTGGTACAAGAAAGCGAAGGTCGATAGCTACTTGATTAGGGTGTTTTTCCAATATTCTTTTAAGCATGTGATGTACATCAAAGCAGTGCTTGCAAAGTGGGTTGGTTATGGCTAATATTTTTACCGAGGCATTTGGATTACCCCCAAGGTGAATGTCATTGGAGGAAATATTAGTGTCTATGACCGGTAGCGTTTGGAAGTATGGTATGAATAGATGATAGTTCCTCTTGAAACGCCTCAATTCCTGTTTTACATTCACCATTTCCTTTCGATCATTTAAAACAGGTTTAAGCTGAAACCATGCAAGTGATATCAAGGTAAATGAGAGGACTAATAACCCAAAAGAAAGAGTCAAGTCATTTCCAATAGGTAAGCTGAGATATGTATAACTAAATACAAATTGTAAGCCCAAGGTAAGACCGATACCTAAACAGAGGAGACACCATTTTTTTAATACAATGCCCTGCTGGTAGACAGAATAAGCAATAACTGGCAAGGTAAGTAAGCTGATCCATGCTAACACTGACAAATCAACCTTAACCAATAATGCAAGATAAATGGAGGAAAAGAAAATTATTGAAAGATCGCTTAGTGATACATAACCTATGAATTTAGATGATGCTGAATTAATTACACTGCTGCAATCTGTAGATTTTCCAAATGTGCAGAATTTGGAGTTTTTAACTTGCGGGTTTATAGAAACTTCAGCTACCAAATAGGACAAAAGAAGCCCCACCACAGTGAGGGCCGAATAAATAAAGCTTGAACTATTAAATCCACCACTGACCGACTGAATTAAAGTGAGCGAGGCCAATAAAACAAATACAACATTGAGTTTAGAAAGTCTTAGTTTTTGTTTCTGGGAGTTGGTTTCAATAGCGATCAGAGAACCATCCCATATAGCGATAAACTCTTTAAATGGTATTTGGACTTGGTTTTTTTCATCCCCATTGGTGTTTAGCTTTACCTCATTGTCATCTACCAATTCAGCAACTGCAATATCCGATTTACCATTTACCTGAATAATCACTAAAACCGGATCAACGATCTTTTTGAATTGGTCTTTAGGTATTGTGACTGCAAGGTTGGGAATGTCAAAATGTTTCAGGGTATCAGTGTAAGCCTTAAAACTTGGGAAGTCAGGATGACTATTTAACTCAGTATCAATAATCTCCTTATCAATGCGGTAATTAAATTTTTTTAAAAATCTGTCTAATGCAGTCATGGTTCTGGAGATGATTGAAGAACCAAAATAATTTGTAGAAGAACAAATTAATGAGCAATAAAAAGACCTATTTATTGTAAGTATAATAGATTGAATAGTAAAAATGCATTATTATGTGATAAAATAAGGATGTTGATAATTAGTCTTAAGCTATTTCTTTAGAGGATTATCAGTTTGTAGGTTAGTTTGATTTTATGACTTCGATCTTCAATAATTTCCTTGCACGGTTTAGCTACTATAACCGCGCTGTAATTTGGTCAAACCTGTAGCGACACTCTTGAGGATAAGCGAGAACGACTTATTTGGGCTTTTTACATTTTTAGGGGTATGACAATTAGAAATAATCTAACTTACTTGTAACCTTTCCATTTTTCCAAGGTTTCCACCACTGAATTCTCAAAACAAAACATTGGATTCACTCTCAGACAACACATTAATGCTCAAGGTCAAAGCAGGTCAACTTGATCAGCTCGGCTTGCTTTTCGAGCGCCATAATCGCCCCCTTTATGGGTTCTTTTATCGCTTGACTGCAGATGGCGCCATCAGTGAAGATCTTGTGCAAAATGTGTTTGTAAGAATCATTAAGTATAGCCATACCTATAAGGGAGATGGCAAGTTTACTACCTGGATGTACCACATGGCAAGAAATCTTTTCGCTGACCATTACAAGAAGCAGAAGAAAATGGGATACAAGGAAGAACCAGAAGTAACCGATAAGTACTTCAGAGATGAATTTAATGCAGAGGAAAAAAAGATTAAAGAGGAACAACTTGACATGCTACAACTTGCAATGAATAGACTCTCGCCAGAAAAACGAGAAGTGCTGGTGCTTAGTAAATATCAAGGGATGAGATATCAAGATATTGCAGAGGTGTTGGAAATTTCTGAAAGTGCTGTCAAGGTGAGAATTTTCAGAGCACTTAAGGACTTAAAAGTGCATTATGAGCGGTTAGATGTTGTGAACTCTCAGGGAGCTTAAAAATAATTGAATGATGAAACATGTATTGAATGTATTGGTCATGCTGAGTATTTCTACACTAACGCTGCTTGGTCAAAAAGATAGCGAGGTGATAAAAAAAAGTTTTAGTGTTGAGAAAGGTAGTGCGGATTTCTGGTTTTGCCTTTGCAACATCAATGGCACAATAGAGGTAGAAGCCTATAATGGGAATAGCATCGAACTTGAACTTAAAAAGGAAATAAGAGGAAGAACTGATAAGGACGTAAAGCAGGGAATGGAAGAATTGAAGCTTTATGTAAATGAGGGTAAGGAATATGTAAAAGTACTCATGGAGTCTCCAGATCAACAGATCAGAGAAAAAGATGATCCATTGGCATGTGGTTGGGATTGGAACGGGAATAGAAGAGGGCCTAAGTATGACTATCGTTTTGATTACAAGGTTAAGGTGCCAAAAGGTATAAGTATTAAAGTGTCCACCGTGAATAACGGGGATATAGAAGTAAGAAATATTGGGGGTAATATTTATGCCAACAATGTGAATGGTGATGTGATCCTAGAAGGTATTCAAGGTGATACAAAAGCCAGTACTGTTAATGGAGTAGTTGAAGTTTCGTACATCAAAATGCCAATGGAGTTTGGGAGCTTTAGTACCGTAAATGGCGATATTTTGATTGAAACTTCAAATGATCCCAACGGTGTCTTTAATTTTGAAACCCAATGGGGAAAGGTTTATAGTGATTTAGACTTTGACTCGAAATTGGCGCCTCAAATGAAGAAAACGGCAGGTGGCAAGGGAGGTACTTTGTACAAGATTTCTAATTCAAATGGCTATCAAATTGGTAAAGGAGGCCCCTCTATGGATTTTAAGACTTTGAATGGGGATATAAGAATTAGTAAGAAGAAATAGTGAAGATGGAAGAGCAATACATGTCACTTATTACAGACTATCTCGATGGTAGCCTTACGGTTGAGAGAAAGCGTGAGTTTGAATCTTATGTTGCGGAAGGCCATATCGATATGAATGAAGTGAAGGCAATTATGGCCCTGCAAGAAAAAATAGAGTCAGCGGAAATGCCAACACCTACACTCTCAATGAGCGATAACTTTTACAGTATGTTAAGTGAGGCGAAGGCTCAGTCGAAGAGAGAGAATAGCATTTGGAGTTTTGATCAAATTTGGCAGCGTGTCTTTGGTACAAATAGTGGAAGGCTGGCTTTTGGAATGGCACTACTGATCTTGGGCGTGTTAGTTGGACGTGGGCTTTCAGGTACGGCATATCAAAGCGAATTGAAAACCCTATCTAATCAGATGACAGAAATGCAACAAATGATGTCTATGACTATGCTAGACGGAGAAGCCGTGTCAGATAGACTGAAAGGTGTTCAAATGAGTAGTGAGCTGGTTAGCTCCAATAGAGAAGTAACAAATGCGATGTTTGTGACCCTTAATAATGACGAGAGTACAAATGTGAGAATGGCAGCTTTAAACCTTTTAGCACAATACGCTAACGATCCAGTGATCAGAGAGGGATTGGTGAATAGTATATCTCAACAAGAATCTCCACTAATGCAGTTGGCTTTAGCAGAGTTAATGGTTGAGTTACAGGAATCGAAAGCTGTCGAAGAGTTTAAAGAAATTATTGAAGGTGAATTTACTCCTGAGGAAGTGAAGACAACGTTACGTGAGAGTGTCAATAAAATCATGTAATCAAAAAAGAAATAAGAGATGAAAAATATGAAAACAATAGTAATGGTTTTAATCGCAGGTCTGGTTATAAAACCGGCTTTCGGACAAATAGATGTACAAGTTGACACACGCCAGTTTGAAGCTAGTGTCGAAAGAATTGCAGAGACAGCTGTGGAAAGTGTAATGGTAATGTTTGGTGGCGAAGATGGTCGTCAGGGACAAGAGCAATCAAGCCAAGAGGTAGAGATCCCATTAACTAAGCCGGGAGAAAGAGGTACACTTAAAGTTGACTCTAGGAACGGAAGGATTAAAATAGTGGGTTATGATGGCAGAACTGTTAAAGTGAAAATGACCAAGTTTGGGAAGAAGCTAGATAAAAGTGCGTCAAAAAACGGCATGAGACTCATTAGTAATGGAGGATTTAATTTTGAGGCCTCTGAATATAATAACAATGTCAAAATTGAGAATGAAGGTTGGAACAGCCGAGTAGACTTTGAAATACAGGTTCCTAAAAACTTTGATCTGAAAGTTGAAACCTATAACAACGGTCATATCACCATAGAAGACATTAGTGGTGAATTGGATTTAGAAAGCTACAATGGGCCGATAACATTTTCGAATATCAGCGGTTCGGCATCTGCTTCTACCTATAATGGAGCAATCATAGGAACGTTTAATGCAGTTACCAGTGATGCGCCTATGAACTATGGGACGTATAATGGCGATATTGACATTACTGTTCCTGATGGAACAAAATTCACTACAAAGATGAAGACCAATAGAGATATTTTTACCGATTTTGAGGCCTTCTCGCTTTCCCAACCTGCACCTACTAAAAATGAATCAGACGGACGTGGTTTCAGTATTAAGTTTGAGAATTGGGTACAAGGAGATTTAAATGGGGGGGGAGCCGAAGTAACCATGAAAACAAGGAATGGTAACATCTACATTCGAAAGAATTAATTCGAATCAAATGCATAGTATTAAATCCTGCGAGTGGAAATTCGCAGGATTTTTATATTTTTGATCTCCTCAACGCGGTAATAGATAAGTAAAAGATCGACCCACTACCGGCCCTTATATAATTAGATTGATATGAAAACAATGAAAAAATTATGTATGCTTCTGTTTTTTGGGCTTTTGGCTACAACAACTCAAGCACAAGACGCCAGTTACAGAGTAAAGCAGTTATTCGATAAGTATAACGCCATTCCAAACTATAAGGTGAATATTACCTATAAGTCGACCAATAGTCGCATGGGTTTTACTAATACTCAAAAAGGAGTGCTAGTGGTGGAAGGAGATAAGTACATACTTAAGTTTGGGCCTAATGAAACGTGGCTGAATGACGGTAAAACAGAGTATGTCGGTACCAAAGAAGAAGATCACTCTCAGATAATGTATTTCTGTCCGGGAGAAAACAGCGAGGCCCTTGTGAATTTCCGTCAGTTGACGACATTTTACGGGGCTGGTCACAGATCCAAGATTGAAGGCAGAACTTTGACTTTGACTCCAATTGAGGAGACAACTTATGTACAAATGTATATCGAAACCAATGGCGAAGACCTGTTGTCTCTAACCTTACTCGATGACTTTGGAACAACACACAAGTATAGCTTATCGGAGTTTTCTACAGACACTGCCGGAACCAAGTTTGTGATTGATCCTTCGGAGTATGAAGAGAAGATCTATGAACGTGAAGGTTGCAAATAAAATATAAAAGGAATTATAATAAACAAAGCCCTATTAGCAGTAGGGCTTTGTTTTTTTAAGACCGTTTGTGATTAACGTCCAGTTGAAAGACATCATTTCTTTGGTAATGGCCTGTAACGTCAAGCGCCATTTTCTCCTCTGTGCAGCGGCTTAGGTCTACCTCTTTGGTAAAGACACCTTCCTGATCCCAGACTGGCTCCATTACATACTGCCCATCCGGTCCCACAATACAACTACCCCCATTTAAAAGCATGTGCTCTGGTTTGCTTTTTAATTCATCCGGTAGGGTGAGTTCCTGAGGTATGTCTTTCACGCGCATAATCTGCCCAACACCAACGGCAAAGCATCGGCCTTCGAAAGCGTACGATCTAGTAGCTATTTGAAGCATTTCATGCACTTTTGGCCAAACGGCAATATGAATATGTTCGCCAGAGTTGTACATGGTCTGCCTGGTGAGCGGCATCCAATGCTCCCAACAGATTAGGCCTCCTACACGACCAATTGATGTCTCAACCGCTTTCAGCCCTGCGCCATCCCCTTGTCCGTATAAGAGCCTTTCGGTATGGGTTGGCATTAATTTTCTGTGGTGATTGGCTAGCTGGCCTTGTTCATTCCATGTCAGTAGGCTGTTGTAGATGGTGCCATTACCTGGGCCAGAAGACACTTTCTCGTTAATGCCCATGACGATTACGAGGCCGAGTTCTTTTGCCCATTTTCCAATTTGGGCCACTTCACTTCCCTTTACATCTAGACTGTTGGCATAAGTCTTTGCGAACACCTCTTTGGTTGGTTTGAAATCCCATTTGGCATATTCGTCACAATAGTCTATCCAGGCAGGGTATCCCGTGAACCACGTTTCACCAAAACTCACTAAGTCGGCACCTTGGGTACTGGCTTCTTTGAGCAGTGCCTCTACTTTTTCGAGCGATTTCTTAACATCTAGATAGACAGGGGCAGACTGTACTACACTAATATTGACCTTTTGCTTCATACCATGATATTACATAATCTGTAGGCGATAGAAAAGTCGCAATTATTCCTGTGGTCGTTTATGGGTCAAAAAGTGGTCATAACTTTTGAGAATAGTATGATGATGAGCCTGTAACTGAGATGAGCTATTTGACCACAACTCTTTCGTTGATGATTTTAGACAGTTCAATTAACTTGCCCTCATTGAAAAGTTCATCAATGGTCATGATGTCAATTTTTTCGTCTTCCGGTTTTAAGTTAATGTAGTCTTGCACCAGCATACCATTAACTCTTCTGGTGTTAATGGCTTCTCTGAATCTCATACCACCACCATCAGTATGGTATAAATAAGCTAAGTAATCCATGCTATAGTCTTCCTTGTCGAACCAGTAGAGGAATACATCATCAAAATCTTCTCCTCCACCTTCTTGTTCAAAAGTGACTTTTACTTCATGATAGGTTTTTCCTTTTATTTCAGTTTCTCCCTGGTAGATCTTTTGCGCAGCAGGATCATTTAGGCCATATGGTAATCTAAAAAAATAGATAACGGAATTTACTGAACGCGTATAGGCTGCTCTTTTTTCATCTGTAACTTCAGTTACCTCACCGTTAGTAGTTCGCACCAAAGTGTCGTTGTCCATGCGATCAATGACCGTAGCGCCCGTACTATCAATTTGTGTTCTGGTGTACTGAAAAACACCGTTTTCGTTTTTATAAGTATAGTCTATATCACGAAAAGTCAGAGAGAATTCTGCATTGCCTAAACCACCCATCTGATGGAAATCGATGGCATTGTCAACAACTTCCTGAACTTTAGACTTGGGAGCTTCTTGAGAAGTTTCTTTGGGATTTGACGTGCAGGCGAAGAAAACAAGGGATAAAAAAATAGTACTTATTGATTTAGTCATTTTGGTAATTTGTTGAGTTAACGCGAAGGTCATATAATAGTTGATTTCATCTATTTACTAAGTGGGCTTGCTGACAGCTAGGTGACAAGTTACTCCACTACACTCACGAATTTAAGCATAAAAAAACCACCCCAACTTCATCGGGGTGGCCAATAAACACACACAATACCAGAGGCTATGGAACCTCTAGATTATCTTTAATAACCAGTAAAGGGGTTATGAAGTTCAATTCTTAAACGAAGAAATAGCAAAAATACGAGTTGGACAAGTTTTTGTTGCTAATTCATATAAATAGGGGCTTTATTATTATTGAGTATTTAAATAGTGCTAGTCTGGTGATGTTAATTAGATAATCATAGTTATTCGGACATAAAGAAAGTGTTAATACGTAATCTAAGGGCTCATCGAATTCAATTTGTTCCTTCCATCTAATATCAGTTCCGTGCTATGTGATGTATTGTTATTTTTAACCATCAACTAAAATATTCAATTCATGCGTATTAGATATTTCTTACTATCGATTATCACCTCCTTCTCCTTAGTCAATACACTTCCTGCACAAAAACTAGATATGTCTTTGTTGGAAGACATGAAGCCAAGGAGTATCGGGCCTGCAGGCGCAAGCGGTAGGATTACTGCTTTTGATGTTGACCTTAGCAACCCGAACATTATCTATGCAGGTACTGCGGCCGGAGGTTTGTGGCGATCTGAAAACGGAGGGTCTACCTGGGATGTACTTTTTGATGATGGTAAGTCTGCTTCCATAGGATCAGTCGCCATTAATCAAAATAATACTAATGAGATATGGGTGGGTACCGGTGAAGGTAACCCTCGGAATAGTATGAATAATGGTGCTGGCATATACAAGTCAATTGATAGAGGCCGAAGCTGGACGTTTTTAGGGCTAGAGAAGACCAATGGTATTCATAGAATAATATTGCACCCTGATAACCCTAAAGTAGCTGTGGTTGCTGCTACGGGAACACCTTGGGGAGAAAATCCTGAAAGGGGGATTTACAAAACTGTTGATGGCGGTAATAGTTGGACTAAGACATTATACGTAGATGAGAAGACGGGTGCTGCCGATTTAGTGGTAGATCCCGCGAATCCAAATAAACTAGTAGCAGCTATGTGGGAGCATAGAAGGTGGCCTTGGTTTTTCAAGTCAGGAGGCCTGGGTTCTGGCATATTTGTCAGTCTAGACGGAGGAGATACCTGGACCAAAAGAACTGATGAAGATGGTTTGCCTAATGGCGAATTGGGTAGAATAGGAATTGCTTTTGCCCCATCAAATCCTGAGCGAGTCTATGCTTATGTAGAGTCAGAATCCAATGCCATTTATCGTTCTGACGATGGTGGCTTCAAATGGAGTAAAATATCTAAAACTGGAGATAATAATATTGGAGGTAGACCATTCTATTATGCAGATATCTACGTTGATCCGAAGAACGAAAACAGAGTTTATAGCATTCATTCCACGGTTACTGTCTCAGAAGACGGTGGCAAGACATGGAGTAGTTTCGTGCCGAGCAGCAGAGTCCATACCGATCATCATGCATGGTGGATACACCCAGAGGACCCCAATTACATTTTAGATGGGCATGATGGTGGTTTAACCTACACGAGAGACCGTGGTAAGAATTGGCACTTTGTTGAAAGCCTACCTTTGACACAGTTTTATCATGTAAGAGTAGACAATGATATTCCATATAATATCTACGGTGGTGCACAAGACAATGGTTCTTGGAGAGGACCAAGTCAATCTTGGTTTAAAGGAGGGATTAGAAATTTTTATTGGCAAAGATTGAGTGTGGGTGATGGTTTTGACATGGCGCCTGACCCACGAGATAATCGATATGGCTGGTCCATGGGGCAAGGTGGAAACCTTAACTATTATGATAGAGTTTCTGGAATTCTCAATAGAGTGAGACCAGTTCATCCCGAGGGCGTTCCTTTAAGGTTTAATTGGAATGCGGCATTAGCCATTGATCCAATTGATGAAAGTGTGGCTTACTATGGGAGTCAGTTCTTACACAAAACCAATGATGCTGGAAAGTCTTGGGAGGTCATTTCACCGGATTTGACCACAAATGATCCATCAAAGCAAGATTATAAAACTGGAGGACTTACCCTTGATAATACTGCAGCAGAAAATCATACAACCATTATAGCCATTGCTCCGAGTGCAAAACAAGCTGGTGTAATTTGGGTAGGTACTGATGACGGTAACGTTCAGATTACTAGAGACGGTGGAGGAACTTGGACTAACGTGGTCAAGAGTATGAAAGGCCTGCCTGATAATTCCTGGATCACTCAAATACAGCCTTCGACTTATGATGCTGCAGAAGCTTTTGTAGTGATAGACAATCACCGTATGAACGACTGGGTACCATATGTCTATCATACCAAAAACTTCGGTCGTTCATGGACTAGGTTGGTTGATGAATCTAAAATGAGAGGTGCAACTTTAAGCTTTGTACAAGACCCGATCGAGCCAAAGCTCATGTTTACAGGTACAGAATTTGGTCTATGGGTGAGTATTGATGGTGGTGATAATTGGACACAATGGACAAATGGCTACGGGACAATTCCTACGCAGGATATGGTCATTCACCCAAGAGAGCATGATTTGGTAATGGGCACTTTCGGAAGATCTTTCTGGGTGTTGGATGATATCAGGCCACTACGCACAATGGCATCATTAGGATTAAGTAATGTATTGGCCAAAGACATCCATGTTTTTGATACACCAGATGCTTACAGAGTATTTCAGGGAGAATCATTCGGTTATCGCGCTAACCTTGTGGGTGACGCTATTTTTGAAGGTGAGAACAGACCTTCAGGTGCTATGATTAGTTACTACTTCAAAGGTTCAGGTACAAAGACTAGCAGCGTTAAGGTGGAAATCTTGGACGCATCTGGTCAAGTGGTTAAAAAATTAACGCAAAGGGTAAAACCTGGTTTGAATCGCTTTCAGTGGAGAATGGATACTGATGGTGATACCAGTCCTGGAGAGACTCGCAGCCGATTCTCTAGAGGTCCAGACGCCCTTCCGGGTGATTATACTGTGAGAATGATTGCTAAGGGTGAGCAAAGCGAAGCAAAGCTAACCATTCATCCAGATCCTCGCATTGAGGTAAATACAAGCGATATGATTGCAAAGAAGGCCTTTATGGGTGAAGTGAGCGCATTGCAATCTAAGGTAAGTCAAATGACGAGAGCAATCCGAGATGCTAAAGGGGTAATCGAAACCGTTAACAAACGCCTGAAAGAAGAAGATACATCTGAGGCGAAGGAATTAATGAAAAAGGGAAGAGAGCTTATAGAGTCACTAGATGAAGTGTACTACGAGATAATGAGTAAGCCTATTTCTCAAGGAATTTACAGAGATGGCTCTGTACTATCAGCACAAGTGGGTGCATTATCAGGTACGCTTCAATCTGTACAATTGCCGGTAACTAAAAATCAAGAAACGGCTTTGGCTCTTCTTGAACCAGCGGTGAAGCAGATGGATGATAAAGTGAATGCTTTACTCAAAGGCAGCTTTGCTCAATTCAAAAAAGATGTGAAAGCATTAAACCTGAGTTTCATTTTAGATAAATAGGTTAGGGAATTATAGCGTATTTAGTGTTTAAGAAGGCTTCCTTTTAGGAAGTCTTCTTCGGTTATGGTGCCACCCTCACTTGAATCTGAATCGATATAGATTTTCCAAACTCCAGAAACTCTTTTGAGAGTGACATGAAACTTTCCGTAGAACGACTGCGATCCACTATCGCTGAATCTTGTTAGTTTGTAAATGCCAATTTCATATGCCCAACTATCCTTTTGAATGCGTTTTAGAAAACTGAATTCAATTCTCTGCTTTAATTTTTGCGCATTCCATCGGTTAAAGTTCTCTAAGTTTTGATCCTTATACTCTTGGCCAACCAATATCATATTGGCATCTAAAGGAATCCTGAGGACATCTTGAGTATGGATTTGATTAAAAAGGCTAGCATCTAAGTCTTGATACGCCTGCATAAAATTAAGCCAAACGTCTTCATTAATCTCTTTCTCAGAAGACTCAGTTTGTGAGAATGACAGATTATATAAAAGAAGCGTGGCTGTAATAATTAAGTACTTCATTTTAATGACCTTTCGACAAGAACGGCAGGTGTTGTGTTTTCGTATGTTGAGTGTTCTTGATTACCGCGTCTGCAGTAGTACGCCATTTGATTGGTTTTGCAGTAGTTCAGGGTTTCTAAAAAGGTCTATAGCCTGACGATAGATTTCGTTGGTCTCGTTGTAGATTTTATAGAAAGCGTCATCGTCATAGAGGTCACGTGCTATTCTAGCCTTTACAAGGTAACTGAGTAGTTGACGAGATTTATCGAATTGCTTCTTACTGTAACGCACGCCATTTTTATTTCCCAATAACACTAGGTCTTTCAGCATATCAGAACTGACCTCAAAGTTTTCCTGAAAGTCTTTAAAGTCCATGTCTTTGATCTCTGGATGGCTGTCTCTGTAGTCTAGCGTATACTCTCTAATGGTATTACTAGCGGATAGGCTATTGATGTAACGACTGTTATCGGCTGTGTCTAAAGCCACAAAGAAATCGGGCATTATACCACCACCGCCATAAACAGTTCTGCCATTAGAGGTTTTGTAAGCCAATTCTTCGTCAAACTGAACACTATCTTTTACAAATAGCTCGCCTGAAGTATAACGGTTATAGTAATCTGAATTATAGTCCTTTTCACCATCGTCATAAGGTTTTTGGATTGAACGACCACTCGGTGTATAATATCTTGCAATGGTCATGCGAAGCTCTGATCCGTCTTGTAGATCGAAGGGTAGTTGGACAAGTCCTTTGCCGAAAGATCTTCGGCCAACGACCAAAGCTCTATCATTATCTTGTAAGGCACCAGCTACAATTTCAGAGGCCGAAGCACTCCCTTCATTGACCAATACAATCAGTGCCCCTTCTTTGAAAATACCGTCTTTGGTGGCACGGGCTTTACTATCATACTTAGAACTCTGTCCTTTTTGACTTACAATTACTTCCCCCGAAGCCAAAAACTCATTACTCATACCAATGGCGGCACTCATATAGCCTCCAGTATTATTTTGAAGATCTAGTATGAGCTTTGTCATTCCTTGAGACTTCAATTCTGCCAAGGCCTTCTTAAACTCATCATACGTAGTTTCTGCAAAGCGATTGACTTTAATATAGCCCATGTTATCATCAATCATATAGCTAGCATCTAATGAGTACTGTGGTATAGCACCTCGTTTTAGCTCAAATGCTAATAACTCAGCTTCATTTTTTCTGACAACGCCAACCTCAACTTTAGAGCCTCTTGGGCCACGAAGCATATCAAAGACCCTTCTATTATTCATCCCAATACCGGCAATGTTTTCACCATCCACTGAGACAATTTTATCTCCGGCCACGATCCCTGCTTCTTCCGAAGGGCCTCCCGGTAGCGGAGAAACCACATAGAGTGTATCTCTCAGCAAGTTGAACTCTACCCCAATGCCATCGTAGGTAGCTCTAAGCTGAGATGCAGCCAGTTCTCTTTCTTTGGGTGGAATGTAAATTGTATGTGGATCTAATTTGTCCAGCATGTTCTCTATTGATTCCTCAATTAAGGACTCCGTATCAACTGAATCGACATAATCGTTTTCGATATACTCTAAGAGCTCCCTAAATTTCTGAATTGAACTCAGGTATTTTTTATCTGTTTTCGGCTCTGCAAATTGAGAACCGATAAGAATACCAACGATGACCGCGATGGTTAAGAGGATAGGAAGTTTGATGTGGTAAGAAGAATTTTTGTAATTGCTCACTTTTGACCTTTAATTAATTTACTAAAATATGCATTTGACCTGAAAACATGGGTAAATGTCATAGTATGATTGTAACGAAACGTCTTAGTTTGTGTTTAAGTTTTTAAGCCGAATGGCGAGAAAACTTTGACTGAAAATCGTTAGATTCGTTAATCACGTGAAAAAAATGGACAAAATACTTAAGCGAACCATCACCGATCTGGTATCTGAAAATCATGTTAGAGCGTCTGTACTCTATTATTTCGGAGTTAAATTCTATGATTATAAATTGGAAACGCTGGAAGAAGTATGTGCCGATCTTGGGATAAATCCAGACTCATTAATTAATAGTCTAGAGCTGGTTGTAGACGAAAAGGAGTCTACCCAAAAGCAGCTAAAGGCCTACCCTGCCGAACTTGTGGTAGAGTATCTGAAGCATGCTCATTATCTCTTCGTGAAAAAGAGACTTCCATATATCGGGCAACTTATTGATGGAATTGCAGACGTAAACTTCAGGTATAAGTCGCTGGCAACCGACCTAAAGTCGATCTTCCCAATGTTTGTCGAAGACTTTATCCATCACATTCATGAGGAGGAAGATATAATGTTTGCTTATGTAGATAGACTCAGTAGATTTTTAAATGATGAAAAGCCATCCTCGGAAACTTATTATTTAATGGAAGCTTTCTCGGTGCAAGAATTTGCCATCGGGCATGAGGTACATGAAAATGAGATGGAAGGCTTCAGAAAGTTTACAAACGACTATAAGTATTGCGAAGAAGCCGATCTTCACATTAAGGTGCTCTATACCGAATTACAAAACTTCGAAAGAGACTTAATGATACATGCTAAAATTGAGAACGAAATACTCTTCCCGAAAGCCCTTGAATTAGAGCGTATAGCAAAGCTAAAGTTTTCGGATTTGTCAAAAATGAATTAATGGGAAGAATCGTAGCCATTGACTATGGTACCAAAAGAGTAGGCCTTGCCGTTACCGACCCCCTTCAAATTATTGCAACTGCTTTAGATACAATTCACTCTAAGGATGTCATTGCTTACTTGAAAAATTATGACCATCAAGAAGGTATTGAGTCCTTTGTATTAGGAATGCCAAAGAGACTAGATGGTACTGCCACCAATGCAACTCCGCTGGTACAACAATTTCACCGGCTTATTAAAAAGAATTTTCCTGAAAAACCCGTTTATTTGCATGACGAAAGATATACCTCCAAAATGGCGCTAGATGCCATGATAGCTGGAGGTGTAAAAAAGAAGGACAGAAGAGAGAAAGGGAACATTGATAAGGTAAGTGCTACCATCATCCTGCAGTCTTATCTGGAAAGCAAATAGCGTATGATTTACCCAATTGTCGCCTTTGGTGATAACGTTTTAAGACAAGAGGCAAAAGACTATCCTCAAGATTCAACAGACTTAACCAGTCTAGTAGAAAGCATGTATGAGACAATGTACAATGCGAATGGCGTTGGCTTAGCCGCTCCTCAGATAGGAATGTCTCACAGAATATTCATCATCGACTCTACCCAAATGGGAGAGGAAGAAGAAAGCATAAAAGGAGTGAAACGTGCCTTTATCAATCCTGAGATATTAGATGAATACGGTAATGAGTGGAGTTTTGAAGAAGGCTGCCTGAGTATTCCAGATGTGCATGCCGAAATTCTCCGCCCCGAAAAACTCACTATTCATTATTACGATGAACTTTGGAACGAACATGAGGAAGAGTTTGATGGACTTACCGCGCGCGTTATTCAGCACGAGTATGATCATTTAGAAGGTGTCCTTTTTACAGACTATGTGAAAGGCCTGAAAAAACAAATGCTAAGGTCTAAGCTTGTAGGCATTTCCAAAGGAAATGTCAGTGTGAAATACCGCATGAAATTCCCAATTAAGAAGTAATAGCCGCTCGGACACACCACACTAGGTGCTTTTAAAGTGAAAGCCTCATGAAAAACGTACTTGGATTTTCTCTCTTATTATTGATAGTCACCGCTGGTTGTGGTGTTAAGGTGGATTCTGAGCAGGTTAATGCTCAATCATTTATTCATACGGCTTATTTCTGGTTCAAAGCAGAGGCTACTGAAGCACAAATTCAGGCTTTTAAGGCTGATAGTGAAAGACTCGCTGAAATTGAAACGGTTAAGTTTTTTCATGCAGGTGAACCTGCACCCACTGATCGTCCAGTCATAGAGAATTCTTATGATTGGGCCATAGTATTTCATTTCAAGGACTTGGCTGCCCAAGAGTTCTATCAAAAAGCTCCGCTACACTTAGAAATGATTGAGAAGCATCAGTCTATCTGGGAAAAGGTGATGGTGACAGATATTTCCAATGAGTAGGCTGATAGCCAATAACAGATAGGCTCATATTTCACATTATTATTTTTCGTGTTTTGTAGATAATTGCTAGTGAGGTTGTAACCTTTTTAGTAATTCCGAGTATTGTTCTTATATTAGTTCGACAAATAAGAGGGTAATAAAATTCGTATTACCCTCCTACGTTAAAATGAATCGATATGAAGGGAACACATCTGGGAGAGTTTGAAGAATTAGTCTTGCTTACCTGTGCACTTTTAGTGAACAGTGCCTATAGTGTAACCATTGGTGCTGAGATAGAACAGCAAACAGGCCGAACTATCACCTTATCTACAGTTCATACAGCACTATACAGGTTAGAAAAGAAGGGTTTTGTTGAATCCTACATGGGAGGTACAACAGGAGAACGAGGCGGCAGAAGAAAGCGACTTTATAGAATTACGGCTACTGGTTTCGATACACTCCAGCACGCTAAGGAATTAAGAAGCCGTATGTGGGATATGATGCCGAACTATAAATTTTAATTCGAGCTATTAGTTTGACAAATAAGATATAAATGAAATCTATGAAGCCACCAAGAATAGCAGATCGATTTCTAAAATGGTATTGTACCTCTGAATACTTTGAAGAGGTGCAGGGCGATTTGCACGAATGGTTCAATATGCGCGTAGCGCAGAAGGGCTTGGTCAAAGCTCGACTATTTTACTTCTACGATGTGGTGGCTTATCTCAGAGGCTTTAGGTTAAAACGATTTACAGAAATGGAAAAGAACAACAACATGCTTATGCTCAACTATATTAAAGTGGCAGCAAGGCAATTCAAAAAGAACTTTTGGTACTCATCTCTCAATGCCTTGGGACTTACAATAGGTATTTTGAGTACGCTTCTCGTATCACTTTATATTTTAGATGAGCTGAGCTATGATCGTTTCCATACTGATCACGAGAATATTTATCGGTTAATCAATCATAATCCTAAGTCTGGAGATAAAAGTGATGCCACCCCATCTCCGTGGAAGATCAATATGCCCACTGATTTCCCAGAAATTCAGGCACACACTAGACTGGGTCAAGATGTAGTACTGATTAAACAAGATGGTCAGAACTTTTTGGAAGATGGCTTCTATTGGGCCGATAAAAACTTTATGAACTTCTTCAGCTTTGAAGTATTGCAGGGAGATAGAGAGACCATGCTCACTGAGCCCAATGGTGTGGTAATCACAGCTTCACGTGCTTTGAGATACTTCGATCGGCTTGATGTAGTTGGAGAACAACTTCAGGTTAAGGTATATGACGGCAACAAAGACTTCTTAATGAAGATCTCGGGCGTCATCGCTGATATTCCTACCAATTCCCATCTACAATTTGACTTTCTAGGCTCAATGTCCACTACTAGAGATATGTATGGAAAGTTTGACAATTGGTGGGGATTGAATTGGCTACAGAGCTACGCAAAACTGGAATCAAAGTCAGATTTGGAATCTGTCAGAGGTAAGGTGCCAGGTTTCTTTGAGAAGTATCAAAGGGAGGGGGCTTCTGAAACAAATGGAATTATTTTTCAGCCTTTGGCAGAGGTAAGGTTGTACTCTAATGATATTCATGGCAATACCGAAAAAGGCAACAAAGACTATATCTACCTGTTTGGCTTTGTGGCCATCATGATTTTGGTAGCTGCATCTATTAACTATGTCAATTTGACTACAGCAAAGTCCTCCTTGAGAGGCAAGGAGGTCGGCATGCGTAAAGTTTTTGGCGGTACAAGAAGACAGGTGGCAAGGCAATTCTTTATTGAGTGTAGTTTTCAAGTGTCAATTGCCTTACTCTTGGCAGTTGGTTTGACGCTATTGGTTCTACCCATTTTCAACGAAATAGTTGATAAGCAAATGGTGCCTGCAGACTTATTGCAGTTCCCAGTATTACTTGTTTTGGCGGCTACATTCATAGTCATCCTTCTATTGTCTGGTCTTTATCCGGCACTTGTAATGAATAGGTTTAGACCTGTGGATGTAATTAGAGGGAACGTTTTAGGAGCACTGGGTACTAAATCGTGGTTGAGGAAATTTCAAGTACTGGTTCAGTTTAGTATTGCAGTATTCTTGATTTCTAGTACCCTCATGATCATCAATCAAATGAGGCATATCGATCAATTTGATAAAGGATTTAATGCGAATCAGCTGATCTCTATTCCCGTTGACGATAGAGAAATGCAAGAAAAACTTGTTTTGATAAAAGATCGGATCAAGCAAATACCCGGTGTTAGTCTGGTATCTGCTTCAGGCGAAAGTCTTCCTAGTGCCATGAACAATACGCTGAATTTTAGCTGGGATGGTAAAACAGATGAAGAGTCACTTGGAATCAACCTTGTCGCGATTGACTACGACTACCTTGAAACGATTGAAGCCAGTCTACTTATGGGCCGAAATTTGTCCAAGCAAATCGTATCAGACTCCTCCGTAGTTTGTTTGATAAACCAGTCCGCCTACGAAAAAACGGGTTGGACATCTTTAGACGGAAAGCAAATTCTACTTGACGGCAGCCCAAGGTCAGTTGCAGGAGTCATTGAAAACTTTCACTATAATTCTTTACACAGCACTGTTGCTCCGACAGCTTATATTTTAGTGCCTGCAGGGTCAAGAGCAAGCCCAGATAATCTGATCGTTCGTTTGTCCACCCAAGAGGTCACTGCGGCATTGGATGGCATAGATCAAATCTGGAGGGAGTACAGCGATCAGCCCTTGGATTTTAAATTCGTTGACCAAGCCTTTGCTGGTTTGTATGGCAATGAACAGAAGTTTGTAAAGGTGGTAGTAGGCTTTTCCATCATAGGCATATTCCTCACGATACTAGGTTTAGTTGGACTGGTTTCCTTTATGGCCGAAAGGCACTCGAGAGAAATAAGCATTAGAAAAGTGCTCGGTGCAACGATAGGTGAAGTGCTTTCAAGATTTAGTGGGCAGTTCATTGGGATTTCTATCCTCTCAATGGTACTCGCTCTGCCTTTAAGCTACTTAGCCATGCAGCAGTGGCTACAAGGCTTCGCTTTTCCAGTTAGCATCTCTTGGACCATATTTTTGTTTGCGGCTGTAATCTCCATTGTAATCACCCTTGTGAGTGTCGGAAGTCAAAGCCTGAAAGTAGCTAAGGCTAACCCAGTCAAGTACTTGTTAGACCACTGAATATATTTCTGATGACAGGTGAATTACACTATGAATGACGGTTTTCCTTTGTGGGGCAGGCATAATCCCTATTTTTGTGCCTTTGTTCTCACAAGAAACAAGCAGTTAATATGCAGCAAGTTGATGATTTCCTGAAGGTAATTGATAGTTATATAGGTAGTGCTGGGTGGTTTCCTTTTGCCTTGTTAGGCGTTGGTCTATTCTTTACAATATATCTCAAATTCCCACAAATAAGATTCTTTGGTTTCGCGTTGAAAGTTGTCAAAGGAAAGTTTGATAGAGCAGATGATGAAGGAGATACGTCTCACTTTCAAGCACTCACTACAGCACTTTCCGGTACTGTAGGTACCGGTAATATTGCTGGTGTTGCCTTGGCATTACACTTAGGTGGCCCTGCCGCACTTTTCTGGATGCTCGTCACTGCAGGAATTGGTATGTGTACAAAATTTGTGGAGGTGACCTTATCTCACAAGTATAGAGAGAAGTCTTCAGATGGTACCATGTCCGGAGGGCCAATGTACTACATGAAGAATGCTGATTTTAAGTTGGGAGGAAAGAAAGTCAATATGAAGTGGCTGGCAGTAATTTTTGCCATTGCCACAGTGCTTTCCGCTTTTGGTACAGGCAGCTTACCTCAAATCAATAGTATCTCAACGTCCATTCAAGCGACATTCGGTATAGAACTTTGGATTACGGGAGCTGTATTAGCCGTGTTATTGGGTATTGTAATTATAGGCGGTATCAAACGTATTGCTGCGATCACTGAAAAGTTGGTGCCTACAATGGCTGTCATCTATTTCATTGGATGTTTCGCAGTAATCTTAGCCAACCTTGGGAACCTTATTCCTTCGATCGTTTCAATCTTTGCAGACGTATTTACAGGTTCTGCAGCGGCTGGTGGTTTCTTAGGTGCTACGTTGACTTTTGCATTCGGTAGAGGTGTAAACCGTGGTTTGTTCTCTAATGAGGCAGGTCAAGGTAGTGCACCAATCGCCCACGCATCTGCTAAGGCACATGAGCCAGTATCTGAAGGTATGGTTGCTATCCTAGAGCCATTCATCGATACAATTATCATTTGTACCATCACTGGTTTGACATTGTTGTCTTCAGGCGTATGGAATGAAAAACATGAAAATATATTCCAGTCTGCGGATATGGAAATACTTGCAGGATCTAACTACTCTGACGAAACTGAGGACGGAATTCGGCAGCTTTCAGAGCATATCAATGGCATAGATCAGCTCGAATTGTTCGATGGGCCAATAGATGTTTACGAAGGAAAAATAAGCACAGATGCGACAATCATTCATGCAAGATCATTGGCCGAGAATGTCGTTGTTATGAGTGACGAGGATGAACCATTTACGGGTATCGTTTTGGTAAGAGATGGTAAACCTGTTGATTCTAATGAGACCTTTATAGGTGAGTCATTGGTGCATAGTGCACCTTTAACCACCATTGCTTTTACTAAGGGCTTCTTCGGTGATTTTGGAAAGTATATTGTATCAATTGGCCTCTTGTTATTTGCGTTTAGTACTGCCATCTCATGGTCATACTATGGTGACAGGGCAATGACCTTCCTTTGGGGATCAGGTTCGGTAAAGTATTTCAGAATCGTTTATGTCGTAGCCTTCTTTTTGGCATCTTTTCAGGATACTACTATCATTTGGACCTTATCGGGTATAACCATCGCACTGATGACCTTGCCTAACCTAGTGGGTATATTCTGGCTGCGAAAAGAAATGAAATCGACCATAGCCGATTATTGGCGAGACTTCAAGAAGGAGTTTCCAGATGTGAAAACCCCCGAATAGCAGGCTTTAAGAGTACTGGTTTCCATAGTTTTATTAGTGAGTGTAGTTAATTCTCTATATTGAGTTTACACAACTTTACTAAAACTATGGAAAACAGAAAAATCTCTCTGGCGATAGCTACTATCGTCATTTTATCATCCACCCTATGGTGCAGTAGTTCTCTAGGGCTCTTTAAGCAGGATGCACCAGCCAAATTTTTAACCATTTCAGATATTCATCTGAATTCATTTGCGCAGCAAGCTCCTTTTTTTGGTTGCGATACCACGGAGCCAATGTTTGAGTTTGCTATGGATAAGTTCGATAGCTTGATCAAGGCAGAAGATCCTGACTTCATTCTGTATCTGGGTGATTTGCCAGTGCACCAAAGTGACAGTAAATGTTGGGGTACACTAACTACTATTCCACAAGACATCGGTGTTGTGCTTGGTGCCTTGAGAGAGAAGGCCCAACAAAATAATGTGCCCTTGCTGTACCTCCCAGGAAATAATGATGGTATAGGTGGAGATTATCACTCATTTACTGACGATGAAACAGGTAAGCTTATTACCCCTTTTACCATGGATGGAGTTGATTCAACCTTATGGCCAGTAATCAATGGTAATAATCCTTCCAATTCGGACATTATCATCACTCAAAACAAGGAGTTAGGTTTCTATTCGGCTTACCCTTTGGGTAAATCAAAATCTGGAAAGAACCTGAGAGTATTGATGTTGAATACGGTAATATTTTGCTGTCAACCTGATCCGAGCGTTTGGCCTTATTATGGTGATGATGACAATAACCCTCAACCAAAAGCTTTGAATACACAAATGGATTGGATTTTGAGCGAGATGAAGGCCGCTCGTGCATCCGGAGACGCTGTCATTATAGCCATGCACATTCCACCTGCCAATAATGTATATGGTGGAGGCCCAAATTGGACAACAGCACCTTTGGTTTATAATAGTCAATACCAGAAGGTCACTGTAAATGAGGTGTTCACAAGTATGGTGAATGAGTATTCGGATATAATAACAGGTCTTCTATACAGTCACACGCACATGGATGAGTTGAAAGGTTATTTTGATGCTAATAATGAATTGATAGAGCTGGCCATTTCAACACCTGGCGTATCAATTAATCATGACAATAACCCTGGAATGAAAGTGTTTGCGTACAATGCGAGTAACTACGAGTTGCTAGACTTTACGACTTACTATGCCGCACCAACTAGAAACGCTGAGCAAAAATACGTTTGGAGTGATTGGGGGAATGCAAAATATACCTTTAGTGGAGAGATGGGTTGTCAGCCTAATATGACCATGCTTGATTGTATGAATCATCTTCAGAATGGAAAGGGTACACTGAACCAACAAAGCATCGTAAATCAACTCGATGATTTCTATACAGTTAAAAGCCCGAAAGGCGGAAATCTAAAGAATCCAGAAGCTCTCGATATAAAATAATTTTGGATTAAACCGGAGGAGTAAAGGAGGCTGTTTCAAAAGCATCTATTCTCGGTCATTCTCAGCTTGACTGGGAATCCCAATGGCTTTTAGAGTCAAATTTAGGAGATTCCCGATCGCTGTCTGGAATGACGATCAGCTTTTGAAACAGCCTCTTTACTTTATCAATTCCTCTGATGCAGCTATACCTTCTTTGAAGTATTGAATCACCATGGAAGCTTGCGCCTTGGCTGTTTTTGATTTAGCCACCGTTGAGGCCCTAAGTGCCGCACCACCAAGTGCTTCAGGAAACCATTCACCTTTGGAAGGTTTACTTACGGTACCGTAATCAATATCTTTTTTAGCCGACCACTGTGTGATGTAGAAGTAAGGTTCGTCCACGACAGCATCTGCTATGGCAAAACCAAGGCTAAATGATTTCACCGGATCTCCTTTTTTGTCAAAAACCACAGGAATGTAACTGCCGGTATCAAAGTGATGTGGCCATGTTCTTACATTAGAAGCATGCTCAAATTTTGCCACACAATGCTCTAGCATGAAGTGCGCATTGGCTCTATACTTTGCAATTTCTTGAAAGGGGGGAAGGTCAGAGTTATCGTAAGGATTTCCCGCCTCGGTTACCTTGATGGGTAAGTCGTAATGAATATCCATTTTCATTTGGGACTCATCTTTACCGAGGGCGGTCAGTCGTTTCTTTACCCATGACAAGGCATCCTTATTGGTTTTTCCATTCAATGGGAAGTCCGAGACAGGTTGCATGTTTGAATCAAAGACAATGAGCGTGAGGTCCTTCGGGCGCATCGCAAAGCGAAAGTTTCCTTTACGGTCTCTTACCCAATTGCCGGCTAGAACCTCTTCTTGCGGAAGCCACCTTAGATTGGTGTGACTATCATCAGCCTGATTTTTCACAAAGTGCTTGCCCACCATGGCAATGAATTGCAAGCCTCTGTGAATTTGATCAATAGCAGGTGATAAGGCGGCAGGTTTGATTTTACCTAGTAATTTCCAATTGGATTTAATGGTTTCTAATTCCATGATTAACGACTGATTTCTCTCATGTGATTGTCAAAAAAAGTCTGGCAAGTAGGACAAGTATATCCTTGCTCATGTTTTTTAAGCTGAATGCCGCTCACATGATTGACGACAAAATCCTTGATAAAAGCGTGCCGGCTTGTGTTATTATTCACATCAATTTGCTTGTCTTCATCAGGTCGATGGCTTTACCGCCATACGCTTGTAATCCCCAGCAATTGGGGCATACACCTTCAAGTGTTGGCAACGGGTTTTTCTTCCAGTTAAATACTCCCATTTTAGTCTTCTATTTTGACGCCCTTCCAAAAGGCCACATAATTCTTGATTCCCTTAGCCAGTTCTGAAGTTTCAGGGTAATACCAGGCGGCATCTGGATTTTCTGATCCATTAACTTCCACAGTATAGTAGTTTGCAACACCTTTCCAGGGACAGTTGGAACGCGTGTCGCTTGCTTTGTAGTACTCTTTTTTGATGGAGTCATGAGGGAAATAGTGATTCCCTTCAACTACTACTGTATTGTCGCTTTCTGCGATTACTTCATGGTTCCAAATTGCTTTCATTGTAATTCTATTTTTCCAGTGAATAACCAAACGAGAGTACTTAACGTTCCTTTGGTTTATTAATCAAATGAGACTGACATCTGTCATTACTTCTAAGATAGCAGGACCATCGTGATCCATCACCTTCTTCATGGCAGAAGCTAAATCTTCCTTCTTTTCTACCCTAATCCCCAAAGCACCGCAACTGTTGGCATAGTCAGAGAAGTTAGGATTATGAAGTGCGGTGGCCCAAACGTCAAACTCACCAGCTCTTTGCTCTTTAGATATTTTGCCTAGTTCAGAATTGTTAAGTAGAATGAGCTTAATTGGCATTTTATACTTTACGGCCGTTGTGATTTCTGCCAAATATTGACAGAACCCGCCATCTCCGGCAACAGCAATAACTGGTCTTGTATTACCTACTGCTGCCCACGCACCCATGGCTGCTGGAAAACCGAAGCCAATTGAGCCGAGATAGCCTGACATTAGGAATGTATGTTGCTTGCTTTCAAAATAGCGGCCTAAAGAATAGGCATTGTTGCCAACGTCTACGCAAACCACTGCATTGTCAGGAGTCAGTTCATTCATCGCATTAAACACTGCAATAGAACTTACACCATTTCCATGATCTTCTAGGAGACGCTTTGCCTTTTCGGACTTCCAAATGGCCCAACGCTTGGCGACTTCAGCTCTTCTATCTACAGTATCAGTTTTTCCGGCTAAGCTTTCTTTTAATAGGTCGACAGTCACGGAAATTTCTCCCCATACTGGGACATCTATCTTATGGAATTTGCTTAAAGCCAGCGGATCAAAATCTACTTGTATCGTAGGGATGTGATCCGTAATGCCAGTATGATTAGAAAATGAAGCTCCAAAAACGCAAAGCATGTCAGCTTCATTCATAAACCAAGAAGCGATTGGTGTTCCGCTTCGTCCTAACACACCACAGCCCAAAGGATGATTGTCTGCAATCTGTCCTTTCGCTTTGAAAGTGGTCATCACAGGAGCATTAATGCTTTCCGCAAAGGCAATAATGGCGGGCATATTAAAACGTGCACCGTGGCCTACGATAATCGCTGGCTTCTTCGAATTTTTGAACAGAGCAATCGCCTTGTCCATGCTCTCTCTAGGTGGAGTAATTTCCATGGGCGTCATGCGGCCCTCTGGTGTGCTTGGTTCGGCATTGGCTGGCGCAGGTAGTTCTTGTACCTCATCTGGGAAAGTAAGGTGGGACACGTCCCTTTTGAGAATGGCATGTTTGATGGCGGTCCCCATCAGTTCGGCATGCTTACTTGTGCTTTGTGTAGCGTGGTTAAATTCTGCTACCGAGCCAAAGGCCTTTACCAAATCCACTTCTTGGAAGTTGCCAGTACCAATTACCTGAGTCGCAACTTGACCAGTAAGTGCTAAAATAGGTGCTCTGTCTACTTTGGCATCCCATAATCCAGTGAACATATTAGTTGACCCTGGGCCTGCAATTGCGAAGCAAGCGGCAGGTTTTCCAGTTAACTTTCCATAGGCAGAAGCCGCGAAAGCTGCCGCACCTTCATGCCTGATACCGTAAAAATTTAGATTGCCTTTTTCCTCTTGTTTGCGCATGGCATCCGCAAAGCCTAGGTTTGAATGCCCTACCATGCCGAAGACTTTTGTTACTCCCCAGTTGACCATGGTTTCAGCCATGATGTCTGAAATAGTAGTTTCATGAGGGGCTTCTTCTTCAATCCCAACATAAACAGCACCATCTTCCACTTTCGTCAAAAATGTGTCTACACCGTCATCATAACCTGGAGCAAGTCCTGTACAAGGATGATAGTCCCAGCCATGCCAAGGGCATCGTAGTAGTCCGTTTTCTATACTTCCTTCACCCAATGGGCCACCTTGATGAGGGCATCGATTGTCAAGTGCCGAAAACTTACCTTCAAAGTGTGTTAAACAGACCACCTGATGTTCGGCATTGGCAGACATTACGCGGCCCTCAGGTAGTTCTTCTACATTATCGAGCACTTTGTGCCATTTCATTTTAGTAGCCATAGATCTATTGGTTTATGCGATTCAAAAATTGGTCTCGTTTGATTTTAACTTTCCGTACTGAAAATATAATCAGCAGTAAGGTGGCTAAGACAAGCGTAGACACGCCAATAATTAAAAGTATTGTTCTTAATGAGCCATCAATCATAGCCGATTGTAAGGTGAAAATCGCTTCAACTAATCCAGAAACGGAGAATACGGCAATGCTGATGTAGAGGCCTACTTTCGCGAGGTTCAGTAAGAGAAGCTGAGAAATTTTCTTTTTAATGAGCGATGCATCACATGTTTTGTCTCTGAAAAGCTGATTGATTTCGTCACTGGTGGCAGTGCTTAAATGTGATGTTGACATAATGATCATACCGATGCCGGGAAGTAAAGTGAGCGGTATGACCCAATTATCCATTATTCTAGGCGTCTAATTTGTTGAGGATTTATATAGAGAATGTTCCATTCTTGGTGTTTTACGAGCTCACCTTGAATTATGACACCTTGCGCTACAAAGTCGAGGACCTCTTCATTAATGTCCTCTCCATTCAGTCCTTTGAGGATGAAGTATCTTGCCGTATTGGATTTGGTTTGTACAACATAAACCGGAGGAATACCTCCAGATATGCATAAAGCTGCACAAGATAAATGAGGTTTGTTTTGAGCAGGTTTCATGGAACCGAAGTAGCACTTTGGGTCGACAATTTCGCCTGTGAGCGATTTGTTAACCATAGCCGTTGGATAGACTTTGTATTTCGCGCTGTTCTCCAACTTTTCATGACTGAGTAATGCGCTTTCTCTTTCTGTAAGTTCCATAAGTGTGAATCCATCTTGATAGATCAATGTGCCTCGGATGGTTACTTCATATTGACTTATGTCTGATCCTATCTTCTCTTGCATGCTCTCCACAGAGGTCCTCGCTCCAAATTTTCCGAAGTCGATCAGCATGATGTTCTTTCCGATTGTACCCTCGTCATCGGCAAGGATTCTGATATGAGGAACAGGTTCCATACGGATCACTCCCGTTAATTCAGTGAGCTCTCCAAATTCATAAGTCCCATTGGTAATATGATCGTGCGATGTTGAAAGGAAGTAGGATAGGCTTCCCATTACAATGAATAGTACTAGTACAAAAGCTATGACAAACCGTGCAATACCTTTTGGGGCCTTGGGAATATAGCCGATATAGAATTCGTTCTTCATGGCTTAGATTTCAAAGGTTACTGGTTCAATCGCTGTTCCTTCTGGCTTCGGATCAGGATTTACAAATACTTTTTCACCATCAAGCTTAAGCTCGTAGGTAGTTACTTTTTCAGTAAACGGTGGTGGCGATGTACCATTGTGTGGCTCATATTGATAACCATGCCAAGGGCAGGTAACGCATCCATCCACTACTTTTCCTTCGCCTAAGGGTCCGTTTTGGTGCTTGCAAACATTGTTAATGGCTGATACCTTTCCGTCATACTTGAAAATGGCAATGTTTTCACCGTTCAGGGTCAATATTTTGGCGCAGTCATCTTCAATATCTTCCAGATTGCAAGCATAATAATAGCCTTCAGATTTCAAGTCCAAACCTTTTCCAGAGAATACGGATGAAGCGAAATGTAAACCGATGATTACCATCATGCCAAGCATCAGCCCTCCGTAGATAAAAGGAGATGACTCCAATTGAACAATGCCCAACATTACGTGCATAATGATTAGGCCGTAAGCTATATAGACCATCATGTGGAGGGCTTTCCAAACACGAGGACTTAGGTTTTTTAACCAAAAATCGTGGCTTGTTGCGGCCATTAGAAAGAGAATAATGAGGGCTAAGAAGCCCAATATCTGAAATGGAAACCTTACTAGGCTATCATAACTTCCATTTGAAGTAAGAAGGGAGATTAAGGGGTTCTTGTTGCCAAGCGAATGAAACTGAAGTATACTAAAAACCCCATGTACCAATGCGACTAAGAACATGGTGACACCTAGGTGTCGTCTATTGTAAAGTAAGGGCAGGAACTTCTTGTTTAATCTAGCCAAAGGACCAATGACCAGGATGATGTGAAGCAGGAGGAGTGCTAAGGTGGCAGTCGCTCTGATAATCATGGTTTCGGCCGTAAGTTCTGGATTGTAGACAGTAGTGAAACCTATATAAAGGCCTAGGTAGGATATCACAAAAGTCAGCAGAATTAAATCATAAATTCTCTTCTGTCGATTCCACAAGATGCCTGCGTAGTTTACACTCATTTTGTGGAGGCTTTAATTAATTGATGGTAAAGTGTCTTGTCATTGAGTTTGTCAACCAGAAGCAGGTAACTACCATTGCTGATTTGACCTTCGATGTCAAAATTATAATCGCCCATGGTATGGACGGCTCCTAATAGTGTAGCATTATCTTCTAACTCTTGTGAATTTGAAATATAGGCAAGGGTAAAGGCTGACTTTATAGGTGCTTTCACTTTAATACTGAGGGTATTGTTATTTTGAACTTGCTCAATAACAATAGGATAGTCTGCGTCATCAATTCCACACACACCTATGTCAAGGGTGCATGAATGTCGAGGTATGTCGGCTATTACATTTTGAGGAATTGCTTCGATGGCTTCTAGGCAGAGAAGCGGTAAGGCTATGCCCAATACCATCCACATGTACCGATGTCTCTTCCGTAGTTTTACATTCATGATGGATCTCCCTTCTTTACTTTTTTGAGTAAAATAGGCCATAAGGCTACAGTACCAGGAAATATAAGCACCTTCATAAACTTTGGGGCACCTTTTACACCTCCGTCAATTTTGTGAACTCCGTTTTTGATAAAAGGGAAGTAGAAGATGATGCCTATTAAAATATAGACACCCATGAGTAAAAGCAGTATGGTAACAACGGTTTCATTCATCTGCAAGTTCAGCTTCTGCCGCTGCTATTTTCTGTTCCGTTTCTCTTTCATGGTAAACCGCTTGCTCAACCGCTTTCGCCACTATATCTGCTAAAGAGGTATCTAAGGCAGATGGAATGACCATTTCTTTGGTAGGATTTTCTACCGACCCCGCAATAGCGTAAGCTGCTGCTAATTTCATCTCAGTGCTTATGGTGGCTGCCCTAGCCATCAAAGCTCCTTTGAAAATGCCCGGAAACGCCAATACGTTATTGATTTGGTTGGGATAGTCACTTCGTCCTGTACCCACAATGGAAGCTCCGGCCAAGAAACACTCCTCTGGGAGAATTTCAGGCGTAGGGTTGGCCATGGCAAAAATTACAGGGTCGGGCGACATATTTTTCACATCCTCTTGTGTAAGAATATCTCCTTTACTTACCCCAATAAAAACATCAGCTCCTTTGATTACTTCATGGATGTCTCCTTTTACATCATCGAAGTTAGAATACTTTAATAACTCTGTTTTGGCTTTATTAAGGTCGTGACGAAACCTGTGGATGGCTCCTTTACTATCACATACTATGAGTTGCTTAACCGATCGGCATAAGTCTGAATCTATATCGAAACACCTCAACAGTTTAGCAATGGCAATTCCTGCGGCACCGGCCCCATTGATTACCACTTTCATATCTTCAAGCCTTTTTCCGGTTACCTTGGCAGCATTTACTAAAGCGGCTAAAGTTACAATGGCAGTGCCATGTTGGTCGTCATGAAAGACAGGGATACCTAAGTCTTGGAGCTTCTCTTCAATTTCGAAGCTTTCAGGGGCTTTTATATCTTCTAAATTGATACCGCCAAAGGCAGGTGCAATTCGTGTAATGGTCTCAATAATATGTCTGGTGTTGTCGCTGTCAATACAAATTGGCACTGCGTTGATGCCTGCAAATTTCTTAAAAAGCATTGCTTTACCTTCCATTACAGGAAGTGATGCTAGCGGACCAATATTACCAAGGCCTAGTACGGCAGTACCATTGGTCACTACTGCTATGGTATTGCCCTTCATGGTTAAATCATAGGCGCGTTCTGGGTCTTTTTCAATTTCTAAACAAGGCTGTGCAACTCCTGGTGAATAGACTAATGATAGAGTGTCTGTGTCATCAACCGCAATCTTATTGGTCATTTCGATTTTACCCTGCATTTTCTCGTGCAACTCAATCGATCTTCTATATACTTCTTCCATTGTTTTTCTTCTTCCTTAAGGATTTACCCCCGCGTATGGGATACCCGCCAATTTATGGATATCCCAGTTGAATGTGCTCAAATCAGAATGATTAAATTTTGTAAAATCATCGTGGCCACATGAGCGGGCTACTACCTTCATTAAATCAGTAGTAGCACTAAAGAAGTTATGTAATTGTTTCGCAGAAGACTGAATAATTAGTCGCTGTCTCAAGTTTTCTTTTTGTGTGGCTATGCCTACAGGGCAATTGTTGGTGTTACAAGCACGCATGCCTAGACAACCAATGGCCTGTAAGGCCGAATTAGAAACAGCAACAGCATCTGCACCCATCATCATGGCCTTGGCAAAATCTTCGGCCACTCTAAGTCCGCCAGTAATTACTAATGAAACGCCATCGGCATTCCGTTTGTCTAAGTGTTTTCTGGCTCTCGCCAAAGCAGGAATGGTAGGGACATTGATATTATCTCTTAGAATAGTTGGCGCTGCACCAGTGCCACCACCTCGGCCGTCAAGAATAATGTAGTCTACCCCAACCTCTAAGGCGAAGTCAATATCTTCTTCTAATCGGGCCGCTGATATTTTAAAACCAACGGGAATTCCGCCAGTGACTTCTCTTACTTTGGTTGCAAATTCTTTAAAATCTTGAACGCCATGAAAGTCTGGAAATGTAGCGGGAGAAATAGCCGACTCACCTTCATTGAGTCCTCTTACTTCCGCAATTTCTTTGGAAACCTTATGCCCGGGTAGGTGGCCTCCGGTACCCGTTTTGGCACCTTGACCACCTTTAAAATGGAAGGCCTGTACTTTCTCTAACTTATCCCATGAAAAGCCGAATTGCGCTGAAGCCAATTCATAGAAGTACCTTGAATTACTCTCTTGCTCTTCAGGCAGCATGCCTCCTTCGCCAGAGCAGATACCTGTACCTGCCATTTCAGCACCTTTGGATAGGGCCAATTTGGCTTCCTTGGATAATGCGCCAAATGACATGTCTGAAACAAACAATGGTATGTCTAGCTCCAGAGGCTTTTTCGCATTCGGACCTATGATCGTTTTGGTACTGACAGATTCTTCATCAAGCAAAGGTCTTCTAGAAAGTTGAGCTGGTAAGAATTGAATGTCTTCCCATTTTGGAAGCGTGTTTCTATCTACACCCATGGCTTCTGTTGGGCCGTGATGCCCCCAGTTTTTCAAGCCATTTTGGGCAAGCTCTTTTATATATCTCGTGTAAGGTTCAGTTGATTCTGGGTGAGTGTCTGCAAATACACCCAAGTATTCATCGCGATTGAACTGTGCTGGGTTGGAAACCTCGAAATCAATAATTTCTTGTTCATCAACAATGACTTCATCATTCTCAATTTTGGAAGAGAACTTGTTCAATACCTCACTGTTGTTATACTCACTGACACCGGTATCAATGCGATAGTCCCAATTGTGTAAGCCGCAAATTAAATTATGACCATCTACATGCCCGTCAGATAGGAGTGCACCTCTGTGGAGACAGCGGCCGTAAAGCACGGAAACTTCATCTCCGTACCGGATAACTACAAGGTCTGTGGTTGAAACAAGGGCATGGGTAGGTTCTTTTTCGCCAAGTGCTGAAAATTTGGCAACCGCTATAGGTTTTTGCATGCTAAAAAGTATTGGTTAAGTATATGCTTTCAGAATTTCGATCTATGTGATCGTTTCTTCATAATACCTAAAGCTAAGTAATTCAATTCCAAAATGAAAAGCTGTACCGAAGGTGACAGTCTGCCAGTATTCCTATAATTCTTGAGCAGAAAGTTGACTTTTAGCCTCTAACTCTCTGTTTCTAATGAAATACAGATAATCTGCGAGAAGGAATGCACCAATTCCTGAGAAGATATGCCATAAGAAGTGTGTACCAAATGCGACAACTTCTGTAAATTCTTTATCCACTTGTCTGAAATAGATGGCAAGAATAAAGCAAATAGCACCGCCTACAATATTGAACGTCTTTTTGAAATTATACTTTTTCAAAATCAAGAAAGTGGGTAACAGAAAGGCTACTCCACTGATCATATAAGAGGTGTTGATTCCACCTTGGCCAGGAATAAGGTCAATGACCCCAAAGCGCATAAGGAATATCGGTGTAATCACTATGAAGCTCATCCACCATTTAGGTAAAATCCTTGACCAGAAGTAAACAGTGATCATCAGGGTAAGAATGAGTGCCGGCATGAAGTCCATTAATAGGAAGATCCTTGAGGTCCTCAGTCCGTGAAACAATGTGCTTCCTAGGCCATTGAGAAATAAGAAAGGAATAGCTGCAAGGAGGAAGCCATACTGTTTCGGGTTCTTGCGAATCTTCCAGAGAAAATAAACTGCAGGAGCAGCTATCGCCAAAGAAGAAAAGGCATTCCATGGCTCAACGATTAAGTTATCCGTGATATGCGTTTCGGCATACCATGGGCCGCCATCCGTAATTTGATCTGGTCCTAAAAACATATTCTGGCTATCTAACCCCCAAAAGCTCAAAAGAGTTGTCAGGATGTCGACTTATTCGTCAACTATTTGACACTAGGGCATCGACCATGCCAAGAGGCGTCTACTAAACATTAAAAAATGTTAAACCTAAGAAATTAGTTATAATTATGTAATCGCTTACTTATATTTGAGTTAGAATAATTAGGAGCTTATGAAAATCCTTTTAGCAGTACTTATTGGTAGTTTATTTTTTCTACCCTCAAAAGACATTGTAATGCGACATGATGTAGACGAGGCTGAGTATTTGGCCTTGGCTGAAAAACATGCTGGTACTGTCATTCGATTAAATGCTGGGTGCGGAACTTTCATTCGCCCTAACTGGATCATTACAGCTGCACACGTGGCCGTAATACCTCAAATAGGGAATGACGTAACAGTGGATGGAGTAAAATATACGATCAAACAGAAGGTGATTCACCCACAGTTTAGAGAAGGTGAGAGCATTATGCACGATGTTGCATTGTTAGAACTTGAAAAAAACGTTCCTCATGTGGAGCTAGCTAAACTCTACACTAGGGATGACGAGATTGGTAAGGAAATAATCTTTGCTGGCACGGGTTGGGCAGGAACTGGTGACAAGGGTATGGCCGATGGTGCCATTAATAAGGATCGTCAAATGAGGGCTGCCCAAAATAAGATTGATGGATTTCGACCGAGTGGAGGTTTTATCAGGTTTACTTTCGATGCACCGGACTCCAAAGATGCCTTACCACTTGAGGGAATCAGTGGACCCGGAGATAGCGGAGGACCTGCACTATGGTTTGAGGATGAACAAGCCTACATTCTGGGCGTCAGTTCTCATCAAGATGGGCGTGGTAGGGGAAAGCCTGAGGGTCGATATGGTGTTTACGAATACTATACGCGAGTGAGTGACTATGCGGACTGGATCGAACAAGTGATAAAATAGAAAAGCCAGCAGAATGCTGGCCTTTCGGTATTTGTACTAAGTCCAATATTCAACTTTAGTTGACTAAAGCAGCATGTACAATGCGGTTACTATCTTCTAAAAAATCAGTTTGAGCCACTCAATTTATGAGTAATACTGATATTCAGCTAATTACGGTTTACAAAGCGATTCTTTGTCTTAGAAAGACAAAAATGAATATTGAAATGAACCCTTAACCGATAACTACTGGAATGATCTCACCAATCGCATATTTCAAATACTTGGTTGATTTCATGTTCGAGCGTCTAAGTTTTCTAAGGAAATTGATCATTGATAGTTACTTATTCCCCTCCTTGGAGGGGTCAGGGGTGGGTTGTATTTCTTCGATTTGATGGGCCAATTGATTGAAGACAAAATCCATATTTTTCTTGACATCCAAATCATCGAACCTTATGAACTTTACACCTAAAGATTCAAGTCGTTTTTGTCGGGCGTGGTCTTTCTCCGGCTGACCTTCATAATGATGACTTTCGCCATCAATTTCGATCACCAACTGAAGATCTTTGCAATAGAAATCTACAATAAATTCGTCAATTGGGATTTGTCTGCTGAAACGAACACCAAGCCTGTTGTTCTTGATTTCATTCCACAAAAGCACTTCACTAAGAGTCATGTTCTTCCTTAGCTTTTTTGCTAAAGGAAGTAGTCGCGGGTTATATGGAATTATCTTTCTCACTTGAGCAGTAGACCCACCCCTTTATCCCCTCCAAGGAGGGGAATTAAAAAAAGAGAAATCATGTTGTTTTAGTTTTCTAAGGAAGTTGATCATTTTGATCTTGAACAAAGTATTTCGTTAAGATTAAATTGGTCTGTTTGAGCACCTTCTCCAAATCTGGTCCTACAATCCTATAGTAGTTTCGTTTTGAAATGCCCCAAACGTTTAAGGCGTTGGCTAACTCTTCTAATTGTGCTTTTTCCCAAACCCTATCGTAAAGCTCTCCTTTATTGATTAGTGCAATACTTAAATCAAGCGGAAAATTTGCTCCGAATGATTCAACCTGAGCAAAATATAGGTCTATGTATTTCTGATAATCATCAATGGCCTTTAATTGCTGGCGATTGAGGAGATATAGTGCCTGTTGAAGTTCAGTATTAAATAGGTTTAGTTTTCCGGCAGACGAGTAAGCGTTATAAGTGTTGTTATTAAACCCTTTGAAGTCAGATACAAAGGGCTGAAAGTCGTTTTGCACTAGATACTTTATTTGAGAAAGGTCTGAACCGGCTAATCTGATCTTTTCTTTAAATTCGATTAACTGCTGACTTTCTTTTTTTAACGCCTCAATCGAGTTTCTTAAATAATTTTGATCTGCCAGTAATTCTGTTTTTAAAGAAGTCTTAAAGGCATCTCTCTCTTTATTCTTCTTTAAGTTCTCATTAAAATTGTTCACTTGAAGGGCTATTAGGATGCCCACCACCACTAGGGTTATCTCACCCAAGGCATATTTCAAGTAGCGGGTATTTTTCATTTCTTTCCGTCTAAGTTTTCTAAGGAAGTTGATCATGGTGGCTCTAATCTGGTTAGTAGATCATTTTTCGAGTTCGTTCTCAATGAGAACTAACAAGTTTTGAAGACTCGGCATTACTGCATTTTGTTTATATACACGTTCTACTTGCGTATAGTAACTGGCAAACTGTAGCCCTTCGACTAAGTCTTCATTGAGGGACATTTTCTTTAAATCGAACCTAATTTTTTTGTAAGATGGAGGTGCTATCGTGTCATAGCCAACAACCGCGGGCGCTTCAGATAAGAAACCCATTACCTTTCTTTCTAGGGTTTTTGAATGTGGGTGATAGGTAGCGTCTAGCCCTTGTCCGATTGTTACATTTGATTGGTAGGCGGCAAGCGCTTTTTTTAACTCATTCGATTTGATAAGGGACAATTTCCCTGATCCCTGAAGCTCCTTATAAACTGCAAAACCAGGATAGTATGTAGTGATGAAGCCTGATGAGATAAGAGAAAGTACTGTTCTTGATGAATCGATTTGCTGGGGAGGACTTTTAAAGAACTTTTGTAACTGTGTGATATTATTCTCTTTGTAGCTAAGCCTTTCAAAGATTAAATGATAGGCTGCCGAATCTTCTTTGAGCTCCGTTTCAAGGTTTAAGAGAATTGCCTGAAGTTCAATGTCGTTTTTACGCGCTTCATTCCAATTCTGGAAAGTGATGGCTAAGCTAATCCCCAAGAAAATCAGCACTAGCTCACCTAAGGCGTATTTCCAGTTTAATTTGAAGTTGGGTTTGCGGATCATTGTAGAAATTGAGTTTGATTACAATACTGTCCCCCTTTGGAGGGGGTAAGGGGGAGGATTATTAATGATTCCTCCTCTGCTCTTCGAGCACCTCCTTGACTGCCGATCGGGTAGGCTCCCGAGGAGGATAAATGCAAGGTTAATTTCCAGCTTACTTTACGGATCATGTTTTGGTCGAAACATCCAAAATACGACTTTTTTAAGTTGGCATTTGAATAGCTTTGAGTCTATTGCTGCAAAAGGTGTTTGATTTGATTATACCTTTTAACCTTTGCTCGGAAGATGAAAGCACCATAACCAAGCCCAAAAATAATAAAGACGAGCAGGCGCATCATCAAGCTGGGCCATTGAAAATTGGTGAATGAAAAGTTAATACTAAAGAAGTGGGTGATGATACCTACGGGAAGACCCCAGTAAATACTACCATGCAGAAAATAGAACTTCCATTTTTTCTCAGCCATCTCAGGCCAATTCTCAAAACTCTTCAATTCCTTTTCTGATGGTTCACGCATGCTCCGAAGATATGTGCTCTCGCCTAATTTCGAAAGTCTCGTGTTGCGTTTTATTACTTCATTGTATGCCAATCATAAAAAAAGGTAAGGCCTTAACTTCACGCACCTTAAATTAGAGTGATAGAAACCCTAAACTTATGAAAACCTATATCCTAACCATTGCTTGCCTCCTTGTCTCTTTGACAGCCTTCGGCCAGAAGAAAGTACTTGATCACCCGGATTTCGAAATCTGGAATACGATTCAAGGACAACGCATCTCACGAGACGGCCAATTAATAATGTATTCACTGGAAAAAGGTGAAGCCGATAATCACCTTAAGATCAAGGATGGAAAAGGTAATCTAGTCTTTGAACATCAACGTAGTGAAAATGGTCAATTCACTTTCGATTCTGACTACGCACTGTTTACCATTAAAGCTTGGCAAGCTGATGTACGTGAAATGAAACGCAGCAAAGTAAAGCGAGAGGATATGCCAAAAGATACCTTAGCCATCTACAGCGTAGCACACAAAGGCCTCATAAAAATCCCTCACGTAAGAAATTATAAGCTACCCGTGAAATGGGGAGGTTATGTGGCCTATCAGTTAGAGGCGTCTGAAAAGGGCAAGGAAGACAAATCGAAAAAAGAGAGCGCTAAGAATGGCTATCATATGGTTGTAACAAATCTGAATACAGGAAGTCAAGACACGCTAAAGTACGTCACCGATTATCGTTTTGCTGAGGAGGGAAAGACCCTCGCTTTTATTACTACTGGTGATGGGGTTAGAACTCCAGGCGTTTACGTTCAAGAATTGACATCTGGCCAACCTCGGCAAGTCTTTTCAGCCGAAAAGGGTAAATACGCCAGGATGACAATCAGTAAATCAGGAGAGCGTCTGGCTTTTGTGGCTGACTTAGATACGACTAAAGCACTGGTTAGACCAAATGCATTGTATGCATGGACTAAAGGAATGGCGCAAGCACAAAAGATAGTGGATGCACAATCTGCTCCAAAAGACTACCGAGTTTCCTCCGATGGCAACGTTAGTTTTTCAAAGGATGAGTCTAAACTCTACTTTGGTTTAGCAACAGCGCCAATACTGCAAGACACTTCGCTTATCGATGAAGAGATCGTCAATGTAGAGGTTTGGACATACGATGAGCCAAGACTTTACACTGTTCAAGAGCTACAAGTTGCGAATGATAAAAGGCAGTCTTATCTCACCGCTATTCACCTCAATGAGAATAATAAACTTGTTCAGTTAGCCACCACAGAGTATCCAGATGCCAGTTTAGGGAATGAAGGGAACGCCAACTTTGCTTTGATCAACACCTCATTGCCTTATCAATTACAGAGCCAATGGGAGGGGGGCACCTATCGCGATTACGCTTTGGTGAACGTGTCTACTGGTGAGGTCAAGCAAGCGATGAAAGAGATTCGTGGAGGTGTAAGTTTCAGCCCGGGGGCTAAGTATGGATATGGGTATAGTTCTGCTGATAGTACATGGTTTACGTATAACATTGCTACCGGAAAAAGACAGGACCTCACCAAAGGAGAAGTGTTTTATAACGAACTCAACGATTCACCCAACTTTCCGAGTTCTTACGGTTCTGCAGGATGGACTGAGAATGACGAAAGACTTTTGGTCTATGATCGCTATGATATTTGGTCTTTTAACCCACAAACAGGCGTGGGAGATCGTATCACCAAAGGACGAGAGCAAGGAATTACTTACAGATATGTCAGGCTCGATAATGAGGAGCGCTTTATTGATGATAAGGGAAAATGGTTATTGACCACTTTTAATAATACCAATAAGCATAGCGGCTATTATGAGTTAAACCGTAGAAATGGTAGAGGAAATCAATTGCTTACAGGTCCTTATAGTCATGGTAGACCTGTAAAAGCACAAGATGACAATCATGTAATGTTCACTAAGCAGTCTTTTGAGGAGTTTCCAAACATCCATTATTCAGACCTTAGCTTTAAAAATCTAGTTCAAATCTCTGACGCAAATCCTCAGCAAAGCCAATACAACTGGGGTACTGCTGAACTTGTAAAATGGACCTCGCTTGATGGTGAAGAACTATCGGGTATGCTGATCAAACCAGAAAATTTCGATCCGAACAAGAAGTACCCAATGATTGTGAACTTCTATGAGAAAAGCTCTGATGGACTTTATGCTCACAGACCACCAGCTGCTGGTCGTTCTACCATCAGCTACAGCTTTTACACCAGTCGTGGTTATGTGATTTTCAACCCAGATGTAAACTATAGAATCGGATATCCAGGTGAGAGCTCATTGAATAGTGTGGTGCCAGGCATAACCTCATTGGTTGAAAAAGGCTTTATTGATAAAGATAATATCGGGGTACAAGGACATAGTTGGGGCGGTTATCAGATTGCCTATTTAGTGACGAAAACGGATATCTTCAAAGCGGCTGAGGCAGGTGCTCCGGTACCGAACATGATTAGTGCTTATGGCGGTATCAGATGGTGGACAGGTTTAAGTCGTCAGTTCCAATATGAACATACCCAAAGTAGAATTGGCGGTACGCCATGGGAATACCCGGCTCGCTACATAGAAAATTCTCCAATCTTTAATATGGATAAGGTCAACACACCTTTACTCATTATGCACAATGATGGAGATGGTCACGTGCCGTGGTATCAAGGAATTGAAATGTTTACGGCATTAAGAAGGCTAGGCAAACCGTCATGGTTCCTGAACTATAACGATGAACCTCATTGGCCACTGAAGAGGCAGAATAGATTAGATTTCAACATTCGTATGGCACAATTCTTTGACTACTACTTGAAAGGTGCACCAAAGCCAGTTTGGATGGAAAGAGGAGTGCCAGCACTAGAGAAAGGAATTAATCAAGGTTTAGAACTTACTAATCGAAAGTAATTAAAGGAAGACAATACTAGCTCATTTTCCACTATGCAAATCACTTCTAAGCTGCCCAATGTAGGCGTTACCATTTTCACTAAAATGTCGACAATGGCCCACGAATTTGGAGCAATCAACCTAGCACAGGGTTTTCCCGACTTTGCGGTAGACCCCAAGTTAGTTGATCGTGTCCATCACTATATGCAGCAAGGAATGAATCAATATGCACCTATGCCGGGAGTGCCCATTTTGAGAGAAGCGATCGCGTCTAAGACGGAGCATTGCTACGGCTGGAAGCCTAATGTGGATACTGAGATTACAGTGACCTGTGGTGCTATTGAAGCCATTAATAGTGCAGTGACTGCCTTAATCAATCCAAATGATCAAGTGATTATCATGGATCCAGCATATGATGCCTACGAGCCTATCATCAATCTTCAAGGGGCCAAGGCTATTGGTGTTCCATTGAGGCAACCGGACTATAGTATTGATTGGGAAGGTATAAAAAGTCAAATCACATCTCGCACGAAGATGATCATGATTAACACGCCTCATAATCCAAGTGGTGCTATTATTTCCGCGTCAGACTTGAAAGCACTGGATGCCATTACCACTGGAACCAATATTATGGTTTTGTCAGATGAGGTGTACGAACACATTGTTTTTGATGGCGAAATGCATCAATCTGTGCTGAGATCAGAAGCATTAAGAAAGCGAAGTGTAGTTACTTCCTCCTTTGGTAAAACATTTCATGCTACTGGTTGGCGGATGGGTTATTTGATTGCTCCCGAGGGTTTCATGACTGAAATCAGAAAAGTACACCAATACAATACTTTCACTATTCATACTGCGACTCAGTATGCGATTGCTGATTACTTAAAGAAACCCGCGCATTATGAGGATGTGGCACCTATGTACCAGCAAAAAAGAGACTTCTTTTTAAAGGCAATGGAAGGTTCAAGGTTTAAGCCAGTGCCTTCACAGGGTACATATTTTCAATTGATGGACTACAGTGCCATAAGTGACAAAGGTGATGTTGAGTTCTCAGAATGGATGACCAAAGAGATAGGTGTAGCGACCATTCCTATGTCCGTTTTCTATCAGGACAAACAGGATAATAAAGTGCTCCGCTTTTGCTTTGCGAAAAATGAAGATACGTTGGCTGCTGCGGCTGAAAAGCTTTGTAAACTTTAAACTATTCGTCATTCCAGTGAAAACGGGAATCTCCTTATTTAGTACACTATTCTGTTACCTTGCTAGCCCTTGTGTCCAGGCGTTTTTCTATATTTTTTGATGCTAGGTAGAAAAATTCCCGAATGACCTCTTAATATTACCGTGTGCAAAGCGAAGACTTACGAATCTCCTTAATTCAATCAGACATTTACTGGCATCAAGTAGAGGCAAACTTGGCAATGTTCGAAGAGAAGATCTGGCAAATTACTGAGCCTACGGATATCATCGTCCTGCCAGAAATGTTCCAGACCGGATTTACCATGGATCATAAAGGAGTTAGCGAGCCCATGAACCTGACCACTTTCAAATGGATGAAGCAAATGGCGGCACAAAAAAAGGCAGTTGTAACGGGTTCTTATATCGTAAAGGCTGGAGGTAAAGTCTTTAACCGTTTAGTATGGATGCAGCCTGATGGTAATTTCAAAACTTATGACAAAAGACACCTTTTCAGAATGGCCAACGAACACGACCATTTTTCTGGAGGTTCAGAAAGATTGATTGTAGAGTGGAAGGGCTGGAAGATCTGCCCAATGATTTGCTACGACTTACGTTTTCCAGTTTGGTCACGTAATGTAGACCTAGCTTATGATATGGTGCTTTATGTGGCCAATTGGCCAGCAGTGAGAGTCAATGCTTGGGATACCTTATTACAAGCGCGAGCAATGGAAAATGTGGCTTATTCGGTGGGTTTGAACCGTGTAGGGAAAGATGGTAAACGCATCGAGTACAATGGTCATTCTGCAGCCTACTCACCAAAAGGAGAAACACTTGCCTTTTCTGAAACTGAAGAGATAATGTATGTTGTTTTGAGTAAATCAAGTCTCAACGAATTCAGAGAGAAATTCCCCGCACATTTGGATGCAGATTCTTTTACAATTAGCTAGCTAAGAAGTCTATCATATAATCAATACCGCTACCACTTTTACTCAGTTTTACCGGACTGATCTTTAGTAACTTTAACATCTTTTCTAAGCTTTCATGTTCACCTTCTTGAAGGCAAAGCGTCAATTGCTTGAATTGCCTTAGTTTTTCAAAAACAGGCCTTAATGTGCCAATGTCTTCATTTTCGTTAACATCTAAGTGAAGGATTAACTTTTCGGCTTGTGCGATAAGCTCAGTGCTTTTGCTGACAGTAAGAGATTCAGAATGAGCGTCTAAGTCTATTTGAGTGATGTCGTACCCAAAAGCCCTCAGGTCTTCCGAGTATTCCGAGACGAATTTGATATCCTTAATCGATTTGATTTGTAAATATAGGTAGAGGATCATCGGTAGACTAGTATTTTTCGAGTTGCAGACTCGTTTTGATCATTTACAATCCTCAGAATATATATGCCAGCCGGTAGGCTACTTAGCCTTAAAACCTTTCTGACCCCGCTTTGGATACTTATGTTGAAATGTTTCTTGCGGCCAGTGATGTCATAAATCTCCGCTAAACCATCTGTGTTTGTAAGTACCGTGAGCTGATTTTTGGTGGGGTTGGGAGAAATTTCAATTTCGATTGAGCGCTCCGGTTTTCGGCCAGTAGTACTGATGTTTTCGAGTAGATAAAGCCCTCCTTTTCCACTGCCAATGATGAGAGCCGGTTTCCCAGTATTGAATATATCGGCACTAGTAAGACTATTTTGTCTTCCCAAACTGGTGGCAAATAGTGAGTTACTAATTCTTAAAACCTCTGTTAATGGATTGCTAGCAATAAAATCTTGATCTATTGTGCCTTCATAAATATTGATTTGGCCAGAAGCGTTAATCGTAATTAATTCATCATCACCATCACCATTGATGTCTGTAATGTGAGGTGTTAAGTTTAATGATTGAAAGTCGTTTACGATACCGGCAAAATTTGAAACCTCTGGCCCAAAGACAAAGTTGCCTTGATTGAAGAAAAGCGATAAGCTACCAAGTCGTTTGCCGAGTAACAAATCAAGGTCCCCGTCTTTATCAATGTCATAAAAGAAAGGGCTGTCATCTACTGTAGTAGGAATGTTCAATTCTATTACTGGTTGAAAGTTTGTCCCGTTTGCTTCTTGGAAGAAGATTCGAGTGTCGTTGGCACCAAGTGTAGCCTGATAGAAAAAATCTGAGTCTGCATCCCCGTCAGCATCGACAAACTGTGGTTTAATATTTACATATCCATTGGCTTGAAAGTTAAAGGCATCAGTGTCGGTCACTTCAAAAGCGGGTGCAAAACGATTTCCAGTATTATTGAAATTAAAGAGCGTACCGGTAACTCCAGAATTATCGACAGTTCCCTTATTTCCGATAATCAAATCTAAATCGCCATCTCCATCAATGTCCGTGAAGGAGGGGTAAGTGTTTTCACCCAAGTCTATCATTTCATGCTGAAGAAAAGGAGAGGAGGGCTGATCAAAATTTGGTTGATTGATTACTCCTTGGTTTGAGTAGACGCTGACGTTAGACCTTAAATCAATCTGGTTACCAATGTTTTCATCTGCATTGGTTGAAATAATCAAATCCATGAGCCCATCAAAGTCAATATCTTCAAGGAACGCTCCTGGAAATATTTTGAAGGCAGCTGGGTTGTTAATGGGGAAACTGGCCAGTGAAGTCATTTGAGCGTTTAGGTCATCGCCAGTGTTTTCAAGAAAGTAAAGCGATTCACAAAACTCATCCGAACTGATAATATCCATGTCCCCATCATTGTCAGCATCAAAGGGAAGTAGGGTTTTACCACCTGCATGCTGAACGGCTTCAGGGGCGTTAATATCGAATACAGTGCTTGGTATCTCACCTTGAGGGCAAGGGCTACCGTTAAAAGCAAAGCTGTCACAGTCACATTCGGTAAAACCTCCCCATTGTCTTTCGGCACGAGTGAATTCCAAAGAACCACAGGTTCCCGTATTTTGGAAATAATCCACGGTGGTTGAGGTTCCAAAGCGGTACGTGAGAATGTCGAGCGCACCATCTCCGTTAATATCGGCTATACCGGGCAAATCATTTGGGCTCACCTGAATGTTGGTGCCACCATCAAAACCTAAAAAAGGTTCGGCAATCTCCCAAGTGAGTGATGGGCCCGAAGTAGTGTTTCTGTATACTTTAATTCCCAATGCGGTGCTCGTAAAAATGTCTTTCAAACCATCGCAATCATAATCTTTAAGAATGAGCCAATGGATGACATCATCAGGAAATTGATAGGCGAATTCTGGGTGCCAAACGTATGCGTTATTGATGTTTAAGTATGTGCTCAGGTCACGAGAGATTCGATTGTAAACCACTAGGTCCTGAACACCATCGTTGTTCAAATCCATGGTCTGAAACTGGGCTGCATTCAAACCACCTTCCCAAGCCCTGTTGAGGGTCGTCCCTTGAACCGAAACGGGTACATCTGTCTTGAACTGGAATTCATATTGCGCTTTTACCACAATGGGAAGACTTAGAATGACAAAAAGAAGGATTAATCTCATTAAGCAGGCAAGGTAATCTGAAAAAACTGTCGTTTCAATTCTAATCAACGCAGTTTTTATTCATACCTGTATTAACTTGTGACAACTTTATTGATGAATCGATGATTGAGCAGTTATATCAACATTACTTAAAAAGCACTGGGGTTTCCACTGACACGAGAACAGTTGGAGAAGGTAATATTTGGTTTGCATTAAAGGGCCCAAATTTTGATGCCAATCGGTTTGCCGATCAGGCATTAGGAAAAGGCGCGGCATTGGCAGTTATCGATGATCCAGTGTTCGCTAAAGACGATCGTTTTTTTGTTGTTGAAGACGGACTGAAGGCGCTCCAAGAACTTGGTAACTATCATCGCAAACAGCTCAATATACCCTTTATCGGTATAACCGGTTCCAACGGAAAAACCACCACTAAGGAGCTTATGCGTGATGTGCTGGCTAAAAAGTATAAGGTACATGCTACAAAGGGCAATCTCAATAATCATATTGGAGTGCCTTTGACCATACTCGAAATTGATAATACAATCGAAATAGCCATTATAGAGATGGGGGCAAATAAAGTGGGTGATATAGCTGAGCTATGTGGTATTGCCGACCCTAATCATGGTTTGATAACAAATATTGGGAAAGCGCACCTAGAAGGTTTCGGTGGAGTTGAGGGGGTGATTCGTGGCAAGTCAGAGCTCTATCATCACTTGATTCAAAAGGAGGGAGTCATATTCGTGAATTCTCAGAGTGAAGTCCTATCCAATATAGCTCAGCGAAGAGTAAAAACTCCTTATTACTATCCAGCTGAAGGAGATTTCCTGCATGCCGAACTACTCGAGAGTCAGCCGGAGTTAACCATAAGAACCGAATCTGGTCTTGTGGCAAAAACGCACTTGACAGGAGCCTATAATTTTGAAAATATTTGTGCTGCACTTTGTGTAGGTAAGTATTTTGAAGTTGACGCGCTCGCTGCACTGGAAGCCGTGACGAGTTATGACCCTGATAACAACCGTTCACAAATAATTCAGAAGGGTAGCAATAGAATTCTGCTAGATGCCTACAATGCTAACCCATCCTCTATGACGGTTTCTTTAAAACACTTTGCGGAAAGCGAAGGGGGTTATAAAGTGGCGGTATTAGGCGATATGTTTGAATTGGGCGAGGACGGACCAAAAGAGCATGAGGCGATTGGAAAGCTAACAGCAGCACTGAATTTGGATGAAGTCCACCTCTGCGGTAAGCTGATGGAATTTGCTAAACTTGGTAACCCAAAGGCACACTATTGGAGCAAAAAAGAGGCACTGAAGTCCCACTTAGAAAGTAATCCCATGACCAATGCATCAATCTTGATCAAGGGTTCTCGCGGAATGAGTCTTGAGACCTTGCTAGAAAGCTTAGGATAAAAAAAGAGGGATGGCACCACCCATCCCTCAACCTCAACCTAAGATCGGTGACTCAAACTGCTTAAAATTTGCTATCACCTTATTTTGAATCTCTTTATTTCAGTTTGATAACTACTTTATTATCATCTATATCAAAACTGAATCCCATTGTAACCGACATACTTTGGATTGACCCAGAAAGATTGTCTTTGTCAAAATCCCAGGTGCCAGCTCGGCTAAGTTCTGCTTCTGACAGCTCGTGTACAATTTCTATATTGAATATCCGCTCAAGCTCTTCAAAGCCTTCTTTAATAGAAGTGCTTTCTAAGTAGTATTCTCCTGACCTCCATAGATCTACATTGGAAGTGTTAATTTCTTCTGGTGTCACTAATTCACCACTTTTAATCTTTGTTCTTAAGCCTGGCGTTAATATTTGTTGGGTTCCCGCCAAGAATTCTGTGACCCTCACTTTCCCTGTCTTACACGCCACTTCAAAGTCTTCAGCACGTGAGCGAACGTTAAAGCTAGTGCCTAAAACTTCTACTTTCCCATTAGCGGTGTTTACGGTGAAATTACTTCCACGTTTCACTTCGAAAAAGGCTTCTCCACTCAACATTAACACGCGATCAGTTTCCCAGCCTTTTTTCGAATATGAAACTTCGGTCTCAGCATTCAAATGAATAATAGAACTGTCAGGTAAATAGATAGTCTGTACTTCGGCAAGGCCTGTACTCATATTTATTTCCCCTTCAAATGCTCCATCGAACAGAAAAAATGCACTGACAATTAAGATGAAAGAGGCCGCTACTCCCGTCAACCAATATCTTCTATTGATTGATATAACTTTGGATTTAGGTGATTCTGATATTCGTGCCTCAATGCTCTCCCAAGCTGCTCGCTTTGAAGTTTTTTCTGGTGTAGATAAGAGAGAAGACTTCTCAATGTACTTGCTCAGGATTTCGAAAGACGCTGAATCTAAGGCCTGTTTTTTAGCCTCAGGTGTAGAGATTTTACCCTCTAACCAGTCTTGCTCCCAGTTCGTACCGTGCCTTTTTTCCTGCATTCAGAGTTAATACACGGTAAATAGGGCTAACCCTACCTAGAATTCAGAATTATTAAAAATAGAGGTTAAGAAAAATTGAAGGGGTCAAATCTAGCAATGCGATGTTGCGATAAAGATTGGTCGGCATGGCACCTCCCGGGGCTTGATCAACGAAATTATTGAGGGCTTCTCGGTTTAACCTTCTGTTCTGAATATTCAACCTATTGTAGGCGTTTAGAATAGATAGGCCCAACTCGCCTTTCATATACTCATTTTTAAACTTTCTTGCTACTGATACGTCAAGTCTGTGATATGCGGGTAGTCGTGTAAGGGTTTTGTTGGTATTAATCACCTCAAAGTTTACCACCTCGCCCAAGTTATTGGTGAAGAAGTTTATTTCAGGTGCTAGGAAGGGTTTACCGCTGCCGTAGGTCCATGTAGCCGAGATATTCCAATCTGGAAGTTCTAATATATTCACCAACTTTAATTCATTACGTTGGTCTTCTCTGGCCGGAATTTTCTCGCCAGCGTTAATCACATCAAATTGATTGGTCGCTTTACTTCTGGTGTAAGAAATCCAACCTTGGTACGGACCTATTTCCTTTTGGATGAGGAAATCAATGCCTATGATTTCACTGGTGCCAAGTGCATCGACAATCTGAGCACGCCTGAGGTTAGTGATTGGGTCGATTACGTATGAGACAATGTTCTCAGATAGTCCGTTCACAGATTTGGTGTAGAACTCAACATCTACGGTAAGGTTGTTCTTTTCATATTGAAATCCAGCGATCCAATGGTCTGACTCCAGTACGGAGAATTGATTACCCGTCCGGCTGGGGTCTTGGTCCGCTAAAATCCAGCCATCTTGGGCATTGGTAAAAGGGTCATCAAAGTTTTGTTCTCTGATGAATTGAAAATACTTTCCACTCGATGCTTTGATTTCAAGTGCTGGTGTAAGCTGATAGATGGCGCCAAAGCGGTGAGAAAGGAACCCTTTGTTAGAAAGACTGGAGATGTTATATCTTAATCCGGGATTTAAAAGCAACTTGGGAGTGATATAGAACTTGTCAGAGGCATATAGGGAAAGAATGGATCCTGTCCCATTGAACAACCTTCCTGTCAACAGATTTCTATCATTGATCATCAATTGACTATTGACTTTAAGGTCAGAGTAGTTCGCTCCGAAGTCAATTCTATGTCTCTTACCCGCAAAGAACTCGTTGCGGAGGTTTACTTGAAAATCTTCGACATCATTACGCCTATCCAAATCATTAAATCTTCGGACAGTTCCAGTACCATCCTTTGTGGTGTCAGAATAATTGTACTTATAAAAATGGTCTGAGTAGGCCAATTGAAGACTAGAATTCAAATTACTTGTCCACTTTCTTGACCATACCAGCCCTATGCCAGTATTTCCCCAGTTGGCGTTCTCTTGAACCTCTTGAATCTGTCTGATACTATTATTGGGTGCTCTATTTATGGACTCGAAATTGGCATCTAGATTGTCCTGACCATTGTATAGGGTAAGGCTAAGTAAATCACGATGTGATACATTATATGTAGCTTTTGCATTGATGTCATAAAAACGAAAATCAGGTCTTAGTACATCATTGGCATTGATGCCTTCGATGTCGTTAGATTCTTCTCGGAAATTCCGATATAGGTTTTCAAAGAGTTTACTTCTGATGATATCCGTATAGGCCCTTCTCGCACTAACATGTAGCGCGCCTCGGCCGCCATTCAGGGGTGTGTTTACACTGAAACGAGCGCTCAGCAGGTTTACACCTAATGAATAGCTAGGTTCTTTAAAACTGCCGGTATTTCCTGTCATGTCAATGACGCCTGCTATTCTTCCGCCATATTTTGCCCCAAAACCCCCTTTATAGATTTGAATATCTCTAATGGCATCTGAATTAATGGCACTGTAGACACCAAAGAAATGGTCAAGCCTGTAGATATTGAAGCCATCAAAGAGCACAAGGTTGTGCGTGGAGGGGCTATTTCTAATGCTTAGGGCCGAGGAGGTTTCGTTTGTGCCTCCAATACCGGGAAGTAGCTGTAGTGAACGAAAGACATCAAATTCGCCTAAACTTGGAAGTGCCGCTAGGTTGCGAGGGTCAATGGTCATTTGGGAAATTTCGTCACCATACCGAACTGTCTTCCTTTGGTTTTCTACCACTACAAATTCTGAAAGTTCAATCACGTTTTCTTCCATCATGATTTGGAGTGTCTGTCTGGTTTTTCCTGGGACAAGTTTGATTTCGGCCTTTTTATAACCGAGGTAAGATATTTCTATGGTGCTGGTATCGCTTGGGATTTTTGGAAGTACAAAATAGCCGTCTTTATTGGTGACGGTACCTCTGGATTCGCCTCTTACGCGAACTAAAGCGTTGGGCAGGTTTTCTCCGGTATTGCTGTCTTGTACAGAGCCAAAAACAGTAAGGTCAAACAGGCTCGGTGTTGTAATATCGAGATTTACCTGCTTTGGGATGAGTATTATTTTTCCGTTTAAAATCTGATAATCTATCCCTTTATCTTTCAGAATATTATCAAGAAAGTTTGTGAGTGATAGACCAGTGTATGCACCATCGATGGTTATGCCCGTGATGAGGGCATCATCATAGGCAATTTTTATATCATACTTATTCCTTAGTGTACGAATTACTTTGGCTAAAGAAACATCGTCAAACCTTTCGGTAATCCGTAGCTTGTTAATGTCTTGAGCAACAAGAAAGGTTGTAATTAGCCCAAAGAGGAGACAGTAAAAAAATCGCACTATTGTACACTGATTTGGTTCCCTTTCACTTCGTAAGTTAATCCCATTGGGATAAAAACAAGCTGCAAGGCTTCTGTCAGATTAGACTTACTGAAGTATCCGTTATAGAAAAGGCCATTTAGGTTTGCTGATACATTGAATTCAATATCGAATTGCCGCTCCATCTCATCCATTACTTCTTTTAGGTTAATCCCATCATAATAGAAGTTTCCTTCGCGCCAAGCACCAATTTCGTTTGTATTGACCTTTACTACTTTTAAGGTGTTAAGGTTAATTAAGGGTTTGGAGAATTCAGTATAGTAGGCCTTGTATCCTGGAGCTAAAATGGTTTCCTGATTTTTGAACGACACTTTGACCGTACCTGTCTTACATGTTACCTCGAAACCAGTGGGTCTAGCGTAGACATTAAATGATGTGCCAAGTACCTCAACTTCACCATAGTCAGTGACAACTTTAAATTTACTACCTGGTTCTACCTCAAAAAAGGCTTCTCCTTCTAGCCTAACAACTCTTTCTTTGTCCCATCGGTCTTCAATAACTGAGATTGAACTTTGAGAATTAAGCGATACAATGGAGTTATCAGGAAGGTTATGCGTAATGGTGCTTGTCAAAGCTGTTGTGTAAACCGAAGGCCCCGACATCTGCATCATACCGAAATATCCAACCAAGAAAATAGCCGCAATACTTGCTACCCAAGCAATCCATTGCTTTTTTCCTTCTCTCTTTGGAATGAGGATAACCTCGTTATCAGTGACCTCTTCGTTTATCTTTCCTAGAACATTTGACCAAGCATCTGCTTTTGGTTTGTTTTCTGGAACGGTAAGGTTTTCCGTGAAAGCAATAAGCTTCTCCATTTCCGCCATTTCATCTGCCGAAATTTCTTTTGAGAGCCAATCTTGAATGAGTTTATCCTCTTTCACGGTTTCAAATTAGTTAAATTTTATATTTAATATGTTCTCTAAGATGTGACAGTGCTCCATGCATACGTTTTTCTACTGCCTTTACACTTAGTTCAAGGCGTTCAGCAATCTCTTTATAAGTCATTTCTTCGATACGATTCATCAAAAACACCTCGCGTTGTTTTTCTGGCATATCGCTAATAACGTCTTCTAATTCTTGCTTAAACTCTTTTTCCTCTAGTTGGAATTCAGGAGAGTATTCCTCGTATCGGTCCTTATTTTTTTCAGCAAAATTGACCACCACTTTATCATGACGGATTTTATTAAGGAGCATGTTGCTGGCAATGGTGTAGAGGTAACTCTTGACAGTTTCTAACTGAACTTCATCTCGCTTGTCCCAAAGTTTGACAAAGACATCCTGTGCCAAGTCTTCACTTTGATCGATATCTCCAGATTTATAGTACAGGAAATTTTTGATCGGGGTATAGTATTGATCGAAAATATCCTTGAATTCCGCGAGGGTCATTTAGCAGCCACCTGTTTTGATTGGGGAAAGATAAGTAAAAATTGGATTTTCGTCTATTTTGGGCCGTTCTTGACGGTGCTTTCTTTTTTATTAGAAATAATTTGAAGGAAGCATTTGCAAAAATCAAAACGCTAATTACCTTTGCACACCCAATAACAAGGGCGCTTAGCTCAGTTGGTTCAGAGCACCTCGTTTACACCGAGGGGGTCGGGGGTTCGAATCCCTCAGCGCCCACACAGAAGGCTGTCATATGACAGCCTTCTTTTGTTGGTATGCATTACGTTTATATTCTATATTCTCTATCACTGGATCGTTTTTACACTGGTGAGACGGTCAATGTTGAAACTCGTTTGATTCGACATAATTCAGGCTATTATGGTGGTGCAAGTACCTCAGTCACGAAGGATTGGCAAGTTTTTTTAATTATCACTTGTACAGATAAGGCTCAGGCGTTGAAAGTTGAGCGGTTCATTAAAAAGCAAAAGAGCAGTAAATTTATTCGTAAGCTCAAGGGCCAACCATCGATAATTGAAGATATTTTAAGAAGATTTTAGTAGGGGTTCGCCCCGAAGCTTCGGGGCCTCAGCGCCCACATCAAGCACAAAAGCCGCATCGATAGATGCGGCTTTTTTCATTCAAGACAAATTAGAGCGAGCTCTATATTGGGTTGAATGAAAAAAGACAACTGCAAAGCAGTTGAGGCTTTTGTATTTGCAGGAGTGGTCTCGCTTGGGGATCACCGTAGGTAATCCCTTTCAATAACCTTATTGGCAACATGACCAACAAAGGCTAAATAAATCAATTTCGCTCTTCGAGAATGCCTTTTGTATTTACAGGAGTGGTTGCACAGGGATGACTTCAATGTAATCCCTCAGCGCCCACACAGAAGGCTGTCATATGACAACCTTCTTTTGTTTATGCACTTCGTTTATATTTCGCTTAAAGACATACTAAACCTTGTTGTCGTCATTCTGAATTTATTTCAGAATCTACTAATTACTCTAGAAATAGTGAAGACCCTGAAACAAGTTCAGGGTGACGTAGTGTTCATTACTGGTCTGCGACTGTAACCCCCACAAAAGAATCAGCAGTGCCATAATACATAAACCACTTGCCTTTAAATGGAACCAAAGCTTCTAGGAATGTAGTGCCGGCAGCGTATTGTCCTGTTACTTCATGAGGTAGGCTAGGGCAGATAAAAGGGCTGTCCATTCGAGTGATAAATTTTGATGGATCGTTCAAATCAAAGAGTGCTTGTCCACCGCAATAAGTTTCTATTGGTATGTTTGGATCGGCAATAATTGTGGAGTCACTTGGGAGACCATTTTTGCCGTTATAAAAGAGTAGGATACCCTCATCTGTCAGTAATGCTGGTGGGCCTGGCTCTGTCAAAAAGCTATCGAATTTACCCTGTCTTGTATTCATTACGATGGCTAGTTCTCCAGCATCGTTCTGAAGTGGTGTCCAATTGATTAAGTCTTCAGACCATGCGAGGTTTACGCCACGTTCTCCAAAGTACATCCAGTACTTACCATTAATTTTCGTAGCGATGAGTTCGTTGCCCACTTGCTTGCAAACGATGGATCCTGATTTGCTCCATGTATTTAAAAACTTTCCTTCGAATGCATTTAGTAGGGCAGGGCCGTGCTTTGTCCATTGTGTAAGGTTATCGCTCGATGCTATAGAAAGTCTCGCAACATCTTGGTTCCATGCCGTGTAAGTCATGATATACTTGCCGTCAGGCCTTTTAACAACACGAGGGTCTTCACATCCACCAGGGTAATCCCATTTTAAATAAGCAGATGAGTCTGGATAAAGGACCGGTTCTGGAAACTTATTAAAATTCATGCCATCAACACTCCATGCTAATCCAATGCGAGAGGTTCTGCCACCCAAATAAGCTTTTGGATTGTCTTCAGCTCTAAAGAACATGAATATAGTATCGTTACGATTAACAGCCGCTGGGTTGAAGATGTCTGCTTTTTGCCAAGCCACTTCTGTATTAGAGAGCGGATCAAGAAATGTATAAGCCGAGTCGGCTTGCATGATTGGGTTCTGCTCAGGTTTAACAAAACCTTCAATCCAAGGTGATTTTGGAGTGCTACATCCGGCTAAGAAAAGGATGGATAAAAAAAAGAGGCATGATTTCATGCCTCAATGTAATTGATTTTAAATGAGTTATACGCTTAAAGAGAAGCCAACTTTTCCTCCAAAACCTTAATCTTAGATTCAGCGTCTGCTTGCTTCTTTTTCTCGTTGGCCACGACTTGTTCAGGTGCACCACTGACAAAGCGTTCGTTGCTCAACTTTTTACTTACGCTATTCAAAAAGCCTTTTGTGTATTCTAGTTCTTTTTCGATCTCAGCTTTTTCTTGTTCGGGGTCAATTGCTCCTTCGGCCATCGGCAAGTAGAACTCATCAGACTTGATTACAAAGCTTATTGCATTCTCTATCTTCTCATCAGTAGACTGAATCTCTCCAATATTACCTAGTTTTTTGATGGTCCCTTCAAAAGCATCGTAAGCCGATTGATCTTTCGTACGAACGAACAAGTTCAATTGCTCTTTTGGAGAAAGCCCTTTACTACTTCTTGCATTTCGGATATTCGAAACTAATTCAAATACCTTATCGGCTTGCTTGATCAATTCAGGGTTTAAATCCCCAATGATCGGCCAAGCAGAAACGATAATGTCTTGACCGTCTTCTCTATCTCTTAGCTCGCTCCATACTTCTTCTGAAATGAATGGCATGAAAGGGTGTAATACCTTCATCAATTTCTCGAAGAGATTTAAAGTCACCTCATAAGTAGCCCGATCGATCGGCTCACCATAAGCAGGTTTGATCATTTCCAAATACCACGAGCAGAAGTCATTCCATATCAGTTTGTATGTACTCATTAGGGCATCTGACATTCTGAACTTGCTGAAATGATCTTCAATCTCGGTTAACGCTTGATTATATCGTGCATCAAACCATTGAATGGCTATCTGGTTTTCGGCAGGCATAGATGTGCCTTCTACTTCCCAGTTCTTTACTAATCGGAAAGCATTCCAAATCTTGTTGGCGAAGTTTCTGCCTTGTTCTACGAGCTTCTCATCATACAACAAATCGTTTCCTGCAGGAGAGGAGAAGAGCATTCCTGTTCTCACTGCGTCAGCACCTAATTCTTTAATCAAGTCCAAAGGATCAGGAGAGTTGCCCAATGATTTAGACATCTTTCTACGTTGCTTATCACGAACGATACCCGTTAAATACACGTGTTTGAAAGGCTTCTCGCCTGTGTATTCATACCCCGCGATAATCATTCTGGCTACCCAGAAGAATAGAATCTCTGGGGCAGTTACCAATACCGAAGTAGGGTAGAAGTAGTCTAGCTCAGCATTCTTCCCTTTGATGATCTTACCGGTTTCTTTGTCAAAGCAATCGTCATTGAAGCCATCAAAAACAGCCATAGGGAACAGCCATGATGACGCCCAAGTATCGAGCACGTCTTCATCTTGGCTTAAGTCAGCTTCGGAAAGGTTTCTTCCAGATTTTTCTTTGGCTAGCGATAAAGCTTCCTCCATAGTTTCGGCTACCACAAAGTCATCATCACCTGTTCCATAGAAGTAAGCTGGGATTCTTTGTCCCCACCACAACTGACGAGAGATACACCAATCCCGAACGTTTTCCATCCAGTGATTGTAGGTGTTCTTGAATTTGGCAGGAACCAATTCTACTTCATCATCCATCACTACTTTATGAGCAGTTTTGGAAATGTCTTTCATGTTGATAAACCACTGCAACGAGAGTTTTGGCTCAATGACAGAACCTGTTCTTTCCGAACGTCCAATTTTAGTGGTGAAGTCTTCCTCACCGACTAAGATGCCAGCAGCATCAAGATCTTTGATAATTTGCTTTCTTACCTTGAAACGATCCATTCCTACGTAGGCAGGGATTTCACACTTCTCATTCAGTTTACCATCTGCACTGATGGTGTCGATGATTTCAAGGTTGTGGCGCAAGCCGATCTCATAATCATTTGGATCGTGAGCAGGCGTTACTTTTAAACAACCTGTACCGAATTCGATTTCAACATAATCATCTCCTATGATAGGGATCTCACGGTTGATAAATGGAACGATGGCTTTCTTTCCAATCAAATGCTTGAAACGATCGTCTTTTGGGTTAACAGCAATTCCTGAATCACCCATAATGGTTTCAGGACGACCTGTTGCAATGATTACTTTTTCGTCTGAATCTTTAATGTCATACTGCACCTTATAGAGCTTAGAAGTCTGCTCTTTTTCGTCATAGATCACCTCTTCGTTAGAAACCGTGGTTTGGGCTTCAACATCCCAGTTGACCATTCTCCATCCACGGTAGATGTAGCCTTTCTTGTGCAGGTCAACGAAAACTCGGAGAACAGCATTATGATAACCTTCATCCATGGTAAAGGCCGTTCTATCCCAATCGGCTGAAGCACCAAGCTTCTTTAATTGTTCGAGGATAATCCCACCATACTTTTCTTTCCACTCCCAAGCATGCGCTAAGAACTCATCCCTTGAGAGGTCTGACTTCTTAATGCCTTTTTCTCGTAGCATGCGCACTACTTTGGCTTCGGTAGCAATTGATGCATGGTCAGTTCCAGGCACCCATAAAGCTTCCTTGCCTTCCATTCTGGCCTTTCTGATCAGGATATCTTGAATGGTGTTATTCAACATGTGTCCCATGTGCAAGACGCCCGTGACATTCGGAGGAGGAATGACGACAGTAAATGGCTCTTTGTCTGGGTTTACTTTGGCTTTGAAATAGCCTTTTTCCATCCAGTGTGCGTACCACTTATCTTCTATTGCTTGCGGGTTGTACTTAGTTGAAATTGACATTGAATTGTTTGAATAAAATTGAGGTGCAAAAATAGGGGGAATTGTCGGAAGATGGAAGCTAGAAGTTAGAAGTGTGTAGCTAGAAGATGGAAGTGATAAGACCGGAGTTAGGAGTCGGAAGCCTCATTTGTCGTCATTGCGAGCTTGCCCGTTGATAAACGTGCGTAGCGTGGCAATCTCCTGATTTGTTCAATGAACTTCTCGATGTAACCAACATCCTTCCTGCAGGGTGAGGAGATTGCTTCAGCCGTATCCTGTCTAAAGACAGGGAAACTCCTTCGCAATGACGAACAAGACGTCACTGCGAGCCTGCCTATTGGCAGACAAGGCGCGAAGCAGTCCCTTGAAAACATGATGTTACTTTTTCTCTAGTTTTTCAAGCCGCTTTAAAATGTTGTCAAGAGTTTCTTTCAAGTCTTTATTCTCTTTTTTCAATTCGTCCTTCTCTTTGCTTTCTTGAATGAGATACAAAGTCAACTCTTCCACTTTCTTCAAAAGTGTGGCATCCATACTTCCTAAATCAAGACCATTTGCCTCTATATCTTTGGCAGAAGGTACTTCTGGAAGATGCTGGTTTTCTTTAATGTAATTCTCCACTTCGCTTAAGGCTCTCAACTCATAACTCGGAGCAAAGACATAGTCTGGCCAGTCAGGACTTCCTGCAGCAGAGACACGCACTTTCTTTGCGAGTACAGTACCATCAACTGAGAGTTTTTCTGTGGGAGAGGCGGTGCCTATACCCATATTACCATTACTAGCAACATACCACCGATAGGCTTGCGCAGTGTTATCGTATAGACTCATAGCATCATTGGCCGCAATATAACCCAGGTTATACTTGTTAACTCCAGCTTCTCTAAACCTAAAGTCAATATTTACACCAGAGTTTGTATTTAGGAATAGGCCACCACCGTTACCAGCATCTATTATCATATTCCCTTTCACTTCAAGTTTTTCAGCGGGTGAAGTAGTACCAATACCAACATTACCGGTGTTTTCTTGGACACTGAAAACTATACCCGCTTTGCTATAGCTATACAAGTCAAAATTTCCAGTCGTATTATGAACTAGTTGGTATTGATTGCTTCCATTTTCTGTGAATATTATACCACCATCTTTTCCAATATACCTGTCTATTTTAAAGTATGAATGACTATTTCCTGAGGGGCCTATTTCTAGTGCGGTCAAGTGATTTGTTGGATTTTTGATTTGAAGCATTGCAGTTGGTGTTGTTGTTCCAATTCCAATACCAAGCCTGCCATGGGGAAAAAAACTATTGCCATTATCATCAAGATGGAATTGAGTGGCAGTTTGAGAATAGTTATAGAAATAGAGATTGTTGTCCCTAGCACCGTATGTGATGTCCCATTTATTCACTAGAGGGCCATTTTTAACGTCAAATGTCTTGAATTGTAAACCCGGCCACCCTCTATTTGTGCCATCATTGTCAATGTATTGACCAGCGGACGTTGCATTTAATACTAGGGTGGGGTCTGGGTCGGTCAAGTTGAGTGAGTTGCCTGTGAGGCTTTGGCCAGAGGCAAGGTTTGAGAGAAATAGGATTAGTGCTATCAGAAATATGTTTTTCATAATTCAGGTTATTTAGAAGTGAGTGTTTTGAGTAATGCCTCAATTTTGTTGAGGCGATCTTTGAGCTCCTGGTTTTCCTTGGCTTGCTGATCAATCTTCTTTTGTTGATCAATAGTGTAAAGCGTCAACTCCTCCACCTTCTTTAGTAGCGTGGCATCCATACTTCCTAAATCAAGGCCATTGGTTTCGACTTCTTCGGCAGATGGTACTTCTGGAAGGTGCTGGTTTGTTTTGATGAAATTCTCTAGCTCACCTAAGGAACTCAACTTATAACTCGGAGCAAAGACATAGTCTGGCCAGTCTGCTGCGGTTATTGAAACCCGTACTTTTTTAGCTAGTATGTTACCATCGACAGATAGTTTTTCAGTGGGTGAGGTGGTGCCTATGCCCACGTTGCCGTTTTCGGCTTTAAGTGTCATTGTTGGTGTCATTACGCCAGAAATGCTTCTCCTAAATTGGAGATCACCAAATGCTTGTCCAGAAGTAGCAGAGTATTTAGTATCAATATAGCTAATGGCTGAATTTGGATGATATGACATGTGAAGCCCGGCATTGTTGGCTGTACCCCAATCCAATTTTAAAGATGTATTCTTATTGACATCTGTACTTCTAATCCTCAGTGAAGGCTCTATGTCAACTATTTCTAACTTTTCTGAAGGTGAAGTAGTTCCTATGCCAACACTACCATTTTCTGATTTTAGTGTCATTGTTGGTGTCATTACGCCAGAAATGCTTCTCCTAAATTGGAGATCACCAAATGCTTGTCCAGAAGTAGCAGAGTATTTAGTATCAATATAGCTAATGGCTGAATTTGGATGATATGACATGTGAAGCCCGGCATTGTTGGCTGTACCCCAATCCAATTTTAAAGATGTATTCTTATTGACATCTGTACTTCTAATCCTCAGTGAAGGCTCTATGTCAACTATTTCTAACTTTTCTGAAGGTAAAGTAGTACCAATACCGACATTGCCAAACCTGTCTATTCGCATTTTTTCCGATGTGCCTATATACCATTCAAAACCGCCTCCGTTCTGAGTGCCCGTTTGAAACCACATGGGATATTTCCCACCATCAGATGCTCCCAGACCAATGGCAAAAGGGTTGGAATTAGAACCGTTTAACGCAAACCTAGTTCCTACATCATAGAAAGAGTTAGGTCCAGCTTGTCCGAGCTTGGAAGATGTAATAATTCCATTCACATCTAGTTTGCCATAGATAGGATTCGTTGTGCCTATACCAACATTACCTCCATTATAATAAATGTTAGAACCACTTGTTGTCCATTGGGCCAAGCAAAGGGTGGAGGTAAAGAATGTGAGAATTGAAATGAAAAGGCGTGTCATAATTAATTTTTATGATTAAAAGAATATTATTTTGATTGTTGTATGTAAGTAATTTATTGATTAGAATTAGTTTATCAAAGCCTATTGTCTAAAATGATCAATGTAAATCTTCTAACTATAGTCGAACTGATGATGAGCCCCTCTTTACCACAGATTAGAATGCTTTTTTCAAATAGATTGTGCTTGGAATGGGGTAATAGATATGGATTGTCTCACCTTAAAAGTTAAACCTGATAAGCTGTCTTGTGTATATTATTCGAAAGGACAAAAGAACTCTGTACCTGCCCTAGGTTAGCAATGGTGGAAAGCTTGGTCAATATAAAGGATTCATATTTCTCCATATTCTTGACCACTATCTTCAGCAAGAAGTCAAAGTTTCCGGCAATGTGATAGCACTCCATGACCTCAGGATATTGATCTACCTCAGTGACGAACTTCTCTAAATAGGACCTAGAATGCTTGGTAAGGCTAATCGAAATAAAGGCGGTTAGTAATAGGTCCAGTTTTTTACCATCAACTAATGCTACATACTTTTTAATGGCACCATCTTTTTCAAGGCGTTTGACCCTTTCAAACACAGGAGTGGTGGTCAAGTTGAGTTGGTCTGCGAGGGCTTTGGTGGTAATTCGGCCATCCTGTTGAAGGATTTCTAAAATCTTAATGTCTGTCTGGTCTAGCTTCATAAAGATGATTCATCTGTTTCGACCCTAAAAATAATTGATATTTCAGTGAATATTCTTTTTATGAACAACATAAAAGATGATTCATCTATTTAATGTTCAATAATTAGGAAGAATGATTTTTGATCGAATGATTAATTTAGCTTTGCTTGAATCAAGAAATCTACAATCCCCATGAACGATTTACTCTCGAAATTTGAAAATAAACCACCTGAAATAGTCTTTGAATGGCGCGACCAAGAAACGGAAGCCGAAGGCTGGGTAGTCATTAATTCATTGCGTGGTGGTGCTGCCGGTGGTGGTACCCGAATGCGTAAAGGATTGAATAAGAGAGAAGTGGAGTCGCTTGCCAAAACAATGGAGGTGAAGTTTTCAATCTCTGGGCCTCCGATAGGGGGTGCTAAGTCAGGGATTAATTTCGATCCGAATGACCCGCGTAAAGAGGGAGTACTCAAAAGATGGTTTGCTGCGGTAAGCCCTCTGCTGAAGTTTTATTACGGTACAGGTGGCGATTTGAATGTGGATGAAATTCACGAAGTAATCGCTATGACCGAAGAGGCTGGTATCTGGCATCCGCAAGAGGGTGTTTTCAACGGGCACTTCAAGCCTAACGAAGCTTCAAAGATCAATCGCATCGGACAACTTAGAAATGGTGTGGTTAAGGTGATTGAGAATCTTGAATACTCTCCTGATGTCACCAAAAAGTATAAAGTGGCCGATATGATCACGGGTTTTGGTGTGGCGCAAGCTGTTCATCACTACTACGACATTTGGGGTGGTAATTACAAAGAAAAGAGAGCTGTAATCCAAGGTTGGGGAAATGTTGGAGCGGCAGCAGGTTTCTATTTGGCCCAGATGGGTGTTAAAATTGTGGGCATCATCGATAGAGAAGGCGGATTGCTCAATCAGGAGGGCTTCAGCCTAGAAGAAATTAGGTCTTTATTTGTTAACCGTAAGGGCAATCAGTTGAATGCTGATTACATGGTTTCTTTTGAAGAGGTCAATAAAGGCATTTGGGATTTAGATTTTGAAATTTTTATACCGGCTGCAGCTTCTAGATTGATCACTAAAGATCAGGTGGATCGTATGATAGAAACAGAGTTAGAAGTGATTTCATGCGGAGCGAACGTGCCGTTCAACGATCCGGAAATCTTTTTTGGCGAAACTGGATTATATGCTGATGAGAATCTTTCGGTGATACCAGACTTCATTGCAAATTGTGGAATGGCGAGGGTTTTTGCGTATCTTATGGAGGGTGGAGTAGCATTGACAGATGAAGCCATTTTTGAAGATACCTCAGACATAATTCGTAAAGGCCTTCAAACGGTTTATGATTTATCGACTGATAAGAAAGGGATTTCGCAAAGGGCTTTAAATCACTCCCTCAACCAACTTGTTTAAGAAATTTTAGACTATGCCATTTTATCATCAACTCGGTAAAATCCCACATAAGAGACATACGACTTTCAAAAAACCTGACGGAAGCTATTATTATGAGCAAGTGTTCGGTACGATCGGCTTTGACGGAATGTCGTCATTGCTATATCACGAACATAGGCCTACACAAGTCAAGGAAATACTTAAGTCCTATGACGTTTCTCCGAAAATTGCCGTAGAAAAGAACATGCTTTCCCTTGGATTGAAAGGTTTTTCTGTTCCTCCGAAAGCGGATTATTTAGAGAGTAGAACACCAGTCTTAGTCAATAGCGATTGTCATATCGTATTGGCTTCCCCTCAAGAGTCCTTGAGGGATTACTTTTATAAGAATACAGATTGTGATGAATTGATTTTTATTCACGAAGGCTCAGGAACACTGAGAACTTTACTTGGCAATATTGAATTCAGCTATGGAGATTATTTGATGGTGCCACGCGGAATGATCTATCAGATAGATTTCAATACCAAAGACAATCGCTTATTCATTGTAGAATCACATCGGCCGATCTATACGCCTAAACGATATAGAAATTGGTTCGGTCAGTTGCTAGAACACTCACCATATTGTGAGCGCGATATCAGAAGGCCTCAAAACCTTGAGACGCATGATGAAAAAGGAGACTTCATCATTAAAGTGAAGAAGCAGGGAATGATTCATGAGTATGTATACGCTACTCACCCTTTCGATGTGATCGGTTGGGATGGGTATAATTTTCCATACGCGTTTTCTATTCATGACTTCGAACCGATCACGGGTCGTGTGCATCAGCCGCCACCAGTACATCAAACATTCGAGACCGATGCATTCGTGGTTTGTTCGTTTGTGCCAAGGCTTTTTGACTATCATCCAGAATCTGTTCCTGCGCCTTATAATCATAGTAATATTGACTCAGATGAAGTCCTCTACTATGTGGATGGTGACTTTATGAGTAGAAATAATATAGAGCGAGGTCAGATTACATTGCACCCAGCGGGTATTCCACATGGGCCGCACCCTGGGGCTATGGAAAGAAGTTTGGGCGTTAAAGAAACTGCCGAACTTGCTGTAATGGTAGATACTTTCAAGCCTTTGAAAGTCACAGAAGCAGCAATGAACATATTAGTTAAGGACTACCACAAATCGTGGTTAGAACATTAAGGAATTTATTAAAGGATTAAGAGAAGATGGAGAACACGACATATTCTGGAGAGAAAATTTTCGAAGGAGCTCAAGACTTCCTTCCAATGAATGGAACGGACTACGTAGAGTTGTACGTGGGCAATGCCAAGCAAGCGGCTCATTATTATAAGTCTGCCTTTGGCTTTCAGTCGGTGGCGTACGCTGGACTTGAAACTGGTTTAAAAGACAGAGTTTCTTATGTTTTGCAGCAAGACAAGATTCGATTGGTGCTTACCTCTCCTTTAACCGAAGGTGGGCTCATCAATGAGCACATCAATAAGCATGGTGATGGCGTTAAAGTAATCGCGCTATGGGTAGATGACGCCACTAAGTCGTGGGAAGAAACTACAAAACGTGGTGCCAAGTCCTTTATGGAGCCTCAGAAAGAGGAGGATAAGCATGGCTATGTCGTGAAATCAGGGATCCATACTTATGGCGAAACGATCCACATCTTCGTAGAACGAAGTAATTACAAGGGCATCTTTATGCCAGGTTTCCAAGCGTGGAAATCAGACTACAATCCTTCCGAAGTTGGACTGAAATATATCGACCATATGGTGGGCAATGTCGGCTGGGGCGAAATGAATAAATGGTGTGAGTTTTACGAAAAGGTAATGGGATTCACCCAATTGGTGTCATTTGACGATAAGGATATCTCCACCGATTACACCGCTCTGATGAGTAAAGTAATGAGCAACGGCACAGGCCGGATTAAATTCCCGATCAATGAACCAGCGGAGGGTAAAAGAAAGTCGCAGATCGAAGAGTATATAGATTTTTATAATGGAGCTGGGGTACAACATGTTGCCATGGCTACTGATAACATCATTGAGACAATTGGTGCGCTAAGGGCACGAGGCGTTGAATTCTTAAAGGTGCCAGAGATCTATTATGATGATGTGTTGGACCGAGTCGGTGAAATAGATGAAGATCTCGAGCCATTGAAGAATTTGAACATTCTGATCGATAGAGATGACGAAGGCTACCTCCTTCAGATTTTCACTAAGCCGATACTAGATCGGCCGACCATGTTCTTTGAAATCATTCAGAGAAAAGGCGCACAATCTTTCGGTAAAGGAAACTTTAAAGCACTCTTTGAGGCGATTGAAAGGGAACAAGAATTAAGGAATACACTTTAAAAGCAGGTCGTCACTGCGAGGAAGTATGACGAAGCAGTCTCCTAAAAGCGATATGGAGATTCTTTCGGGTCGTGCCTCCCTCAGAATGACGGTGAAGAGATTATGATCAAAGCAAACGATCCATCAAGGAAGTCTTGGGTAGCTGTAGAAGCAGATTCAGACTTTTCAATACAGAATATACCATTCGGTATATTTAAAGCATCAGCACTAAGTCCCAGAGTGGCTACGGCCATTGGTGATCAAGTTTTGGACTTGTCTATTTTGCATGAAGTAGGTCTTTTGGAAGGTTTGGGATTGCCATCAGGTATTTTCTCCAAGTCAACACTGAATGACTTTATGGAATTGGGGAAGGCCACTACTAGACAGGTGAGAGATAGGATTTCAGACCTGTTAGAAGAAGGAAATGGCGAACTGAGAGATAATGAGAAGCTAAGATCAACTGTATTTCATGAAATGGAATCTGTTGAAATGTTGATGCCAGTGCGCGTACCGAACTATACAGACTTTTATTCTTCAGAGCAGCATGCTTTTAATGTAGGCACCATGTTTCGTGGGCCTGAGAATGCGTTGATGCCAAACTGGAAACACATTCCAGTAGGCTATCATGGAAGAGCTTCTTCCATTGTAGTTTCTGGTACTCCTTTTCACCGACCGAAAGGTCAGACGAAAGCTGATGATGCAGATGTGCCTTCTTTTGGGCCATGTCGTCTATTAGATTTTGAATTAGAAATGGCCTACATCACTTGTAAGGAAAATGCCTTGGGCGATGCTGTTTCTACCAGTGAAGCTGAAGATTACGTATTTGGTTTCGTCATCCTTAATGATTGGTCAGCACGCGACATTCAGAAATGGGAGTATGTGCCATTAGGTCCATTCCTGGCTAAGAATTTTGCGTCTCACGTTTCTCCTTGGATAGTTACAATGGATGCGCTCGAGCCATTTATGGTGGAAGGACCAACTCAAGATCCTGAGGTACTACCTTACTTGAAATACGATAAGCCAACTCACTTTGATGTGAAGCTTCAAGTAGGAATTCAGCCTGAAGCTGGGGATGAACAGATTGTATCCAACTCTAATTTCAAACATATGTATTGGAATGTGAGGCAACAGCTAGCCCACCACACTGTCAATGGTTGTAACATGCAGGTTGGGGATATGTATGGCTCGGGTACTATTTCAGGACCTGAAGAAAGTGCTTATGGTTCTATGCTTGAATTATCTTGGAGGGGCTCTAAGCCGATTCCAATGAAAGATGGTTCGGAAAGGAAGTTTATCCAAGATGGTGATACTGTCATTATGAGAGGCCATGCTAAAAAGAATGGTGTGCGCGTAGGTTTTGGGGAAGTAAAGGCCAAAGTGTTACCGACTAAGTAGATACTTCGTTCACATTGAAAAGAACATAAGATGAGAATTGATCCGAAGGAAACATCAACTCCCGATTTACATGCACAGCTACTCGGTTGCATTGGGCCACGCCCTATTGCTTTTGCGAGTACCGTAGATGACGAGGGTAATCCTAATTTGGCACCCTACAGTTTCTTTAACGTATTCAGTACCAATCCTCCTACATTAATTCTGTCGCCAGCTAGGCCGAGAGACCTCGTTTTGAAGCATACGCTTTTGAATGCGATGGCTACAAAGGAGATCGTGATCAATGTGGTGAACTTCCCCATTGTTGAGCAGATGTCGTTAAGCAGCACTGCTTACGCTAGGGGCGTTAATGAGTTTGTGAAATCAGGCTTGACACCCGTAGATTCTGAGCTAGTGAAACCACCTAGAGTAGGTGAGTCCATCGCTGCTTTTGAATGTAAAGTAAAAGAGGTGGTTCATTTGGGGGAAGAGGCTGGTGCCGGGAACCTGATTATCTGTGAAATACTTTTAGCCCATATTAAGGATGAAGTTTTAGGTGAAGATGGTAAGCCTGATCCTTACAAAACGGATTTGGTAGGAAGAATGGGAGGCGATTGGTACTGCCGAGCCAATGGAGAGGCCATTTTTAAACTACCTAAGCCTAACAGAAATTTAGGCATTGGAGTGGATCAAATTCCCGCTTCCATCCGCAATAGTACGGTCCTTACCGGCAATAATTTAGGGAGATTAGGAAATATTGAAAAAATCCCCGAAAATGATCGCATATTTGCATTTTCAGAAACGTCTGAAATACGTGAGATCAAAACACGTTTTATTAACGATCAAGAATCCATGGATAATCACTTGCATGAATTAGCACAGCGATATTTGGCTGATAATGATCTTGAAAAAGCTTGGTTGACACTTTTACAGACAACTCAGAATAAATAAGAATACTAACTACCATTAAAAACAAAACTTATGAAAAAACTCATTTTAACATTAGCACTAGTTGTTGTAACTGTTGGTGCTTCCGCTCAGATAACTTTAGGGCCGAGAATTGCGCTAACCTCTACTAACCTCGATTTGAGAGAAGAAGTAGCTAATGTGCAGTCTGGCGATGCAGAGTTCGGCTTCCAGTATGGACTTTTTGCACGTATCAAAGTACCAGTAATCGGACTTTATGTGCAGCCTGAATTACTTTTCAGTAAGGCAGAATCTTCAATTACATCTGGTGCTCAGAATGTAGACTTATCTTTCAATAGAGTAGATGTGCCTATCATGATTGGCGGAAAAATCGGTCCATTAAGAATTAATGCAGGCCCTTCGCTTAGTTTCTTGACGAGTGCTGAAAGTGATGTTGCAGGTCTTGTTACTGATATTAAGGATAATTACAGTAGCACTAATGTTGGCTTTCAGGCGGGTATTGGTGTTGACATTTTGAAGTTTGTGATTGACTTAAAGTACGAAGGAAGTCTTAGCGAGAAATTTGGTGATGCTATCACTGTAGCGGGTAACAGCTTTGCTACGGACGAGAGACCAAGTCAAATTGTATTAGCAGTTGGCTTCAAGTTATTCTAAGAAGCGCTTAAACGAACAAAAAGAAAGGAAGTCCTAAAGGGCTTCCTTTCTTTTTTTGTTGGCTTTTTTGGTCGCCTCGACATTCTTTTCGATGCGGTGACCTGGTCTAGACCATTTGATTTTTTCTGCTTCTGACGCTGTCATTTCTTGCTCAGGAAGTGGCGTAGGCTTAGCACCTTTGGCATAAGGTTTCATAGGGTTGATGCCCAAAATATTGAAGAGCTCCATGTCTTCATTTACATCTGGGTTCGGGGTGGTCAGTAGCTTGTCTCCAGCGAAGATTGATCCTGCTCCTGCCAAGAAACAAAATGCCTGGCCTTCTTGACTCATTTCGGTTCTACCGGCTGATAGCCTTACTGTAGTAGTGGGTAAAACGATTCTGGTGGTTGCTACCATGCGGATCATATCCCAGATAGGGACAATTTTTTGCTCTTCCAATGGCGTGCCTTCTACTGAAACCAAAGCATTAATAGGTACAGATTCAGGTTGTGGACTTAGTGAAGCCAAGGCCAGCAACATTCCAGCTCTGTCTTCAATTGATTCGCCCATTCCAATGATACCGCCACTACAAACCGTTACATTCGTTTTACGAACATTTTTTAAAGTCTCTAGCCTGTCTTCCCACCCACGAGTAGAGATAATTTCTTTGTAGTATTCTTCAGATGAGTCAAGGTTGTGATTGTATGCGTACAAACCTGCTTCGGCCAATCGTTTGGCTTGGTTTTCACTCAGCATACCTAAGGTACAGCAAACCTCCATATCTAGGGAGTTGATCGTTCGTACCATATCAAGCACTTGGTCGAATTCTGGTCCGTCTTCTACGTTTCTCCAAGCAGCACCCATACAGACTCTTGAAGAGCCAGATGACTTTGCACGAAGCGCTTGCGCTTTCACCTGATCGACTGTCATCAGATCATTCTTCTCGATATCAGTGTGGTATCTAGCGGCTTGTGGACAGTAGGCACAGTCTTCAGGGCAACCTCCAGTTTTAATGGATAGGAGGGTACTTACCTGAACTTCATTGGGGTTATGGTATTTCCTGTGAATTGTCGCTGCTTCATAGACTAATTCTAAAAGTGGTTTATTATATAAGTCAACAATTTCTTCCTTCGTCCAGTCGTGTCTGATCTCGCTCATTCTTTAGATTTAAAGTATCGGCAAAATAGCGAGCTGCCCAATCAACTCCAATAACTAATACTATATTTGATCGATATGGAAGGCATCTACTTACTATTGGGGACGAACATGGGTAATAAGGTCAAAAACCTTGAGAGGGTTCGTGAATTATTGGTTTCAAATCGAGTGGCTATTAAGAGAGAATCTTCCATCTATGAAACGGCTGCTTGGGGAATTGAAGACCAAGCTTCTTTTTTAAATCAAGTGCTCGAAATAGACACTTCTAGAACTCCTGATAAGCTATTAGAACTGATGAATAGCATCGAAAATGAAATGGGGCGTGTCCGGAAGGAGAAATGGGGAGAGCGCTTAATAGATATCGATCTGTTGTATTTTGGAGATCAAGTTGTGAGCTCGGACGTACTTACCGTTCCTCACCCTGAAATACAAAATAGACGATTTACGCTTTTGCCTTTGGCCGAAATTGTCGCTGAAGGTATTCATCCCTTGCTGCAAAAAAGTCAATCAGAGTTGCTTGATATTTGCGAAGACAATTTAGAGGTGAAGAGGCTAGAACTGGTTTGACCTTATTGCTGATCTCGTTCGAAGGCTAAAATCTGCCGGCCCAATTCGGCAAGAAAGGGTAGGCCGAGCTCATCGTATTCATAAATGCCATCATTGAAGATTTGATTTTCATTCACTAAAACTGTTGCACTTAGCATAAATTCTATACCGAGCTCTGAGTCTTGGACATATGCAACATCCGTCAGCGTGCCATAAGCCATTCCTATTTTGTTTGATATCCTCACTGTCTTTGGTAGGGGCTCTTTAGTATCACCGTAGATCAAGAATTTCACATAACTGTCCCAGTACTCACCATTTTGATAGTTAGGGTATTCGCTTTCAAGCGCGTTTCTACTCATCCAAAAACGGAGGAATTCAAGGTCTTCCTGAGTTAAGTTAAATCGCTCGTGTTCTGGCAAGGATTCTGGAAATATTACCGCTTTAAGTATCTTATTGAGACTGCTTAGGCTTAAGAAATTCTTCTCTGAGAAATCGAAAGGTTCTTGAATCAGGTTGTTGGCATTATCGGTATATCCAACACCTTTTATCATACCCTGTAAAGGGTAGCTGTGCTTATCCGTTAGTGAGGTCGTTCCATCCACGAGAATCTTTTGATCATCTTGATGAAATGTAATTGCAAGGGTGTTTTTATTGTCAGCGCCAGCCTGAAACTTGTGGTTTATATGTGCTGGTCCCATGGACCGTTTGGCCAGTTCTTGATTAATATAGTCCCTGCCTAGAAACTCGAAGAGATGATTGTAGGCATCATTGTCACTTACCAAAAAGATCTTTTTGATCATGTGCGCAATGGTCGCATTGCCGTTTCTTTCAGTGGAATCTCCTTGAACGATGACTTCATTGTCTCTGGGCTTGACGATTGAGAAAGGAGTTTCTTTAGATATGTTGAGCCCTTGTGATTGGAGTGCATTAAGTCGCTGCAAGGCTAGGATAGCAATTGGCAGTTTTGCCGTGCTTGCAGGGTAGAAATAGTTCATGTCGTTTAACCGATATGAGTATTCCGTAAACGATGGTTTTCCCTGCTTATCCCTTTGAATTCTAGTGTACAGAATCTGTACTTCATGCTGATCAATACTTTCTTTAATACGACTTATTGCTGGTAGGTCACTGTCCATGACCTTTTGTAAGGGGTCCAATGATTGTTGACAGCCGTTAGACATGATTAGTGTTAAAGCGGTTAAAAGAATTATGCTAGTTGATCTCATCTTGAGGCATAAAAAAAGAATTCCCTACCAATGTAAAGAATTCTTTTTGCGGTTTTATAGAGGACTCTTAACTGATACTCGATACCTCAGCTTCTCTATGGATCTTTTTCACTAATCCTTGGAGTACTTTACCAGGCCCTGATTCAACAAAGTTTGTAGCCCCATCAGCCACCATTGCTTGCACTGACTGTGTCCATCTAACGGGAGCAGTCAATTGAATTTTTAGGTTGTCCTTAATTTCGTCTAGGTTCGTAGAAGGTTTAGCTGTTACGTTTTGGTAAATAGGGCATATACCTTGACTAAAAGTCGTTTCGTCAATGGCCTTTTCCAATTCTTCTCTTGCCGGCTCCATTAATGGTGAGTGGAATGCTCCGCCAACAGGAAGTGGGAGCGCCCTTTTAGCACCAGCTTCTTTCGCTTTTTCGCAAGCTATTTCAATTCCTTTATGAGAACCTGAAATAACCAGTTGGCCTGGGCAATTGTAGTTTGCGGCAACCACAACCTCATCAATTGATGCGCAAAGGTCTTCGACAACTTTATCTTCAAGGCCCAAGATTGCGGCCATGGTAGAAGGATTAATTTCACAAGCTTTTTGCATGGCTAGCGCACGTTGTGAAACTAGCTTTAGTCCGTCTTCGAAAGAAAGTACACCGCTAGCCACTAAGGCAGAAAATTCACCAAGTGAATGACCTGCCACCATGTCTGGCTTGAAGTTTTCAGAAATCTTTGCTAGCACAACTGAATGCAAGAATATAGCAGGCTGAGTTACCTTGGTCTCTTTCAATTGATCAGCTGTACCTTCAAACATGATATCCGTAATGCGAAAACCAAGGATGTCATTGGCTAATTCTAAAAGTCGTTTTGCTTCCGCTGAAGTATCGTATAAATCTTTGGCCATTCCTGGGAATTGTGCTCCCTGACCTGGAAATACATATGCAGTCATTTATAAAGGGTTTGATTCGGGTGTGGCAAAACTAATGAATAATCATTAAGCTTCCACAAACCTTGAACGAAGCTCCGGTGTCGGCATTCTGCATGAATCACGTTTGCCCCACCATTTATACCTGTTCTTAGCAATGATATCATACACCCAATGCCTTAGAAAGGGTGGAACAATTATGAATGCATAAAGGAGTGGGTAAAGGCCATTTAATTTTTTAGCAATTCTTAATGCTGCTGAACTCTTTTTGTAAACCTGTCCTTGGCTAAGTAAGACTAGACTATCAAACGACTCAGTATTATAGCCTAGCTCTAGAAGTTTTTGTTGCCCAAACTCAGACTGAAGCGCAGCAAACTTAAAGTGCCCCTTGGGGTCATGGTCTATGATGAAATTTATAGCACCGTTACAAAGGTTGCAAACTCCATCGAAGAGTAAAATATTCTGCTCTTCTAAGCCTTTATTCTCGTCCAAACTGTCGATGATTTATTCTTTTATGTTCGAAGAACACGATCTCTCGTTATGTAAGTTCCCCAATGGTTTAAACTCATTTTAACAGCTGGGGTTATCTAAATATTTTCACCCAGTTCCTGAATTCTTGCGTTCTAAGGTCTGGATTTAGCACGTTAAAAGTAACTGTAGCAGAGTAGTAGTATGTACCAGAAGGTAGTTGGTTACCATTGACGTCTTTCCCATCCCAATCAATAAATATGTTGGGTTCGGATGCGTCTTCAGAGTTGTAGCTGAATATTTCTGTACCGCCCCATCTATCAAAGACTTGGAAAACAACTGATTCTACAAAGCGTGGACACTTACCGTTAGGTTGATCGAAGGCCCTGAATGTGTCATTTATCCCATCTCCATTTGGAGTAAAGGTATTTGGTAATTCATAGTTAGGGCAGTTATCAAAGCATATTGGATCGCTCAGAGAACTCTCATTGTTTGACCTGTCAACTGACGCTATCCTGTAACAACCTTTTATTTCACTTAGGCCCGTATGGTCAAAGCTGAGTAACCTACTATTACCAACTAGTTCAAAGCTGTCATCCGCACCAGTCGGGGAGAAGTATACATTGTAGCTGGCAATGTCACTACTCGCATTGTCGACTGTCCAAGTGACTGTATTAGTGAAATTTGAAAATGCACATGGCTCAAGTTCTAAAAGCTGACAATTTGGACTATCTAATAAGATCAGTGGCGTGCCGTCAGGACCTGTGATAACCACTGTATCACCGGGTACTTCAATGTCAGGTTGTTCAGGAGCTTCATCGTCATTTGGTTGCACGCAGACGATCTGCGAACTGTTCTCAAGGGGTTCTTCGATTTTCGGGTTGCCATATCCTCCTCTTGAAACAACGAAATAGCAGTACTCTCTATCATCCAATAGTGCTATGTTATTAAAGCTTCCATCGTCTAAATAATTAAAGCCGTCTTGGGTAACATTTACGCTATCTATCAAAACAAATGTGTCCACATCAGTTGCAGCAGCATCTGTACGGTTTCTATAAATTAAATGATTCGGTGCCGATTGAATTTGGTTAGACCAAGGAACGTCCGCTTGCCAATTTAAGGTTACTGACTGTACCTCGCCAATTGCATCTAGTCTTAAAGAGGATGCTGTGGAAGAACTATCGATAAGGTTGTCGCCAGCATCGTAAAACCTCACATGATAGTTAAATGGTCGATCGGTCGTATTCATACCACTGTCAATGAATGTAGTGTCTGTAGTTGAGACAACAAATGTTCTATCTGCGGTGCTATTAAATCCATCAAATCTGAAGAGCTCATAACGAAATGGCGGAGGGAAAAGTGTTTCGTCAATTTCTAATGGAGAAACCCATTTGACCATAATTTCACCATCGGTAGTACTTGTCTCATCAATAGAAACATTTGTAATCGTAGGAACATCTAGCGGTATGGTGACACAGAATTCTTGTGAAGCATAACTTTCCCCGCCACCCGGAGTAGGAAACCTTGTCACAAGTCGGTAGCAATAGTTTACGCCCGGTCGGATGTTGGTGTCATCTAGATAGTTGGTTTGGCTAATCGGTAATTCATCTATTAGTTCATATCCTGAATTTGCAGGGATACCCACATTGCAATTTTCAGGTGTAAAGTCGAAGCTATCCACTCTGCGATATACCTGCATGGTTGGGCCGAAATTTGCCGGAGGGTAGTTATCCCAGTTTAGGTCGATAGATGTGCTTGTGGCGATGCTAGCCGTGAGTCCAGTAGGGGCAGGAGCCACCACAATTACATTCCATACTTCGAAATCGGTGAAAGCCGGTGCATCAGGGTCTGACGGGTCATCAGAGATTTTAAATTGCACCTCATATGGTCTTTGTCTTACGTGCGATAAGTCTGTTTGCCATCTGAAGAGTGATGTAGCTGGTTGATCTCTAAACCTTGGGTTCGGATCTTCATCTGGTAATCCTAGGAATTCTGCGGGTGAAATATTTAGCTCAAATACACCACCGAATGCTTCTAGGAGTACATCATTTCCATCAGGGTCAGTACCAACTACGAATGCTTCGAGGAGTGTTCCTGCTTCAATACAGGTGTCTTGTGGGATTTCTAATTGAGGCCTTTGATTGTCACAATCCTCCACAACAATTTGCATGTCCCTTGTTACAAAACCAATGAGCTCAAAACGATCATTGAGTTCTGAGAACCGCCATTCTTCAACGATAAAGGCGATATTGTATTCGCCTTCAAATTGAGGTGCATCCCATGTTAAGATACCTGTCACGGGATCTATTTCAAATTGGGTGACTCCTACACCCGCTTCAGTCAATGCTGAGATGGATGGGTCATCGAGCGGCAGGTAATTATCTATTGCAACACCTCTATCTTGGAGAGGGGTAACCAATTTGTAGGCTAAACTATCGCCATCTGGGTCAAACGCACCAGGGTTATGTACAAACCTTCCACCAATACAGGCTCTGTCAATAGGAGGGATAGTTAAAACAGGTGTGTCATTTAATCGATCACCTGCTCGAATTCTCAGGGCTGTTTCTACATGAAAGGCCAAACTTTCTGAAGCTGCACCTCCAAGGTTAATGATGTTTGCATTTCTATTCTGTTCTGTAAAACTAACTACATAAACTCCGGGTCCATCGAAGGTATGATCAAACTGAATGGTGATAATGGAAGTGTTATTTCCTATATTGACTTCTGTGATATTGTTGTCTACAGCTTCTGCTCTGAGGGCTTCAATTCCTGGGCCAATGGTTCTGCTTTGTCCAAAATTGAATACTCCGCCATCTCCAAATGGAACACCTTCAGTATCTCTATATATGGTGAGTGTGAAACGGTATCTCAGTCCAGATTGAGAAATTCTTACCGCTGTTATCTCTCCTGCACGGATGTGTGTTGCCGAGGCATCAATGGCAATTGCGGAAATCAGTGAAAAGCACAGAATTAATCTTCTGAACAGACTCATGTAGTAATATCTTTTAGCTGTAAACGCAATATCTGCAAATAGTTGTACTTTCTCGTAATATTTCTTGACATAATGTAGTCTGGTAGATCCTTATTCTTGATGACTTGGTTTACTATTTTTCTTGTCTGCTTGTTCAATCAATCTACTTTTCAGAGGCCATTGGTATTGTGAATCGGCCCCAAGGTTCAAAAGTCAAGTTGTTTTTTTTCAGCAAAGACCACAAACAATTATGGTAGACAGGTTCTTTTCAACGTGTAGCATATCAAAGTAGAATTGGCTTTGATTGCAAACGTTTGGAATATAACTTTGAGTCATAAATTTAACTGCTAACATATAATGAGTTGGGTTAAACAAACCTTCAGCAGTTCCATTGGACGTAAGTTTGCAATGGCACTGTCAGCACTTTTCTTGCTTGTATTCTTACTTCAACATTTCTCTATCAACTTTATATCGGTTTTTAGTGAAGAGGTCTTCAATGAGGTCTCCCATTTTATGGGAACAAACCCCTTGGTCCAATTCGCTTTACAACCCGTGTTAATTTTTGGAGTGGTTTTCCATTTTATAATGGGATTCGTGCTTGAAATCAAGAATCATAATGCGAGAGAAGTAAAATATGCAATGAATAAAGGCGCTGCAAATTCTACTTGGTTTTCTAGAAACATGATTTGGTCTGGTTTGGTGATTTTAGGATTCATCGGGCTACACTTCTATGACTTTTGGATTCCAGAAATCAACATTAAATACATCCAAGGAGACATGTCAGGTATGATCAATGGAGAATTTAGATACTATGAAGAGATGGTACATAAATTCCATGATCCGATTAGGGTAGGACTTTATGTTTTGTCATTTGTCTTTCTGGCAATGCACTTGAAGCACGGTTTTCAGTCGGCATTCCAGTCAATGGGTGCCAGGCACGAAAAGTACTCACCAGGTATCAAAAAACTGGGAGACCTTTATGCAATTGCGATTCCTGCTGGTTTCATATTCATTGCGCTTTATCATTATCTAACTGCGATTTAAGAAAGGAATTATGACGACATTAAATTCGAAAATTCCAGAAGGTCCAATAGCTGATAAATGGACTAATTATAAGAATAATATTAACCTAGTTAATCCTGCCAACAAGAGGTCAATTGACGTGATTGTTGTGGGTACTGGATTGGCCGGAGGTTCTGCAGCTGCTACGCTAGCCGAACTTGGCTACAACGTTAAGGCATTTTGTTATCAAGATTCTCCAAGGAGAGCGCATTCTATTGCGGCACAAGGAGGTATAAATGCGGCCAAGAACTATCAAGGAGATGGTGACTCTACCTACCGACTGTTTTATGACACTGTAAAAGGAGGGGATTATCGATCGAGAGAAGCCAACGTTTATCGTTTGGCAGAAGTTTCTACCAATATTATCGACCAGTGTGTAGCGCAGGGAGTTCCTTTTGCTAGGGATTATGGTGGGTTATTGGATAATCGTTCTTTTGGAGGTGTGCAAGTATCAAGAACCTTTTATGCTAAAGGCCAAACTGGTCAACAGCTACTTTTGGGTTGTTACTCTGCAATGTCGCGTCAGATAGGAAAAGGTAAAATCAAGATGTACAACCGTCATGAAATGATGGATCTTGTGAAGATTGATGGTAAGGCTCGCGGTATAATTGCGCGTAACCTAGTAACCGGAGAAATCGAAAGACACTCAGCACATGCAGTAGTTATTGCTTCTGGAGGGTATGGGAATGTGTTTTTCTTATCTACCAACGCCATGGGATCAAATGTTTCTGCTGGTTGGAAGGTGCATAAGAAAGGGGCTCATTTTGCCAACCCTTGTTATACACAAATTCACCCTACTTGTATTCCACAGCACGGAGATCAACAATCTAAGTTGACCTTGATGTCTGAATCGTTGAGAAATGATGGTAGAATTTGGGTCCCTGCCAAAAAAGAAGATGCTGAGGCAATTAGAGCTGGCAAAATGAAGCCAATTGAGATTGCTGAAGAAGATCGTGACTACTATTTAGAAAGGAGATATCCTTCTTTTGGAAACCTAGTTCCTCGAGATGTTGCTTCTAGGGCTGCGAAAGAACGTTGTGATGCTGGTTTTGGTGTAGGAACTAACGAGTCAGGTGAGGCTGTTTATCTTGATTTCTCCGCAGCAATCATGCGCTACGGTCAAGAACAAGCTAACATCCATGGGCATCACAATGCTTCAAAAGAAAAGATACAGGAATTGGGGACTGATGTTATCGAAAAGAAATACGGTAACCTTTTCCAAATGTATGAGAAAATCACTGCTGATGACCCATACAAAACGCCAATGAAAATATACCCAGCTGTACATTACACAATGGGTGGTGTATGGGTTGATTACAATTTGATGACTACCGTAGAGGGTTGCTACTGTATTGGAGAGGCTAATTTCTCAGATCACGGTGCCAATAGATTAGGTGCATCAGCATTGATGCAAGGACTGGCGGACGGCTATTTTGTACTGCCATATACCATAGGTGATTATTTGGCGGACGATATCAGAACTGGGGCTATTCCTACGGATGGACCAGAGTTTGAGGCTGCTGAGAAAGAAGTTCAAGACAAAATTGATTTCTTCATTAATAACAACGGAACTAAATCTGTTGACTACTTCCACAAACGCTTAGGTAAAATCATGTGGAATCAGGTGGGAATGGCTAGAAACGAGAAAGGTTTGAAAGATGCAATTGCTGAGATCAAGCAAATTCGTGAGGAATTCTGGAAAGAGGTTAAAGTGCCTGGTACTAATGATAGTATGAATCCGGAGTTGGAGAAGGCAGGAAGAGTAGCCGATTTCCTTGAGCTAGGAGAGCTATTTGCGCGAGATGCACTGGAAAGAGAGGAATCTTGTGGAGGTCATTTTAGAGAAGAGCATAGCACCGAAGAAGGAGAAGCAATGCGTCACGATGCGGAGTATGCTTATGTTTCGGCATGGGAATACAAAGGTGAACCATCAGACGCTGTGCTGCATAAGGAAGAATTGAAGTACGAGAATATCGAACTCAAAACGCGTTCCTACAAGTAATTAATTGAGAATTTTAGACTTATAGATTATGTCAACCGCGAAAGGATTGAATCTTACACTCAAAGTTTGGAGGCAAAAAAATAACAAGGATAAGGGCCAGATGGAAACTTATCAGGTGACTGATATTTCTACTGATAGCTCATTCTTGGAGATGATGGATATTCTCAATGAAAAGCTAATCAATGAAGGAAATGACCCTGTGGCTTTCGACCATGATTGTCGCGAGGGAATTTGCGGTAGCTGCTCTATGTATATCAACGGTGAAGCTCACGGGCCAGGTAGAGAAATAACTACTTGTCAGCTTCATATGAGAGAGTTTAAGGATGGTGAAACTATCTATATCGAACCTTGGAGAGCAAAGGCTTTTCCCGTAATTAAAGATTTGGTTGTAGATAGAGGAGCATTTGACCGTATTATGGCTTCTGGAGGATTCGTGAGCGTGAATACTTCAGGTAATACCCAAGATGCTAACGCGATTCCAATCCCTAAGGCAGACGCGGATAAAGCATTTGATGCTGCAACGTGTATTGGTTGCGGTGCTTGTGTTGCCTCTTGTAAGAACTCATCGGCAATGCTCTTTGTGTCAGCTAAAGTATCTCAGTTTGCGCTTTTGCCACAAGGAAAAGTGGAGGCTGCAGAGCGCGTTCAAAACATGGTCAATCAAATGGATGAAGAAGGTTTTGGTAACTGCTCTAATACGGGTGCATGTGAAGTAGAGTGTCCTAAGGGGATTTCCCTAGAAAATATCGCAAGAATGAATAGAGAGTACCTGTCAGCGAGTATATCTTCAGATAAGCGCTAGTAATAAGTATCTCAACTAAGAATTATAGCGCCCCGATCACTCGGGGCTTTTTTATTTGAACCTTTCGAAAGCAGATTTTTCTAACGCCTCTCTATGGTTAGGGTGAGCGATGCCAATTAAGGCTTTGGCACGGTCCTTCAAGTTTTTTCCATACAGATTGACAATACCATATTCTGTAGCCACATACTGCACGTGTGCTCGCGTGGTAACAACACCCGCTCCTGATTTAAGCACATGCGAGATTTTAGATTCACCTTTTCTTGTGGTGGAGGTCAACGCAATGATCGGCTTACCACCTTTTGATAATGAAGCACCACGGATAAAATCCATTTGTCCACCAACACCAGAGTACATTCGAGTACCAATCGAGTCGGCACAAACCTGACCAGTCAAATCCACTTCAATGGCGCTGTTTATGCTGATCATATTATCGATTTTACGAATTACTTTGGTGTCGTTAACATATTCGATGTCAAGCATACGAATCATGGGATTATCATCCACAAAGTCATAAAGCTTACGACTACCGATCATAAAGCCAGAGACTAATACATCCTTATGAATCTTTTTATACCTGTTGGTGATCACACCTTTTTCCATCAAGGGAATCACCCCGTCAGAGAACATTTCAGTGTGAACACCTAAATCTTTGTGATTCTCCAAACAAGAAAGTACAGCATCTGGAATCGCACCAATCCCCATTTGAAGTGTTGCCCGGTCCTCTATCAAGCCTGCGACATGTTTACCTATGGCTCTTTCTTCTGGGGTCAAAGTATGTGGAGGTAGTTCTGGTAACTCGGTTACAGTTTCGAAATACCTCGTCAAACGACTCACGTGAATTAATCCATCTCCATGTGTCCTTGGCATTCGAGGATTTACCTGCGCAATAATGAGTGAAGCACAGTCAACTGCTGCTTTGGTGGCGTCAATCGAAATCCCTAAAGAGCAGTAGCCGTGCTTATCGGGAGGTGAGACCTGAATTAAGACTACATCCACAGGAATTACTCCTGAGCGAATCATAATAGGCACTTCACTTAAGAAGCAAGGAATAAAGTTTACGCGCCCCGCTTGATGGTCTTTTCTGACGTTACCTCCTAAGAAAAGGGAATTGATTTCGAAGGATTTGTGGTGGGCTTCATCGGCATAAGGCGCATTGCCCTCTGTGTGCATATGGTAGACCTTCACATTGTTTAGTTCGGGTGCTCGTTGTGACATGGCTTCTACTAAATGGACGGGAGTAGCTGCTGCGGTATGTACAAAAACGGATTGACCTGATTGGATTATAGATACGGCTTCTTGGGCAGAATTGACCTTCATTGTTTTTTTCTCAAAAGTGAGGTTTCAAAATTTCGGATACCCTGATCAAGATCAGGTTTTGGAAATATGTTTTAGTAATTTAAACCAACCTTAAAATAGATCGGTCTGCAATACAAGTGCTGAGGGGGCTAACTTTAATACTGTTTTTGAGTATTGATCCTACCCAAGTACCTATCATCAGCGTCCTCTGCGAGAGACACTGATGGGGGTAAATCAATCAGAACGGCAAAGGCACTTGTCCGCTTGAAAATATTGAGCTGTCTGGAGTGGATTAAGTAATAGTATTAATAAGATGGGTCTGCACGGCAAGTGCGAACCAGAGGGGGATAAATCAATGCGATAGTTATGATTTTAATTGGAATTAATCTGGACGAATGGTGGGAATGCAGGCTGAACCAAACACTCAACTCTGTAATGGCAAATGCCGAGTCACATTTCTCAGGTAAATCCTATGGTGAGGGTTTATTAGAGATTAATATCATGATCCTTTCAGACCCTTATCGTGATGAGAAAATTAGGAGGAGGTATAGTCCATCCAGCAAAGCTCTTTCTTATGATGTTGAAATTGACTGCAATCTCTTAATGAAGATTTCAAAGATTGAGCGGAAGAATCTTCTCATTAATGAAATTTGTCTTCAGTCGAGAGGCATTTTTGGTAATTACAAGAAGATAATTGATTTCGACTTTGAGTCATTTGTTTTAGATCTTGAAGAGTTTTTGTCCTTGATGATCTCAGATGAGTAGGCTCCCTAGCGCTCACTTGTCCACTGCTGTAACTGGTGCTTGC
>CAYGQO010000010.1:0-155519 GCA_964352205.1 uncultured Roseivirgaceae bacterium
TAATAGCGCAACGGCAACTGCTACAATAACTGTTACCGACAACATCGCACCTACTATGGTGACACAGGATGCAACGATCTACCTAGACCAAAACGGTCTAGCTTCGATTACACTTCAGCAAATTGATAACGGCTCTACTGACAATTGTAGTTTGACTTTGAGTCTTAGCCAATTAGCATTTGATTGTAGCGACCTTGGAGCAAACACAGTGACACTAACCGGTGTTGATGCCAGTGGCAACACCGCCTCAGCAACGGCAACAGTAACTGTGATCGATAATTCGGCTCCAATAGTTACTGTACAAGATGCCACAATTAGCCTTGATGCAAATGGTGCTGCACAATTGACGACTGATCTGATTGAAGTATCAAGTTCTGATAACTGCGGTATTGTTTCGAAGGTATTGAGTCAAACATCTTTTGATTGCAGTGATTTAGGTACTCAAACAATCACTTATACCGTCACAGATCCTAGCGGTAATTCTACGGCTAAAACCTTGAATGTGACGATTACTGATACAACCGCCCCGGTGGTTATCACTCAGGATATTAACGTTTACTTAGACCAAAACGGGAATGCATCGATTACTGTCGCTCAGGTTGACAATGGATCTAATGACAACTGTAACCTTACACTAAGCCTTGACAACTTAAGCTTTGACTGTAGCAATATCGGTGCGAACACGGTAACACTGACAGGTACTGATGCCAGCGGAAACACGGCTAATGCTACTGCAACGGTGACAGTTATCGATAACATTGCTCCTGTTGCCATCGCTCAGAATATTACACTGAATCTTGATGCAAATGGTTCGGCAAGTATTACCAGTAGTCAAATCAATAATGGTAGCACCGATAATTGTGGTATTGCTTCGGTAACCATTGATCAAACAAGCTTCGACTGCAGCAATACCGGAGAAAATACGATCACCCTTACAGTAACAGATAATGCTGGTAATGTATCGACTGCCACTGCCACAGTAAATGTAGTTGACAACTCAACTCCAGTAATCACTCCGATGCCAACTAGCGTCAGTCTTGATGAAAATGGAACGGCTAATATATCTCCAGAAGATGTTGTTCAGGGAGTAACCAAACAATCTGACGTCAAACATTATGGTGGCAATTCTTCTCATGCTATTTGGTTAAGCAAGTACACGCCTAACAATCAGGTGGGTAAGTTCCACTTCATTCAAGATGAAGGTGCTCTATCTCAAAATGCCGATGGTACTGCTACGGTGACCGGCACTATCGTTAATATCAATGATGCTAATGATAGCTGGGCAGTTCAATTGAACTTGATCGATAAAAAATCATGGAATGAGTGGTCGGCTTTAGGTAGATCTTGGAAAGGAAATGCTGGAAACGTTCAAGACAATTATTTGGATTGGGACTTCTACATCATGGATACCAACCCTTCTAATCCTTCAACACTTACTGGAATAGGTAACAATGCTGGTAAAACTAAAACATTGGCACATGCTCCGGCTAACTATAACTATGGTTTCCAAGTAGGAAAGGCTGCTAATGACAAAGACACTGACCTTGGGCTCTCAGGATGGTTTACTTATCAGAACGATCAAGGAAACACAGTACAAGGTGACTTCAACCTTGATATTACTCGTACATATTACACCGTAGGTGACGGACCTTGCGCTACTGCTGAGGTGTCCATATCTGAAAGTGAATTTACTTGTGCTGACTTAGGTCAGCAGACAGTAACGATTACTGCAACTGACAATCAAGGCAACACTATTACTGAAAACACTACAGTGACTGTGATCGATGACATCGCTCCCACTGTTATCGCTAAGGACTTAACAGTATATCTAGATGAGAATGGTGCTGCCGCTATAACAACTACTCAAGTTGATAATGGATCTACTGACAACTGTAACCTTACACTAAGCCTTGATAACTTAAGCTTTGACTGTAACAATATCGGTGAGAACACGGTAACACTTACAGGTACTGATGCAAGCGGAAACACGGCTAATGCTACCGCAACAGTGACAGTTATCGATAACATTGCTCCTGCTGTTACTACCCAGAACATAACATTAAATCTTGATACTAATGGTTCGGTAGCTCTAGCCATAAACCAAGTTGAAGTATCAAGCTCTGATAACTGTTCAATAGTCTCTAAAGTCTTGAGTAAAACAACTTTTGATTGTTCCAATGTTGGTGTAAACCAAGTCACATATACTGTAAAAGACGGTGCTGGCAATACAACGGTTGAGACTATTAATGTTACCATCGTAGATAACATCGCCCCTACTGTAGTGACTAAGGACGCAACGATCTACTTAGACCAAAACGGGAATGCATCGATTACTATCGCTCAGGTTGATAACGGTTCTAGTGACAACTGTAGTTTGACTTTAAGCATAGATCAATTAGAGTTTGACTGTAGCCACTTAGGTACTAATACTGTGACACTAACCGGTGTTGATGCCAGTGGCAACACCGCCTCAGCAACGGCAACAGTAACTGTGATCGATAATTCGGCTCCAATAGTTACTGTACAAGATGCCACAATTAGCCTTGATGCAAATGGTGCTGCACAATTGACGACTGATCTGATTGAAGTATCAAGTTCTGATAACTGCGGTATTGTTTCGAAGGTATTGAGTCAAACATCTTTTGATTGCAGTGATTTAGGTACTCAAACAATCACTTATACCGTCACAGATCCTAGCGGTAATTCTACGGCTAAAACCTTGAATGTGACGATTACTGATACAACCGCCCCGGTGGTTATCACTCAGGATATTAACGTTTACTTAGACCAAAACGGGAATGCATCGATTACTGTCGCTCAGGTTGACAATGGATCTAATGACAACTGTAACCTTACACTAAGCCTTGACAACTTAAGCTTTGACTGTAGCAATATCGGTGCGAACACGGTAACACTGACAGGTACTGATGCCAGCGGAAACACGGCTAATGCTACTGCAACGGTGACAGTTATCGATAACATTGCTCCTGTTGCCATCGCTCAGAATATTACACTGAATCTTGATGCAAATGGTTCGGCAAGTATTACCAGTAGTCAAATCAATAATGGTAGCACCGATAATTGTGGTATTGCTTCGGTAACCATTGATCAAACAAGCTTCGACTGCAGCAATACCGGAGAAAATACGATCACCCTTACAGTAACAGATAATGCTGGTAATGTATCGACTGCCACTGCCACAGTAAATGTAGTTGACAACTCAACTCCAGTAATCACTCCGATGCCAACTAGCGTCAGTCTTGATGAAAATGGAACGGCTAATATATCTCCAGAAGATGTTGTTCAGGGAGTAACCAAACAATCTGACGTCAAACATTATGGTGGCAATTCTTCTCATGCTATTTGGTTAAGCAAGTACACGCCTAACAATCAGGTGGGTAAGTTCCACTTCATTCAAGATGAAGGTGCTCTATCTCAAAATGCCGATGGTACTGCTACGGTGACCGGCACTATCGTTAATATCAATGATGCTAATGATAGCTGGGCAGTTCAATTGAACTTGATCGATAAAAAATCATGGAATGAGTGGTCGGCTTTAGGTAGATCTTGGAAAGGAAATGCTGGAAACGTTCAAGACAATTATTTGGATTGGGACTTCTACATCATGGATACCAACCCTTCTAATCCTTCAACACTTACTGGAATAGGTAACAATGCTGGTAAAACTAAAACATTGGCACATGCTCCGGCTAACTATAACTATGGTTTCCAAGTAGGAAAGGCTGCTAATGACAAAGACACTGACCTTGGGCTCTCAGGATGGTTTACTTATCAGAACGATCAAGGAAACACAGTACAAGGTGACTTCAACCTTGATATTACTCGTACATATTACACCGTAGGTGACGGACCTTGCGCTACTGCTGAGGTGTCCATATCTGAAAGTGAATTTACTTGTGCTGACTTAGGTCAGCAGACAGTAACGATTACTGCAACTGACAATCAAGGCAACACTATTACTGAAAACACTACAGTGACTGTGATCGATGACATCGCTCCCACTGTTATCGCTAAGGACTTAACAGTATATCTAGATGAGAATGGTGCTGCAGCTATAACAACTACTCAGCTTGACAATGGATCTACCGACAACTGTAACCTTACACTAAGCCTTGACAACTTAAGCTTTAACTGTAGCAATATCGGTGAGAACACGGTAACACTGACAGGTACTGATGCCAGCGGAAACACGGCCAATGCTACCGCAACGGTGACAGTTATCGATAACATTGCCCCGGCTGTTACTACCCAGGACATAACACTGAACCTTGATGCTAATGGTTCGGCAAGTATTACCAGTAGTCAAATCAATAATGGTAGTTCAGACAATTGCAGCATCACCAATATTAGCCTAAACCAAACAGACTTTGACTGCAGTGATTTAGGCGAGAACAGGGTGACATTAACAGTAACAGACGCTGCCGGAAATACATCAACAGCTCAAGCAACAGTAACCATTATAGATAACATTGCTCCAGTAGTCACCACCAACAGCATCCAAATAATTCTCGATGCAGAGGGCAAGGCGACACTCAATCCAAGCCAGCTCACGAGCACTGTATCTGACAACTGCGGAATTGCAACGGTAACCGTTGACAAGACAGATTTTGATTGTAGCCATTTGGGCGAAAATACAGTAACTGTTACCGCTACGGATAATGCCGGGAATACAACTGTTGCACAAGCTGCAGTGATCATCTTGGATCAATCAAACCCAATTATCACAGGAATTCCTTCCAATATTGTTTATCAAGAAGTCGACAACGACTGTGGGCAGGCTATTAACTGGGCAGCGCCCCAAGCCACAGACAATTGCTCAGTCAGTTTAACAAGCACCCATCAGCCTGGCAGCCTATTCCCAGTGGGTACAACAACCGTCACTTATACCGCAACGGACCTAGTAGGAAATTCAGTTTCGGAAAGTTTTGATGTGACAATAAACGTCAAACCGATCAGCATAAGCCTAGACGCAAAAATATACAATGAAGCATCAGCATTTAATATCTCATGTAATGCTGCCAGTGATGGTCAAATTGTAGCTACTGTCGAAGGAGGCTGTGGAAGTTATCAATACGCTTGGAGCAATGGTTCAGACCAAGATTTGGTAGACAATTTATCAGCCGGAACATACACATTGACAGTAACAGATGCCACTGGACAACAGGCCAGCAAATCGATAACCCTTTCGGAGCCTGACCCAATAACAATTGAGACTAACATATCACCAAGTCTACCTGGTGGAGAAGCTGGTTTAGCAAACACTATCTATCTCGGGTATGGTCAACAGTTTGTAACCTTAGCAGCATCTGCCTCTGGTGGCAATGGCAATTTTAGCTATGACTGGTCCCCTAAAAATGAAATTTCCTGCATTGATGGTAACACCGCCATAGTAGCGCCACAAGTAACCACTACCTATCAGGTACAAGTAACTGACCAAAATGGATGCAGTAAGACTGAATCGTTTACAGTTAAAGTAATTGATATCAGATGTGAAGATGACAACACGCAAGGGCCAGGTGGCGGAGGTGGTGATGATGATTCTTGTCAATGTGAAGGTAAAATGCGAAACTTTACAGTCATTTATCATGGTGTCTCAGGGGTAACAATTAAAGCCTATAAAAAGAATAAAGATGACGTCTTCGAAACTTTCAAGAACGTAAAAAATGGAGATGAACTCACAGTAAGAGGATTTGATTCTAAAGGAAGACTGGACTCAAAAACGTATCTAAAAGTGGGTTCTAAGTACTATAAAATCTACAGCTCTTGTTCTGAGAACATCGTAGGTGAAAATTATGGACCATTCGAAGTCACTTCATATACTGATGAAGAAGGAGTTACCTGTACTGATGATGGCGGAGGCCAAAATAACAACGGTTCTGACGATGACGATGATGATAAGGGCAAAGATGATGATGATGACGACAACAAGAAGGATGACGATGATGATGACAAGGGCAAAGACGATGATGATGACGACAACAAGAAGGATGACGATGATGATGACAAGGGCAAGGACGATGATGATGATGACAACAAGAAGGGTGACAACAACTATAAAGGCTCAAACTACAGCAACAGTGGGAATTATGGTAATGTAGTTGAACAAGGGAATAACCCTCAGAGCTGTCAATGTGATGAAGGAATGAAGAGCATAACCGTAGTATACAATGGAACTGCCGGTGCTTGGATCAAAGCTTACAACAGATGGGGTAACGTAATCTTAGGTAGCTATCGCTATGTACAGAAGGGTCAAACCTTAACAATCAATGGTTACGGAAATTCTGGTCTACTAGATTTCAAAACTTATTTCAAAGTAGATAACCACCTCTACCTAAGTTATACCACATGCTATGTCGACATTGTCGGTAAATCTTTCGGACCATTTACGGTAACAGGCTTCACTGATGCCAATGACAATACTTGTTCTTCAACAGGCCCAGTGCAAGAACCAGAGGTAGATTCAGCATGTACTACGCTTGCATATGACAGCAATGAACATGCACTTTGGCTAGATGACTACGCTAATGGTCAGCACGCAAAATATTTATTCGAATCAGGCGCTGGCAACCTGATCAAATACAGTGACGGCACAGCAAAAGTTACTGGCACCGTTTACAACACCAACAATACCAATGACAAATGGGAAATGCAGTTCTATTTAGATAAAGGCATGTCATGGAATGAATGGTCTGCACTGGGTAGAAGTTATAAGGACGAAAGAAACTTAGTAAACACTGAATACCAAGATTGGACATACTATATACTCGATGTAAGTAAGATGAGCCAATTGATAGGGCAAGGCGATAACATTGGCCAAACTAAGACCATTTCGCATATGCCTAGTACCTACCAGTTTGGTTTCCAAGTTGGTCAGTCAGCGAATAGTAAAAATACAGCATATGGTATCTCAGGCTGGTTCTATTATCCTAACGACAACGGAGATTGGGTTCAAGGAGATATAAATATGGACTTAGCTAATTGTGACGATGATGGTGGCGGATCCAACAACGGTGGTGACTGTGACCTGAACATCAGAGAATACACGGGCAACATTACAATATGCTATAAGGGTGAAGCAATTTGCACCACTCTTGAGATGGCAGAACACCTCATAGATATGGGGGCCACACTTGGTAGCTGTAATACTAACATTAACGAAAACATAGTTGATTCTGTCCAAGAGCGAGAAATTGAAGAAGGTCCAGAATTAGAAACTCAGGAAATTAAGGTCAGCCGATCAATTGATATTGAAACATATCCAAACCCTACAAGTGATTTAGCTACAATCAGCTTTACACCAAGTATCTCAGGGCCAACAACTGTCAATATTTACAACAACCAAGGACACTTAATTAGTAAGGTATTCGAAGGCGAAACCGAAGCTAACAGAACTTATTCTGTTGAATTCGATGGAACAAGGGTTGTTAGTGGGCTGTATATGATCCGAGTGAATACATCTGGCTTTGTCCAGACTAAGAAATTAATCATTAAGCGTTAATCTCCTTTTACCCATCAACAAAGAGAAAGGTCAACTATATATTGACCTTTTTATTTAACACTCATCTCCTTCTATATTTGTGCTCCAAAACTATTCCCATGGAATTAACTGCTGACAACAGATTAAAAAAACTCATCATAGTAGGAGACCGGCTTTTGATAAGGCCAAAAAAATCTCCCGAAAAAACTGAAAGTGGCCTCTATCTACCGCCAGGCGTACAAGAAAAGGAAAAAGTTCAAACGGGATATGTGATTAAAGCTGGCCCGGGTTATCCCATACCTCTGCCAACAGATCAAGATGAGGAATGGAAAGGGAACGATGACAAGGTAAAGTACGTTCCACTGCAAGCGGAAGAAGGTGATTTGGCTATTTTTCTCCAAAAGGGAGCAGTAGAAATAGTTTATCAAGGAGAAAAGCTCTTTATAGTTCCACAAGCATCAGTTTTGATGCTTGAACGGGAAGAAGAATTATAAGCCTTTCATATAACAATGATTTAATCACTAATTTTGCAACATTATCTTTAGTGAAGTGGTCAAATATGTGAATCGATTTGGAGCTCTTGACAAGCCCTAATTATATTGGTAATGTCAAAACAAATCACAGCAACAAAACCTTCACAAAGGAATTAATAGGTTAAAATATTTTATGAATTACAAAAGCATTAAGTTTTCTCGAACCAATCAAGCCGAATTTATCAGTGATTTACGCAAGCGCGTAAAAGGATATTTCGACTCGAATGAGATTTCTGTTCACGGCAATCGAACTATGTTCGCTAAAACAGCGGCCATGTTCCTTATGTACTTTGGACCCTATGCACTAATGCTGGCAGGCGTAGTTACGCAACCTTGGCTTGTACTCCTCATGTGGGGAATCATGGGCTTTGGCATGTCAGGCATTGGCCTCTCAATCATGCATGATGCCAACCATGGGTCTTACTCGAATAATAAAACTGTCAATAAATACATGAGCTATGTAATGAACCTTATCGGTGCTAGCTCATTCAATTGGAAAATTCAGCATAACGTATTGCACCACTCATATACTAACATTGAAGGTGTTGATGAAGATATTGACCCAGGAATATTGATGCGCTTATCACCACATGCGAAGCACTATAAACTGCACAAGTTTCAGCATATCTATGGCTGGTTCTTTTATGCTATAATGACTTTCCTTTGGTTGACTACAAAAGACTTTGTTCAGTTAAACAGGTACAAGAAAATGGACTTGATTAAAGGGCAAAAGAGAACCTACAGAAGCGTTTTAATTGAGACTATTCTCTCAAAAGTCGCTTACTATGCTTATGCCCTTGTCCTTCCATTAATCTTTATTCAAGCCTCATGGTGGATCATTGTAATTGGTTTCTTATTGATGCACGTAATTACTGGACTTTGGATTGCTTTGATTTTCCAACCAGCCCACGTTATGCCGAACTCTAAATACCCTATCCCTGACAACTTAGGGAATATGGAAAACAATTGGGCGGTACATCAATTATTTACTACCACTAATTTCTCTCCAAAAAGTAAGTTATTCTTTTGGTACGTAGGTGGATTAAATTACCAAATAGAGCATCATTTGTTCCCTAACATTTGCCACGTACATTACAAAAGGATATCTAAAATTGTCCGAGAGACGGCTCAAGAATACGGCTTACCTTACAACTTAGAACCAACCTTTGTATCTGCCATAACCAGTCATGCAAAAATGCTCAAAGACTTAGGCAGGGTAGAAACTACGTAACAGCATCAAACATTCACACATAAAAACCGCAATAGATGAATAAGTTTTTAACCTTCACTATTGCGGTTTTTCTTTTCACTGCCAGCTGTGGCAGCTCCAGTATTTCTAAGGACTCCAGCGAAGCTAAAGCTGAATTGTTAAGACATACAGTGATGTCTAATGGACATCCAATGGCCCTTTGGGAAAAGGCGGCACCCAACGCTTCCGAAGCAATTCTTTTGGTGCACGGTAGAACTTGGAGTGCCGTACCAGATTTTGATTTACAAGTAGAAGGAGAAGACCTATCACTCATGGATGGGCTAGTAGCCGAAGGATATGCAGTATATGCCATTGACCTAAGAGGCTATGGAGAAACACCTAGAGATAGCAGTGGCTGGCAAACACCTAACAAAGGTGCTCTAGATCTTGCCTCTGCATTGACTTGGATCTCAGCTCAAAATAATTGGACAGTAAAACCGCACCTATTCGGTTGGTCAATGGGATCAACCATTTCACATCTCGCTGCACAAAAAACGCCTGACCTCATGTCATCATTGACGCTATTTGGATATTGGAGGGACAGTGATCAGACCTTTCCGCCAGACGGTAGCAACGTAAAGCCTAGCATGACAACCAATACAGCAGAAGCTGCTGCAAGTGATTTCATTCTACCTGGGACGATCAGTAAAAAAGCCATAGACGCCTATGTAGCACTCGCTTTAAAATACGATCCAATTAGAGTAGACATGAATCAAATGAATCAGTTTAATCAGTTAGACCCGAGCAAAGTAAAAGTGCCTACGCTCATACTGCAAGGCGAACACGACCCCATTGGCCCTACTGCTGTACAGACTAAACTCTTTGAAAGACTCGGCACCGCACATAAGCAATGGACTGTAATTAAAGGAGGAGATCATGCTGCTTTTATGGAAACACCTCGCCCCTATTTTATCCACGCCTTAGTGAACTTTCTCGAAAGCATTTCCATTGATTAGAATATGCATGATGTCATCATTATTGGTGCAGGCCTGTCTGGCTTAACCACTGCATTCGAACTCAGTAAAGAGGGCATCGATTTCAAAATTATCGAAGGCCGAAATCGCCCTGGTGGTAGAATCAATAGCCTGTCAGGACCACTTGAAATGGGCGCCACATGGCTTGGTCATCAACACACTCACCTGTTACAACTCCTCCAAGAACTAGAATTTGAAGTCTTCTCGCAGCATACAAAAGGGCAGATCGCTTATGAGGTTTCTGGCTTTCAGCCTATACAATACTTTGACCTCCCAGCTGGTCAAGCACCGTCTTACAGAATCAAGGATGGAAGCTCGCAGCTTATCAGTACATTAATTGACAAGCTAAAGAAAGACACAATCGAGTATCAAGCGAAAGTAGCCAGTCTTAGAGACGAAGAAGGTGGAGTACATATAAAATTGAGTAATGGAGAGTCATATCATGCTAAAAAGGTAGTAGTAACCATACCACCTCAACTATTGGCAAAGAGTGTTCAATTCACACCTGAGCTAGCGAAAGAGAAATATACCTTGATGGAAAATACACACACTTGGATGGGTGAGTCTATCAAATATGGCCTTACTTATGCACAACCTTTCTGGAGAGAGAAAGGACTTTCAGGAATGGGTTTTTCTCAATCAGGTATCATTCAAGAAGTGCATGATCACACCAATTTCCAAGAGAACTTTTTCGCGCTTAAAGGCTTTCTTAACCCATCACTGAGGGTTAATACTTATGAAGAAAGACAAAAGAAGGTCATTGATGTACTCGTTCGACTTTTTGGTAATGAAGCCAATACCCCTTTAGCATACCATGAACATGTCTGGGCAAACGATCCGTATACCTCCATCTCAAATCAAATTCAAGTATTTCCACACCAAAACAATGGTGACCAATTACTGCGCGAAGATGCATTCAATGGAAAATTGATTTTTTCTGGAACTGAAAGCTCAGAGGTCTACCCCGGGTATATGGATGGTGCAGTATGTAGCGGATTGTATAGTGCCCAAAAGGTTATTCGGGCACTTCAACTTTCATCTCAAAGCTGAGCAAACTCTTTGGCGTGATAGGTCAAAATGATATCTGCCCCTGCTCTTTTGATGCTTAGCAAAGTCTCAGCCATCACCCGATCATAATCCAGCCAACCCTTTTCAGCCGCAGCCTTCAGCATGGCGTACTCTCCGCTCACATTGTAAGCAGCAATTGGTTGAGCATAGTTATCCTTCAAAAGCTTTATTATATCTAGATAAGCCAAAGCCGGCTTTACCATTAAAAAATCAGCACCTTCATCTACATCCAAGTCAGCCTCAATCAAAGCCTCGCGTTGATTCGCTGGATTCATCTGATAGGTCTTCTTATCTCCGCTCTTTGGAGCTGAATCTAGCGCATCGCGGAATGGTCCGTAAAAGGCACTTGCATACTTGGCAGTATAAGACATGATCGACACATCACTGTAACCATTGTCATCGAGCACCTCTCTGATATGACCTACCCTGCCATCCATCATATCCGAAGGGCCAATAATATCAGCACCACATTGTGCTTGAGATAACGCCTGCTTACCCAGCACCTCTAGCGTTTCGTCATTTAATACCTTTCCGTCCCTTACAATCCCATCGTGTCCATCAGAACTATAAGGATCAAGCGCAACATCAGTCATAATAGCCGCTTCAGGAAACTCCTGCTTCATCTTAGTCAACGCCTTGTGATAGAAGAAATCCTGATCGAAGCTTTTGGTACCAGTTTTATCTTTGTGGTGTTCGGCCACAACAGGGAAAACATCAAACGCTTTAATACCTAGCTTTAGACAAGCCTCAACCTCTCGAAGCATATTATTAAGCCCTAGGCGATAAATGCCCGGCATGGACTCGACCTCAATTGTTGCATTAGCATCTTCCAAAAGAAATAAAGGAAAGATAAAGTCACTGGTTTTCACTTGTGTCTCCTCAACTAAACTCCTAATTGCTTCTGACTTTCTATTTCTTCTAGGTCTGATATCCATGCCTCAATTATTACTTAACAAAGGTAATGCATAAAGGATAATTAAACAGTTTTCCATTAGCTGCGTCAATGGTAGCCAAGATTACACAAACCAAATTGACTATTGGGATGATGACTAAGAAGGGGATACCGATCAAAAGGAATATGGCAAAGCCAGCCATTATCGTGTATATCGTCATTGAAATCTGGAAGTTCAATGACGCTTTTGCGTGTTCCGCAATTACCTCCGACTCATCTTTCTTTGCCAACCAAATAAATAGGGGTACTAAAAAACTTCCAAACACAACGGAATAGCCTAAAAGGGTTCCGATATGCGCACCAAGTACCCAAGGCCTTTCATTACTGCTCATGATTCTTTTTCATTTTTAAATTCTAAAATATCGCCAGGTTGGCAATCCAAGGCCTCACAAATCGCTTCAAGCGTACTGAACCTAACCGCCTTTGCCTTTCCCGTTTTAAGAATAGACAAATTGGCTAAAGTTATGCCGACAGTTTCAGCCAACTCTTTACTCTGCATTTTTCGCTTTGCCAACATCACATCGAGATTTACAATAATCGCCATAATCAAATGGTTAGTTCTTGTTCTTCTTTCAACTTCAAACCGTGTTCGAAGGCATTAGCAACTAGCAAGGTAATTAATCCTAGAAAAAATGGAAGGTTAAGGAAGCTCAAGTTAAAAGATAGCCTACTTCCAACATGAACAAGGCCATCAATCTCCAAATAGTCAATTAACATATATTTTATCAAGTGACTATAAAGCCAAGAAAGAATAGAGTAAGTAATAATCAAGAAACCCATTATTCTCAACCTTCGCACATTTAATAGACTGAAAAACTCCTTTTGCTCAATAGACTTTAAAAGCCTCACAAGTAAGTGTAGTAGATAGTAAAAACCTCCAACAATTAAACACATTGGAATGATTGTATAATAATCAGAAACAGGAAGCTGATCTAGGTCCAAATAATAAGAGGTCGGCCAAATACCAATGTCATTATATTCCTTGCCTAAATATTCAAGCTCCAAAGTTCTCTGCATTGGCTCATCAAGTCTATAATCCTCTCCTAAATTAAAAGATAATGGTACCAAAGATTTTCCAAAAAGAGTGCTGCCTACCAAAAATACGAGCAACATACCTACAAGTATTTTCCCCCAGTCTAATAAGAAAATACAGACCGAGGTGATCATTCTATTGTATCTCATGGCTATTTATATTAAGGTTTAACGACTTTAAAATATCTTCCCTATTGACCAACCGGATCACAAACACACCTCCCAGCGCAATGGAACCGAATAGCCCTAGGGTTAAAAGCAAGGAAGTCCCATCGGTAGTTTCTTCCACAACTTTTGTGACCACATCATTATTCTCAGGTTTCAATACAGCCTTTCCAAAAGCTACATTCACCAGAAAATGGATCATCACCGGAAAGATGATATGCCTTGTCCTTAAGAATAGGGCTCCCAAATACACCCCAATAGATGTAGCAAAAATCACTTGAGAAGTAATGCCAGAGAAGTTGCCAGGCTCCCTGAATAAATTCATGTAATGCAAAACACCAAAGATCAGCGAAGACATGACCACACTAACTAAGAGAAGCCTTTTCCTATCTGACCGGATTTTAAGAATCAGCGGCAATACGATCGCTCGAAAAGCAAATTCTTCCACCAAGGCCACTAATAGATTGCTCAATAAAAAGAGACTTAGTAAGCTAAGGCCTGCATTCCTATAGAGTGTCAAGTCACCAAAAATTGACATGCCAATGATAACGACAGGGATAATTATTACTGAGAATTGATCGAGACTAAACCTCGTTTTCAAACCAAGAAAGGCTGTGAGTTTCAATCTCTTGATCAGGTAAACCAAGGTAATGAACATTGCCAGCCTCATGATAATACCAGCGACCAACCTCACTTTCTTCTCTTCAATTATATACTGTTCTAAAATGGACCTCACCGGTAGGGCTAGCGCCAAAAGCAAAGTAAAGCCAAGGCTGACTATCACAATTACCCGAATTCGAGACTTGTTATCCGTAAGCTTCAAATTCATATCTATATGGTTAATGATTGTTCTTTCTGAAGCTTTAGTCCGTGCCTAAAGGCTTGTGCAATCAGCAAGAGAATAAATCCAATAAACAAGAAAGGGATTTGAAAATTTGTGGTTTCGTTTATCAGCTGATACCCCTCAGGAAGGCTAAGACCATCAGGCAGCAAGCGGTTATTAAAAAATCCCCTAACAAGCAAAATCATAAAAGGCAATGCCATATAGAGGTATGCCAAATTCATAAAGACGCTTACATTACTCTGAGTAAAGAAGTCTCCAGACATTGAATTTTTAATAAGCCTTCTCATCCAAATCAACTGGATAACAAAAAATAACCATGATCCTAAATGAACACCAATGGCCGACCAAAAGTAAAATCTGATATCCTTGTCAGCTATAGGCAAAAAAAGTTTGTCAGAAACATTCGGCACATTAATAGTCCCCTCCAAAGTAGAAACCTCTAGTAAATCACTCTTAGATGCCTCAGACATATTAAAGCTTTTCCTCAGGCTGTTGAGACTGATCATATAGCTATCAATCAAAACCTCTCCATTTCTATAAACAAAGTAATAACTGAGGTCAAAGAATTGAGTTGTGATCTCTTTAGCTTCTGTCATGCTAGCAGCACCCCGCAAAGGCCTCTCTTTTTTGGAGGCGTTTACAAGGGTGTACTTCTGCTGAAATATGATTAGCGAAAAGAAGCCAACCGTCACTCCTACAATTAGCATATTGGTAATCCACAACAATACTTTCGGCATACTCATCATCTTAATTTACCGAAATGTAATACATATTTATTGATAAACAATAATTACTTATCTCTATTCAATTTGACTAAACCTTTATAGGGTCAGGATGTCTAAAACGCAAATCACTATTCAATGCGACATTTTTTAACGATTATCCTCTTCTCGTTGTCCTTTTCTGCATCTGCCCAATATTGGGTAATCAAGGGAAGTGTTCTTGACAGTGCAGAGAATAAGCCCATGAAATTTGCGACAGTTTTACTGATCAACTTGTCAGACTCTACAGCCAAGGCCTATTCTACTGACGATCTCGGTAGCTTTCGAATGACGGGTGTTGTCAATGGCAACTATCAAATAGGCGTCTCTTATGTCGGTTTTAAGAAATTCAGCAGAAATTTTACAATTAAAGACGCATCTCTTGACCTAGGCAGCATCCCAATGGTAGTGGACACAAGAGACTTAGATGGCGTAATAGTGGAAGGTCTTGCAGAAAGAGTCAAACAGAACGGAGATACTACTGAATTCAATGCCTCTGCCTTTAAAGTAAACCCTGACGCAACTGCGGAAAATTTGATTGAGAAAATGCCTGGCATAGTCATACAAAATGGTCAGGTACAAGCCCAAGGTGAAAATGTAACCAGAGTACTGGTCGATGGTCGAGAGTTCTTTGGAGATGATCCTAACGCTGCATTAAAAAACCTACCCGCTGAAATGATTGAGAAAATCCAAGTCTATGATCAAGCGAGTGATCAAGCAGAATTCACCGGCTTTTTAGATGGAGAAACTTCAAAAACCATGAATATTATTACGCGTGTCAGCATGCGTAACGGTGAGTTCGGTAGAGTCTATGCTGGTGCCGGCACAGATAACACTTACAATGTGGGAGGAAGCGTAAACCTCTTTAGACCAAAAGCTCGAACGACTTTCTTAGGGCAGGTTAACAATATCAACATTCAGAACTTTTCAACCAGTGACTTACTGGGTATTACCGCAGGTGGTGGTAGACGAGGCGGTGGCGGTGGTCGAGGCGGCCGTGGTGGCGGTGGCGGAGCTGGAGGCGGTGGAAATGCCGGTAACTTTCAGGTAGGCCAACAAGGCGGAATTAACGAGACAAAAGCCTTTGGTGTCAACTATTCTTATGAAGACACCAAACGCATCAAATTCAGTGGAAGTTATTTCTTCAACCAATCTGACAATTCATCCTTTGAGTCTATTTTTAGACAATTCACCCTACCCGAAAATGAAGGCCAGACTTACAGTGAAACTAGTTTTTCACCCAGCAGAAACATTAACCACCGTTTTAATGGACAACTAGAATATAAAATCAATGAGCGCAACTCAATTATCATGCGCCCAAGGTTTACTTTTCAAGACAACTCAGGTTCCGCACTAGTAGATGGTACAACACTATTAGACACTGATATTCTTAATACCATAAACACCGAGAATACATCTTTTTTAGAAGCTTTCAGCTTTAGCAATAACCTGCTTTGGAGACACTCTTTTGCAAAACGAGGCAGAACTTTCTCCATTAATCTCAACACTGGCTTAAACAACAATAACGGTGACAGTTTTCTGTTATCACAATCTGAGTTTTTTGCCGGTCCTTCAAGGTCAATTGACCTTAATCAATTCTCTGACCAAAATCAGGATGGCTTTAATATGACTGTTAACGCCACATACACAGAACCACTGGCCGATCGTAGCTCAGTCCTTTTCACCTACAGATACGGCTATCAATTCAATGACTCAGATAGACAGGCCTTTGATTTTAATGAAGGCAATGACGCCTTTACCGATTTGAATACCCCCTTAAGTAATACCTTCGAAAACGACTATTATACACATCAGGGAACTGTTGGTTATAACCTTCGCGGAACGAAGGGCACCTTAACCCTGCGTGCTACTTATCAAAGAGCTATTCTTGACAACGATCAAACCTTCCCATTTGAAAACAATGTGGATAGAGAGTTCAATAATTTCGTCCCTACAATAAATTACAGGTTCAGGTTTGATCAGGGTAAAAGTTTAAGTATCAACTATAGAACCTCCACTAATGCACCGAGTGTCAACCAACTTCAAAGCGTAATTGACAATACCGACCCATTAAACATTACTTCCGGAAACCCCGAACTGGATCAGCGTTACCAGCACTCAGGTACAATTAGGTACAACAAAGTTAATAGCGAAACCTCAAGGACTTTTTTCACCCTACTCAGTGGTAGCTTTTCTGACAACTACATAGGCAACAGCACCACCATTGCTTCCAGAGGAAACACAACAGTAGACGGTATCACGCTAGAACCAGGAGCAAGGTTTAGTAAACCCGTCAACCTCACAGGTTATTGGAATGTCAGAAGCTTTATTTCATATGGTATGCCCTTAGGTTTTATTAAATCAAACCTCAATTTCACAGGCACCCTGTCCTTTACACAAACACCTGAATTGATCAACGATGAATTGAACAATGCGAGAACTCCAACAATGGGGCTCGGCATGGTATTAAGCAGTAATATCAGCGAAAAAATAGACTTCACACTCTCGAGCAATTCAAGTTTTAGCACAGTGAGCAACAGTCTTCAAACCGCCAACGATACAGACTTCTTTACCCAAAACACGCGCTTGAGACTTAATTGGATATTCGGTCAAGGCTATGTTTTCAGGTCTACGGTTAGTCACATTGCCAATTCAGGGCTATCAGATGGATTTAACCAAAGCTTTGCACTCTGGAATATGGAAGTGGGTAAAAAACTAATGAAAGAGAAGGCTGAAATAAAGCTTACAATTTTCGATTTACTGAAACAAAACCAAAGCATTACTAGAGCTGTTACTGGATCTTACATCGAAGACAATCAAACCCAGATTCTAACACAATACTTCATGCTCTCATTTGTCTACAACATCAGAAGCTTTGGCCAAGGCCAGCAGATTCCTGTAGAAAATGATAGAATTCGCCAACTCAGGGAACGTTTTGGTGGTGGTGCAGGTGGAGGTGGCCGTAGAGGTGGCGGAAATGGCAATGACGATTTGTAGTCATTGAATGAGTCCCGCATAATAAGCTATCAGCTTCTCTGCTTCCTCCTTATTACTATCCGGTATAGGTATAAAGTAATTGCGTTGGTTCTTTCTATGTCCTAATCCTGTCTCTACAATAAAAGATAAGACATGGCAATCAAATCTTTCCACCAAGTCAAATGCCTTTAGCCTGTAACCGAATTCATTAAGCATAGTCAATTGTCCGTTGATGATAATTAGATCCTGCGCAAAGTAGATTTCGGCCTCACTTGACTGCGCATGTCGGCTGTACCTTTTCCTTGCTATGACAATAGAGCCAAGCTTAACCGCAATAAATACAAAGAAAAACATGCCCGCCCCAATAGTTATTAGCCTGAGCAATGGAAATGAAGCAGCTGAAGTTATTACGAATATAAGAGTGGCTATTCCTGCTGAGATAAAACCATAGGAATTGGATTCGCTAATATCAAATACCAGTTTTGCCCTCAAATACCTATGCCAAAGGTCTGATGGTATTGACCAGAGTGCCACGAACTCATGATGGTCTTTTACAACCGAATCTATCCGTGATGCTGTTTCCCGATTATTCAATCGGATCATCTTGGTCATTACAATTAAGCCAAGACCTATGTTGATCACCAGGATTCCGATTCGTTCGGTAGTCACTCCTTTGGTAGCCATAAACATGGACATAATGAATACCCCCGTCAGAAAACCTATAAGAAGCACCGTAAGCACAACAATGCTGAGAATGAATTTCGACTTCGAATTCATACTATTTAGCTCCGTAAACTCTCAGTGTTTCAAAAACATCATCACAAGCCTCTAACTCTACTGGAGCACCATCAAAAACAGCTAGGGATAGTGCATAGGTCATAGCCAATAATGTAACATCGTTGGCGCTGTCTTCAACAATACCATCCCGCACTACCATTCTAAACAAATAAACAGAATCTCGCTTACTCAGTTGAACAGACTTACTACCTCCATCAGCAAATTCTGCCTCCACTAAATATTCGCCCAGTTTCTGAGCCTCCGCTTCCGTCACCTCTTCAGTGAAATAAACATCCGTACCGTTAAACTCTAGCTTTTCACCATAACCTTCAATAGACAAGACCACATAGGCAACAAATACCAAGGCAAGGAAGCCTAAGACTTTTAATAGTTTTTTCATATTCAAACCTAGCATTGTAAAAGGCTTGGGAGAATCCCAGAAAGATGGCAAAATCATGTACGTGCTAGCACGTATAAAAAAAGAGCCTCACATCTTGAGGCTCTTTCTATTATTGACCACTACTAATTGCACTCACAAGAGACTGACATTACTTTCCTTTACTGGCTATCAAAAATGCGGCTAAGGAAGCATTTACATATCCCTCAATCACCTGCCTTGCTCCACTTAGATATTCTTCTGGCTTACATTCTATAGCTTGTGTTTTCTCCAACTCCCTGTCATCATAGCTAAAAACTGTATAGAAACCGTTGCTAGCACCCCAAATATCTTGATCTGCCTTTTGTGTAGCTTTATATTTCTTTTTTTCGAATACTCCCGCTATCTCTACATCCTTTTTAAGAGACTGTATAATCTGGCCCTGATTTTTCAAGCTTTCCATGTAATGATAACTACTACCTGTTTGCACCGTTAAAACGGTGTTCTTTAATTGCACACTCTCATAATTAGCCAACCTGAAGTTCGGTCTAACCACAACCTTTGCTAATCCTCCTATGGTTTTCCTAAGGCTTTTAGACACTCCTCCTTCCGCTTCTTCTACGAAGGGTATAGCCAAATTAATTTTGATAATTGTGGCCCCTTCTAACTGTTTTGACAGCTTGGTAGCATACTCAAAAACTCCGTTCTTCTTGCGTCCTTTCTTAGTCACTCTCCTCACGAAATAGTCTTTACCTGATGGAGTTGTTGCTACATACCCAGGAAATTGCGCCTCACTAATTTCTCCACCAGTCTGCCTTTCCCAGTCAGACAGTAAATCCGTAGCACTCGCGGTTTCTGGAGATATAATCTCAAAACCCTCTGACTTTAGTTTATTGATGTAATCTTGATAAACATCGTCTGTTATTTTTTGCAGTGCACCTAAATCAATCCCTGGGATTGCCACGCTTAAAGAGGCCTTTGCATCTCCTCTGTAGCCCCCTCCAAGTTCACGTCCTCCCCTAGATATCGAAGTCTGGCTATATGCAAGTTGATAGTTAATGTTAAACTCTGAGATATAGACCTTCTTCGGGGCTTTAGACATTTTCTTCTGGCCAAAACCACTGTTTTTCATGTCCATCTCGCCTACTTTTTGGCCGTAAGATGTCAAGCCAATGGTAAGCATCAATATTAGTAGAAACGGTTTTTTCATAATCTTAAAATTGTTTTTCGTATCTGTTAATGAGTCCGAGGCTTAATTCACTAATGTGAATTGTCCATAGAAACCAGGGCCACTAGCTAGTTCCAAATTGATTTCATTAAGACTTCCGTCTGAGTTTTGAGAGATATTAAAGGCTAAATCTTCTATGCAATCAGCCTTAAAAGTGAAATTGCCAGAGGTAGCACCAAAGCGCATTACTGGGTTTTCAATTGAAAAGCAGTCTCGCCCTTCTATTGAGACAGTAAGGCGTGTGGCCGAAATGGTAAATGTTGCCAACGTACCCAGCGGTACTGGAGAATTTGCTTCAGCAAACGTAAGCTCAGTATTGAAGGTACCGTGGATTTCTGATGGAACAGTGGTTGCCGTTTCATTGGCACCAACAGTGGCCATGCAAACTTCTCCGTTGCAGTCATCAGCAGAAGGTGCGTCATCATTACCACAGCTAAAACAAAGTATGGCTAGCGCTAAAAATAGGATTGAATTCTTTTTCATAGTTCTTGTGTTTTGATTGATATTCAAAATTCACGTGAATTCTTGTATGAAAATATCCGTTGGAAAAGGTGTTTGTAAGTCCGTACCAGTACGTACTTAAAAGATTGTAATCCTTATCACTTAAGGGTAATTCCCAGCAACCTTCATCAGATCAACAATACGATCGAAATTCTCCTTGTCTTCCTTAAGGCCGTAAACATTTCTCAAAGACCTAAGCGTTAGTATATCTCTCGGTTCTAACTTGATAACACGCTCGAAGTGGTAAATCATTTGGTTCAGTAAAGAATCTCTATTCACGGTCAACACATTTAATTTTTCCTTTTCTCCTAAAGATTGTGCTTGTTCAAGTTTTTTGTTTTCAGACAGTGCACCCATCAAATAAAACCTTCCCAATTCTTTATGTGCAAACAAGTAATCAGCCTCCATCGCCAAGACTTTCTTTAGATAAAACACACCTGAACTATCATTTTTTTGAATGAGCACAGACCCATATTTACTTAAAGCAACTAAGTGATTAGGGTGCTTTTCTATTAGCGTTTTTAGTAGCTCTCCTGCCTCATCCAGCATACCTTGATTAATGTAGCTTTCCGCTTCTTCTAATGACTCATTGAGTTTCTTATTAGACTCGCTTTGAGCATTTAAACCTGAAAAAAACAAAAGGAGAATGATTGTTACCAATGACTTGAACATATCGAATCTTTACGAAATACTATTATTTAAATTCTGACAGTCTTCTTGACTCGTCTACCACATTTACTTTCCATAATGAATAAATGGTGCCCAATAGTTTGTTCCCTTGAACAAGTCTCCAAATTCACCTTTGATAAACCTCCGCTTCATATCATCAATGGCATCGGCATAGTCCATGCCTGTTTGATTAACCAGGTCGTACATGCCAGACATAAAGTACATGGTTGAGGCATCATTCACAGCCCAAAGTGACACAGCAGCTCCGTTAGCTCCGGCTAGTATGAGTGATTGGGTAAGTCCAATTACTCCTTCGCCCCCATAAATTTTCCCAAGTCCAGTTTCACAAGCCGAAAGCACCACCAAGTCAGCATTGAGTTTCAAACTGGCCAGTTCTGGGGCTGTCAAATAGCCATCTTGACCATTTCTTTCCTCTTTAAAAATACTCATAGCTACACCTGACAATTGTGGAATGTCTGGTAGGGCAAAGCCGTGTGTGGCTAAGTGAACGACCTTATAATCGTCTAATTGGCCGCGATCAGAAAGTTGCTTAATAAATGTTTCATTCATATCCGCCCCTGTATAAACTTCTGCACCTTTAACCACTTCCCCCATCACTTTCACCTCGTTGAGTGTACCCTGTAGATAGTCCATCTTCCCAAACCCGAGTGCCGCATACACTTCTCTTTGTGAACGACCCTGAGTAGTATTTTCCAATGCCATTGCCTTCATATCCTGCATTCGCTCCACACTCCTAGCAGGTGCTGCAGTGATAGACATTTGATCATATAAAGCTCCGCCCATGGCCAACATTGGCTTTCGTGACGCTTCATAATTACGACCATCTATAATGTTCGAAATACTGGCTGACTGGATATATCTGATACCATATTTCTCAATAAGGTATTTACCATCAGCACCTACCATGGTTTCGAAAGGAATAAAATTCAACAGGCCATCTGGAGAAATGACCAGTCTTTTCTTTCCTGCGATTAGGTTCTCAATAGGCTTGATCAGGAACTCATAATAGTGATTCAAAAATTCGGCTTTGATGGGAGCATGCTCGGGTTTATCACTCTGTAGCAATTCTCTAAGCCATTCGCCAAGGGTCTCAAAATCTTCTTGATTGAATAGATTGGCAATATCTTGCTCTACTAGAATACGGTCACCGGATATTCTTGCATTGGCAGGGAGCTTAAAGCCTGTCCGTTGCATATCAGATACTCGTTGCTTGTCGGTATACTTTTGCTTCAGTGATACAAACTCTTTGAAAAATTCATTGAGCACGGCATAGCACTTGTCCTTGGTCACCACATTAATGGCCACTGCCCCTGGCTCTGCCAAAGTGTAGAAAAGTGCTACTTCATTGGCTTTTAATTTTGATTGAAAGCGCTCAAGAGTGGTCTTCCTTGTTTTGTTTTTAAACTTCAATCGGTCGGTTAACACTCTCGCCCTTTGCCTACCAATGGCCTCAAACATACCAGCACCATTGTTAGTCCTAGCATAACTGTAAGTAAGAAACTCATAAGCGCTTAACTGAGATTGCAGAAAAGTGATGCGATTTTGTCCATCCAATTGGGACATCTGCTCTTCACTTATGGCAATCGCTCTTTCAAAGTAAGGAACCGCCTTGGCGTATTCTTCAGTGAAGAAATGCATAGTACCAATATTATTCAGGTTGATAATGGCATCATGATACCGCTCACTCGCCTCTAAACTGCTAATCAAGGTGCGATAAGTAGCAATAGCCTTTTCCTGATCTCCAGACTGCCAATAGGTAATAGCCAAATTACCCTGAATAGACTCTGCTAGCCACGCAAACCCATTTTGAGTCGCTAGATTGTTCGCTCTTTCAAGATAGGTCTTAGCTGAAGCTCTGCTAGCCGGATCTGTAGATACTAAGTAAGAGGTGCCAATACTGTTATAGGCTTGAGTCATAAAGTAATTGTCTTTTTGACTTTGACCAACTTGTAGTAATTGATTCGCTATTGATCTCTGCCCAGAACTATTACCTTGCGCATTTAGCATATTGGCTTTTCTCAGTAATAATTCAGCATACAAATAATAGCCAATCAGTTGTTGACCTGCGGGCAAAGTTCTGTCAATTACTTCCAGTCCCCGATCGTAATTACCTATGTAGTTGAGATAATCTGAGTAGTAGTATCCGGCAATTGTTTTCACATAACTACCAATGGTCGAGCTATTGACAATATTCAAATAAGTATTGCTCAGCAATTGCCCACCCTCTTCTACCAATCCATTGTAATAGAGTGTAGCACCGATCTCAGCTTGCCATTTATAGATAGTATTTTCAGGTTTTGGACTTATTCTACTCAAAGCATCAACGGACTGATTGAATAACTCGATAGACCGTTGATGCTTACCGTTTTTTGCTTGTTCAGTGGCTTTAAGATAAGACTGAATTGCGCTAGTAAAATGACTGTTGTCTACCTCCACAGTTGGCAACCAAGCCTTCAATTCGCTAAAGGCATCAGTTCGTTTTCCAAACTTTATAAATGTGTCCCAAGCATCATTGATGTCTTTGATGTCATCTTCTAGTTCTTGATACTGAAGTGCATTTTGGATCAGTGCTTTAGCTTCGTCAATCTTACCTTCGAAAACCTTCAAATTAGCCCTCATAAATATGGGGTATAAAGTAGCCTCGCCCATATCCTCCACTTGATTTAGATAGTTATTTGCCATGCCCAAATTGTCCTGCAGCATAAAGTTGAATGCGTACATGGCGTATACATTTTCCAAGTAACTATTCATTTGCATCACCTCGCCTAGCAATTGAATTGATTGGTTGGTTTGGTTCTGTTTGACCAATTCATAAGCCTTCAGGTATTTGGTATTTAGGTCATCTTGTGCCAGAACATTAATTGAACCCAACAGAACAAAAAATGTGGCTAAAAAAAACAGACTATAGATTCTCCTTTTCATTATTTCTACACTTTATCTATTGTGTCCTTGTAATTGTTCCGGCCTGATTGATGATTACTTGATACTTTCTATTGGAACTACCCTCCTTCTGATTGACCTCAAAGACGACACTCTGTCCTTTTCGATTGATAACAAAGTCCACTTTGTTTGGCACCCCTGAACGATCTCTTGAAGTAAAACCTACTGCTTTTGAGCTTTTCAGATTGGCTTGCTCGTCATAGACCGCCACTTCAAAATTTATAATCTCTGCTCCTTGCGCATTATAGCGCCTCATCATAAGTACTATAGGACTTCCATCGGTTGTATTGCCGAGTAGTCCAATAGCCGACACATCTTGACCATTAGGCCGTGTCACCTCTCTGCCTCGAATAGTATTATAATCAAGTCGATAGGACAATTGAAGTGGATCAAAGCTGTTTAGGAACACATTATTATAGACCTTTTTTTGCAGCTTCTCGGAAGCTTTAGGTTTGCTTGCCGACACCGTAGTGATTGGCATTGTTTTAAAAAGACTAACTTCCTTGATGAGACGATCATTGGCAAGGTCAACCACTTGCATTAAGCCATCCGTAAAATGAATTACAGCTAGCCTGTCTTCTGAGACCAACGCAAAATCGTAATCCTTTATATCTCTTCTATAATCAGCGGAACTAAATGTCCAATATGTCTCTTCAACTAGTCCTGCTGACTCCGCTGAATACTTTGTAACCTTTTTTTGCCCAGGGTCAATCTCATAGATTTTCCCATTGATTAAGCCATAGGCTGGCCTGGTCTTTATTTGCGTATGATCTTTCATTGGCAACAGGGACTTTGCTTCAAAAACATAGTAAAAGTCGAACCAGATGCTTTCACCATCCTTAGTATCCGACACTCTAAAAATGCTCCCCACTTCATGAGCCTCAATCAATCGCTTGTTGCCCAGGCGCGCCACATCAGGCCAATTAATAGTGTGGGACCTTGCATCACCTGTTTCAAGATCATGAATTGCTAGATCGTCCCCTTGGAGTTTCAAAGAGTACTTAAGGTTATTAGTGAATTGGTGATTGAAACCCAGATAGTTCTTTAGGTCTTCTTTTTTGCCCAGGATCGTAATTTTCTCTCCATTCTTGGGCTCTAAGACATAGAGGCCAGACTGCGATTTTACATTTCCGTATTTGTTAAAACTAGGTTTCGTTGATAGTATCTTACCATTATCAAAGACTTTGAGCACAAGATGATCATCTGAAAAATAGGATTTACGACCCGTGTTTAGTGATAACAATTCATTCTTATAAACATGTTTGTTTCTGTCTTTGGTGTGTTTGCTATATGCCAAGTAGCTATGATTGGGTGAGTATCCCCCGTAGGCACTCACCTGCTTGATGGTTTCTTTAGTATCTGTTTCAAAATTATAAATTGTCAAATCCCGTGCAGCTCCTTTGGAACTATACATCACTCTGTTTTGAATCCGAAGATATTTTCCATCGGGTGATCGTTCAATTACGTTACCAGGTATTTGCCCTGCCGCAGCCATGGACAAAATCGAAAGAAGAGTCAACAATACGTTTCTCATACCATTTCTTTTTAGTGAATGTTACCAGTTGGTTCTATGGTGATTTTGAAAGGTGTCTTACGCTGCTCAAACTGCTGCTCTCCAATGATAGTAAAGGTATTGTAAGCCTCACGTTGGATTTTGAAGTTGACAACTGCATAAGTTCTACCTCCACTGCTTTGCTCTACATTGCCAATTGCCTTACTTGATTTGAAGTTTCCATCCTTATCAAAGACTGAAACATGGTAAGTGGAAACTACAGAACCGTTGGAGGCTGTATGCCGAGTCAGTGAAAGTAATATTGGAGCATCAGAATTTCCTGCGGCAACGCCAATCATTCCAAGGGCATACACTTGCCCTCCACCTATGCTAGATGCTCCTGGCAGGCCAGTTACGCTTCTACCAGAAGGATTACGCAAAGTATATGGCATTGACAACCTATCATAACTATTCAGCAAATCACTCTTATATAGCCTCTTGGTAGAATAACTTGGTGCTGCTTCCTTTGGTTTATCATTCTGATAGAGTGAAAAGTTGTCCACTATAGCTTCGGTCTCAAGGTCGTAGATAATTACATCGGCTTCCTTTCCGGTTCTTATAGTAGGCACCGCCACTAAATATTTATCAGATGCTATCGTAAATCTATAGTCTGATCCATTCAGCATGGCCTTCGGAATTTTAGTGTACCAAACCTTGTCACTATGTATTAACCCGGTCGAATTCTTTACGAATCGAGTCACGACAGATCCTGTACTATCGAACTGATAAATCTTATCATTTATCATTTGGTAATGGGGAGGTGCAGCGTGAGTATCTTGATTAGAAATACCCAGTTTCTGATCAGGGTCGGTAGTGATAAAGTAGTCGAGCCATTGCCCTTCATTTTTCCTCGATCCCCTACGCAGTATTGCTTGTTTTCCGCCAACCGCCAGAATTGTATTCTCTGGCAGAGACGTGGTATCATCTTCAAAAGACACTATAAGGTCTTTCTTGTCTCCATTTTCTAGATCGTATAATTTAAGACTAACAAACCGATAGCTCTTACTATATAAATCACCGCCCCATGAGCTCAGGTTATCCGGACTCAACCATTGGAAAAACTCAGAATCTGTATCCAAGCCATAGTCATAATTGTAAAGCCATTTTGCCAAAACTTCCTTTTTACCTACCAACTCTTTGGGTTTATTACCTCCTTGTGGATCATATAAATACAGGCTCGACAGGTTATCAACACTTGCGCTTCCCTTATCGGTCTTGGCTTTAGAAGCCAAAACTCGACCATCATCATAAACTGCAAGCCCAAAATGCTCGTTTTGCCACGATTGCTTTTGGTTGGTATTTAGGTTTAAGAGTGTGACTTCGTAAGGACCTCTTTTTCTATCCACATAGCTCATCTCAGTTTCAACAAAGTAGTTTGCATTTGGGGAGAAGCCTCCATAGGGGCCAGTACGTGAAAAAAAACTAATCGCCCTCGAGTCGAAATCATAAACCAAGTAGTCACGCCATTTAGGACCCAACCCCGGCCTTCGCCATTTTTTAGATTTGATAATGAGTTTTTTTCCATCCAACGTAGTCCTCACAGAGCGGACATCCTTCTCGAAATCAACTTTAGTTCTGTCTTGAGAAAAGGAAGGACTGGAAAAGGTAGTAAGGAGTAGGACAATAAGGTATCTCATAGGGCTATGGGTTATTTTATAAAGATGCCGCTCTAAGTGAAGTCAAAAAATGGCGTATAACAGGGGTTTTGATATCCGTGCTAGTACTGAGCACAATGATCACTATTGACTTAAAAGGAGCAAAAGGAACTAATAAAGGCTCTAATAGGTGGTTTTGTAAATCAGCGCAGATAAGGAATTGTCAAGGCCTCTTCTCAGGCTCTTTGGATATCAATGGATTTATCTGCAGTCTTTCTGAAAGTGCTATGGCTTCTTTTCCAGTGATGTATTCAGAGGCAATAAAATCACCCATCTCAGCCTTATCATATCCCTCAAACCTATAGGCTCCAATCTTATTTCCATGGTCTTTGAAAAAGAAAATTGCTGCATCACCATCAATTGTAGAATTGTCATAATTCCCGAGCTTCCCTCCTCCATTAAAAACCACCCATCTCCCCTCGGCAAGTTTTAGTAAGTAGACATTGTAGTTGATAATCGGGAGTTTTTTCATCTGTCCCATACCATCGCCATTAGCCAAGTCATAGTTCATTCCGTATGTCACATTCCTAGCCGAATCGTACAAAACAGCACCATAATGCTTGGTCTCTTTTCTTAAAGTATGAGCACCGAATCTATATTTAGTGGAAGCTCGCCCCTCCTGAAAAAATTCAATATTCCCACCATCATTGTATATGTAATATCCATTTTCATGGCCGGCCAATAAAATAGAAACAGGCTGATCTGTTAGCTCTGCTTCAGCGGCAGCAGCATAGTAGCCATCCATTTTAAGGTACTGCTTGGTCAAAGGAAAGTATGTAATAAGCTCGTTGCCCCTGGTCTTCAGGGTTTGCATTGCCAAACTTGTTACATTAAGACCATCGGCAGTTTTCAAAGTGTATTGCTTCTTTTTGAAGTTATCATGTGTGAAAGTTCCAAAATCAGCATCAAACAATGATTCATCTTTGATTTGACTTATCGGATCGTCAAGCAACAATGCTGAGAAGACATCGCCTGGCTGCTCGTTGTCGAATTTTTCTCTAAAACCTGGCAGGCTATACCAATCTCCAGTACTAGAACTGATAATAAAGTTCCCATTCAAATCTTCAGCTTGCTTTTTGATAACAATTGGATTACCATGGCTTACAAGTTGATAAGTACTGTCTGTGGCTTTTCCCCAGTAAGTATGTTCATCAGTATATATTGGATAATGAGGCTTACCTAGGTTCTCCTCTGAATTGAACTCTCTAGCAATAAAAGTCTTTTCAATACCTTGAGTGGCATATGCTATGATGGTACTACCAACTTTTGCCGTTTTTATCGGGCTATTTGAGTTTGTTCCAGGTACAAGCCTTCTCCCTTTTTTATAGGCATTAATTCCTGAATCCTTGCCAAACCATATTATGGAATCCTTACCATGAGACAGAATTTGTGCCTCATGCCAGTTGTTTTGAAATGCCTTATCGTCATATCCTTTTAACAAGATCATGGCACTATCGACTGCAGAGTACACCAGGCGATCACCCGTAGCAGACAAACTCTCTGCTACTCCCGTATTGATCACTCTACCATTGTAAAGAACCTGATACTGACTATTCTGGCGATAGTATCTTGCATGACCATCAGCAGAGACCATCCTTGTTCGCCCGGTAGTAGATCCATCTGAGTAACTAATCTGCCTCAATTTTAATCGAGACCTACCAAATTGATTATCAACAATCTCTCCTTTAATCCAACTCCCTTTTTCGTCATTGTCAAAAATAAAATTGTTAAACCCAGACTGATTATTGCTCAAGTTTCGTGTGGTCTCTTTTAATGTTCGGTTGGCATCCAGATCTTTTCGAGCTATTATCTCATACTTGACACCCTCTACATTTCTGGTCTCAGTTTTGACCTCTATATTGCCTTCAGTCTTATAGCTATATGAAGATATGAATCGAGCAGTTTCCTCGGTTGGTAACTGTTGAGAATAGGAGGTACGCCTTCCCTGATCGTCCACCTTATAGAATTCCTCTCCCTTTTTAGTGCCATTTTCAATGGCCTCCATTCCCACCATATACCCTTTCTTATCATAGGTATAGTTCTTGACAAGAGTGACAGTTCCTTGAACCTGAGTTGTCTTTACAAGCAAGCCCTTTTTATAGCTATAATCCGTTGTTCTAACGGTTTCGTTATTGGCTGAGTTGACTATTTTCTCCTGCTCCAATAACCCCTTCCTATTCAATTTATAGGTGTACAAATAACTTAACGAAGAGCTTAAAACCTCTCTATCTATGCTTACCAATCTTCCAGCAGCATCATAGGTTTCAATGTCAACCTGAGTCAGCGTTAGCCCCTTGTCTTTAACAAAATCATATTGATTAACCTCAACCTTCGCGGCAGCGGAAGTTACCCCCATTGAACTTAGGGTTGGTACTTCTAGTATTTGAGCATTAATTGAAAAGCAGCATAATACTAAGAGACATGTAGTAAGCTTTTTCATTTCTTATCTATTAAAGTGTTTCAGTACATCTTCAGGAATTATTCCCACAATCATAATCCTCATTCCTTCTTCAAAATCAATAATCTTCCAACCATCGAAGGAGGTACTTTGGACGGCAAACATTTCTCGTTCTACTTGTATCAAGTAGGTGCCCGGTGTGTCAGAAGTGACATTCTCTTTCCCGAACCTAGACTGGTAAGAGCTAAGTAGTATATCTGGTAACAAACCACTATCGTCATTTGAGATATCTACTTTGAAGGTCATTTGGAACGAGTAATCGACCAGTACATACTTCTTATAGTCATGCAAGTGCATTTGACTCAGCGTGTCAATAGAAAAATTAGAGAGGTTAACTTCTATCCCTGGTGAATTAAATAGCTGGTTATACTGACTCTCAAAAGTTGGTTTACCCAATATGTTGATTAGATCAGGGTGAACATGATCTAAGGCAGATGAAATCTCTTTTTTCTCCAGTAGACTGAAATACTCTTTCAATGTTGACTTGATCTCTTCCTCCTGAGAGAAGAGGTTGAAAGCCGTAATAAGCAGCATAAAAAATATAATACTTCGCATGAACATGGTCTTTGTTCAAAGGTATTAGGGGCATTAATCATATGATATACAGGGCATTTGGGGTTTGGGTATCCGTACTGGCACTGATACTTTTAAAGAACTCTAAAGGTCTTTTGTCATGCAGGTGTCACTATATTCCGAACAGGTACCTCTACGTGAATTGGCCGTGATATTTCTGTGATAGTCTAAGCTGAGTTTTGTTGGGTAAACATTAAAACTTAGATATGAAAAAACTATTGGCCCTATTGATTCTTCCTGCACTACTACTTAGTTGCGGAGAGGACGACAGCCCTTCACTCGGAAATTTTAACGTGACAATCAATGGATTGGAAGACTTAGGTGCAACTGCACAATATGAAGGTTGGATCATTGTTGATGGAGCTCCTATTAGCACTGGTACATTCACAGTTGACGGAAATGGTAATCTTTCTACCAGCTCATTTTCTGCTAACGCAGAAGACCTAGAGGCAGCAACTAAATTTGTACTAACCATTGAGCCTATTCCAGATCCAGATCCTGCTCCAGCTGACGCGAAACTTCTTGCAGGTGACTTCAACGGAACAACAGCCACGCTTTCTACAGGGGTAATGCCTGCTCTTGGAGATTTCTCTAATGCCGCTGGTAGCCTTTTCCTAAGAACTCCTACTGACGAAGCAGCAGGTACTGGAAACAATGGCAATGATGTGTATGGTGTTTGGTTTGGCACTCCGGGAATGCCTCCAACCCCTAACTTTACATTACCTACACTACCTGCTGGCTGGGTGTATGAAGGTTGGGTAATCGGTGACAGTGGACCAATCTCAACTGGTACATTTACTGATTTTGGTGCTCGTGACTCTGGTAACCCATTCAGTGGAACAGAAAACAATGCAGGACCTCCGGTACCAGGCGAAGATTTCTTTAATGCAGCACCTGCTGGGGAAACATTCCCTCTGGATATTAGAGGCAGAAGAGTCGTAATCTCTGTCGAGCCTGTTCCTGATAACTCACCAGCGCCATTCTTGCTAAAGCCACTTTGGTTAGAGGTAGCAGCAGACGCGGCTACTGCTCCCACAGCACATGACTTTGCTCAGAACCTAGGAACTGTACCTACTGGCTCTGTAAGTAGACAATAAGACTGTAATAACTAAAAAAAGGGAGGCTTGAATAATCAAGCCTCCCTTTTTTACTACAGAGCTTCTATTTAAATCAGATTATTGGCATAGGCGAATTTGATTAAACCTACAATGGAAGAAGTCTTGGTCTTTCTGAAGATATTTTTTCGATGGGTTTCTACCGTGCGCTCGCTTATAAAGAGCTCCTCCGCTATATTCTTATTGGAGTACTCCTTCGCAATTAAATGAAGCACCTCTCGCTCTCTTGCAGTTAGGAGTTTCCCTTCATCAGGTTCATAAAGACTTTTTACCAACATTGCATTAATGTCATTGGACAGGTACATTTTACCGCCTCTCACTGCATAGATAGCGGCCAATAGCTCCTCCTTGGTGTCCTTTTTTAAGACATACCCATTTACACCTTCTTTCAATACTTCTTTTACCAAGTGAGCCTCATCGTGCATGCTCAGCATGATGAATTTCATGTCTGGATAAAGCCGTCTTGTTTTTTGAATTAGGCCAAGCCCGTCATCATCACCCATACTATAATCTGTGATCACTAAGTCAGGCTTGTGTTTATCGATTGAGCGAATAGCATCTGGGACATTACTTTGTGTGTCAAGCACTTCAAGCATATCATCCTCTTCGAGTAGCTTTTTCAGGCCATCTAAAATGAGTGAATGATCGTCTACTAAAACTATTTTCATTGACCTATGTCTTTTTGGTACGCTCTTGAGACTACCTATCCACTTCATGGAACAAGTTTAGCCCAGTATCTTATTTACAACAATCCTATGTATCCGCCATTTCTAACTCCGTGGTAGTGGGTACAACATCCACTTGTACATTAACTGTTAGCATGGTAGATTTTATACCGGCTCTGGAATCTAAATCGAACTGACCATTTATTTGCTTCAATCGGGTTTGGATGTTCTTCCATCCATTTCCCTTCCCTTCGTAAAAATCTCGCGTATCAAAGCCGGTTCCATTGTCTTCAATTGTTAAGGTAACCTCAGATGCCTCCCTTGTGAGCTGAATTATAATATTGGTCGCTCCTGCATACTTAAGAATATTATTAACCCACTCTTGAGTAATTCTAAAAAGAGAGATTTCCATTAGGCTATTCAGACGTTCGTTATTGTCGAAAACCAACACCTCACAGCTCACTTTCTGAGTCTGGTTAATGCGACCTCCTAATTCTCTTAAAGCCGACATCAAACCTCTTTTCACAAGAGTCTGCGGCATCAGATCGAAGCAAATATTTCGAAGTTCGGTGAACATTTCATTGATTACTGACTCTCCATTTTTAAAAACTTCCTCACGCTTTTCCATATCACGATTGGTGACCTCATTGAGTTGAGACAAGTTAAGTTTCAAAACTGAAATCAGCTGACCAAAACCGTCATGTAAATCTCTGGCGAAACGATTTCGCTCTTTTTCTTGTGAGTTAATCACTGCATTGATTTCTGCCTCCCGCAGTTTCAATTCACCTTCTTGGGCAATCAGGATTTGCTTCTTGCGTGACTGATTTCTTACCAAAATAACAATCAAAATTAGCAATACAGAAACCAGTACTAGCGCTGTAATTAAGGTTTGTCTTCGTTGCAACTTTGCTTCCTGTTCACCCAATCTAGATTGTTGTACTTCTATTTGTTGCTCTTTCTCCTTGGTCTCATATTGTGTGAATAATTCTGAAAGCGTACGTTGCTTATCAATATTCAGCAGCGTATCACTCATCGCATGAAACTTTATATAATTATCCAGCGCAAGTGCGTATTTACCCAATGAGTCGTAAGTGAGCGACAATAATTGGAATTGTGCTCTCATAGCATGGTAGTCATTGATAGTCATGCTGCTACTAACAGCCATTTCCAAACTTTCAGCTGCCTCTTCAAATCTTCCATAACCGAACTGGATGGTGGCAATATTAAGCTTCACTTGCCCGATCCCCTGATTAAAATTTGCCACTGAATAGTACTCTTCAGCTTCATTATAAAAGGCTAATGCTTTTTTAGGCTCTCTTAGTTTTTCATGAACCGAGGCGATATTTTGAAGTGCAGCAGCAATGCCAATTGGGTATTGTATCTTCCGCTGAAGCTCCAAATTCTTTTTTAAGTAAAACAGACTACTATCGTGATCTTGCATATGCATGAACTCCACTGAGAGATAGTTTAGGGCTGTCGCTAATTCCTGTAAATTCTCAGAGTCTTTTACCTGTTGATAATAATATTGAAATTGAGGGAGAGCCTTGTTGTGATCACCCTGGATCGAATAAACGCGCCCAATTTCGGCAATAGCCCTCAGTGTATACTCTTTAACACCCTGGACTTCTGATATAGTCTTAGCTTGAAACAATAAATCTAAGGCTTTAGGATAGTTACCAAGGCTAATATCCATTAAAGCCACAGACAAGAGGGCCCTTCCGTACCTTGTCGAATCTCCAGCAGTTTTGAAAAGCAATGCTGCGTCTTCGAACAGGGATTTTGCAGTATTTGATTCAGCTTTAAGTTGATGAAAAACGCCCTTCAGCCGTATTCCCTCTCCCATATAAACGGTATTACCCTGCTCTTTAGCAAGTTTATAAAGCGAATCTGCGTATATATTGGTGCTATCTGGGTTGGTGAAGTAGAAACTCTCCGCTTTGCCTTTTATTTGATCAAAGTACTCTAGGTCAGTCTGAGCACATACTAATTCAGCTAGGAATAATGACACAATCAAGTAGACAGCTCTAACCATGCTTAATTTCTCAAAGAAACCATTTCCATTCTCACAAACCATCCAAGATCAAAACCCTCACGATCAAATGAATCAAAAGCTACCATTAGTGGGTTACACCAACAGTAGTTGTCCCTAACTCATTATTCTAAAAAACGAAGGGAATAAAGTCGAAGCCCGAAAAAAAATTGCGAGACAATATGTTTCAAATACTCAATGTTTTGGTATCACTAAAGTATACTAAAACAACTGGATTAAAAAAAGAATGGAAATGAGCCTTCTGTAGGCTAATTGGGATTAGTAAGAGGGTTATTAGCCTTGACAATAATTTCGGAACCTGGTTTGGTAGATTCCTCTATATTTTGACTCTCTTGAACGACAGCATTATTGAGGACCGCTTCAGATTTATCAAAACGCAATACTAAACCATACGAGACAGAGGCAATAGCCAATGAAACGCATATAATATTCAGTACTCTCCTTTTGGTTGAAGACAGCATACAAGTGTTTTGGTCTATTAGACACCTTTGAAGAGAAAAGCCCTACCTCAGTATCCAACATTTCAAAATTAGTCAAATATCATGCCTATGCACGAACAATCCTGACCAGAAGGTTTTTTTTGTATTTAAACGGCTTTAAATTGACTAATAGTAGAATCGATGATGTCACAACATTCGTGGAGTTGATCTTCTGTCATTACAAGTGGTGGTGCAAAGCGTATAATATTACCATGTGTGGGCTTTGCCAGCAATCCATTTTCCTTTAAAGCAACACAGATATCCCAAGCTGTAGTACTATCGGGTGAGTCGTTAATGACAATAGCATTCAACAAACCTCTACCCCTAACCAAACTCACTAAGTCAGATTTTTCAATAAGCTTATTCATTCTGTCTCTGAATATGTCTCCTAACTTTCTTGCGTTCTGCGTTAGTTTTTCATCTCGGATTACTTCGAGAGCAGCCATGGCTACAGCACCCCCAAGTGGGTTACCACCAAATGTGGAACCGTGCGTACCAGGCGTAATTACTTCCATAATGTGGTCATCGGCCAAAACAGCTGACACAGGGTAAACACCACCTGAAATGGCTTTGCCTAAAATCAAGAGATCAGGTTGAGTGTATGTTTCTTGTTTTTCACAGTGCCCTTGGCAATCACAGTTACCACATATGGCTAAAAGTCCACCTGTTCTTCCAATACCTGTTTGAATTTCGTCAGCCATGAAAAGTACATTGTGATCCTTACATATCGCACCGACTTGTTGTATAAAATCATTGTCTGGCACAAATACACCGGCCTCTCCTTGAATTGGCTCAATGAGCACACCGACCACGCCTGATTCCTTGATTGCACGCTTCAATGCATCTACATCGTTATATGGTATTTTGATAAAACCGCTTGTATAAGGACCGAAATTCTTTCTTGCATCAGGGTCACTTGAAAAAGAAATAATCGTTGTGGTACGACCATGAAAGTTTTGATCGAAGACAATGATTTTCCCTTCGTTTTCAGCAACTCCCTTTTTTTCATACCCCCATTTTCTACACACCTTAATGGCTGTTTCAACAGCTTCTGCGCCTGTATTCATGGGCAATACCTTGTCAAAACCGAAGTATTCGGTTACATATTTTTCATAGGGCCCCAACATATCATTATGAAAAGCCCTAGAAGTTAAAGTAAGCATATCCGCTTGCTCTTTTAAAGCGCCTATGATTCTGGGGTGGCAGTGGCCCTGATTAACCGCACTGTAGGCGGATAGAAAGTCGAAATATTTTTTACCCTCAACATCCCAAAGGAAAACACCCTCACCACGCGATAAAACAACCGGTAGTGGATGATAATTGTGTGCACCGTGTTGATTTTCTAATGTGATCGCGTCTTGGCTAGACTGTACTAATTCCATAATAGTTTACTTTATTTGCGAGTTGTAAAAACAATTTCCTTGTACCAAAGGTAGAGAATCTGTTTCAGCATAAAAATCATGTATAAAGATTCAAACAAGAACCAAATCATTGCCAGTAAAACCGAAGATTACTACATTGGTAAAGATGGCAAATTGGTCTTCACAGAGCAGTATCTCTTGAAGCGCGGTTATTGTTGCCAAAATGGCTGCCGTCATTGCCCATATGGCTTTAAAAAATGAATGAATCTTTCCAAAATCTCTCAGTCAATCTAGACGAACTTCCCTCAGTAACAACAGCACAATACAACCCTATAGAAAAAGGCCACCTAAAAGTCTCGCTCATTTCTAGTGGTTTGTTTTTTTTACTTCTAATGGTAGGTGCTTTTTGTATGATCTTTTTCAATGACGACATAGAGGGAACGCTTCAGGTTTATGCAATATCTCTTGGGGCAATAACCTTCTTATGGATATTCAACATCCTATTTACCATCAAGGCTTTCCCTAGGAAACAATATGCGCTTCGAGAAAGAGATATCATTTACACCAAAGGACTATTATGGTGGGAAAGAACCAGCATTCCTTTCAATCGTATTCAGCATGCTGAATTGAAACAAGGACCATTAGACCGGCTGTTTAAATTACATAGTCTCAAGATATTTACGGCAGGAGGACAAAGCAGTGACCTTGTTATTCCAGGCCTTAGTGAAGAGACGGCATCGAAGCTCAAAGAATTCGTACTTGGCAAAACAGCGCTTGATGGAACAGATAATCAATAAGTACGCTACGCCACAACGCCAGTCAAGAGTTGCCATTGGAATCATTCTGATCAAGTTTGTCAAAATGACCATTAGGTCTTTCTGGCCTATTCTCATCGGTTTTTTTGTTGGCAAAAAGAGTAGTGACAGCTTCATTACCATAGTTGGCTATATAGCCCTAGGCTTTGCTGCTTTAAACCTGCTTGGATCGGTTCTTACCTATTTCAGGTTCTACTTTTATCTTGAAGATGGTGCTATCGTTATTGACAAAGGCATTTTGAGAAAGACCAAAACCAATATTCCTTTTGAACGAATTCAGACTATTAATTTTAAGCAAAACATTCTCCATCAAATCTTTGGTGTGGTCAGTTTGGAAATTGATACAGCAGGTGCAAAAAAATCCGAACTCACCATTGATGCTTTGAAAAAGGAAGACGCTGAAGCCCTTAGAAGTTTCATCCTGAAAGAGAAAGCGCAAATCATTACTTCGGATGCTAATGCTGAAGAAATTGTAGAAACCGAGCAAGAAGAAGAAGAAGTAGTGTTACACTTAAGCGTTCCAGATTTATTTAAAGTGGGTATAAGTCAAAACCACTTAAAGTCGATGGGTATCTTGTTTGCTTTTGTGTTCTCTACCCTAAATGAATATACCGATGATGTGCCTGATTTAATTGCAGATCAATTATCCGGTTATGACGATGTCATTGTCAATTCAGGATGGATTATGTTTCTAGTATCTGTTATTGTTGTAGGTATTATCTCTTTCGCCTATTCACTCATTACAACGGTTTTGGGTAACTATGATTTAAAACTATCTATTCAGCAAAGCGGTGGTTTAAAGTTGGTCAAAGGACTTTTAAACCGAGAAGAAATTTCGGTAAACAAGAGAAAAGTTCAAATCGTCTCATGGTCGGACAACCCCATACGGATGATGTTCAATATGTTCACCATGCAAATTGAACAAGCCAGTAGTGCAGAAGCTGACCAGCTCAAATCAAAAATCAGAGTTCCGGGAAGTTATCAAGCACAGGTTGATCGTGTGGTAAAAGCAGTTTTCCCTGAGGAGTTTTATCGCCCTGAAGAACAGCATAGTGTAAGCAAACTTCTAAAATATCGACTTTTTGCATTCTTAGGAGTAATACCCGTATTGATAGCAATAGCGGCCAGTTTCTCCCATGTGGGTTGGCAATCCTTGTACTTTCTGGTCTGGACGGTATTTATGTGGTTCACCGTAAGTGCCTATTATAGAAAGCGTTCCTACGAAGTAAATGATGAACTACTCAGAAACAACCGGGGTACTTTCGGACACATCTATGAGCTTATACAGCTGTATAAAATTCAATCCGTGGTGATAAAACAGAGCTGGTACCAACGTAGAAAACAACTTGCTACAATCATTCTATCCACGGCAGCCGGTTCAGTGAAAGTACCATTTATTCACCTTGAGCAAGCCGAGGCACTGGAAAGCTTTATTCTCTATCGAATAGAAAGTGATAAAAGAGAGTGGATGTGAGACAGCCGCATATTTTTCTTAGAGATTTCCCAACCATTGTTGCTCAGTTCAGGAATTATTCAGATATTTGCAGTCCGTTAAGAAAAAGCGGTAAATTCAGACGTTATGGCAAGAGTTTGTGATATCACAGGGAAGAAAGTACAGGTAGGAAACAACGTTTCTCACGCAAATAATAGAACCAGAAGAAAATTCTATCCGAATCTTCAAAAGAAGAGATTCTTCATTCCTGAAGAGGATGCTTGGATCACGCTAAAGGTTTCTACATCAGCTTTGAGAACCATCAATAAGAATGGAATCTTCGCTGTACTAAAAAAAGCAAGACAAAACGGCAACATTTTAGTATAATAGCGTCCTAGTACGTTACTTATACTTCGATGAAACAAACCGTAAAAATATTTTCAGTCCTGATAGCATTCTTGTTATCAGGATTTTTTGTTGCCCAAAGTCAAGAGGCACCTACCGATTTTCTTACATCAGAATTTCATAAAGGAAGAAGAGAAGCCCTCAGAGCAAAGATGCCTGAGAATAGTGTTGCAGTCTTCTTTGCCAATCCAGTACGCAATAGAGCGAACGATGTAGATTTCATCTATCATCAAGATCCAGACCTTTATTACCTCACTGGCTACAGAGAACCCCATGCCGTACTGCTAATTTTTAAGCAAGCACAGACAGATCAAAATGGAGAAACCTACAATGAAATCTTCTTCGTTCAAGAAAAAAATGCCCTACAAGAAATGTGGACGGGGCGAAGAATGGGTAATGAAGGTGTAAAAGAGCAGCTTTCTATTGCCAAGGCCTATAACGGCAGTGAGTTTGTGTCTTACGACATAGATTTCGGCAAATTTGACAAAGTCTTATTCTACGACTTCCAAAATGACGTCAGAGACAACCCCACTGACCCTGCCGATCTATTCAGCCTGATCACACAATTCAAAACCAAAGCAGGATACCAAACGAGCACTGCAAATCTAGGAACAGAACCACAAAAGAATAACCTGGATGTCCAAACACTCAATACACTCATGGGTGAGCTTCGAGGCATTAAAACACAAGAAGAATTAGACCTGATCAGAAAGGCAGTTTTCATTTCGACTGTCGGACAAGTAGAAGTAATGAAGGCCATGCGACCGGGACTTTCTGAAACAGAGATACAGGGCATACATGAATTTGTCTTTAAAAAATACGGATCTGAATACGAGGGCTACCCGTCAATCGTAGGCGCTGGCAATAACGGTTGCATTCTGCACTACATTGAAAACCACAAGCCCGAAGTTGAAAGTAAGGAAATGATTTTGATGGACCTAGGTGCTGAATACCACGGCTACACAGCTGATGTTACCAGAACCATTCCCATCGATGGAGAGTTTTCAACAGAAGAAAAGGCCATTTACGATTTAGTCTATCAGGCACAAGAAGAGGCAATTCAAATGTCTAAACCTGGTGTAACCTTCGCTCAACTAAGTGCGACAGCCCGTAGCATCATAAACAAAGGCCTTGTCGAGCTAGGCATTATCGCCAGCGAAACAGAGAGACACCTGTATTACCCACACGGTTTGTCACACCACATTGGTTTAGATGTGCATGACAAAGGGCCGTATGGCCAATTACAAGAAAACATGGTGATTACCGTTGAGCCTGGGATTTATATTCCTGAAGGCGCTAAGTGTGATAAAAAATGGTGGGGTATTGCGGTCAGGATTGAAGACGATATCCTGATTACCAAAGATGGTTTTGAACTTCTCTCAGCTTTTGCACCTAGAACCACGGAAGAAATTGAGAAGTTAATGAAACAGCCTAGCCCCTTAGATCAATTTAAATTACCCGAACTAAGAGGCAATAAATAGGGATTTCGATGAAATTAAAAAAGGACTCGGTTCTGTCTTGTTAATCAGACCCTTACCCCTTTACAATTAGTGAATTAATTTTAATCCTTAGTTTTCAAAATCTAAACTAGCTTCGTATATTTGCAAACCGAATTTTAGAAGTACAAAGAAATGGCTAAGAGCAAAGGCAACAGAGTCCAGGTGATCATGGAGTGCACAGAGCACAAGGAGAGTGGTAAGCCAGGAACATCACGCTACATTACAACTAAGAACAGAAAGAATACTACTGAAAGGTTGGAGTTGAAGAAATACAACCCAATCCTTAAGAAATATACACTTCATAAAGAAATTAAATAATCATGGCTAAGAAGGTAGTTGCAACCCTAAAGAAAGAAGGCGGAGTAAAATACGCTAAAGTGATTAAGGCGGTTAGGTCTCCTAAAACAGGAGCTTATACTTTCAAAGAAGAAATGGTTACGGAAGATATGGTTAAATCTGTATTAGCCGATAAGTAAGATCTAGCTTTTATATCATAAATTAAAGTCCCCTTATTGCGGGACTTTTTTGTTACATCAAATTGAATTTATCACCATGGCGTTATTTGGTCTGTTTTCTAAAGAAAAGAAGGAATCTCTAGATAAAGGTCTGGAAAAGACCAAAGAAAACATCTTCTCTAAAATCGGAAGAGCTGTTGCCGGAAAGTCAAAAGTGGACGATGAAATTCTTGATGAACTAGAAGAAATACTGATTACTTCTGATGTGGGTGTAGACACCACAGTAAAAGTAATTGAACGAATCGAAGCACGTGTGGCCAAAGATAAGTTCATGAATACTTCGGAGCTTGATCAAATCCTGCGAGATGAAATCTCAGCCCTACTATCCGAAAACAATACAGAAGACCTTGCTGATTTTGAACTACCTGCGGGTCATAAACCGCATGTGATCCTAGTAGTAGGTGTGAATGGAGTGGGGAAAACCACGACCATAGGAAAACTCGCAGCTCAATTTAAAGGAAAAGGTAAATCAGTAGTACTCGGTGCTGCCGACACCTTCCGAGCAGCTGCAGTAGACCAACTCAAACTCTGGGGTGAACGTGTAGGCGTTCCAGTAGTTTCACACGGAATGAATACAGACCCGAGTGCTGTTGCTTATGATGCTGTCAAACAGGGCGTAGAGACCGGTGCTGACCTTGTGATCGTTGATACTGCAGGTAGACTACACACCAAAGTAAACCTGATGAATGAGCTCTCAAAGATCAAGAGGGTAATGCAGAAGTTCATCCCTGAAGCTCCGCATGAAATCATGCTGGTTTTAGATGGTTCAACAGGCCAAAATGCCTTTATCCAAGCACAAGAATTTACCAAAGTAACCGAAGTCTCAGCCTTGGCGATTACCAAACTGGATGGAACTGCCAAAGGCGGTGTGGTCATTGGTATCTCAGATCAATTCAAAATTCCCGTTAAATACATTGGTGTCGGTGAGCAAGTAAATGATCTTCAAGTCTTTAATAAGGCTGAATTTGTAGATTCGCTTTTTAAGAAGTAGCTGGCTACTGTAGTGCTGAAATAAGCTTGTCAATGGCTATAGGGTTCTCTGGAGAGACATACTCAATATTGACTACTCGCTTGTTGTCTATCTTCAAAATAGCAGGATATAAAGATAGATTCTCCCCAAAATCGAAGCTGTTCTCCTGATCTAAGTATACATTTTCACCGTAAACAACATCTTCACCAAATCTCATCACAGCAGTTTTTAGAGAAATAATATCAGTCAATAAAAAACCTACTTTCTCACTATAAGGTATCGCACTATCCATCATAAATTGCTCAACCGAACTAATACAGCCCATGCAACCAATCCTAGGCATAACCACGACATATTGTTTCTCTAGCAAGTCCATTCTATCTACCTGAGAAATACCTTCGATAAATCGATCCTCAAAGGATTCATCATTTGATGTACAAGCGGACATTAATAAACCTACAATTAATATGTAAACAAATCTAAAAGCCATAATTATAAACCCTTATCCATAAACTATCTTCTTGCGTTGCAACAAAAGCCAGCTCTAAAAGCCCCTTTCGACTAAATAATACATTGTCCAATAACATTGACGAATTGGCTACACCTAATACCTCCAAATCTCCATCAGCCACTAAAATTCTTGTGTCCAACGGAAACCGATTCTCATCCAATTGCTCGTCTGGAATTGCAGCAAAATGGGTTCTCAAGTACAACTCTCGATAAGGGTCATATTTAATTGTTCCATAGTGTGCAAAACGCATAATATCCTTTAACTGCATCATAGGATCAGATGGATCATATTGATTTTTGAGTGACTCCTTAACCTTAAAACCGGTTAGGCCGAAGTACTTCTTTCGAATGGCCCCATCAGAGTCTAGAACCCTAATTGAATCATCCAGTGGAAAGCTAGCTAGAAGTAAATTATCTTCCTGATTAACGCCCAAGAAAGCCTTGGAAAGGTCACCAGGGAAATGCCTATTCATGGATGTTTGATAAAATTGTGCCAAGCGAATCCCCGTGTCACTTTTGGAACTGTCTTCTAAACCGTACTTCAGCACCATTGGTAAGTCTTTAATCACCTGTCCACCAGCTGAAATATCGCCCGCATAAAAATAAGCATCAGCACCCATTATGATAAATGGATTGTAAGACTGGGAAAACGGTGTATGGTTGAAGTCCTTCGTTCTAAGCTTATGCCGAACCGTCACTTTTCCCTGAGTAGTCGTCAGTATCAATTCTGCCCTCGAGTAGGAATGAAAAGCAAATGTGGAATCATTAACAATTTCAAAATAAAAAACACTTCCACCTAAACCGTCTGGCCCATCCTTTTCAAATTGAGTTTTACTCATCAACTCACGGGTCGATAAATCATACACATAAACACTGTAGTTCAAAGGATTAAAGAAGGCTAAAAGGGTAGAAGAATCTCTCTCCATTACTTGATAGATGTTACGACCAGGCGTAGTCTCTGCATCCATACCTATATATAGATTACTCACTAGGTTAATCTCAGTCTCAGTCTGAGCCAATTCACTTCTTTCCGAAACACATGAAAAAGAAAATAGAAATATTATATATGTAAGTAATATTTTTTTATTCATTAAAACTTTAGACTACTAGTACTATATCTTTTAATCAATAAACTATCTTCCGAGTTTGTAATAATTACTTGAAGAAGTCCTTCTTTCATAAAAAAAACATTATCACTGACTACACTATATCTAGCCTCACCAAGTATTTCAAAATTCTTATTTGCAAACATTATTTTTGAATTTAAAGGCTGTACTTTGTTTTCTTTTAACATGTTTTCAGGAGTAGGCTCGAAGAAAGTCCTTACATACATTTCATTGTATGGGTCGTACCGAATCATTTCATACTGAGAAAAACGATGAATATTTTTAAGGACATCATTAGGATTAGTTCTCGACCCCGTCAGTCTTAAAGGCCGTCTAAGCCTATGTCGTTGATTTCCAAAAAATTTACTCTCTACCTCACCGTTTCTTTTTAAAATTCTCACTGAATCATCGAGAGGCAGACTAACAACCAATAATTCATCATGAAAATTCACTCCAATACTAGGTATAGATAACTCACTAGGAAAATAATAGCCATTATCAGTTTTATACAGCTCGGGTAAAAGCATATTTATAAAACTACCGTTTGCATTCTCGTATTTATAGAGAAGAGGGAAAGGCTTGAAACCTACTACTGCAGCCCCTGAGTTCGACTTACCGGAATAAAAATAAAGTTCTTCATCAAACCGTACAAATGGGTGCTTGACAGAGCTCTTCGGAAAATAATCAAAGTCATTGCTATTTAAAGGGTATCTAGAACTCACTTTGCCTTTCCAGTCCGTGTAAATAAGTTCTCCTTTATAATAACTATGAAAGACTATGGATGAATCGTTCAAAACATTAAAAGATGTGACCCTACTGCCTAACCCATTTGGCCCCTTTTCCTCAAAAACCAACCGATCTTTCAATTCACCATTAGATAAATCATAGAGATAGAGGTTCATGTTGAGTTGATTAAATAAAAAAAGCAAAGGTAAAGAGTCAGTATCCACGGCTTGATAAATATTATTGAATGTAGACGTCTCGCCATCCAATTGGATATAAAAATCCGTTAACTCGGGCAATACGATCACTACCTCTTCTCTGTCAGCAACTTCTAATCCATTCGAGCAACTAAAAATACCTAGAGTTAACAACCCTAGGTAAATTATTCTATGTCTCATACTTTAACTTATAGGGATCAAAATTCAATCTTCGTCCTCTTCAGTAATGATCATACAGTCATGAACGCCCCAGTCATTGATATCTCCAATGCTACATGCGTAACCAATTATTTCTGAGCCAGTTGCTGTATAGCGGAGAATTGGCTTACAAGCTGAGTCATTATCAGGGTCAACAGTCATAGTGCAAGTTCTTCCTGCAAATATAGGAGCAACACTTACGGTTATCAGGAGACTGAAAAACAAAAAATATTTCTTGAGTAACTTCATATTGAGAGTTTATTGTTGTGAATTATCAGTATAACAATTTCTCGTTCCGGCTTGGTTAGAACAATAATAGCCAATAATTGTACCATAGGGCTCTTGGGTCTTAGGGTTTAATTTCCAATGATATAATGGCACACAAGTACCATCTGGATTACCGTCAGCGGTTAAAGTACACGGAGAAGTGGCATTAGAGCTGTGAAATGTAAGACACCCTGTCACAAGTGCCAAAAGAAAAAGTTTTTTCATAATATTTAAATTGTGTGGTTTAAAATTGGACAATCTAGGATAGTTAAATTTTATTTCAAATTCAAAATGTAAATCCTCTTAAGTTTTAATTCATACTTGATTTATCCTTGTAATTATCTTTTCACCTTTTGCTAACATGACAGTGCATTAACCTAATCATTCATGAACGTTCTCGTACATTTTGCTGCACTCATGCGGTCATCCGTAAGCTCTTACAATTCGTTAAGCGCTAATATTCAGCAACTTACAAAAATGGCACTTATATTGTGATGTACAAACATGGATAGAAAACATTTGTACATTAACGAACAGGTCTTATGAGCGCTATAGCCATTCAAATTCCACAAGTCAGTGGTGAACAAGAAATCGAAGTTGAAGTAAGAGTAAACGGCAAAAAAATGTCGTATAACTACCGGGTAGAAGTTTTCTACTGGGCAGATTGCGATAACCCAAGTGATGATCGTGTGGATTGCATCCGCCAAATCTTAGCCAAGTACGATTCAGACTGGGAACTTTACACCATTGGAATGCCTACTGACGAGTTAGTACCTATTACCTTCCGTAGAAAGAGAGTATAGTCTAACCTACAGGTACAATCCCTCCTTTTATTTCTTAAATTTGCCCTTCGTGAAAATATAGGCATGAAGGCGAAGGGATTAAAAAAAGACAAGGTCAATATTGTAACACTAGGCTGCTCAAAAAACCTAGTGGATTCAGAGGTAATGCTTACCCAGCTAAAGGGTAATGGCATCAATACAACGCATGAAGCTGAAAATGATGATGCTAACATCATTGTGATCAATACTTGTGGCTTTATAGACAATGCCAAACAGGAGTCAGTAGACACTATTCTTCGCTATGTTGATGCTAAAGAAGAGGGACTAGTAGATAAGGTTTATGTAACTGGCTGTCTTTCCCATCGCTATAAGGATGATCTGGAAAAAGAAATCCCACAGGTAGATGCCTTTTTTGGCACCATGGAGCTTCCTGCCCTACTTAAAAAATTCAAAGCAGATTATAAGCATGAACTCGTTGGTGAAAGAATCACCACCACCGCTAATCACTATGCTTATCTAAAAATTGCTGAAGGTTGCGATAGGCCTTGCTCCTTCTGCGCCATTCCACTCATGCGTGGTGGACATCGCTCACGACCTATTGAAGAACTTGTCTTAGAAGCCAAAAACTTGGCCAGAAACGGCACCAAAGAGCTTCTTCTGATTGCCCAAGATTCTACCTACTACGGTCTAGATTTATACAAGAAAAGAAACCTTGCCGATCTAATGAGAAACCTCTCGGATGTAGAAGGTATCGATTGGATTAGACTACACTACGCCTTTCCGACAGGCTTCCCGATGGACGTCTTAGATGTAATGGCCGAAAGAGATAACATTTGTAACTACCTCGACATTCCTTTGCAACACGGCTCTACCAACATGTTGAAGCTGATGCGCAGAGGTACTACGCGTGAAAAAACTGAGGCATTGCTAGACCAGATGCGCCAAAGAGTGCCCGACATTGCCATTAGAACTACGCTGATCGCTGGACATCCAGGCGAAACGGAAAAGGACTTTTTGGACATGGTGGATTTTGTGGAGAAATCAAGGTTTGACCGTCTAGGCATTTTCACCTATTCGCATGAAGAAAACACACATTCTTTTTCATATAAGGATGATGTGCCAGAAGAAGTAAAACAAGAGCGTGCCAATCACGTAATGCAAATACAGGAAGAAATTTCTCGTGAGATCAATGAGGAGAAAATTGGGAAGACACTAAAAGTTCTAATCGATAAAAAAGAAAGTGGAAATTTTGTTGGCCGAACCGAACACGACTCTCCTGAAGTTGATAACGAAGTACTCATAGATGCCAAAGAACACTATCTGCGCATAGGTGATTTTGCAAACATTGAGATTACCGATGCTACCGAATTTGATTTATATGGAAAACCCGTTATCTGAGATTAGAAGATAATTGATAAATCCACTTAAAGCCCTTTAAGAAGCTTATGGACACTTTGGAAAAAGCAGACTGTTTAATCACCAAGATTACCTTTGAAAAGACGAACAGCTTCTCGAAGTTTTTCCTAGACTACATCAACGGTGATACCAAACTGACACCTTTCCACGGTGGATTACCCACGGCAGAAAATCTCATTGCCCAAATTGACAAGCATAACTTTCCTGATGAACATAGAAATGTATTATCAAGGGCTCTTGAGAGGCAGTACGATCAAATAGAGGCAACAGAAAGCACTAGCCAAAACATAGCCGATCTAAAAGCAAGTAATACCTATTCCATTACCACAGGCCATCAGCTCAACATTTTCACCGGCCCCTTATATGTCATTTATAAGATCGTATCAGTGATCCGTGCCTGTGAAGAACTGAAAAGACTTAGGCCTGACTGCAATTTTGTACCAGTCTATTGGATGGCTAGTGAAGATCACGATTTTGATGAGATTGATCACTTTCAGTTCAATGGCAAAAAGTTCTCATGGCAAACTGATCAAACGGGTGCTGTAGGAAGGTTTAATACAAAATCAATAGAGCGCATTTTCGATGAAATTATCGGAATTCCAAGTTTCTTTAGAACAGCCTACTTAAAACATAAGAATCTAGCTGCTGCTGTCAGGTATTATATGAACCACCTTTTTGGAGCTCATGGCTTGGTGGTAATAGATGCTGACGATAGAGCATTAAAAACACTATTCACTCCTGTTATAACATCAGACTTGTTTGAGCATATCCCTGAGCAACAAGCCAAAAAAACAACGGAAGCTATTGAGTCAGAAGGCTATAAAACTCAAGTCTTTCCAAGAGAAATTAATTTCTTCTACCTAAAGGAAAACCTAAGGTCGAGGATAGTTAAAAAGGATGAAAAGTTTGAGGTACTAGATTCAGAGATTTCGTTTACTGCTGAAGAGATCAAAAAAGAGATTGAAACCAACCCAGACCGTTTCAGTCCGAATGTAGTACTCAGGCCATTATATCAAGAGTTCTTGCTACCAAACCTCGCCTATGTGGGCGGACCATCCGAGTTAGTCTATTGGCTTCAGCTCAAAGGAATCTTTGAACATTTCAATGTTACATTCCCGTTACTCATGCCGAGAAATTTTGCTGGGGTAATGACTTCTAATCAGATCAAAAAACTTGAAAAAGCAGGCTTAAGTTTCGAAGATCTCTTTAAAGAAGAGAATGAACTTGTTAAGGAAAAAGTCATTGCCAACACGGCTTACAAAATGGACCTTGACCAACAAAAATCTCTTTTGAAGAGGATGTTCAACGAGGTGAAGGAACAAGCTACTCAAGTAGATACTACGCTTGAAAAACTAGTCTTTGCAGAACTGAGGGGGTCAGAGAAAAGCCTCGAGAAAATTGAACATAAAATCTTAAAGGCTGAGCGGAAAAACCAAGAGGTCTTGGTCAATCGCATCTATGCCTTGAAAGAAGCTTTGTTCCCAGGTGGCACACCTCAAGAACGTAAAGACAACTTCTTGAATTTTTACATGACTAATCCAAATTTCATAGATTCATGTATGCAAGCCTTCGACCCGTTCGATTATAGGTTTCATATGATAGAAGCTCATGAATAAAGAAGTCCTTAGATCGTTGTTTCTTGAAAAGAGAAATACACTAACAGACCAAGAGTTCAATCGTAGGAATGAGCTGCTTCTGAAGCATAGCATTGACTTCCTTAGTGTGCATCAGGATTTAATTCATTGTCATCTATTTCTTCCTATCAAGAAGTTCAAAGAGCCTGATACTTGGCCATTGTTTCATCACCTCATGCGCAGCGATCGTCATGAGGTTTACCTATCAAAGACGCTCTTTAAGCAAAGAAGACTCGAACATTTCCGGATACTGCAAGACACCAAACTGGTCGAGTCAAAATTTGGGATACCAGAACCGACCAATGCTACTTCGGTTAGTGCAGAAAAATTTGATGTAGTTTTTGTGCCACTGATTTGCAGTGATAAGAAAGGCAACAGAATTGGTTATGGAGCTGGCCTCTATGATAGATTTTTGGAAGGAGTTAAGCCTAGTTGCTTAAAAGTGGGTGTATCGATTACACCTATGTTAGACAACAATGATTATACTTCTTCATATGACGTACCACTTGACTATTTGATTACACATTTGGGCGCAGATCAGTTTTAAACTGGTTTATTAGACCCAATAAGCTTCAATAACTACTTACTCTTTTTTAGTAATTTAATAGAGGCAGTTCTTACACCATTAGAAGCATTCAGAATGTAAAGTCCATCTGGGTATGCCGATAAATCCAGTGCAACTTGGTCACCACTAACGTATGACTCCACAGCTTTAAACACCATTTGTTTACCTGTCGCATCAACAACTCGCAAATCAAAATCTCCTAGAAAATAGGTTGGGAAGGCTAAGTTGAATAACCCTTGAGAAGGATTTGCATCTACAATAATTGACTGAACACTGTTTAACAATTGATCATCGATCGAGGTAACTAGGTTCTGTATGGTATATGACTCTTTGGCTATGGCATTGCCCCCAAAGCGATTTCCTGCCAAGTCTTGGATATTCTGATCGCGCTTAAAATCTATACCGAGTGTACCGTTATCTGAGATATCAGTGATTGTAACTTCGTATACACCTGCGCCAGGAGTAGTTACACCATCAAGCGTAGCGTCAGGAGACCCACTTGCTAGCACGAAATCAGCGAGATCTACATTCTGTACTGCTTCGGAAAAAATAACCTGAAACGTCACTCGTGTTTGATCGGTGAATTGGTCAGAAGGATTTCGCCTCGTGATAATTGCCGTTGGAGCAACCACGTCATTTCCAGACGCAATCGTATAGGTTTGATTCGATGCAATGATACCGTCAAAGCTATTACCCGCATCATCCTCTATGTCTTGCGTGCTTGAAAAATCAATACCCAGAATACCGTTGCTAGAAATATTTGTAATCAGTAATTCATATCGGCCTAGGCCAATTCCCGTTACACTTTGTAATGTAGACGTTGGTGCTCCTAACTGTAAAACAAAATCCGTGAGGTCAACATTTTTGACAGACTCGGTAAATAATACTTGAAACACAACCTGACTTTGGTTTGTAACTTCGCTCGATGGATTAAGTCTTGTGATGATCACAGATGGTCCTGTGACATCATCATTCCCGGCCACTATAGTATAGGTTTCATTGGAAGCAATGCTACCTCCGAACCTGTTACCAGATGCATCTTCTACATTTTGACTGCTGTTAAAACTAATTCCTAAAGTACCCGTGCCACTAATATTCGTAAGTGTTAGTTCGTATTCACCCGTACCTATTTCAGTAAGGGCTGAGAGTGTGGCTGACGGTGAACTGTTTAATAACTGAAAATCCGCCAAATCTAGGTTTCTAACAGCTTCTGAGAATATCACTTGGAAAATGACACTTGTAACATTAGTCGTCTCACTAGTAGGGTTGAGCCTAGACACCACCACTGTCGGTGCTGTTATATCGGTTTCTATGGTGTATGATTCTTTTGCCGTGGCGTTACCGTCAAAAGCATTACCTCCGTTATCTTCAATATTCTGGCTATTACTGAATTCAACACCTAGTATACCATTGTTATCAATATTTGTAACTAACAATTCATAGCGACCGCGATCTATTTCCGTTATGGCATTCAGCGTTGCTGAGATAGAGCCGGATGAAAGCGTGAAGTCACTTAAATCAACATTCACAACAGCTTCTGAGAATAAAACAAGAAATGTAACTCGATCTCTATCTGTGGTTTCGCTCAACGGATCGAGTCTGGAAATAACAGCCGTAGGTGCTTCTATATCGCTTTCTATTGTGTAGGTTTCCTTGGCAAGTGCCGTTCCGCTAAACTGATTTCCAAATTGATCTTCAATGTCTTGGGTACTCGAAAAATCTACTCCCAGGCTACCGTTTCCGGAAATATTCGATACTACTAATTCATAGCCTCCAGTTGTAACTTCAGTCAGCTGACTAAAGCTAGCAGCAGGTGAACCTGACGAAAACGTAAAATCAGAAATACTCACATTTCTTACCTCTTCTGAGAAAAGGATATAGAAGGTCACTTGATTTTGATCAGTTGTCTGGCTTGCCGGGTTTTTTCTGGCTATAACAGCCGTAGGTGCTGTTATGTCGGTTTCAATGATGTAAGACTCTTGCGCTGTTGGCGTGCCTCCGAATGCATTACCGGCATCATCTTCTATGTTCTGGTTGTCTGAAAAGTTTAATTCAAGCGTCCCATTTTCGATGATATTTGAGACTTTTAACGTGTAGCTGCCTGCATCAACTTTAGAAAGTACTCCCAACGTAGATACTGGTGAACTTGAGGCTATGATAAAATCCGAAACATCTACATTGACTACCTCTTCAGAGAATAGTATTGAAAAAGTAACTTGGTCTCGATCGGTAGTTTGACTCAGAGGTTCGAGTCTAGCAATAATAGCAGTTGGTGATACAACGTCTGTCTCTATGGTGTAGGATTCATTAGAAGAGGCATTACCATCAAAAGCATTCCCGCTCTTATCCTGAATATTTTGAGCACTTTTAAAGTTGATACCTAGGGTCCCATTTTCAGTTATGTTATTAACTACCAAGTGATAACTGCCTCTCTCTACTTCGGTAACTTGATTTAGATTTGCTGAAGGAGCACCGGACGTAAACTCAAAGTCGGCTAAGTCAACATTATCTACAGCTTCTGAAAATGATATTAAGAATGTTACTTCTTGATCGTCTGTAGATTGGGTTAGTGGACTGAATCTGGCAATTGTAGCTGTCGGTGCTACAACGTCTGCCTCTATTGTATAAGTCTCCTTGGCCGTTGCACTACCGCCAAAGACATTGCCCGCATTATCTTCAATGTCTTGAGCACTTGAAAAGTCCACTCCCAACACACCATTTCCACCGATATCATTCACTGAAAGTTGATAACGTCCAATATCAGTCCTGGTAATTTCACTAAATACGGCTGTTGGTGAATCGGTAGTAAAAACAAAATCGCTGAGTCCTACATTCTTAACCTCCTCAGAAAACAACACCAAGAAAGTAACTTCATTTCGGTCTGTATTTTCATCCAAGGGATTTAATCGAGAAATTGATGCCGTAGGGGCTATTACATCTGTTTCGATTATATAAGTTTCCTTGGCTATGGCATTGCCATCAAAGAAATTACCCGCTCTATCTTCAATGTCTTGTGAGCCGCTAAAATCAATTCCAAGTGTACCATTTGGACCAATATTAGTCACCAATAGCTCATAACGGCCAGTTGCCGTTTCATTTATCTCACCTAAGGTAGCAATGGTAGATCCTGACACCAACGTAAAGTCACTCAAGCCTACATTTTCAACTTCTTCAGAAAACAATACTAAAAACTTCACCTGGTTTCTATCCGTCACCTGACTTATTGGGTCAAGTCTTGAGATGACTGCAGTAGGAGCATCGTTATCAATATTTAAAATATATGTCTCACTGGCTGTTGCACTTCCTATAAACTGGTTACCCCCATTATCTGTAATATTCTGGTCTGCAGAAAATCCTATTCCCAGCATTCCACTGCTTAAAATATTCGATACCACCAACTCATAATCACCTGCCCCTATTTCTGTTAGCTTTCCTAATGTGGCATTGGGTGAACCCTGTGAAAACACAAAATCTGACAGGTCTACATTTCTTACAGCTTCCGAAAACAGAATTGAAAAAGTAACCTCTGACTCACCTGTCACTTGACCAATAGGGTTCCGTCTAGAAATAACAGCAGTTGGGGCAATGTTATCTTGTATGTTATAAGTCTGCTTAGTTTGAACGGCTCCAGTTAATGGATTTCCTCTTACGTCTGTTATATCTGTGTTTGAAGAGAGGTCCAATCCAAGTGTGCCCGTTCCGCCAATACTTGACACAGTGACATCATAAGAAACCCCTCCTCCATTGGCAGCAATGCTAGCAATACTAGCCGTTACGTCACCCGATAGCTGAAAGTCTTCAATACCAACATTGATCACAGGTTCCGAAAAACTCACCCTAAACTGGACACTTTGTGCACTTGTGCTCTCTTGAGTAGGGTTTAAACGAAGAATAGAGTTGGCTACCGGATTTTCTGAATCAAAATCAATTGAAATAACATTGGATTCCCCTACCCCATTTACTCCTTGTACAGCAATCCTTAGTTTGTAATCACCCGGCACTGAGGCTGTATATTCACTCGTATTGGCCCCAACAATAACTTGGCCGTCTCTTATCCATTGATAGGCAATTCCCTTTCCGATGACAAAAGACAAGTTTCCTCTTAACTGCGCAGTAGTAGCAGGCTCATTGAATGAAAAATTAATATTCGGGTTTATACCCACATTATAGTTAGCCTTGAAAACTCCATTACCATGAGTAGCCGCCAGTACAGTACCATCTATAGGCCTTACTTCTATGGATGCTACTACAACATTTCCAATGATATCTGAAGCTTGCTGCTGCCAAGTAGTATTGTTTCCATTTAGGCTGGTGGTCATGAATAAACCTACAGAAGTAGCCGCAAAGTAATAGTAACCTCCAAAACCGTCAGGTAAAATATTCAAATCTCGTACCGATGGCCCAGCACCAGAACCATTTGAGTTCTCCTCTAAATTACCCGAAACAGAGGTCCATGAATTGCCACCATCTTGAGAATACCAGATACTCTGCACTTCATAGTTTGAAAAGCTCATCAGAAGCTTTGAACCGTCATTCGGATCTACAGCAATACTTGAGATATAGCCATCAGGGAGTCCAGACCTACTTAACTGGGTTATAGCTGTAAAAGCAGTAACATCTCTAGTGTTAGAGAGCTTATAAAGCCTGCCTGTTGTTGTACCAAAGTATAAAACGCCTTCTGGTTCAATGGACATGTCGAAAGCTGAAACAAAACCATTTATTTGAGTGCTAGTCCCTTCGCCTTCAATTGTAATCCATTCTCCTTCAGTAGGATTACTTCGGATATCATTAGTAGCATAGAGTTTACCGTTAGCGCCTACAAAAATCTGATCTTGGTTAACGGGGTTTACTATATAAGGATTTACCTGAAGAAATTCGTCAGTATCACTGGATGGAGAGATTCGATTAAAGTTCTGATAGCGACCATCCACAACCTCTGCTCGTAACATAAAGGCGTCTTGCGCTGAAGCATATAATGCATTGTAAGAGATGGCTGACATGGCCCCATCTCCACCCACCAATTCTGCCCAATCTGATTCCCCATCATTACTGAAGACTATCCAAGTACCATTATCCTGCATTCCGCCCACTATCTGGTTATCACCTAAATAGTACTCTTGAATTGCGGCATGATTAAATTGGGCAGTCAGGTATCCATTATTGAGCGACTCCCAAGTCACGGGGTTATTAGCATTAGAAGTAGCAATGTTATTTCTTGTGAGGTGAACCCCACCATCACTACCTGTGAGCATCTTATTTGGGTCTGAAGCAAAAAAAGAAATCTCATGCAGGTCCGGATGGTGGTTTGGATATGAAGGAAAGCTCTGATCATTTCCACCATCAGATAAATACCCACCAATATGACTTATGGAATTAGAAGTCTTGAATGCATCACCCGAACGCAGCAAGTTTGTACCGCCAATAAATACAAGGTCACTATTATCAGGATGAATCGCCCCTACGATGTTATAACCATCTTGTGCGTTATAGCCTTCTCCTGGATCGGTAGAAACACCTAGATTACTTGTACGATTCTCCCAAGTATCGTTTTGAGCATTTAATACCAATAGCTGATCATCAGTAATGGCGTAGACAATATTCTCGTCAGACGGATCAATGGCAAGCTCAACCCTAGGAAATGTAGCGTCTAGGTCATTAGGTGTTATATCTGACCAACTTACTCCATCGTTCGATTTGAATATTCCCTTTTGTACAATACCCTCTCCGACATTAGCGATTGAAGCGTAAACAATGCCATTGGTAGTTACTACTACATCACAAACCGTACTTCCTGTATTATTCTGACCCAATACAATTGCATATGAATTAAATCCATCAGTACTACGAATAATTTTGCCACCACCAGCTGCGTAGATTTCCGTTCCCTGCACGTTGGATTGATCTATTGCCAATTCATCTATAGTCGTGAAAGTATCATTGACCAGTACTACGTCTGTTCCTGATTTACCAGCAACTGCTGTAGCTGCAATAAGGTCCCAGTTACTCCCATTATCGGTAGATTTATATATACCGTTACCGTAGTAAAAAGCGCCATTGGCATCAGCTGAGTTACCAATATTCTCACCTGTGCCATAATACCACTCATTCGTTTTACCCGACCTTCGGTCTTGTATGAGCGTAGAGACTGCCGGATGCTCTTGAAGCCCTGTGGTTCTGACCCATGAAGACCCTTGGTTAGTCGTTTTCCAGACCCCCCCTGAAATACCAGCTGCCAATATTATATTCTCGTTAGCCGCATCAATCCCGAGCGCTCTGGTGCGGCCACCAACATTATATGGCCCCATACTTTTGAATGGAATTGCAATATTATTTTGAGCCGTAACACCACTTGCCGACCTCTGGATACTCAGCAAGTCTTGTTCTTTTTTTAGCGTTTCGTTAGCAAAAAGAATCTCTCGCTCTCGGATTAATGTTGGAATTTTACCGTTTACTGGGTTAGCCAATTGTAACCGCTCAAATGCCAATCTATCTTGAGGATTCTCCTTTTCCTTCTCCTCATTTTCCACAGCCAAGGGTGCATCCAAGTCTACCCTATAATTAGGAGCTTCTCTGACAAAAAAAGTAGATGGGTTATTAAAATAAGCAATGGAAAGTACTGACAAACTCAGTAATAAAATGAATATGGCATATCTCTTTTTCATCAGATACTAATAGTCAGAAACTTTAAAAACCATCAAACTACCTTCACTTCTATTTCTAGGGGTGGTCACATCGACAATCAAAATGGAGCCTGAACTAAAACCTAGCTTTTTAGGTACGTTCAAAACAAGTTCCTCTCCAGGGAAAGGTTCAGCAGTAGCAAAAGTAGCACCGTACTTTACCACCTTGTTTACAAGAAATCTATATTGAAACCAACCATCCTTTTTTGCCATTTCAGATTGCAGCACTCCCTGCAAGCGAATAGCGTCTTTTACCATGCGACTTGGAGCAACATTGATAATTTCTTCGGATAGTTTTGATTGAGGTAATTGGGATTGAACAGAATAGGTAGACCTATTAGCAGAACAAGCCAAAACAGAAAATAAGAATAGCACGCCAGCAGCCAACCGGGCATGTACTCTAGGGCACTTATTCATTACGAGTAGTAGTGTAGGTGAAACTCTTAAGTGATGTTAATACAAAAAACTGAATACGCCATCCATTTTAGCTAATTTTCGACTAAGCAAGTAGTTATTGATAGAAATAATCCTGTTTGAACAATTTAAAATGTATTTTACGTTAAAACGGACAGAAATTTCTCAGCACTACAAAGCCAATGTTGTACACCTAGAATATCGATGGTAGAAATTTACATTCATTCAGTGCAGCTATGATTTTCGCTCATTTTGTGCCAGCCTTGGCTCGGTAAATAACTTCGCTGCGATGTCAGCTCTGGACATTAAATGTATCTTTAAAAATGTTTTTTTATGATCAGTAGCCTATATTAGTAAGTGCTACTAAGGTTTGTATTGTTCTATTAAGGAAGAATTCCCTTAACTATCTGATTTATATTATGCGCAAGAAGATATTCGCCACTATGGGAGTCCTCGGACTCGTCTCGTTTATAGTCTATAAGACTTATACCCCTCAAGAAAACTCAAGTGAGTCTAAAAGAGTTCTTTCCGATCTCATTAAAGACACATCTGTTGTGTCGGATCAGGGAGAGGGCGATGAAGGAGATAAAGAGGTCGACAATCCAAGAGCAGCAGCAGATCTACGTTTTGAAATGACCAAAGATGCTGCATTGGGCTACCCTCCTACAAACCGAAATATTGATGCCTACAATCAAATCCAAGAATGGCAAAAAGCCCAAAGTCAAAGAAGGTCTGCCATACCTAGTGTGCAATGGACCGAAAGAGGACCAACTAATACCGGAGGAAGAACAAGAGCCATCATGTTTGACCCTAACGATCCTACATCGAAGAAAGTATGGGCAGGAGCTGTCGGTGGAGGTCTGTGGTACTCAAATGACATCACAGATCCAGCTTTTAGATGGCGACAAGAAGATGACATTATGACTAACCTTGCGGTAAGTACACTAACGCATGATCCTTCAAACACTCAAGTTTATTACCTGGGTACTGGGCTAGGCTACACCACGAACATACAGGGATTAGGCATATGGAAATCATCTGATGCCGGTGCAACTTGGTCTCAAATCAGCAGTACGAACAACAGTGATTTTTTCTTTGTGCAGAAAATTGAGGTGACCAGCAACGGGGTAGTCTTAGCATCCACGCTCACTGGTCTTATGAGATCTACTGACGGTGGTGACTCTTGGCAGCGCGTAATCAGTAATAGAATGGGTGATATAGAAATAGCATCTAATGGTATTATCTATGCCACAGCAGGAGCAAGCTCACCAGGTGATATTTATCGATCTAATAATGAGGGGCTCACTTGGGAAACCATCTCACCGAGCGAACCTTCGGCAAGAGTAGAAATAGCCATATCACCTTCAAATCCTGAAGTAGTTTATGCGGTCTCACAAAGCCTCTCCGCTGGCGGAAGTAGGGCTGATGTCGGATACTTTATCAAAAGTACTGATGGGGGAGACACGTGGTCGGATATTACCATTCCAAGATATGTCATTCCGGCAGGGGAAGGTGCCTGCGAAACAGGCGAAGATCATTTCACAAGAGGACAAGCTTTTTTCAACCTTATTCTAAGCGTACATCCTGAAGATGAAGATATTGTCTTTGTAGGCGGTATCAACATGACTAAATCGACAGATGGTGGCGACACTTGGGAAACCATCACTGACTGGCTCGGAGCGGGGTGTGATGATTTTGTTCATGCCGATCAACATGAAATTGTAGTTAGACCAAATTTCCCAAATGAAATAGTCATTGGTAATGACGGTGGGGTTTATTATTCTAAAGATGCTGGTAGCTCAGACAACCCTGATTTCGATGCTAGAAATCTAGGGTACAACACTGCGCTGTTTTATTCAGTCGCTATGACAAATGAATTAAACTCCAATAGGTTCTACGCAGGTGCTCAAGACAACGGAACTCAAGTTTTTTCAACTGTTGGCTTGAATAGCACTACAGAATTATTTGGTGGTGACGGTGGTTTTTGCTTTGTTGATCAGGACGATCCCAACATTGTAATTTTAAGTACCACCAATAACAACTATTTTCTTTCTGTTAATGGAGGCAATGGTATCGCAAGACAGTTAATTGATGACGATGATAGAGGCTCGTTCATAAACAAGGCTGCCTATGATAGTAAAACAAATACTTTTTATTCCGGAGCTGATGAAAACCAGATTTATCGAATCAAAAATATAGGAGCCACACCTGATGCTACTGAACTATTAGACATTGGTTTGAGCGGAGGAGCTATTACGGCCCTGACTATATCACCACATACGGAAAGCACTATTTTTGTAGGAACAAGATCCAACGCTTCCCGAATTTTTAGAATCGATAATGCGGCCGGTGAAAACCCTACTGTTACAAATATTACGGGCTCAATTGATGCTGGCCGAGGAGCATTCATGACCAGTATTGCTGTAGGAGCAACTGATGATCAACTGTTAATCACTTTTAGCAATTACGGTGCTATCTCCGTATTTGAAACAACTGACGGTGGCGCTAATTGGGTGAACAAAGAAGATAATTTGCCCGACATGCCGATCAATTGGGCCATTTATAATCCAAACGATTATGAGCAAGTGATGCTTGCAACAGAATTAGGCGTTTGGTCAACTACTTCCATCAGTTCAGCTAACCCTAACTGGGAACCAACCAACTCAGGACTCGCTTCAGTGAGAACAGATATGCTTCAATACAGAACTTCAGATGAAACTGTGGCAGCCGCTACCTATGGAAGAGGACTATTTACAACCAATGTATTTGCACGCACCATTGATGCGGATTTTAAAACAGAGCAAGTGGTCAGTTACGTAGGTGTTCCAGTAAATTTCGAAGATGCTTCACTCTTACCTAACGACAGCTGGTCTTGGACTTTTGGAGATGGTGGAACTTCTAATGCTCAAAACCCAGCTTACAGTTACTCCACTCCTGGCACTTATGACGTTTCGTTAACCATTGACAATGGCAACAGTACTGAAACAAAGACTGGTTATGTCACCATCCTTCCGGTAAGAACAGCACCTTTTACGCTGGCAGATGGTGGAGACTTTGAATCAAATCAGTCTGACTTTACCTCCAGAGCCTTGGTCAATAACTTGAATGTTTGGGAGCTTGGTAGCCCAAGTAATAGACTTGCAACTACAAGTTCAGGTACTAACGCTTGGAAAACGGACTTAGATGGCGATCTAGATGATATTGGAGAACGCTACTCTAGCGCGCTTTACACTCCGGCCTTTGACCTGTCAAATGTCAACAGAGACTACACTATAAAGTTCAAAAAGAGTATAGAGAATTCTTTCTGTAATGGCCCTTACGCGCTTCAGATGCAGTACTCTATTGACGGTGGAGCCAATTGGTTTAGACTCGGCAGTGCTCAACCTGAATTTGGAGCCGTCAACTGGTACAACCGCTCTGATGCTAATGGTTGTGCAGTAGCTACCTCCATATTTTCTGATGGTGAAGGCTGGAGCGAAGTTGTTTTACCGGACAATAATCTTGACTTCTCTACTGACAATGAAGACACAGAACTCAAAATCAATTTCTTAGCTGGTCAACCGCATGTTGCCTTTAGGTTTGTAGTAGGCGTAGCCCCGGGGTTCACTACCTACGAAAGAGATGGATTCATGATCGATGATTTTGAAATTGTTGCAAATGCGCCTGAAGCTAATTTTGAGTCAAATAGTCAAATAGGCTTTACAGGAACTCCCATCCAATTCACCTATTTATCCAATGGTGCAACATCCTATCTATGGAACTTTGGTGACGGCACAACTTCTACAGAAGAAAGCCCAACGCATAGCTACCAAGTAGCAGGACAATTTGATGTGAGTCTGACAGTTGATGGAACTACATCAACTACCCAAACCGATTATATCAACATTTTGCCTGAAAGAGCAGTCCCTTATGAACTTTCAGCTGGAGGAGATTTTGAATCTAATCTCACAGACTTCGCTGCCGAAAACCTTGCTGGCACTGGCTTTGAGTTAGGAAGTTCTAGCATTACCGGAAAAGACGGTACAGCCAGTGGTAACAATGCTTGGGTAACTGACTTAGATGCTACTACCTATGTAGATGACTCTGAGGCAAGATTATATACACCGGGTTTTTCCTTTCTCACATTAGGTCAGTATACACTTGAGTTTAAAGCGAAATTCAGTTTCGAACCTACATGGGATGGCTTCATCGTGCAGTATTCTACAGATAAAGGGAACACTTGGACCAAACTAAATAACCGTATCGAATCAGGATGGTACAATCAGACTAGTGACGCAGAGTCTGTATTTGGTGTGAGCGTTCCAATGTTCAGTGGAAACACAGGTGGCGAATTCGAAACATTCTCTACAGATGTTTCCTTCTTGGCTCAAAACGAATCCGTTGCTTTCAGGTTCTTATTTCTAACGGATGCTTCTGTAACAGACGCTGGAGTGGCCATTGACGATTTTAAGGTAGATGGTCCTACACCTGGCCCTGGTGTAGCTGGTTTTGATTTTGCAGGCAACACCGGTTGTTCTGGTCAGCAAGTAGTCTTTACCAACACATCTACAGGAACGATAACAGACTTAGTTTGGGACTTTGGTGCCAATGCTACACCAGCTAGTGCTACAGGTCAGGGTCCTCATACGGTAGCATACAGTGGTAATGGCACTAGTACTGTCAGCCTAACCATTACAAGCCCAGTTAACGGCCAGACTATTGAACAAAAAGTAGACATCATCTCTACTGTCCCTAACTTCAACCCAACCTTCACACAAGAACAGGATCTTGGTAATAGAACAACAGTACTGACAGCATCTGAAGGTGATTCTTATCAGTGGCTAACTACGGGAAATACAATTATTCCGGGTGCAACCAACCAACAGTTTATTGCTGACGAGACGGGAGTTTATAGAGTTGAGGTGACGATAGGAGGTTGTACGCGCCTAAGTAATATTGCTCAGATTATCACCTCTACGGAAGAAGACCAAGCTTTCGAGAAGAACGTGAGTGTATTCCCTAACCCTACTGACGGTCTGTTCAAAGTCAATATTTCCGACCCTGTATTCGGTAAATTGACACTAAATGTTTTTGACAATGCCGGCAATCGAGTGATCAGCAAGTCTGTCTCTAAATCTTCATTTGACGAGGAGTATGAATTGAATATAGCAACAGTACAGTCTGGAGTTTATTTGGTTGAAGTTGTGACGGATAAAGCGAGAACAGTAAAGAAAATCATCAAAAAATAAAATTGATCTTTAACGCTACCCACTAAATAATTTCAGATGATTAAAAAGATGAGTCTCTTGTTAATATTTTTTGCATTTGCATGTAGTAATAAGAGTTTACCTGGTACCGAAAGTCAACAGCAGGCGTACAAAAGTATAGCGTCTGAAAAATTAGGTGAAGATGTAAAATTTGTGCCTAACGATCTTAAAAATTACTTACTCTGTATCCACGATCAGAAAAAAAGTATCTCCAACCCTGACAATAACCTGAAGCTTTTAGTCTATAATTTGTCTGAAAATGAGGTCGCTTTGGAGCTAAGTGTAGGACCTGGTACAGCTAAATGGATTAGTACTTATGAAATTGAGGTCTACTTTAAACCAGGAGTCATGCGTAGGGATGAAACACGAGATCACTACACCACTATTTATAACCTTGTTACAGGAGAAAAACGTCAGAAGAAATAAGCTCTTTTTAGAATTTGAAAGACCTCACTGATTAGCTACTGCTTTATCACTCTGACTGAACGACTCACGGATTGTTTTGTGACTGAAATAACATAAATACCACTTGGGTATTTGGTAAGGTCCATCGATAACGTTTCTCCCAAGCGGTAGTTCCTAACCTCAAGGTCTTTTATAAGAGCTCCAGAAGAGTTTAAAACCCTCACTTGAGAGTTTCCTTCTAAGCCCTGAGGTAATTGAAGGTTGAATATACCAGAAGACGGGTTTCGCTCAACGATTATCTCACGCTTATTCGGATTCAATGGATCGTTGATGGAGGTAATAACATTCCGAATAAAGAAGGCCTCGTTTGCAATGATAGTCCCTTCAAAAATATTACCCTCATTATCACTAATATCTTGTGACGTGCTAAAGCCCAATTGAACAAGACCATCCTCAATAATATCAGAAATCACTACTAAAAACCTAAAATCATCAATTTGTGTTAAATCACTTAAAACACCATTATCACCGCCAATTGTGAGGATAAAATCATTGACATCTACGTTAGACACAGATTCGGTAAAGATTACCAAGAAGACTACCTCATTTTGATTTGTAACAATACTCAAAGGCGTAAACCTAGAAATGGTAGCCACCGGTGGCGTAATATCTATAATGCTAAAATCTTGCTCTAATAGAACGAACCCCGAAAATGAATTACCAGAATTATCCGTGATATCCGAATTTAAAGCTACGTCAAGATTCAGTTTTCCCGAACCACTTAAGTTGCCTACAGTTATGTTAAACACTTCTCCCAAAACAACTTCTTCAACGGAATTAATTTGACCTAAAACGCCTCCTGACAATCTAAAGTCGCTCTCATCTACATTCATCACGGCTTCAGAAAAATTCACTTGAAATTGCACAACCGTAGCATTGGTATTTTCGCCAATAGGGTTAAGTCTATTGATAGAAAGGATATCTGGTTGCACGTCATCAAGATCAACAAAAACCTTGTTAGAAATACCCGTTCCATCTACCCCTTCCAGTCCAAGAAGTAATTGATATTCTCCTCCACCTATAACGGTCAACTCACTGCCAATTTCACCTTGAATAATCTGGCCATTCTTGAGCCACTGATAACTGAGACCAGTTGCTTGATTGAAAGAAACATTCCCCCTCAAAACGATCGATCTACCTGAGTTTTCAAATGAATAGTTAATGTGCGGATTGACCCCAACCTCATATACTCCTCTAAAAACCCCGTTACCATGAGTAGCTGCAACAACAGTGCCTTCGATGGGTCGAACCTTTAGGGAGGAGACTACAACATTTCCAATTTCGTTTACACCTTGCTGCTCCCATGCCGTGTTATTGGCAGCCAACGACTCTGTCATGAAAAGTCCTACTGAAGTACCTACGAAGTAATAATTACCTCCTCTACCATCGGGCATAATTTCAACAGCACGTATTGATGGGCCAGCTCCCGAACCATCAGGATTTTCTTCAAGATTACCGGATACTGCAGTCCACGACTCACCGGCATCACTTGAATACCAAATACTATTGATATTATAATTCGAAAAAGTTATGAGCACCTTTGAGGCATCTTTCGGGTCTACCGAAATACCTGAAATATTTCCTGAAGGCAAGCCTTCTCTACTCAGCTCTTTGATCTCCGTAGACTCATCTAAGTGCCTGGTGTCCTCAATGGTGTATATCCTACCAGACCTAGTACCGAAGTACAAAACTCCTTCTGATTCCGTAGACATGGCCAAAGCAGAAACAAACTCATTATTCAATGATTCTGGACCAAACAACTCAATCCAATCATTAGAAGAAGGGTTTGCTCTGATGTCATTAGTTCCGAAAATTTTACCGCGTGCACCAACAAAAAGCTGATCCTGATTTACAGGGTTATAAATGAATGGGTTAATAAATAGAAAATCGCCATCATCGTTAGATGGCGACACATTCCCTCTAAACCTATAAACATCTCCGTCTAACTCTAGGCGCCTTATATTTCCTCTTTGAGAAGATACGTACAATGAATTGTAAGTAACAGCGCTAAACGCTCCATCACCTCCAAAAATATTCTCCCAATCTCCACGTGGCTCTCCTTCTAGCGAAGCCCAAGAACCATTGTCTTGCATTCCACCGACAATCAGCCCACTCCCTAGGTTATAGTTATCTATATCAATGTGGTAAAACTGAGTGGTCAGGTATCCATTATTCAATGAAGTCCAATTCACTGGAATGATATCATTGTTTTCAGAAAGGTTATTATCAGTTCTGAAAAGGCCTCCATCATTGCCCACTATCATCCGGTTGGCATTAGACCTATAAAATGCGTAATCATGTTGATCAGGATGGTTATTCGGATAGATTGGGAAACTATTAGGGTTATTGTCTGGGCGATAACCACCCATTTGACTTCTATTATCGTCCGTATTGAAACCATCAGAGGACCTGAGTAGGTTTACGCCTCCAATGAAAACTACATCGCTATTATCAGGATGCACGGCCGCATAGAGATCGTACCCACCTTGTGTATTGTGGCCTTCGCCTAAGTCCGAACTCACGTCCAAGTTCTCAGTCAAGTCAGTCCAAGTATCCGTGGCATCGTTGTAGAGAAACAAATCAGTATTACCCACAACATATATCAAATTTTCATCAGAGGGATCTATTGCTAATTCCAGTCTTGAGTAGGTACTTGGAAAACCAATCGGCAATTCTAACTTACTCCAACTAAGGCCATCTTCCGATTCAAAAACACCTTCTTCTCCTTCTGACCCGTTAAACCTGGAATTTCCAATAGTGGCAAATACCTTTCCAGAAGTGGTAATGGCCACATCTGTATAATTAGAACCACTATTATTAGCTCCAAGTACCACCTCAAAAGTCTCAAACCCATCTTCACTTCGAATGATTTCACCTGAAACGCCTGCATATATTTCCGTACCATTTGGGTTAGAATAGTCGATGGCCAATTGATCTATTAAGGAAAAAGTGCTCTGTGTTGTTAATACATCTGTACCGCTCGTTCCATCCACCGCTGTAGAAGCAATTAATGTCCATGAACCACCGTTATCCACTGATTTATAAATACCATTGCCCAAATAAAGCGCTCCAATTGCAGAGGCCGAATTCCCTCGTCTCTCCCCAGTCGAATAGTACCACTCATTAGTCTTACCACTTCTAGTATCCTGAACTAGCGAGCTAACAGCGGGGTGCTGCTCTAATGCCGTAGTTCTATTCCAAGAACCACCTCCATCAGTAGACCTCCACATTCCTCCAGATATACCACCTGCTAAAATTATATTCTCATCGGCTATATCAATTCCTACGGCCCTTGTTCTACCACCAACATTAAAAGGCCCAACATTAGCAAATAAAGACTGTTGATTTTGAACACCACGGGTGAAAATGCCTGCAGAACCAATACTTGATCTGCCGTTGCGCTGCTGCTCCCCAAATTTGCGCTTCGCAAAATCTAATTCGAGGTGAGTAATATGATCTGGAAGCAACCCCGTTTCTGGATCGCAAAGTTGCATTAACTCAAATTCTAAACGCTCAATTGGATTTTCGGACTCTGGTTCCTTTTGTTTCATCTCACCACTTGGCACTTGAGACAAATCTAAACTCCTGTTGTAAGTGCGTGTATTGTATTCACTAACATTTGGTCTAAATGTATAGAAGCCAGCGATGGCCAGAATCGTGAAGATGGATAATATGATGACAACCTTTTTCACAAAAACTACTCGCTAACCATATTCAAAACTAGATTTCCTAAAGATCGACTCACAGGTGTGAAAGCATCGACCGTGATCACATTACCCTTTTTCAGATTACCCGAGAAGCTTATTAAAGATACCTCTTCATCATTCTTAGGTACTACCGTTGCAAAAGTTGCCCCGTATGCCAAAATCTCTTCTACTTGAAACTGATATTCGTAACGATCATTAATACGTTTTGCTTGACTCAAGACCTTGCCTTTTACACGAATGGCATCCTTATCTAATACTGACTTCGGGTTTACTGAACTATTGGCAGCAGTCTCTGATTTCACTTTTCGTGTAGTTGAACAACTAACAAAAGTGACAACCACCACAAAGGTGAAGACCAAATACGCAATACCGAGGATATACCTCTTAGAAAAGGGCCTAAAAACTTTCAACTTCCTAATCAGATTAACATTTGGACTTACTCATTTCTTTTAGTTTGAGAGAAAGTAGTAAACAAAAACTCTAAAAAAAAACGAAATAATTACTTAAGGCTTTATCCCTCTCACCATTTCCTTTTTACCTGGTGGTCCGGCAAGTGTCTCTACTATCAAACCCAAATCAGCTAAGTCTCTTTTGAGTTGACCTCTTGCACAATAAGTAACGAATACGCCATTTTCTCTCATCAACGTAAAAACTCTTGAAAGTAACGCCATCTCCCACATTTCTGGTTGCTTGCTTGGCGCAAATGCATCGAAGAAGATCAGATCGAATTTAGAACTAGTACTAAACTCACCCAGTGGGCTTTTATGCTTGCTAAAAATGAAGTTATCTAAGATTTGAACTCCCTCTTCCCAAGCACAACTATGAAGCTCTTCAAAATCCTTTCGAGACACGCCCTCTAGGAGCTCATCATACCTTAAACTTGAAATCAAGGCCTCAGATAATGGAAAGGGTTCTAAGGTTGAAAAGCGAATTTTGAGTTGGGGGTTACGCCTTGCATAGTCTCTTACCAAAAGGACGTTTAACCCTGTGCCGAAACCCACTTCTAGAATATTGACCTCAGTTTCATCCCTGTTAACAAGTAAGTCGAGCCCTTGCTTTATGAACACATATTGAGATTCAGTAAGTGCTCCATGAGTTGAATGATAGGTTTCGTTCAAGTTCTCATTATAAAGAGACTGAGAACCATCTTCGGTTTCAATAATCCGAATAGGACTGGTCATGACTTGGTGATTAGTACAGTCGCGAAAGCAGCAACGCCCTCTTCTTTTCCAACAAAACCAAGTCTTTCGGTGGTAGTAGCTTTAATAGACAAGTCTTCAAGCCCAACGCCCATTACTTTACACAGGCATTCTTTCATTGCTGGAATGTGCGGATTGACTTTGGGTTGTTGAAGACAAATAGTAGAGTCAATATTCCCTATTTCAAATCCGGCATTTCTAATCAAGTCCATCACGTCTTTCAACAAAACCTTACTATCAATCCCTTTGAACTTTGGGTCTTGGTCTGAAAAGTGATAACCAATATCTCTCATATTTGCAGCACCCAACAAAGCATCACAAATGACATGAATTAGAACATCAGCATCAGAGTGACCTACAGCACCATGTGTATGTGGCACTTTGATACCGCCTAACCAAAAGTCTTTACCCGCTTCAAGTTTATGAACATCGTAACCAAATCCAGTCCTTATTTTCATCACCTATCGTTTTGCTTTATATCTCAATACTGAAGCATTTGACCGAGAAAGAACACGGTTTGCAGCTGCCTTCACGGAGTCTATAGTTACTGCTTGTACTTTCTCCACTTCTTTGTTTACTAAATTCAAATCACCGAGCATATCTGCATAAGCTAAATTCATTGCTCTGTTTAACAACTCCATATCAGAGAAAACCATGGTTGACTCTGCCTTGTTTTTAACTTTATCTAATTCTTGCTCACTCAATTGAGTTGCCTTAAACTCCTCCAATAACTCCCAAACGACTCCTTCCGCGGCCTCTAAGTCAAACTTCTCATTCAATTTACCTTGTATCACAAACAAGCCTGGGTCCAAAGAACCCATTACATAAGCACTCAAAGAGTTAAAAACTTGTCTCTCTTCAACCAACTCTTGGTACAAACGACTAGACTTTCCCCGCCCAAGAATATCACTCAATAAGTCTTCTGAATGGTAGTTCTCACCATTTCTTCCTGACATATGAAAGGTCATATACAGCGCATCCACTGGTACATCTTCCTCAACTTCTAACAATCGATACGCCTGCTGAGCGGCTTCTTTAGGTATATTTCTTTCAATGTCCACCCCTTTTGGTATCGGTGCAAACCATTTATTCGAAAGTGCTTTCACCTGATCAAGCGTAACATCACCACCAACAACCAGCACAGCATTGTTTGGCACATAATATTTATAAAAGAATGCCTTGACATCCTCCATCGTAGCCTCCTCGATGTGTTCAACCTTCTCACCAATAGTAGGCCACTTGTAAGGATGGTCTTTATAAGCAAGAGGTCTCAGTTTTAACCAAACATCACCATAGGGTTGATTCAGGTAACGTTGCTTAAACTCCTCGATTACCACGGATCGTTGAACTTCCAATACCTTCGGATCAAACGACAGACTGAGCATTCTATCAGACTCAAGCCAGAAAGCGGTCTCCAAATTAACTGAAGGTACTGTGATATAGTAGTTCGTAATGTCGTTGGAAGTAAAAGCATTATTGTCACCACCGACATATTGCAAGGGCTCGTCAAAAGAAGGCACGTGCTGCGACCCTCCGAACATCAGATGCTCAAATAAGTGAGCAAAACCCGTTTTTTTGGGCTGCTCGTCACGAGCGCCCACTTTATATAGCAGGTTAACAACTGCCATCGGAGAAGAGTGATCCTCATGAACCACTACTTTCAATCCATTGTCTAAAACAAAACTTTCGAATGCTATCATTGCTGGAAGGTGAGCGAAATTAAAAATATGATCTTTAATTTCAGCAATAGCGGCATTACTTTAATTTTGTTGGCTACATCCTGAAATATGAGATTCAAAAAAACTGGTTACACTAACCAAGAGCTCCTCCACCTATACCAACAAATTCTAAGACCTAGAATGATTGAGGAAAAAATGTTGATTCTGCTCCGTCAAGGGAAAATCAGTAAGTGGTTTTCCGGTATAGGGCAAGAGGCAGTATCGGTTGGTGCAGTAAATGCCATTGAAGAAGATGAATTTATACTTCCAATGCACAGGAATCTCGGGGTATTCACAGGCCGAAACATACCTTATAGCAGGCTTTTTGCGCAGTTTCAGGGTAAAATGAGTGGCTTTACCAAAGGTAGAGACAGGTCTTTTCACTTTGGAACCAAAGAGCACCATATCGTTGGCATGATTTCTCATTTGGGCCCACAAATGGCACTAGCTGATGGCATAGCACTAGCCCACAAACTGAAAGAAGAAAAGAAAGCAACACTCGTATTTACAGGAGACGGAGCAAGTTCTGAAGGCGACTTTCACGAAGCACTTAACGTAGCCGCGGTGTGGGACCTGCCCGTAATTTTTGTTATCGAAAATAATGGCTACGGTTTATCTACCCCTAGCGAAGAACAGTATCGATTTAAATATTTCATAGATAAAGGCCCAGCTTATGGCATAAAGGCCGTGCAGGTAGATGGAAACAATATTCTAGAAGTACACCGCACCATAAAAGAACTTGCCGAAGAAATAAGAAAAGACCCTAAGCCGATCATTTTAGAGGCAATGACCTTCAGAATGAGGGGTCACGAAGAGGCTAGTGGCACCAAGTATGTTCCAAAAGAACTGATGGATCACTGGGCTAAAAAAGATCCTGTTGACAATTATGAGCAGTACCTCATCAAACAAGGTGTTTTGACCAATGAGTCAATTGCTGAGATCAGGAAAGAGATTAAAAAAGATATTGAAGAAGGCCTTGAAACTGCTTATGCCGAACCTCTACCCACGGTAAATCAGGAACAAGAAATGGCCGATCTCTTCTCGCCATTTGAGCAAGAAGTGATAGCACCTGCCAGTGATAAAAAATCCGAAAGAAGGTTAGTTGATGCCATCTCTGACAGTTTAAAACAGAGCATGGAAAAATATTCTAACCTCGTCATTATGGGGCAAGACATTGGTGATTATGGAGGTGTATTCAAAATCACAGAAGGTTTTGTAGCACAGTTTGGTAAAGGACGCGTAAGAAATACTCCGCTTTGCGAATCAGCCATCATCGGTACAGGGCTTGGTCTTTGCATCAATGGATTCAAGGCTGTAGTTGAAATGCAGTTTGCGGACTTTGTAACCTGCGGGTTCAATCAGATTATCAACAACCTCGCTAAAATTCACTACCGATGGGGACAAAATGCCGATGTAGTAGTTCGGATGCCTACGGGCGCTGGTGTAGGTGCAGGCCCATTTCATTCGCAGTCAAACGAAGCCTGGTTTTTCCACACACCAGGACTAAGAATAGTTTACCCATCAAATGCCCATGATGCCAAAGGACTGTTAAATGCCGCCATTGAAGACCCAAATCCCTATCTCTTCTTTGAACATAAGGCGCTTTACCGTTCGCATAGTCAAGAGATTCCTGTTGAATATTATACAACAGCTGTCGGAAAGGCAGTTTTGGCCAATACTGGAGAAGATCTGACCATAATTACTTATGGTATGGGAGTACACTGGGCGCTAGATGCCACAAATTCACTTGACGGTATATCTGCCGACATTTTAGATTTAAGAACGCTCTTACCCTGGGATAAAGAAGCAGTAGAAGCCTCTGTCAAGAAAACGAATAAGGTTTTGGTATTACATGAAGACACTATGATTGGTGGAATTGGCGCTGAAATAGCCGCTTGGATTAGTGAAAACTGTTTCGAACATTTAGACGCTCCAGTAATGAGGGAAGCCAGTCTAGATACTCCCGTTCCATTCAGCAAACCTTTAGAAGAGAACTTTTTACCTCAAAAAAGGCTTCTAGAAAAATTAAAAGCACTAGCCTCATATTAAGCATATGTTCTGGAAAAAAAGTGAACCAAAAGAAGAAGTCAACTGGAATCAACTCACCAGTGAGGCTCAAATTCAATTGTTGATTGAAGAGAGTAAAGATCAGCCAGTATTGATTTATAAGCACAGCACAAGGTGTGGCATTTCTAGTATGGTAATGGATCGTTTGGAGCGTACTTGGAAGAGTGAGAACAATCCGATGAAACCCTATATTCTCGACCTAATAACCTTCAGAGATGTGTCAAACGCTGTAGCACAAACCTTCGAGGTTTACCATGAATCACCCCAAGTGATAGTAGTAAAAGATGGAAAGGCTATTTACAACGCCTCTCATATGCAAATTTCATTCGAGGCCGTATTGAGCGAGGCACAATAAAAAAGCTCCTTGATTTCTCAAGGAGCCCTATTGTTAGTATACGACCGACCAACAACCATCAACCCAAATTCTGACACCGTTTAGTCTTTGATACCTACCCGGTATCCATCTATGATTCGCTCTGCGAACACTCCATCTTCCATCTACCCAAACGTCTCTTCTGAATCTTGGACTATACCTCCAGTGACCAGTTACCCAAATGTGTCTGCTACTTGGTCTATAACCTCTGTCTACTAGAATTCTTCTTCCCCTCCGGAAGTCGTAGTCATAGAACCTCACATTTCTAGTATTTCTAAGACCTACTGTACTTGATGAACCGTAATTTCTCCAACCACGATCTCTCACTACCCTTCGATCTACAACCCTTGAAGTTCTTTCGACTCTATAGCCATTATTATTCTTCTTCGGCTTTTTGCCTTCTCGTCTATTATTCAAGGTCTCTTCCTTTCTTGGCTTTCGACTATCTTGTCTGGTGCGTTGTGCTAACACATCAGCAGACAAACCAGTGAATAATAGGATCGCTATTGTTAGTAAAGCTCTTTTCATAACCTTGATATTTAATGTTAAACATTCATTTCAAGGTCCGGACCATTTTATTAATGCATTGCACACAGTAATTCCATTACCGTGCCAAAAATTACACAAAGCCTAATTGAGACCTGAAACTTTACGCTTTTCGAAGAATTTGTTACCTTGAGGCATCAATCAAAACTTGCCTATTGTGCCTTTGCCTCAAAAATCCCCAAGCATATCGCTTACCCTATTGTGCTTCCTATTATTTCACCCAACTTTTTCACAATCAAGATATAATGACTACACAAGCACTGATAAGATCAGTGTATTGAAAGAAGAATTTGGCGCGTCTTCCGTCTCATGGGAAGGTTATGAATCTGGCCGAAGGTCAACTAAGATTGAAGATGGAGAATTAATTTTCACCTCTTTCAACGATGACACCCAAGTGAAATACAAGACTGTTTCAATTGATTGGTCGGGTGATTGGGAAATAGAATATGCTGTTAAGTGGATCAGCGGAAAGGAAGGCAGTGCCATGGATTTAATATGGGACAAAGAATCTGGCAATTCTGACAAGTACCATTTTGGCTTTACGGCTGGCAGAAAATATGTCCTAGCTGAGTATAAAGATGGTGCTTATGAACACGTATTGAAGTTTATCCCATCTGACAACGTTTATAAGTCTGCTCGAAATATAATGACGGTTAGAAAGGTAGGTCGGACTTATTATTTCTTTGTAAATAAGATACTCGTCACCACACTTGCGTATAAAGATGTCAAAGGCGACCTAATAGGTTTTACTGTTCCTCCGAAGACGAGCATTGCTGTAGATTACCTATATGCATATCAGCTCAATAAGAATGAGGTGTCTAATACTGTCAGTGCCGCAGGTAATTATAAAAGCTACACTTCAGATGATATAACCACGGTGTATCATGAAGATTTTAATACACCTGATTCTAAATGGGAAGTATTCAGAAGCGGAGAACGAATGGGCAAGATCCATAATGGCCTTCTAGATTGGATATCAATGAACGACAATGCTCAGATGATTTGGCATGAATTAGATGTAATGGATTGGGACCGAGACTGGCAAGTTGAAATTAGGATGAAACACCTGATCGGTAAACCGAATTCTTCTAATGACCTCCTGCTCAACATTCAAGAGAATAACAACAAATACCACTTTGGCTTTACAGCTGAGGGTAAATATGTCTTATCAGAAAAAGTTGGAAGTGAATACCAAAGCATTGTCCCTTTCACTTCCTCTACAAGCGTGTTTAAAGACCTTTTTAACAAATTCACCATTCGAAAAGTTGGGCGCGAATATCAGTTTTTTGTAAACGAAGACTTAGTAACCACAAAGAGAGAAATCTCCGTCTCGAGCAACAAAATTGGATTTATGGTACCTCCAAATTCAACCCTTCAGATTGACTACCTCGATGTATCATACTTAGCACCAAAAAGCGCTACCATTGCTTCTTCTACCCTTCCCTCAGGAACGAATTATATTGGAGTCATGACAAAATATAGTGGATACAATCTACAACGCTGGAAGACTAGAGATACCTTTCCCAAAGAAGAAATCAAGAGCGATTGGGATGATGGATACTATGTGTCTGACCTTAGCTACGACAATGATAAATGGAGCCTAGTCATGTCTAAGGGCACAGGCTATTCTAGTCAGACTTGGTTTACTCGAAATGAATGGCCCAAAGACGACATCAAAGAAAAATGGAATGAAGGATATCATATCACAGAACTGAATTATGGTAATGGAGTATGGGCCTTCGTTTTCTCAAAGAATAGTGGGTATACAAGGCAGCGGTGGGCAACTACAACAACTTTCCCTAGTGCCAAAATCGATGAATTCGTGAATGACGACCTCTGGATTACAGAAATTGCTTATGGAGTTGATCGCTGGGCACTAGTAGGATCAAAAGACGCCAGCATTAAAGATCAAAAGTGGTTTAAAAAAGCCCAGTTTCCTGAATCAGAAATAAAAGAGTACCAAGCATCGGGTTATTCAGTCACTCAACTTTCTCGAGAAAACAATTGGTGGGTTTTAATCTTATCCAAACACACTTCAAATCGTCCGCAAAAGTTGATTACCTCTAGTTCTTTTCCAAAAGATCAAATACGTAATTATTGGGATCAGGGCTACTACCTAACAGATATATCATACGGTACAACCAATGTACAGAATAGCACTACAAGTAATAAAACAGAAACGACTGACCCCAATAGTAATATCTCCGAATTGCTAGTAGGGACATGGTATGGTGGTGGAATTAATGACCCTGATACCGAAAAAGGGTATATGATTTTCGATTTAGACAAATACACCACAATGATATCTGAAGGTGATACTATTGGTGGCAAAGGGTGGGTCACCGATGGCGTAGCTTTAGACCTTAAATATGAAATCATAAGTTCCACATCACCCCAAGGAATTGATTTGGTATTTTACTCTGCCGGACAAAATTTCGGCAATATGAAAGGCATCATTCGAATGATCGATGAAGACACCTTCGAATTTTGTTTGGCTAGCGAATTGACGGACCCAAGACCAACAGCCTTTGAAGATGCAGGCAGCATTAAGTTAGCAGTTTTCAAAAGGGTAAACTAAGCCTATTGTTTTGTCCAAATCTCTCTGATGGGACTACCTGTGGAACTGAGTCCACTGTGATCCCATTTATTACCATCGACCTTATAATCGAACTGTAGGTCAGCCCCCACCCGATCGGGGTTTCTTGAGAAGAATTCTATATGCTCGTTGTATTTACCGTTTTCTAATACCACAGTTCCACCACCAGTACCCGAGAACTGCTTCGACTCTGGATTGAAGGCCACCCATTGAAATCGTGAACCTGTGATCATTTTAATTGTTTTCCGAGCACCCAAACGCATGGCCTGCATTTCTCCATTTCGCATTCTATCTGTAATTCTCCAGGCGCCTGCCAAATCACCAGTTCCACTATCAACCCGCTTCAGCGTCATTTGATATGACTCATCATCAGCCTTAAAGTCTAGCGTCACTTGATTCCCTTTTAGACTTGCTGTAACTGCATAAGTAACTCCTATACGATCAACATCCCATGTGTCAAACTCTGCTTTATAAGACATTTTGTTACCCATGATCTCAATCATTCCCCCTCGACTTCCCACAAAAGTTTTGTTCTCAACATCAAACTCGGTGTAAAAAGCATAAGGTGCCTGAATAAGCATAACCCCTCGGTGTTGTAACTTCTCGCCATTTAATGTCTCCATTTCCCACGCACCTTCTAGGGCATTGACTAAAACTGAATTCTCATTATGAACACCCAAAAAAAGGCCTAACAACACGATTAACAAAGTAGGTAAAGTCTTCATAGTCTACGATTTATAATTAAATTTAGGCAAATCAATTCAGAAACAGAACAACGTTTCAACCGAAGGTTAAGCGAGCAAATACTCCATCTGTTAAATTAAATCTGAAATTTAATAGTTAGTTTTTGCAATTATTTGAAATACACCTATCTTTGCATCCCAATTTAGAAAGCGTAGAGTAAATGGCAAATCATAAGTCAGCATTAAAAAGAATCAGATCAAACGAAGCAAAGCGTTTGAGAAATAGATATCAGCACAAGACCACTCGTACTTATATCAAGAGACTGAGAGAGGCTACTGATAAAACTGAAGCACAAGAGCTTTTGACAAAAGTGATCAGTATGGTCGATAGACTTGCTAAGAAAAATATTATTCACAAGAATAAGGCTGCTAACAACAAGTCAAAACTGACGAAGTTGGTGAACAACCTATAATTCAAAGAATTTAAAAGAAACCGGTTCACTGAGTGATCCGGTTTTTTTATATCTCATTTTTATAATTTTACTTATTACTTTACATTTATTCAATAGATAGTTAAGTAATGAATAAAGGACTCAGTATTCAAAAGTGGGCTGAAGAAGACAGACCCAGAGAAAAACTTCAATTAAAAGGCAAAGCCACGCTTTCAGATGCCGAACTTATTGCCATACTCATTGGCTCTGGCTCGCAAACATTAAGTGCCGTTGACCTTTCTAAACACATTCTCTCTCACGTCAACAACGATCTCAACGCACTTGCTAAGCTTAGCGTAAAAGACCTTACAAAATTCAAAGGCATTGGTGAAGCTAAGGCCGTATCCATTGTCAGTGCCCTTGAGCTTGGAAGAAGACGAAAAGAAATGTCGGTATCCACAAGGCCTCAAATACGCAGTTCACTTGACCTATACAGGCTCATTTCCCCCGACCTGATGGACCAACCCACCGAGCAATTTTGGGTAGTCTTACTTAATCGTAGTAACCGTGTGATTAGTAAAAGACCCATTAGCCTAGGAGGTGTTTCGGGCACCGTGGTAGACCCAAAGGTCATTTTTAAATATGCCCTTGAAGATTTAGCAAGTGGTATCATCCTTATCCACAACCACCCAAGCGGAAACCTTAAAGCAAGTCAAGCAGATATTAGGCTAACAGAGAAGATCAAAAAAGCAGGCCAACTGCTTGAAATACCTGTGCTCGACCACCTGATCTACTCTGATGATGGCTACCTCAGTTTTGCCGATGAGGATATGCTTTAGGTTCTTGCTTCGGAAATGACAGATACGCACGCTATTATTTCCTTTTCATTGACCTGAGGCCTAACTTCGCAGTGCATTTTTGCGCAGATTGAATCATTCAACGATGAAGCGAAATACAATATTTGGGTTACTCGTATTGGCAATTATTGCCATCACAATTCTCAATTTCTTAACAGCAGGAGAAAGTTTCGAAGATTATTTAGAAAGGCTCGAGACGGATAGGAAAGACAAAAATAGCTTTATGCTATCCTCAAGCTCTCCGCTGACCGAAGAAGAAAAACCCAATTTTACAGGACTTAATTATTACCCCATAGACGAGTCCTTTAAAGTGACTGCCAGGCTCACTATGATCGATAAAAAGCAACCGATTTTCATTCCATCCACTACTGGAGAGCAATTAAAGTACATTCCCTTCGCTTATGCAGACTTTGAATTAAATAGTTCAGAACAGCGCGTAATTCTCTATCAAGACTGGGAAGAAAAAGACCCCAATAAGCTTTCTCTCATGTTTGCAGATGAGACTAGCGCAAGAGAAACCTATGGTGGCGGACGCTATGTGGATGTACAATACAGGGGCACTAATGCCGTTACCATCGATTTCAACAATGCTTACAACCCCTATTGCCATTTTAATGCAGAATATAGCTGCCCCATACCACCTCGCGAAAACATGTTAGAGATTGCGATAGCAGCTGGTGAAAAGCTTTATAAAGTTGACTAAAGGACTGAATCAAAAAGCTAAATCCTTAATTTTGGCTTTCTTACACTACGAGCAATTCCATATTAATGAAGATCTCTCTCAATTGGCTAAAACAATACATAGAGCTGCCAGAATCCCCCGAGGAAATTGGCGACTTATTAACACATTCTGGACTTGAAGTTGAAGGACTTGAAGAAGTAGAAAGCATAAAAGGTGGCCTAAAGGGCTTAGTGCTTGGCGAAGTATTGACTTGCACTAAACACCCTAATGCAGACAAACTCAGCATCACTACTGTTGATATTGGGCAAGAAGAACCATCACCTATTGTATGTGGTGCCGCTAACATTGCCGAAGGCCAAAAAGTAATTGTAGCTACTGTAAACGCAACGCTATACCCTACTTCAGGTGACTCATTTAAAATCAAAAAAGCTAAAATTAGAGGTGAGGTCTCTGAAGGAATGATCTGCGCAGAAGACGAGATCGGACTTGGCAATAGCCATGACGGCATCATGGTGTTGGATACAACACTTCCCAATGGCACGCCTGCTGCTGACTATTTCGACTTAGAATCAGATTATGTTTATGAAATTGGCCTAACGCCAAACCGTGCCGATGCCGCATCCCACTTGGGTACCGCTCGTGACTTAAAGGCATTGTTCAAAAGAGACATTAAGATGCCCTCAATAGAGGCATTTAAGGTCGACAATACGAAACGCACAATTAAAGTCACCGTTGAAAATACCGATGCCTGCCCTAGGTATTCGGCCTTGACAATCTCTGGTATAAAGGTAAGCGAGTCACCAGAATGGCTGAAAACCAAGTTGAATGCCATTGGAATTAATCCAACAAACAACATTGTTGATGTGACCAATTATGTACTCCATAGTCTTGGACAGCCAATGCACGCATTCGATGCTGCTGCCATTTCTGGCGATCATGTGATTGTGAAAACGCTGCCCGCTGGAACCAAATTCAAAACACTGGATGAAAAGGAAAGAACACTTGCCGAAAGAGACTTAATGATCTGTAACGAGCAAGAGGGCATGTGTATTGCTGGAGTATTCGGAGGCATTACATCTGGTGTTACAGAAAAGACAACTGACATCTTCTTAGAAAGTGCTTACTTCTCACCTGATTACATTCGCAAAACCGCACAAACGCATCAACTGAAAACAGATGCAAGTTTTAGATATGAACGCGGTACCGATCCGAACATTACAGTATATGCCCTAAAGTATGCCGCCTTGCTGATCCAAGAAATTGCTGGTGGGCGGGTGAGCTCAGAAATCGTTGACATCTATCCTGAAGAAATAAGAAACTTTGAAGTGCCTGTAACCTTCAAAGGCATCAACAGGCTAATTGGCAAAACCCTAAGCGATGACGAAATCAAGGAAATCCTTACGAACCTGGATATCACATTTAGCAACGAAACACAGGAAGGATTCACAGCCATTGTACCACCTTACAGAGTAGATGTACAAAGAGAAGCCGATATCGTTGAAGAGGTCTTGAGAATTTATGGTTACAATAACATTGAGCTGAAAGATACACTGAGCAGTACGTTTCTCTCAGAGTTCTCACAAAGAGACCCCGATGCGATCTCATTAGAAGTATCCAGAATACTTGCTGGTGCGGGTTATAATGAAATTGTGACCAACTCCTTGACCAAACATTCTTACGCAGAGGCCACTGAAAGCCTAGATGACAACCAAAACGTACACATCTTAAACTTTCTCAGCGAAGACCTTAATGTGATGCGTCAAAGCCTACTGTTCAATGGGCTTGAGGTAATCGAGCGAAATATTAAACGAAGACAAACTAATTTAAGACTGTTTGAATTTGGTAAGACCTATCACAAGGTCAACGACAAGTACAAAGAGAAGGAACGATTGGCCATCTTTATTACCGGTGAAAACAACGAAGAGCATTGGCTAGAAAAAAATAGAGCAGTCCAATATTTCGATCTAAAAGAGACAATCAGTCAGTTGCTCAGTAAATTTGGTGTGCACAATTATGACACATCGGAAACTGAAAGCGATCTGTTCGCATATGGTCTTACAGTTTCTACTCGAAAGAAGCCCTTGCTCACCATGGGTAAGGTAAATACCAAGCTCACTAAGCAATGTGATGTTAAGCAAGAAGTATTTATGGCAGATATCGATTGGGACTTTCTAATGACACTTTATCCACTAGGAGTTGACTTCAAACCGATCTCGAAATTCCCCGAGGTTAAAAGAGACTTATCATTAGTTGTTGACAAAGCGATAAATTTTGACCAGATTAGAAAACTGAGCTTGAAACTTGAAAGGCAACTCATCACAAGGACGAGTGTTTTTGATGTTTATGAAGGAGACAAAATAGGCGAAAATCAAAAAGCATACGCCATTAGCTTCTTCTTACAAGACCAAGAAAAAACCTTGAATGACAAAGTCATTGACAAAACAATGAGTAAACTTATTCAGGGATTTGAAAAAGAACTAGGTGCAATAATTAGAAAATAATGGCCACTGAAACCATTGATCAAAAGCTTCAACAACTTGAGAATAATCTCAAGTTACTTATACAATCTCAGTTAAAAGAGAGAGAAGCTCAAGCTCAATTGCAACAGAAAAACAGTCAGCTCCAAGGAGAAGTTGACGATTTAAAAGCCCAGTTATCTGATTTTCAAAATCAGTATAAAATCGCTAAAATTGTATCTAGTACTACAGTAGAGAAGGAAGAATCTGCTGAGTTGAAACTTAAGTTAAACGAGTACATTAAAGAGATAGACAAGTGCATTTCGCACTTGAGCTAAGCCACAAAAATAGATGGATCTTCTATCAGTAAGATTAAAAATAGGAGACCGAGAGTACCCAATGAAGGTGAAACCGGAAGAAGAAGAACGGGTACGTACTGCTGGTAAATACATCAATGATCAATTAAAATCGTACCGAGAAAAATTCGGTATTGACGATAAAGAAGATTTGTTAGCCATGGTCGCTTTCGACTGTATGGTTGCCAAGTTAAAAGGTGAAGAGTCTACAGGCGTGATAGATAGCACGACTGAAGATAAAATAGAGTCACTCAATCAAATGATCAAAGAAGCAATCTCTTAAGCTCAATTCAACTCATTATTTCTTCTCCTGTATAGATGATAAATACCTATGGGAGATACACTGACATTAGTACTAGTAGCCATCGGAGCGTTGGCCCTAGGACTTTTCTTAGGACGCATTGCTTTGCAAAAAGCCAATAAAAAAGCCGTCTTAGAATTAGAAGAAAAAGGCAAACTCTTGATCAAAGAGGCCGAATTAACGGCAGAAAGCATCAAGAAAGATAAAATTCTAGAAGCGCGCGAAAAATACCTCAAAATCAAATCCGACTTTGAGGAAGAAGCCAATCGCAAGAAAAACCAGATCATTGCTAACGAGAATAAACTGAAGCAAAGAGAGTCTAAAATCTCAAACCTTCAAGAAAACATTAGCCGAAAAGAAGCCGAGCTCGACAGCATGAAAGAGAATGTTGAAGCCCAGCTTGAGATAGTAAAAAAACGCAAAGAAGAGTTAGAAAGTAAAGTAGAAGCCAAAGTAAAAGCCCTTGAGAAAGTTGCTAACCTTTCGGCAGACGATGCCCGGGAACAGCTGATTGAAACATTGAAAGATGAAGCTGAGTCTAAAGCTTCGGCATTGGTAAAAGACATCATTGACGAGGCTAAACTTTCTGGCGCCAAAGAAGCCAAAAAGATAGTTATTGAGTCTATTCAAAGAACTGCCACAGAGCATGCCATTGAAAACTGCGTATCCATATTCAATATCGAAAGTGATGATGTAAAAGGAAAGATCATCGGCCGTGAAGGACGAAACATCCGCGCATTAGAAGCAGCTACGGGAGTTGAAATTATTGTAGACGACACACCTGAAGCTATTATCATTTCAGGCTTTGATCCTGTAAGAAGAGAAATCGCTAGGCTCTCTCTACATAGGTTGGTAACAGATGGAAGAATACACCCTGCTCGCATTGAAGAAGTGGTGGCAAAGACAACCAAGAATATTGAAGAAGAGATTGCCGAAACCGGTGAACGCACAGTAATCGACTTAGGTATTCATGGTCTTCATCCTGAACTTATAAAAATGGTAGGTCGCATGCGATTCAGGTCTTCATATGGCCAGAACCTACTCCAACACTCGAGAGAGGTGGCAAACCTTTGTGCTACCATGGCCTCAGAATTAGGACTAAACACCAAGCGTGCTAAGCGCGCAGGTTTACTTCATGATATCGGCAAAGTATGGCCAGAAGAACCAGAGTTACCTCACGCGGTTTTAGGGATGGAACTGGCCAAAAAATACAAAGAACACCCTGAAGTATGTAACGCAATAGGGGCTCACCATGATGAGGTAGAAATGACTTCTATGATCTCTCCATTAATACAAGCCTGTGATGCCATATCGGGCGCGAGGCCGGGAGCAAGAAGAGAGGTGATGGAGTCTTACATTAAACGTTTGAAGGACTTAGAAGCGCTTGCACTTAGTTTTGACGGTGTAAATAAATGCTACGCCATACAAGCAGGTCGTGAGCTTAGGGTAATGGTAGATGCTGAATCCGTAACAGATACTGTTGCAGGGCAACTATCCTTTGATATCTCTCAGAAAATTGAGAAAGAGATGCAATACCCAGGTCAAATTAAGGTGACAGTTATCAGAGAAATGAGAGCCGTGCATTACGCTAAGTAGACCATAACACCTCAAAAGACTCAAAGTCGGGCGTCAATATGGTGCTCGACTTTTTTTATACCCTCGTCTCACGAATATTTTTTTAAAAAATACCCAAAACTAGGTATTGTCATGCCCCATCTAAAGCTCCAACTTTATGGTGTCAGTAAAGATTCAATAGTAGTCTGATTTAGTTGAGTCTCTTGGATACGGGGCCACGTAAGGTGGCCCCTACCTTACGCATTGGCCAATCAAACACACATGCACCTGATTATTCGCCAACCAAAACCAAATAGTTATGAACATTTTGTCAAAGGCAGTTCAAAGAGTATCACAGCAGTTTGAGTTAGTCCTCCTAGTGGTAGTCATTTTTTTAATACTATTATTCTAAGTCCATAAAAAAAGCCCCACGATAACATCGAGGGGCTTTTTTTGATAAGCTTCAGCTTATCCATTCAATACTTTCGCCATAGTTTCACCAATATCTGCAGGTGACTTGGCCACGTGAATACCACATTCGGCCATAATTCTCATTTTAGCTTCAGCAGTATCTTCAGCACCACCGATGATTGCACCAGCATGTCCCATTCTTCTACCTGGAGGCGCTGTTTGGCCTGCAATAAAGCCAACTACTGGTTTCTTATTTCCAGTACTCTTGATGTACTCAGCTGCTAATGCTTCGTAATTACCACCAATTTCACCAATCATTACAATCGCATCTGTTTCAGGATCTTCCATTAACAACTCCACCGCATCTTTGGTAGGAGTACCAATGATTGGATCACCACCAATACCAATAGCGGTTGAAATACCTAAACCAGCCTTAGCCAATTGATCAGCTGCCTCATAAGTCAAAGTACCTGACTTTGAAACCAATCCAACTCTTCCTTTTTTGAAAACAAAACCAGGCATAATACCTACTTTGGCCTCTCCAGGAGTAATTACGCCTGGACAGTTAGGACCAACGAGGGTTACATTTTTTCCTTTGATGTATTCTTTTGCATACACCATATCCTTCACAGGGATACCTTCTGTAATGGCAATGATCACCTTAATACCAGCGTCAGCGGCTTCCATAATGGCGTCAGCAGCAAAAGCCGGTGGCACAAAGATTATAGATACGTTTGCTCCAGTAGCATTGACAGCATCCTCAACAGTGTTGAAGACAGGTTTGTCTAAGTGGCTCTGCCCTCCTTTGCCAGGAGTAACACCACCTACTACATTGGTGCCGTATTCAATCATTTGACCTGCATGAAATGTACCTTCAGAACCGGTAAATCCTTGCACAATCACTTTGGAATCATTATTCACTAAAACGCTCATCGCTGTGGGTTTAATTTTGACGCAAAAATAGGATATAATATGGCTTGACCAAAGAGAATACCGGACAAGAAACATCCTTTAATCAGGAACTCGCACCCATAATTTTGATAAGGTTCCGTTTAACGCTTTTTAACTAAAAAAGGAGTGCCATATTGAAACTATTTAGATCAAGTAAGCGTCTATAGAACGGAACTTAATTCTAAAATAGATAGGTAAGTGAAGGTAGATCAGAATTAAATTCTATTAGAGAGCGATTTAAACATAGTTAGTTAGTTTTTAGTATTTTAAGGTTGAAGATGAAAGAGCCCCGAGAAGTTGGGGCTTTTTCTATTTGTCCTTAGTATGAATCGTTCCTATAACGGGCAAGTGATCGCTTATTTTAATCATTTCTTCTTGAGAAAGGATGTAATCTACCGACATACTGGCTTGAACGAGTTCCTTAATCATGTTGGCATTAAAAATCATATAGTCAAGCCTACGGCTTGGTCCATTTGATGGGTGCGTTAGGACATGTTCTGGAAGAGGGTCAAGAAATTTAGCGCCTCGTTTTCCTGCCAAAAGGGCTTGCATTTCTTTACTTCCTTGCAAACTGTTGAAATCACCCATCATTACGAGGTTCACTCTTTTATCTTCCCTCAGAAATCTTGAGAATTGACCTTTCAAAAAATTGATTTGCCCAATTCTCATCTGCTCATTTCGCTCGCCTCTTCCAGCTTTAAGATGAACAGCAGTCAGGTTAAATGTGTATTCTTCATTTGGAAACACATCAATCGACAGCATCCGCGTATTCAGGTTAACCTGAGTCTCCTCAACACCCGCTTCATTCACAATGCCTGGAACGGGCGTATAAAGCGAACCATAACTGTAAAGGGTGCCCAATGGCACTTTACTCATGACTACTACATTCATATACCAACCATCGCTTTCATTTCCTACAAAAAAGAGATAGCCCAATTCTGGAAAATACTTTTCAGCAATTGACCTCAGGTATTCTGAACTTTCAAACTCTTGCAAAACAACTATGTCCGCGTCCACTTTTTGAAGGGCCTTTGCCAAAAGTTCTTCTTTTCCTTCCATTTGCTCTTTTGGATTGTCCTCGCGGTTATTGTTGACATATGGATTATCCAGTTGATCTACAAAGTGTTCGACATTCCAGCTTAGTATTTTGATGATTTCTGGACGGTAATCAAAACCCATGGGAGCTGAAACGCCTTCTCGTTTAAGAGACTGACCATAGCTGGTAACCTTTGCACCAACCATTAAGACCAACAGACATATGATAATTCTATTCATTCCTTTATCTTTTGACACAAAGTAAAAGTTTCGGTAACTGAGAGTTCCACTTTTAGTATTACCGAACTGTTATAATTAGCGATTTTGAAACAACCTGACTTTCACGGAGCAAAGATCTTTGGCTTAATAGCCGGACCAGCCTTATTTGCCATCCTTACCCTTTGGAGACCATCAGCCGGATTAAGCCCAGAGGCTTGGAAAGTGATTGCCGTAGCGGCTTGGATGGTCGTATGGTGGATTACAGAAGCTGCACCCATCGCGGTAACGGCACTCTTGCCCATTGTTCTATTTCCGCTTACAGGAATTTTCACCATTGACGAGGCTACAGCACCCTATGCTAACAAAATTATCTTCCTTTTTATGGGAGGGTTTATGCTAGGCCTAGCCATGGAGCGACACAACCTACACAAGCGGATTGCATTAAACCTGATAAAACTGACAGGCACTAACCCTAACGGCATTATTCTAGGCTTTATGCTCACCACTGCATTCATCTCCATGTGGATCAGCAACACAGCCACTGCAGTAATGATGCTACCCATCGGCCTTTCCATTATTAATTTATTGGGAATAGATGAGGTGGCAGAAAAAGGGAAAAAGCGATTTGCCCTTTCGTTGATGTTAGGCATTGCCTATGCGGCTAATATTGGTGGTACAGCCACAATTATTGGAACGCCTCCTAATGTGGCATGGGTAGGTTTTATGAGTGACATGCTCGATACCGAAATCACTTTTGCCAAGTACTTGAGTGTTGGACTACCTATCTGCATCATCATGCTAACCATCACCTACCTGCTAATCACCAAAGTACTCTACCCAAGTGGCATCAAGAAGTTATCTGATTCAGCACAGGTAATCGATGACCAAGTAAAGGCCTTAGGAAAAATAAGTAAAGCTGAAAAACGAGTAGCCGTAATCTTTGTCGCGACAGCACTGGCTTGGATACTGCGCGGAAGCATTAACAATTGGTTTGACACTAACCTTTTGAATGACTCCATCATTGCCATGACCGGAGGCATTCTGATGTTCGTTACCCCTTTAGAAATTAAGAAAACAAAATTCTTGTTGGAATGGGAGTATACATCGAGGCTTCCTTGGGGCATACTCTTACTCTTTGGAGGTGGTTTATCTTTAGCGAAGGCGATGGAGAAATCAGATATTGTACAAGTAGTGGGTGAAACCATTGCAGGCAATGGTGACATCTCTCCTATTTTGCTCGTTGCCGGGCTGACCGCTTTTATGCTCTTTATGACCGAACTGATGAGCAATGTAGCCCTAACCGTAATTTTCGTTCCCGTAGTCATTGGCATCTCAGTCAGCCTAAACATCAACGCGATGTACTTGACCATGCCCGTAACTTTAGCAGCCAGTTACGCCTTTATGATGCCTATCTCTACTCCGCCTAATGCCATAGTATTTTCTAGTGGAATGATCCGTATAAAGGACATGATGCGCGCTGGGATTTTACTCAATGTCATTGCTATCATCTTACTTGTCATCCTTTCCCAAACACTCATTCCAGCCATCTATTAACATGAAGGAATCAGCTAAAGTATTTGATCAAATCGTCAACGACAGACGATCAGTACGTGTTTATGATGCTGAAAAGCCTTTTGATCACGAGGCGGTTAAGCGAAGCATAGATAGAGCCATTTTAGCTCCGAACAGCAGTAACATGCAACTTTGGGAGTTCTACCGCGTCAAATCGCCTGAGGCGCTAGAGAAAATCGCCTGGATGTGTATGAACCAGAAGGCAGCCAAAACTGCCAGAGAGTTATTGGTAGTGGTAACAAGACGAGACCTTTGGAGAAAAAGACAGCAAGTGTTGCTGAAGGAAATCGAAAAAGTCTACGAAGGAAGAACCGATAAAGGCGCTAAACGAGCTATTGGTTACTACAAAAACCTGATTCCAAAATATTATTTCAGCGACCCATTAGACATTTGGGGTATCTTCAAAAAGTGCTTCTATTTTTTTGTAGGTCTATCTAGGCCGATGGTAAGGCATGGCAACCGTGCCGACATCAGAATCTCGGTACATAAAAGTGCTGCACTAGCCGCTCAAAACTTTATGATGAGCATGAAAGCCGAAGGCTATGACACTTGTCCAATGGAAGGTATGGATGCCAAGCGCATCAAAAAGTTTTTAGGTTTACCCAGAAAAGCCGAAATCAATATGGTCATCGGTTGTGGCCCTGGAGCCACTGAGGGAATTTATTCAGAACGCTTTCGCGTACCGAATGAAGAAGTCACTTTTGAAGTTTAATTAATATCTTAAAGCCTCAATCAAAATCAAGTATGAAAAAGTTCGTTACAATTCTCTTAATCTTATTCGTCTCACTCAGTACAAGTTCTTGTATCAACTTTCTGGAAAGAGTTTTCTTCAACGCCAATGGCAGTGGTGCATACAGCTTCTCAGTTGATATGCGTGAACTAAAGTCTCTAGCTGAAATGACCGGAGAAGAAATCTCATCCGATGAGATTATGAAGGAAATGAATATGAATGAAAACGAAATGATCGAAAAACTGGAGGCCATTGAGGGTATTAGCAATGTGAGAACAGAGTTTGACGATGAAAACTTTACCGTCTCCGTTGGTTTTGACTTTGCTAATATCGATGCACTGAATGTCGGCATGAGTACTTATGTTTCGGATTCCACAAAGACCGAAGTTGAGCTGTTCGAGTTTTTCAGTATGAATAAAAGAACCATCACGCGAACTGGCACTAATCGTATCCTAGATGCTTTTGAGGAAGGATTGAACGAAGGAGCAGCAGATGACGATGAGCTGGATATAGATATGATGAAAATGATGTTTGGTGACCTACATTTTGGCGTTGAAATTGCGACTGCAAAAAAGATCAAATCTTTCTCAAATCAAGAGTACACGCGCAAAGATGATAATACCATTAGCTGGATATTATATCCATTCAGAGATGATAACAGCAAAAAAGATATGTCAGTAGTGCTAAAGACCAAGTAGGCGCGAAACACAAAACAAGGAACTCAACGCTTCCTTAGACTCATATCGGCATCACGCTTTGCTTTGAATTCAGAGCCCTCATTCCATTGTGGAAAGTAAGTCTCGTTCGCTAAGCGATAGCCCACATTGAAAAGTAGTTTCGCATCTTGCGCAATTCCCTTTAAATCCCAGTCCTCTGGAATATAGTTATCCATCGTTTGATGATATCTGATCGCCAAGTATTCTGCCGTCTTTTCAGCAATAAATTCCTTACCCTTTTCTTTAGACTCAAACGATCCACTAGCGTAAAGCGCTGGAATACCCACCTTGGCAAAATTGAAATGATCTGATCTAAAGAAGTAACCTTTCCCTGGGTCGGGATCTGGAATCACATACCTGCCTTGCTTCTGAGCTTCTGCCGTAGCATACTTATCTAGTTCTGATTGACCATAACCGGTAATCGTCAGGTCCTTCATCTCTCCGTAAGCAGGAAGCCCATCCATATTAATATTCGCTACTGTTTGATTCGGAGGGAAAATCGGGTTTTGACCATAGTATGCAGAACCTAACAAACCTTGCTCTTCCGCTGTGACAAAAAGGAAGACAACAGATCGCTCAGGCTTTGTTTCTAGTTTAGCAAAAGCCTCTGCAATGGTAAGCATACCCGTAACACCCGATGCATTATCATGGGCGCCATTGTAAATCGAATCTCCATCGACAGGATCGCCTACACCGATATGATCCCAGTGAGACGAATAGATAATGTATTCGTCAGGTCTTACACTACCCTTAATCATGCCAATTACATTTCGCGACATGTCTTTCTTGATCACATTGGTTACCCCAACGCTTGCCGTCATACCCAAAGCAACAGGCTTAAAATCTTTACTCTTTGCTAGGTCAGAATAATCTTTTATGCCAGCTTCTCTAAAGAGTGCAACTGCTGTGTTTCTCGTAATCCAACCTTGAATGGCACATTTATAGGGCGGGTTGGCATCGTCAAGGTTAAGCTTTGCTCCCGTCCAAGAGCTTTCAACAACTATCCAAGGATAACCCGCTGGCACCGTTTCGTGAACGATCAGCACACCTGCAGCTCCTTGTCGCGCAGCTTCCTCGTATTTATAAGTCCATCGGCCATAGTAGGTCATTTGGTCTCCTTTGAACAGCGTGCTATCTCCTGAGCCGAAACCTGGGTCGTTTACAAGTACGACAACAGTCTTACCTTTTACATCTAGGCCTTCATAGTCATTCCAACCATATTCCGGTGCTACAATTCCAAAACCGGCATAAACCAATTCAGAATCCTTGATGGACACTTCTTCCTCAACGCGTTCGGTGTACACCACAACAGATTTACCAGTTTCAAAATCAAATGACTTCCCTTTGCCCTTTACCTGCATCACCGCAGACTGTGTTCCCGTTATCTCCACCAAAGGGACATCTTGAAAATAGCTATCACCATTACCGGGCATTACACCCATGGTTTTCAATTCTGATTCCAAATAATAGATGGTCTTTTCCTCCCCTTCGGTGAACGGTTTTCTACCCATGAAGTCATCTGAGGCGAGAATCGCCATATGCCTATCAATGGTTAATGTATCAATATTCACATCAGGGATATCAGTCGTCTCATTTGACTGACAACCAACAAAAACTAAAGTGGCAAGTAGACCTAAAACGATGTTCTTCATATCACTATTCCTTATGGGAATCGAAGTTAAATAATTTTGGTGGCTAATTTAGGTATACAGAACTAAGTGATTAGTTTTATGTCATGAAACCGCTGAAGACTGTCTTGAGTTTTGTGTTTGCGCTGGCTTTAAATACTGCATTAGGTCAGAGTTACTCTGATATCGCCAATCAAAAAACTGGCAATTTTAATTTATCGCCATCCCCAATCACCGGCCTTTGGAAAGTAAGTGAAGTGACAGTGGGTAATGATACGCTCACACCTACAGCCAAATGGTTTGAGTTTCTTGCAGATGGCACACTGTCTTCTGGTAATGGTTGGCTCCAAAACTATTTAGGGAGTTTTAATTTTGATGAGGACACCCAAGAATTACTACAAGCAAGCGAAGGGGTGGTAGACGAATACGGTCCTTTTAAAGTCTCAATAGAAGAAGAGTCCATGACCTGGCAAAGAAATGAAGACGGGCAACCTGTAATAGTAACCTTAGTCAAGGCTGACAAAAAACCGTTAGCGCCTTGGGACTTGTTAGTCGGAAGGTGGAGTATCGAAAAAGCGGAAGGCGTAGACCCTGAAACTGGTGTAGTAAAAACAGAATATTCGATGTTGCCCGGAGCTTACTTCTTTCGCTGGGATCGCGAGTACCGAAAGTTTGATGAAAACAATGAGCGTGTTGAATCTGGCATTTGGCAGATAGGAGCTCATGCACCCATAATTACCATCATACCCAATGACGGAAAGCCAAGCATCAAATGGGAGGTTTCGTTTGTTGATGATCAAATGATCTGGACTCAAAAAGGTGGTGCTGAAACCATGAAGGTGTATCTCTCGAAGGATAAATAAATGACGCTAAGCTTTCCGGCTTTTTATTTCTGAATAAGTCGTTTCAAAAAATATTTGTAGATTAAAGATGTGATTGAATCTAAGGAAAAGCATGTTAACCGACTAATTGAAAAAATCAAACTGATCAAAGATCAGAATGTAATTGAAGAAATTTACAGACTATTAGCTGTTGATTTTGACGATTCAATTTATCTTACTTCCGAAGCTCAAAAGCAAGCTGTTGCTGAGGCAAGAGTCGAAATTGAAAAAGGAAATGGCATCTCTTCGGAATTAGCCGATAATGAGATCGACCAATGGTTAAACAGGTAATTTGGTCTCCTCAAGCCCAATCTCAACGTAGGTCAATACTTCAATACTGGGTAGATCGCAATAAAAGCAATGCATATAGTATTAAGCTTAATAAACTGATCAAGGAGGCAATAGCCTTAGTTTTGTCAAACCCAGAAATTGGTAGAAAAACAGACATTCCAAATGTGCGGGTCAAAATTGTTCGCGATTACCTGATCTTCTATGAAATTCAAAATGAGTCTCTTCACATATTGGCTTTTTGGGACAGTAGACAAAATCCACAGAAGCTGAAATTATAAACCATTGCTTCCGCCTTCCTGCTTCAAGCTTCAAAACTAATACCCATACTTCTCTTTCCACATTCCTTTGAGGCGCTTACGCATTTCTTCTTCACGCGCATTTTTTCCTGGATCGTAAAGCTTAGTGCCTTTAATTTCGGCAGGTAGGAATTCCTGATCTACAAAGTTGCCAGGGAAGTCATGTGAATATTTGTAGCCTTTGCCATAACCCTCCTCTTTCATCAGTTTCGTTGGTGCATTTCTTATAGGCATTGGCACAGCCAAATCACCAGTCTTTTGTACCAAATTTTGTGCATGATTGATCGCCATATAGGCTGCATTACTCTTGGCAGAAGAGGCCAAATAGGTGACAGCCTGTGAAAGAATAATTCTTCCTTCTGGGTAGCCAATCATGTTGACTGCTTGAAAAGCGCTTGTTGCAATCACTAGGGCCGTTGGGTTCGCATTGCCGATATCTTCCGAAGCTAAAATGACTAACCTTCGGGCTATGAATTTGACATCCTCCCCACCTTCGATCATTCGAGCTAAATAGTAAACTGCCGCGTTGGGATCGCTACCTCTAATTGATTTGATAAAGGCCGAAATAATGTCATAATGCTGATCGCCAGACTTATCATAGATCGCTACGCGTTGTTGGGCTATCTCAATAACCTTGTCATCTGTGATGGTTACGCTCTCCCCGCCTAGGTTTTCAACCACGAGGTCAAGTAGGTTAAGCAGTTTACGGGCATCACCTCCTGAAATGCTAAAGAGGGCTTGTGTTTCCTTTAGCGTTACTTTTTTCTTGTTGAGGATTTCATCTTTCTCTAATGCCAGTTCGACCAAGCAATTCAAATCATCCTTAGATAGTGCTTTTAAAGTATAGACTTGCGATCTGGATAAGAGTGCTGAATTGACTTCAAAAGAAGGGTTCTCTGTAGTCGCACCGATCAGGGTAATATCTCCTTTTTCCACAGCCCCCAACAAAGCATCTTGCTGACCTTTATTAAAACGATGAATCTCATCAATAAAGAGAATGGTATTGGACTGAAATTTAGCCCGCTGTATTACCTCCCTAATTTCTTTTACCCCAGCACTAATAGCGCTCAAAGTGAAAAAAGGTGCTTTAACCGCATTAGCGATAATATTAGCTATGGTTGTTTTCCCCACACCCGGAGGCCCCCAGAGAATCATAGACGGAATACTTCCAGACTCTATGGCCCTTCGCAAAACGCCATTCTTCCCAACCAAATGCTCCTGACCGATTAGGTCATCAAGCGTCTGAGGGCGGATACGTTCGGCAAGTGGTTTTGAGGAAAAGTCCATTCCATGAAATTAGGAATGTTGGCCGGTAAATACTGAATGATGAACAAGAATTCATCATCCAGTATCTAAAAAATCTCTTACTCTCGGTGCAGCAAATTGATGGGGTTTAACCTAGAAGCTGCTACGGTCTTAATACTCACGCTGGCTAGGCTAATGCACAGTATGGCTAAACCAGGACCAATAATGAAAAGTAGCCCCAATGAAATTCTATATGGGAAAGAAGCTAACCAGCCATTTACCGCCCAAAGTGATAAAGGTGTTGCCACTACCAAAGCCAATAGCACCAAGATGAGGAAGTCTCTATTAAGGTGATTTACAATTGTCATTGCCCGAGCGCCTAACACCTTTCTAATACCAATTTCTTTGCTTCGAGAAAGTGTGATAAATGAAGACAGACTGTATAAACCTATGCTCGCGATCAAAATGGCAATCAGGGCAAAGAAGCCGAAAGATCTCCCGAAACGTTGCTCTTGCTCATAGTTCTGTTCAAAGTGGGCATCTAGAAAAAAGTAATCAAATGGATTGCCAGGAAAAACGGTACTGAATACCTCTTCCACTTCCGCTAGACTTTGTTGTAGTGAACCTCCATCTACCTTAATGAGGTGATAGTCAAGTCCCCAACTTCGAGCCCCAATGATCATAGGAACTACTTCATTCTTTAAACTCGTATGATGATAATCAGAGATTACACCCACAACATTTACCCATTCATTTCCATCATAAAGTCTTTGATTGACTACCTCCTGAGGATTAGAAAAACCCAATGCTGCAACCGCAGATTCATTGAGAATTACCGATTTTTCGTCAACCACTGAATTTCTAAAGTCACGACCAGCGACAAAAGGGATATCCAATACTTTAAAATAATTGTATTCGACAAAGATCGCACGTGCCTTCACCTCATTATCTTCTACTTCGGTAAGGTTGATGTCTTTCCCTTTTCTTAATGCACTTCCTGGTAAGGCATCGGTAACAGCATAATCTCTTACAAAAGACTTGTCAGAAAGCAGCGACTTAAATAGTGCTTGATAGTCTCTATCCTCATCTGTTACAAGATTAAGGTTTCCCGGCTTGGCGATCACTAGTACTTGTTCGGGCTGCATGCCCAAATCGTTGCTCATCATATAGTCTACTTGTTTGACTATGGCCAGTAATCCAGTGATTAGAAAAACTGAAATACCTGCTTGAAGAATCACTAGCCCCTTCCTTACCATTAACCCGTTGCCAGATGTCTTAAATGCACCTTTTAAGACTGTTACAGGTTTAAACCCTGATAGCACAAGTGCTGGATAGACGCCCGCCAAAGCACCAGATATCAGAACGATTGCAGCAACACCGAGAATTGTCATTGAATCTTTAAACACATACCATTTGTCCGAGACGGGAAGAAAATCATTGAAATAGGGGAATGCCAGACTAAAGAAGGCCATTCCCAAAATGAAAGCCAATACACCAGTTAGCACCGATTCAAATAAAAACTGCCAAACCAACTGCTTACGGGTTCCGCCTAATACCTTTCTCATGCCCGTCTCTTTCGCCCTACCCATTGCGGTGGCCGTAGTCAGGTTAATAAAGTTTACCCAAGCCAAAATGAGTACGAATGCACCTAAGGTCAGGAGTATGTTTAGTTGCTTAAGATCTGCTCCTGCTTTTACCTCATCACGTACAGCAACAGCTGTATGAATTTCAGTGACTGGCTTCAAGACAATGCGATAAGCATAGCCAGGATAACTGATTGGCTCATTAATCAGCTCTTCCAAAACAGGCGTTATAGCAGAGGCTTTGGCATTTGGTGTAAGTTTTAGATAAGTCAAGAAATCGTGACCGCCCTCCCAATCTTCATCATACTTAAACTTTGCCGATTGCCCCCTTTTCGATTCGCGAGTATAAAGTGTTTTGAAAGAAATCAGCATATCGAATGCTAAATGGGAGTCCCCTGGAAAGTCTTCGAAAACACCACTTACAGTTAACACCTCGTGATTTTCGTCATCGTCATCAAACACGATCGTCTTGCCTACAGCAGAAGCACCTTGAAAATACTTTTGTTGGAGCGACTTGGATATGATAACCTCATAGGGCTCATCCAACACATAAGCTGCACTGCCTTCAATCAACTCAATGCCCAGTAGATTGATCACGCTTTCTGTAGCGTGCATAATTCCATTCTCATTGAATGAATTGAGACCACTTTCATCGAGGCTAATCACGCAGTTGTTCTCTCGACTTGTATTGTACAGCTTAAAGTAATCGACCACTTGAGGAAGTTGCTCAAAGGCATTTCTTCCCATAGCTGGAACAGCTGCAGCTGTTTCAAAAACCATCGTTGTATCTCTAAGCAAAATGCTATTAACCCTAACTAGGTTATCATGATCTGGAAGAAAATCGTCATGGTTCTTTTCGAAAGAGACGTATTGAAAAATGGCCAAAAAGACCATGAATCCACAAGCCAAACCGAATAGGTTGGTTGCAGTTTGAAATTTATTTCGCTTGAATGAGCGAAGTGTGACCTTTAAAGAAATCATTGCTAAAAAATTAAGTTTGACCGTTGTTTTATTTTGTACTCGCATGAGTCTAATCGCTGACAAGGCATCTAGTAAGTAAAAAAGATTTGCCTTCGCTTTTCCCTTCTCCTCTACTCGCCAACAATAGATTTCATGTACATCACCCAGCACTTCTTCCGCATAGTCTTTTCTACAAAACAGCTTGACCAGCCGTTCTACAACCTTTGGAGGAGATATGGGTGTATTATTTTCCATTAAGACATTTTAGGCACCATGTCCCAAATCTGCGTTTTGGTTTTGACTGCTTCTTCGGCACTGTAGTATCCAAGTTCAGTCGCCTCATACATGACTTTACGTCTTCCGCCTCTTTGGGCAGAAGGATCGCCAGTGTATGATTTTAACATCTTCTTTTTCTCCAGACGCTTTAACACCATGACCACCGCAGGCAGTGTAATCGACTTATTAGTATGTTCGGCATACAGCTTGACCAGCGCTGCGCCATATGATTCCCTTTCTCTTAAAATGAGTAAGAGAATCAGCTCTTCTAAGGCTCCTAGTGTTTGATTCATAATGCAAAATTCTTATTACCTAAACACAAGTATACAAAACATTTGTTTAGGTAATCAAATTATTTAGTAAATATCTGTTTAGGATATGCAGTCAATTGAGAGTAAAACCCATTCTAAAACCACGTAAATCGGCCAATACACCAATAACAACACAAAGAAACGAAGCTTTCCACTCCCGAGGGATTTCTTCCGCTCCCTTAAAACCTCCTCTAATTCGAAAGACACCAGCGTATGTTTGATTGAACAAAAATTCAAAATATCATGAAACAGAAATTCAAATACTTCAAAATGATCGCCTTTGCGATCCTTGCATTCGGAATGGTAGGTCACCATGCAGCTTATGCCACAACTGTAGCTGGAAAAATAAAAACCAGAGTCGTTGGCGAAGGACAACCTGTCATAATGATACCAGGCCTAACTTGTGATGGATCGGTTTGGGACGAAACCATTGAAGCCATGGGTAATGGTTATCAATACCACGTAATGACACTACCCGGTTTTGCGGAAAACGAACCTTTAGCAGATGTAGAAGCAGGATTTTTCAAGCAAGTAGAAGCCATGGTCTTAGACTACATCGACCAAAATAAGATCAAGAAGCCTATCATCATTGGCCATAGTTTGGGGGGCTTTATGGCTTTGAACATTGCTATTAAAAGACCTGATCTTCCTTCGAAACTCGTCATTGTTGATTCCTTGCCTTACCTCACAGGTATCCAGTTTCCGCAGGCCTCAGACCCTGAACAGGCTGAGCAGATGGCTAAGCAAATGAAAACGATGGTATTGGCGAGTGGCAACCAGCCTAGAGCTAATAAGATGGCTTATCAGAAGCAGATGCTTCAAACCATGATCATTGATAAGGACAAAATAGACATAGCTGCTGGTTGGGGTGCTGACAGCGACACACCTACAGTTGCTCAGTCTATGTATGAAATGTATACAACGGACATTCGAGCAGATTTAGACAAGATTAAGGTTCCAACTTTGGTCTTGGGCGCCTGGGTTGCTTACCAGCCTTATGGCAGCACAAGAGAAAGCACTTTAAAGCTTTATACTGATCAATATGAAAATCTGAATAATGTAACGGTTGATATGACCGACATCGGCAATCACTTTATCATGTGGGACGATCCTGAATTCTTCTACGGTTGGTTAAAGAAATTCCTTTAGTCGAAAAATCAGTGATGAGAATAAACACGCAAACCTTATTGTTAGCAAGCACCATCTTCAACGGAATGATGGGCTTGCTGACTTCTTTCCTTCCACAGGAAGTACTTAAAATTACTGACCTACCGACATCTCCTGTAAATGTGTTACTCTTACAGATACTGAGCGCCTTTTATATTGGCCTCGCCATGATCAACTATATGTCAAAAGATGCGGTTATTGGCGGAATATACAATCGACCTATACTCATGGGCAACATTGCTTATCACAGTATTGCCTCCATCGCCCTTGTAAAACACGCATTGAATCAAGGCATGTCTTCCACTACACTCATCACGCTGACGGTTGTATATTGCATCTTGAGCTTAGGCTTTCTCAAACTATTTTTTGTTGATCCTAGCAAGCACATGACTAAAGAAAATGAATAAGAAGCTCACATATTGGATTTGCCAGGTTAGCGGATGGCTGCTTTACACGCTTTTCTCGCTCGCGATGATTGCCATATTTGGCGGAATGGCAAGCTTGAACACCTCTGGCATAGTGCTACAATTCATCATATTCACAAGCTTATTATTTTTATCCCACGCTTTTCGCCTCTATATCATAAAGCAAGGCTGGGTTGCAATGAAGGTCATTCAACTGATACCTAGAGTACTTTTAGGAACTTTGGTAGTTGCAATTCTTGCCCAAGGCTTTATTCACCTGCTCATCTATTACTTCTTACCTTTAGACGGTATTACTCCGTTTAGTTGGTCGGCCTTTTTTGCTTATATCTTTAACGTATATGTAGTGCTTATCCTTTGGTCCGCCATTTACTTCTTCATCAAATTCAGTCAGAAAAACAGCAAAAATGAGATTGAAAAGTTAGAATTGAGATCGGCACTTCAAGAAGCAGAGCTGATGATTTTAAAGAACCAGATCAATCCACATTTCTTATTTAACGCACTCAACAATATCCGATCACTTATTCTATCCGATCAAGATCGTGCCCGGCAAATGGTCACGCATATCTCCGAACTCCTACGCTACTCTATCCAGTTCAATGCCTCGGAGAAAGTAACCTTAGCAGAGGAGATGAATATTGTAGAAGACTACCTCCAGCTAGAGTCCATTCAATTTAACGATAGGCTCGCCTATGTAATGAACATTGCAGATGACACAAAAGAGTTAAGTATTCCACCGATGGCCATTCAATTGCTAGTAGAAAACGCCATTAAACATGGGCTCTCGATGCAAAAAAAGGGTGGTTTCATCAGAATTGAATCTAGTAAAGCCGATAACGAACTCGTGATTAAAGTAACCAACACCGGCCAACTAGGTCAGAAAAAAGGTCGCGAAGGTATCGGGCTTAAAAACCTTCTGGAGCGCATGAAGATACTTTTTGGGCCGTTTGCACAGTTCCAATTAGAAAACTCAACGGACGAAACTGTAACCGCCACGCTAAATATTCCTATCCAATGAAGTCCATCATCGTAGACGATTCTAATCTAGCCAGGCAAGAACTCAAACACTTACTCAAGGCCTTTGACGATGTACAGATCATTGGTGAAGCCGAAAATGCCGAAGAGGCACAAGCGCTAATTGAAGAACTAAAGCCCGAGCTCGTATTCCTAGATATTCAAATGCCCGATAAAGATGGCTTTGAGCTACTAGCAACGATGGAAGATGTACCTGAAGTCATCTTCATAACTGCATTTGATCAATACGCGATGAAGGCCTTCGATCACAATGCACTCGACTACTTACAGAAACCAGTAAAAGAAGATCGACTCTCCTTAGCCCTCGAAAGGGCCAGAGAGAAGATTAATTCAAGAGCAGAAGAGGAACCCAAAAGCAAACAACTTGGTCTAAAGCATCAGGTTTTTGTGAAGGATGGCGAATCCTGTTGGTTCGTGAGTTTAGCAGAAATTCGGGTTCTCGAAATTATGGGAAGCTATACCCGCATTTATTTCAAAGACCAGAAACCCATGATACCCCGATCGCTGAACTACATGGAAGGTCGACTCGATCCGGAAGTATTCTTCAGGGCGAACCGACAGCAAATCATTAACCTGAAATACATCGATAGAATTGAACCTTGGTTTAGCGGCACCTTGAAAGTCTACTTAAAAGACGGAGAAGAAATTGAAGTCTCTAGAAGGCAAAGCATCAAGTTCCGCGAAATCATGAGCTTCTAGCTCCTAACTCACTGGGCACCGTCATTCCGGAATTTTTCTTTCTAAGCTTAAAAGATGAAAGAAAAATGTCCGGAATCTCACACTTTAATTCACAGAAACATTCCAATATCGAAACCATCAAAGATTATTCACTCAATTCTCTTGGCTCTCTTTGATGTAAGCTCTAATTTTCGTTCATGAACAGGGCGGAAATTATTGGCAAGCTAGAAGAGGTATACGGTCGATTAACCGATTTTTTGATCGATTTATCACAAGACGAATACGAATATGCACCCGATGGAAAGTGGAATGCAGGACAGCAAGCAGAGCATTTAGCTAAAAGCATAAGGGCAGTGACAACGGGTCTCACAGTACCAAAAATGATGATTGGCTACAAATTCGGCAAGGCAACAAAACCCGGCCGAGAATACCTAGAGCTAGTAGAATTTTACCAAAACAAATTGGGTGACTTTAACGGACCTGCTCCTTCGGCATACAGCCCTGCCAAGGTTAAATTCGTCAACGCTAAGAAGAATGTTCAAAATCTTAAAGATGCCGTGCAACAGATGATCAAAAAGCTCGATGGTTGGTCCGGCACAGATATGGACAAATACCTTTTCCCTCACCCTTTAATGGGAAAAATCACCGTAAGAGAAATGCTTTATTTCACTATCTACCATGCCGAACACCATCATGGTTTAATCAGAAGGTATTTGAAGGGGGTATAAAAACCTCCCCTAACCCCTCCTTAGAAAGGAGGGGAATAAGATGCTAAAAGAAATGGTTCTGATCCAATGACAATTTTACCAATAGCCTAATCCCTACTCACCCATTACCTCAAAAACTTCAAACTAACAGGGGTAGGAACATCCGCCACATAGCCAGTCTCTGAAAGCATGCCCGTCTCTTGGTCTATGGCAAAAGTTACTATAGTGCCTGAGTCTTGATTAGCAGCGAGTAAAAACCTTCCCGATGGGTCGATTTCAAAATCTCTTGGCGTTAAACCTAAAGTAGATTGTCTTCCTACAGGCGTTATCCCTCCTTTATCATCAATGGAAAAAACGACTATCTCATTTATCTCACCACGATTAGATGTATACAAAAACTTACCCGATGGATGTACTTTAATGGCGGCACTGGCCGGATCTCGCATATCTCCTTCTTCCTGCGTAGAGATCATCTGAGTGGTTCTTCTCATGCGCACTGAGTCAGCCGTGCGAAAAACCTCAACCGTACCGATTAACTCGTTCAGCATATACGCAATTTGAAGACTTGGGTGAAAAGCTAAATGCCTAGGGCCAGACATGCGTGGAGAATTCGGATAATCTCCCACATAATTCAAGGTCTGGGAAAGCGTATCTAATTCATATTCATAGATGCGATCAGCACCCAAATCTACTGCCACTACCCAATCTTCCGTTGGATGCTGAATGACTTGATGTGCATGCGGAGCGTCTTGTCTCGGATGTGCAGAACTGCCACTATGCTTTTTGTAAGAAGTGTACTCTTCCAACATACCCTCTTCTGTTATGGGAAGCAGCACAACGCTTCCGCCTACATAGTTAGCCGCCATTACGAACTTTCCTGTATTGTCAATGCTTAGGTAACAAGGGTACTGGCCCATGCTACCCACTTCATTCAGATAACTTAAGCTATGATCTTCTGGATTGTATTCAAGGGCAGTAACAGTAGCAAACTCATCTTCACCTCCGTTATATTCATTCACCGCGTAAACCCATTTACCGTTTTCGTGCACAGCCAAGTAAGATGGGCTAATCAAAGCATCCGAAGTTGACAGATATCGCAAGGCACCGGTCTCCTTGTTCATTTCGTAAACATAGACTCCTTCTCCTTTGCCATCTACATGCCCTTCTTCTTGGGTGTATGTGCCAATAAAGAGAATTTCGACATTGTCAGGTTTCTTCACTTCCTCCTCCTTTTTAGATGTTTGACAACTAGAGATTACGAATAGACCGACAAGGGCCAGCAAAAAATGCTTCATACTAGAGTTTCTTTAAAACTTTGAGTAATTGATCCATGTGGTCATCCGTAAAATCTAGGTGGGTAACGAACCGAATCAGTTGTGGACCAAATCCAAAGGCATGCACTTCATGATCGGCCAGTTGCTGAATAAAACTTTTGTTATCGTATTTATTGGTCAGCTTGAAAATTAGAATATTGGTTTCGCAAGGATATACCTCTTCCACATAGTCGAGCGTCTCCAAAACTTTTGCGATCTCTTTAGCTTTATTGTGATCCTCGGCAAGGCGATTCACATGATGATCTAGCGCATAGTGACCTGCTGCCGCGATATAGCCAGCTTGTCGCCAAGCACCACCCATTACTTTCCTAATTCGCTTGGCGCGTTTGATGTCATCATGCCCACCTAGTAACAAAGAACCTATGGGGGCTCCCAATCCTTTCGAAAGACAAATCGAAATTGTATCGAAGACTTCACCGTAAGTTTTTGCCTTTTGCCCTGTCGCCACTAAAGCATTGAAAAGTCTGGCACCATCAAGGTGTAAAGCCAAACCGTGTTCGTGGCACATTTCGCGAATGGCCCAGATCTCCTCAAAATCGTAGCAACTTCCTCCTCCTTTATTCATGGTGTTTTCCAAAGAAACGACACGAGAAACAGGCGCGTGAATGTCATCAGGCTGAATGGCCGCCTCCACATCTTTCGCAGTAATTAAACCACGTTCACCTTCCAATAAGCGAACAGACACACCTGAATTAGACATCAGTCCACCACTTTCATATAAATAAATGTGCGAGTGCTTATGGCAAATGACTTCGTCTTGTAGGGTGGTGTGTAATCGAATACCGATTTGATTGGTCATGGTTCCGGAGGCACAATACAGTGCGGCATCCATCCCGAACATATGAGCGGCTCTCTTTTCGAGTGCTTCTACGGTTGGGTCTTCACCAAACATATCATCACCCACTTCAGCGGTCATCATCGCTTCAAGCATGCCAGGCGTTGGCTTGGTGAGGGTATCACTTCTTAAATCAATCACTATTTGAAATATTTAAACTTTGAACTCGATTTAGGTTTCAATTCATCCAAGATCTTTGCCGCCTCAATAGGACGATCGGTTGCGAGAATATCAGCACCTCTTGTTACAAAACCAGCATAGATGCTATCTCCCTTTGCGATAGCTTTCTTATCCAGATTACCTAATACCCCTAAAATAGCATAAATACCCTTTTCGTGGAGAAACTTATACAAGGAAGGGTCAGGCTCTGAGACTCCTGTAAATGCGATCATATTCTCGTCAGGAATTCCAAGGCTACGGTGCGCTTCATAGGCCTCTAAATTTCCAATACCCACTGAGATCATCAGCTCAGGATTCAATTCATAGACCGTTTTCGCATCATTGGCCCGGTAGGTAATGATCGCTGCGTACTCCTCGGTTTCGGTTTGTTCTACCAATTCCACCACCTTATCAAATGGTACACCTCTCTTTACATCCAAGGTGAGCAAGGCCTTTCCTTTGGCCCAATTCAAAACTTCTTTGAGGGTCGGAATTTTGTCTTCTGTCAAATTCCCCTCATTATCTTCTAAACGGAGCAACTCAAGGTCATTCCAAAGCACATCCCTTACACTTCCTTCGCCATTAGTTGTTCGGTCAAGTGTATTGTCATGCATCATCACCAAAACCGAATCTGCCGTCATGGCAATATCACATTCGATAACCGCAGGCGTGTACTTCAACACGTTTTCAAAAGTTCGGATAGCATTTTCCGGATACTCTGTATAAGGTCCGCCTCGGTGGGCGCTAATCATTGGGATTCTATCTTCAGACCAAGAATAGAATAGTTTAGCCTCCCCATCAGAAATAGCAATATAGTGCTCCCCTAATTCAACGGCAGACAATAGCTTATCGGCCTTTTTGCTAGAGCATCCAAGTAGAAAAAGAAGTGTAATCAGGGTAGATAAAGTGTGCAGCGAGCGCATGAAATTTTTAATGAAAGTTATGCTGCTTAAGAAGGATGTGCAAGGAAATTTCTGTAAAGTCATCTCCGACACGGTAAACCTTATGTCTACCGCATCGGTAATCTTCATTTAACCTAAACAAGTGAAGATTTAGATGTCAAACATCTTAAATGACCGGACCGTCTGTCACTTTATGGGTGTGTAATCTCCTAAGTGGCTCCTTAAACTCTGAAGCTCACTTTTTATTTCATCATGTAAAACGCGCGGCACTTCTTGTAAGTAGCCAGCAAAGTGATTATCCAACTTTATGATCATTTCGTTCTTGCTCTTTCTCCCCTTCTCTGTGAGTACAACATGAAAAGACCTACCGTCTTCCTCGTTGACAACCCGTTCGATCCATCCATTTTTTTCCATTCTCACAATCATGCGTGAGATAGAAGGAAGATCCTGAAGTGTTACTCCGCTGATTTGCGTGGGAGTAACACTTCCGTGGTTCCACAAAATAATTAAGACCTGCCATTGCTCTGGAGTTACACCATAAGCTTTTAGCGCCCTTATCAACTCCCTGTGAAAAAGCAGGTAAGCACGATAAAGGTTGTAGCCTAAATTATTGTTAAGATGAAAGAGAGCCTTACCGAATTCCATAGTTGGTGGTAAAATCGAGTCAAACATATACCAAAAAACTTGTCTAGACAAGTTTTTTGGTAGAATTTTGCAACATTCCAGAACATTTTTCTTCCACAAGAAAAAGATACTCAACCCCTCATTTTAGAAATGACGGTTTCAGTGACTCAAAGAAGGAAAGTGATTACTTTTTGGTTGAAACTGATTCTAGATCGCTCAGCTCTAAATTCAGCGCACGGGTAGAGATTTGGGTCTCAATAAAAGATAAAACAAGGGAACCCATCAATAAAAAGAGGCTTAAGCCGAAAACATAGTCAGCTACTACTTGTCTAGATAAATACATTAACACCATACTGAGCACACAGCAGAAGAAACTCCCAATACCAAGGGCCTGCATATTGCGAATGAGTAAAAGTCGTGTCTTGAGGTTCTTAATTTGACCGAGCACCGTTTCAGGCATATCGGGCATGTCATTGTATCGCTGTCTTAGGCCTCTCGCCAGTGTAGCCAGTGCCACAAAACGATTGGTATACGCCAAGAGCAAGAGTGTAATGGCTGGAAAGAGTAATGCTGGGGTGGATATATCTAACTCCATAGCGCCTAATGCCTTTTGTCTGGAAACTTATGCTCCATCTTTTTCCAGCCAAGGTAAATTGTACTCAAGCCAGACAGATACATAATGCTCTTGACAAAGAGTAACTCCGTATCATTCATTTCAATTTCTAGTACATACACAGCTAAAACTCCTACGGCCGTTAGGGACAAGCCCATCCAGAAGAGTAAATTTCCTTGCTTTGGATTCATAGAGCAAAGATTGAGAAAAAAAACGAACTGGCTAAATAGAATTGGATGAGCAACCCTTGGATAGCACTTGTAGTTTGACTCGAAAACAAAAGAGGCACCCATCTGGTGCCTCTTTCTAGATTGCGTGAATTTTCAACATTTACTAATCACGGTACTTTTGAATGATCTCTTTCACTTCTTTTTGGATGGCATTGCTATCATATGTATCAGCCTCTACTGCTTCATCACCTAGCGCAAAAATTTTCTGATACATAATCTTACCTTCTACTTTTCCTTTGAATGTAAGCGTCTCTTTTGAAGCGTAAACCTCACTCCAAGCCTTGCGAACATCTGACCAATAGCGCTCATTTTTTGCCCACCAGTCTTGTGCATCCTTACACCTGCTATCATCTACTTTTTTATATGTGTTCCACCCTTTTTCTTCAGCCAATAACTTGTCGCCATCGCTTTTACGTATGACTTTATCGTTGTCCTGCTCATGAATCCACCCTTCAGAAGTAATTTCATGGCGATTCGTTCTTAGCATCACATTGTAATCAGTTCTCTTTGAGAATTCCCTTCTTGGCAAGGGTGAATCCGCAGTATTTTCCCAAAAGTGACGACCATCTGTGTGCACCCAACTGGCTGATCCTTCATATCGCAGGCCATCATCTACCTGAAACACTTTCTGAGTCCACTGACCTTTGACTTCCCTTTTGGGTAATTCAACATGCTTCCAGGAGCGATCTTTATCATAAACATAAAGCGAGGTATTTTCAAAGAGCCAATCTTGCCTCCAGTGTTTGACAATTGTTTTAGGTGCAACGATTAATAGGTGCTGCATAGAAACTTTATTTTTTTCGTCTTCCACCAATTGCACCCATTCTAAACCGCCAGAACGATAGTTATCGTGGAACTTATAATCTTTACCCGGAGCAAAGGTCTCTGCAAAGTTGAAGGTGACTTCATAACAGCCACACATCTCTTTAATAGCGGCACGATCTTGTTTCTTCTTACTCTGTGCCCAAGCATTAATACTTATTAAGCAAAGGGCAATTATTATGATTCTCTTCATGATTTTGTAGCGTATTGAAATTGTTTTTCTGTTGTTAAAAAAGCCAGTTTAAGTCTAGGGTATCCATAGGCGATTATGAGTAGGTTTCCTAAGAGGTAGAGTCCATGGACAATGATTTCCATGATATCTCCACCACCCAAAAAGACCTCGAAAAGGAAAATATTAAGCGTAAGTGGCACCAGCATAACAGCACCCAGTAAGGCAAAGACCTGACTGAGCAGTAACACACCACACAGGATTTCAGCAACACCAAGCATTGGCCAAAAGAATTCTGTTTGCTTAAGGCCACCGATATACGCCCTAATCTTCACAACGTTTTCGGGTACCGCCTTAACCACTTCACGCTGTTCTGTTGTTGGTTTTTCCTTAGGTGTTGCTTTAGCGAATTTTTGCACTCCTGCATACACAAAGAGTAAACCCAATGCAATTCGCACTGCCACAATGAAATACTTTAATGTTTTTAAATTCTTCATAACTAATTGGTTTCTAATACCTTGTTAATTTCAACTATGAGCATGGCCTCCTCAAGGGACAACTTCAGGTCTTGCAATTCCACTTCAGTGAAGCAAAACTGAATATCTGTGTGGCACGTTTTCACCACCACTTGCCTTTGACCATCAGGGAAATCCACCGCCAGCGACTTGAAATCTATATTCATTATGCAGTCCGAAAACCCTTCAAAATCCCGCATATCAAACCCACAAAGGAGGTTTTTAAACTGTAACCCAACACGTTTACAACAGGTACAAGTAGATATTTTGATATCTATACTTTCAAATAAAGCTTTCGGCTTACACTGGCTCATAGTCTTTTGGATGTCTTATTGAACTAGCAAATCATATTGAAACTGTGGGTTACCTCGCTCCCCTGTCTGGGCATCAACCAGTCTAGTAAAACGTAGCTTATAGTAGTTTCCAGCGGTGTCTTTGATCACATAAAAAACATCCTCCTTTACCCCGGTTTCTAAGTTGGAATTAGGCTGTGCAACATTTCTCCAACCACTGCCAATTGCCGAGACTTCTGACGAAAAGTTTAGCGATCCAATACCTCCAATGGTAAAATCTTCATAGGTAACTTGAGCAGTGATTGGCACAGCAGCTGCCTCAACTCTATTCGCATTAATCAAGATGTAATCTCGAATGGCATAAGGGATTGAGGTTGTCGCATCAACCGGAAGAAGGTCAGTGAATACAGTAAACACAAAGTCCCAGTTATTCTTTTCTGGAATGGACGAGATAATACCATTATCAAAACTTACCAAGATAAAGTCGAATGCGTCATTCTTTGGAATAGACAGTTCTTCGAAGCTTGTGGCATTGATTTCAGCATACTGAAGGGTATAGCCATTTGAACTTCTCAGAACACGAATTTTCATCCAACCTCGAGGTGAACCATCAGGGTTTTTTCCTCTATTGACAATGTAAACCGGGTTATCTTCTGCCGCTGCCGAAACCTCAGCGATAGCATTTTTTGTTAGGTCTCCTGAAGGGTCATCTGACCAGCTAGCTGCACTAGGCAACCATGCAGGTGGAGGTCCAAACAAAGCACCGAAAATGGCATCAATGTTAAGTTGGGCTCCAAAGCCTAGAGTATCTGCTGCAGTCACTGCGTTTAAGTCGTTCTTATCAATCGATCGGGCCAATGTACTTGCAGAATTATTCAACACAACTCTAAAATCGGCACCTGCATAGAACCCAAGGTCCCATGTGTTTCTGGCAACAGAAGTTTGACCTTCTCCTGATAGATCAATGAAAACTTGATTCGGTTGATTTGTACCACCTACGACAGGGTCTATCACGGCACCTGTCGCAGGCGGATCGATCTCTGGTGTATCGTCATTCGAACATGCGCTCATGCCAATCAAACCCATGATGGCTAAGCAATAGATTACTCTTTTCTGTATCATTTTATATTAAGATTATAGCTGACTTTTAAGAAATAGGACCTCCCATATGATATTGGTACTGAGGGCCCTCCTGAATGGGTGCCTCCACCCAATCCTGAATTATTTACATTGGTAATATTGAATACATTTCTGGCCCCGAAAGTGAACTCGAAGGCCTCTTTAAATGACTGAACAATTGTTGCATCGAGCCAGTGAAAATCACTGATTTCACCAATACTGATGACTTGCTCATTTTGGCCATTGGTTTCCGTAAAGTAGGATTGCAAACGTCCGGTGTACTTATAGAAAGCATTGATGGAAGTTCTGCTTTTAGGAAAGCGATAGTTTAGATTGGCATTGAATTCTGGAGAATAAAAGAATTCTGTTAATCCCTGAGCATCGTCTGAAATTTGGTTGAACCGACCGATATACGAGAAGCCTATATTTCCCGAAAGCGAGCCTATTTTAGCCTTCTGAGTCAACGTGAGACCTAAGGTTCTAAAGCGCTGAATGTTCAGATAGGTAGTACTGGTTACGTCATTCACATTTTGACCCAATGAAATCTGATCATCAATATTATTGTAGAATAGATTCAGGTCTACCTCGACCGCTGTCTCTGCCAGTTTGTATTGTGACAGTACATTTAAACTAAAGTGATCTGACTTCTCAGGTACTAGATCTGGGTTTCCAAAAATGCGATGATTAGAGTCAACGAATTCAAAGTACAGTTCTCTGACAGATGGAGACCTAAACCCTCGGCCATAAGAGGCCCTGAAGCGAGTCACTTCCGTTAGGTCATATTTCAGCTGTAAAGACGGAATCAATTGACTGCCGAAAACGCTGTTAACCGTGTATCGTAGCCCTGGGCGCAAAGTAATTTTCTCAAGTGGTCTCCACTCGGCAGAACCGTAACCTGCATATTCTTCAATGCCTTGTTCTTGTTCCAAAATCCTTCCCCCACCCACTTGCTCTAATGAGATTTGATAACCCACCTGAAAGTCTGCCTTGTTACCTGCACTTAAGAAGCCAGTACCTCCAAATTCCCAAACGCGGTAAGTACTTAAGTCTTGATCTCCATCACCGTTGGTGAGGTTCTCGGCTTGGGTTACTATGTTTTTTGAGAAGCGTTTTTTCTGTCTTTCGAAGTCCGAAAAAGAGACAAAGGCAGTATATCTATTCAGAAAGGGCAACTGACCTTCTGCCTGCAGTTGATGAGAAAACCTTTTTGAATCGTAGGTTTCATCCAAAGCGAAAGGTTCGTTTTCTCCGGTCGGTAGAAAATTATTCTGAGTAGCCCCAAAGTCTTCAATCAGCTCGCTCAGCACATCAAAGCGATAGAATACATTGTGTCTATCTCCTTGAAACTTCAGCAGGCCATTGCCTGTCCACTGCTCCTTTGGATTCCATTCATGCTGTCTCCTGCCCGCGTCACCTCTGAATCCTAGAAAATCATTGTGCTGAGCATTCAGCAGCACAGACCAAGTTGCGTTGAGTCGATGGTTCATGCCAATGGTCTGAACATGTCTACCAGCATCGACCCCATATTCTGAGCCAGCGGTTTCTGTTTGAAGCGCGGCACTAATTTCAGTTCGGTTTTGGAAATCCTTCTTGGTAATAAGGTTAATGACTCCGGCTAGGGCGTTCGCTCCAAAATTGACAGCCATAGGCCCTTCAACAATTTCTATTCGCGCTATGTTCTGTAAATTGATTTGACTTAGGTCTGCTCCATTTCCATTGCCGGAACGATTCACAAGAGGGATACCATCCACCAATATTTTGACATTCTGACTCGAAATCCCCTGTAAGCTTATACTCGAACTGCCGATGGCGAGATCTTGTCCAACCCTAATGTTCAATTGATTACTCAACACCTCTTGAAGGTTAAAGGCACCGCGCTGCTTAATCTCGAGCGCATCGATGGTTTGAACTCTAAAAACCGAATTACCGGCTGACTGGGGATTAAATTGTCCAGTGACAACTACATCGTCTAGTCGATTAATTTTTGGCACAAGAAACAAAACATTAGATGCGCTAAAGAGTGTATCTAGGAAGGGCTCATAACCCACGTGACTGGCCCTTACCACAAGTGGAAAAGATAAGTTCACCCGGAAAAATCCCTCACCATTGGAAATGACAGTCTGATTTTCACCTGCCAATGAACGAAGGCTTATGGCTACATCAGGAATAGCCTGACGTGTTTCTGCATCGATGCACTGAACCGACTGTGCCAAGAGACTCATCCCTGAAACAGCCGTTAGTAACAATATGTAAATCGCCCTTTGCATTTATTTAGAATCGTTCTTAATAGATACAAATGTATGGGCAGATATGTGCCCCAGAAATCGCTATGCGTGGTAGATTTCACTCACTAGTACTAGTGAGCAAGTCACTACTACTAGGACATTTTTTTCACCGCATAAGCGATCAGCTCGGTTGGCGACTTAAAGCCAAGCTTCTTCAGGATGTTCTTTCGATGAGAATTGATGGTGTGGATACTCAAATTGAGATTTTTAGCTATTGCACTAGAGGCTGCCCCTTTACTGATCATCCGAACAATTTGTTCTTCCCGTGGAGTAAGTTCTACTGATAAGGCCTCCTCTTGATTGGTCATGATATCCAAAATTCTTTGGCAATAGAATCTTCCGCCTCTGCTTATGGTGTCTACAGCCAGTTGAATCTCATGTAGTGAACATTTCTTGGTGAGAAATCCTTCTACGCCTAGTGCAATTCGCCTTTTGATTTCGATGGTATCATCATCGTTGGAGATGATAAGGACCTTAAGCTGCTTAAAGCGCTGTTTAATCTCTTGTAGCGCTTCAACCTGCACAGGGTTCTCACCTAAGTATTCAATCACTAAGAAATCGGGTGTATACTTCTCGATTTGACGTGCCAATTGTTGATTCACATCAAGCATTGTGACATCAAAGGGCTCACTTCCTTCTTGCAAAACAGCCTTAACACCTGCACTGGACAGAAACTGAGGGTCGTATATGGCGGCTTTAATCAACTATTCTTATTTAGACTAATTATTAATAGTTCAAAGTAAGTGAATCATTGGGACATAATAAACTTGCAAGACGAGATAATGGAAATATCTCAATTGTCACCTGGTTCGCAATGCAGTGCGGACCCATCTTAAGAGGAGCCCTCAATGCAAGCCTGCCTGTAGGCAGACAGATGAGCGCTAGGAGTGATAACACTCACAAGAGAAAAGATTGAGAAAAAAATCGAACCCGCTAAATCCAATCGCAATACCTGCCCTCTCCCTCTCATCTGGTTCGCACTTGCAGTGCGGACCCATCTTCAGAAGATAAGCACGCACTGCAAGTGTGCTATAGGCCATCTACAAAATATGGGACAGCATAATAAAAAGTTAAATAGAATGGAAGTGCTGTCACAATTGCCACTGAAATAGACCCCAGAATCCATGCCTTGTCAGATTCATTACTGAACCTATCTATGATCGTGATATACTTTTTTCTCCATAGAAAAACATAATAATTCATAACCATCAAAACAATCGCAAGTATAACTCCAGTAACAGTCTTAGAATGGAAAAACCTGGGATCCAGAAGCTCAAAACTCATCAACAATGCAATCATATTGATAACTATCATAAGCATCCAAAGACACAAAGCCATCATAGAAGTAAAACCTGCATCGTCTTCGTCAAAAAAAGAGAAGAACTCAAAATATTTAGAATACATGTAGTGTAGTACTATCATTCCTTTCGATCCTCACTGGCTTTAGTGTCTCACTGTGACCAATTCAATATAAGAACTCTATGCGAATTCCTTCTGGTTCGCACTTGCAGTGCGGACCCATCTTAAGATTCAACACACACGAACCGGCATGCATTAGAAGAAAAATAAAAATATTACATCCACCTAAATCCAATCATCATACCCTTCCCGTATGTATGCCTGAAATCAAAATTCAGAGCACATGAAAATGAAAAACTAGTAACATCAATTAAAGCAAAGGGAAGTCAAGAATGACAACCCAATTACTCTAAACTTTTTTTAACCCATTGAAAATTAACACGATACATATCGTGAACAGGAAAACTACACCCTAAAATCAATTATGATGAAAAGAAAAATCACATTTATGACGGCCCTTTTAGCCATCGCCACCAGCGTCTACTTGATCGCTGCTGACCACAACGAAGCACTAGACGTGCAGGATACTGGGTCGGATATCGCTGACCTTTTTGCTTACCAAAGTCCACAGAATTCCAGCAATCTGGTTTTTGCGGCTACGGTAAAAGGATTATTGAGCCCGAGTGCTACAGCCAATGCACAATTTGACGAGAATGTAATGATCGAGTTTAACATCGACAACGATGGGGACGCGATTGAAGACCTTGTCATCCAATGCATATTCCAAGACGGTCAAGTTTATGCTTATGGCCCTTACGCTCCAGCAGCGACTGGTCTAAACAGTAGCATTGATACAAATGCTTCTTTGGCACAAGCTGACATAACACCATACGGCAGCAGCGCAGTAGTGGGCACTAACAACGGCATTAGCGTATTCGCTGGCCCTAGAGACGATCCATTCTTCTTTGACTTCACTCAATTTGGAGCCATTCTAGGTGGAAATGCAAGTTCTTTTAACGATCCAGGCAATGACTCTTTTGCAGGTACAAATGTACTGGCAGTAGTGGTAGAAGTACCTAAAGCCATGGTAGGCACAGGCGACTCTATCAACACTTGGGTCGAGACCAAACGCAAACAATAATATTCACTCAAAACAGAATCAAAATGAAATTCATAAAATCAAATAAATTAATCGCTCTCCTCTTTGTAGGAGCTCTTACCATCGGGTTTACCTCATGTGATAATGACGATGACACCGACAACATGCCTGACGAAACTGCGGTATATGCGCAGGAAGATCAAATGGGCAGACCAGCCATCAACACGGTGTTTATTACCGGTACTCGTAAAGATGTCTTCAATGTAACTGTCCCTTCACAGATGGGCGCTGCATTTGGCACCGAGATGCAAGATCGACTTTTGGCCTTAAACGCTGGCTATACCACCAATGCACTGGGACTAGATGCCGCGACCTTTATAGGCGTTTTAGCCACAGATGTGTTGACTGTATCGCTTACAGGAACGACCACCTTCTTTGATGGTACCAATGTATTAACAGGCCGTACACTTTCGGATGATGTAATCTCAACTGAGTTGCTACTCATCTTCGGTGGACCTGATGGCTCGGCAAACCCTGGCCTAACAGACGATAATGTAGATGCGAATGACAAAGCTTTCTTAGGCACATTCCCATACCTAGCTACCCCTTGGTAGAAACATAATTTCATACAATCATTGCCACTTTGGGTCTCCCTTCGGGGAGATCTCAAGAGGTCTCATCAACAAAACCAACTCATGAAAAAGCTACTTACCCTCTGCCTTGCGAGTACACTCATACTCTCTTGTCAACCCAACACTAAGGAAAACATCTCACAGTTAGTGGACTATCAGGCCTTGATGATGAAATCAACGAAGATCGGCCAAAGCATAGATGAAGAGATTTCATTTTGGAAAAACAGATCTACACAAGTGCCGAACAATCCCATAAACTACAGCCAACTCGCTGGACTTTATGCCAAACGCTTTCGTGCACAGGGACTGATCGATGACATTCACACTTCCGACAGCTTGTATCAAAAAGTATTGACGCTAAGCCCTTTTGGGAAGTCAAGTACTTACAGAGCACTAAGCGCCAATGCCATCACCAAGCACGAATTTGCCGATGCTAAGGATTATGCATTAGCCGCTTTAGAGGAAGGTGAAGATCAGGCCGCTTCTTACTATATGCTCTTTGATGCCTTAATGGAATTAGGCGAATTTGAAAGAGCCAAAAGCACGCTTAATAAACAAAAGAGTAAAAACTCATTTGACTATCTAACCAGAGCATCAAAATTTGCCGATCATGAGGGTGACTTAGAAAAAGCTATCCTATTGATGGAGCAAGCCTATGAAAGAGTAAAATTTGACAAGTCAACCATGAGCTGGAGCGTCTCTAACCTTGGCGACATGTATGGCCACGCAGGTAGAATTGAAGACTCGTATCAAGCTTATCTCGAAGTCTTAAACTACGACCCTAACCATTGGCATTCCTGGAAAGGTCTTGCTTGGATCAACTTTGCTCACGATGGAAATGTAGTAGCTGCGAAGCGCATTCTATCGCATATTGATGCACACGGCAACGACCCTCAGGTTAAGTTAATGCTGGCCGAAATAGCCGACTATGAGGGAAATGAGAATGAAAGCCTCTCCCTTAAAAAGGAATTCTATGCCGAAGCTTCTTCACCAGCCTATATGGGCATGCACAACAAGTATTTGATACTGTTAGCAGCCGAAGATTTCCGCATGCCTATAAAAGCCATTGAAGCAGCAAACAAAGAACAAGAAAAACGTCCTACACCACAGATGTACGACCTTTTGGCATGGACCTACTTACAAAATGGTGAGATAGAGAAAGCACTGAAACTTGCCAGCCTATTTGTAGATGGTCAGTCTTCCGAGCCAGAAGTCCTTTATCACTTGGGTATGATTTATAAAATGAATCAACAAGAGAGTAAAGGGAACAAATACCTAAAGGAGGCCTTAGAAAGCGCTTATGAATTGGGCCCTGTTACCACGCAGCGTATCAAAGAAAGCCTTAAAAGTTAATCAAGATGAGACACTTAATTCTATTCATTTGCCTATTTGCCTTTAGCTTTCAAGCCATGGCCCAGCAAGGCCAGCTTACCGGTACTATAGTAGATGCTTCTGGCGAACCGCTTATCGGTGCAAATGTACTTTTGGTTGAAGCATCCAAAGGAAGTTCTACGAATCGATACGGTAAGTTTTCTTTAGAAAATATCGCCTCAGGCAAGTACCAGTTGCAGGTAAGTTTTGTCGGATTTGAAAAGTACAAGCAAGACATTACTGTTAATGCGCAACAAGAAACTGAGATTGAAGTAGCACTATCTCCTATCAATATATCTTTGTTAGACGTTGAAGTGAGACCAGATTTTGTGCAAAATCAAGCACAGATATCAGCGATCGACATTGGTCTAAGACCTATCCAGTCTTCTCAAGACGTACTTAAAATTGTACCTGGACTGTTCATCGCACAGCACGCTGGCGGTGGCAAAGCAGAGCAGATTTTTTTAAGAGGATTCGATATAGACCATGGAACAGACATAGCCCTTACGGTAGACGGAATGCCAGTTAATATGGTTTCCCATGCCCACGGACAAGGCTATTCAGACCTTCACTTTGTGATTCCAGAAACCATAGAAAGAGTTGATTTTGACAAAGGGCCCTACTATACGGACAAAGGGAATTTGAATACTGCCGGCTTTGCAGATTTCTCGACTAAAAAGAGACTGAATGAAAACTTGATCAAACTAGAAGGAGGACAATTCAATACTTTCAGAGGAGTTGGTTTATTGAATCTTCTTCCACAGTCGAATAAACGATATGATCCAAGCCTTTATTTGGCCACTGAGTATTCTGTGACGGATGGCTACTTTGAAAGTCCACAAAACTTTAACCGCTTCAATGCCCTATTGAAATTCAATCAAAGGATTAGTGAAGGCAGTACATTAGAAGTTTCGGCTTCTGCTTTTAGCAGCCGATGGAGTGCCTCTGGTCAAATACCTGTGAGGGCCATTGAAAGTGGTCAAATCTCACGATTTGGAGCCATCGATGACACCGAGGGCGGCAACACAAGCCGATATAACTTCAATACGCAATTGGTTTCCGAACTCAATGATGGTGGGTTCTTAGAGAATCAATTCTTTATCTCACGTTACGATTTCAACCTTGTCTCCAACTTTACTTTCTTTTTGAATGACCCGGTCAATGGAGATCAGATTACCCAGTCTGAAAGCAGAACCTTATTTGGTAGCAAACACAGTTATTGGAATGACTGGTCACTGCTAGGTCTCAATGCCTCCACTGAGTTCGGTGTAGGTTTCAGACAGGACATTGTCAATGACAATCGCTTATCGAGAACTTTTCAAAAGAACACGATTTTGAGCGACTTGGCCTTCGGAGACATTACAGAACGTAACATTTACCTCTATGCTGAAGAGCAGGTAAACCTGACCAATAAACTGAACCTAACCACAGGTCTTAGATACGATTTGTTCAGCTTCAATTATGAAGATGCGCTAGCACCGTCACAGCCGAAGGTGAATCAAGGAATTTTCAGTCCTAAGTTAAAAGTTAGCTATGCGGTTAATCCAAAGCTCAACTTCTTTGTGAAGTCAGGAATTGGTTTTCATTCGAACGACTCGCGCGTAGTAGTGGCTAGATCAGGCGAGCAGATTTTGCCAAAAGCTTATGGTTTAGACGTGGGTACACTTTGGAAGCCAAGCGACAAACTTCTCGTCAACCTTGCCCTCTGGAGACTAAATCTTGACCAAGAATTTGTCTACGTGGGAGATGAAGGTATTGTAGAAGCTGGAGGAAAAACAACAAGACAAGGCGTTGAACTTGGGCTTCGCTACCAATTTACGCCATGGTTATATGGCAGCATGGACGTTAACTATACTGACCCTAAATCGGCAGAAGAAAACGAAGGGCAGGACTATATCCCATTGGCACCAACTTTTACGAGTATTGGAAGATTGACTGTCGATACGCAAGACAGACTGAGTGGCAGCATCGGTTATCGCCTCTTAGGTGATAGATCTGCTAACGAAGACAAATCACTGATTGCCGAAGGTTATTTCCTCCTAGACGCAACATTGAATTATCAGTTAGGAAAGTTTCAGTTTGGCTTATCGGTCGAAAACTTATTAAACAGAGAGTGGAAAGAAGCGCAGTTTGAAACAGAATCGAGATTATTCAATGAAGCTGCCCCTGTGAGTGAGATACACTTTACACCAGGCACACCATTTCAGGGAAGATTATCAGTAGGCATTAAATTTTGAGTTTTGATTAGTTGGTTGAGAGGTCGTTCCGAGGAGTCGGAACGGCCTTATTTTTTAAACCCGTCAATTAGATAAGCACTGACCACGCGTGAGGTTTCAATACAGAAGTTCTTGTTGGTGACAACACCAACAAAGGCGTAAAGGCGTAAAGGCGTAAAAATAACTGCAATTGTTTTCAGTAGTGTCAAAAGCCTCATCAGACGGATGGGGTTTTAATTATTTGATCCTCTATCTGGTTCGCAATGCAGTGCAGACCTATCTTACATAAAAAGTTCAAAATAAGTCATACAGCGTGGCATTAATGTAAGCACTCACTACAAGCCTACCTGTCGGCAGACAGGTGAGCGCTAGAAGGTGCTCTAAATCAGTTGGCTTGTGGTACTTGTTGGTGATAACACCAACAAGGGCGTAAATCACCTGGCATCGCTCTTAGCGATTATGGAGATTAAAGTATCAAAGGAAGAAATTTCTTCTTCTTCTCAATAATTGATTCTGAGAATATAACTTCGGCCTCATCAAGCACTAAACAAGAGACCCGGAGAATTCCCTTGTCTTCAATTTCAAGTGCCACATAATGATACTTCCCAAAAAACTGCCAATCAACAAAGTTAGAATACGCTACAGTAGTCAAGTACAATTTGACATTAACTATGTCTTGCATTGCAAAATTTACTACGGCCTTATCAGAGGAATAATAAAAATCCCCCGTGTCAACATTATATCTTAAAACTACACTTCGGCTATGCCTACTATGATTTAAAAAAAGCACCACTAGGGGCAGTAAATAAATTATAGACCAAATTAAGACAGCACCCAATACCATACTTAACAATAAAGCAGGGTCTTTAATGCCCTTATAAGTAATGTATGCTACAATAGTAACTACCAAGAAAAGCACTATCCTCCCAAGGATCTTAAAAAAATACTTTGCTCTTGATCTACTTGTTATTTGATATTCTTTAGTCATAATCTTTCGGTAAAACGAGGGATCCATCTGGTTCGCACTTTTAGTACGGACCAACCTTTTAAAGCCCAGTATGCACTAGAGCAGAAGGCTCAGCACAAGACTGATTGCAACTATCCACCATACAACTAAAATTACATTAATTGTTGCCCTATACACTTCAGGGGTAAGCACTGTTTCTTGATCCTCATTATCATAAGAGACAAAAGGCAAAATAAACTTCAGGTAAAAGCGGGCTGACTTTATAAAGCTTTTTCTAAAAGCTTTATTCCCTTCAACATAATCAATCAGGTTATCTACATTAATGTCATGCATTTCAGCATAGTGCTTCCAATGAAGTTTAGATTTACTCCAGAGAAGGAGTAATAAGATCGTCCCTAAAAATACTTGAGTACCAGACATTTTCCATTTTAAAACTACCCCACATTCCCGATCACCTGCATGGTTTCGAGGTGAGGAGATTCGCTACCTCCACGAGGTTCGATGGTAACAGCAAAGGCTACTGCACCAGAGATGTTTTTCATTTTAAGTAGGCCATCATCGCCTAGGTCGAATACGCCTAGGTCTACAGGATCACCCCCTACAATTGCCCACAGCTGATACTGCTGATCTTTGGACAGGTCTTTCAGGTTTTGAACATTGAAATAGATTTCTTCCGTTCGCTTATTCCAGAATATACTGGCAGAGGCTTCGAGGGCATTCTCGGTTCCTGCCATTGGCACCCTTAGGAACTCCGTATTACTCACAACTTCAAAGTCCCTTTCAATACCTTCCAGTCTTTGGTTGACTTTATTGTATTGATCGGCCATCAGCGTATTGTTTCCCACCAACTCTGCATAAGCTTCATTGGTAGACTTCCACTTGGCACGATAGTCATAGGCCATATAGCCACTGATTAAGGCCAAGGCAATTGAAGCAGCCACCAGATACTTCCAAGTAGTGGAAGGCTGTTCCATGGACACCACCTTAGTTTCTTGAACAGGGGCTTCCACAGGCGTACTTTCTTCGACAGCCGATAGAATAGCATCTTTCAAACCTGTAGGTGGCGTCAGAGCTGTTTTCATGGCCACTGCTTCCAATGACAATTCAATCGCTTCTATTTCGGCCTGCACTTCAGGGTATTGATTCACCATATCCTCCACCCCTTTCCGCTCTTCAGCAGATAGGGTATCGAGCACATAGGCTTCTAATATTCCTGACGATATGTATTCCTCTATATTCAAGCTATTCTATTCGTTTTCTTAAATGCTTCAGTGCTGATCGCAAGCGTGTTTTGACAGTTCCAAGGGGAATATCATACTCATCGGCAATCTCTGAATGTGTAAAACCTTCGAAATATACTTTTAACAAAATAAATCTTTGCTCTTCCACCAGATCATTCATCAGTTCTTTTACACCAATGCTATCAATGGAGAGCTCTGTTTTGTTCTGACTATCAATCGTATATACGTAGTCATCGATCGAATCAGTTTTAGCTGATCGGTTGATTTCTTTTGACCGGACTTTGTCAATGGCCGCATTTCGCGTCATGTTCAGCATCCAGGTAAAAAAACGACCCTTCTTCGGGTCATATTGATCTATTCTTGTCCAGATTTTCATGAAGATGTCTTGCACTACTTCGCTAGTCACTTCTTCATTCTGGATGATTCTCTCGGCTGTACCAAATAAAGCGGCCCCGTACTTATCGTAAAGATAAGACAGGGCCTCTTTGTCCTGACCTTTCAGTCTGAGCACTAATTCGTCCTCATCAATATGTTGGGGTACAGGCGAAATATTATTTCATTTACAAGTGAATCACTTCATCGTAGGCAGCAGCTGCTGCTTCCATAATGGCCTCAGACATTGTTGGGTGAGGATGAACCGTTTTGATGACATCATGCCCAGTAGTTTCAAGCTTTCTAGCCGCTACTACTCCAGCAATCATCTCCGTTACGTTCGCACCAATCATGTGTGCACCTAACCACTCGCCATACTTGGCATCGAAGACTACTTTGACAAAACCATCGCTCGCACCGGCAGCTTTCGCTTTACCCGAAGCTGAGAATGGAAACTTGCCTACTTTAACTTCATATCCTGCTTCTATGGCTGCCTTTTCAGTATAACCAACTGATGCAATTTCAGGGCTGCAATAGGTACAACCTGGGATGTTATTATAGTCTAGTCCTTCGACATCCATACCAGAAATCTTCTCTACACAAATGATTCCTTCTGCAGAAGCAACGTGTGCTAGTGCAGGACCATGAACGATATCACCAATCGCGTAAACGCCTGGGATATTCGTTTTGTAGTAATCATCAACCAACACTTTGCCTTTATCAGTGGCAACACCAACATCTTCTAGACCGATGCCTTCAAGGTTGGTAGAAACACCAACTGCAGAAAGTACTACGTCTGCCTCAAGAACTTCTTCACCTTTCTTGGTCTTAACAGTCACTTTGCATTTTGCACCTTTGGTGTCAACAGAAGTCACTTCAGAGTTGGTCATGATTTTCATCTTGGCCTTCTTATACGTTCTCTCTAATTGCTTAGAAACTTCTTCGTCTTCTACTGGAACAATACGATCCATATATTCAACAATCGTCACTTTAGTACCGATTGAGTGATAGAAATATGCGAACTCAACTCCGATAGCTCCTGATCCGACAATCACCATAGATTCTGGCTGCTTGTCTAATACCATGGCATCACGGTAACCGATAATTTTCTTTCCGTCAATAGGAAGGTTAGGCAATTCTCTTGAACGACCACCTGTAGCTACGATGATGTGCTCTGCACTGTAGTCAACCCTAGATCCATCTTCAGCAGTAACTTCTACCTTTTTACCAGCCTTCAGTTTACCGAAACCAGCGATGTGATCGATTTTATTCTTTTTGAACAAGAACTGGATGCCCTTACTCATTCCGCCAGCGACATCGCGGCTTCTTTTGATCATTGCGTCAAAATCGGCTACTGCGCCATCAATCTTAATTCCATAGTCCTGCGCATGCTGAACATATTCAAATACTTGAGCACTTTTCAAAAGTGCTTTCGTAGGAATACATCCCCAGTTTAGGCAGATTCCACCCAATTCTGAGCGTTCAACTACACCTACTTTCATTCCAAGCTGAGAAGCTCGAATGGCTGCCACATATCCTCCAGGGCCACTTCCAATGACTATTAAATCGTATTTCGTTGCCATATTTCTATTTGATTTTTTCTCGTTTTGAAGAGCCGCAAAGTTAATCCAAATCCAGTGACAAAAAAATACTGGAATTGTATGAGTTAATCCTTTTGGTTTTATTTGATGATTGATTTCGGTGAGCACAAAACCGAAAGCTTAATTTTTGACTTCAAAACAATTTATATGGGTCTTTTAGACGGAAAAACTGCTTTAGTAACTGGTGCCTCAAAAGGCATTGGCAAAGCAATAGCAACAGCATATGCCCAACAGGGCGCAAACGTGGCTTTCACTTACCTTTCAAGTGTAGAAAGAGGCGAGGCTTTAGAGGCTGAACTTGCTGCTTTTGGTACAAAGGTGAAGGGGTTTCGCTCAAATGCGGCTGAATTTGACGCTGCGGAGCAATTGGTAAATGATGTAGTTGCTGAGTTTGGCTCACTAGACATTATCGTGAACAATGCTGGCATCACACGTGACAATCTGTTGATGAGAATGACAGAAGACATGTGGGACGAAGTAATCAACGTAAACCTCAAATCATGTTTCAACACGGTGAAGGCCGCCACTAGAACCATGATGAAGCAACGCTCTGGCTCAATCATCAACATCACTTCAGTAGTTGGTGTAAAAGGAAATGCGGGCCAAGCCAACTATGCTGCGTCTAAAGCAGGTATCATCGGTTTTACTAAGTCAGTGGCGCTGGAGCTCGGATCAAGAGGTATTAGATCAAATGCGATTGCTCCAGGTTTTATCGAGACAGAAATGACGGATAAACTAGATGAGAAAACGGTCCAAGGCTGGAGAGATGGCATTCCATTGAAAAGAGGCGGATCTCCTGAAGACGTAGCCAATGCATGTGTTTTCTTAGCATCAGACATGTCTACTTACATGACGGGACAAACCCTTGTAGTAGATGGTGGCATGATGACCTAAGCACCATTCATAAAATTCATTTACAAATTTCGGATCGGTTAATGGCTACTTTACGTTCTAATGCGTTATACTGTCATTAACCGATTTTAATTACGCTTTTAAGCATTGTATATCCTTTCTACACTTCTTTCTAAAATCTCACTGCAGACAGAGTTCTCATCATGGTTTATTCCATTGTGTCTGGTGATTGGCCTTGGGTATGCAGCATTGTTATATACCAAAAAACACCCTTGGAGCAAATCCGTCAACTGGTGGTTGGCTATCATGCGCTTTCTATTAATCACACTCATGTGTTTTTTAATCTTAGGCCCGCTGCTCAATCAAATAGAGTTTTTTGAAGAAAAGCCGATAGTCGTTTTGGCGGTAGATGATTCCGCCTCTCTTCCAGACGGCTATGATTCGCTTGATTTTATTAGGGTCAAAAATAAACTTGCTCAAATGGCCGATCAGCTCGAAGGTTTCGATTTGGACGTGCGCATTAGAGGTGTTCAAAACTATTATGATGCGGCCAGCGACATTCAATTTAATCAACAGGCCACTAACCTACATGGCATTCTCAAAGGGATCCGTCAAGACTTTGAGCAACAGAACTTGGTGGGCACCATACTCCTGAGCGATGGTATCCATAATTACGGCAACTCTCCTCAGTTCTTAACCCTCAACTATCCTGTGTATAGCGTGGGAGTAGGCGACACCATTCCTTCGCGCGACTTAAGCATCAAGAGAATCAATTATAACAAAGTAGTATACCAAGGCAATCAATTTCCCCTGATCGTTGACATCTACAACAATGGGTATGTCGAAGAAAACGTAAGTGTAGAGATTAGAAAACAAGGTGATTTAGTTGGCTCAAAGAGCGTTAACCTGAAAGGTAACCAAGAGGTGAATAGCCTAGAATTTATACTTGATGCCGAGGTGGTTGGGGTCGAAGCCTACAGCATTACGATTGTACCGAAAGACGGTGAAAGCTCAACCATTAACAATACCCGCAGGGCTTTCATTGAAACCGTAGACAGTAAACAGAAAATATTGATTGCTGCATCATCTCCACACCCAGATATTAAAGCCTTAAAAAGTCTGATCGAATCAAAAGAAGGAACAGAGGTTCAGTTATATCTAGATGGCATTACTGAAGACACACCAGAAGGCCCTTTCGATTTGGTCATTATGCATCAACTACCGGGCGTCACCGACCTTCCCGCTTGGCTAACCAATTGGTTAGAGAAGACAAATACTTGGTACATCACAGGCACTGGTTCACTGAATAATATGAATGAGGCTAATCCAGTCATTAGCTATCAGAGTTATGGGCAGTCCGATGTTGTGGGCACTAATTTGAATCCAAACTTTGAGCTGTTCTCAATTGATGAAGCGCTGCTAAGCCGAGCGGCAGACTACCCGCCTATTCGAGCGCCTTACGGACAATTTACCCTAAAGAACAACGCTAATATCTACCTCTACCAAAAAATTGGAAGCGTACAGACTAACCGACCACTACTGAGTATTTATAACGGAGATGAACGCAAATCAGCTGTATTATCAGGCAGTGGTATTTGGAAATGGAAGCTTCAAGAAAGTGGCCTATACGAAACTCCTGACTTGTTTAATGAACTTTTCGGCAAGTTGATTCAATATTTGTCTACCAAAGACGATAAAAGGAATTTCAGAGTTGCTACTACCGATGAAACTTACTTTGAAAGTGAACCTGTAGAATTTAATACCGAAGTATACAATGAACTTTTTGAGAAAGTATATGACTACAACATTGACCTTAAACTGACCAATAGTGACAACGAAACCGTGGAGTACAACTATGTAAACACGCCAAGTGAAAATTACAAAATCAATGGCTTGGCACCGGGTGTCTATCGCTATACTGCCTCTACTAGCCTGGCAGGAAATCGCGAGGTGGCCAGTGGTAGCTTTGCCGTTCAAAAACTTGATTTAGAAGACATCGATTTAACGGCCAACTTCCAGCTGCTAAGAAATATTTCCAATAACTCTGGAGGTCAATTCTTTAACTTTGAGAATGCAGATGAAGCTGTCGATGCCATCACTGACTTGAACCCTAAACCTTTGGCGAGGTCTAATGAAAGGCTTAACCCCATTATCCATAACCCTTGGATTCTTCTACTTCTATTGAGTCTACTTTCCATTGAGTGGTTCACTCGAAAATACCACGGAAGCTACTAACTGTTAAATCAACTTAAATTTTAGTCGAGAAATAGCAACAATAAACTAATGATTTAGTTTATTTGTATATGCGCACATTACTCCTTACTAGTCTCGCGTTGCTTGTTTTACTCTGTTCATGCGACATGACTGCCGTCCGTGAAGAGGCTGACGAACATATGAAAAACGGTGATTTCAAAGCTGCCGCAGCCGCTTATGACAGGGTCATTAAATTAGAGCCAGAAGATAAATATGCCCTTTTTAACCGCGCACTTGCGAACGAAAAGCTCGAAGAGTTTGATAAGGCATATGATGATTATAATACGCTCATCAGAATTCGGTTTAACTCTAGAAAGGCCACCTTGGGGCGAGCGCGTTGTTCATATGAACTAGGAAATTTTGAAGGTGCCGTATTTGACACTAATACCATACTACAAATAGAACCCGATAACCTAGATGCACGCTCCCTACGCGGCAGAGCCCATACAAAACTTGGCAATAGTAACGAAGCCATAGGAGACCTAGGTCAATACCTGAATGAACGACCGGATGATGTGCAGGCATTAATTAGTAGAGGTGCTGCCTGGACCAGAGCAGGCTACGGTGGAACTGGCATTAGAGATTTCGACAAGGCCTTAAAAATTGACCCTAATCTAGCTGTGGCTCACTTTAACAAAGGTGCCGTTTTCCTGAATTATGAAAACTATGACGAAGCGATCGAGAGCTTTGACATGGCCCTCGAAAAAAACCCAAACTATGTCGAGGTTTATGCGCGAAGGGGAATGGCTAAGCTTGGGTCGTCTTGGCATGGCGTATCGGCAGCTTGCGCAGATTTTATCAAAGGAGATGACCTAGAAAACGAACTTGCCACCGCGTATATGGAAGAGTATTGTAAATAATATTCATCTTCATTTCTTTCGTAGGATAATCAGCCGATATGAAAAGACTACTGTAAACAGGAAAACACTCCACACCTATCAACTTTGGACTATTCATCTTTCGAATTGGCATTAGTGTCATGATGCTCACCCATGGTTATCCTAAATTCTTAAAAGTCATCAATGGTAACTTTCAATTTGGTGATCCATTAGGGATGGGACCAGAGGCCTCCTTGATATTAGCCGCCTTCGCAGAATTTATCTGTTCAATCTTGCTCATTTTGGGGCTCACAACACGCTTTGCCTTAGTTCCATTAATGTTCACAATGATTGTGGCCCTAGCCACCGTGCATCTAGACGACCCATTCAAAGGACAGGAAAAGGCATTTCTTTATCTTTTGTCTTACCTATTCCTCATGTTCACAGGACCCGGAAAGTATTCAATGGATCAGAAGCTCTTCAATTAGTCTCATTATCTATCTTGTCAATAATCGATCGTATACTGATCAATCCTTGTTCGAATTGAATCTTTGTGCTTTGCTTATAAAGCATACCCCATTGGATAAGATGCTTGAATTCATCCGTCTGTATAATCTTCATGAATTCCTTTTTCTTGTTAGGCTTCATGGCACCAAAACTCAAATTAGGGGCAAATGGAAAGTGCTCAATCGTATAAGTAATTAGCTTGTCCTTTACATGATCCGCATCAATTCCAGCCCACTCTTGAATGTTTTCATAGGATCTTTCGTACAATCCGATGATCTCCTTTGACAGAGAGTCATTTTGAATAATATGACTGGTGCCTAAACTCTTCATTTCCTGAAAAGTAATGTCTTCAGGCGTAAAAGGGATATAACTCAAAAGTGTCACTACATCTAAGGCTGTGCTATCCGTAAAAGGTGCATTCTCGTTTAACAAAATTAGCCTTCGGGCAGACTCTACCTGACTATCCATAAATTCAGCACCCACTGAAAGCAGGGTACTGTCATTGATCAAGTTTGCCTTAAAACTTTTTAATAGTTGTATTTCCTGCTTCTCTTCTCTTTTCTGCTGCCAATATTCATTTAGTGCGAATGAAACGGTAATACCAATAATCAAAATCATCAGTTCAGCAAAAAAGTATTTAAGGTTTCGAGATGGCCTATGCTTATTCATGAGTAGAAATCTAAAAAACATATGCCAGACTTCCATGATGGTGAACGGTATAAAGAAGTTGCTAGAAATCTTTTAATTTCATTTTAAAATATTTTTTCAATGGAAACTACGCTAGGCATACATGAGGAATGGAGCACATATCGAAAAATTGGTTTCAGATTTACTTTTATCCTTTTCCTCCTATTCATACTCCCTTTCCCATTCAATATTCCTCTGAATGTATTCCGCGAATATTGGCTCGATACTCAGTTTGTCAACCTTTGGACTTGGGCGACAGAATTTGTGGGCAATACCATACTAGGTCTCGAAAAGTTCTCAGGCGCCCAGACAGGTAGTGGGGACAAAACTTTCAACTGGGTGCAATACGGAATGTTTATCAGCCTTGCCGCGATTGGAGCCACAATTTGGTCAGTGGTTGACAAAGGCCGTAAAAACTATTATCGAACATGGAGATGGTTTGTACTGATGACGGTCTACTATTTGGTCTTCTACATGCTGCTCTATGGGTTTATCAAAGTCTTTTGGCTTCAAATGCCTGAGCTGAGAATAGACAGGCTTCTAAAAACTTATGGTCAGTCGAGCCCAATGGGACTCCTCTGGACATTTATGGGAGCATCCAAAACCTACTCTGTCTATGCTGGACTCAGCGAAGTAATTGCAGGTACCCTGCTCATATTTAGAAGGACAAGAACACTTGGCGGCCTCGTCACATTTGGAGTAATGTTCAATGTATTTATGCTGAATGTTGCCTATGACGTGCCTGTAAAGCTTTTTTCTGCGCAATTAATGCTCATGGGTTTATACATTGCCATGATTGATAGGAAAGCAATTATCGGCTTATTGCTATTCCAAAAATCAGAAAAAATTACACCATGGCCCCCGTTCTTTAAAACACCTTATAAGAATTATATACTTACTGTTGTGCAGGTACTCCTTGTATTCTATATGTTCCAAAGCCAAATCGATCGAGGGTTAACAAGCAGAAAGCAATACGGAGAGTTGCGCCAGAAATCAGCACTTTTCGGCCTCTATGATGTGATGGATTATGTACAAAATGGTGATACGCTACCTCCACTGCTCACAGATGACCAAAGGTGGCAAAGGGTCATTTTTGATGATCCTACCAGAGCAATAGCCATCCATATGGATGATCGACTGCGCTACTATACCAGCCTGATTGATACCGTTGATCAAACTGTAACGTTTAGTATTGGGCGAGATTCTCTGCGCAAAGACTACCCGTTTCGCTATGAAAAGATTGATGATGGTTTAATACTCAATGGCGTATTAGAGCAAGACACGCTCAGCATGAGATTGAAGACCTACGATCTATCCAACTTCTACTTAACCAACCGAAGCTTCCACTGGGTAAACGAGGTACCGTGGCACAGGTATGACCCTGCACCAAAGTCCAATTGGTAGTCTAAAATAGCCATTTCAAGACATTTTTAAACCGATTCAAATGAATCGGTTTTATTTTATCAACAAATGTTAATTATATTCGTCTACATATTATAAACAAAAGTTAATTATATGAGCGAATATTCCCTCGGGTCGCTAGAAGAAACTATTCTGGTGATTGTATTGATGAAAGAAGAAAGCTATGGAGTAGAGATTGCCAAAGTTTACGAAAAGCACCTCAACCAAAGCATCTCCCTTCCGGCCATTCATATCGTTTTGAAAAGGCTAGAGAAAAAAGGCCTCGTTAAATCGGCCTTTGGTGAACCCACACCCGAACGTGGCGGTAAGCGAAAAAAATACTATCAGGGTACTCCTGCTGGGTATCGGATCGCGCAAGAATTACAAAGCCGCAGGTCAGAAATGTGGTCTTTGGTCCCTAAAACATCTTTCCAATATGGCCTCGTTTAAGAGCCCTCCTCGATGGGCTTTGCGCCTACTACAATATGTCTGCCCCACTGATCTGGTCGAAGAAGTGGAGGGAGATTTATACGAAGCCTTTCAGTGGCGTGTCGCTGAAAGAGGCATTTCATATGCACGCAGAAAATACATTTTCGAGGTGCTCAGGTGTCTCAGATATTTCAGAATTCAAGTTCAAACTCAAAACACAAGTGTCATGTTAATCAAGAATTATTTCAAAACAGGGATTCGGTTCCTTTGGAAAACCAGGGGGTATTCCAGTCTTAACATATTTGGGCTAGCCCTCGGAATAGCCATCAGTTGGCTCGCTTATATATTCATATCAGATGAGCAGTCTTTTGATGCATTCTATGCCAATGGAGATGATATTTATCGACCAACAGCCACCATGAATATGGGTGATCGATCAGATAACTTTGCAGGCTCATCCTATATAATGGGAGAAGAATTTCCCAATCAAATTCCTGAGATCATTAAAAGTAGCAGGTTCAAAAGTGGCTCCACTTTAGTGCGCATCAAAGGTGAATTTCAGAACGAAGGGTTTCACTATGCTGACCCAGACTTCTTTGATATGTTCTCCGTCAAATTTTTGGCAGGTAGTCATGGAGATTTCAAAGACCCACTGTCAATTGTCATCTCTGAGTCTACAGCCGAAAGATTTCGAATAAGTAAGGATATTGCAGAACAAGAAATTACCATCACCTCCGGAGATGAAGAAGAAACACTCAAGGTCATCGGTATTTATAAAGACTTCCCCCTGAACACATCCATAAGGCCTCAAATCATTCTTCCGTTCTCAAGCTGGGCGATAGCTAATGAAGAAAGAACCAAAGTCTGGTTCGACATTAATATGAATACCTTCTTCCAATTAGATGCGAATAGCAGTCCAGAAGCGGCAATTCGTAAGATGAATGAGATCTTTCCGAAAGACCCTGAAATGGAGGAAATTGAAGTCAGTTTGGGGCTGCAACCTTTAAGAGATATGCACCTAAACCCTACCTTCGGAACCGGTAATGGTATAGAAGCGCGAGGTGATAATGAATTGATAACCATAGTAACAATCATAGGCATCTTTTGTCTACTGATAGCCTGTGTCAATTACGCCAACTTTGCCGTGGGTAATTATTTAGTTAGGCTGAAAGAAGTAGCCGTCAGAAAGGTCTTTGGGGCAGAGAAAGCTTCTGTGTTTAAGCAATTCGTTACGGAGGCTTTTTTGTCAGCCTTTTTAGCGCTCATACTCTCCATAGCCTTTATCGCTTTAATGCTACCAAGCTTCTCAGAGTACGCAGATAAAACCTATACCATTGACATCATTTTCAATAGCCAAGTATTAATGGGTGGTTTGGTCATTCTCGTAGCTGTCACATTACTATCAGGCATCTACCCAGCGTTACTATTGTCACGCTATAATACAATCAACGGATTAAAAGGTAAATCAAAACTTGGCGGAAAAAATCGTGTCGCCAAGGGCCTTATTGCCTTGCAGTTTGCCATATCAGCCTTCTTAATTGCAGGTATGCTTACGATGAACGGACAACTCAACTTTCTCCTTAACCATGACCTAGGATACTCGGGAGAAAAAGTGGTTCGAGTACTCAGACCGATGACAGATCCTCAAGCGAAAGAAAGCTTTAAGAATGATCTGCAAACAATCGCTGGGGTAGAAAACGTGACAATTGTTTCTGGTTTCAATGGCACCAATTACAAAGATGAAGATGGAAATAGGGTTGACGTAAGACATGCGCGAATAGACCCAGACTACATTCAGACCATGGGAATCAAACTCGTGGCAGGAAGAAGTTTTGATAAGGACATTGTATCAGATGTCACCAATGCAATCATTGTAAATGAAGCATTCATTGAGAAGGTAGGGCTCGAAAACCCAGTCGGTCAACAGATTCACTTCAACTATGGGAAATTCCAAAAACCCACCATCGTTGGTGTAGTTAAGAATTTCAACTTTGAATCATTAAGATCTGGCGTAGACCCACTCATCATGTGGATGGGTGATCGACTGTTAACCTATAATACTTACATTAAACTGTCAGAGATCAATCAGGATAAAATGGAACAAATTGAAGCGATTCATGCTCGATATTTCTCTCCTTTTCCATTTGATTATCGTTTTGTCGAAGATGACATTAAGAATCGATATGCCCTAGAAGCGAACATTAAGAAAATATCGCAAGTCGGTTCAGTAGCCGCCATATTACTTTCGTGCTTGGGTTTAATGGGCTTTGTAGGCAATCAAATTCGTCAGCAGATGAAAGATGTAAGCGTGAGGAAAGTTGTTGGTGCCAGCGGCCAACAGATTTTTGGCCTTTACCTTAGCAAGTATATTTGGCTACTTGTCATTGGTACAACCGTAGGCCTAGCAGTGGCCATCAATGTGATGACCAACTGGCTCAATAATTACACCTACAAAATCGACTTTGGCTGGGCCATTGGAGCAGCTGCAGTTATCGCGGTACTTTCTGTCGCTGTGCTTACCGTATTCTCACAACTCTATCGGGCACTCAAAGCCAACCCAATCAAATACTTGAAAGAAGAATAGCAATTCTCCATTTATCAAAAAAGGCCCTTAGAGAACCCACAGGTCACCTAAGCGCTTTTTCTTGTATTAAAAAGTGTCTATATTTTATAATCACTTTTTAAACTATTGATATGACTACGGCCGGATATTCAGGCACGCCACTCGCTAAAAAACTAGGCATTAAGGATAATTACGCCTGCCACTTTTTACACGTCCCTGAATACTATTTTAACTTATTCGAATCAATGCCAGACATTCAGGCCATTGAAGAGCCCGCCCCTGAAAGCATTGACTTTGCCCACGTTTTCCTAATGTCCCAAAACGACATGAAGACACTTGTACCTTCAGTAAAGGGTTACCTTAAAAAAGACGCTACCCTTTGGCTTTCTTGGCCAAAGAAAGCAGCCAAGCTGTATACAGACCTTGATGGTAATGTGATCAGAAGTTACGGCCTAGGTATTGGCTTGGTAGATGTAAAAGTAGCAGCCGTAGATGATACATGGTCTGGACTCAAGTTTATGTATCGGATAAAGGATAGATAGCAGTGCGTTTCGAGCCGATAGCTTTGAGCCGCTAGCAACAAACGATCTTATTCGAAAAACAATCGTGTTTATTGGTAGCACAAAATCATTCTATGCTAATTTTGCACCATGCAAAACGATCCGGAATTAAACGGTAAGTATTTAGGCTCCATCACGAAAGACTTCGTTGAAGTGGCCGACACCTTAAAAGAGGCTTCTTATCAAGTAAGGAAGAGAGGCTTTTCTGCCTTTCCGATTTTCCCGATTTCTCAAGAATCAATACCCATCGGACAATTACTGATCGGTCGCAATGAACTCGGCACGGATTGGAATTACCACATTACCTATATGGATGAGTTTGTCCAACGAAAATTGATTGAGGACGAGGAAGCCTTTAAGCAAGCCTATAAAAATCCAGATGAGTTTTGTTGCCTTTTTGTGGTAGACAAGGAGTTTACCAATTTTCTGTTCGTACCATTCCCAGAAGACGAATAACCAAAGTGGTTTCTAACCGTTGTTTTATAAAACCTTTTTTAATTAAGGCAACATGGAGGCAGTCATACAAGAAAACGACACACTAGTACGCAGCTTACTGAATAAGTTGGTTGAGATGGGTAAAAATATTACCTGGAGAATCAATAACACTTACAGTAATGGCCTCGACAATACTGTCTTAGAAATTCAAATCTTCGAGAGCAAGATGCAAACAGGACGTATTGCCTTTCAGCTAGAAGATGGTCATGTGATCAATTACCGCTACAAAGACTTAGAAAAACGCATTCCTATTCAAATCATGGACATGCTGTTGGATATCATCGGTTATGAGCTAGACAAAGGCTAGTGAACCGACTACTGAGACAAGTAATTTTGAATATGCTGATCAAATGCTTTCATCATAGTTTTCGTCTTCTCTCCTACTGTTCCCGACCCTACTAACAGATCGCCTAACTTAACAACCGGCATCACTTTTTTAGAAGTACTGGTAATAAATACTTCTTCAGCATTCAGCAATTCCTCTAACAGAATGGGGCCAACCTCAACTTGAAAGAAACCCTCAGCGCATTTAAGTACGTTTTTACACGTCACGCCACTCAGCACACCAGTCTCATTTGTTCTGAGTACATCACCATCAAAGAAGAAGACATTACTTCTAGACACCTCTGATATGAGTGTACCATCATGATAAAGCACATCAATATGCCCTCCTGCCAACCATTCCTTTTGCAACGAAAGTGCCTGAGCGTAATAGGTAGATTTTACATAAGGAAGATCTCTATGATACGCATGCATCATCAAGCTGATACCTTCTTTGTAAAGAACAGGGCTTGGATCACTAAATGCTGAGTTCAAAATGGCGATTTGTGGCTTACCTGGGCTAAACCCATCGGGCGATTCTCCACCAGTTACCAAAATCTTAAAGCTGCTGTATGCCAGTTTATTCTTTTCGATCAATTGCTGAACAACTGATACTATCTCTTCTCTGGCAATTGGCAACTCTAGGTTAAGCAATGCCGCAGAATGTTCTAGTCTATCTAAGTGATCTGCTAGAAAGAGCGGCACATTCCCAACACATTTAAAGAAGTCAAAGACAGCGAATCCTCGGGAAATACCAACGTCATCAATTGAAAACTGAATCTGATGCTTTGGCACAAAATTTCCGTTAAAGTAATGAACCGTTTCCTTCATTTTGGTGGTGGTTTGCCTATACACTTATTACCTTGTTAAAGATATGTCTAAAGATTATTACCATATCCTGGGAATAGAAAAAAATGCCGATGCCGAGCAAGTAAAAAAGGCCTATCGCAAAAAGGCAAAACTCCTGCACCCCGATACGAATAAGGACAACAATACTGACTTAGACTTTCAATTGCTCAATGAAGCCTATATGGTGCTTTCGAATCCTCAAGAGCGACTACAGTACGATAATGGCCGAGAACTGCCCGTATATACACAGGAAGAAGTCATAGAGATTCTTCGGGAAAGAGAGATTAAAAATCAAGACGGATCAATTTTTCAGTATCAATCTAGAAACGTCTACCCAGAAACAAATTATCGGGCCAACCTCTCCACGGTACGCCTCATTAATCTGGTAATTCTTTGTATTGCACTCCTCTTCATTGCGGACGTTAGCTTCCAAAGAGCTCCACAAACCACACGGATAACTGAAACTTACGACCTCTACAATGACACCCGCAACCTGAACGACATTGGTAAAACCATGATGATTGCACCTGACATCCGCTTCGCCATACCAGCCGAAGATTTTATGTTATTCAGCAATAATACCTTTAGTTTTCAGAGGAGTCTTATCTTCGGCAAGTTGACCATGGTGAGCGTTGGATCGCGTAATACGGATTATATTGTAAAGCAACGCGGGTTTATCATGGGCTTGAGCATCCTTGTACTGATAGTTTCTCTCTTAGGCCTTAGTCCGTTATTGACACCAGAACGTAAGTTTAATGCCGCCATCATTGGAGGTTTTCTCTGTGCACTCCTCTTTGTAAGCCTACTCTCCTTTTAAGTGATTCCACCCTTGCGCAGCTAATGCTACCTGATTTCCTTTTTTCGTTACTATGAAGTTGCCTTTTGATAAATCTTGGGCATGACCTATAAAGTGAATGTCGGCATGCTTTTCAAGTTTGGCATGATCCGCTTGTTTGATAGTAAACAGTAGTTCATAATCTTCCCCACCATTCAAGGCTGAAGTCATTGGATCTAGGTTGAATTCAACTGCGGTCTCAAAAGTCTGATTATCGATGGGTAACTGGTCTTCATAAATCACGAAACCCACTCCTGAGTGCTTAGATAAATGGAGTGTTTCTGAGGCCAAGCCATCAGAAATATCGATCATAGACGTAGGAACAACACCAATTTCTCTCAATTCATGAATCGCATCCATGCGTGCTTTCGGCTTCAATTGACGCTGAACTACATATTGATAATTACCCAATTGTGGTTGCATGTTCGGGTTAGCAATAAAAGTTTGTTTCTCACGCTCTAGCACTTGCAAGCCAATAAAGGCACCGCCCAAATCGCCCGTAGCACAAAGAATATCATTGCTGTTGGCTCCCTTTCTATAGGTGACCAAGTCCTTGGGTGTTTTACCAAAAACTGAGACAGAAATCACCAAACCGCTTTGAGAAGCGGTAGTGTCACCACCCACAACATCCACACTAAAATCTTCTGCCGCGGCCCTAATACCTGAATATAGCGCTTCGATAGCCTCTACCGAAAATCGATTACTCAAAGCCAATGAAACCACTACCTGCTGAGGAATACCGTTCATGGCAGCGATATCAGAAACATTAACAGCAATAGACTTATAGCCCAAGTGTTGAAGTGGCACATAAGAAAGATCAAAGTGAACCCCTTCCACCAACATATCAGTTGAGATTAAGCCGTACGCATCGCCATGATCGATTACAGCAGCATCGTCACCAATGCCCATCACCGTACTCGCCTGCTTTGGAGTCAAACCTTCGGCCAAGCGATCGATCAGACCAAATTCTCCTAATTCTGACAACTCTGTTCTCTTTTCTGACATGCCTATTCCTAATTTTGGATGGCAAAGATAATGGATAGTTCCGAGTTGAGCTCTCTAGGTGTGGTAGTCAATAAAATTCTCGCTTAATTTGTCTCAATGAAGGATAAAGTAGTCATCATCACTGGAGCCTCATCCGGTATTGGAAAAGCCTTGGCTTTGGAATTTGGCAAACTAGGTGCGAAGGTTGTTATCACGGGTAGAAATGAAGCCAGACTAAAAGAAGTTGGTGATGCATTAGATCAACTCAATGCACCAAACCTCTGTCTCAAATTAGATGTGGCTAAAGAAAGCGATAACCAAAGCCTCGTAGACCAAACGGTGGAAGCCTTTGGCGGTATTGACATTCTCATCAACAATGCGGGTATTTCTATGCGCGCACTCTTAGAAGAAATTGAACTAGACGTTTTCCGAAAGGTGATGGACATCAACTTCAACGGAACGCTCTATGCGACCAAATACTGCCTGCCACATATCCTCAAATCTAAAGGAAGCATTGTGGGTATTTCATCCATCAACGGCTATCGCGGTACACCCGCACGAACAGCCTATACAGCTTCTAAATATGCGATGAATGGGTTCTTTGAATCTTTAAGAACAGAAGTTATGCACAGAGGCGTTCACGTTTTGGTGGCTTGTCCCGGCTTTACAGGAACCAACATTCGTAACGCGGCACTAACAGCCGATGGCACCTCACAAGGTGATTCCCCACGTGATGAAGGCAAAATGATGACAGCCGAAGAAGTAGCACAAGGCATTATCAAAGCCATTAGAAAACGAAAGCGAGATATCGTTTTTACGACCCAAGGAAAACTTGCCGTCTTCTTAAACAAGTGGATGCCTGGCAGAATGGATAAGATTGTCTTTAAGGTCTTCGCCAAAGAACCTGATTCTCCTTTTGGGAAATAGTTGACGAGTTGATTGGTTAAATAGTCATTGGTTGAAATAGTGTCTTATGAACTATGAAACATTAAAATATAGACTCTATGCAATTGCTCTTATCTCAGCCTTTTCTCTAATAGATTATTGGTGATAAATGTCGGTTGCTGCAAAGACATTCCTAATGCTAGTCGAATAACCTTTACCTATCCTATAGATGGATGTGGCACGTCAAGTCCAAACGTAAAATGCTTCATTCTGGATTCTAATTGCCCTATTTGAATATCCTTCTTGTTCATTTTGTAAGGTTATTACCTGACTTTATCAAATATAAAGTAAGGCTATAGACTGACTAAATTATTATTAACCATTTGGATTATTCGATCAATCTTCGGAAAGGGCCACAAAAAAATGAACAATTCGCACGCTATAAACAGGCATTGATTAAATTCACTACTCACCTCAGTCCACTAACCAGACCGTGCAGCAGATTCTAAAAACATATCAAAGGCGCTTGACCAATCTATCGGGCAACAACCGTTCCTTGCTCCTGCTTCGGTTAAACGCTGAACAGTTCTTAGATCTTCACGATTTGGATCATGTCAATGGCGCACCTTCCTGGGACTTAATGGATCAAATCATCGCCAGAAAGTCTAAGATTAAACTCATTCCAATTACGGATGCTCGAGACGAAAAATCGAATAAACTTTCTACCCAACTGAAGAAACTTCAACGCAGAGAACAATTCATTTTTCAAGAAAGTGGTGCTAGAGATTTATATGTGGGCTGGCCATTTGTTGAAGGCAAATTCAATGACGGAACCACCCTTAGAGCACCGCTCTGCTTTTTTCCGGTAGCCTTAGAACAAAATGGAAACGACTGGGTGCTATGCCCAAAAAAGGATGTCAATATCAGTTTTAACAAAAGCCTACTGCTTGCCTTTGCCCATTATAATCAGCTAGAGCTAGCCGATGAATTAGTCGAATTTACCTTTGATGGTTACGACAAGGAGAGTACTGCTTTCAAAAACATGCTCTATGAGCAGATGAGAGACAGTGCTATTGATATTCGATTTAACCGTGAGTTTTATGGAAGTCAGTTAGAAGGCTTTGCTGCTAAGGTCAAAGAAGGTTTTGAATCAGCATTTGAAGAAGGAGAAGTAAGCTTAAAAATGCAGGCCGTTCTTGGCATCTTTCCGCAGGCAGACTCATATTTAGCACCCGACTACGACTTCATGCTCGACCAGATTAAGGACGAGAACATCGATCAGTTCTTCGAAACTAAAAGTCTTAATCAACCGGATATCCATTCGCAAGACTTCGACCCGACAAAGCACTTTTTGAGCAATCTCAATGAATACGAGACTTACACCCCTTTCGCGCTTGACGCCTATCAAGAGAATGCGCTAAACGCAGTCAAAAAAGGAAACTCTATTGTGGTACAAGGCCCTCCGGGAACGGGAAAGTCACAGCTTATCTGCAATCTCATATCTGACTTTATCGCCCGAGGTAAAAAGGTATTGGTGGTGAGTCAAAAACGTGCCGCCTTAGACGTTGTCTATAACCGATTAAAATCCATTAAAGCCGAAGACTTTGCCACGCTGGTACACGATTTCAAATCAGACCGAAAGGCCATCTACGATCAGTTGGCTAACCAAATAGAGCAGCTTCAAGACTATAAGAGAAGTAACACAAGTCTTGACGCCCTTCAGTTAGATAGGGCTTTCAAACAAGCGAGCCTTAGCATAGAAGACATCACCGAATCGCTTGACGAATATAAAAAGGCCCTATTCGACATCAACGAATGTGGTCTCTCGGTAAAAGAATTATACCTCACCTCTAGCCCCGATCAAGAAAGTATTTCACTGGTTCAAGAATACAGTGACTTTCACTTTAATCGACTAAAGGATTTTAAGCGCGAACTCAGCCTCTATTTCGACTATGCAAAAGAGCTCAATGTCGATGAGCATCCGTGGTCATACCGAGTGAGCTTTGCAGCATTTGGCCCAGCTGATTTGCAAGTCATCCTAAAATCTCTGGAGGAAATTCTTCCGGAAGCCACACGACTGGCAAAAGAAGTTTCAGAGGTGGTAAAAGAGAAAGTTGACTACGATGACTGCCGTACCATTAGTGAAAACCTAAATCGACTCTCCGAAATGCAGGAGTTTTTGAGAGAAGAGGAAACCTTCAAGCTATTTCGGCCGATGGTGGTTTTTGGAAATGAAAGCGCTGGACTGCTTTGGCTGCAAAACACGCGAAAGCTTATCAATACTTGCTTTGCCGATGATGGTGTAGAACAGAGTATCCCTTCCGGTGAAATTGGTGAAGTTCAAGTCATCCTAAAACAACGCAGCGATGCCAAGAATACTTTTTGGAAATCGTTGAAATGGCGTTTTTCAAAAGAGAAACTTAGGTTGGCGAGAATACTAGTGGCCAATAACCTGCGAGATGATAAGGCCGCATTAAAAATACTCACAGCTAGAATCGATAACCGGCTTAACCTGCAGCATCAACTCACAAAATTAAAAGGAGTTGGATGGATTAATGAAGTCCCTCAATCTACCAATCAGCAGGTAATCAATGAATGGTTAGACAGGATGGAGTTGGCCATTAATGCCAAAACGCGTTTCGACTCTTTTGCTAATTTCAAAGAATTCTTTCCGCTCAAGAACTCATCCGCAAAGATTTTTGGCGATAAGTTGAAAGCCATTGGCCAACTTCTGGAGGAGCTCCCAAAGAAACGCGCCAACTGGAATCAGTATATACTTCCAAAGCAAATTGATAGCCTTCTCTCCGATGCCAATTATGCTGAAGCCCTACGAATAACGGTCCGAAAAGACTTTGATTTACTCATTGCACTAGACAAAATAAGGGCTTCTTTTAATGAAGCGCAGCGTGCAGTTACTGACAAATTAATAGAGCATGGCGTATTAGATAAAGACGCTGCCATCGCACTATTCGACAATAGTATTCGGCTCGCCTGGATCAACCACATTGAGAACAAATACCCCATTCTTTCTGAAGTCTCAACATTGAAATTTCAATCTATGATTGATGATCTTCAGCAAGCGGTACTGGAAAAGTCTGAAGCCAGCGCTTCCATATTACTTCAACGCGCTAGAGAAAAAACGTATGACGGGTTAGAATTCAATCGCCTAAACAATCAGGTAACCTATCGTGACCTCAAACACCAAGTCACCAAAAAACGAAAAATCTGGCCTTTAAGAAGACTCATCTCAAACTTTGAACATGAGCTATTTAACCTAGTACCTTGTTGGCTAGCATCGCCAGAGGCTGTGTCAGCCCTGTTTCCTATGGAATCCTTTTTTGACCTAGTCATCTTTGATGAAGCTAGCCAGTGTTTCACAGAAAAAGGCCTACCAGCAATCTATCGAGGAAAGCAAGTGGTGATTGCTGGTGATAGCCAACAACTCAAACCCAATGACCTATACCGCGTTCGGTGGGAAGATGAACAGGAAGACATGGCTTTAGAAGTAGACTCTCTGCTTGATCTTGCCAGTAATCATTTGATGGAAGTAGATCTAAAAGGGCATTACCGAAGCAATTCCATGACGCTGATCGATTTCTCAAATCAGCACTTTTACAAAGGAAAATTGCGGGTATTGGCCGATTTTAAGAGTGTTAACAACCTTGAACCTGCTATTGATTACATCAAAGTTGATGGCATTTGGGAAAAACAACAGAACCAAGCCGAAGCGGATCGTGTCATAGAATTGATCAAAGCATATGATAGCGAAGATGTTGACAAAACGATCGGCATAGTAACTTTCAATGCCCCACAGCAAGCGCTAATTTTAGATAAACTAGAGGATGCTGGCTTGAATGATAAGTACGATCTCTTTGTCAAAAACATCGAAAATGTCCAAGGTGATGAACGAGATATTATCATCTTTTCAACAGCCTATGCCCCTAATAGTACAGGAAAGCTATCGGCACAATTTGGAAGTCTCAATCAAATTGGTGGAGAGAATCGATTAAACGTGGCTGTCACTCGTGCCAAGGAAAAAGTGATTTTAGTTACTTCCATATCGCCCTCGGAACTCAAAGTCGATCATGTTAAAAATGATGGCCCCAAGTTACTCAAAGCGTATTTGCAGTATGCCTATGATGTTTCGGTCAAAAAATTTCAGCCAACCTTCACTGAAGAAACCGAGTTCGGACCAGATTGGTACCTCAAAAACAAGTTCCGTCAGTGGGAAGATGAATTACCAATAGACCTAGAATACCAAGATCCCTTCGCAGACGTATCGCTGAAGGAGAAGGACAAACATTTAGGGCTTCTATTTACCGATGACGAGTATTTTCATGATAGCCTATCTTCTAAGGAAGTATTCGTGTACAGACCCGCACATCTAAGGCTGAAGCATTGGCCCAATGAGATGATCTTCTCTAGAGAATATTGGATGCAAAAAGAAAGAGTAAAAGACAAACTCAGCAGGTTTGCCGATCAAAGCATAGAAGTCTAATTCGATTCAATTCGGACTCCAATAGAATAAGTACCATCTAACGAAGCCTTTCGCATATACTGCACAACCCTTAACTTGTAAGTACCCGCGCTGGGAAAGTTAAAGTCAGCTAGGATAGTTTCGCTGTGCTGAAAAATGCTGTTCCCTTTGCCAAAAGGCTTTCCTGTAGTTTCATCGAACAACTGAAAATTGACCAAGTCCGAAGACAAAACATTACCCAAACTGTCTTCAAGGTAATAGGTCATATAGCAATTTCGAAATGGAAAGTCGAGGCTATTTCTGATCTTTAGTAGAATGTCTAAATCGGCCACTTCTTCAATTTGAAATTCGAAGCTAGGAATGGTATCCATATGCCAGCTTTGCTCGTCAAAGTCATAATCGGCCTCAAAGACTCTATCGCTATCACAACTGACCATTACCAATACCACCAAGGCGAACAGCGCGATTTGTAGTCTATTCATTATTCGACTTTTTATTACGAAAACGCCTTTTCTTGTTTCTATTGCCTTGGCTTTTATTTGCTGAACCTTCAACAGGTTTTTGTTGTACTGCTGCTGTTGCAGATGGATTCCCTTTTCCTTGAGTTTGGCCTGCTTTTTTATTGCGATTTCTATTTTTATTCGGCCTCCTTTTTTTAGCACCAGCATCCTTGCGTTTGAACTTTTCGTCCATCTGCTCTAGGTCCTTGTTGATTCTATTGTCGCCAATGACAAGTTCAATTTTATCCAAAGTCAAACTTTCCGGAAGTTCGCCAGCCTTGTTCATGGCTAAAATCTCCTTTACCCGATCGGTAGAGATTGGATGCCAGTTATTATCTCGGTCAAAGCTAAACCACATCAGTTTTCTAAAGATGTCTGTTTTCTGGAGTTTAGCTTCACCATTCTTTGTCTTCAAAAATTTTACTTCAGGAATGTCCTCTAGGGCATCCATGTAAGTTTCCAGTTCATAGTTGAGACAACACTTAAGTCTACCACACTGACCTGATAATTTACCAGGATTAAGACTCAAATTCTGATATCGTGCAGCTGAGGTGGAAACACTTTTGAAGTCGGTTAACCAAGTAGAGCAGCATAATTCTCTACCGCAAGAACCAATACCGCCCAATCGACTTGCCTCTTGGCGAAGGCTAATTTGGCGCATCTCAACACGAATTTTAAATTCACTTGCTAACAGCCTGATCAACTCACGAAAGTCTACACGTTCATCTGCCGAGTAGTAGAAAGTGGCTTTAGTATTATCCGCCTGAAACTCGATGTCAGTGAGTTTCATGGCTAATTTTTGCTCAAGAATGATATTTCTTGTTCGATAGAGTGCCGGATTCTCCCGTTTTCTAACCTCTTCTAGCTTTTCTAAATCGTTAAGTGTGGCCGTACGATAGATCTTACGAATCTCATCATTGTCAGCGACTTTCTTCTTCCTCATCTGAAGCCGAACTAGCTCGCCTTGCATAGAGACATAGCCTAGGTGGTGACCACCTTGCACATCAACAACTACAGCCTCACCTGTGACCAGATCGAGGTTTGATACGTTTCGATAGAATTCCTTTCGACCATTCTTGAATCGTACTTCTACTATATCGAATTTCTCTTGGACAGGGGTGTCCATGTTCGAAAGCCAATCAAATACGTTGAGTTTGTTGCAACCTCCAGTGGAGCAGCCTCCATTATTGTTGCAACCTGCTGTTTTTCCTTCAGCACTTACGCCACAGCTACAGCTCATATATAAATACCCAAGTAGGGCTTTAAGTCTATTAATCTATCAATCGTAAAATATCTTGGCCAATATCTTTTCTGTGATATTCATCTTGCCAAGAAATCTTTGTTATGCCATTATAAGAATTTTCGAGTGCTTTTGCTACCGAATCACCTCTACCGGTAATGGCAAGTACTCGACCTCCATTCGTCACAACAGCTCCATTGTTACTTAGCGTTGTACCTGCATGAAATACAGTGGCCTGAGTAACATTATCTATCCCGTTAATCCTATGGCCTTTCTCGTAAGATGCTGGATATCCTCCAGCGACCATTACTACGGTAGTTGCAGCGTCTTGGTCTACCTCAAAACCTGCTTTGTCTAAAGTACCATGAGCGGTAGCTTTTAATAAATCAACAAGATCTGATTTGATTCTTGGAAGTACCACCTGCGTTTCTGGGTCTCCCATACGCACATTGTATTCGATTACATAAGGATCGCCTGCAACATTCATTAACCCGATGAATATGAATCCTTTGTAATCAATATTATCGGCTTTTAGACCTGCAACGGTTGGTTTAACTACTCGCTCTTCCACTTTCTGCATGAAGTCGCCTTTGGCGAAAACTACAGGAGAAACAGCTCCCATACCGCCAGTATTAAGGCCTTTGTCTTGCTCTCCGATACGTTTATAATCTTTTGCTTCTGGAAGAATTTTATAGTTGTCACCATCGGTCAAAACGAATACGGAAAGCTCAATACCATCTAAAAACTGTTCGATGACCACTCGGCTAGACGCGGCTCCAAATTTCGCATCGACAAGCATCTCCTTCAGTGTCTGGCGAGCATGCTCATGTGTTTCGGCTATAATAACTCCTTTGCCGGCTGCTAAACCGTCAGCTTTCAAAACAACAGGAGTCGGGTGACTGGAAACGTAGTTCAAACCTTCTTCCAATGTCTCTACCGTAAAAGTCATGGATCGGGCGGTAGGAACATGATGTCTTTCCATAAATTTCTTAGAGAAGTCCTTGCTACCCTCTAATTCTGCTCCCGCTTTTGATGGGCCGACTAAACCTACCTTGGCCAGATTTTCATCGGCCTTAAAGTAATCGCTAATGCCATTCACCAATGGATCTTCAGGGCCAACAACAACAAGGTCAACCTTATTCTCTTTGACAAAGGCGCCAATGGCATCGAAGTCATTCACTCCTATGTTAACGTTTTCACCGACTGCAGCGGTACCCGCATTCCCAGGGGCTATATATAGTTTATCACATTGTGGACTCTGAGCAATCTTCCAACTGAAAGCGTGCTCTCTACCTCCACTTCCTAAAATCAGGATGTTCATGTATTCTTATATTTTGAGGGATAAAGGTAATTAATTTGCGTATTCCGAAATGAATTTAATCCGCATCAATCGCATATCTTCTTCAGCAATATCTTCGTCTTCAAACTCGTCAAGGGCATCATCAATATCGTCAGATTCGGCATTTAAGAAATAGTCCATAATGTCTTCCTGCTTGTCCTCATCTAGAATATGTTCTAGATAATAATCGATGTTTAGTTTTGTGCCTGCAAAACAGATGATCTCCATTTCATCTATCAATTCATTGAGCGTCCAACTTTTGGTCTCCGCAACTTCTTCTAAGTCAATTTTTCTATCGACTTGTTGAATGATGTAAATCTTATTCTTTGATTTAGATCCCGCAGTTTTTATGACAACGACATCTTCGATGCCAATGTCGTTGTCTTCAACATACTCTTTAATGAGACTCAAAAAGCTTTGTCCGAACTTCTGGACTTTACCCATCCCGATTCCATTGACATTGGCCAAGGCTTCTTCAGTAGTAGGATATGTAGTGGCCATCTCTTGAAGAGAAGGATCTTGTACAATTACGTAAGGTGGTAAATCTCTATCTCTAGCGATCCGCTTTCGTTCAGTTTTTAGTAATTCAAAAAGGACTTTATCATAAGAGTTGCCAATATGAATCGGGGAAGAACCTTGAGATTCATTGTTCTCATCTTCTTTCTTATCAACATCGCTAAAGTCCAAATCTTTGGTAATGTTAACACTGAAAGGTTTTTTAATAAAATCTTCTCCCTTTTGGGTCAGTTTAAGAACACCAATATTTTCTATGTCTTTCCTCAGAAACTCGTTAAGCAAAGTCTGGCGAACTAGTGACTTCCAGAAATGATCATCTTGTTCTTTGCCAACTCCGAATACTTCTAACTGATCGTGACCATAACTTTTAACATACTGGTTTTGCGATCCTCGAATCACACCTACTAAATGGGTGGTACCGAAGCGCTCTTCAGTTTGCTTTACCGTCTTGATAACTGTGACAATTTCATCTTGGCCATCAAAACTCTCTCTTTCATAACGACAGTTGTCGCATAAACCTGCAGCTCTACAAACGGCATCGTCATACTCTTCTCCGAAATAGTGAAGTAACTGCTTCCTTCTGCAAACAGCCGACTCAGCATAAGATGACATCTCGTCTAATAAAACCTTCGCGTTCTCTCTTTCAGTAACGGGCTTATCCTTATTGAACTTCTCGAGCTTCAGTATGTCTTCGTACTTGTAGAACATGATGCATTGGCCTTCGAGGCCATCGCGACCAGCACGACCAGTTTCTTGATAGTATCCTTCTAGTGACTTAGGAACATCATAGTGAATAACAAAGCGCACGTCCGGCTTGTCAATCCCCATTCCAAATGCGATAGTAGCTACTATTACATCAACCTCTTCATTTAGAAAGTCGTCTTGATTCTTCATTCTCACAGACGGTTCAAAGCCTGCATGATAAGGAGCTGCTTTTATGCCGTTGACTTGTAAGAACCCAGCAATCTCTTCAACTTTTTTACGGCTCAAACAGTAAATGATTCCTGATTTGCCAATGTTCTCTCTGATGAATTTTACCAGTTGCTTCTTGACATTCTTCTTCGGCCGAACTTCATAGTATAGGTTAGTTCTATTAAAAGAAGATTTAAAGAGGTCGGCCTCCTCCATATTGAGGTTACGCTGAATATCTAACTGAACTTTTGGCGTAGCTGTGGCCGTTAGCGCAATGATCGGGATATCGCCCAATTGGCTTATGATGGATTTAATTCGCCTGTATTCAGGTCTGAAATCATGACCCCATTCAGAAATACAATGGGCTTCGTCAATGGCAGCAAATGAAACATTCGCCTTTTTCAAAAACTCAACGTTCTCTTCTTTGGTCAACGATTCAGGCGCTACATAGAGTAGTTTCACTTCTCCTTCCAGCGTTGCCTTCTTAATCCTATTAATCTCCGACTTTGAAAGTGTTGAATTCAAAAATCTTGCATTTATTCCGAAGGCATTCAACTGATCTACTTGATTTTTCATCAAAGCGATGAGCGGGGAAATAACAATCGCAGTACCCTCTCGAACAATTGCCGGCATTTGATAGCACATGGACTTGCCCGCACCAGTCGGCATAATGACGAAGGTGTTTTTACCTTGGAGTATATTTTGGATTATCTTCTCTTGATTGCCTCTGAACTTATCGTAACCGAAGACTTTTTTGAGGGTTCCTCGGATTTCTTCTACACTTATCATATTAATTTGGCCAACCTTAAAAGGATTAAGTCCAATGCTTATCTTTGCTTGGACTCTAAAAAAGTGACTGAATTGAAGTTACAGAAAAATATTCAAACAATAGCCAAAGAAACCCTTCTCAAAGAAGCGGAAGCCATAAAGAATATTGTACAGTATATTAATGACGATTTTGAGCAAGTAGTTCTTGAAATACTCGACATGAAAGGCCGTCTGGTCGTCACTGGGGTAGGGAAAAGCGCCATCATTGCTCAAAAGATTGTGGCTACACTTAATTCTACTGGCACTCCTTCCATCTTTATGCATGCTGCAGATGCCATTCATGGCGATTTAGGCATGATTCGATCAGAAGATATGGTGCTATGTATTTCCAAAAGTGGAAATACGGAAGAAGTGAAAGTGCTGCTGCCATTGCTGAAAAGAACTGGCGCAAAGACTATCGGCTTGGTGAGTAATGAGGATTGCTATGTAGCAAAACATGTAGATTTTGTCTTGAAAGCCCTTATTGACGCTGAAGCGGATCCAAATAACCTAGCCCCGACCACTAGCACCACTGTACACATGGCCATGGGCGATGCCTTGGCTGTGAGCCTTTTATACGCAAGGGGGTTTACCGCTAAAGATTTTGCGAAATACCACCCAGGAGGTTCTTTGGGTAAACAGCTCTATCTGAAAGTAGATGATATCTATCCAAAAAATGAGTTGCCAATCGTTCACGAAAATGATTTGGTAAAAGACAGTATTTTAACCATTTCTAAGAAACGTCTTGGTGCCGCAGCCGTTGTAAATGAAAGTCACGAGTTAGTTGGCATCTTCACCGATGGAGATTTGAGAAGAATGCTAGAGAAGCATGACAACTTTTCAGCACTACAAATCGGTCAAGTAATGACTAAAAACCCAAAGACAATTGACAAAGGGGAATACGCAATAAGGGCATTAAATGAAATGCGCGAACATGACATCAACCAATTGATCATTGTGGAAGATAAAAAAGTGGTTGGCTTCCTCCACATCAGCGATTTAATGAACGAAGGAATTATTTGATATGGCAAAAAATTATGTAGTTATCATGGCCGGAGGTATCGGCAGTAGATTCTGGCCTTATAGCCGAGCAGAAAAGCCAAAGCAGTTCTTAGATGTTTTAGGCACAGGACGATCACTTATTCAGATGACCTATGATCGTTTCCTAAACATCACCTCTAACGATAGCATCTATGTAGTCACTAATGCGCGTTACAAAGATTTAGTAAAGGAGCAACTTCCTGAACTCAGTGACGATCAAATATTACTTGAACCTATTGGTAGAAATACTTCAGCTGCTGTAGCCTACCCTGCTTTCAAGATTAAACAAAGGGATCCTAATGGAGTGATGATTGTAGCGCCATCAGACCATGTAGTTTTTAAGGAGAAAGTCTTTCAAGATAATATTGCTACTGCCGTAAAGGCTGCTACAGGTTCCGAAAAACTGATCACTTTGGGAATTGTTCCTTCCAGACCTGAGACAGGCTATGGCTACATCCAATACCATTCTAGTCCTCTCAAAAAAGTAAAAAAAGTAAAAACCTTCACCGAAAAGCCCGAGTTAGAGCTAGCCCAAAAGTTTGTTGACAGTGGTGAATTTGTGTGGAATGCAGGTATATTCATTTGGTCGATTGACACCATCACTAACGCATTTCATGAGTACCTGACTGACATGGCTGTCATTTTTGAAGAAGGAGCTGAAGCATACTATACAGACAAGGAGCAAGCTTTTATTGATGTGGCTTATGCACAGTGTAAAAGTATTTCTATCGACTACGGTATAATGGAAAAAGCCTCTGATGTCTATATGGTGAAAGGCAAATTTGATTGGTCAGATTTGGGAAGTTGGGATTCATTGCATGAAATAAAAGAGAAAGATGAAGACCAAAATGTCATTGACGGCAATGCCATCTTATATAACTCGGAAAATTGTTACGTAAAAGGCCCTAAAGACACTCTTATTGTTGCACAAGATTTAGATGGATACTTGATTACAAAATCAGATAACGTCATCCTGATCTGCAAAAAAGATGCTGAGAAAAAATTTCGTGATTTCTTGAATGATGCGAAAAGCAAAGGAGAGCAGTTTACTTAGCCCTCTGCCTTACCACTTCATAGGTTATAATCCCCGTTGCCACGGAAACATTGAGTGATTCAATTTTTCCCGTTATCGGTAGTTTAGCATGATCGTCACAAAGCTTCAAATATTCGGGAGAAATACCGTCTTCTTCAGAGCCCATTAATAAAACTACAGGCTGAGAAAAATCCTTTTGGTAAATGGTCTCATCAGCTTTTTCTGAACAAGCAATGACCTGAATACCATTTTCCTGAAGATCTTTGATCGTTAACTTTAGATTATCAGCGCGGCAAACAGGCATATAATTCAATGCCCCAGCGGAAGTCTTCATGGCATCGGAACCAATTTGAGCTGTACCTCTGCTTGGCACAATAATACCGTGAACTCCCGCACACTCAGCAGTTCTGGCAATGGCACCAAAATTTCTTACATCAGTTACTCGATCAAGCATGATGAAAAGTGGGTTTTCACCTTTTTGATATGCCTCTGAGATGAGGTTGTCTAGCGATGCAAAAACTACTGCCGACAAATAGGCTATCGCCCCCTGATGATTTTTTCGTGTAATCCGATTTAGCTTTTCAATAGGTACACGCTGAACGGGAATAGATAAATCTCTACAAAGCTTTAAGAGTTCGGAAGACAACTCATTTTTCACGTCCTTCTGGACAAATAGTTTGTCTACTTCTTTTCCTGATTCTATGGCTTCAATAATGGCACGCGTACCATATATAAAGTCTAAAGGTGAGTTTGGCTGCATTTATTCAATTATTCTTCCCGATCTCCACTGAGTTACTGCTCGCATCCAATTTTCACGATAGCGTTTAGCTCGGATTAATTTGTATTTGATCATACCATCTTCCACAAGAATATCGAAGATAAATCTTAACCTTCCTCCATTCGCTGCTGGGTATACCCAAAGCTCTGTACTCTCGTTTCTGAAGACTTGTGCTGGATTGCCGAAGACCTGATAAATCATGCCTCTGTCGGTTTTCCAACCTTCTCGGTTATCTGAAAACAATCGTGCTGACTTTCTGACTCTTTGATAATAGTATTTGATAAAGTCTTTGGCTACTTGCTCGTTGGTAGATATGGTGTTATTCACGAAAGTCTCAAACGCCTTTCTACTGTCATCTGCAGCAACCATGTCCTTATATTCATCATTCGTACTTACATAAATTAATGGGGTCATTAAATCTCTGAAGTTATCGAAATACGGGTGCACTTCATCAGTTACCATTATGCCTAACTGATTATTCGGATTGTTTGCGGCCTTTATTGTATGGTAACCATTGTTGTAAAAGCGGAACTCCTCAGCATTTGTGACACCATATAGTGTATCTAAAGGAATTCCCTCAGCTTCAGGCAGGTTAGAATCATCAAATGGTGGTATAGCCACAGTACTACTACTACTTGTACCATTTATTTGATAGCTCTGCGAACCATTAAAAACATCAACTAATCTTACAGGATAGTCTTTATTGATATAATTGGCGAAATAAGGAATATCCTTTTTGGCTTCAAAAATCAAAAATGGTGTAGGGCTCCATTCTTTTAATTGTAAGGGTATATCCAAATAGAAGTGCTTATCGCGTACTGTGTTATACAAGTCAACAACTAAAAGGTTATCAGCAGACAGTTTCTCAAATTCAAAGGCATACACTCTTTGCCTAAAACCGGTATCCACGACATCAGCAGAATCTAAACTGATGGTAGAGTTTACTGTTTTCTCGTCAATATAACTTGCCCTTATATCATAGCTTAGACGGTAATCCGTCATTCGAATAGAGCCACTATTCAGAATAAAACGTAGGTATACCTTTACTCTTTCTCCATTCGAGGCCACTCTATGCTGTACCAAAAACTCATGCTCTTGGTTATAGAGATAGGCAATTTCAGAAGAGCTCATTCTGTTCTGAGCTTCGACAGCAGTAACTAGCGTTAGAAAAATACAGATTAAACTGAGGCGATTCATAATCAGCTTTGAATGTTAAAGGTATACAGAATTTGACGTTAGCTGAACAAATTTGTTTGAATTCATCGATTCTGGGGTCAAATAGGTTATTTTTGGCCAAAATTTAAGGATGGCGACCTACACAACTGAAATTGCTTCGGATAGTATCCCTTCAGATAACCCAATACATCAACGATTGTTGAAGGCCTATTATTTGGCTAAGCCGTATATAAAAGGAGACCTTTTAGAACTTGGCTGTGGCGAAGGTAGGGGCGTACAACTCTTAGAGCCATTAGCGAATAGCTACATGGCACTTGATAAAATTCAAGAGGTGATTGATTCACTTAAAGCACAGCACCCTACACTTGATTTCAGACAAGCCGTATTCCCACCTTTTGAAGGAATTGCTGACAACTCTTTTGACAGCATTGTAAGTTTTCAGGTGATAGAACATGTGAAAGAAGATGGGGACTTTCTTGCTGAAATCTATCGTGTATTAAAACCTGGCGGAAAAGCTGTTCTAACTACCCCGAATATCAAAAAAACGCTAAGTCGTAATCCTTGGCATGTCAGAGAATATACCGCCACAGAGCTTACAGCACTGGCTAAAAAATACTTTGATAAGGTAGAAATGAAAGGAGTAGGCGGAAATGAAAAGGTAATGACCTACTATGAAGAAAATAAACGCGCTGTAGAACGCATCACCCGTTTTGACATTTTCAATTTACAATATAGGCTTCCTGCCCCCATCTTGAGAATTCCTTATGATATCTTAAACAGAATTAACCGGAACAAGCTCAATACGGCCAACACTGGCTTAGTGTCAGAAATTAGTCATGAAGATTACTTGTTGGTAGATGACGCCAACACCGCCCTCGATCTTTTCTTAATTCTTGAAAAATAAAAAGACCCACTCATAGAGTAGGTCTTTAATATCATTATCGAAGACTAATTGCTAAAAGTCACTCCGGTCCATCCCTAATCTTACGTTCTGTGCATTCATCATCTGACGCACAGTGTCGGCCTCGGCAGTTTTTCCGTTTCCTGTCAGTACGGCCTCAAGGAATCTAAGGCCCCTTGACTTAATCGAAAATTCTCGACCATAACGAGACTTTTCTTGCAAATAAGTAATCTCAGAGTCAAACTGATTTGCAATCTCCATGGCCATTTTTGTAGCGCTTTCAATTTCACCAACATCAAAGTAACCTTGCACAAAACCTATTGACGATATGTCATAAGGCGATGCTTCGGCTGGCATCTTCTCCATACCAAAATCAAGCATTTCTTTGGCCCTTAGAGTATCTCCTTCAGTCAATAGACCATCTGCTAAACTCGTAATCATTGATCGATGATTTTGAATAAAGCCCCTATAGTCTTCATTGAGATTAGCCTTAGGGTTATCGAGTCCTCGGAATTGCATCTTGTTCATGACATTGTCATACATTAATTCTGTATTGACCAAATCACGCATATTGTTTGGCTTTCTAACTGGCAATAATCTATAGGCCATGCCTTCTTGCACCAAGTACGGATCAATATCGAAATTCAATGAATTGATAGATGTATAGTTAAAATAGATAGGTCGTTCCCAGTTGTTATTTGCAATTAAGTCCAACATCATCATTTGCCCCTTATCGATAAACCTGCTAGTGAGCTCGCCATTCTGATCCCTTTTGAAAGGCAAATACATGGATGGCGTGACATACTTCTTCAAATTATCAGGTATCAAACCACTATTTAGAACAGCAGCAGTATCCACATTTAAGTTTAAACCAGTCCCTGTAGGGATAGACATGAGCTCCGTGCCAGACTGGAAGGCAACCTTAAAGAGGTCAACATCTCTTTTAACTACATCGATGTATTGCTGTAAATCAATGACCTTACCGGCAAAATTTCCGGTTTCATTGATGTATAAGACATCGTTAGTTCCGTCACGATAGTTGTCTTTGGTTAAAGTGTAAGGGAATGCTTCCGAATCATTCATCTTGGTAGCAGTCTGATCTATGTACCAAGAAGTTTGATAATAACTCAGCACGACTACTCTAACGTCTGTTCTGAAACCCTCCACCTCTTGTATATACCAGAGTGGGAAAGTATCATTATCACCACCGGTAAACAGAATGGCGTTTGGAGCACAGGAAGCTAGGAAGTTTCTCGCTGAATCTACCGAAAGGTATCTGCCTGATCTATCGTGGTCATCCCAGTTTTCTGCAGCCAAGATGATCGGAGCTAACAAGCCTAGGGCTATTGACCCAATGACAAGAGACTTCTTACCTTTTTCGGCAAAGGCATTACCGATCGCTAAAACCGAGAAGCCAATCCAGAACGCAAAAACATAATAGGAACCCACATATATATAGTCTCTTTCACGAGGTTCTACTGGTGGTGAGTTTAAGTAGACCACTAAGGCTAAACCTGTCAAAATAAATAGCATCAAAGTAGCCGCAAAGCGTTTCGGATCTCTATTGAATTGAAAGAAAAACCCCACCAATCCGAGTAATAATGGAATCATAAAATATTGATTCCTACCCTTATTATTCTTTATAGTATCTGGCAATCCCTTATCACCATCTAATGGCCCAAGCCAATCTGCATCTTGAATGTCACTTTCTCGTCCAGAGAAATTGAACATAAAATACCTGAGGTACATATGACCAATCTGATGAGTGAACATAAAGGCGAGGTTATCGACAAAGCTTGGTTTTTCACCTGGCCTCAGACCAGTTTTTGCCATATATCTTTCTGGATGCCCGGGGTTGGCACTCCACATTCTTGGAAAGAAGGTGATATACTCAGGGTCATATTCTACGTCAGTTTTATAATCTGCAATTTTATAACTGTCTTCCGCTTTGTAGTAAATAGGGTCTCCCTGTTTTGCACTAACCTGCGGTGCATTAAAGTATTGCCCCTTTAATAACGGCCTACTTCCGTATTGTTCCCTTTTTAGATAGGAAACAAATGTCATTACATCTTCCGGATTGTTTTGATCAATCGGTGGGTTCGCTCTAGATCTAATCAAAATTACAGCATAACAGCTATAACCAATCAATATAAACGCTACTGAAAGAATGAGTGTATTTAGGTTTACCCAATCCTTTTTAACCGTATACCTTAAGCCAAAAACGATAGCTGCAATGACAGCAAGTGTAAGGAATAGTGCCCCTGAACCGAATGGAAGCCCGAGCGTATTAACGAATGTTATTTCAAATTTACCTGCTAATGTTGGTAGCCCGGGAATGATAATACTGTTCACTAAAACGATTAATCCCAGACTCGCCAAAATGGCCAAAAACCCTCCTGTCCATGTTGGCTTCTCGTACTTCTTGAAGTAATAGATCAAACCAAGCGCTGGAAGGGTTACGAGACCTAACAGGTGAATACCTGTTGATAAACCTAGCATATAGCCGATAAAGAGTAACCAACGATTGGCTTTACTTTCATCTTGAACCAGTTCCCATTTAAGTATGGCCCAAAAAACTACGGCTGTAAAGAAAGACGATAGTGCATATACCTCCCCTTCTACTGCTGAAAACCAAAATGAATCCGTAAAAGTAAATGCCAAAGCACCGACTGCTCCCGCACCGGCTAAAAGCCACTTCTGATATTCTGTTTCTTCCCCAATTTTAGTCCCGACTAATTTTCTTCCGAGCATTACAATTGACCAATACAAGAATAGGATCGTGAATGCTGAAGCCACTGCACTGGACATATTAATCCAATAGGCTACATCAGTAACATCACCAAACGAGAGGAATGAGAACAAACGACCGATTAACATAAAGAGCGGTGCCCCTGGAGGGTGAGATACCTCAAGCTTATATGCTATGGCAATGAACTCACCGCTATCCCAAAAACTGGCAGTTTCCTCAATAGTCAGTATATAGGTGACCAAAGAAACGAGAAAAACTCCCCAGCCGGTAAGATTATTGATCTTCTTAAAATCTGTCATTTAGTCCACATTTGAGGCGTGAAAATAGTAAAAATATGGCTTGCCAGGCGTTAATTTTTATTAATCGTGGGTCTAATATGGTGTGCTCATCAAATTGATTTTGAAAAATATTAATAAATTGACCACATGAAAATAACATTATGGAAGTTTCTTGTAATCAGTTTGATTTCTACACTAATTCTTTCTTGTTCTAGTAAAGACAGTGATCCATCATTTAATGTAACTATTGAAGACCTAACCGAGAGGTTTGGAACTGATAAAATTATAGGGTTTGATTATGACGTAATAACTAGAAAATATGCCATTGTAAATAGTGATAAGTACACCATATATGATAACAGTTTTAACAATTTAGAAGAACAAAGCGGTACTTTTCTGTTTGCAAGAGGCACAATTTTCACACAAGACGAACTATTTCATGGCTTGCCCTATTACAGATCTGAGGATAAATTAGTCAGCACTCGCTCTGGAAGAGCAATTCGCTTCAACCCGAACGACCCTGGAGATTTTGAAACAATTTACGAAAGTGATTATTCTGGCTCAGGCTTTATCCCCTTAAGAGACTTTGCCGAGAACTCGTCATTTTATGCGTTCACTATAACGGAAGAAGTATGCTTCTTAGTTTCCAAGGATAATCAGGAAAAAATCACTTTCGAAGATGACTTTCCTGAAAGGTTCAACATTGAAGGGTATGTCGTTGAGACTTTTGGAGATCAATTCATACTCGGCACTGGTACCGGTTTTTATGAATTTATAGACAATCGGTGGTTAAAATTTACAGAATTAGGAATTGGCGGTACTATTTTAAGAAATATCTTTATTGACTCAAGAGGGTACTTATTCGGACATGGATTAGATGGGCAGAGAGAATCTAATGTGATGGATGTTTTTGATTTAAACACTCGCTCGTTTGTTCAAACCTCAGTTGATTTCAACAAGGCTATGCGAGGCGTTTCTCGAATAGTTGAAGACGAAAACGGAGACCTAATTGCCATGACATCAGGTGGTGTTAACATAAATGGCGATGTGACAAAAATTTTCAGGTTGTCGTTTAAATAAGACCGAAAACGCTATCCTGAAATACCTATGTTAAACCACAGCCAGAATAAAAATAAGGGGATATACGTGGTTAGTACTATAGCATTTGCAACTGACTTTTTCTTTCTAGCCGCAAAATCTACTCCATATGTAAGTACTACCCAGTAGGCAATTTCGAAAATATTCAATGCCTTGTTTGCGTAAATGTACTTTTTAGGAACATCTTGGTAATCGAAGAAGTTCATGTAGGAGAGCGGGTAAAATGCTTGGTATTCAAAATAATTTGGATCAGTGTTCACGAACATGAACCAAAAAATCTTCAGTATGGTGGGTACAAAGAAGACGACCTCAGCAATCATCGCAATTTGCCAACACCTGGTATAAGTCACCTTATATCCCCACATAAAGCAACCCGTCCAGAGAATGAATCCGACAACGGTAAACTTCATCGCATAGACCAAAGGCACAGCCAAAAATTTCAAACTAGAAAGCACTCGAAATAAAAGTGCTTCTGGGCCCTCCAAAAACTGAAACGCAGCGATTTCGCCAATGATAAACGTCTGCTGAACGTAAAGCAATAACAAGGCAATGAGGCATACTACCACAAAGAAGAACTTCTTATTAAAGCTCACCCATTCCTTGGCACGTAGTTCTAGCGAACTAAATTCTCTCGGCATTGAAAACTATTTTGGATAAAAGTACGATTATAGGACGAAGCCCGTAATAAAAATGTATCAACACATAGCAAATGACTTGAAGGGCTGTAATTTTGTTGAACGTTAATGATAGAATTGAAAAAGTTTCTCTTAAATACACTTATCGCTATTGTTTTGCTTTCGCAAAGCGTGTTTGGACAAAGTGCGAACAATAGTAGCAAGTATCTCTTGCAGAATATGCCATTGCAGATTGAAATCACAGAAGCTGTAGATGACATGTACAATTTCAATTTTCGTAAAGCAGAAGTAGGCTTTGACTGGCTAAAGTTCCGATACCCTGAACATCCACTACCCTATTTTCTATTTGGCATAAGTACCTGGTGGCAAATGTTGCCTAATCTCAACGCTGAAAGTCCATTAGGGGATGAGTTCCTTGCCTACATGGACTCCGCGATTGTAAAGGCGGAGGTTCTTTTGAAGAAGGACGAAAACAACATAGAGGCTGCTTTCTTCTTAGCAGGATCTTACGGCTTCAAAGGGCGTTATCATTCAGAAAAAAAGAATTGGGGTAGAGCAGCAACTGCCGGAAAATGGGCCTTACGCTATCTCGAAAAGACTAAAGGAAATGAAGATTTCAGTCCGGAAATCCTTTTTGGCGATGCCCTTTTCAACTACTACTCTATTTGGATGAGAGAAAACTATCCCATGCTCAAGCCCATTCTAATGTTCTTCCCTAAAGGGGATAAACAGTTGGGTATAGAACAGATGGAAGAAGTCTCAAAAAATGCCTTCTATACACGTATAGAAGCCATATATTTTCTCATGCGGATAAAAGCTTTCGAAGAACAAAAAACCTATGATGCCCTAAGACTAGGAGAACAAGTATTCAAAAAATACCCAAACAACGCCTACTTTCACAGATTCTATGCTCAAATGTTGTATACAGTTGGCCAGTACCAACAGGCCGAAATAGAATCTAAAAGTATTCTAGAGAAGATTTCACAAGGTCAATTGGGGTATGAAGCCGTGAGTGGAAGGTATGCGAGTTTCTACCTTGGTCATATCAACAAAAAGCGTAATGAGGACGAAACCGCCATGAAATACTTCAAACAGGTGGTTGAGTTTTCGGAAACCTCCTCAGACGAAGAGGCCGGCTACTACCTATTCTCTCAATTCTATCTAGCTGAATATGATGCAGCAAATCAAGCCTATGACAGTGCGCTAGAAAGAATCTCTATCATTAGAGACTATACAAAACGAAGGGAAGACATTAATCAGAGGGCTAGGGCGTTGAGAAAAGAAATCAAAAGAAAGAGATAAGTCCCCCGCTTATTTTTTTAAGTAGCCTTAAAATTTTCTTTGAAAATACTACCTTTGGACAGAATTATATTTTGTATCCCACACGTTATGAACCTAAAATTGGATAAAATAGACCGAAAGATTTTGGACATCCTGCAAGCGAATGCCAAAATCACCAATGCGCAATTGTCGAAAGAGATAGGGCTATCTCCTGCCCCAACTTTGGAGCGCGTAAAAAAATTAGAGAACTCAGGTATTATTAAAAGCTATCATGCGAAACTCGATACCGATAAAATCGGCATGGGTGTAAGTACATTTGTGTACGCTACGTTGAAGGGTCACAACAAACAGAACATTGAAATCTTCATTGATGAAATCAACAAAATTGATGAAGTGATTGAATGTCATCACGTAACAGGATCTGGAGATTTTGTCTTAAAAGTAATCGCTCAAGACATCTCTTCTTATCAGAAGTTAATGCTAGAAAAAGTAAGTGACATCTCAGTTGTAGACAACTTGCAGTCAATGGTGATACTCTCTACTTTTAAAGACAGCAAGGTAATGCCGATACCTGAGTAGCCAATGCAGCAAATAAGAAAACAAATTCTCGTGCACAATGAAATCCTTCAAATTATAAAGAGGATGGCAT
>CAYGQO010000011.1:0-70592 GCA_964352205.1 uncultured Roseivirgaceae bacterium
AAGTTGGGTTTATTGAATTTGTACAAGGCCAGATAGCCAAGTGCTATGAGCATACAGCCAATGAAAGAGGCTCCTACAATGGATCCCATGTTGATGATCCTATCAAACTCAGTCAGTAGGGTGTTTTGGTAAATATTGAAGTAAACAACACCGGCCAATGATGAAAGTGCGCCTGCTACTAATCCTTGTACAAAAATCTTTTTCATCGACTTACTTTTTAGTTACTGGAACTGAAATATCTACAGTTAACTCCTCAGGCACTTTCTTTGACATTCCCTTCATATTGCCAATGTTGTACTCAAGCCTGTTGATGGTGAAACTACTACTGAAAATATCATTTTCGAAAGTAAAGGGCATGGTGAATTCTTTAGCAATACCGTGCAATTGCAACGTGCCAGTCACCTCATATCCAGTAGCGGTCTTAGCAAAGCTTTTGGATGTAAAATCAATGGTAGGGTATTGCTCTGCATCAAACCACTTGCTGCTTACAGCATGTCTGTTTTGCATGCCTCTGCCGGTATTGATGGAGCTTACGTCTACTTTTACTGCAAACCTAGAACTCTGCAGATCGTCTGGATCAAAGGAAACATCACCGTCCATTTTGGTAAATACTCCGGTCGGATCTTTACTCGTGAATTTGATAGAAAAGTCGTCACTAATCTTCCAATCAATTGATGCTTTGATTGTGAAGGCTGAGAGTGCTATGACTGCTGCTAAGGCTGTCAGAATATTTATTTTTTTCATTGTCTTCTATTTTAAAAATTGAGTTTCTAATAGGAAATAATTATGATGAGTAATCGTAAAAAATGCCGTTATTTGGCTATTATTGGCGCTTTTTTACTTCTTCCCCAGGCAATGAAGAGTGTGATAGCCAACATAAATACATTGAACCCGATTGCTTCAAACTCTCCTCTTGATCCATGAAAAATGGCTGCTAACAGCATGATAGCGCCTATGCCAAGTGCTGCCCAGATTGTTAAAAATGGTTTGATTCGTAGAATGGCTGGTAGTAATAGGCCTATACCTCCTAGTAATTCACTTACACCAATGAACCTTACCAATCCGAGTGGAGTGGAAGCTACCCATGGTAGTGATTCCAATAAGGCTTCTACGGGTTGTAAAGCTTTCATAAACCCAGCCATGATAAACATAGCTGCTAGTAATGCTTGTGCAATCCACAATGTGATATGAAGTGCTTTGTTTTTCTTTTGTTCCATGTCATTTTGATTTTATATGACAAAATTGGATAGAACAAGAAGGACAAAAAATAAGATATCTTAAGAAGTGGAACTACCTGTTTTTTGCGAGTTTACCACGGGTATAACTGAGGTGTTCGGGCGTCATTCCCAAGTAAGAGGCTATGAGTTTTTGCGGTAGTCTTTGGACTAGTTCAGGGTAAGTTTGTGTAAACTCCAGATACTTTTCTTCGGCTGTTCCACTCAGAAGGGAAATCAATCGGTTATTTGAAGCAATCAGATTATTGCGAAACTTTAGTCCTAATTCTACCTGCAATTGATGATCCAATTCCTCAAAACTCGGCACGGCTTCTTTACCAATCATTTGAACTTCTGAGTTTTCAATGGCGTCAATGAATATTTTGCTGGGAGTCTGTTTTGTGAAGCTTTCCAAATCAGAAATGAACCATCCTTCAGGAGCAAATTGTAAGATATGATCTTTCCCAGAACTATCTAAGACGTAGCTTTTAAGACAGCCACTTATTACTCTGTACCCATAGTTGCATTTTTGCCCAGGACTTAAAAGCAAAGTTCCTTTCTCTAGATTTTTTGTTTTAAGATTTTTAAAGTCCATGTTATTAGATTGACTTATGAGGTTGGATCTAATAGCATACAACGGTTAGTATATGGCAAGTAGGGCAGTAGAAAGCGATAAACTTTCGGGTTTGCTCTTAGCCAAAGCGTTGTATTTTGTTTTTATCTTATTCATTTTAAAAGCCAAACGTGAGTTCATGAGCACCATTGAAAATAGACATTTGGCGAACTAAATCATCGATTTGGCGGTGTTGGTAAATTGTACTGAACTTTCGTTGACCACCGAGCGCCCTATTTGCTATATACCATGTTACCTGTAGTCTTCATTTCCATAACTGGCAATAGTCATGATACGTACGTAAATCGTAATCTGTCATTTTTTGCGCTATTACTCTGTCCTTGGTAGCATTGACTGTATCTCCAAGTATATATCTCATAGCTCCACGTTCATAATAGGCACTATATCTATACTCATAGGTCTTCGTTGTATCCAGAGAAATAGCTTGATTAAAATCAAAGAAAGCGCCTTGATGATCTTTCAATTTTTTCCTACAGTTACCTCTGTCGAAAAAAAATTCGATATCGCTAGGAAGGGCTTTTAACCCCAATGAATATATTCTCTCAGCACTCTCATTATCATCACTTAGCAAAATGTAAGAAGTTGCTAACCTGTCAAAAACATCTCTCTCCCCAAATCCCTTTTTAATTGATTTCTCAAATTTGTTTATCGCTTTTTCTAGAAGTTTAAGATTGTGATAATCTCCGTGGTCAGAAGCTTTGTAATAAGCTAAACCACTTCTATAAAGGCCTTTTCCAGTGTGAAGATTGTCACAACTTGCTAGAATAAGTACCACTAACCAGCAGGAGATAAATTTCAATATTTTCTTTGGTGCAAGCATCTCTAATTACAGGTAACGATTAGCTAGCAGGAGTGCGCCCCGAGCTTAGCAAGTTCCGATAAAACTAATGAATCTGCTGGTGCTTCCAAAGTATCAGAATGCACTGCGTCCGGAAAGATGAAAAACTCCTGCAAGATGCGCTCAGTAGAAAGCATTGACTTTTCCAGCGGCAGATTCATGGTGAAGTTCGCACTGAAGTTTGTAAACTGGCAGTTGGCGCATTCGTGCTAGCAACTGTTAGGCGCTCCTTATAGTTTTTTGATATATCTACTACTGATCCAGCCAACTAAATGTGGTTTGAATTCATAATATGGGTAGTTGATATAAGCGTCTTCTAGTTCATGTTGACTGTCAATGATCACGTACCACCAAGTTCTCCCAGTTTCATCTTCTCTTGATGCATAAGCAGTTCCCATATAGCCTTTTTTTAGAATTCCGATAGTGTTGCCGGTGATTTCTAGATGATAGTTTTCGGTTTCGTCATCTATCCATGGATTAGCACGAAGTTTATATTTCTCATTTTCAATTTCGAACCTTTGGGGTTCGGGAAAATAGTTCTTTGGTTTGGTCAAAAATTCTTCAAGTTCAATTGATTGCCAAACTAATTCGAAAGTCGGTATTTTATTTTGATATGAGATTTGGAATACAGAATTAGTTAGTGTGGGGTCAGCGCAACAACCCCAATCTCTCACAAAAATTTTGTTCAAGAATTCTTCTTTCCATTCAACTTTAACTATGCCTTGTCTCGTTGTGAAAACCTTTTCAAAACCTTCTGGTGTTCGAATGAAGAAATGGACTATAGATCCTTCACCACCCCAAGGCCCTTGATAAATGATATCAACAAGTTTATCGTTATTTATGTCAACTGCCTTAATCTCAAATCTCAGTTCCTTATCCATTGATTTGAGCATTACCAATTCCGAGTTAAGGAGTTCTGTGTTCTGATTTATGAATTCAACAAAGCTTTGCTTTATGTCATAAGAGTCAACTGATTCAAATCCTCTCCAGTCAAAATCATAAACAGAGTTGTATCTGTCAAATTCAGGAAGATAATTCTGAGAATGGGTTGATAAAGTTGTTGTGGTTAGTATGGCTATGAAAAGCAGTCTCATGAAGTTCAGTAGGTTGCGCCTAACGATTTAGCTAAGAAACGTTGAGGAACGAAATGTTTTCTTAGCGTGTGTTAGCTACCAAAGGGAACTGTTTAACCCATATTACGGATTATGAAAAAAGGATTAATAATACAGAAAGTTTGGCTCGACAAAATATTTGACGAGGGCAAGACTTGGGAAATGAGAAGCACCAAAACTAAAGTTACTGGCAAAATTGGACTAATTGAAGCTGGTAGCGGCTTGATAGTTGGTGAAGCTATCTTGATTGGATGCTCACACATTCCTATAAAGCCAAACGACAAATATTTTGATAAGCATAAGGTTGAAGATACTGAACTGCTAAAGAAATGGAAATACCCTTGGATATTGGCTGATGCCAAACGCTATGATAATCCTATACCCTACAAACATCCTCAAGGAGCAGTAATATGGGTCAACATTGACGATTCAACGATTAACCAACTATAAACAGGAGAAGAATGAAGAAAAAAGAAAACCAACTCAAGAAGTCTGATATAGTATCTAGACTTTTAGAATCGAAACAAATCACCACTGAAGAGGCTGTAATTCTTCTAGCGGGCCAAACTATAAACCTCACATTGGATTCAATGGAAATGAGTACAGGGTCTTGTATTGTAAGGAACGACCCACCCACTAAGGACTAATAAAGCGTAATCGTACCAGTGCGACAAGGGTTAGGATATTACCTTGTCTTAGACGAAGAAAACAGTTTAGCAACGAAATACGTTTTATCATACTATCAATCCAAATAAACACAGTAAACCATGAATTTAACAGCAAGAAAAGCAACCGAAAACGACCTTATGACAGTATTTGATTGGGCTAATGATCCAGTAACTAGACAGATGTCGTTTAACCAAAACCAAATCAAGCTAGAAGACCATGAAAGATGGTTCAATAGAATAATATCTTCTCCAGGAACTTACCTTTTGATAATCGAAAAAGAAGATGTACCAATAGGACAAATCAGAGTAGACAATGACGGCGAAATATCCCATTCAATAGATAAAGACTTTAGAGGCCAGAAACTAGGTACTCCTTCATTAGAAGCGGCCATGAACTACATTAGAAAAGAAACTGATGTAACCGAGATATTCGCACAAATCAAGTCTGAGAACATCCCTACATTACGTATTTATGAAAAGTACGGTTACAAGTTAGTCTCTGAAGAAATGACTAATGGTAGTATGGTAAGGAAGTACACCTACCAAGTAAGTAGGTAGTATTGCAGCTAACTAGTGTATATCCGCAATATAGACAAATAATGCCTATATGAATGCTTATGCTTATGAATAGTATAACATTATCGTTAAATTTATGATAATGAGCATTGTGCATTTTGTTGAGATGCTTATGGTTAAGCGCTATAGTCCAAATACGGTTAACGCTTACCGTTCTGCACTACTTCTTGTTAAAAACAGGTTTAAGAAGCCCTTGGAAAATATTTCTGAATCAGAATTGCATGAGTTCATTTATGACTATATCCATCAAAAGAAGATTTCTGATAGTTATCAGCGACAGCTGGTCGGTGCCATTAAGCTGTATTATAAGGAGGTATTGAATATTGAGATGAACCTTCAGTTTCTTTTACCTGAAAGAAGAGCCAAAAAATTACCTACAATTCTATCAAAGAATGAAGTAAACCAGGTCATAAGTGCGATTAGAAATATAAAGCACAAGGCGATGATCTCGTTATTGTACTCTTCTGGACTACGCATTGGAGAGTTGCTAAACCTGAGGCTTGAAGATATTCATTCTAGCCGCATGGTCATTCATGTTAAGTCAGGAAAAGGGAATAAGGACCGCATTGTTCCATTGTCAAATAAAGCACTCTTAATGCTTAGAACTTATTATGTGCAGTACAAGCCAGTCAAATATCTATTCGAGGGTAAGCCCAGCTTGGCGTATTCAGCTACAAGCGTTAGAAGCCTGTTGAAACGTGCAGCAAAGACAGCTAAAATAATAAAGGAGTTTACTCCTCATGACCTGCGTCATAGCTATGCAACACATCTTCTAGAGGCTGGAGTGGATATCAGAATTATTAAAGAGCTTTTGGGTCACAATAGTATTCAAACCACTTTAATCTATACCCATGTGGCAGATCAAACAGTGATCAGCATAAAAAGTCCATTTGATGATTGACCTTAGCGATGACTAGACTAGTACGAGGGCTTAATTTCACTGATCGAAATTATAAATCTGTTGCGAATTAGGAATTATGCGTAGTCAATCCATTATTAAACAATAGATAAAGTCCATTTAGCAGAATGTGATAAAAATTATTTTCCACAAGCCGGTTTTTTTTGCCTAAAGCCACTTAAAATAAGTGCTACGCCTTGAAGCTCAGAGGACGGAGTTTTTTTATGCGCTTATCTTTAAGTTACTCTTCTGCCGAAACCAATAATTATTATCTTTGCGCGCGATTTCAAATGAAGTCACTTCTAAAACTGAATTACACTCATGGGCTTACAATGCGGTATTGTCGGACTTCCGAACGTTGGAAAATCTACACTATTCAACGCACTTTCTAGCGCTAAAGCAGAAGCTGCCAACTTTCCTTTCTGTACCATAGAACCCAATGTGGGGGTGGTTACCGTTCCCGATCCGCGATTAGAGATTCTTAAAGGCTTGGTAAGTCCTCAAAAAGTCATTCCAACAGTGATAGAGTTTGTAGACATTGCTGGTCTTGTAAAAGGAGCAAGCAAGGGTGAAGGGCTTGGCAATAAGTTTTTGGCAAATATTAGAGAGGTAGATGCTATAATTCATGTGATCCGTTGCTTTAATGATGACAATGTAGTCCACGTAGCGGGTAGTGTAGACCCTGTGTTTGACAAAGATGTAATTGACACTGAGCTACAGTTAAAGGACTTGGAGTCAATCGACAAAAAAATAGAAAGAAACCAAAAGATTGCAAAATCGGGTGATGCCAATGCTAAGAAGCAGGTGGCCGTACTAGAAAAATTCAAGGCTGCGCTTGAGGGCGGAGCTAATGCTAGGGCCCTAGAGGCTTCAGAAGATGAGCTAGAAGTCTTAAAAGACCTATCTCTATTAACCATTAAGCCAGTAATCTATGTGGCTAATGTTGAAGAATCGGCTATTCACACCGGCAACGAGCACGTAGAAGCACTCAAAGAAGCCATCAAAGCAGAAGATGCTGAGGTTATTATGATTTCGGCTTCCATAGAATCGCAAATCGCGGAATTAGAGGAAGCAGATGAAAAGGCCATGTTTTTAGAAGAGTATGGACTAACAGAGTCGGGTTTGAATAAGTTGATCAGAGCATCTTATTCACTATTAGATCTCATTACTTATTTTACGGCAGGCGTAACTGAGGTGAGGGCTTGGACTATCAAAAGAGGCTGGAAAGCCCCGCAAGCTGCTGGTGTTATCCATACAGACTTCGAAAAAGGCTTCATCAAAGCCGAAGTCATCAAAATCCCTGACTACGAACAGTATAAAACCGAAGTAGCCATCAAAGAGGCCGGAAAAATGGCCGTGGAAGGTAAAGAGTACATTGTTAAAGACGGTGATGTAATGCATTTCCGCTTTAATGTTTAAGGTGTTCTGACTGACATTTCTTTTATTTTTTCTTCACTAGGTGAACAATCTAGAATAGCATTCAGTTATGCCATTAACTTCAAATACATGTATGTACTTGAGGCTTAGTAGGAACAGTTGAAAACAGAGTGTTGTGAGAGTAAGGATAATTTTTAAACTGAAAAATAGGGGATCGTTTCTACCTTTTCACCACCAACATATTTTAGCACAGTTTTTAAAAGGTGTATTGGTAAAAGGAGGTAACGAAAAGTACGTTAACTACCCTTATTATAACTTTTCTGGCCTGAAAGGACAGACTAAAATTTCGAGAAACGGGCTTCACTATTATTCAAGTTTGGTGACGTTGGTAATATCATCTGCCGATCAAGAATTCTTGGACTATCTATTGGCTCAAGTATTCGATTTCGAGGAAATACAACTAGGTAACCTAGAGGTGATGCCGATTAATACGGAGGTAGAAAAGAGCATTGAGCTGACAGATGAGATGAAATTCATTTGTATTTCACCTGTAGTGCCAACCAAAGCAGTGTTTAACGATGCTGAAAGTAAACGATTTATATTGCCAGAGACCGATGAGTTCTCGGATTTACTCTACGACTCAACCATGCAACGCATGGAATCGACAGGGCTTTATACTGATGAGCAACTCGCCAGCTTTAGCAAATTTCAGATTGTTCCTGATGTAGCTTACTTAAATAGACTGAGGGAGAGAGAGAAAAAATTTGCACGAATTTACTCAGTCTTTGATATGGATGTAAAGTACGAAGTGCGAGGCTACACTTTGCCATTCAAACTGTATGCTGCTAAAGAGGTTCAAGAATTTCTATTCAATTGTGGGTTGGGTAACTACACCTATAAAGGTTTTGGTATGCTTGATATTGCCAATGCCAATCCAATTGATAGGACTAAGCAGTATAGCTTTAGTAAAGAATTGGTTACGGCTTAACGCCTGGCATTATAATTAATCCTGCTGTACCCAACGAGTTGGTCTCCTCGTGCTCCCATTGGCCTGAAATAGACTAGTATCTCATATAGGTTTTCTGTTTCAAAGAAGCTCTGTTCAATTTGATCTGAGTCTTCGGAACTAACTGTATAGAGGTAGTTATACCAACCTTGCTTGAGTAGCTGATTTGAATAATAATTTTTATTGAGTGGATCATACAGCATACGCGAAGCCTCATCTTTTCGCCACTGGTTAAACTCACCAATCACATGTATTTCTTCTTCAATTTTAGGATAGTCTAGGGTTAACTTAACCTTTACATATTCCGAAGTGAGTCTACCCGCGCGTCCTGCCTCCAAATCTCTGATATAATACTGACCGTTTACATCTAAGACTTGAAAATATGCTGGGTCTCGGGCTCTGTCGAGCATGATGGTCGCCTCGGGTAGGTTATTTTTAAAACCAATACTCGCTACATTTCTGCCAGAAGCATTTACCGTGCTGATATCAAAAAATCGAAATTCGTTCCAACCCCTAAAATCATTTTCTGTCCCAAGGTTCTGATAACGTATGACCTTACTGCTCTCATCGATAAAGGTAGGTGCTAAACCTACTTTGGTTTCGTCTGGCCTTCTGTTTTGCCTGACTACTACTTTGAATTCTTCTCGAGGATTAATGGAGGTCAAAGCCCCATAATTCATGGTTACTTCAACTCTTTGATTGGTTTGACGATTTGGTACGGAAGCCGATCGGTTTATATTTCCGCCCACGCCCACTTGGTTTTTGTAGAGGGAGAATCGCTTGGATAAAATGATGTCCTCCTTCTTTCTGTCGCGATAAACGACAGCCAAGTAATTTCCCGTTTCTTTAAATTGTGGGAGTTGATAGGTATAATGGACGTAGTTTATTTTAGCCTCGGAGCTGAATTCAAAACCCTCAATTTCAAACTCATTATAGGCTGTCATATACATGGGTGCCCTTAAGTCAGAGGGTGTCCAGTCTGCATTACAGTGAATAAAATAGACGAAATAGTAATCTGCATCATCCCTGATATCATCAAACTCTAAGACGAGTGTTTTACCATCGCTGATATCTTTAATCGGTGGCGATAGTACAGATTGAATAGACGATCCGCTAGGGTATAATTGAACAGTTTTAATCGTTGACTCGTACACCTGATCTTGGTACACCAATTGCTTCTGAGCATAAAGCACAGGAGTTAAAAGTATAAGGGCCAGTAATGTGAGTTTAGTTTTATGGATATTCATTAGGGTTAGTCACCTTTGCGGATAAAATATCTTGCCTTAACAACCTTTTAGTTCTTTGTGGTGTCAAATATATCACGGAAAGCGTCTGCTCTGCATCAATGATTCAAGATATCGAATTAATTAATAAGTGTATCAAAGGTGAGCTTAAGGCGCAGCGCGAACTCTACGATCGTTATGCTGCAAAACTGATGCCAGTGGCTATGAGGTATGGTAAATCTCAAGAAGATGCCGAAGATATACTCCAAGACGCATTTGTAAAAGTCTTCAACAGTCTCGAGTCTTTCCGTCAAGAAGCACAGTTTCTAACATGGTTGAAACGCATAGTGATTAACACTTCAATCAATCACAATAGGAAAAAGCTATATCAGCAACCGATGCTAGATATTGAGAAAACGCCACTTCATGTGGAAAAAGAATTGATACTATCGAATCTACACTTTACCGAAATTATGGCCATGCTGCAGAAGCTGCCTGTCGGTTGTAGAACAGTATTTAATCTTTTTGCAATCGAAGGGTACGGCCATAAGGAAATTGCAGAACAGATGGAGATTTCTGAAGGAACCTCTAAATCTCAATATGCTAGGGCAAGGGCGCTTTTAAAATCTATGCTTGATGAAGCAAACGGAGTTGTTCAATCTAATATGTACATGTCATGAGCAGTTTTGAAAAAGATATCCAAAATGTATTTGAAGGAGTTGAATTTCAACCATCCGAACGGGTATGGGCTGGAGTGGAGTCAGCGTTAATCGCCAAAAAGAAGAAGGGGTTCTTCTACATGTGGCAAACTTATGGTATAGCCGCGGGATTAGCTGCAATAGTTAGTTTTGGTTTTCTATACAATGATGGATTTTTTACGGCTAAACCCTCATTAGGGACTGAGGAGCTCTCGAAAAAGGAGGAAGATAAAAATATTGAAGACCCAGAAGGGAAATCGAAAGAAAACCAGTCTCTTGCTTCAAATAAAGAAGATGCACCTAGTGATACTCAAGCGAATGCCGATGCCGAATCGACTAGTCCAAAAATCCAACCTTTGGAAGCATCCAAAGCAGCACTTTCTGAACAACCCCGTTTAATGGCTCTTGCGGAGAATAATTCTCCTCAGAATGGAACAGGCTCATTACAAAATAAGTCAGCTTTAACAGAAGGCGTCCTTAGTGATGGAAGTAGTCGAATCCGATTTGAATCTTTACATACAAGTCTTAAACCATACCGAAAGAGTCTTGCCGCTGAGCAGTTACTATTTAATGCGAAAATGTCTTTAGAGCCTATGCATGGTTCAAAGCAGGGGAACCTTATCGTTGAATTGGCGACTGAGTCCTCTAGTTATTATAAAGAGAATAGCTTGAATGGTTCATTTGGCAATAGTAGCATGAGCTTATCTACGAATGGAAACTCGAATAATATCATGGCTGCAGAGGTTCGAGATCCTAATTCACTCAATTCGCTGAACACTTCCGTTGAATCCGGTGAAGATCAAGTCACAGGTGCGATTAGTGCAGGGCTAGGTGTGACTTTAGACCTTAGTCGTAGGCTCTCACTAAATCTCGGTACTCGTTACTCTGAGTTTCGATTTAGAAATACCTCCAATGCTTATTCCGTAGAAGATGGCAGGTCATTGCCTATTTATCTACCCATCGGTTTTAATGCCAGTGATGTGTTCTTTGTTGGGGTATATGATATTGAGAATACAATTCAGAGTATATTCTTGCAGAGCGCATTAAGTTATAAGCTGCTAACTTTTGGCAAGTTTGATATAGGAGTGATGGCAGGGGTCGGTATGGATTATTTCTTGAGCTATAAGGTAAGAGGCGAATTGAACTTTTTAGAAACACGAAAAGTAAATCCTTCTGAGAGTAACTTCTTGAATAGAACAAACTTGAGCGGAGTCTCTGGTTTTGTGGTCAACTACAGGATAAATCCTCAATTCGGTTTGAGCGGTGACTTTAACTATCGAAAGTTTCTTAACGTGAGTGGTAACGATGTGAATTCAAATCCTTCTTCTGTGGTGGGTTTTGGTCTGTCTGTAAACTACTTCTTAACCCGAAAAGAAGACTAACTAGCCCTCTAATGCATCAATCTGTGTGGCAAAGTCTTCCCATTGCTCCTGAAGTGAATCAAGTATATTTTTCGCTTTTTCGTGAAGCTGACTTTTCTCTGCTAGGAGATCGGGGTTGCTAAAGACTTCGGGCTTGCCAAGTTCTCCTTCAATTTGGCTTACCTCTTTTTCCGACTTCTCTATTTTCTCTTCTACTGTACTGAGCTCCTTTTTAAGTCGCTTTAGCTCTTTTTCTTCCTCATTATCCCTAGGCTTAGGTTGGCTTGATTTGACTTTTGGAGCTGCCTTAGATTCTTCTTGGCTGATGGCTACCTTTCTTTCTCGTTGAGATTCCCAGTATTCATATTCGGCATAGGTACCCGGATAAACTTTGAGTTCTTCATCTTCGATATACCAGATCTTGTTCGCTATCTGAGACACAAAGTGTCTATCGTGAGATACGATTACAAATGTACCCTCGTACTGCTGAAGTGCTTGAATGAGTATGTTTACTGACAGGAAGTCCAAGTGGTTAGTAGGCTCATCCATCATTAAGAAATTAGCCTCGGATAATAAGGTCTTGGACAGTGCTACTCTTGATTTCTCTCCACCCGAAAGCACCTTTATCTTTTTGAAAACCTCTTCGTTTTGAAAAAGGAAACAGCCTAGTATTCCTCTCAGTTCACCTTCGGTTTTATTACTGCCGGCTTGCTTAAGCTCATCTAGGATCTCATTTTGAAGATTAAGTGCCTCCAACTGATGCTGGGCATAGAAGGCAGTCAATACGTTGAAGCCTTCCTTTCTTTCTCCTTCAACTGGCTCGCTGCCCGCTATAATACGGAGCATGGTAGATTTTCCCTTTCCATTTGCACCAATGAGGGCAATCTTATCTCCGCGTTCTATTTGAGCACTCGTGTTTTTAAGGATTTGCAAGTCGCCATACGCCTTAGAGATATTTTTCAATTCAACAATGTATCGACCCGACTTTTGCTTGAAGCCAAACTTGAAGTTCATAGTTACGTTTTCATCCACTACATCTTCAATAAGGTCCATGCGCTCGAGCGACTTTACTCTTGATTGCACCTGACGGGCTTTTGTGGCCTTAGATCTAAAGCGCTCCACAAAACGCTCAGTCTGTTTGATCGCTTGTTGTTGGTTTTCAAAGGCGTTTTTCTGAATTTCTTCTCGCAGCGCTTTTTCTTTCAGATAGAAACCGTAATTACCGGCATATTGAGTGAGACTCTGACGGGCTACTTCAACAGTGGAGGTGATGACATTATCTAAAAACTGCCTGTCGTGAGATACTACAATGATGGCGCCCTCGTAATTCCTCAGATAGTTCTCTATCCATTGAATAGAAGGAAGGTCAAGGTGGTTGGTTGGCTCATCAAGCATAAGAAGAGCTGGTTTTTGCAAAAGGAGTTTTGCTAGCATCACCCTCATTCTCCAGCCTCCAGAAAACTCTTTTAGAGGACGACTCAGGTCTGAGGTTTTAAAACCAATACCTTCTAAGATAGCTTCTGCCTCTGACTGAAGGCTGTAACCGCCTAAGGCTTCGTATTCGTCCTGAGCCTTTGTCAGCTGGTCAATGAGCTTATCTTCATAGTGCGTTTCCATTTTTTTGAGAATACGTTCTATGTTAAGTTGAAGCTCGTTCGCTCTTTCGAAAGCTTGCATGGCTACGGCAAGAATGCTTTCCTCTGATTGGTAGGAGAGCAGGTCTTGGTTTAGAAAGCCGATTGAACAGTCTTTACTTTTTGAAATTTCGCCTGAGGTAGCTTGAAAATTGCCAATGATCAAATGAAGCAATGTCGATTTGCCCTTACCATTCAGTCCTATGAGCCCGATTTTGTCGTTCGGCTTGATGTGTAATGAAGCATTATCGTATAAGGCTCGGTCTCCGATAAAATAGGAAAGGTTGTTAATGGCAATCATGCCGCAAAATTAGCCTTCCCCAACACAAATCAAACCACTGCCTTTGATAAAATAGCATTCATGGAGTTGCTTCTTTTTTGATACCTTCGTTTTAAATCTATTCGAATGAAGAAAAACTTAGCCCTTACATTATTTATTGCCCTTATAGGCCTCTCTACGGCTTGCCAAAAAGATACGGTTACCGCAGTTACGTTCCCTGAGTATGACTCGCTTTTGTCAAAGATAAACCTTCCCGAGGGTTTTAAGATTTCAATATATGCGCCCAATATTGTTGATGCCAGATCATTGGCAAGAACGGAGGACGGAAAAACAGTCTTTGTAGGCAATAGAAGAAGAAAGAATGTATACGCATTGACAGATACCAATGGCGATATGGTAGCTGATAAAGTGGATACCATAGCAACAGGTTTGAACATGCCTAATGGCGTTTACTTTCATGAAGGAGATTTATTCGTTGCTGAGGTCAGCAAAATTCATCGTTTCCCAGATATTATGAATAACCTGAGCGCTCCTAAGTCAGAGGTAATTTTTGATAGTTATCCAACGGACGGACATCACGGATGGAAGTTTATTTCTTTTGGGCCTGATGGTAAACTCTATGTGCCAGTAGGCGCGCCATGTAATGTCTGCGATAAGTCAGATGAAAATGAAGTCTATGCTTCCATTACCAGAATGAATCCTGATGGTTCTGATATGGAGGTCTATGTGAGTGGTGTTCGAAACTCAGTCGGTTTTGCTTGGCACCCAGTAACAGGGGACATGTGGTTTACTGATAATGGGAGAGATTTGTTGGGAGATGACGTTCCTGCCTGTGAGTTAAACCATGTTTCTGCCGGAGGTGAGCATTTTGGCTTCCCTTACTGGCATCAAGGTGATATTCCTGATCCAGACTTTGGCGATGGTCATGCTAAAACAGATTATACACAACCTGCATATAAGTTTGAGCCACATTCTGCACCACTAGGTCTGCGTTTTTACCAAGGAGACATGTTTCCCGGTAAATACAAGAATAATTTGATAGTGGCGCAGCACGGGTCTTGGAACAGGACTAAGGAAGCGGGCCATATTGGGTATCAACTAAGGTTCGTACAATTAGAAGGTGATGAAGTTGTGAAGAGTGAAATCTTTGCCGATGGCTGGTTAGATCAAGAAACCAATAAGGGCTGGGGAAAGCCAGTGGATATTATGGAAATGCCTGACGGTTCAATATTAGTTTCTGATGATGTTAATCACTGTATCTACAGAATCAGTTACGGAGAGTAGAGAAAATATAATTTGAATTAAGGCTACCCACATGGTAGCCTTTTTTGTTAATTGTCATCCCATGCTCGAAGTCAAAAATATTTCAAAGACGTACTCAGGAGAATCATATAAGGCTGTGAATGATGTCACGCTGAGTGTAAATAAAAACGAAATAATGGCCTTGGTAGGCATGAGTGGGTCTGGAAAAAGCACCATGCTTCAAATCATTGCTGGCTTGATGAAACCAGATCAGGGCGAAGTGATTTTCAAAGGTGATGTTTTGGAAAATCCGGATGAGCAATTGATTGCGGGGCACCCTAAAATCAAAGTTGTTTTTCAAGATTTTCAGCTGAAGCCGAATATGACGGTGGAAGAAAATGTCAGATATAAGCTCCTTCAGTTTGATAAGACCTACCAAGTAGCAAGAACCGCTGAGCTACTGAAGCTTTGTAACCTTGCAGGCTTTGAGGCCCGAAAGCCGAAAGAGCTTTCGGGCGGACAAAAGCAAAGACTGTCTATTGCAAGGGCCTTAGCAGATGATCCAGAACTGTTGCTCATGGATGAGCCTTTTAGCAATCTGGATCCTTTATCTAAGCAAGGCTTGCTATTGGAGCTAGGCGAAATTATTAATGCTGAAGATTTAGGGCTTGTTTTTGTTACGCACGACACAAGAGATGCCATGTTAGTGGCAGATAGGATAGTCTTTCTTACTGACGGCAAACTGATTCAAAATGACACAACCAAAAGTATTTATAAAAACCCCATCAACTTAGATGTAGCTGAGTTTTTCGGGAGGGTTAACAGTGTGTCAACGTTCACTGGAGAGCCTCAGACGTATGTTCGAGCTGAATCTATTCAGTTAGGCGGTTCGCATGATTATAACTTGACAGTGCAAATCATAAAGTCAATCTTTCTAGGTAATGAGTATCTATTGGAAGCTATTGACAAAGCGACAGAAAAGCGACTATTCTTGTTTTCGAATTATAGTGCTATCGAAGAGGGTAGTAGTCTAGAAATCGGATTCGATGCATCAGATATGTTGAGATTTCATTAGCTCTTGCTTCAAAGACAGTATTTTTTGTATATTCGCTCCGTGCATTTACTGTACGTCCTCAACCCAATCATCAATTTTTTCCGCCTACCTTTCACGGTAAACACTATTGTATTCAACTGACAAGACTACACGATGAAGCGATTAACACTTTTATTTCTGACACTTTTTGTCATCGGCACTATTTCTTTAAGAGCTCAAAACCTAAATAAGGTGTACAGCGCAATGGAGGAAGAGGATTGGGAGGTAGCCCTGAGCTATTTAGAGCCAATCATGGCAAAAAAGAAAAAGAACTATCAAGCAAAATGGTTGGCAGCAATTTGCCACTATGAACGCTATAGGTTCGATAAATCATATGCCTTATTCCAAGAGGCTTTACCTTATGCAGAAGAAGATCCTACTTACTGGATTCCCTATGCAGAGGCCTATCTCTTTGGAGGCCGCGTTGACGATGCCGAAAGAACCCTGAGAAGGATTAATCAGAATCAGCTGGAAGATTACGCAAAGCCACGATATTTCGAAATCTTCAATAATATTCAGAATGCAAAGCTCTATTTGCCAAGGCCCAAGGAAATTATCGTAAAAAACCTCGGTGAAAACGTTAATACAGCAGGCAACGAGTATAGCCAAATTGTAACATCGAATCAGCGGGGAATCTTTTTTACGGCCAGACGAGAAGGCTTAGGAGAAGTTGCTGATGATGGTGAGTATTATGAACAAGTACTTACAGCAGAGATGAATGACATTGATAACTGGAATAAGGACAAGCCTTTAGCCGGCTATGCCTCAGATGGTACTTTTGATGCGCCTATTCAGCTAATGAATAACGACAGCACGCTAATTACTTACCGAGAAGAAGATTTATTTATGTCTCAGTTAGGTGCAGATGGTACTTGGGGAGAAAGAGAGCCCTTACCCATTAATACGGGGAAATGGGAGCCTCATGCATTTGTGTATAACAATGGTAACTCCATAATCTATGCGTCTGATTTTGCCAACAATGATGAGAATTCCGACTTGTACATTGTGCATAAGGGAGATGATGGTAAGTGGTCAAAACCTTACTTTATCGAAGAGTTAAATACGCCCAAGAAAGAAGACGCTCCTTTTGTGGCTGAAGACGGGACACTTTACTTCTCCTCTAGAGGCCATGACTCTATGGGAGGATATGACATTTTCACTTCTAGACTTGATACAGCGACAGGGCTTTTTTCAAAACCAGAAAATATGGGTGCCCCGATTAACCTACCGACTGATGATACGTTTTTTACGCTTTATGGCAAGAATGCATACTTCTCGTCAAGTAGACCGGGTGGCTATGGTGAGGTAGATATTTATAGGGTTATTATGTTTAATAACTCGCAGATTCAAGGTAAAATCTTGGAATGTGATAATACTACTCCCGTTGGCGGAGCTACTATCTCAGTAGTCGGTCAAGAAGATAAGTACTCAGCTGTTACCTCAGACTATGGGGTTTACGTCATGAACATGCCCATCGAAAGTGATTTTACCTTAAGGGTTGAAAAAGATGGGGAAGTGCTCTACGAAAAAGAGCACGAAATTAGAGTGCTTTTCAGAGATGAATTTGAGATTGAGCAAGACTTCTTTATCGGGGAATGCGGGCGGAATGAAAAGGAGATTTATGTGAAGATGATTAACAGCTTCGATTTAGACCCAAATAACATTCCAGTCGATCCTCCATCAACAGAAGGAATAGTGATACCAGTAATTGAAGCACCAGAAGAAATCGTGGAAGAAGTGATTGCTGCTGTAACTGACACAGTGACAATTTCTGAGGAAGCGCCAGAGATCATTGCCGAAGAGGTGCAAGCTGCACCGGTGGTGGTGGCCGAAGAAGTGATTGAGTTGCCGAACGTCTTTTTTGACTTTGATAAGGAGAATATCAAACCTGAATTTTTTGAACGTTTGGATAGTGCGGCCAAACTTTTGAAAAGTCGTACTGACCTGAGGATTATGGTGGCAGGTCATACTGATGCCTATGGTACAAATGATTATAATATCGCCTTAGGCCAACGCAGATATACCGAGGTCTTTAACTATTTAAAGAATAAGGGAGTGAGTGAGCGCCAGATGGAAGTTAAAACTTTTAGCGAAAATACACCGATTGCTTCAAATAGAACGCGTAAAGGAAGGGCGTTTAATAGAAGAGTAGAATTGTATTTTGTCGATGAGAATGGCGAGAAGAAATAGTCTACCAAAAACTGAAATAAAAAAGGCCACTAAACAGTGGCCTTTTTTATTTCAGTTTAATAAGTGAAATTGATGTTCATCTAAAGGGAATGAGTATGGAACACTTGGAGCAAAGGCTAGAGGGAGGGCATCCGAACTCTCTTGGGCAAACTGTTGAAGTTGTTGAAGAGGTGCTTAAGAAACCCCGTATGTTTGAAGAGCTGTTTAACTGTTACTTCAGTAAAGACGAAGTGGTGAGGCTCAGAACCTCAAATGCCATTAAACGTATTTCTAAAGCTGCTCCGGACTTAATACTTCCATACTTAGATAGACTACTCTCAGAAGTCTCATTGATTAATCAGGCTTCTATTCAATGGACACTCGCTCAGCTCTTCTTAACATATAGTAAGCGTATGTCAGGTAGACAGATGGATGAAGCGAAAGCTCTGCTAAGACATAACCTTGAATTTCATAAGGATTGGATCGTTTTGAATACAACAATGGATACCCTAGCCATTTGGTCTCAGAAGGATCAAAATCTCCGTGGTTGGTTTTTAGGGCAACTTCAACATTTAAAAGAAGACAAGAGAAAGTCCGTTGCGAATAAGGCCTTGAAATCGATTAGGTTTTTGAATTCAAAGGCCGGGTGACTTAAGGGTTAAGAGCGGCTCAATGGTAAAGTCGAACACCTTAAAAGCCCGCTCAACTTTGATGTCTCTTTAAATTTTACCTTGACACTCTCAATACCCTTTAGGGCGAGTATATCGGCTAGCTGCGTAAAGTTTTCTTCAATGATCACCTTGTCAGGAGCAATTGAAAAAACGTTCGGGAACATACGTTGCTTTTGTTCTGAACTCACTTTTATGAGTTGTTCATCGGAGAAAACTTGATAAAGAATCTCTGGTTTGGAAGAAAAACCCTCTTCATAAATGATGGCATCATTATGACCAACGGGTTGAAAAGCACAATCCAAATGCAGCACATTTGTTGCCGGATCATCTGTCACTACTAAGGGAAGCGCATGTACCTGCTTATGAGGGAATTGCTTTTTTAGAAACTCATAACCTGTATAATTGGTGCGCTTACTGATACCAACAAAAATGTGATTATTATGTACAATCACGTCACCACCTTCCATAAAGGCAGTACTCGGTAAATGAATGATTTGGTCTTCGGTTAGATCACCAACTAGATGTTCAATACCCGGAAACTCCTGCTGTCTAACGGGTTCCTTCATATTCGCTACGATAAACTTATCATCGATAACAAAGCCAATGTCACGGGTAAAGATTTGTTCTACGCCAATTAGATCTTTTGGTCTTAGTACCTCAATGCCAGCAGCCTGAAGTGCATTTTCGAAAGATGCAAGTTCAGCTTTGATATCGTTTTCAGTAGGGTAAGTGCCTTTTTCAATATGAGATTTGCTGACAGGATTAATATCTAGCGGCTCACCCATATGGTCGGCTATGCCGAGAATAACTACTTCTAGAGGGGCCGTCTCGTTTGTAATATGAATTTTCAAGAGAAAGTTTTTGAAGATTATCTCAAGTTAATCATTCAGCCCGTTTGGATATTGTTTTGTAAATAATTGTTCCGCTAACGATTGAAAAGAGTGCTGCTAAGGCAAATGCTGCGCCTGGAAAATAAAAGTCACTCTTAGTAGTAAAGTAGAAAAAGGTGGTTGTCATAATGGCCGGGCCGAGAATATTGCCTAGGTTTTGTAAGGCTGTGATCGAACCCATTAACTCGCCTTGCTCATTGGCTGGTACCTGAGAAGACATCATACCTTGAATGGTTGGGCCTGCCAAACCTCCCATGACGTAAACAGCTAAAAAGGAGTAAATCATCCACTCTTGGGTTGCGATAGCAAATAGTGAAAATCCTAATAGGTTGAAGAACAAGCCTAGGTATATGGTCTTGCTTTGACCAAATTTCTTAACAGCCTTACCAATCAAGACCGCTTGAACTATAGCGACAAAAAAGCCAACAACTGCTAAAGAAATTCCGATATCCGTCATGCTCCAACCAAAAACCTCTTTCCCAAAAAATGACCAATTACTTTGAACAGCATGACTGGCTATGTAGATGATCAGAAAAGCAATGAAAAAATTTCTCAGTGACGGATATTTTCTCAAGCTTTTGAAAGACCCCACTGGATTAGCCCGCTTCCACTCAAATCTTCTCCGATTCTCCTTGCTCAGTGATTCTGGCAGTATAAAATATCCATAAATAAAATTAAGACCAGTAATGCCGGCAGAAACATAGAATGGCAGCCTAATATCAACACCTCCTAACAGGCCACCTGCAACAGGCCCCAGAATAAAGCCCAAACCAAATGCCGCTCCAATCATTCCAAAATTCTTCGGTCTATCTTCTGGAGCACTAATATCTGCAACATATGCTGAGGCGGAGGTAAAACTGGCTCCACAGACCCCTGCAATAATTCGAGCAACGAACAGCCAAGCTATTGTTGGGGCGAAGGCTACCACTAAGTAATCAATTGTCAAACCAAATAGGGCAATCAGTATTACTGGTCTTCTACCATATTGGTCGCTTAAGCCACCGAGAATAGGGGCAAAGAAAAATTGGGTAATGGCATAAATAGAGATCAAAAACCCACCAATTCTAGAGGCTTCACCATTGGTCTGTACGCCTAGGTCAAGTAAAAGGTCTGGGATGATTGGAATAATTATACCTATACCGATAACATCTAAGAGTACAGTAAATAATATAAAGCCGAGGGCAGGGGTACGCTTGGACATTTTTTGGTTTAATCGAGCCTGAATATATGTAAAAAGAATTAGTTAAGAGTTAGGTCGATTACTAACAATCATACCAATTCCTGCGAATAATGGTCCATAAGCAATGATGTATGAACTACCCATATTAATCATTCCAAAATAGGTGGCTACCGTGGTAAAGCCACCAATTAAAAATAGAAACCACCCGACATAATAGTATTCTCATCTATGGCTTTTTCGAGCGCTACTAAATGCCTGATTGAGCATTTGATTATTAACATATTTAATGATCTGATTGATATCATCTGGTTCGAGTTCCAGTTGAGTGAGTTCTTCACGGAGTATGCTAAATTCTTTTCCTTTTCTGGCTTCTTCTAGGCAGTATTCCAAAATCTTACTTCGATCCATGCTAGATGATATTTACCTCAGGCGTCAATTCTATGCCAAATTTTTCAAGTACGCTTGCTCTGATTTTGAAGGCAAGATCTTTCAAATCAACACCTTTCCCGTTTCCATAATTGACCAATACGAGGGGTTGGTTTTTATGGACGCCAATCTCTCCAAAGGTCTTACCTTTCCATCCTGCTTGTTCTATCAGCCAAGCAGCAGGTATTTTCATCTTATCTTGAGGCAACTGATAGCCTGGAATGCCAGGGAATTCAGCTTTTAAACCCTCAAAATCTATTTTTTCTACTTCTGGATTTTTAAAAAAGCTACCAGCATTCCCAATTTTAGCCGGATCAGGTAGTTTACTTTGCCGAATTTTGATGACGGCATCACTCACAGCTTTGATGCTTGGTTCAGTCACGCCCATGTCGTTCAGCGTTTCTTGAATGGCACCGTATGATACATTGATTTCTGCCTCTTTGTTGAGCTTAAAGGTGACCGAGGTTATGATATATTTTCCTTTGAGCGATTTCTTAAATACACTTTCTCTATAGCCAAATTGGCAAGCTTCGGCATTGAAGGTGTGAATGTCACCTGATGAAATCTCGACAGCTGTCAAGGACTCAAATACATCTTTGATTTCTATGCCATAAGCACCAATATTTTGCATTGGTGCAGCACCAACCGTGCCCGGAATAAGCGATAGGTTTTCTACTCCAGCCCATCCCTGTTCTATGCAATGAAGTACGAATTCGTGCCAGTTTTCACCGGCCTGTACTTCTACGGATAGATAGTCAGGGTCTTCGTTCACAATTGATATTCCCTTTAATTCATTCTTGAGCACGTACCCATTAAAATCTTGCGTGAGCAAGAGGTTACTGCCGCCACCAAGAATTAAAAGAGGCGAATTTTGGATGTGACCTAAAAGGTCTTGGAGCTGTTTAACAGAATTAAAGGTCTGAAAATGAAGTGCTTTAACATCCAGACCAAAAGTGTTAAAAGGCTTTAGTGAAATGTTTTCAGTGAACTTGATCATTTTTGATCTAATAGCCTTCTATGATAATTCAACTGACCTAAGTGGTAGTTTAAGTGCCCGTAGAGATGATTGATGAAAAAGATGTTTGTCATCTCTTTACCAAAAACGTTAACAGGGAAATTCTCTGCGAGTTGTTCAGCTGACAAAGTTTCTATGGTTTCCAATACTACCTTTTTGGTGGCTTTGATTTCAGCAATAATTTCCGACCTCTTGACGTCTTTGAGGTTAAATTCATCGTCTCTTTGTCTGATATAGCCTGAGCCTCCCAGCATGGCACCAATAAAGTGCCTAAGATTACCGCAAAGATGAAGCGCTAGATTACCTCCTGAATTGGTAATATCAGCACTTACTTGCCAAAGGTTTTCCTCTTTCTTGTATGCCTTAACTTCACTTAATAATTTGTTCAAATCTCTCCCGTAGAGCGTATGAATAGATTCGATTATTGCATTCATAAGTTTAAATCCTTTTTAATGGCTTCAATTCTATTCTCTAGTTGTACTCTGACGGCTACCTGCTCATCTTTCCCTTCTAGTGGCATGTTTACACTAATATAAAACTTGATTTTCGGTTCGGTGCCAGAAGGCCTTGCGGAAATCTTAGCGCCATCTTCTAAAAAGAACTGTAGCACATTGGATTTGGGTAAATCGATAGCTTTTATTTCACCCCTCACCATATCTTTTTCTTCGGAGGATTGATAGTCACAGACTTTAACAACTTTGCTTCCCGCTATGGACTTAGGAGGATTGGACCTAAACCCAGTCATCATGGCTTGAATCTCTTCAGCACCTTGTTTTCCAGTCTTGGTCATTGATATGAGATCCTCTAAATAGAAGCCGAATTTCTGATAGATCTCTGTGAGTAAGTCAAAAACAGTAAGTCCTTGGTCTTTGGCCCAAGCTGTCATTTCAGCAAGCATTGCACATGATGCAATGGCGTCTTTATCTCTGACAAAGTCGCTTATCATGTAGCCGTAGCTTTCTTCTCCACCGCCAATAAATTCTTTCTTTCCTTCCAGTGCTTTGATGAGCGCTGCTATGAATTTAAAGCCTGTTAATGTGCTAGGGCAGTCAACCTCGAAGTTTTCGGCAATCCGATCTAGCAAATCAGAAGTAACAATCGTCTTGATAATCATTTGATTACCGTCAAGCTTTCCGTTCTCTTTCCACTTTGAAAGTAGAAAGTAAATCAACAGGGCAGCTGCCTGGTTGCCGTTCAGTAATTCAAACTCACCATTCTTATTCTTTGCAGCAATTCCAACGCGATCGGCATCTGGGTCTGTGGCCATTACCAAATCTGCATCTATGGCTTTTGCCTGATTTAAGGCCATAGTCATGGCTTCTTTCTCTTCGGGGTTTGGATAGACCACGGTTGGGAAGTTACCATTTGGCTCGGCTTGCTCGGCTACAATTGAAAGGTTTTTGAATCCTTTTCTTTCTAAAACTTCAGGAACGAGCGTGATAGAAGTACCGTGAATGGGAGAGAAGACGATTTTTAAATCGGACTGTCTATCAATAGCGTCTTGTGCTAAGGTTAAATTCAGTATGGCATCAATGTATTTTTCATCCAAGGCGCTGCCGAGTGCCTCTATTTTACGCTCATCTTTGTTGAATTTGACTGCTTCAACGCCAGAAATTGCTTGAACTTCGGCAATTATCCTTTTGTCATGTGGCGCAATGACCTGAGCACCGTCATCCCAATAGGCCTTATATCCATTGTATTCCTTTGGATTATGAGAGGCGGTGAGTACAACACCACTCTTACATCCTAGTTCTCTTATGGCAAAAGATAACTCAGGTGTAGGCCGAAGGTCTTCGAAAAGGTAGACGTGAATACCGTTGCCAGAAAAGACAGCCGCTGTCGTTTCAGCAAAAAATCGGCTATTATTTCGGCTGTCATGCGCGATTGCCACTTTGATTTCTTCATTGGGAAATGATTTAATCAGATAATTAGCTAGCCCCTGAGTAGCCATACCTATGGTGTACTTGTTGATCCGATTCGAACCTGGGCCCATAATGCCCCGAAGTCCTCCAGTCCCAAATTCAAGGTCTTTGTAAAAAGAGTCAATTAACTCCTCTTCAGACATTGCCTTGATTTGAGCTTTGCTTTCATCGTCTATGGCGCTATTCAGCCAAAAGTCTACTTTCTCTTGTATGGATTGATCAATCATTTTATCGGCTTGTGCTCGGTTTTTTTGATAGGGCGACCTGACAATTAACAGTTCAAGTCTTTACTCGAACAAAAATACGAGGCTTGATCAGTAGGTAAAAGTTATTCTGTCTTTTGTCAAAAATAAAGTACGTTTTGGGGATTTAGCTTGTATGTTTTCTCTGAACTAAACTTCTTTGCATAAACTTAATGAAGCATGGACGTAGATAAGCTAAATGAGGATTTCTCTCGGATCGCTGACAAAATAAATGAGTTAGACGAATTGAATTATAGTGATGAGCGCTATGACGATTTGGAAGAGGAACTTCATGACATGGAAGATGAATTCTTGGAGGAATTTGGTCAGGATTTAGAAGAAGCTATTGCTGAAGTGCATGATGAGTTTTGTCCTGATAATGATGTGTTACTGCCAGTAGCTTACTTTGCTAAAAACTATATCCGTAATCAGAGAGATCATAAAGGAAGATACAGTTATGATATCGAGTATGGAGAAGGCGTTCCCGTAACTGTGGATGACTTTCCTGACCAAGAGGTTAAAATTGTACTCGTTCCAGGCCCGACTAGACTAATTGTTACAGTTGGTGAAACTGCCAAACAAGTGGCTTGGAGAGCTCAAAAGTAACTATGCATCCTGATATCTGACAGGAACCCCAGATTTTCTGCATACCCCTGTAATGATCAAATAATCGCCTTCAATGGAGAATTGATCGTGCGTATTGATTATGGCTCCACCATCGGAAACAGGGCCATCTGAGTACCAATGTAAGAGTATATCAAAAGCAAAGAAGTCTAATAATAGGTCACGCAGTGTGTTATTAGTCTCTAGTAGGAGTGTTTTTGCATCTTTCGACCAGCCATAGGCCATCAATAGATTATCTAACTCATCTTCTTCATCTCGGTCAGCGAATGCATCTTCAATGTATTCGGGAAGTTGAGTGTTCAGATAGTCGATGACGTAATTTAGTGGAATACTCACTTGATACGGAAAGTTTCGTATCCCTTCGGTTCTCCAATGCTGGCCGAAGTTCATTGACCGGATACTGATGTCTTCTGGCGTTAATACCGAACCATCCATCTGTTGCTGACTCAATAGATTATAGTGGTTTCGAACTTCAATTCCCCACTTGCCACTAAAATCAAATGTCTTACCCATAGACTTTCTTATCACTCTTGATTAGTATTGTTAAAAATAATCTATTTGATATGTATCCTAACAAAACACTCCGGCTACTGCTGGCTTTTCTGCTGTCTTTTCATGCACTGACGGCCCATGCCCAGACTGATAAAACTGAAAAGAAACTAGTCAAATGGATAGATGAAAATAATGATGAGGCACTTCAGTTGCTGAAAGACATCATTAATATCAATAGCGGTACCATGAATTTTGAAGGAGTACGTGCAGTAGCTGATGTGCTAATGCCAAAGTTTGAGGCCTTGGGTATGGAAGCCCAATGGTTGGATGGGAGTACGTTCAATCGTGCAGGCCACTTAACAGCGAAAATTGAAGGAGGGAAGGGACCTAAAATTATGTTAATCGGTCATCTAGATACGGTGTTCGAACCGGATAGTCCAAATCAGGAATGGCGACAGATTGATGAAAATACAATCAAAGGGCCAGGTATTGCTGATATGAAAGGTGGAGATGTCATCATCTTGCAAGCCCTGTCTGCATTACACGCGCAAGGTCTATTAAAAGACATGAACATTTGGGTTGTGATGACGGGAGATGAGGAGTTAAGCGGAAGTCCATTGTCGGAATCAAAGAGAGCCCTGATTGATGCTGCAAAGTGGGCAGATATAGCATTAGGCTTCGAAAACGGAGACGGTAATCCTGCAACGGTCAATGTAGCCAGAAGAAGTTCCTCAGGTTGGACGCTGAAAGTGAGTGGAAATGCGGCTCATTCAAGTCAAATCTTCAAGCCCGAAGTTGGTGCTGGTGCTATTTATGAAGCTTCAAGAATTCTCTATCAATTCTATGATCAGTTAGCAGGAGAGGAGTTTTTGACTTTTAACCCAGGGGCGATTGTAGGAGGGACGTCTGTCACCTATAACGACTTAGAAAAATCAGGTACGGCTTACGGAAAGAATAATGTAGTCTCGAAGGATGTAACAGTAACCGGTGATATTCGCTGTTTGTCACCAGAACAATTGGTAAGAGCCCAAACAACCATGAAGAAGATTGTCTCCCAACATTTACCCGGTACGAAAGCTTCAATCGAGTTCGCTGACGGATACCCTCCCTTTGCACCTACTGACGGAAATTACCAACTCATGAATGCATTTAGTCAGGTGAGTGAAGACTTAGGTTTTGGTAAGGTTGGAGCTGTTAATCCTGCAGATGCTGGAGCTGCTGACATTTCATTTACATCTGCCTACATAGAGATGGGCATTGATGGAATGGGCATGAGCGGTGCCGATGATCATACCATTAATGAAACAGGAGATATTCGAGCACTACCCAAACAAAGTAAAAGGGCTGCGGTACTGATGTACCGGTTAATGAAGGGAATTAAGCTTGAGAATAGGTAATTCTAGACTAAGACAGGTAGCTCAGTCTTAAGTCTATCTCGAACGGCCAAATAGGCGAAGGGCGTAATAATTGGGACAATCAGCATTGCACCTGTCCAAAGGTGGGTAATTGGCCTAGAGGCCATGTCAAGAAATAGGGTAATATATGCTGGGATAAAGAGAAGAAAGCTCCCAATGATAAACCACAGATTTAAGTCTCCTAAAAACTGTTCAAATAGAATGGAGCATATGAAAATGGCCAAACTCGTAAAGAGTAAAATGGCAATTTGCAGCTTTGGAATAATTAAGTCTTCGTTTTTACTGTTACTCATACACCCAGTCAACGAAAAATAATTTTCGGGTTTTTATATAAGTGATAAGAGGCAATATAAGCTTCTAAGCCTAGTCTTTAATCTCTTCTCTTCCATCTGCGTGCAGTGCGAAACGACCTCTATTCGGGTCGTGCGTATGACTGCTACTCGGCCATGGCCAGCCACCGAATTGAGTTCTTTGAAACTGCATCATCGCCTCCTGAATTTCTGCATTCGTATTCATGACGAAAGGTCCATATTGGGCAACAGGCTCACCGATAGGTTTTCCCTGCAAAAAAAGGAAGCGTGCTTTTTTATTTCCATTCTCTAATGTGGTGGAGCTATCGGCTTTGAGCTTGGTCATGTGCCCTTTAGCAATGGATTGACCTTCAATGGTAACCTCTTCACCTTCATATAAGTAAAGGCTTCTGTTTGCGGATGCATCAGCTACTGGTAATACCCAAGTGGCCCCAGCCTCCATTTCGATCAACCAAACGGCTACATGGTTTTTAGGATCAGCTGCGAAAGAATCAGGTGCAGGACTTGGGCTTTCAATGTCGTCAAGTTGGCCACTGATTACTTTTACTCTAGTTGTATTGCCTTCATCATCTTTATGATTGTAGATAGGGATGTCTTCATTCCAGAGCATCGCAAAGTGAGCAGGAACATTCTTGCTGGCTTTTGGAAGGTTTAGCCAAATTTGAAATAAGAGTAAAGGGTTTTCTTCCTGCTCTTTAAGCAGAGGAAACATTTCTGAATGCTGTACACCGGCACCTGCTGTCATCCATTGTACGTCACCATTACCAAAGCGGCCAGCCGCACCTAGCGAATCAGAATGGTCTACAAGACCAGTTTCAGCGATGGTGATTGTTTCGAATCCCTTGTGTGGATGAGAAGGGAAGCCAGGCACCTGTTGGCCATGGTACATGCTCCACCCATCTTTTCCGCTAAAATCGGAGCCCAATTGTCGGCCTGCCAGAGAATCGGTGGGGCCGAGCTTACCATTTCCTTTCGGATAATGATCATTGTGATAAGCACAGAACAAAAAGGGGTCCTGTGTTTGCCAAGGAAAGTTTAACTTTTCAATCGATAGGATAGCGGACATAGGTATAAATTTAATGTACAAACATACAAAAACACAATTTGGTTTCTATCCATGGCAATCAGTTGTATATAGGTTGTTCTACCTAATTTGAATTTCTTAGGAACACTCGTTTAAACTGATAGTTTTGTATCGATGCGCTACCTTTTAATGCTCCCCATTCTTATACTCTTAGCCGCGTGCAACTCAGCGGATCATCAGGTGGAAAGCCTTGTTTACCTGTCCAGCAGAAATGGGAATTTCGATCTCTATTCCAACGATATATTAGGGCAATGGGAAAAAAGGATAACAACGAATGAAGGCTGGGATTGGTCGCCTTATTGGAATAGCGGCATGAAAAGACTCATCTATTATAGCAAAGACAAGGAAGAGAATTTCTCCGTTGTCGCTAGATCGATAACTGATGATAAACTTGATATACTTCCAAATGCAGAATTGAACAACTTTAAACTGACGCCCGATGGTAAACGGATCCTTTTTACGAAGGAGAGAGAAGGTTCTCAAGATATTTGGTGGTGCTTGTTAGATGGAACAGAGATGAAACAACTCACGCAGACTAATGGGTATAACGGAAGAATTTCTATTTCACCCCAAGGGGATCGCTTGGTTTTTATCTCAGATCGAAGCGGTGAGAACGAGTTATATCTTTTGGATTTAGAGACACTCGAAACTAGAAGATTAACGAATAACCATCTGATTGAAAAGTATGCCTCATGGTCGCCTGACGGTCGGCAAGTCGCTTTTACCATGAGAACGGCCGATGAGAACAGCAAAGAAGATATTTACACAATAGACCTTTACACTAAAGAGATCATTCAGTTGACCCAAACCCCTTATGCAGAACAAGAAATTGCATGGTCTCCGAGTGGTAAAAAAATTGCTTTTCATGGATCTACCGATGAAGGAGATCACATTTATACCATAGATATTTCCGATGGTAAATTCATAAAAATAACATCGGGAGAGGCCTACCATGGTGAACCTGCTTGGGTACCGCTGGAACTTTAAGGGCTGTGTTACTTTTAGCTTCTTGGCCTAAAAACCTTTATCACTTCTGGCTTAGTTTCAATGAAGGGCCCCTCTATTAAATCAATGCAATAGGGGATAGCCGGAAATACAGCGTCAAGGCATTCACGAATTGATTTGGGTTTGCCAGGAAGGTTAACTACCAATGAGTTGCCTCTAATGCCGGCAGTTTGTCTTGATAGTATGGCCGTAGGTACATATTGGAGACTCACTTGTCTCATTAATTCGCCAAAGCCTGGCATCATTTTGTCACAAACAGCCTGCGTTGCTTCAGGAGTCACATCTCTCAAAGCGGGTCCAGTACCTCCGGTGGTTACAATCAGGCAACATTTCTCTTTATCGGCCATTTGCTTAATGGTACTCTCTATCAAGTATTGTTCATCAGGAATTACCTGATAAATGGGCTCCCACTTGGTGGCCAGATAATCGTTTAGCGTATCTATGATGGCTTGGCCCGAGAGGTCTTTGTACTCTCCCTTGCTTGCACGATCAGATACTGTTATGATCCCAATTTTTATAGGTTGTATGCCATCCAAATCCATTCCCAAATAAACAACTGACTTAAGACTATTGCAATGCTTTATTGCGAAGTATTCGTTCTACCTTTGCTACTTAAAGCAAAAAACGTGAGTACATTTTCTGAATTAGGCATCTCAAACAAATTAATCAAGGGGCTGAACGAAATTAACATCTTCGAACCTACTGATATCCAACGATCGGCAATTCCCGTTCTGCTTGACTCCAAGAACGACTTTATCGGCCAAGCTCAAACCGGAACAGGTAAAACGGCCGCTTTCGGTTTACCGTTACTTCAGAATATCGATCCGGAGCAATCCGTGGTACAGGGCTTAATCATTGCCCCTACACGTGAGTTGTGCCAACAAATCGCAAAGCAACTTTTTAAATTCACTAAGTACACGGATAAGATCTTTATTGAGTCCGTTTATGGTGGTGCGGATATTAATAACCAAATCCAAAGACTAAAAAGACCGACACATGTGGTGGTGGCAACGCCTGGTCGTTTAATGGATTTGATCAAACGTGAAGCCGTTGACCTTTCTCAGGTAAAGCATGTAGTACTCGATGAGGCTGACGAAATGCTGAGTATGGGCTTTAAGCAGGATATGCATTATATATTAGGCTACGTGCCTGTGGAAAAGAGTGTTTGGCTTTTTTCAGCTACACTCCCTGCGGGAATACAAGAGATCATTAAGAAGTTTTTGGATAAGGATGCTCATAAAATAGAGGTGAGCCGCAATGCAGGTGTAAATGAAAATGTAACGCATGAGTATGTGGTCTGTAAGTCCAAGGACAAGCTTCCTGAATTGATGCATTTTCTTTCTTACCATAAAGAAGAGAGAGGTATGATCTTCTGTCAGACAAAGAATACTGCTCGGGTATTGGCAAAGCAATTGCTGGCTAAAAACCTGTTGGTTGATGTTATAGAAGGAGATATGGGGCAACGCGACCGTGATAAAGCGATGCGAAAATTTAAGAGTGAGAAAGTCGACCTCTTAGTAACAACTGACATAGCCGCAAGAGGCATTGATGTGAAGGGACTCAGCTTTGTAGTTCATTATGAGCTACCGCAGCAAACAGAGTACTATACGCACCGAAGTGGTCGTACTGGAAGAGCAGGCCTAAAGGGGAATTCTATCCTCTTTATAGGCGAGCGTGAAAAAGAGCACATTCACAACTTGCAAAAGGATTTGAAGATCAAGATTCAACCTCTCAGTTAATTTTAATAAGTTTAGGTAAACGGAACGATATGAAAAAGGCCATTTTCCTACTTTTTGTCATTGTATCAACTGCTTGTGCCCAAGAAAAAACTTATGAAGTGGGTCAGATCAAAACAGATATGGGAGAAATCCTTGTCTGGCTATACGATGAGGCGCCCAAACACAAAAGAGCCTTCATAGAATTAGCCAATGAAGGCTATTGGGATGATTTTACTTTCAATAGAGTGATAGAGAATTTTGTAGCACAAGGTGGGTGTCCAGATACGCCAGAAGGCTTTGCCTATTCTGTCCACTTATTAGAACCGGAGTTTGAAGCTGGCAAAAAACATGTTTATGGAGCCTTTGGCGCAGGTAGAGACGATAATCCGGGCAAGCTATCTGCGGCCTGTCAGTTTTATATCGTTCAGAATAAAAATGGTCTTCCAAGATTAGATAGTGATTATATGATCTATGGACAGGTCTTTAAAGGAATGGATGTTGTCGATCAAATTGTGAAAGTGGAGAAAGATGCGTCTAACACACCAAAAACTCCGATTCCACTAGATGTCAATGTGATCAGACTTACCGAGGCACAAATCGCTGCCTTCGGTTTTGAGATTCCTACCTCGAGTAAATAAGTTTAGGCCGGAAATATCCGTTTTAAAATCTGATACCTGCGGAAGAATATTTCTGTTCGTTTATTCTTTGAAATATTCAAAATGAAAATTATCTCCACGTGCTAAGGAATCCCCTTCAATCCATATTTTATCCACCCACACATCGTCATTATATGAGAGTCTGTACCATAGTGAATAGACCATTACAAGACTATCGATATCCCCATTACCGTAATCAATAACTCCTTTATATGTTCCTTGACCCAATGATGCTGGAAAGGGGGCAAATATGAGATAATCAAAGTCTTCCGATGCATCACTCTTCACCACATTGAGCGGTATGTTGAAAGTTTCGTTGTAATAGCTAAGATTAATTCCCCATTCTTCCACGTTTCGATAAGATGGATCAAGAGAACTGTCTAAATAGATATTGAGGCGTATGTCTTCAAATTCAGTAAATACAAAACTAGGTGGCTTTGGCCTGAAGTCTGGGAATTCACAACTCCATAGCAAAATTAGTATAAGACAGGAAATATACTTTTTCATAATGTAAATATATGACTTGTAAGTAAGATAATTACCATGAGAGTGTCGAGAATATTTTTATCTAAAGATTACTGAAAAAGTTTCCTAGTATGAACTAATCCAAAGATAGGCCCTATTACTAAGGTAAACAGAAGCCACCGTGTATCCATGATTTCGGCTAGGGCACCCAGTAATTGTATACTAGGAATGGTCAGTAAAAAACCAATACTGACTGCAATGGTTAAGGCAGTTCCCTTAAACTCAGGTGGGGCAGTCAGCGCATTCAAAGACGAAAATTGGGCAGAATCACCAATCACTGCGAATCCCCATATTAATAGAACAGTAAGAAATAGAGGAACGGGCAAATCATAAAATAGTGGTGAGGCGAGACAGAGTAAGCCCGATAGGCTTAAGAACCGAAAAGCAACTTTAGCACTTCCTAATCGCGTAGACAAGATACCACCTAACACACAGCCAATCGCACCAACTGCAATGATAATAAAAGTCCACAGACTGATGGGTATCGCTGTATTATGAGATTCATTGTAATAGATAAGAATGACGGGTAGAAAGGCCCAGAGCGTATACAATTCCCACATGTGGCCGAAGTATCCAAAGGCAGCAGATCGGAAGTCTCTTTTGCGAAAAACATCAATGATTTTACCGGGCTCGAATCGAGCACCGATAATGCGATGCGGTCCATCACCTACCAATACAATCATTACTATTCCCCCAACAACTGCTAATGCAGAGGTGCCTATTAAAACGAATTTCCAAGAGAATGATGCGCCTAAATAATTCAATAGGTGAGGAAAGGCTGAGCCTAATACTAAAGCCCCTACAAGATAACCTAATGCTCTGCCCAGCTTTCTACCATACCAGTCCGCTGATATTTTCATACCCACAGGATAGATGCCTGCTATGAATATGCCCGTCATAAACCGAAGGATTAACAGGTTAAAGTAGGTTGCTGGAAGAAAAATCAGTAATAGATTAAATGCGGCACCAAGTATTGAACAGGTCAGAAAGACCCGGCTAGGGTCAAACCTGTCTGCTACTGAAAACAAAGCAAAGAGGAAAGTACCTAAAATGAAGCCTAGCATAACTGCCGATGTCACATTGGCCAAACTACTTTCGGGTAGTCCCCAAGAGGCTTGAACCTGCGGTAAAATCGCGTTTCCTGCAAACCATAGTGATGTACCTGCAAACTGTGCAAATACAATGGCGGGCAATATGCGTTTTGGAATCTTGCTCAATTGTCAATAAGCCCGGCTCTTCTTAAAAGTGCTTTGACATCTGGTTCTTGTCCCCTGAATTTTTTATAGAGGATCATTGGGTGTTCTGCGCCACCTTTTGAAAGAACATTATCCTTAAATAAAGTTGCCACCTCTTTATTGAATATTCCTTTCTCTTTGAAGAATTCAAATGCATCAGCATCAAGCACTTCTGCCCATTTGTAGCTGTAATAGCCAGCAGAATATCCGCCTTGGAAAATATGAGAAAAAGCACAACTCATGTTGGTGTTAGGTATTGGAGGTAAGACGTCTGTTTCCTCCATTATGGATCGCTCAAAATCGGCTACACTTTCAATTCCAGAATTATCTTTTCCGTGCCACGCCATGTCTAGCATACCAAAACTCAATTGACGCATGGTTTGGTAGCCTTCCATAAAGTTGGCACTGTCTTTAATCTTTTGAATCAGCTCCTCCGGAATGGCTTCTCCAGTTTCATAATGCTTTGCAAAGATATCTAGGCACTCTTTTTCAAAGCACCAGTTCTCAAGGATTTGAGAAGGTAGCTCTACAAAATCCCAATAGACGCTGGTTCCACTTAGGCTTTCATACTGACCATCAGCCAACATACCGTGTAGTGCGTGTCCAAACTCATGGAAAAGCGTAGTGACTTCATTGAAAGTTAATAGGGAAGGTGTATTGCCAGTTGGTTTAGTGAAGTTGCAGACAATAGAAACCAATGGTCGGTGATCTGTTCCTTCTTCTCTGTACTGCCCGGCATATGAAGTCATCCATGCACCTGCTCTTTTGCCGGCCCTAGGGAAGAAGTCTGCATAAAACACAGAGACATGCTTGCCAGAAGCGTCTTTTACTTCGTAGGTCATCACATCTTCATGGTACTTGTCAATCTTATCGTTAACGACAAAATGAAGGTCAAAAAGTCTTCTGGCCGTTTCGAAAACACCGTCAATTACATTCTCTAATTTGAAGTAAGGCTTGAGTATTTCATCATCGATGGTATACTTTTCTTTCTTAAGTTTTTCAGAATAGTAAGCAAAGTCCCAACGCTGAAGTGCTTCAATACCATCTAGTTTTTTTGCGTAGTCTGCTACCTCTTTAACATCACGCTCCGCACCACCTTTTCCATAGGTGCCAATCTCAGCTAGAAACTCCATTACCTTTTCAGGAGATTCGGCCATACGCTCCTCTAAAACAAAGTGAGCATGTGTGTCATAACCCAAAAGCTTAGCCCTTTGATGTCTAAGTGTTGCTATTTGCTTGACAATCTCCTGATTATCATTCTCATCCCCTTTAAAGGCTTTTGAACCAGCTGCGATGCTTAGTTCTTTTCTAAGTCCTCTACTAGCTGAGTAAGTAACAAAGGGTACATAGCTTGGGTAATCCAGAGTAAACACCCATTTGCCTTCATGTCCCTTTTCTTTTGCCGTTTCTGCGGCTTGATCAATGACAAACTGGGGTAGGCCTGCGAGGTCTTTCTCGTTTTCAATGACCATCTCGTATTTGTTGGTTTCTGCCAAAACATGTTCTCCGAAAGTCAATGAGAGCTGCGCCAGTTCAACATCAATTTTCCGAAGTTTGTCTTTTTGATCATTGTTCAGAAGCGCTCCATTTCTAACAAAACCTTTATAGGTCTTATCTAGAAGTGTTTTTTGTTCACGACTCAGTGCAGAGCGATCCACTGAATCGAAGACATTTTTCACTTTTACAAATAGTGCTTCATTCAGTAAAATGTCGTTAGAGAATTCCGTTAAAAGGGGAGATATTTCTTTGGCTATCTGCTGAATCTCATCATTTGTTTCGGCACTATTTAAGTTAAAGAATATCGAGGATGCCCTGTCCAAAGGCTTCCCAGCTTTTTCAAGTGCTTCAATCGTATTGTTGAAGTTAGGAAGGTCCTTTCGCTCAACGATTTCATTAATCTCCGCCTTAGCCGATTGAATGTAGTGCTCAATAGCAGGCTTGAAATACTCATTTTTTATGTCCGAAAATGGTGGGGTGCTAAACGGGGTTGCGGTTATATTAACTAGTGGATTGTTCATGCGTCAATTAATTCGTTGCAAGTATAAACAAGATTGATGCTATTAGTCGTTTTGAAAAGGAAAGATATTTGAAATTAGTATCTTTCGAAACGTTTGACGACTGATTAATACACCTAAACACCGTCAATAGTGAGCTGTCAATTACACAGGTTAAGGAATCTCCTTATTCCCTTCATGCTATCTGTATGTTTGGGCTCACCGCTGTATTCTCAAGGAATTTTTGAAAGTAATGTTGCTCCATCGGGTAATTGGAATAATGCCGGTAATTGGACGCTCATAAGTGGTAGTGATGCTGATGGAATACCTGATTCAGACGATGACGTTACAATTCTGGCGGCAGATCAAATTAATATTGCTGCGGCAGGGACCACTTCGGTAGATGACTTGACTATAACCGGAACACTCAATTTTTCTTCTAACAATAGAACACTTAGTGTCGGGGGCAATCTAACTATGACGGGGGCAAGTGCGGTTACAGGTAACAATGCCAATAGGAACCTTAGTGTAACAGGTAATTTCAATGTGAGTTCTGGCGCTACTGCAACCATTAATGGGCAACGCGTTACTATTTCAGGTACTACTACGCTGGACGGAGAACTTTCATTTACAAATGCTACTGGTATCAAGACTTTTGGAACGATTGATGTGAATGCTTCAGGTCACTGGAATAACAATTCCGAGGAGGATTTTATAATTACTGGCAACATAATTAATGATGGCACATGGACCGGGTGTAGCAATACGGGTTGCCTTTATGATTTTACCAATACTACTGGTACCATTAGTGGTACTTCCACCGTAACAATCCCTGATTTTCAAGTTACATCACCAGGGGCCATTACTAACAATGGTACCATTCTGCTAACGGATGATTTAATCGGTGATGGCACTTTGACTAATGGTGCTACGGGTGATTTTCAAATTCAAGGAACAGGTCCTTTTAGTCTCAATAACATTGATTTTACCACAGTGGGTAATACGGTTACCTATACCAATACAGGTAATACTACCCTTATTACCGAAAACTATCATGATTTAGTTATTTCGAAGAATCCAGGGACTATAGCTCAAGTGGCTTCCACTTTTACTGTCAATAACGATATAACGATTACCTCAGGTGAATTTCAATTGAATAGTGGTACGCTTACCGTGAGTGGGGATGTATTAGTGCAAGGCGGAGAGTTTTCCCCAAATAATGCAGCAGCCATTTGTAATATCACAGGCGACTTGAACATAACCAGCGGTGACATCGATTATAATAACGGAACTACTACTGTTGACGGCTCTTTGTTGATATCTGGGGGAACCAGTGACTTTAATAATGGCGCTTTTACCACGGAAGTTCTAACGGTGGATAATGGAGAAATAGTCAGCTTTGGAGGTGTCACCTTGGTTGTGAATGGAGCCACCACTGCTAATGGCACAGTTACCACTCGGGCGAATGGTGGAACAAAGACTTACGATGATATTTCAGTAGCAAGTACCGGCAGCTGGAATGTTACGGCTACTGAGTCATTTACCGTTAACGGAGATATTGATGTGGACGGGACATGGATAGGTTGTAGCTCTGCAACTGGTTGTGTGTATAATTTAACAAAAACAGGTGGTACACTTACAGGGAGTTCCAGTTTGTCCTTTTCTGATGTGTCAATCACTTCGCCAGCGAGCTATACAAGTTCCACCAATGTGACCATTACAGATGAACTGATTGGAACAGGGAGTTATACAAATGCCAATGGCTCCAGTTTAGAGTTGAGTGGTGGAGGTCCGTTTTCCATTACAACGCTGGATGCAACTGCTAATAGTAATACGGTTACTTATTCAGGAGGGAGCAGTTTAACCATCAATGGAGCCACTTACCATAACCTTATTATCAACAAAACAGCTGGTACGGGTACGATCAGTAGCGCTGTTACTGTAAATAATGACTTAAGTGTTCAGAGTGGTGTATTGGCTATAAATGCTACAACCCTCAATGTGACAAATGACCTATTACTTACTGGAGGTGAGTTCTCACCTAATAATGCTTCGGCCGAGGTGAATATTGGTGGTGATATCACTATGTCAGGCGTTGCTACACTATACGATCAGAATAATGGAGATGTGAATGTCACGGGTAACTTGACGGTTTCTAATGGAACTTTGACCATGGATGGTAGCTCTTCGACATTTGATGTTGGGGGGACTTATCAAGTATTCGGAGGTTTAAATGATTTTAATGCCGGAGCATTTACTACAGGTGTATTGACTGTGGACAATGGCCAGACACTGAACATGGGAGGTGCTTCTTTTACAGTAACTGGTGCAACTACTGCAAATGGTACAATTACAGTAGATAATAATGGGGGGGTAAAGACACTCGATGATCTTACGGTTTCGGCTACAGGAAACTGGAATGTTACGTCCCAAGAGAGCTTCACGATCAATGGAAATATTATAAGTAATGGTTCATGGACGGGTTGCAGCAATACTACAGCATGTATCTATAATTTAACTAGCAATTCTGGAACCATCACAGGCGCTACTGATGTCACTTTCGCAGATTTAAATATTGATGCGCCTAGTAGCTACACCAATTCTCAAGATATTATTATAACAGATGAACTTACCGGCACGGGGTCTTATACTAATGCCGCAGGATCTACCCTAGAGTTCAACGGTGACGGTCCTTTGTCAATTACCACTTTCAATGCCTCTGCTAACGCTAATACAGTGACTTTCTCTGGAGGTAGTGAAATAACTGTTAATCCTGGTGATTACTTCAATCTAATTTTCAATAAAACAGGAGGTACAGCATCTGTTAATGGAACAACCAATGTTCTGAATGACTTAACCATTCAAAATGCTGGTACTGTTGCTATTAATGCGGCTACACTTACTGTAACCAATGATGTCTCACTGAGTGGAGCTGAACTTTCTCCTAATAATGATAATGCGGTTTTAAATGTTGGTGGTGATCTGAGTATGGCCAGTGGTTTGTTCGATCATAACAATGGAGATGTAACCATTACGGGTGATTTTAATGTGACAGGCGGTTCAATGACGGTTAATCAAGGAAGCTCAACTTCTACCTTTAATGTTGACGATTTCAATATTACAACCGGTACGGTCACTTTGTCTGAAGGAGAGTTTAATGTTAATAATGCATTAGGAGGGATGACCGTGAACAGTGGTTCATTTACGCTAGGGGGAGCTGCTCTGGTTATTGCCGGAGACTATAATGTTAATGGAGGAACTAACGAGCTCAATGGAGGTAGTCTATCAACAGTTGATATGAATATAGCTTCTGGCCAAACAGTATTAATGGGTGATGCCAGTGTAACTTCAACTGGAAACACCACGATTGATGGTACATTAACTACTGATGATACAGGTGGCACTAAGTCACTAGGCAATGTGGTGGTCAATGGAACCGGTGCTTGGAATGTAACAGCGGGGGAGAGCTTTACCATTTCTGGAAGCATTACTAATAATGGTACCTGGTCTGGTTGCTCCAACACCACATGCAATTATACGCTTACAAATACATCCGGCACTATTTCTGGATCTAACCCAGTGGATATGCCTGATATTATCATTGATGCCCCAGCTAGCTATACAAACAACGTTAACTTGATTGTTACTGATAGAATAACTGGAAGTGGGACTTTCAATCAAGGTGTTAGTTCCTCGCTAGACTACTCGGGCAACAATTCGGGTGGAGCCAATTTCAACATCACTAATTTTAATGCTTCGGCAAGCGGTAACACTGTAACTTTTAGTAGGGCTGGTGATCAAAGACTTAGAGCCACCAATGATCCTGATAATAACTATTTCAATGTAATTATCAATACAACCGCTGCTGGAAATGATGTTTCTATCGTAGATGACATTACCATCGACAACCAACTCACAATGACAACTGGGGATGTTTTTTTGGGGTCCAACCGGTTGACGATGACCGCAGGAGCTACTATTAGTGGCGGTAATACCGATAGTTATGTTGGCATCAATGGAAGTGGAGTACTTAGACAGAATTATTCATCGGCAGGAGCTACATTATCGTTTCCTATAGGAGATAATAATGACTATTCACCCATAACGGCATTTACTATCAACTCAGGGACTTTTGGTGCCGGGGCTTATGTTGAATTTGATATTACGGATGCCAATCACCCTAATCGTGATACAGATAACACTGCTGCAGGAGGCGATGATGACGGGACAGTTGCTGTTGCTTATATCAGTCGATTTTGGACGCTAATGGGTAATAATATCTCGGATGTAAATTTCAGTGCTACTTATGTTTATGACGAGTTGGATATCACTGGAACGGAAGCGAATATGATTGGGACACTTTATCGGACTCCACCGGGCGAGGCGTTTCTAGATTGGTCTGTAGAGGGAACAGTAAACGCGGTCACCAATACGGTCACTGTGTCCGGGGGAGATGCTTTTGGTGATCTCTATGCAATGGATAATACCTTGAATCGACTTCCCATTGTTCTTTTGAGTTTCGAAGCAGAGGCATCAGAATCTTCCGTTCTGCTAGAGTGGGTGACTGTCTCTGAGCAAAATAATGACTTCTTCACGGTCGAGAGATCTCTTGATGGCGACAATTTTGAAGCCCTTGTTACACAACCGGGTGCCGGAACTTCTAACAGTCAGTTAGAATATCAGGCAATTGACGCTAATCCAATTCCCGGTACTTCTTTCTACAGACTAAAGCAGACGGATTTTAATGGTCAGTTTGCATACTCAGAAATAAAGTCAGTTGTTTTCAAACCACTAGTTTCGGATAAGCAACTTGTCATTTATCCCAACCCAGTCCAACAAGGTCGAATGCTTACCATTCGGCATGGTGGAGCCTTCTCCAGTTTAGAACATTTGACAGTCGAACTTATTGATTTAAGTGGAAAAAGTGTTTTTAGTAATTCTATAAAACCACAATCCATTGGACCTATTGTGATCAATATTTCCAACACAATAAAGAAGGGTTTGTACGTGTTAAGGGTTACTAATAGCAGTGTGAGTTTGCAAGAGAGGCTCGTGGTAAATTAATTTAAGTTGTTTAAAGAGCTGTTTTTAAGTAATTTAGTTCTTGTTCTATTGCGTGTAGGACAACCTACCATTTTAATAGTGCCGACATTCTCTCGTTGGCAATTCTCAATTCATTGATTTTAACTAAACACCGCAATCATTTAAGTGAGGGTAATTCTTACCTACATATTGTTACTTATGTGCCAAATTACATTGGCGCAATCTATCTTCACCAGTACAGGTGGTGGTGGCAACTACACGAACGCAGCAAGTTGGTCAGAAGACAATCAAGGTAATGCGGACGATGCTGATGGAATTCCGGATAGCAATGATCATGTCGTGATAACGTCAGGTAATCCTATCACTATCGCCACTAGCACTGATCAGAATTGTGATGATTTAACCTTGATCGATGGAAGCCTGACCTTTACAATTTCAGGTTCTGATTTGAATGTCACCGGAAATTTACTCGTTAATGGTACTGGAACTTCCAATTTAGCTTCAGACATGGATTATGCTTCTGACCCAAGGATTGATCTAACGGGTACATTGACCGTCAACACCTCCAACATTCTTGTCATTGATCAAATTAGGTTTCAGGCCAACAGTGCAACAACCATTAATGGAACACTTACATTCAATAGCACACCAGGTGCTAAAGTATTTTCCGATATCACTGTTAATGCTAGCGGAGAATGGAATAATGGTGTTGTAGCGGAGTCATTTAACATTGACGGTAGCATAGTGAATGATGGCACTTGGAATGGTTGTGCCAATACAACCGGCTGTCGATACACCTTCAGAACAGACGGTTCTACAATAAGTGGTTCTGATACTGTATATATTACTGATGTTCGAGTAAATAATGGCGTTACCCTAACCAACAACGGCTTGCTGGTTGTAACGGATAATATTGATGGGGCTTCTGCGCCTATAACAGGAGTTTTTGTGAATGGAAGTACAGGAGTACTTAACCTTAGGGACAATGGAGCGTATAGTGAGCTGACTTTCACACTGAATACAGTTGGTAGCACTGTCATTTATGATGGTACGGGCAATGAAGCCATAACGCTAGGACCTTTTTATAACCTAGAAGTCAATAAACCTAACATTACCACCCTAGTTGATGTGAGCGGTGCTAATGTTACCGTAGACAATAACCTGACTTTAATCCGGGGTAGAATGAGACTGCAAACTGCGAATACGCTTGCAGTCACTGGTAATGTCACCATTACTGATAATAGCGAGTTCGAACCTAATAATAGTGAGGCTGTGGCTAATATTGGAGGTAATCTAAGTATGACCGGAGGGCTTTTCGATCATAATGATGGAGATTTGAACATCACTGGAGACATCATTATCACAGGCGGCACAATGACAATGAATGAGTCTACAACTCCTGTGAATCCTTCGACAATTGATGCTACTGACATGTCCGTTGCTACAGGTTCTGTAACACTTTCGGAAGGTACGCTAACGCTTTCAAATGCAAGTGGAGGATTGACAGTTTCGAGTGGGTCATTTACAAAGAACAATGCTGCGAATACCCTGACAATAGCGGGTGATTATGACATTAGTGGGGGCACTAATGATATAAATTCTGGTGTGATAAGCTTTGTGAATATGGATATTACAGTAGGAGGTACCATTAACGTGGCAAGTCCAACCATTACTTCTACGGGTACAATAACAGTTGATAATGGAACATTTACTTCTGATGGAAATGGTGGTACGTACTTGTACAATAATATTAGTGTAAACTCTAACGGTACTTGGAATGCAACTTCCACTTATAGTCCCACCATTGCCGGTAACCTATCTAATACTGGAACATTCACGGGTTGTAGTAATGCCACAGGCTGCACATATACCTTGACAAGTACTTCAGGTACAATCTCTGGCACTGGAGCTATGAATTCTATGTCTGACTTTGTTTTGAACGATGGAGCCAGTTATACCAATACCAACTCTGGGGGCTTGAATATTACGGATCGATTAGCTACAACTTCCGGAACAGGAACGTTTGTCAATGGTGCCAATGGCGTGTTATCCTATGGGGGGACGACTGGGAATTTCTCAGTGACAAATTTTACAGCTTCAGCTAGTCCCAATACAGTAACCTACAACAGAACTACATCTAATCAACTAATAGAACCAACAACAGATGGGTTCTATCATAATTTAATTATTGATAAAGCAGATGGCATTGATGCTACGACTAATACAGTTTTTACAATCAACAACAACTTGACGCTTACACTCGGAGATTTAATCATGGGGAATCAGAATTTGATTATTGCTGATGGTGCCACCATTTCAGGAGGGAATGCTTCTAGCTACATTCAAGATACAGGTAACGGGGTTGTGAGAAGAAACCTGTCAGCCACTGGTAGTTTCTTTGTGCCCATTGGAGGCACCGAATATTCACCCATAACGCTTACTCTTAATGCTGCTACCATTGGAGGGAGCGCGTCAATAGATTTTAGTATTACCGATACATCGCATCCAAACCGAGATAGAGACAATACTGGAGATGCCTCTCCGGGTGATGACGATGGTACGGCTGCGACAGACTTTCTTGACGTGTTTTGGACAGTTTCAGGAAACAACATTACAAGCCCTGTTTTTAGTGCATCTTATACCTATGATGCTTCGGATTTTACACAGACAACCGAGGCCAATATGGTTGGAGCCCTTTATCGAACCTTACCGACAGGAACTATAGATTGGTTAGCTAGAGGAACGGTCAATGCTACTACTAATGTGGTTTCATTCACTAACGCTGATGCTTTTGGTGATCTCTATGCCATGGATAATACGCTGAACAGGTTACCTATTGTATTGATAAGTTTTGAAGCTAAAACCACTGAATCGACTGTAGAGCTCGAGTGGGTAACCGCTTCTGAGGAGAATAATGATTTTTACACGGTAGAACGTTCTTTAGATGGGCGAAACTTTTTTCCTGTTCTCACCAAAGAAGGAGCGGGTAATTCTGATCAATCTTTATCATACAAAGCGATTGATCAGAATCCGATGAAAGGCAGGTCTTTCTATCGCCTTAAACAAACTGATTTTAACGGTCAGTTTGATTACTCTGAAATTAGATCGGTTTTTTTCAAAGGAGTAGAGGCCGAATTTGATATGAAGGTTTATCCTAACCCAATATCAAAGGGGAAATATTTGGTTGTTGAGTTATCCCCAAATTGGAATGCCGAATCCCTTCAAATTAGGATTGTTGAATCTTCGGGTAGAAATATTGATCAGAACTTTGAAAGGATTGGGAATACGGTAAGGATACCAACACGTGATTTAAAAAGTGGTTTGTATGTGATCCAAGCAACTGATGGCAGTCGTCAGGTCACTAAGAAAGTTATCGTAAGGTAAAGCCTAGTTACCGAAATCAGAATTGCAGACCGTGATGGACTTTACACCGTCTAGGTAAGCTTGGTTTTCAGAGGTGTTTATACCAATGTTCACCGCTCCAAGAACTTCATTTTCGAGTAGACCCGAATCTTCAAAATGAATTTTAACACTTCCATCAAAGTTTAAGAAGCTGGTGTAGTTCATGGTAGTGTTATCATCAAGTGCGTTGAGAATTGTAATACTCTTTCCTATACCATTTTCTTCCGTTAGTCTTTCTAAAAATAGCACCACATCACCATCGTCATCAAGACTACCAAGGTGCAAATGCACAGGGTGATTGGCATTACTTAAGACATTATCTAGACTAATTTCGATTTGAGCTTGCCCATCATTCCTTTCACGAATAACAAGCGTGCCTGAAGTCGTATTGCCTTCTACAGTGCCAGGGATCATATCTAATCGTACTTCGTTGCCTGTGAATTCAGAATCTGCGGATGAATCGTTAGAACAGCTGCTAAAACCGATAACGAGTAAACCGAATAGGATGCTCTTGAATTTGTTCATTGGTATGAATTTACAATGACTTAACGAAATAGGAGCACTTTTGGTACTCCTATTTTTTGAGAAAATTTTAAGAAACTAAATTTAAATCAGTTCTTCGAATAAATGTTGCTCGTATTTCTATAGCCAGAATTATCACCATACCAGTCAGTATAGAGAATTCCTTCACTCATTCCCCAGTCAGAAAATTTGTTGTAGGCTTTATCAATCCGTTTTTTCTCTATTGGATACCTAAAGTTGTGAATAACGTTCAGTGCCCATGGCATGTTCGTGTCATTTTGATAGTATTTTCCCAAGGCCGGGATAGTGTCGTCTTCATCGCTTCCAAAGTATGCATTGTTTACCAAGTCTGTAGGCTTTTTACCACTTAAATGAATCTCTCGGCCTCTTTCATAACTTGAAAATATGAACGGGTTGAAAGGCGCTTCACTCATTTGACTTGCATCTATTGGGGCTATGAAATTGACTATAATATTAAACGTAACTTCTTCGCTCTTGCGCTCACTATCAACTGTATTTACAAATTTGTCTGTCCCAGAAGGAGATAAATGATCAAAAGTATCGTTGAATACGATAACAACTGCCTTGGACTGGTTGGCTTCAAGACCATTGCCATCCAAGCTAATTAAGTTACCGTTGAGTCGATGCCCACTTACAGATGCAATATCTGATTTATTAAAAGGCAATTCTATCCCAAAACCGTTGTGATTGGCAGCGCCTACAGCTCTTAAAACAAGCTCAATTTCAAGGCGAACAGATTTATTACTACTATTCATTACGTTAATAAATCTATAGCCGACAACCATATCGTTAAAATCATAATCACCTTGCAGAGGCCAGAGGTCCTCAAAAGCTAATGTTCCCATACCTAAGGCCGATGGCGTATATACGTCAAAGGCAGCATCAGGATCGTTTGGATAATCGTCTAATTCATCAATGATACCATCGTTATCAGAGTCTTGTTGAGGTAGCTCATTATCAGCACATTTCCAGGCGGTTAGGTCATTAATTTTATGATCGTAGGTTTTAACTATTTGATAGGATCCATCTTCCTTACTGATTTGAATTAGATTTGACTTGGCATCATTGGTTGCTACAAAAATTCTGTCTTGACGGTCTATGGCCATTGAGGTAAGTTGAAATGGGAAGTTTTCGGCACTTACTCTCGTAATGAATGCGGTTTGCTCACCGAATTCCGTGAACTTGTAAAGCCCTGAGAAGCAAGCTAGGTAAAGCGTTCCTTCTGAATCGAAAGCCAAGTCGCCACCTCCGTTGTTATTCACAAAACCAGAAATCTCATATTTTGCCTCAGTTTCAAAGCTATTTGCATTTACCTTGTAAAGTACATCACTATTACTCATCCAGAAATAGCCGTTGTAATATTCTAACCTTGGGTAATTGCCGTTAAATGGGTTGCCAGTATGAGCTATGCTGAAAGTATTGGTTAAGATGTCATACTGGTACAACTGATTGCCAACATTATAATAGACCAAACTTTCATCTTGGTTTAGCGCACAGGCTATTGATCCACCGCCTTCCAAATCAGGGAGTGTAGTCTCTTCATAATTATTAGTCAGGTCGATACTCCAAAAACCTTGTTGTGAGTTTTCGACTGCATAGAGTCTATCGATACAATCACTTTCATCATTAATTTCACTCCTTACTGTATAATTACTAAGGTCGATGTTTTGAGTCGAAGAGGATGCTTTTATACTGAATGACTGTGTACCCTTCGGAGAATTTTTGATTATTTCAAACTGATCGATGTCTTTGGGGAGGACAAGGTTGATCTCAGTTTGAGATTCTTGGAGGGAGTACTTGCCGATCAATTGTTTGGTATTGCCTATTAGGTAACTTACTTCATACACCGCCCAAGGAGCGTTATCAGTAATATTAAGGCTAAGTTCTTGTGTTGTTTTGAACTGAAAACCATCCGGAAAATTCAAATCCGAATTCGCTATAACCTGTGGAAGTGAGTCCGGCTTCTCAATGCAAGCATTAAATAGAAAGATTACGGACAAGAGTGTAAGGGTACTTTTCTTCATGGTAGCTAATTTTCCTCAAATCTAGCCGTGCATGAAGTGTTCTCAGACCTGTTTCGATGAAAGGACTGAAAGTGAAGATGAGTTACATTCTATAATGGATTGAGCTAACCGAAACCGAGCGTTGTCTTGACCCGCTGGAGTACTTTTTGCGCTACTTTTCTGGCTTTTTCCTCACCTTTGGTGAGTTCCTCTTCTAGGAGCGCAGGGTTTTCCATATAGTAATTATAAGTCTTGCGCTCTTCGGCATACTTTTCTAAAATCAATTCATAGAGTGCTTGTTTGGCATGTCCGTAGCCATAGTTACCACCAAGATAATTTCTCCTCATTTCTTCAACCTGTTCTTTACTGGCTAGAATTGAATACAGCGAAAATGTAATATCGTTATCTGGGTCTTTCGGTTCTTCTAGTGGGGTACTATCAGTGACTATTTTCATGATATTCTTTCGCAGAGCCTTGTCAGGCTGAAAGATATCAATGATGTTTCCATAAGACTTGCTCATCTTTTGACCATCAATACCTGGTACAGTCATTACCTCTTCGCTAATCTGTGCTTCTGGCAATACAAATATTTCTCCGAAAGTATGATTAATGCCGTTAGCGATGTCCCTGGTCATTTCAAGATGCTGTCGTTGATCTTTTCCTACAGGGACTATGTTGGCATCATAAAGTAGAATATCACAAGCCATCAGTACGGGATATGTGAATAGACCAGCATTTACGTCTGAAAGGCGATCTGACTTATCCTTAAAACTATGTGCATTGGCCAACATTGGGAAAGGCGTAAAACAATTCATATACCATGCTAATTCACAAACTTCTGGCACACGTGACTGTCTGTAGAATGTGTTTTTTTCAGTATTGAAACCACAGGCCAACCAAGCTGCGGCTACTGCGTTGGTGTTATCAATCCTTGTTTGTGGATCCTTAATGGTTGTGAGTGAGTGAAGGTCAGCTATAAAGAAGAAAGAATCGTTATCAGGGTTCTTTGAAAGCTCAATTGCAGGTTGAATTGCCCCGAGTAAGTTCCCCAAATGTGGTTTTCCTGAACTCTGTATACCAGTAAGTATTCTTGCCATTGGTAAAATTTTGAACAAATTAAATAATAAAGACCTGCTCAATTCAACAAATCAAGCTTTAATTTTATGAGTGAAATGAAGCGTGTGGTATTTAAGTCAAGACCAAGGGGTCTAATTCAATTTGTATTAACAGTCTTTTTATTCTTTGTGACCTTATCTGGTATTGCACAGGACCTCGAATTTGTTGATTTGGGAGTAGTGGAGGGGGAGTTTAAACGATACGACCGCACACTGACGTGGACTAACCCCAGCAGTGACTCCGTTCAATTAATACTGTGGAGCAGTGATGCTGATTTAAAATTCACTCCCTTAAAAAGTCCTGTGGCAGGAGGAGCGGAGGTTGAAATTCCGATTAGCATTACATTGCCAAGTTTGGCTGGTGATAAAGCCTATGAATTGCGTTTGCTTGACGAAGACAATCTATTGCTACACGGTTTTCAAATGAGCTTTAAAGTACTTCAAGGTGAGTTGGATGTCTTTAAGGCCTACAGAAATGTACATTTTCCATTTAGAACCAAAGAAGAGGTCTTCAATTTGAAGGCTGGGCAGCGTGGGGACACATTAACGGCTATGTTTGATGTGTACAACTTGGGTGGGAAGGACCTCGATATGTCTCGAGTCAGAGCTGGGGATTCAATACAAGTGAGTTTTTCCTCAGGTAAAGTTCCTCATCACACATTCTCTCAAATGCGTATTAAGCTTATCACAAATGAGAATTCCATGATAGGATTTCAAAAGCATGCTATAAAACTATATGATGAAGAGCGTTTAATAGGCGTGCTCCCCATTCAGTACACGCTCATACCAAAAGTGACAGAGGAGGGGCCAAGTCCTAAACTCACATCTAGTATTGTAAATCATGATTTCAAAGTCATGAAAGTAGGCGATAAGAAGGAAGCTGTGATTTCATTGGCCAACAATGGAAGCGCTCCTTTAATTATTGAAAAGATTGAATCGAATTGCGCGTGTCTAACTTTCAACAATTTGGAACAGATTTCCGCTGGAAGTTCACAATCACTTCGTGTTGAATTCAATGCAACGAATAGAATTGGGTTAGAAAGAAAGACCATTGCAATTTTTACGAATGATCCTGCTAGGCCAGTACTAGTTTTGGCATTTCGAGCGCATGTTAAATGATATATTGGACTTATGCTCGTGACATGACATAGATCATGCGAATCTAGTCTTTAATCTTCCTTGATTTTATTATCTTCGAATTCCTTGAAAGAAGCCAAGAATGAGTGAATTTCTGATTACTGATGATGCCATAAGAGGCAAGTTTGACATAACAAAAAAGATAACGAATGAAGACCTTGCTAGGATCAAGAGTCGGTCTGATTTAGAACATGTTCTAAAACATAAAAACCGTGATTTCAGCAAAGCATTATTCAACCTTGAGTATGAGTATCAATTAGAGCAACTACAAGTGGAGCTGGTCAAATGGCAACGTTGGGTGGCAGAGACTGGTAAACGTGTGGCCGTTATATTTGAAGGTAGAGATGCTGCTGGAAAAGGAGGGACCATCAAGCGATTTGTCGAGCATATGAATCCCCGTTCACTTCGCGTGGTAGCTTTAAACAAGCCGACAGAATTAGAGCGCAAGCAATGGTATTTCAGAAGGTATATTAAAGAGCTGCCGAATGCTGGTGAGATAGTGTTCTTTGACCGTAGTTGGTATAATAGAGCGGTTGTAGAGCCTGTGATGGGTTTTTGTGATGAAGAGCAGTATCAGCAGTTTATGCGTCAGGTTCCAGAATTCGAACATATGCTTTTTGAAGACGGAATTCATGTGATTAAACTATGGTTTTCAATCAATAAGGACGAGCAAAGCAAGCGCTTTAATGACCGCAGAAATAATCCATTAAAACAGTGGAAGCTAAGCCCTGTAGATGAAAAAGGGCAAGAGATGTGGGACAAATACACTTATTATAAGGAGCAAATGTTTGCCCGAACGCATACCACTTTTAGTCCGTGGACAATTCTTAAGACCAACGCTAAGAAAGTAGCGAGGCTCGAAGCGATTAGGCATGTGCTATCAAAATTTGAGTATGAAGGAAAGGAAAACGCAAGTACCAATGTATTGCCCGATCCGAATGTAGTTATGAGGTTTCATCGTTCAATTTATCACCTTACCTAAATGGAAGAACAACCTAATTTTTCAATAAAGGATTTAAAGCTTCTGAATTCTAATCTCGGCATTAAGTTACTGCTGAAGCAAGGCGATCAGATAAACCCTGAAAAGGTATTGCGTACCGTACGTTCGGAAAAGACACTAGAAGACTTACAGGTGGAGTTGATTAAACTGCAGCAATGGGTGATAAAAAATAACAAGCGTGTTTGTCTATTATTTGAAGGTAGAGATGCTGCTGGTAAGGGTGGAGCTATAAGACGAGCCACTCACCACTTAAACCCTAGAAACTACAAAGTGGTAGCCTTACCCAAACCCACTGCACAAGAAAGAGGACAATGGTACTTTCAGCGATATATCAATAAACTACCGAACCCTGGCGAGATCGTTTTCTTTGATAGAAGTTGGTATAACCGAGCTGTCGTAGAGCCTGTGAATGGCTTTTGTACGCAAGAGGAGTATGAGCGGTTTATGGCCGAAATAAACTACTTCGAAGAAATGATTACCAATGACGGTATCATTCTAATCAAGTTTTATTTCTCCATTACTAAAGACGAGCAAGCCAAACGTTTTGAAGATATCAAGACCAATCCATTGAAGCGTTGGAAAATGTCTCCAGTGGATGACAAGGCACAAGAGCTCTGGGATATCTATACCCAGTATAAAGAACGGATGTTCGAGCATACGAATTCTGAAAAACGTCCTTGGATTATCTTAAAAGCCAACAGGAAAACCGCTGCTCGTGTTAATGTGATCAAGCATTTACTAGCAACTATCCCTTATAAGGAAGAGGAAGAAGCTTAATTCAGACTTGGAACTGAAGCGTTTTGAGCATGCGCTCAAATTCATCATGATGGTCTGCAGATAGGTTGAGGCGCTCCTTCGTAATCGGGTGTTGCAATTGCAATGATTTGGCATGGAGTAACATCGTTCCCATTTGCCATTTTTCAAGAAAGAGTTTATTCTGCTTGTTACAGCCGTGAGGCCTGTCACCGATAATAGGGTGAAGGATGTGTGCAAAATGCTTTCTCAGTTGGTGCATTCTGCCAGTGATAGGTTTAGCCTCTACTAGGGAATACCTTGAGGTCAAATGCTTACCAAAAGGAACTTCAATTTCCGTTCTGCCAATGGTTCGATAGTTTGTAACCGCTTCTTGTGTTTTACCCTTGTCATTGGTCAAAGCATAATCTACGGTTCCAGCGTCTTCGGTATAGCCTCTCAAAATGGCCCAATAAGTCTTTTCTAAGGTGTGTTCTGCAAATTGTAGCTGCAATGCAGGAAGGATTGATTTGTCAAGGGCAAAAAGCAGGACTCCTGATGTTTTTCTATCTAGACGATGTGCCGGATATACATGGAGATTTACTTGATTTCGAAGCTCCTGAACAGCAAAAGTATCTGCATTCGTAGCTATAGGCGACCTGTGAACCAGCAGGCCATGTGGCTTATTAATAGCGACTAAGTATTCGTCTTGATAGAGGATTTCAAGCAAAATTAGAGGATTTCTTTCACGCGACCGACCTGACCATCTTCAAGTCTAACTTTGATGCCATGGCTGTGTTTTGGGGCGCTGGTAAGAATGTCTTTAACAAAACCATGGGTTAGTGTACCACTGCGCTGGTCTTTTTTCAGCACAATGTTGACTTCGATTCCCGGATGTATGTTTTCTCTCAGTTGACCGTTCATGAGGCGAAGTTAAAAATAACATGTCGGTTTTAATCATTCAGATTCTGAAACATCCCGAAGCTTCCGGAGAGCATGACGATAAGGGTTAAGGTTATGGATAATAAAAAAGCACGTCACCCTGAAGTCGTTTCAGGGTCTACTCTAAATCATTTCAAACCTTATCAGTCTCTCTCGTAGAGGACACTGATAGTCGTTGCTGAGTCCCTTCGGCTACGCTCAGGGTAGAAAGGGTGGTGGTTACTCCCTCAATCAGAGTCTTCAGAAAGATACTCTGATTATAAGACTGGAGTTAAGAAGATGCTGAAGCAAGTTCAGCATGACGAACAAATAAAGAACGTTACCCCGAATTCATTTCAGGGTCTTGGTGAATTGAAGATTGTGTCTTACAAAATCTCGTAGATGCTGAAACAAGTTCAGCATGACGATAAGGGTTAAGGTTAGTGAGAGTAAAAAAAGCACGTCACCCTGAATTCATTTCAGGGTCTACTCTAAATCATTTCAAACTCTATCAGTGTCTCTCGTAGAGGACACTGATAGTCGTTGCTGAGTCCCTTCGGCTACGCTCAGGGTAGAAAGGGTGGTGGTTACTCCCTCAATCAGAGTCTTCAGAAAGATACTCTGATTATAAGACTGGAGTTAAGAAGATGCTGAAACAAGTTCAGCATGACGAACAAATAAAGAACATCACCCTGAATTCATTTCAGGGTCTTTTATAAATCATGGTCAAGGTTTATCCCTATTGATTCTGATAGATCAACCAAATCGGGGTTTACGCTTTTGATCAAATTCCATTTCCATTCTTTGTGCCAATTCTTGAGTTGCTTTTCTCGCGAAATAGCTTCCTCTATAAATGAGAACTCTTCGTGATACACTAAGTCAATGCAATGATATTTCTTGGTAAAATTAGAGCCTTGTCCAGTTTTATGTTGGATAACTCTAGAGATGAGATCTGATGTTACACCAATGTATAGAACAGTTCTCTTTTTGTTGGACATTATGTATGTTGATCCTCCTGTTGGCATAATTGAATTTAAGTAGATGCTGAAACAAGTTCAGCATGACGAGAAGGATAAGGTTATCGAGATCAAAAAAAGGTAAGTCACCCTACGCTCTCGATCAGAGTCTTCTGAAAGAGACTCTGATTGTACAATTGGAGTTAAAAAGATGCTGAAACAAGTTCAGCATGACGAACAAATGAAGAATGTCAACCTGAATTCATTTCAGGTCCTTCTTCGGCTGAGCTCAGTGTAATAAGGGGCGAGTTAAACTTCTTCTAAAACAGAAGTGCCTTTAGAGAGGTCTCCCGAAGTCCACTGCCACGCTTCATGGAGTCTGATTTTACCATTTTCCATCAATTCAGGAGTTGAAGTACATTTCCCCGTCATTAGCTGTCCACTGGAATCGACTTGATGATACCGCATGTCGATGACTCCATTGGAATCCACTAGTCCAATCAGGTGCCCGTTGAGGATTTCTCCACCAGCATATGCACAGGTCAGTACTTTACCTTCTTGCTGATAATGAAAGACTAAGCCTTCGGCAACTTGACCGTTGTCTGAGTTTTGAATCGCTCGAAAGCGTTTGTTATGGTAATTGGTCAATGCTTAAAGGTTTTTCACTTCGCTGATTAACTTTTCTAAGGAGTCTTTTGCATCTCCGAAAAGCATACGGTTCTTATCGTGAAAGAAAAGTTCATTTTCAATGCCCGCATAGCCTTTGCCCATCGATCTTTTCATTACTATGATGTTTTTGGCTTTGATTACATCAATGATCGGCATGCCGTAGATAGGGCTTGAAGGGTCGTTTTCTGCGGCTGGATTGACTACGTCATTGGCACCTATCACCAAAACCACATCCGTATTGGCCATGTCATCATTAGCATCTTCCATTTCCATGAGTTTCGGATAGGGGACGTCTGCTTCCGCTAAAAGTACATTCATGTGGCCGGGCATACGACCGGCAACAGGATGAATCGCATAATTCAATTCTACACCTTTGTCATTTAAGATCTTTTCTAGATTATGCACTGTGTGTTGCGCTTGCGCTACGGCCAAACCATAGCCGGGAACGACACATACCTTGTTGGCATAGGCGAGTAGAATTGCTGCATCTGTCACGGAAATCTCTTTGACAGTCCCTTGTTCTCCTGCTTGCCCTGCTGCTGCACCGCCACCACCAAAGGAGCCTATGATTACATTGGTGAGCGAACGGTTCATGGCAGTACACATGAGGACAGTCAGAATGGTACCAGCCGACCCTACGAGTATGCCTCCTGTGAGCATGGCCTGGTTACCGTACAAGAAGCCGCCAAAGGCTGCTGCCATTCCTGTGAAGCTATTCAAGAGTGATATAACAACCGGCATATCGGCACCTCCGATGGGCATAACGAATAATACCCCATACAGTAAAGAGAGGCCTAGTAGTACGTATAGGTAAGTTTCATTGGGTACATCTGCAATGGCCATTACTATACCCATACCCAGAATGGCAATCAGCAAAACAATGTTTATAAACTGCCCAGCAGGCAACGCTTTGTCACCAATCTTCCCTTCAAGTTTGCCATAGGCTATGATGCTTCCTGCAAAAGAAACACTGCCGATGATCAGGCCGAGAATAATCACGATCATCATGCCTTTATCTACATTTCCTGTGTGCAAGGAATGATCAAATTCGACTAGAGAAATAACGGCTGCGCAAGCACCGCCCATACCATTGAAAAATGAAACCATTTGTGGCATGGCTGTCATCTTGACTTTTATGGCCATTCGGGTTCCAATCACTGTCCCGACAATCAAACCAGCCAATATGAGGGCATAGTTCAACCATTTATCAGCCGTAAGTTCTTCTTTAAATAGTATGGTGGCTAAAATTGCTACCCCCATGCCATAAGCAGCAATGAGATTTCCTTTTCGAGCTTTATCTGGGCTGCTAAGCATTTTTAAGCCCAGAATAAAGGTAATTGAAGCTGCTATGTAGCAAAGTTCAAGAATGCTGAGTCCTAGTAGTTCTACCATGATGCTACTTTTCCTTTTTCTTAAACATTTCTAACATTCGGTTGGTGACGACAAAGCCACCGACTACGTTGAGCGTCCCCAAGACTACAGCAAAGAAGCCTAAGATTAAGGCGAAGTAATTGTCAGGAGCAGCTTCGAGCATGATAATGATTGAACCGATGATTACCACTCCGTGAATTGCATTAGCACCAGACATCAATGGAGTATGGAGAACTGCAGGTACGTTGGAAATGACTTCGATTCCTAAAAAAATGGAAACGATGATGAGAAATATGAATTCTCTGTTTTCGTAAAACAGTGATAAAATGTCTTCCATGAATTAAGCAGTTTCGGTTTGGAAAAGAATTTTTTTAACGCGTTCGCTCATAACATTACCATCGTGAGTTACACAGGTATTTGCGATGATGTCGTCTTCCCAATTAAGGTTAAGTCCACCTTCGCCATCTATCATTAGCTTCAGTAAATTGATAATGTTCTTGCCGAACATCTTGCTTGCATCCATAGGCATGGAGGAGGGAAGGTTAGAGTTACCGATAATCGTGACTCCGTGCTTTTGAATGGTCTTGTCATTCTCGGTTAGCGCGCAATTGCCTCCTGTAGAAGCGGCAAGGTCTACGATGACGCTTCCAGGCTGCATATGAGCAACGGTATCAGCTAGAATGAGCACTGGTGCTTTGCGCCCAGGAATTTGCGCTGTACTGATAATGATGTTAGCCTTTGTGGCATGCTCTTGTATTAAGGCTTGTTGCTTGGCCTTATATTCATCCGTTTGTTCCACGGCATAACCACCGGCAGCGACATCATCTTGGGCACCTTCAACTTTTACGAATTTAGCACCTAGACTTTTAACTTCTTCTTCAGCAGCAGCCCTCACATCAAAAGCTTCTACAACTGCCCCAAGTCTGCGGGCAGTGGCTATGGCTTGTAGTCCGGCCACACCAGCACCAAGAATCAATACTTTAGAAGGAATGATACTTCCAGCGGCAGTCATAAACATTGGGAAGAACCGAGGTGCGGTAGATGCCGCCAAGAGTACAGCTTTGTAGCCAGCAACAGTAGCCATGGAGGATAGCACGTCCATAGATTGAGCTCTTGTGGTTCTAGGGACATTGTCCAAACTAAAGCTAGTGACCTTCAGCTTTTGCAATTTCTCAACCAACGCTTTGTTCGAAAGAGGTTGGAAGATGCATACCAATGTCTGAGCGGCTTTTAGATTGTCTATTTCCTTATCGGAGGGAGGGTTGATGCCAATAATCATATCGGCTGCGAGCACAACTTCTCTAGAGGTAGCTTTGGCGCCAATACTTGTATAATCTTCGTCTCTATTGAAGGCGGAGGCTCCGGCATTGCTTTCAATCAGCACTTGAGCCTTTAAGTCTATTAGTGTTTTTACGCTTTCAGAAAGTAGTGCTACTCGGTGTTCACCCTGAGGTTCTTTTAGAAGACCTATGGTCATAAATAGTAAGTTTTAGTCTTACTAAGATATTGATTCTGAGTAGTTAAAAAAGTGATCTTTATCAGATTCTAAAAACGAATGGAGTTTGGACTAAGAAATAATAGGGCATAAAAAAAGCCCCAAATGTAATTCAGGGCTTGGTGGTATATATTCGTTTGCTGTTTATGCAACCTTTACATCCACAGCATTTAAGCCTTTTCTACCTTCTTTGAGATCAAAAGTTACGCTGTCGCCTTCACGAACTTCATCGATAAGACCTGACACGTGTACAAAGTACTCTTTGCCGTCCTCATCATCTGTGATGAAACCGAAGCCTTTTGAGTCATTGAAAAATTTTACTGTTCCGTTTTTCATTTTGTTGTTAATTAATAATCGCGCAAGCTATAGATTAAATTTCTGATTTCCTGCACATTTCGTAATAAGGTTAACTTCGTGCTAACCACTTTGATAACGAACTGAAATGATTAGGGTTCAATTATTTACATAAATATTCAGTTAATTTTCGAGTCTCATTGGAGTGTGTCTTTGATGAAATGATCCTTCTGGCTTTGACTGAATTGAAGGTCTTTAGTTTCAAATCGCTATATTATACGTTTTAAGGCACTTTATGAAGCGATTTAAGTTTCCCTCCCCATTCACAGTATTGTATATCATCATCGTCATTAGTGCGCTAGCTACTTGGCTCTTACCCGCGGGTAGTTTCGATACACTTGCCTATGATTCGGAGCAAAAAATATTTTTAGTAACAGGAGAGAAGTCTGTCAACTTACCTGGAAATCAGGAGACTTTAGACAGTTTGGGCCTGAATATGGAACTTTCTAAGTTCGAGGAGGGTAAGATTCGAAGGCCTGTTTCTATTCCAAACACATACAATGAACAGGAGGCTTCTCCTCAAGGATTGAAGGAAATTCTCTTTGCGCCCATCAAGGGAATCTATGAGTCCATAGACATTATTCTATTCGTTTTAATTATTGGTGGTTTTATTGGCGTGTTCCAACATTCAGGAGCCTTAGATAAAGGAGTAGGTTTGCTTGCTAAACGAATGGAAGGTCGTGAAAAGTGGCTGATTATATCCTTGATTCTCCTAATTGCTCTGGGAGGAACAACCTTCGGCATGCAGGAAGAAACGATAGCGTTTTATCCAATACTGGTTCCAATCTTCTTAGCTGCTGGGTATGATCTGATCGTCCCTGTGGCAGCTGTTTATGGTGGTTCCTGCATTGGTTTAATGGGTGCCCTGATTAATCCTTTCGGAACGATAATAGCCTCAGATGCCGCAGGTGTGAGCTGGACGGAGGGGATTGAGAGTCGTATTGCCATGCTCGTGCTTGGGTCGATTGTTCTCATTTGGTATATCGTGCGCTATGCCGAAGGCGTCAAGAAGAATCCAGAGACATCCATATTATACGGGCTGAACATTAAGAACTCATTTGAGAAAAAAGGTGAACCCGTAATTGCCGGAAAGATGACAAAAGGAACGTGGGTGCTACTCGGCCTATTTGCTTTGACATTTGTAGTCATGATTTATGGCGTGTCTTCTATGGGCTGGTGGTTTGAAGAAATGACAGCCTTGTTCTTATTGGCGGCTATCATTCTTGGGGTAATACAAAGGGCATCTGAAAGCGATTTTGTTGCGGCCTTTGTGAATGGGGCCAAAGACTTACTGGGAGTGTCTTTGATAATAGGCGTGGCGAGAGGTATTACAATCGTATTGAACGATGGCTTGATCTCTGGAACCCTTTTGAATGAGGCTTCTAATTTAGTCTCCGGAACTTCTCCGCTGATTTTCCTGCCCATGTTGATGCTCGTTTTCTTCGTCTTGGCATTCTTTATTAGCTCGTCATCCGGATTGGCACTTGTCAGTATGCCGATCATGGGGGCTTTGGCCAATGTAGTAGGCGTACCTACGGAGGAAATTGTGAATGCCTATCTGTTTGGCTTTGGTTTGATGCAGTTTATCACGCCATCAGGTTTGATTTTACCTTCCTTAGCCATGGTGAATGTCCCTTACAATGTGTGGCTAAAATTTATCGTAAAGCTGTTAGTGCCGTTGGCGATACTAGGTGCGGTGATTTTAATCGTTGGGTATTTGGTTTAAGATCAGCTCTGTCTCAAAAATCGACTTTGAACTATCTTATCGACAAACAATTGTGTGCTGACACATTCAAAGGTGAGAGGTTTGCTAAGGCTTCCGAAAAGAGGATGTCCTCCACCAACCACTACTGGAATGGTAGTGATGATCATCTCATCAATTAAGTCTTCTTTCAAAAAGCCTTGTATGGTGCTCCCTCCATCAATGTAGAGTCGTCCATGTCCTTTGGCGTGAATTTGAGCTAAGACTTCGGTCATGCTTCCTTTTATTAAAAATGCCTTATCTGCATATCCATCAGGTAAGGCTGTCAGGCTATTGCTCAAGACGTAAACAGGTTTCTCATAGGGCCATGGAACATTAAAGCCCAGCACAGTTTCGAAGGTGATACGGCCCATAACGAGGGCATCAATTCGTTCCATAAAGCCGTAATAGCCCATGTCTTCCCCTTCGGGAAGCTGAAAGGTGTCTAAAAAATCTAATTTGCCATCAGCATCGGCTATATAGCCGTCTAGACTTGCGCCAATGTAGACGCTATTTTTCTTTTCCATATAGGCATAAACTTCTCCTATTAAAGATAGTCAGAATTTTATATGAATTTAAACTCAGCCGTTTCTGAACCATTCAGTTAGGGCATCTACCAAAGTAACTGGGGTAGTAACCTCATCTGGCTGTATCTTTTGGCCAAACTTATTGCGGTTGCGATCTGCCATTACAGAAACTGTTAAGATTAAATCAAAGCCATTACTCAGGCTAAAACCACTGTTGGCTGTGGAGATTCCACATGATGGTGTGCCGAAGATTCTAGTGTTTTCTCTACCGATAAAGCTGATAGCTACTGCTTCACCTGAGCTCGCTACGCCTCCGTCAATCAGCACGGCCACTTTGGGGTTTGGTGTGATCAATTCATATCGATCTATGGCTATGGATATTCTATTGTTACCAATAGCCGATCCATGATTTACATAACCCCATGGTACTCTAGTATCCGTTGGGTCAATGAAATTTCCGGCAATGCCTTCACCCAATATAGGTCCAATACCCGCTATCATTGGGTACATATTACCTCCTGTATTTCCTCTTAAATCTACGACCCACCCCGTGAGGTTGTCTTTGTCTTCGGCACGAATTTGATCTCTTATTTCTTGCATGTAGACTTGTGCATCTTCTCCAGACGAAGCACCGCCATACCCTCTTACTTTTACATAGCCGATGTCCTCTGGCAAGTCAGGTCGAGTTGACGTCTCTATGTTGCAACCCGATCTTCTACCCGACAGAAACCTTCCATCAGGTTTGCGAATAAGGCTATGATTATCATCCAAGAGACGTAGTGCTCTTATTAAAGCAGGGTCAGCTTGTGAAATAAATCGGTTATTGCCCATGGTAGTAAGTACACTTGACCTGAAATCTTCCCAGTTAATAGTTAGTCTATTCACGGAGTTCATTTCCATAACATCCATGGTTTCATTTAAAAAAACCTCTAATTGATTTTCTTCCTGAACTTCTTCTGGCGAGTCATCAGACTTACAACTAATAGCTACTGTTGAAATGAGGAGTGCTATGATTGGAAGTGTTTTGGAGAAGTTTTTCATATTTATCATGTGTTAGTTATGACCTATTTATTAACAGGTTTGGAATGGTTGAACCCTTAGTTTTCTTTTAGCTTCTTTGCTTCTTCGGTGTACTTGATGGCAATGCCAGTCACCACCATGGCATCATATACATAGTTGCCCTCGGTGAAAACTGCACTCCCAGATTCTCTGGCTTCAGACATTCTACTGATTTCAATGATGGCATCAGCACCATATTTGGCTGCTTCCTTTTTGAGGAGTAAAACCAAGTCTTCTAACGTTGCACCTTCTTCGCCAGTGGCTTCTAAGTATGAAAGTTGTGCATAGGGTTGAGTGGGTTTGGTGTTTACACCGAAATAGGTTTCTAGTTTGTCTAACTCTTCTTGGGTGAAGGTTCGGTCTTGAGAAGTGCTACCATTAATAGCATAGGACATAATACCATTGCCGTAGCCAATGCATCCCGAAAGACAAAAGAGTATGAGCGAGGCTGAGAGAATTCTTTTCATGATAAATGGAATTTTTACCAATCAGTCGGAAGCAAATCAAATGCCAAGAAGCAATAAATCCTTAGTTGAATTCTATTTTATTGAGGACTAATCCAGAGGCAGGAGCAATATAGCTTAGGTGTTCTGCGAAGCTTGTATGCAGAGATGACTCAATATTTTGCAAATTGATTTCTCCGCGGCCTAAACGGAAAAGTTGCCCCATCATAATCCTTATCTGATTCCGCATAAAGCCTTTTCCGGAGACCTTGAGGGCATAGGAAGGTGAAGGAAAGAAGCTTGCAGTATAATATGTGTTAGGTACTATTTCGCAGGAGTCAATGGTGCGAGTCGTATTTGTCTTTTCCGATGGCTTTTTACAGTAAGCCCTGTACTCATGCGTGCCTTCAAAAAGCCTAGCTGCCCTTGTCATAAGTTGAATATCTAGTGGATCGGTCAGTGTAGTAATAAATGGCGCTGAGAATGGGTGGGCCTTTTCTCCCGAAGCAAATAGGTAGAGGTAGGTTTTTGATTTAGGATTCTGAATGATGTTAAATTCAGCATCGGTGGCCTCTATGGCTAATGCGCGAATGTCAGATGGTAAATTCAGGTTGAAAAGCTTCAAGAATTTCTGTTCGTCTTCAATTGCTTGGTTCAAGAAGAGTTCTAGCACAAAGTGATCGGCAGAGACCATTGCATCTGTACGACTACTTCCTAAGGTCTTGTAATTATCATGTTCTAGCACATAATTGAGCGTTCGATCAATCATATGGTGAACTGTTTTGACCTGAGGTTGCTTAGCCCAGCCGTGGAACCGAAAGCCCAAGTATTGGATATGAAGCAGGTAGTAGTTATTGCTCTTCATTAGGGAGTTCTCGCTTTCGCGGGAATGAAAGTCAAGGGTTAGATATTACAACTCCTTGATTCGGATGTTACGGTAATAGACCTCGTCACCATGGTTTTGGAGACTGATTCGGCCGGTTTTTGAAGCTGCGTATGAATCTGCATTGGCCCATTTGTCTGCCGCTTTTTTGGCTAACCAATCCTCGCTTCCTTCTTCAAACGCTAATACTTTCTCTCCATTCAACCAGTGTTCAACATGACCTTCGTTATAAACGATTTTCACTTTGTTCCACTGCATATGTGGGTTAGGCTTTTTAGTAGCTGCGGCAGGGTACATGGCATAACTTGCAGCCACCATTTTATATGGTTTGGATTCTGAACGGGAAAATTCATCATCCAAGATCTGATATTCTGGTCCAGATACATAATCGTGACCCCATTCTTCTTTTTCTACTACGTGGTAAAAAACACCGCTATTTCCTCCTTTAGAGATTTTGTATTCCAACTCTAGTTCGAAATTTCCAAAATCACGAGTTGTCATCACTGACCGATTGAAGCCGGTGTTAGATTCTCCGGCACCTTGATTACAAGAAATTGTTCCATCTACAATTTTCCAATGTTCGGTGAATGGCTCTTCGCCATACATTTCCCAGCCATTGAAAGTCTCACCATCGAAAAGGCTGATCCACTCGGAAGGCGTTTCTTTATTCTCTGATTCGGAGGTTTTTTTGTCAGCCATGCAGCTTGACATTAGGACAGTTACGCTGAGCAGTAGGAGGGTTGATAGTCTTGAATTCATTTGTTAAGGTTTTGCCCTAAGATAATGAATTTGAAATTCTAATGATCAGGGATGAATGTTGAATGTGGAGTTTTGAATTGGGAGGGTTAGTTATTTTCCCAAATGATACCAATGAGTTCTGCGTTATCTAAGAAATTTGGGCAAGTATTTAGTCCAGCAAAACCACCAAATCGACAAACTACTTCACAGTCTTCGTTCACGATTGTATACATGATGTCTGGATAGACAACACCTGGGTCAAAGGCGAAAACGTTCTCACCATTGTAGAGGTATTGAGTGACTTTAGCTTCTTTAGCGCCACCTCTGGATGCATTTTTGATTTCATCTTTGATACATGAGGGAACATTGTCTAAATCCCATTCATTTCCGCAAGAAGTGAAAAAGAATAGAGGAATTGCACAGCTTAAGATGAGTCTTTTCATGATTCTCTTTTTCTTTTTGACCCGAAAGTGAAGCAAAGGGTTGGAATCAGATGAGATCTGATGAATGATTCAGGTTTTTGAAAACTTGTGCATCTACCAGTAATTCAGCGGCTTCCCCGTGCTTATCTAAAAACCCATTTAGAGAGAGTTGATTATGAGAAAAGTGTGATTTTAAAGATCTTTCAATGGTTTTTGGCCAGTAGGATGGTAGGGGCTCCCAATACTTTTCTTGATGTCTATAGGCTCTAACATTGGTGCCATTTCCTAAAAGTGACGAGAGTGTGAGCGTAGTAAGCTCTGGCATGTCCACGGCTGTAACCAATAAGTCACTGTTGACTGCTTCAAGTGCGGTGAGTATACCACCCATTGGTCCTTTGTCAGGGTAATTGTCTTGAATGCATGCATATTGCTCATGGAGTATTTTATACTGCTCCTGATTAACTGATAGGTAAACCTCTTTACATACTTCCGAAAGATTGTTGATCGCCTTTTTTAGGAGTGAAAGACCCTTGTATTGAACAAAGGCTTTGTCTTTACCCATGCGAATACTTCGGCCCCCCATAAGGATTAAGCCTTTGACATCTTTTTCAGGCATACGCTAATCTATTCTTTCAGCTTATCTAATGGAGCGGTCTCCATACCAGCATTTTGAGAAGCTTTCATCAGTTTATTGACGCCTTTAGATTTTCTGATTTTTACAGCTACTACTTTATATTCAGGGCATTTAGCTTCTGAGTCATGAATATCTGAAGTGATCAGATTTACCATGATTTCAGGAAAGTGGAAAGTAGTGCTCATTACACCTGGTTTCACTTCGTCAGTGATTCTTGCTTTGATATCAACTTTGCCTCTGGCCGAAGTCACGCAGACCATATCACCATCTGCAATGCCATTATCAGAAGCATCTTTTTGATTGATCAGGAGTACATCTTCAGTTAAGATTTCGCCATTACCAGTTCTTCGGGTCATCGCACCGCAATTGTAATGCTCCAGCTCACGATTAGTAGTAATGATATAAGGGTATTCTTCACCATGTTCAACAATCTCTTCCGACTCACGCCAGTCGAAATAGGTAAATAAGCCTCTTCCTCGTTTAAAGGAGTCTATATGAATGATTTCGGTGCTTGAACCATCTTCTGGCACTGGCCACTGCTTGCCGTTTTCGGCTAATTCTTCCCATTTGATTCCTTTGAAGAAAGGAACGATTTGAGAGATTTCTTCAAGCATGGTGTCTGGGGCATAATCTGCTTGGTCATAACCCATACGTTGCATTACGTCTACAATGATTTGACCGTCAGCTTTAGTGCCTGGAATTGGCTCAACCACTTTGTTAACGCGTTGTACTCTTCTTTCACCATTGGTAAAGGTTCCAGATTTTTCAAGGAAGGAAGCACCTGGAAGCACTACATCTGCCAGCATGGCTGTTTCGGTCATAAAGAGCTCTTGCACGATAAAAAGGTCGAGGTTGGTGAGTGCTTTTTTGACTTTGTTTGTATTTGGATCAGTTTGAACTACATCTTCACCGATGATCCACATGGCTTTTAAGCTGCCTTCAATGGCAGCATCAAACATTTCAGGAATCTTCAATCCAATTTCTAAGGGAAGGTTTACCCCTTTATAGAAATCCATGTAGAGTCGATTGACCTCTGGCTTAGTCACGTCCATATAGCCTGCACCTTGGTGGGGTTGCGCACCCATATCAGCTGCTCCTTGTACGTTATTTTGTCCACGAAGCGGGTTTACGCCAACACCTCTGCGGCCAATGTTTCCGGTAATCATGGCAAGATCAGCGATTTGCTGTACCGTAAATGTTCCTTGAGAATGTTCGGTTACCCCAAGACCATGGAATGACATGGCATTGGGTGCCGAAGCATAAGTTATGGCTGCAGCACGCACATCTTCTCGATTGACGCCAGTTATGGCTTCCATCGCATTGATGTCTAGTTTCTTAATATTGGCGACAAAATCGTCATAGCCTTCTGTACGGTCTGCAATGAAACTGTTATCAGCTAGTCCTTCTGCTATGATATAATACAACATCATATTGAGAAGGGCTACATTGGTTCCCGGTCTCAATTGTAAGAAGTGATCGGCATACTTTGCTAGTTCAATTTCTCTCGGGTCAATAACGATGAGCTTTGTGCCTTTCATGGCAGCTTGTTTCATTTTAGCTCCGGTCACAGGGTGTGCGGCAGTCGGGTTGGCCCCAATCACCATCATGCAGTCAGTGTACTTGATGTCCACCACTGAATTGGTGGCGGCACCGGTTCCAAAAGAACGTTGCATGCCCAAGGCAGTAGGAGAGTGACATACCCGAGCACAACAATCAATATTGTTTGTGCCGACTACAGCGCGAATGAATTTTTGCATGAGGTAGTTTTCCTCATTCGTACATCGGGCTGATGAGATTCCGGCAATTGAATTAGGTCCGAATTCTTCTCTAATGTTTGTGATCTTGTTTACAATGTAGTCGTAGGCTTCCTCCCAAGATACATTTACGAGCTGACCATTTTTTCTCACCATCGGGGAACGCAGACGTTCTGGGTGATCGTAAAACTTGAAGGCATAACGACCTTTGAGACAGGTGTGGCCTTGGTTTACTTCGGCATCATAAGGAGCGGTAATGCTTACAATTTCGCCACTGCTGGTTGCTACATCTAGGTTGCAGCCTACTCCACAATAGGTACAGACTGTTCTAGTAGTTTCTTCTGCTTCATTGGTTTTTGAATCAAACACATCGGAGATGGCTCCGGTAGGGCAGGCTTGTGAACAAGCACCGCATGAAACGCAATCAGATTCCATGAAGCCTTCATTTGCGCCCATGACGATTTTGCTATCAAAGCCGCGACCTTCCATGGTTAAAACCATTTCGCCTTGTACTTCATCACACGCTCGAACGCATCTAAAACAATTGATACAAGAACTTAGATTAGCTCTCATGTATGGATGGGAGGTATCTGCTGTGCGGTCCAAATGGTTTCTGCCTGGTGCATAGCGCACTTCTTCCATTTTTATTCCAACATCATATGCAACGCGCTTTAGCTCGTTGTTTTTCGGATTATCGGTTTCAAATTTTTCTTTTGGGTAGTCAGTTAACACGAGCTCAACGATGTTTTTTCGTAGGCGCTCCATTTTCTTTGTGTGCGTATAAATGAAGGAGCCTTCCATCACTGGTGTATGGCAAGAAGCTTGGACACGTGTCGGCCCATCTTGGGTTCTAGCCACCTCCACACTACAAACTCTACATGACCCGAAAGGATCTAAATTTGGAGCATCGCACAGGGTAGGAACGGGGTTCGGACCCATGTGTCTTCTTAATAACGAAAGAATGGTTTCACCACTTTCGAACGGGAAGGGCTCGTTGTTGATGTAGGCGATGTTTTTTGAATCACTCATTGTTCTCGTTTTTATAGAAAGTAACTTCTTAGTTCTTCTTCAAAATATTCAAGGGCATTTTTAATACCCAGTGGTAAACCGCCACCCAAGGCACATAAACTGCCTATTTCTAGGGTTTCTAAAAGATCATCTAATAATTGCCGATCCATCTTATTGCCGTTTCTTGAGTTAGCAATCATCTCTTTTCCTCGAACGGAACCTATACTACAGGGAAAGCACTTTCCGCAAGACTCATCTGCCGTAAACTCAAAGAGGTGTTCGAGGTATTCAATCATTGGGAATTTTTCTGGTACAGAAACAATCCCCGCATGTCCTAATAAGAACCCTCCATTTGCGAAACTCTCAAAATCAATATTGAGGTCATCAATTTTATGTGTTGGCACAATTCCACCAAGTGGTCCACCTACATGAACAGCTTTGACAGGTTCTTTAAAGCCACCTCCTGTATTGTAAACGAGGTCTTTGAATGAGTGGCCCATTTCTACCTCATACATTCCGGGTTTATTAAAGAAAGAGTCCAAGCAAACGAGTTTAGTGCCTGTGGACTTCTCAGTACCCAGCTTTGCGTACTGATCTCCACCATTTCTTATGATCCACGGTACAGCCGCTAAAGTCTCAACATTATTGACGATGGTTGGCTTATTGAAAAGCCCTTTTTGGGCAGGGAAGGGTGGTCTCACTCTTACTTCGGGCCTTTGACCCTCTAAGGAAGATAGCAGTGCTGTTTCTTCACCACAGATATAGGCTCCGGCTCCTTCAATCACTTTAAAGTGGTAGCTAAAGTCTGTGCCTCCAATATTAGTACCATGCATGCCGATGGCTTCGAGTTCTTTGACGGCTTTAGCGCAGGCGTCAACAGATTCAGGGTATTCACCTCGAATGTAAACCGCGCCATAGTCGGCACCGACAATGTAGCCAGCCGTCATCATGCCGAAGAGTACCAGCATGGGTTGTTCTTCTAGTAGGTAGCGATCGGAATATGCTCCTGGATCTCCTTCATCTGCATTGCAAACGATGTATTTCTGTGGTTCCGGTTCATTTCGGCAAGCATTTAGTTTAAAACTCATGGGGAAGCCTGCCCCACCACGTCCACGAATGTCCGATGCTTTAATTTGCTCAAGTGCCCATTCAGGGCCATTTTCTAACACTTTGGTAAACTCTTCTTTGAACTGCTGCGCAGTCATAGTGGCTCCAGTGAGCACACGCTCACCAGTAGCACCTACCGTGTAATTATCGCTTAAATCTTTATCGGACTTTTGAACAATTTCTTCTATTTGATTGATGGCATCTCCTGAATAGTTAGTGTCGTTGTAATTGAAGGCACTGTTCTCATGACACCTGCCTAAGCAGCACATGTGACCGACTTCTTCATCTTTGAAATGCCTTGATAGTTTGCCTTTGACTTTATCTTGTGTACCGGCTACCAGACAAGCACTTCCGTTACAGACGTGAACTTTTACACCTTCGTGCTCCTTTTTCATGAAGTCATAAAAAGAGGCTGTGCCATAGGTAATGGCTTCGCCCATCAAGTACTTTTTAGCTAGGGCCTTCAGTTCTTCATTATCTGGTGAGCCCGTCACTTTGGACTTCTCTACCAATTGTTCGAAGAGGTTATCTTCTAATCCTTTTCGACCTGATAATGCACTAAGATTTTCTGACATCTTGTTCGTTTACTTGTTAATGACTTTCGTTTGGATTTGGAAACATGTCGCTTTCATCTTCTCCTCTTTCGGTCAAACATTTGAAATCTTTCTCAACCAAAATACTCAATTTATCCCCGTTATCTAGGTTTAAATCATGATTAATGCCCACTTGATCGGTGGAAGCCCAGTTTTTAACCTCAACTTGAGGCAGCGTAATGGATATGGTATTGTTGCTTAAACTCGTTAAAAGTAATGGGCCTGAGCGTAACTGATACAGGAGCATACTTCCTCCGGGAAACTCTGTTCTACCAGTGATTATTCCTTTGCTACTAAAATGATCAACTTCAGATTGATTTAGCCTTAATCGGATGCTATTTCCCTGAATTCTCAACTTCATAAAGTCACGCGTTCTTTTCCGGTGTAAATATTAAATCGATCGTTTTTCAAAAAACCAACCAGCGTTATGCCGAACTCTTCGGCTAGGCTTACAGCTAAACTAGAAGGTGCACCAACGGCTGTAATGATCTGAATTTGAGCTCTTAGCGCTTTTTGCACTAGCTCAAAACTTATTCGTCCGCTAAGCACTAAAACGGAAGTTTTCAAAACGGTCAAATCAGTGAGTAGGCTTGCACCTATCAATTTGTCAAGTGCATTATGCCTGCCAACGTCTTCATGATGGGCGATCAAATTTCCTTGCACATCAAAGAGCCCCGAGGCATGCAAACCACCCGTATGCTCGAACACTTGCTGCGCTTTTCGCAATTGATCGGGGAGGCCGAAAAGCACCTCTTTCTTTATACTAATCGATTTATTTGAAATGACCTCGCAAGAAACTTTAATGGCGTCTATGGAAGCTTTTCCGCATACGCCACAACTCGATGTGGTATAGAAATTTCTTTTGAACTGTTCTTGACTGATCTCAACTGAAGGTTTGAGCTCTACGCGCATCAAGTTTTCCATGCCCTCAGTTTTGCCTAAATCCTCACAGTATTTGACGCTAAGTACTTCTTCCATCGAACTGATGATACCTTCGGTGTATAGAAAGCCCAAGCAGAGCTGTTCATCATTTCCCGGTGTTCTCATGGTTACGGACAGGCTAAACTGCTGCCGGTTGTCTGAAGGACCATGGCCAATGCGAATTTCCAAAGGCTCTTCAGAGACTACCAAATCAGGTAGTGTCTCAGGAGGTGAGGCTCCGACCTTTAGTACTTCAACGGCTTGAACAGGAGTAGACATTAATTACGGTTTTGTATGCCTAAGAAAGCCCTGAAATCACACCGTCATCATCAATAGACATGCCTTCCGAGGCAGGCACAGCTGGTAAGCCTGGCATGCGCATCATTTGTCCTAAAATTGGAATAATGAAGCCGGCACCAGTAGCATATTCGAACTCCCTTACGCTTACCGTAAAATTCTCAGGTCTGCCAAAAGCAAATTCATTATCGCTGAGGGATTTTTGTGTCTTGGCCATACAAATTGGAAGGTTGCTGAAGCCTAGGCGTTCTATGCGTTTCATTTGCAGCTTTGCTTTTTTGGAGAAGTCTACTTGATCAGCACCGTATATTTCTTTGGCTATGATTTCAATTTTCTCTTTGACAGGTGCATTCCAATCATACAGTGGTTCGAACGCATTGTCGTAATTATCGATTGTACTAACCACGGCTTCGGCAAGCTCAGTCATGCCTTCACCACCCTGAGCCCAACCGCGTGCTACAACGGCATGTACTCCCTGGCTGGCACACTTTTTCTTAATCAGTTGAATTTCCTCATCCGTATCAGACGGAAAGGCATTGATGGCTACTACTGGATTAAAGCCAAATTTCTGAAGGTTTTCGATGTGTTTGCCTAGGTTAGCAAAGCCTGATTTAACACGATCGACACTAGGTGTGTTGTATTCGTCTTTGGTTGCCCCACCGTGGTGTCTTAGGGCACGGATGGTAGCAACTAAAACCACAGCTTTTGGTTTTAGACCAGAAGAAGCACATTTAATATCGAAGAATTTTTCAGCACCAAGGTCTGCACCGAAACCGGCTTCTGTGACCACATAGTCAGCGAGGGATAAACCCATTTTAGTAGCAATCACTGTATTCGTTCCTTGCGCAATGTTGGCAAATGGACCACCATGAATGATGGCGGGGTTTCCTTCGAGGGTTTGAACTAGGTTGGGTTGTATGGCATCTTTAAGGAGGATTGCCATTGCGTTTTCTGCTTTGATGTCACGAGCGTAAACGGCTTGCTTATCAAAAGTAAACCCGATGAGTATGTTACCGAGTCTTTGTTTAAGGTCTGCAAAGTTTTCTGCCATGCAGAGTATGGCCATTACTTCAGACGCTGGGGTTATGTTGAATCCGTCTTCTCGGGGGATACCGTTAGCAGTTCCACCTAAACCGATAGTGATTTGGCGGAGTGATCTGTCATTCATATCCATCACACGTTTCCATGTGATTGTTCGCGGATCGATGTTTAGGTCGTTTGTAGGGCTTTGAATCTTATTATCGATTAAAGCAGATAGGAGGTTATTGGCTTTTTCCACTGCGGAAAAATCTCCCGTAAAGTGTAGGTTGATGTCCTCCATAGGGATCACTTGGGAGTAACCACCGCCTGCAGCCCCACCTTTGATTCCAAAAACTGGACCCAGAGAGGGTTCTCTAAGTACCACGCAAGTCTTTTTACCTATTTGGTTGAGTCCTTCGGCAAGGCCGATAGATGTTGTTGTTTTTCCTTCACCAGCAGGAGTGGGGGTCATGGCGGTGACTAGGATGAGATTGGCCGAATCAATTTTGTCTTGATCCATAAGCCTCATGGGTAGCTTGGCCTTGTATTTACCATAGTGTTCTAAGTCGTCCGGTGAGAGGTTGAGCTTGGCAGCAATGTCGTTAATGTGTTTGATCTCCGCTGCTTGTGCAATATCTATGTCAGCGAGGTTATGGGTTATATTCTCCATTCTAAAAGTAGTTTTCGGTTTGAAGATAAGGTTTTCACTGATATTTCAATCGTTTGCATCGGGTACTTGTACTCATTTTATGGGAATGGTTACTATTTCTGGGTAGCTGGAAGAGGGGAGCTAGAAGTCAGGACTCAATGTTCAGTGAAGAATTAATCATGAATAGTTTGAGGCATATTCTAAAAATAGAACTTCACCTAATTCCTAGGTACACCAATCAACCGGTTTACTACTAGTATAGAATGAGGTTTAAAACTATGAGGTATGGTGTTTTACTTTTCTTTGATCGTCCAAAGAAAAGTAACAAAAGAAAGGACGCCAACATCAAACGTATCGGAGCAATAGTATAGCTTTTAGCCTGAGTGTCTGTCGATACGCACGCTGATGTTGGATCGCCACCCGCCAAGATGGTATTTGATTCGGGACGTAGTGTAGTTAAAAAGGCAAAATGACTAATGGCAGTAACCAATCCCTGATTTTAAGTGTCCTAGCTCCTGATCCCTGATTACTACTTACCAATTCACAAGTACCCCAATGAACCAATTCACCATTAGTATAGAATGAGGTTTAAAACTATGAGGTATGGTGTTTTACTTTTCTTTGATC
>CAYGQO010000011.1:70692-112129 GCA_964352205.1 uncultured Roseivirgaceae bacterium
TCTGTCGATACGCACGCTGATGTTGGATCGCCACCCGCCAAGATGGTATTTGATTGAAAATAGGGGCCTTATCAGGACTAAATGACTAATGTCCAATAGCCAATAACCAATCCCTGATTTCTGATATCCTAGTTCCCATTGACTAATGACTAATTCACCAATCTACCAATAAACCAATAAACCAATAAACTAATCAATCAACTGTTTCCGCTTCCAGATACCAGTTTTGTACCAGATTAAGCTGATGATAGCGGGAAGTACGTAAGAGACGGGAAAAGACCACCAAATGCCTAGGTAGCCCATCGATTCCATATTTGATACAATCCACGCAAAAGGAAATTGGATGACCCAAATACCGATGATGGTAAAGAGCATAGATTCGACTGTATTGCCTGAGGCTCGGAAAGTTCCTACCAAAGCCAGTTGCATGCCCATAAAGCCAAAGGTTGGCGCGGCAATTTTTATAAATGAAACGCCCATGTTGACAACTGCATCACTTCCTGTTAAGAAGGTTCGTACAATGGGTTCGGCAAAAACAAAGAAGACAATTCCAATGATTGAAAGGCTTACGAAGGATATGGTAGCGGCATAATTAGAGGTCTTTTCAGCCCTATCAATCTTTTGTGCCCCTATATTTTGGCCTACTAGAGCGGCATTGGCCTTCATGATGGCTAAGCCAACGATAACTACAAAGCTGATCAATCGTGCTCCAACACCGTAAGCGGCTAAAACGTCTGTCCCGAACTTAGCTGCAACCCCAGTGAGTAAGGTCAGTCCAAGTGCCCTTGCAGAAATTTCTAAGGAAGAAGGCATGCCTAGTTTGAATGCCTTTTTCAGTAAGGTGAAGTCGAACTTGAATTGATGAAAAGTCAGTTTAAAATCAGTCTTTCCATAAAAGAGAATGTATGTGCCAATAAGGGCTGCAAGGCCAATGGTAGCCAATGTGGAGTAGGCAGCACCAGCGACACCGTAGGCAGGTATTGGTCCCCAGCCGTAAATAAATAAGGGGTCGAGTACAAAGTTGAGTGCTAAGCTGATGGCATTGATATAGAGCGGAATCTTAACCTCACCAATTCCTCTCAATAGCGATTGAAAGAGGATGAAGGTAAAGTTGAAGACTAGGCCAATGAAGATTACGCGTTGAAAGAGGTTGGCATCCGCAAAGATCTCTTGTTCTACGCCTAACCAATATAGGATTTGAGGTGAAAGTAGGTAAGCGACAGCCGATAATACGATAGACATAAGCCAAACCATCACCAAGGTTTGCGTAGCTACATGGTTAATCATTTTGATGTTCTTGGCGCCCGCATATTGCGCTACCAGAATTGATCCGGCAAATGCAAAGCCAGAGGTTAAAGAGATCAACAGAAAATTAACAGGAAAGCTAATAGATACGGCTGCAACAGCATTTGAACCTAATCGACCAACCCAAAAAGCATCCACTAACTGATAGCCAGAGTACAGCAGGTTAGTACCAATAATAGGAAGGGCAAGTGTGATCAGGGCCTTCAATATATTGCCCTCGGTCAGTGATGTCTTTGCCTGTTTCATGGATAGCAGCGAATGTAATAAGTATCGCAGGAAAGACAGCTTAAATATTTGATTGACTTACTATTCAGTCGGTGTTGTGAAAATGATGTAGGGTTATTCTAATCTTTTTGTCCCTTAAGCTAAATATTGCCTTCCTTTAAGTGTTCACAAACTTTAACAGAGAGAAATCTGAATTATTGGTGCTTGAGAACTGATTCATCGGCTTTCTTAATAGTTTTGTTGCTCCGAAAGTATTACTCAAATATGAAGCGACTTGTACTGATCACCTTACTCTGCACTAGCTGCTTTAACTTTTTACAAGCTCAGAAGAAGTGGGTAGATGATGGTGTATCCATTACCAAACTTGACACGCTTGCCGCTGGCTACGAAGCACTTCGAGGTTCTTTTGTGATCGAGAATACCAGTATTTATGAGGTGATGAATTTGGTTTTAGACGTAGATGGCTATGACTGGGTGGAAGGGGAGAGTAAATCAAAAATGCTGTTGGTAGATGAAGCAGACTCATCTTTCACCTTTGATTTTTTTGTCAACATTCCTTGGCTCTTCGTTAAGAAAACTGGGCGTGTTAAAGTAGATGTACATTATAAAGACGAAACCCTCTACACAAAGTCGCATCAAATTAGGGAGTATGAAAGAGATGAGGAGTATGATTTGGTCGATTTCTATTCGGCTCAGTGGAAGCTTCAGCAAGTTGGACAGGATGTGCAGGTAACTTATTTGGGAGTCTATCAGGATCAAAAAATGATCATCAACATCAACGGTATTATTATTAACCGAATCAGAAAACGCCTGAATGGAACCTTCCAGAATTTAAGAGTACGCGCCTCGGCAAAGCCCAGTCCCATAAACTCCCTTATTTGGCCCAGCACGAGAATGAACAAAGAACTCAAATCAGACAAAGAGTAGTAGGTCTATGACCCTTCAGTCAAAGGCAGGCAATCTTTTAATGATCCATCTTACCAATCATATCAATGGCCTTTTCAAGTACTTCATCTTTGCGAATGGTCGTTTGACTCACATATTGAGTTGGTACATATTCCTCTCTAGGCGTACCGTTGATATGGTCTAGTTTTATGGTTGATAGCTTGTAACCAAAGTTGAGGTGTTTAAATCCAAAGTCGAAAACCTCACCTGCAAGTCGCCTCATTTCTGAGCCCATTACTATTCCTCTTTCCATTCCTTCAAATCCAATGGCCAGGCCTTCACCCATACTGCCAGTCCATGGCCCAACGAGGACGATAACCGGTTGCTCGTATGGTTCTAAGCGCGGGCTGACATATTCTATCCAGTTTCGCTCAATATCTGGATTGTTTGTCGATTTCTCGAAGAATGAGTGCTTCTGATAAGGTTTTGGTGTTTTAATAAATCTGCTCATAATACCACGCGCTTCGTAAGAATCGCCACCAAAGACCGTATTTCTTAAATCGAGGATTAGTCCTTTCGTCTCCGAAAGGTCACTTAGGGCTTTATCAAATGTTTTTACCAAATCATCCATGCCTAGTGCGTTATTTATTCTGATGACACCTATTCCGTTTATGGTTTTGGAGGTAAGTAGCCCGTCATTCTCTTTGAGCTGGATGCTGTCTAAGTCAAATGCTATCTCATTGCCATTTAACAAGCTTAATGTCAGTACCCTAGGCTCATTATATCTGCCGGCCAAAACTTTATTTGCAATCCATTCTCTAATTTCCAGTTGGCTCTTGTCTTGACAATGCGTGGGGAAATTCTGAATGACTTGTTCAAAGTCTATTCCATTGAATTTTAAGATTTCGGCACCAATGATTTCTTCAGAGAGGCTTTCAATTTGCGACTGCCATACATTGGTAATGATGGGTTTACTATTTTCGAGCTTTACATATATAGGGGCGAAAAGGCGGTAGGAAGATTTTGAATTCGTGGTTAGTGTCAAATGATTGTCATAGAACTCATCTAGCAAGTATTCGAAAAACAGTACGGTCTCTGTAAGCGACTTGATGTTTTTGATCTCTCCTGTATAATGTTCTCTTATGCAGTTGATGTCAATGTTTTTCTTTGGTCTGTAGATATAATGTTTCTCTAAGTTTTCGAGTATTAAGTTGAGGTCTTCCTCGATTTTAGAATGGTCAACAGTAGCTGTTTGCGCATGAGTTGGAAGGCAGAAAAGGCCAATTAGAAAGATTAAGATGAGTTTATTCATTGCAGTCCAGTTTTAAAAGGATGTGCTACAAATGAATTAATAATTCAGATCAAGCTTACTACCCGAAAAGGTAGTTTTAATCCATAGGGGCTTTCAGATTTGATTTAGACTCAACCGCCCAGTATACGAGATTCTACTTTATCGTATAAGCGGTTCAGCTTACTAGGCGCTTTTATATGGAAGCCAATAAATATTCTAAAGGCAAGGCCGGTAATTTCTTCTTTGATAGAATTGTTGTTTTGACCTTGAAACCTTCTGTTTGCTTTGGCATCAACGCCTCCGTAAAAGCTTTTGGAGTTATAACCAAGCCCGAATCGAGCGCTTCCTCTGGCCACGAAAGTATTTTGGGTAGTCACCAAAGCTTCACTATTAATGATGGTGGTTAATTGCGTGTGCGTACGGCCTGCTCCGGCCATAAAGCCAATGTTCAAGTACCATTTCTGATCGATCACATGGGTGTAGTAATAGGGGAGGTTAAGGAGCAATTCAAGATTCTTCGAGCGCTGCCCAGTCGGTGTTCTGTTGTCTACTATGTAATAATTATAAGATATGCCTGGTGCCAAAGTACCTGCACTCTTCAACTGTCTTCCCATTTGTGCGCTGAAAGCTCCGTAAGAGAAATTTTTATTCAATTTCAGGGCATGGGAGCCACTAAATGAAGTCACTTTTAGTTCGGGAAACTGAATATTAGGGGTTATGCCTTCGATAAAATCCGAATCGAAATCACCACTATTTTTCATATAGAATCCTTCGGTGAAAGAAGTAGCCACATGGTTTAAGAGTTTTGAGGTATTAAATGACATGCCAAAGCCGGTATGCTTTGATTGACCTCTTAAGTCTTGATCATTATTGATCGCTAGGTTAGGGGTGAAGGAAAGAAAGAAGGAGAAGGCGCGATAATCGATGCCTACTAAATTGACAAAGTCGAAGTTTGGACGAATATCAAATTCAAAATCAGCCCCTCGTATGTCGAAAGTCTCGAATTCAGTTTCCAAATCTGCCGAAAGATTGAAGTAGTCATTCAGACCGAGGTAATAGGGAGATTTGGCCTCGTCTTTTAAACTGTCGTTTTGGGCGAAAGCCATCATAGGAATGACAGAAAGCAGAATGAAGTAAAGGAAGAAGTGTTTTTGGAATGGCATGGTATCTAATGCAGCCCAAATATAATCAGATCGTAATTCAAGGATTGTTATTCTCCAATAAGACTTCGCTATTATAGGCAAACCTTGCCATTTCCTTGCCCCAAGTTTGGTAAGTAAACTTAGATGGATGAACTCCATCGCTAAAGAATCTTGATTTCTCAGGGGCTACCTTGAGTCTTTTACTCCAATAAGCAATGGTAATCACGTCACTGTTATAGTAGACTTTCGGGTAGTTTTTGATCAATTGCGCTAAGGCTTGTCCAAAGATTTCAACCAGGTTACCAGCCACAAAACCAATGAGTTTAGTGAAAGCTGGAAACTCTTTGATCGGAGGCATATTGGTAAATACGATAGGCGTATCTGGATACTTTGCTTGAAGATTTTCAATCAATGCAGCTACATCTTTTTTCCATTGACTCGGACTATTCAAGGTAAAAGCATCATTAGCTCCTAGGCCAATGAGTATCAAATCAACCGAAGTCTCCTTTAGCTCAGGCACGATTCTTTCTTTTACCATTTTGGCGGTATAACCACTTTTTGCGTAGACTTTCCAATTTACAGCCGTTTTGTACAAGTCAGAAATAGTCCTCGCAAAGCTTCCAGTAAAACCTTCTGCGTGCGTTGCTACCCCAACCCCGGCTATGGTGCTTTCACCGATGGCGATGATGGTCAAGGGTTTATTATGATTGGGATGGATTACATTTCCCGATGTGCCTTTTGCCTCTGGTAAAGCGGGTATATTCTTCCTGATCTTCTTGCCTTGGAAATACATAATAGGCAGCAGGGGAAAGGAAATGATAGCGCCTGAGATGTATTTAAAGTTCATGAAAGTAAAAATACGAGTTCAAGCCCAAAGTTTTTTATGATGATTAGCTATTACTAACTAAGGCTTATGCTTCAGCGAGGCGGTTAAGACCTAGCGGGTAGGCTTGTGGGTTAGAACACCAACAAGGACGGAAGAGAGTATGACCGAAATTGAGATTATGATTTGGGCGATTTTTATTCGGCATAGTGGAAGTTGCAAAAGCTTGGTGCTAATTACTTAAAAGTCAAATATTTGGGCGTGTATCAAGACCAAAAAATGATTATTAATATCAATGGTGTTATGATTAACCGGATCAGAAAACCTCTAAACAGCACCTTCCATAATTTGATCGCTCGAGCCTGTGGAAAGGCGAACCCCGTGAGATCATTGCAGTGGCCAAATACGGAGACTACCCAAAACTCAAAGTCTGACACCAAATAAAAGCGGTCTCGAAACTAATCGAAACAGCTAGGAGCTATTAGAGGATGTTTAGCTTGATTACTTTTCGCAGGCACTTTTCAAAAGTTCAAGACCTCTCGCATTCATTTTCTCCATGTCTTTTTTTGCTCCAAAAAGCCACATGAAGAAGGAGTCTCCAATACTAGAATCCAATTTAAAGTCCTGTGTCACTTGAACTCCATTGGCCGTTTTAGCAAATGAGTATTCAAAGGTTGGGTTAGCTTTAAATGGTTTCTGAATATCACATTCCATTCTGATGTAAGATGATGGTCTAACTTCCTTTATCTCCTGAAAACCCAAGTCCTTTCCATTATTTCCATCCCAGTGAAACTGTGCACCCACTTGTCCATCTTCTCCTTTAACCTCGGTTTTCTGAGTAGGGTCAGCATCATAAAAAGGTGACCATTTTGTAAAGTTCTTGAGATAAAGAACATGGTCAAATACAGTGAGTTCATCCGCTTGAATGCTTACAGTCTTTTGAATGTAAACATGTTGTAGTTTGCTTGCATTATAGAACCCAACGCCTAAGAAGAGAAGTAGTAATGCAATTATCGTGATTAGTATCATTTTTTTCATTTTTAGAATAGATATTAGTTGTCCATTGGCATAATGCTCCTAACCTCGACAGTGCCACCCATTTTCAAAATAGGGCAGTCTTTGGCGAGCTCAACAGCCTCATCTAGAGAGTTTGTTTTAACAATCATATTTCCTCCGACTACCTGATTTTCAGAAACCAATATACCCTCGGAAACTGTCAGGTCAGTAGCTATTCGTTTTCCTTCAAAGCCCAATTGATGTGTGCTTTCTAGCTTTTCTGAAATTGCGATATTGCCAATGAAGCTGCCCCATGCTTGGTGCATTTGCCCCATTTCTTCTACCGTAGGTTTGTATTCAGGATTGGGAGTATACCTGAAAATCATCATGAATTTTTGTTCTGTTTTCATCTCTTTAAATCTTTTAGTGTTAAACAATACACCAAAAGTAGAGGGAGCAAAAGAGAAAAAACTTTGCCTATGACAAGAAATGAGAATTAGGTATTTTTGAGCCAGTGAAGCTTTCTAAATACCAACAAATGCATGAAGATTATAGTGGGTGGAGCAAATGCAGGAATAAAGCAGAATGGAAATTCGGCTAAAAACTCAACACCCTGCACGTTATTGTCAATACTGATTTTAGTGAAGATGATTGCCATGGCCGAGGTTATTAAAATATCCATTAGTCCGAAGGTGTTCCAAACATATGTAAGTTTTCTGGCGTAGCTCTTCTGATTTCGAATGGCCTTTGCTACAAAAACACTAGATATGGCAGTTAATACATCGCCTATGCCTGCAATCAGTGCAAATGGCTTTGGCAATAGTTCGTATAAGAAGAGTATTAAGAAAGTACTTCCGATAAGACGGAAGATATGGACCTTGACAAGGTCTTCTAACTCTAGTATAGCATTAGCTTTTTTACAAGCCGCGGTTCCAAATATTATCGTCACTAGCACTGCCAATGGGAGTGTTGTAGTCAGTACAATCTTGGGAGGTAAAATAACTTCATCGAAAAACCCGAAGTGGCTGGCAAAAGCTACTATGGCTAGGTAGAGCGTATAGAAACCTGCTACAATCCAAAGGCCGTTCTTAACTTTTCCTTTACCTGCCAGCCTAGCAACCATTCCTATTGGGAACGCAAAAGCGACTAGAAAGAGAACTGAAAATAATATGGGTACTTGGCTTGAGAGCATGAGTGGTAGATCAGGTAATTTCTTTTCTAATTCTACTTAATGAGGTGTCTGTTATTCCCAAATAAGTGGCTATATGCTTTAAAGGAACATTCTGAACTATCGAAGGTTTTTCCTCAATAAGGTTCAGATATCTTTCTTTCGCCTGGTCAGCTATGACTGAGATTGAATGGTTCTTTAACTCAAAGTAGTTGCCAATGAGTCTCGTTCTTCCTACTTCCCTGAAAGCTTCAATGTGAAACAACTTCATAAAGTCGCTAAAGCTAATCTTCCAACCTGTACCATTAGTAATTGCTTTGATGGACTCCTTGCAAGGCTTTTTTAAGAAGTAGGAATACCAGTCAATCACAATGTTCTCTTCTGAAAAGAACTTGGTGGTAATATCGTTTCCCTCAATATCAATTGTATAGGAGCGAAGAAAGCCCGACTCTAAAAAGTAATAGTAACTGGCAATCTTTCCTTTTTCAATGAGGTAGTCGTTCTTCTTGAAATCAACTCTTTCAAATTGCATTAAGATTGACTCTAACTCATCAGAGTTGAAATTCTCGGGTTTAAAAATGCGCTTCAAAAAGTGGCTTTGGTCCATCCTTATCTTTAACAGAACTTATTTGAGTTAGGAAGATGATCAAAAGCTCTTGAATAACCAATAAGATTACCGGAGATCCTAGGATAGAACTCTTCAGCAGGGGGCTATGTAAGCTTCTTTCTGGAGAAGAACTAAGTGTATCTATTTAAAAGCAGGAATTCCAGTAATCTCAGCACCAAGAATTAGCAAGTGGATGTCATGCGTTCCTTCGTATGTCACAACTGACTCAAGGTTGGCCATATGTCGCATCATTGGGTATTCACCAGTAATGCCCATGCCGCCATGGATTTGTCTCGCTTCACGCGCAATATTCAAGGCTACTTCAACGGCATTGCGTTTGGCCATAGAGATTTGTGGAGTAGTGGCTTTGCCTTCGTTAAAGAGTTGGCCTAAGCGGAGGTTGAGCAATTGTGCTTTGGTGATCTCTGTTAGCATCTCTGCTAATTTCTTTTGTTGTAATTGGAAAGCGCCAATCGGCTTATCGAATTGGATACGTTCGGCACAGTATCTTCTTGCTGACTCGTAGCAGTCCATGGCAGCACCAATCGCTCCCCAAGCAATACCGTAACGCGCAGAGTCTAAGCACATCATCGGTGCGCCTAGGCCACTCTTGTTCGGCAGTAGGTTTTCCTTCGGCACTTTTACGTTATCGAAGACTAACTCTCCTGTAGTACTAGCCCTTAATGACCACTTACCGTGGGTTTCAGGCGTTGAGAAGCCTTCCATACCACGCTCTACAATTAAGCCATGAATTCTTCCTTCTTCGCTTTTCGCCCACACCACGGCTACATCAGCTTTCGGTGAGTTAGAAATCCACATTTTGGCACCATTCAATAAGTAATGGTCGCCCATGTCCTTAAAGTTGGTAGTCATGCCAGAAGGGTTGGAGCCGTGATCTGGTTCTGTCAAACCAAAACATCCTAACCATTCACCAGAAGCGAGCTTTGGTAAGTATTTCTTGCGTTGCTCTTCGTTTCCAAACTTGTAGATAGGGTACATCACCAATGAACCCTGCACAGAGGCAGTAGAGCGCATGCCTGAATCGCCACGCTCAATTTCTTGCATAATGATGCCATAGGAAATGTAGTCCATACCACCGCAACCGTACTCGGTTGGGAGTTGAGGACCGAAGGCACCAATGTCACCGAATTTCTTTACGATGTCGTAAGGGAAGTAGGCATTCTCAGCCCAGCTTTCGATATAAGGAGAGATTTCTTTCTTTACAAAGTCACGTACAGCACCACGCACCATTTTATGCTCTTCGGTGAGCATGTCATCCATGCCGTAGAAGTCTGGGTGTTCAAAAACATCTTGCTTTGCAGATTTTTGAATTTTTGAAGAAGAATCAGTGCTCATAGTGATTTGTTTTCTGAATTAAATGTGGTCAATTTTGACTCACTTTTTAATGTATGCAAACGTATGAACAACTCGGAAATCGACCAAGACATAATTGACAGAATTAAGAAGCTAGAAGAGAAGTACGAGGCCATGGGCCAAGATATGTCTTCTTACCTAGACGGATTGCTGCATGCAGACTTTCTTAAATACTGGGATTATATCAACCTAGATTCCTTACTGGGGCTTCAGCAACCTAAAACTGATTTTTCTGATGAGATGATTTTTATTATCTATCATCAAATCACTGAGCTTTACTTCAAATTATCCCTTTGGGAACTGAAACAAATCCATGAACATCAGCATCCTGATGTGGAGTTTTTTACCGCGCGAGTTAAGCGTGTCAACAATTACTTTGAGCACCTGTGCCACTCTTTCGGCATCATGACTGATGGAATGGAGAGGGAGCAATTCTTGAAATTTAGAATGTCTCTTTTGCCTTCTTCTGGCTTTCAGTCGGGTCAATATAGAATGATTGAAATCGGTGCTACCGATATGATCAACTTAGTGAATAAAGACAAAAGGAGTGAGTTTGATGACTATTCAAACCTCAATCAGCTGTATGACGCGATCTATTGGAAAACAGGTGCTACAGAACTGAAGTCGGGGAAAAAGACGTTGACGCTCGAGCATTTTGAGCAGAAATACTCCAAGATCTTTATGAGGTTAGCCGAAGATGTTAGGTCTACTAACCTGCACCAGCTCTATCTAAAACACTATGCCAAGCATAAGGATAACCAGCCGTTGAAAGACGAACTGCGAAGGTTTGACCTGCTGGCAAATGTCGATTGGCCTTTGGCGCATTACCGTTCTGCAGTGCGCTACTTACAAAAAGACCCAGTAGATATTGCTGCCACGGGCGGCACGAACTGGCAAAAGTATTTACCACCTCGTTTTCAAGGAATCATTTTCTTTCCAGAGCTTTGGAGCGAAGAGGAGAAGAGAGACTGGGGGAAACATTGGGTGTTGAAACAGTTGTCTGGGAAAAAGGCAACTGGTCATTAGTAAATTGGTGATTGAAACCTTTGATTACTAATATCTATTTGTTTTAACGCTACTTAGTCTTCCTGATAATTGGCTTAAACCACCTGTAAAAATGTAGGTAGAAATCGTTGGATACATTTCTAATGAATTAGCCGAATTGGATATGCTTTTTTAGACCTTTACCTGATTACCTGATTACCTGATTACCTGATTACCTGATTACCTGATTACCTGATTACGTGATAACGAATACACTGGCGAAGCCAAATTATGATAAAGACCGTAAAAACCACGTTAAGTCCAGAAGAGGCTTACAATCCAGAACTTTTCGAAGAGGTAATTCTAAAGAGAGGTCATATCCAATCTCACAATGCCGAGGTGCGCGCGATCAAACGTTCAATCGATGCCCGTTCTAAGCGTGTTAAAGTGAATATTGAGGCAATTGTCGCTGTAAAAGAAGATCTCCCACCACTTATTGAATACAGAAGAGATTATCCTGACGTCAGCAATGCCGACCCTGTGGTGATTGTTGGTTTTGGTCCTGGGGGAATGTTCGCTGCGCTTAGACTTGTAGAGCTGGGTTATAAGCCGATCGTGATTGAAAGAGGAAGTGATGTTCAAAAAAGGCGAAGAGACATCGCTGCCATTAATAAAGAACATGTAGTCAATCCAGAATCAAATTATTGCTTTGGCGAAGGTGGCGCAGGGACTTACTCTGACGGAAAGCTTTATACACGATCTAAGAAGCGTGGTGATATTCAGAAGTCTTTGGAAATACTGGTAGCCCACGGTGCTACAGAAGATATTCTGATAGATGCGCATCCGCATATTGGAACCAACAAGCTACCAAAAGTAGTCCAAGAGATTAGAGAATCGATTTTAGGTGCTGGTGGTGAAATCCACTTCGATACCAAGGTGGCAGACTTTATTCTTAAAGAAGGAGAGATGAAAGGTGTGGTCTTAGCAGATGGTACTAAGGTGGAGGGACTAGGTGTAATCCTTGCTACTGGCCACTCGGCTCGAGATATTTTTCATTTGTTGGATAAACAGAAAGTCTTGATCGAGGCGAAGCCATTTGCCTTAGGAATCAGAATAGAGCATCCGCAGGCATTAATAGACAAAATACAATATCATTGCACAACAGATAGAGGGCCTTGGCTGCCAGCTTCTTCCTATGCTATGGTACATCAGACAAATCACCAAGGAAAGCAAAGAGGTGTATTCAGTTTCTGTATGTGTCCAGGTGGATTTATTGTTCCTTCGGCTACGGCTCCGGGCGAAGTAGTAGTCAACGGTATGAGTCCATCGAGAAGAGATTCGAAATACGCCAATTCAGGAATAGTTACCGCGATTGAGTTAGAGGATTTAGGAGACTATCAGCAACACGGTAATTTGGCCGGGCTCGCCTTCCAACAGGAAGTCGAACAGCGTGCCTGTGCCATGGCCGGGGGAACGCAAGCTGCACCAGCACAAAAGATGTCGGACTACATCAATGGTCACGTCTCAGGCAAGCTGAATGATACTTCGTATCAACCCGGCCTAGCTTCGGTAGACATGAGTGAAGTACTGCCAGAAGCCGTGCATATGCGTTTGAAAGAAGGCCTAAGGGCTTTCGGCAAAAAGATGAAAGGGTATTTATCCAATGAAGCCCAAATCGTAGGGGTTGAGAGTAGAACTTCTTCTCCTGTTCGAATTCCGAGGGATAAAGAGACCTGTGAGCATTTACAGATCAAGCGACTATTCCCATGTGGAGAAGGAGCCGGTTACGCTGGGGGTATTTTATCTGCAGCAATGGATGGTGAGAAATGTGCTGATCGTTTGATTGCGGCTTACGGAAAGGCTGGCAAAGAAGCTTGATCAGGAGGTTTTTTTTAAGAGCTGGAAGCCAGAAGTCAGAAGTCGCAGAGTAGAAATCCGAAGCGCGGTTCAGTGTTTAATGAGGTATTAATTATGAACAGTTTGAAGCATATTCGAAAAAGCGAACTTTACCTAATTCCCTGCTTTCATCACCTTAACCGCATCGAATAGACTCTGAACTATCTCTTGTTCTTCTTCGCCATTGGCAACTGTTTTGGCGATTTCAAGATAACTGTCGGCAGATTTATAGTCTCCCAAAAGAGCTTGTGTATAACCAAGGATAGAATTCAGTTCGAAGTTCTTTTCTTCAACATCTAAGGCTAACCTAAGTAATTGAGTCGTGAATTGAATCATTTCTTCAGAGGCATAATTCTCGATGATATCGTAAGTGGTTGACAGCGCAAAATCAGGCTTGCTGGTTTTAGACAGGTGGTTGTTCATGTAGGAGTTTACCTCCATTTTGTAATTGTCAAATTCACCACGTTGTGCATAGTAAACTGATCTCGTGGTGTATCTTGCTGTTGGTAATTGATCATTGTCAATAAACTCTGGCAAGACACCTGAGATCAATTTTTCCAGTAGTTTGGTGTCTCCGTATTTGATGGAAAGTTCTAGGTTGTCGTTATAAACGGCTGTCATGTAGTCGTTGAATTCATTTATGCCGTGGGTGGCCACCATTAGGTCTTTGTGTGTGGAAATGTATAGGAAAGGATAGCCATCCAATTGATTTTGATGTCTTGAAAGCAGCCAGATATTTTCAAGCCTTAAAAAATCGTCTTCAAGTAATCTACCTACATAGTCTTTGGCAACAGATTTGGCTTTGAGTTCATCCGTACTTTCCAATATGCTGATTAGTTCCAGTTGCTCATCTTTAGTAATCATGTTGGCCTGAAACTTTGCTTCGAGCTCAGGGAGCATTTCTATCATTCTAGAAATGTCCTTACCGTATGCTAAAAGGGCTTCGGCCGGCACAAAACCGTCAATTACTTTAAAAGTCTGATCGGCACTTGTCATAAAGATCAGGGTGGGGTAGCCAGTGATTGCCAATTGTTGGGCTTTGGGGTAACCAAACTCACTTTCTGCATCGAACTTTACATTAATAAAGTTTTCCGTGTAATAGTCTACTACTGACTGGTCGGTATATACTTCCTTATCGAGTTTGTGGCAGTAGCTGCACCAGTCGGTGTACGCATCTACAAAGACCAACTTGTTCTCGCTTTTGGCTTTTGCGAATGCAGCGTTCCATTGTTCACTATTTTCGACTTCAATAAATGGTATTTGGCTAATCTTGTTGGCCGATAGGCTGGCACATATTACTAGCATTAAACCCAATAGGTGAACTTTCATAAATTTATTGTCGTTTCCACATCAACGCGTTGCTTACGCAATGATTATAATGAGAGACAAAAATAGCGAGAAATAGTTCCACGGGTTGTTAATATAAGTTAATGGGAAAAACGGTGATCATAGGCAGTGTGCCAAAACCATATAGATATGCATATCAAGCAGCGACTATGCTGGCAGAAAGGGATTTAGAATTTATTCCTTTAGGTATACAAGACGGAGAAGTGCTCGGTCGTAAGATTCTCAATGTCAATGATAAGCCAAGTATTAAGGATGTTGAAACCCTTACGCTCTATATCAACCCGACTAGACAAGAAGAGTGGTATGACTATATGATTTCTCTTCGCCCCAAACGCATTATTTTTAATCCGGGTACTGAAAATCAGGAGTTTAAATTGCTCGCCCAAAAAGAAGGTATTGAATGTGTTGAAGCATGCACTTTAGTAATGCTCTCAACAGGCGTTTACTAAGCATTTTTTCATTATATTCGTGCTTTAATTTCGGGCGATCCAATCACACTTTTTCTTGGTACTTATCAAGACGGATCAATGCCCATCAGAATTTTGTTTTTGAAAGATTTATGAGCGAAGAAAAAGCGAGTCAGAACCAGGATTATTCAGCAGGTAATATTCAAGTTTTAGAGGGTTTAGAGGCGGTTAGAAAACGCCCCGCCATGTACATTGGTGATGTTGGAATCAAAGGACTCCATCACATGATTTGGGAAGTGGTAGATAACTCTATTGACGAGGCGCTAGCCGGACACTGTGATACTATATCTGTTAGTATAGAATTAGATAACTCCATTACAGTTCAAGATAATGGCCGGGGTATTCCAACGGGAATGCACCCAAAAGAAAATAAGTCTGCCCTAGAAGTGGTAATGACTGTACTTCACGCAGGTGGAAAGTTTGATAAAGATACCTATAAGGTGTCAGGAGGTCTACATGGTGTGGGTGTATCATGTGTGAATGCACTATCATCCATGCTCGAAGTAACTGTTCACCGTGAGGGAAAAGAATTTAAGCAAGAATACTCCAAGGGTATACCTAAGTACACTGTAAAACAAACAGGAGAGGCTACAACCTCAGGTACGAAAGTACATTTCTTGCCAGATACAGAGATATTTACTGTTAGTGAATACAAATATGAAACGGTAGCCACCAGACTAAGAGAATTATCTTTCCTTAATTCTGGTATTACTATTCATTTGGAAGATAAAAGAGAGACTGACGATGATGGGAAATTCAGAGGTGAAGTCTTTCACTCCGAGGGTGGTTTGGTCGAATTTGTTGAATACCTAGACCAGACGCGCGAAAGTCTTATTGACACACCAATTTATGTTGAAGGAGAAAAGAATGGTGTGCCAGTAGAGGTGGCCATGACTTACAACAACTCCTATTCTGAAAATGTGGTGAGTTATGTCAATAACATTAATACCATTGAGGGCGGAACTCACGTCTCGGGCTTCAGAAGAGCTTTAACAAGAACATTGAAGTCTTATGCCGATAAATCGGGTTTATTAGACAAAGTAAAAATTGAGATTAGTGGTGATGACTTCCGTGAAGGATTAACAGCTGTAATCTCTGTGAAGGTTCAAGAGCCTCAGTTCGAAGGTCAGACTAAGACTAAACTAGGCAACTCTGATGTATCTGGTGCAGTAGAGACTTCTGTTGGGGAAATATTAAGTATTTATCTAGAGGAAAACCCAAGAAGTGCCAAGCAGATTGTTTCAAAAGTAATTCTAGCGGCACAGGCAAGACATGCTGCTCGTAAGGCTCGTGAAATGGTCCAGCGTAAGAATGTCTTATCTGGTACTGGTCTTCCGGGAAAACTTGCCGATTGTTCTGAGAAGGATCCTGCGCTTTGCGAAATTTACTTAGTGGAGGGAGATTCAGCTGGTGGATCAGCCAAGCAGGGTAGAGATAGAAACTTCCAAGCAATTCTTCCTTTGAGAGGTAAAATCTTAAATGTAGAAAAGGCTCAAGAGCATAAGATTTACGACAATGATGAGATCAAGAATATGATCACAGCATTGGGCGTTACTTTTGGTACCGAAGAAGATGAGAAAGCCCTGAATATGGTAAAGCTGCGCTATCATAAGGTGATCATTATGACGGATGCAGATATTGACGGTAGTCACATTCGTACCCTGATTTTGACTTTCTTCTTTAGATATATGAGGCCGTTGATCGAGGCGGGTTATTTATACATTGCTTTGCCACCACTTTACCTCTTGAAGAAGGGTAAGGATCAGCGTTATTGCTGGGATGAAGCCCAACGTGCTATTCTCACAAGAGAAATGGCAGGGGAGGGTAAAGAAGATTCTGTAAATATTCAGCGTTATAAAGGTCTTGGAGAAATGAACCCTGAGCAACTTTGGGAGACAACAATGGATCCGTCACACAGAAGTTTAAAACAAGTTACAATTGATTCTGCTGCCGGTGCAGATCACTTATTCTCAGTATTAATGGGAGATGAGGTGCCACCACGTAGAGAGTTCATTGAACAAAATGCTAAGTATGCCAAAGTGGATGTTTAACCACTATTCAATATAAAATATAGAAGGGGCTTAGGCCCCTTTTTTATGTCTACTGAATACCTAGCAGCGCGTCAGGAATATGCCTTTCGTACAGCATTTGCATGATGCCATCTTTCAGCCCAATATCGGGTACTAGAATTTTTCTGGCTTTTGCCGCCTTCATGGCACTCATGTAGATGTTGCCGGCAGGAACTATTACATCAGCTCTGTCCGGGTTGAGCCGAAGTTTATTGATTTTTTCATCTTGAGACAGGCTTTTCAAATAGGCCAAGGTAGGCTCTAACGATGTAATGTCTGCCAGTCGATCTTTAGTCGATTTATAACTCAATTCATATAGTTTCTGGATATTGCCACCAGTGCCAATGGCTTTGACTAAGGAAAGATCAGGGGGGAGATTTTCTTTAATCCAAAGCGTCATCTTTGACATTTCGGCTTCTGCGGTAGATTGTTCTAGGCTTCGGACGGAGCCGAGCTTAAAGGAATGTGATTTTACGTTTGTTCTATTTCGAATAATGTTTAGTTCTGTACTGCCACCACCGACATCAATATGCAAATATGTGTTGTCATCTAAATCTTTGAGCAACACATTGTTAATGAATTTGGCTTCTTCATTTCCGCCAATGATATCAATCTCAAGGCCTAACAACTCCTTAACTTTACGAACTATAGATCTCCCGTTTTGTGATTCGCGCATGGCAGAAGTGGCACAAGCGTAATAGTCGTCCACCTCATAGAGGTCTATCAACAATTTAAATGCATTCATCAACCTAAAAAAGCGGTCTTCCTTTTCAGGTCCGATGAGTCTATGCTTAAATACGTCATTTCCAAGCCTCAATGGGAATCGAATATATTCAAGTCGTTTGAATGAAAGGTCACCTCCGTAATTGATCACATTGGTTACCTGAAATCGAATAGCATTGGAGCCGATATCAATTGCGGCTAATTTCAAATCTGATAGTTTACTTGTATCAAGTTATCAAATTCCCGTTTGACTTAAAGAAGATTAAGTATTTATATGGATGCAACACTGTTGCATTATTGGTAACGATTATCGTAATTATTCACATGAGATGTTTTAAATTTTTTAGTCTGGCCATTATGGCCGCATTGAGCGGTTGTTTTAATGTTCCTCCTCCTAGCTTTCCGGAAGGAGATATCGTAGGATATCAACCTGTCTATCTTTCAGACCCAAACATGCAAATTGAATTGGTTGCTGCTAGACCTGTAGAGAATCCTGGTCAGATTTACTTATTGGGGAATTTATTACTGATGAACGATGTGGGGCAGGGGATTCATATTATAGATAATTCAGATCCATCTAATCCACAAGTGGAAGGTTTTTTGACTGTTTCTGGTAGCGAAAACATGGTGCTTCGCGATGGAGTGATCTATGTCAACCAATTCAACTCACTTTTAGCCATTGATGTCTCTGACACCGAAAACGTAAGGGTTATATCTAGGGATGAAAATGCTCTAAAGACCAATGAATTTGAAAATATACTCCCTCCATTGTCAGGTTATTACTTCGAATGTGTAGATGCAGAAAAAGGCAGTGTGGTAGGCTGGAGGCTTACCACAATCACTAATCCTAAATGTTTTAAATGATGAAGAAGTTACTATCTCTTTTATGCCTCGCATTCATTTTTTCTTGCGATAATGACTCTAGTGATTTTAGCCCTGACCTGTCAGGTACGGGTACTGGTGGGTCTCTAGCCAAATTCACGATTATTAATAATCAGGTTTTGGTACTCAATCAGAATGAAGTCAAGCAATATGATATTCGAGCCAGCGGTGAGCTCATTTATAAAAGTCAAATATCTATTGGGGGGCAACTGGAAACCATATTTCCTTATGGTACAGAGAGTGTACTGATCGGAAGTTCAGACGCAGTCTATTTCTTGGGGTTTGACGCTAACAATACGTTGACCTTAAAATCGACTTATGCACATTTAACGGCTTGCGACCCAGTGGTGGCAAAAGATGGCATAGCTTTCTCAACCCTCAAAATTTCTGATTGTCGCAATGGAACAGACGATTTTATTGAAGCGATTGATATCTCTGATATTGAGAACCCCAAAGTCCTTAGGGTTTACAATACAACCGCTCCCTTTGGTTTAGCCATCAATAACTCATTTCTATTTATCTGTGAGAAGGGTGGCCTAACGATGTACTCTTACAATGAAGAAGGTGATATAACAGCGATAGATTTCAAAGAAATCCCGAATGCTATTCCTTTAGATTTGATCATTTCAGATAGAAACTTGATTATCAGAACTGATGACGGATTCTACAATATGTCTTATGGAGACACTGGATTAGGGGATGTATTGGGTAGTGTTACGACTAACTAGAATGCGCAAAGCAGTTTTTTGCTTGTTACTGGGGATGGCTGCGCTTACCACAAATGCGCAACAGTATTTAGAAGCGACAAAAGATGCTATTCAGACACCTATCCTAGCTGTGAAATTGACACCTACTCAATTGCTGTGGAGGTTTCCTGCTTATGCAGCGTCATTGGAGCATCGAATAAAGGACAATTGGTCACTAGAGTATAATTTTGGTCTAATTGAAGATAGAGATGTTTTTGAAGATGATGCGATATACTTCGCAGACAAATCAGGCTTGAAAACTTCGATTGTTTTCAAGTTTTATCAACCTGAAAAGGATGTCTTTAGAAGGGTTGTTAGTCCTAATACAAAAAGTAGTCAAAACGCCTCGGTTAGGTCATTTATTGGAGCGGAAATCGTTTATAATAATATCAAATTTGATCGAACAAGAACTTTCAAAATCGATTGTGAAAATGGGTGTGAATATTTCCAGCGATCCACTTATGGAGTTCGGAGGAGAGAAATTGGTTTGAGAGGGACAATTGGCTGGTTAATACCCGTAATCAGTTTTGTAAATATGGAGTTGTCAGGAGCCTTCGGATTTGTTCGTCAAGACTACTCAGTCGACACACGTAGACCACTTAACTTTGACCAATTTTACGGTACTAGGTATAAGGAGGAGTTTGTAGGCGTTGTTCCCTCCTTGAACGTGAGTATAAAGTTGGTCTTTGTGATTAAATAATTCGTCTTTATTGTGAGGTATTTCCTTTTTATCATTTTCTTTGCATTGCTTATCAAGAAAGACAGAGGGATTAGGCCCTAAGACGTCTTAGCAACCTGGATAATACCTGGTGCTAACTCCTAACTCCGAGCTATTGGGGAAAAGATGAGGATTGAATCACTCTCGAAATTTCTAGGTAAGCCATAATTAAGAAGAATGGCAAAAAAAATTCAAGAAGTCCTAAAGGACAGAATATTGGTGTTGGACGGTGCAATGGGCACCATGATTCAACGTCATACGTTGGAGGAGGAAGATTTCCGAGGTGAACGATTCAAAGATCATGAGCATCCTTTGAAAGGGAACAATGATCTACTGTCATTGACACGCCCTGATATTATTGCGGAAATTCATGCCTTATACTATGAAGCTGGCGCGGACATAGCAGAGACTAATACCTTTAGTGGGACCACTATAGCGCAGGCTGACTATCATTTAGAGGATGCCGTTTATGACCTTAACTATCAATCTGCAAAAATTGCAAGGGAGGTAGCCGATGAATTTACTGCGAGGGAGCCACACAAGCCTCGGTTTGTGGCAGGTTCTATGGGGCCAACTAATAGAACAGCATCTTTGTCTCCAGATGTCAACGATCCGGGCTACAGAGCTGTCACATTCGATGATTTGGTAAAGGCATACAAGCAACAAGCAGAGGCGCTGTTAGATGGTGGTGCTGATTTACTACTCGTAGAAACTGTTTTTGATACGCTCAATGCAAAGGCAGCGGTGTTTGCCATTGAAGAGGTCTTTGATGATCGTAAACAACAATGGCCAGTGATGGTCTCCGGTACCATCACAGATGCAAGTGGAAGAACACTCTCAGGTCAAACTACAGAGGCTTTCCTAGTTTCACTTTCTCATGTGCCTTTGCTTAGTATAGGTCTAAATTGTGCACTGGGTGCAGAGCAGTTAAGGCCTTATTTACAAACCCTTTCGAATAAAGCACCATTTCATATCAGTGCGCACCCGAATGCTGGTTTACCAAATGAGTTTGGTGAGTACGATCAGTCACCCGAAGAAATGGCTCATCTAATCGATGGCTTCTTGGCTGATAATCTTTTAAATATTGTGGGAGGTTGTTGTGGAACTACACCTGAACACATTAGAATGATTGCTGAAGCAGCATCAAAACATACTCCTCGCTCGATAGAAAACTTGATTGAAGTATAATTCATGAGTAAAGCTACACTAAAACTTTCTGGTCTTGAACCACTAATAGTTACTCCAGAGATCAACTTTATAAATGTTGGTGAGAGAACCAACGTAACAGGCTCACTTCGTTTTGCTCGCCTGATTAGGGAAGATAAATATGATGAAGCACTTGAAGTTGCTAGAAATCAAGTCGAAGGGGGAGCACAAATATTAGACGTCAATATGGACGAGGGAATGCTCGATGGCAAGGAGGCTATGGTTCGTTTTTTGAACCTCATTGCAGCTGAACCTGATATTGCACGAATCCCTATAATGATTGACTCTTCTAAGTGGGAGATTATAGAAGCAGGTCTTAAATGCATTCAAGGTAAAGGTGTTGTCAACTCAATTTCCTTAAAGGAGGGCGAAGAGAAGTTCATTGAGCAAGCAAAAAAAGTAAAACGTTATGGTGCTGCCGTTATCGTAATGGCGTTTGACGAAGACGGACAAGCAGATTCATACGAAAGAAGAATAGAGATTTGCGAGAGATCGTATCGCACCCTAGTAGATAAAGTAGGTTTTCCTAAGGAGGACATCATTTTTGATCCAAATATATTTCCAGTAGCCACAGGAATTGATGAGCATAATAATAATGCCATGGATTTCTTTCGTGCTACACGTTGGATTAGAGAGAACTTACCGGGAGCACATGTAAGTGGAGGGGTTTCCAATGTGTCATTTTCATTTAGAGGTAATAATCCTGTTCGGGAAGCCATGCACTCTGCCTTCCTCTACCATGCTATAAAAGAAGGCATGGACATGGGCATTGTAAACCCAACTATGCTTGAGGTGTATGATGATATTCCGAAGGACCTATTAGACAGGGTTGAAGATGTACTCCTAAATAGAAGGTCAGATGCAACAGAAAGGTTACTAGAATTTGCAGAGACCGTTAAAGGAGATGGAAAAAAGCAGGTGAAAGATGATTCTTGGAGAAAAGAACCTGTTGAAAAAAGACTCGAACATGCCTTGGTTAAGGGCATAGTTGAATTTATAGAGTTAGATACGGAAGAAGCTCGACAGCAAAAAGATAAACCGCTTCATGTAATCGAAGGTCCACTGATGGACGGAATGAATGTTGTGGGGGACTTATTTGGTAGCGGAAAAATGTTTTTGCCCCAAGTAGTCAAGAGTGCTCGGGTAATGAAAAAGGCAGTAGCTTATCTATTGCCATATCTTGAGGCTGAGAAAGCAGCCAATAAAGACACGTCAGCGGCTTCTAAAGTGCTTTTGGCCACGGTTAAAGGAGATGTGCATGATATCGGAAAGAACATAGTGGGGGTAGTTTTAGCCTGTAATAACTATGACATTGTGGATATGGGCGTTATGGTTCCGGTAGATAAGATTCTTGACAAAGCCATTGAAGAAAATGTAGACGCCATCGGGTTAAGTGGATTGATTACCCCTTCTTTAGACGAGATGGTGACTGTAGCAAAGGAAATGGAAAGAAGAAAAATGACCCTGCCATTAATGATTGGCGGAGCCACAACTTCCAGAATTCATACAGCCGTAAAGATCGATCCTGTCTACTCGGGTTCGGTAGTCCACGTACTTGATGCTTCTAAAAGTGTTCCCGTTGCAGGTGAATTGATCAGTAAAGAAACCTACGAACAGTTTCATCTTAAAACCAAGGAACAGTATGCTCAACTAAGAGACGATCATGCAAACCGTAAGCAGATCAAGAATTATATTCCTTTTACCCAAGCCCAGCAAAATCGATTAAAAGTCAATTGGAGTGAGAAGACTATGGTGGCCCCGAAACTATTGGGTAATCAAGCTTTCAAGGACTACTCCATAGAAGAAATCAGAAAGTATATTGACTGGACTCCTTTCTTTACTACATGGATGCTTAAAGGTAAATACCCAGCAATATTCGATAATGAGGTTGTCGGGGAAGAGGCCAAAAAGCTCTTTAACGATGCACAGATTGTTCTCGATGAAGTTGTCGAGCAGAATTTACTTTATGCGAATGCTGTAATGGGCCTTTATCCTGCTAACTCAGTAGGTGACGATGTAGAAATCTATACAGACGAGAGTCGTTCTGAAGTTCTGACAACATTCCATATGCTGCGTCAACAAGGGAAAAAGGGCTCAGGGTTGCCTAATCTTTCACTGGCAGACTTTGTTGCGCCAAAAGATTCAGGCAAAAAGGATTATATGGGAGCTTTTGCTGTAACGGCAGGTATAGGCATTGAGGCACTGATTGAAAAATACGAAAAGGACCATGATGATTATAACTCTATCATGATTAAAGCTGTAGCTGACCGCTTGGCTGAGGCCTTTGCTGAGTTAATGCATGAAAAAGTACGTAAGGAGCTTTGGGGCTATGCTGTCAATGAGACTTTTGACAACGAAACCTTAATAAAAGAAGCTTATCAAGGAATTAGGCCGGCTCCAGGTTACCCTGCCTGTCCAGACCATACAGAGAAGGAGATATTATTTAATCTCTTAGATGCGGAAAAGCATACAGGAATTAGCTTAACGGAATCATTTGCTATGTACCCGGCCTCTTCTGTATCTGGTTTCTATTTTATGCATGAAGAATCTAAGTATTTCGGTTTAGGTAAAATTGAAAAAGATCAATTAGTAGACTATGCTTCTCGAAAAGGAATGACAGTAGAGAAAGCCGAAAAGTGGTTAGCACCAAATCTTAGCTATGATATTTAAGAGTAGCAACAAAACACATTGAATTAAGACTAATTATGAAAGTCACAGAACATATAAAAAACGCAAAAGGTAAAACGCTCTTCAGTTTTGAAATACTTCCGCCAATAAAGGGAGAGAGTGTACAGAGTATTTTCAATGCCATTGATCCGTTAATGGAGTTTAAGCCTCCATTTATCGATGTGACTTATCATAGAGAGGAGTATGTTTACAAGAAACGTGAAAATAGTCTTCTAGAAAAGGTTTCAACCCGTAAACGCCCAGGTACTGTAGGTATCTGTGCGGCTATTATCAATAAGTATGGTGTGGATGCGGTACCTCATATTATTTGTGGTGGGTTCAGCAAGGAAGAAACTGAGAATGCACTCATAGATCTCGATTTTTTAGGGATTGACAATGTGCTAGTCTTAAGAGGGGATGCTATCAAATCCGAAGGACGGTTTGAGCCAGACCCGAATGGGCACGCTTATGCAAGCGATTTGCTACAACAGGTAATTGATTTAAATGGGGGAGCTTATTTACATGAGGAGGTAAAGCAAAATAAGACTGACTTTTGTATCGGTGTAGCAGGATATCCTGAGAAGCATTTTGAAGCCCCTAGTTTGAAGTCAGACCTGAAATATTTGAAAATGAAGGTAGATATGGGTGCAGAATATATTGTCACTCAGATGTTCTTTGACAATCAGAAATATTTTGAGTTTGTGGACAAATGTAGAGCGAACGATATCAACGTACCTATAATCCCAGGTTTGAAGCCAATTACCACGCTTAAGCAAATGAACGTATTGCCAAGTATTTTCCATGTCGACTTACCAGATGATTTAGTCGATGCGCTAGATAGTTGTAAAGACAATGCAGCGGCAAGAGAGGTAGGCATAGAGTGGGCCATTGAACAATCCAAAGAGTTAAAAGCAGCAGGAGTTCCTTGTTTACACTATTATACCATGAGCAAGTCGCAGGTTACAAAGAGAATTGCAGAGCGCTTATTTTGATGTTTTAAGACACTTCTTGATTAGTTTGAATGCCCAGTCATAATGGCTAGACGTGCATGAAATCAGGTAGGCTGCCAAGGAGGTTGTGCCCGTCCAATTATATCTTTTCTTTTCAAAAAGTTCTTCATTCGAATAGGATGAAATTGTCTTCATTATTAGTAGGTGTGAGCCACTCAATAGCTTTTTCGCTTGTTCTAGTGTTAGGTCAGAATGTTGCTGTTGAATAGAACTATTAAGCTCAGGGCAAGTTTTCCATGTATATCCCTTTGCTGGTATGTCTGGTTTGTCACCTTTCATGCCTACCGCAATCCAGTTTTGCACTAGTGTATGCCAATGGTACAAATGAGCAAGAACATCGCGCACGTTGCGATTGAGGAAGCCTTCAGGGAATTCTTTCGTAATCAGATCCTTTGGTAATTCATTGGTGTAATCCAAGAGCCTCTGGTAGTTCTTTTCAGCAAGTGCTAATAGCTCAGTTTTATTTTGAGGTCGTGCCATGTAGGTGTCTTTTGGATATCAAAAATAACCTATTGATCAATTCTAAAGTATGACTTAGGATAGCTGAAAAACTAATTAAAGTCACAGGGCCAAGACGGACCTGTCGTGGCTGATTGATTTTACCATAATTGACGATAGTGAATCCCTTGATCAGTTAGTATCGCGGGTTAATTAAACCTACCTTTGTTACTCACCCGGAAATGGAACTTCCTTAAAAGTTGTCATTTCGCAAACAACTTTTATGACATTCAAATCATTAGGTCTTTCGACCTCCTTACTCCATGCTGTTAAGAAACTAGGGTATACTGAACCCTCTCCAATTCAAGAAAAAGCAATACCAGTTATTCTAGAGCGCAAAGACGTGCTGGCTTCAGCACAAACCGGCACGGGTAAAACCGCTGGCTTTGTGCTGCCAATTCTTCAGATCTTGTCTGAGGAGAAGCAATTACGTAGAAAACCCATACGATCATTGATTTTGACACCCACGAGAGAGTTGGCTGCCCAAATTCAGGCTAATGTGATAGGCTATGGTGAGTTTCTTCATTTAGAGTCTTCCGTAATTTTTGGAGGCGTTAAACAAGGAGCACAAGTCAAAGAGCTCAGAAACGGTGTAGATGTATTAGTGGCTACCCCAGGTAGACTCTTAGATCTGCATAATCAGGGACTGGTTTCATTGACACATGTACAGATCTTTGTTTTGGACGAAGCTGATCGGATGTTGGACATGGGCTTCTTAAAGGACATTAAAAGAATAATGTCTTTAATGCCGGATAGGAGACAGAATTTGTTGTTCTCCGCAACCTTTTCCAAAGAGATTAAGCATTTGGCGGGTTCTTTTATGCGCGATCCTATTTTAGTGGAAGCAACTCCAGAGAATACAGCAGTAGAAAAGATTATTCAAAAGATCTACCGATTGGATAAAGCCAAAAAATCTGATTTTCTCATAAAGCTCATTAAGGACGGTGATTGGCAACAAGTACTGGTATTCTCCAAGACAAAACACGGAGCAAATCGACTAAGTAAGAAGCTGGATAAAGCTGGTATTAGCTCGTCTGCCATTCATGGCGACAAAAGCCAAGGAGCCAGAACCAATGCTTTGGCGGGCTTTAAGAAAGGCGATGTGAAAGTCCTTGTAGCCACTGATATTGCAGCCAGGGGCTTAGATATTCCACTTCTACCACATGTTATAAACTATGATTTGCCGAAGGTTGCTGAAGATTATGTGCATAGAATTGGTAGAACAGGTAGAGCGGGAGCAAGTGGTGAGGCGATTTCGCTTGTCTCCGGAGAAGATGCACCTCTCGTAAGAGGTATTGAGAAGCTATTAGGCGAAAAGATTCCATCTGAAATACCTCCAGGGTATAAACTAACTGACCAGCCCGTTCCAGAGAATAAGAAGAAGGAACCGCTACAATGGAAAAAGCAGGAAAACAATAGTGGCAACCGCAAAAAGTCCTTCGGAAACAAGGACAATAACCCAAGAAGAAAAAAGAAGCGTTACTAGAGGGTTAATTCTTGTTTAATTTTTTTGATAAATGATTAAACAAAATACTTGCCTGCAGGGTTTAGTAATCAAATTTTAAAGCATTGTCACTCTCTGTACAACCACTTACGATGACCTCCACGATTGAAAGTAAAATCAGCCATCTGCTCGCAGATAGGAATAAGGAGGCAATTGGATTAGTATTCACCCATTATGGTGCACTTCTTCTAAATGTGATCAATCGAGTTCTTCGAGATGATGCCATGTCAGAGGACGTTTTACAAACAGTTTTATTAAAAATTTGGCAGAATGGTCATAATTATGATGCGTCAAAAGGCTCCCTATTCACTTGGTTGACCCGTGTAAGTAAGAATGCGGCAATTGATAAGACGAGAACGAAAGATTATAGGCTCACGCAAGAATCTAAAGAAGGGGTAGAGGTCGTAAGTATAGCAGAGAGTATTTCGGGTGGCGATGAAATGGAGACTTTGTATGCTAGGCAATTAATTGCACAGCTTCCAGAAGAGCAAAAGATTTTGATAAATTTGTCTTTCTTTGAAGGATACACACACAAAGAAATATGTGAAAAACTTGATATGCCTTTAGGTACCGTCAAGACTAGAATTAGAACGGCAATCAAGCATTTGAGGTCTATCATATAATGGATATTCAGGCGTACATAGCATCAGGGATTTTAGAAGCTTACTTAGCAGGTGAGCTTTCAGAAGACGAAATGCGCGAAGTTGATCGCATAGCCAAAGCACATACAGAAGTGCAGATAGAGTTAGACAGTATTCGCGAGAGCCTAATGAAATTTGGAGAAGCTGAGGCTAAAACTCCGAATCCAAAGATTGTAGAGAGTGCTTTGGATAAAATAAAAGAATTAGAAAAGGAGAAATTCTTTCAAGTTCTCGATGACGAGCCTGAAGTGAGGCTTCAGCGTGTCAATATTGTTCCTGTTTGGACCATTGCCGCATCCATCTTACTTTTTATCAGCCTAGGTTTTAATTACCTTTTTTATTCACAATTCAAGGATACCAAAGAACAGCTTGCTGCCTTAGAATCAAATCAGACTTCTTTGGCCAATCGTGTAAGCAAGACGGATGAGCAACTGCAGTATGCAGAACTTAGGATAGCACATTTCCTGAGTGAAGATAATATTCACATTAGAATGGATGGCTTGGATCTTGCTCCTGAATCTTTTGCTAATGTTTTCTGGAATAAAAAGAATAATGCAGTCTTTATAAGTGTTGATAACCTGCCTAAACCTCCGCATGGCCACCAATATCAGTTGTGGGCTATAAAAGCAGGTTTAGCTCCGATAGATGCTGGAATTTTTGATCACAATCAGTTAGTACAAGAATTAAAAGTGATCAAAGGTGATGTAGTGGCATTCGCTGTAACACTTGAAAAGGAGGGTGGTAGTCCCATTGCCACTGTTGATAAAACTTTTGTTAAAGGTTTTTTGAAAAAAACTTAACAATTAAAATCCAAGTCGCTTCGACAGGTCGTAAGTAGGATAGTTTTAATCAAACATTGAAAAATATCCAATTATGAAAACTCAGAGAATTATTAGATCACTTGCTGCAACTATGTTTGCATTCCTTTTAACAGTATCTGTTGCTAATGCACAGTCTAAGAACATCGTTGAATTAGCAGTTGGTGCTGATAACCTAAAAACACTAGTAGCAGCTGTTAAGGCTGGCGGACTTGTTGAGACTTTACAAGGAGACGGTCCTTTCACTGTATTTGCTCCAACTGACGCGGCATTTGCTGCACTTCCTGCTGGAACATTAGAAATGCTTTTGAAGCCAGAAAACAAAGACAAATTAGTCGCTATCCTTACATACCACGTAGTGGCGGGTAAAGTAATGTCTACTGATTTATCTAATGGACAGAAGGCTAAAACTGTACAAGGACAAAATGTAACTGTATCTATTAGCGGTGGAACCGTTAAGATAAGTGGAGCGAAAGTAATCGCTGCAGATGTTAAAGCTTCAAATGGTGTGGTGCACATCATTGACAAGGTGATTTTACCACCAAGCATGTAAGCATTACGTTTAAGGTTGTAAAAAGACTGTCCTACAAAGGGCAGTCTTTTTTGTTTTTATGCCTATTCAGAAAGGAATCCTTTGCGTAATGATATCTCTTGACTAAACTTGGGTAATGAAAATAATTGAGTGTCCCCGAGACGCGATGCAGGGCCTGCATGACTTTATTCCTACCGCTAGGAAAGCGCAATACATTAATCAGCTATTAAAGGTGGGTTTTGATACCATTGACTTTGGAAGTTTTGTTTCACCAAAGGCTATACCCCAATTAAGAGATACAGCTGAGGTCCTAGAAGCACTTGACTTATCAAATACAGCATCTAAACTGTTGGCGATTATAGCGAATGTGAGAGGTGCAGAAGACGCCTTAGCGTTTGATGCCATCGATTACTTAGGGTTTCCCTTATCCATTTCTGAGCAATTTCAGCAAAGAAATACCAATAAGTCTATCGTTGAGGCGCTCCGTACAGTGGCAGATATTCAAAATCTATGTGTCAAGCAAGGTAAGATGCTTGTTACCTATATCTCTATGGGTTTTGGGAATCCATATGGTGAAGAGTTCAATGAAGATATTGTGGCTGAGTTTGTCAGAAAGCTATCTGACTTAGGTATCCAGATTGTCAGCTTATCGGATACTATTGGTATAGCTGAACCAAGATTGATTGAAAGCGTGTTTAAAACCAGTATTAAGGCCTATCCGAGTGTTGAGTTCGGAGCACACTTTCATTCTACGCCAGGTAAGACGCATGAAAAATTGCATGCGGCTTACCAAGCAGGGTGCAGACGATTTGATACAGCCATGAAAGGCTTCGGTGGCTGCCCCATGGCCAAAGACGACCTAACCGGAAATATTGCAACAGAGCGCTTACTAGCATATCTAGATTCTGTTGAGCAAACAACTGGTTTAGATAAGGCTGAGTTTGACAAGGCCATGTTAATGAGTTTAGATGTTTTTCCTGATAATGCATTGTGATGAAGTTTAAAGCTGTGCTATTGGTTTTGGTGTTTGTGCTGTCAGTTACAGCGATTCTAGGTCAGGAAGCGCCAATCTATATCAGCCAGAAACAAGTGGTCCGCAGTATTAATATGGCTGGTGATGGCTTAAAAATGGGTAGTCCAGCGGTCTTTGATATAGACGTTCAAAAATTAAATGAGGGAATTGAACGGATAATGCATCAGGCCATTGATTCGATGGCCTTTCCTGGAGCACAACTATTGATTGCCAAGGATGGACTTGTTTTTTATCACCAAGGTTTCGGGTATCAGACTTATGATAAAGTAAACGCAGTTGACACCACTGACATTTATGATTTAGCATCAGTTACTAAAACCACAGCATCAACCCTAGCTTTAATGAAGCTCTATGACATGGGCCTTTTCGATCCTGATAAAACCATGGGTGACTACTTTCCAAAGATTGCAAAAGGAAAAAAGAAGCATTTGGTCATGCGAGACGTATTGGCCCATCAGGCTGGCCTAAGGGCTTGGATTCCATATTGGTCAGAATCGCAAAGGAGAAATGGCAAGTATAAGAATAAGACTGTGAGTCGGGATTCATCCGCAAATTATCCATACCGTATTTCAGAGATAGGATTGTTCATGCACAAAGACTTTATTGAGAAGAAGATCTATAAAATGATCCGTAAGTCGAAAGTGAGTAAGGATAAGCGATACGTTTACTCAGGGTTAACATTCTATTTGATACCAGAACTCGTGAAACGACTTTCTGGCAAATCTTTCGATCAGTTTCTGTACGATGAGTTTTATGTTCCGCTAGAAGCGAATACACTACGTTTTAACCCGAAGGATGAGTTTGAGTTAGATAGAATTGTGCCTACGGAAGTGGATAGTTTTTTTAGAATGGAAACACTGCATGGCGTGGTGCACGATGAAGGCGCGGCAATGATGCTTGGCGTTTCGGGTAATGCTGGTCTGTTTAGCAATGCCAGTGATTTAGCCAAAGTTTACCAAATGCTACTCAATGGGGGGAGGTTTGAAGGAAAGACTTATCTCAAAGAATCAACGATTCGAGAGTTTACCGATTGTCAGTTTTGCGAAGTCGGCAATAGGAGAGGTTTGGGTTTTGACAAGCCACTAGTTGAGTACAATGCCAATGTAAGTAGTGTGGCTAAAGGGGTAAGCCCCGAAAGCTATGGGCATACTGGTTACACAGGTACCTTAGTTTGGGCTGATCCATCGAATGACTTGCTGTTTATCTTCTTGTCGAACCGAGTTCATCCCACAAGAAACAATAGCAAGATTTATCAACTCAATGTAAGGCCTAGTATTCATAACCTAGTGTATGAGCTACTAAGGGTAAAAGAAGGTACCTATACAATGGGTATGCACTGGTAATCAGAGACTAGTCGATTTTTTTGGACTTTCTGAGTGGAAACAAAGCAACAGATAGATTCATACTCGCTTTGCTTATATCTCTTAAGCTTCCCGAACCAGATATTCTACCAGAATAACCTATAGTAAACCGAAAAGGGTAATTTCCAAACCCGATAAAAGGAGACAAAATGAAGGTCTGGTCTTGATAATCAGTGAGATATTTGGCCTCGCCTCCGAAAATAAAACCCCAGAAACCTAGCCATAAGCCTGCTTTAGATCCATGGATGATTTTGTCAGATGCTAAGCCAAGTTCTTGACTTAGATAGAATGTTGAACTGGCTGGATGATTATAACGGAAGTTGACAGACTGCCATAACGACAATTCTACAGCATGATAAGCAACCGATTCAGCAGTAGGAGATGGTTTTCTGTTGAAGCCCACAGCTAGGTCTAAATGATCGAATTTGCCCCAGTCTGCTCTGTAAGGTATAGCCTCAGGTTCTTGCCCTCGGAGTGACCAGGGAAGTAAAGTGAGTAGAAAAAGTGCGAACAGCCGATTCATGGTTGAGTTTTATTAAACAACGCAAAAAAGTCTTAGCCTAGTCTATATTCTTTACCGGGTAGTGGTTTAATAATTCCCTCAAACTCTAGTTGGAGTAAGATCGAAGCCAATTGATTCAATGGAATCTGGCTTTGCCAGCTTAGATCGTCCAGCTTCATTTGTTGCCCATTGGCCAATAAAGTATCGACTACTTTTTTCTCTCTGCCAGTAAGCTTTTGGAGTTGGTTAGCAATCATTTCAACTTTCTGTTCTTTCTCACGGTCCCAGTTCAAAGCCTCTACTATGTCTCTAAAACCAGTGTAGATTGAAGCTTTGAGGTTTCTAATGAGCTGATTGCAACCTTCAGAGTTTGATTTGTCCAGTTGACCGGGTACTGCAAATACGGGACGCTCATAGCTATGAGCAATATTTCCGGTGATTAAAGCACCACCTTTTTTGGCGGCTTCAACTACAATTAATGCATCGGAAAGCCCCGCTATTATTCTGTTCCTTGCGGGAAAATGTCTTGGATCGGCTTTGGTACCGATAGGGTATTCACTCACCAAACCACCTTTCAGAAGCATCTTCTTGGCAGTGGCTCTATTACCAGCAGGGTATACGGAGTCTAAACCACAAGCTAGTACAGCTATTGTAGGTAAGTCTTCGCTCAAAGCTGCCTCATGTGCTTTAACGTCTATGCCGTAGGCCAAACCAGAAACAACAGTTGGTTCGTTCGATTTGGCTTCTGATACAATATACTCTGTCGTTGCAAGACCATAGTTAGTCGCCTTGCGAGTGCCGACAATGCCAACGGTCTTTTTGGGGTTTAATGCTATTTCTCCTTTACTGTAAAGCACAATGGGGGCATCGGGTACTTGCAGAAGTCTTTTGGGGTAGCCAGCGTCTTTAAAACAGTGAATGGCAATACCTGATTTGGCGGAGTCTGTGATGATTTGATCTGCTTTTTGAAGAAGTTTTTCTTCGTTCAAGAGGAGAGATGAAAGTTTTTCACCAAAGCCATTGATCTTTGATACTCTACCTTTGGAAGCTTTAAACACGGCTTCCGTGCTTCCGAAATGATTAATGAGTTGTTTGGATAGGATAGGGCCAATGCCTGCAATGAGGGATAGCGCTACTTGATAACGCTGCTCTTGATTCAAGGCAAATTCTTTTTCATCTCTTCGAGGAAAGCACGAACTCTCTGAAGAGATTCCACCAATTCCGCTGTATCATCAATACTATCCTTGCTGCTTTTGATATGGTCTTGTGCACCTTGAAGGGTGTACCCCTTTTCTTTTACCAGGTGGTAAACCAATTTTAGTTTTTTGAGATCGTCTTGTGTGAATTTACGGTTGCCTTTTGCGTTCTTTTTGGGTCTGATGAAATCGAACTGAGTTTCCCAAAAACGAATCAAAGAAGTTGCTACGCCAAGCTCTCTTGCCACCTCACCAATGGTGAAATATTTTTTGACAATAGGCTTCTCTTTGTACGGCATATCAGAAAGTTACAAAATATGTTGAAAGAATAACTTTAATACCGAAGATTAAATAAGTGGCACTAAGAAAGATTCAATTATCGATTAGAATATGAACCTAATGATTGATTTTCAATGGACGAAAGTCTCAGAATTTCTTCGAATTCATTAGCGTCCAAGTCTTTGTAGAAATAGTAAACGGGGTTTACTGCCTTGCCATTCACGTGTACTTCATAGTGCAGGTGAGGAGCCGTAGATTTTCCAGAATTTCCGACATATCCAATGATATCGCCTCGCTTAACTTTCTGTCCTTTTTTGACGATGTACCTAACCATATGGCCGTAAAGGGTTTCGAACCCAAAGCCATGGTCAATTTTTACATGGTTGCCTAGGCCTGTTAAGTCTTGGCGGGTACGATTCACCGTACCGTCAGCCGTAGCATAAATAGGAGTGCCTCTTTCGGCAGAGAAATCTGTACCATAGTGCATCTTCTTTACTTTAAGAATTGGATCTATTCTTCTACCAAAGCCAGAGGATAGTCTTCTCAGTTCTTCATTCGAAACCGGCTGAATGGCTGGCATTGCAGCATAATAATCTTCCTTGTTACGGGCCAAGTCCAAAATTTCGTCATATGACTTGGTTTGGATATACATCTTTTTCTTTACCCTATCAATCCTCTCTAGTGTTCCGACAACCAAGTCTTTGTTGTCAAGATCGCTTTCTAGAAGGTTGCGGTACTTGAGCACGCCACCAGAACCAGCTTCCCTGACTGTACTGGCTATTGGTTCTGCCTCAAAAACAGTTCGGTATACATGATCATCTTTTTCTTGTAAAACCCCCAGCATGTCGTCCATACTGGTTAATTGTTCCTGCATTAGGTCATAATAAAGTTTTAGCTCTTCATTTTGCTTCGAAAGGGCTGCTTCTTTTGGAGATTCAAAATACCTAGAAAGTACCACGATTATACCAATGGCAAGCACCACCGCCAATGACACAAATCCCAGCGCATTGATGATTACATCACTTTTTTTGACCTTTACCCGTTCGTACTTACAGGTCTCGGTATCGTAGTAATATTTTATTTTCGACATTAAGAATCCTTTTTGAAATTCTCCTAATTTTGTGGCTTTGCTTTTAGTAGCAAAGACCTAACAAAATTAATAAAATTAATCAAACGCGTTTTAGCAGTTAACAGTTCCAGCATGGAGTCGAGAGAGATAAGGTCAAAGTTCATTGAATTCTTCGAAAAAAAGCAGCACAAATACGTGCCTTCAGCACCTATGGTGCTGAAAAACGACCCTACGCTGATGTTTACCAATGCGGGTATGAATCAGTTCAAAGACCTGTTCTTGGGTAACGGTAAGGCCGACTATACGCGTGCTGTGAATAGCCAGAAGTGTTTACGCGTTTCAGGTAAGCATAATGACCTGGAAGAAGTTGGAATTGACACTTATCACCATACCATGTTTGAAATGCTTGGTAATTGGTCTTTTGGCGATTATTTCAAAAAAGATGCTATTAACTGGGCTTGGGAGCTATTGACTAAGGTCTATGGTTTGCCAAAAGAAAAGCTCTACGTTACGGTCTTTGAAGGTGACAAAGAAGACAATCTTGCTTTCGACCAAGAAGCTTTCGATTTGTGGAAGTCTTTCATTGACGAATCACGCATACTGAATGGCAATAAAAAAGATAATTTCTGGGAAATGGGCGAAACGGGCCCTTGTGGGCCATGTTCAGAAATCCATATTGACCTTAGGACGGAAGAAGAAATCGCTAAAGTGCCGGGTAAAGACCTTGTGAACATGGATCACCCGCAAGTGGTGGAAGTGTGGAATTTAGTTTTCATGCAGTTCGATCGTAAGGCAGATGGTCACTTGGAGAACTTACCAGCACAGCACATCGACACGGGAATGGGCTTTGAGCGCCTAGCAATGGCCTTACAAGGCAAGTCATCCAACTATGATACTGATATTTTTATGCCATTGATTGATCATTTGGCGAAGAAGTCGGGGGTGACGTATGGTGTTAAGGAAGAAACCGATATTGCACTTCGTGTAATTGTGGATCACATCAGGGCTATCTCCTTTGCGATAGCAGACGATCAATTGCCTTCTAATAACAAAGCTGGTTATGTGATTAGGCGAATTTTAAGAAGAGCCGTGCGCTATGGCTACACCTTTCTTAACCTAAAGGAGCCATTTATGCATGAGTTGGTCAAAGTATTGTCAGCTCAGTACAAGGGGTTCTTTGATGAATTGGAAAGCCAAAAAGATTTGATTGCTAAGGTCATCCGCGAAGAAGAATCTTCCTTTTTAAGGACTTTGGAGAATGGTTTGAAACGACTTGATCAGATTAAAAAGAGGCTTAAAGAAAGTGGTGCTAAAGTAATTGAGGGTCAGGAAGTTTTTGAGCTCTATGATACTTTTGGATTCCCTGTAGACTTAACAGCTTTGATTGCGAGAGAAAATGGTTTGACCATTGATGAAGCTGGCTTTAAGGCTGCCATGGAGACTCAGAAAAATCGATCTAAGGCAGATGCCGTTTCTGAGAAAGGCGATTGGATAGAGGTACATGGCGAAGACGCTGTTGAGTTTGTCGGTTACGATCAAGAAGAGTCCGAAACACAGATCATCAAATACCGAGAGATTAAAGAGAAGAAGGGTAAAGTTTACCAAGTGGTGCTGAGCAAGACGCCTTTCTATGGAGAGAGCGGTGGACAAATTGGTGATACGGGAACCCTAAGCAATGAAAGTGAAACCATCAAGGTGATCAATACTTTGAAGGAGAATGACCTGATTGTTCACTACACGGATAAAATCCCTGCTGATCCGAAAGCTACCTTCCATGCTTCTATTAATAGCCAAAGAAGAACGCTGATTAGAAGTAACCATAGTGCAACACACCTGCTGCATGCAGCTTTAAGAGATACTTTGGGTACCCATGTTCAACAAAAGGGTTCTTTGGTTTCTGATCAAGTATTACGTTTTGACTTCTCACACTTCTCAAAGGTAGACGATGAGCAAATTGAAGAGGTTGAACGCATTGTGAATGACCATATTCGCCTGAACATTCAGTTAGATGAACAAAGGAACGTGCCGATTGCAGATGCAAAGTCACTTGGTGCTATGGCGCTCTTTGGTGAAAAATATGGCGATCATGTGCGTGTAATCACTTTTGATTCTGAATACTCTGTAGAGCTTTGTGGAGGAACGCATGTGAAGGCTACTGGCGACATTGGCTTGTTCAAGATAGTTTCAGAAGGAGCTGTAGCCGCTGGTGTCAGAAGGATAGAAGCTTATACTGGGCCAAAGGCTTTCGCTTATGTGCAAAACCAAGAGAAAGAATTGAATGAGGTAAAAGGGCTTTTGAAAAACCCAAAGGAAGTTACTAAGGCCATTGCTAGTTTGATCGATGATCAGAAGAAGTTGACTAAAATTATCGAGGAATTGCACGCCAAACAATCTGGTCTGATTAAACAAGATTTTCTTAGTAAAATAGTTGAAGACAATGGATTTAACTCATTGGCAATTAAGGTTGTATTGCCTAATTCTGACGTGTTAAAGAAAATTGCTTTTGAGCTGAAAAACGAAGTGGAGAACTTAGTAGCAGTATTAGCTGCTGATATCGATGGTAAACCTCAAGTGGCCGTTATTATCGCTGAAGACTTGGTAAAGGAGAAAGGCTTGAATGCAGGTCAAATGGTCAGAGAGTTGGCAAAAGAGATTAAAGGTGGAGGTGGTGGCCAACCTTTCTTTGCGACAGCAGGAGGTAAAGACCTATCTGGTCTAGACAAGGTTGTGAAGAAGGCCAACGAAATGATTGCTGCTTTGTGAATAAGGTTATTACCAAATTAACTGAGGCGGGATATCAAGCCGTTGTAGGCCTAGAAGTCCATGTGCAGTTAAACACGGCCTCCAAAATATTTTCATCAGATCTTAATACTTCAGATGCTCGTGCGAATGAGAACATAAGCGTAATCTCTTTGGGGCACCCTGGGACACTTCCTGTTTTGAACAAAGAAGTTGTGGAGAAGGCTATCCTGATGGGCTTGGCTTGTAATTGCGAGATTACCGAGGTCAATCATTTCGCGCGAAAGAGCTATTTCTATCCTGATTTACCCAAAGGCTATCAAACCACCCAAGACAAAACGCCTATATGTGTCGGAGGTGAAGTCGAACTATTCGGTGAAGGTTTTCAACAAGCTTCAGTAGACCTGCACCACATCCATATGGAAGAGGATGCCGGTAAATCGATCCACGATGAGGAAGGTTCTACGCTCATAGATTTAAATAGGGCAGGAACACCATTAATAGAAATTGTGACAACGCCCAGTATTAAGGGCCCTGACGAGGCAGCGGCTTTTCTACAGGAAATTCGAAGAATTGTGCGTTTTCTCGGCATAAGCGAAGCTAACATGGAGAAAGGAGAGCTTCGCTGTGATGCGAACATCTCTGTGATGCCAATTGGTGCCGATCAATTAGGTAACAAGGTAGAGGTAAAGAACATGAACTCATTCAGTAATGTCCGCAAGGCCATTACCCATGAGCTTGAACGGCAGTTGATGATGGCTCAGAATGATCAGTTTATCGACATTGAGACGAGAACCTTCGACCCTAATTCAGGTACTACGGCAAGCATGCGCTTTAAAGAAACGATGAACGATTATCGTTACTTCCCATGTCCAGATTTGGCCCCTTTAGTCATTGAGGACCAGTATCTTGAAGGAGTAAAAGCAAAGATGGCGACTACCCCCAAAGTATTTAGGGCAGTTTTCAAGTCGAAATATCAGCTCTCTGACTACGATGTGGCACTTTTATCGGAAGAGAAGGAAACCGCATACTACTTTCAATCGTTGTGTGAAATGGTTAGTAAGCCAAAGGCTGCTGCTAACTGGATGAATGGAGCCGTTCGTGGTCTATTGAATGAAATGAACGTGTCAATAGATCAGCTGGGTATTTCAGTGGAACGTATGGCAGTATTAGTGGGTTTAGTGGCGGATGGGCGTTTGAATCATACAGTTGCCACGCATACCATTTTGCCTGCTATGCTTAACAATAATTTTAGTGCTTTGAGCATTGCTGAAAGCCAAGACTTGTTATCGGTTGATAATGCAGATGCGCTAGAGGACTTAGTCAACGATGTATTGTTATCTTTACCGAACGAAGTAGCCGCCTTTAAACAAGGCAAAAAGAAATTAATGGGACTGTTTATGGGTCAGGTGATGAAAAAGAGCCAAGGCAAAGCAGATGCAAAACAGGTCCAAGTGATATTGAATAAGAAGTTAAGCAAATAGGAATGAAGAAATTTTTAGCCCTTTTGACACTCGTTGCAGTAGTGAGCGCTTGTGGTAGCTCGAAAGACGGGATGGTCAAAATCACAGGAAAGATTGAAAATCCGATTCCGCAAGGAGAAGTGATTCTTGAGCGCTACGAGACTGGAGAAATCACCCCGGTGTTGACGGCTTATTCAGACCATAAAGGAAATTTTGAAATAGAGACTAAGATTGATGGTCCGGGGTTTTACCGCATCAACGTATATGGGCAACAGTTTGAGACCATTGTTTTAGATGATAAGGACTTGCAAGTTGAGGCAGAAGGTCAAGGGGGTAGCATGATTAGAGTGACTGGTTCTGATGACGCAGAGCATATCGAAACGCTTTATGAATACCTAGGGTCGTATCGCGATGTGGTAACAGAATTTAATCAAAAGTATATTAGGGCCCGTGATTCGGGTAATTCGGAGCTGTTAGAACAATTGACAGACGAAGGCCTAGCACTTGAAGCGAACAAGGTCAAAAAACTAAAACAAATGGCTTGGGACTTTGACGGATCGCTTGTCTCTTTATTAATTACAGACTATATCCCTAATAAATCAGACGAGTTTAATTTCTTAGACTCTTTAGCAACTAAACTTAAGGAAGAGATCCCGAATTCAACGGACGTAGAATACTTCACTTCAAACCTAGAATTCTTAAGGCCGGCAGTAGCAATGGGTGAAATAGCGCCAAATATCACCTTGCCTACGCCAGATGGCCAAACGGCTAGTTTGGAAGACTTAAGAGGTAAATATGTGCTGCTAGATTTTTGGGCAGGATGGTGCAAGCCCTGTCGTGCTGAAAACCCAAACGTGGTGAATATGTACAATAAGTACAACGATAGGGGTTTTGAGGTCTTCAGTGTCAGTTTGGATAGAACGAGAAACCAGTGGTTAGACGCTATTGCTAAGGATGGCCTAGTATGGCCAAATCATGTCTCTGACTTAAAATACTTTCAATCTGCAGCAGCTATGACGTATAAAGTGAATGCAATTCCATTCGCACTTTTGCTCGACCCAGAAGGCAGAGTGATTGGTAAAAACTTAAGAGGAAGGGCTTTGCAGTCTAAGCTGGCCAGCATCTTTGGCGAGACAGAATAAATAATCTATGAAGGCTGGTTTTAGAGAACTACCCCTTCGAGTAAAACTTCTTGTCGCTTTACAATTTATTATTGTGTCATATGCTTTAGTGCGGAATTCATTATTGGTCTTCAGCAATTATTTGGCATTCAAAAACCCACTAGTTCCATCTGACTTGTGGTTAAGAATCTCTCGTGTTTCAATGGCCTTAGCAGTTTTTTACATTCTTATGACTTTCGTTTCGGTAGTTCAATATCGAAAAAATAGTGGGAAGGGATTCGGTAAGTTAATTCTGATAACGCTCTTACTCGATCTGCTTATAGCGTACGCCTTAAGCTAAAACATTTCCTGAAGCGCTTTCCAAAGGGCTTTTTTCTTGTCCACATTCGTGGCAATCTCAGTGAGCGGGTCTGCTTTAAGCATTGCGACATATTTAGGCTTATGGATTGCGTAGAGAGAAATGCCTTGCAATTCAGCTAAGACTTCGGTCCCAAAAGCCAGTATGTGCTTGTGATTATTATTAGCCAACAAAGCTTCAATTTGATCCTTATCAGCATTTCGGCAGTTGGCCAAAAGGACGTCTTCTGGCATTCTCTTTACCGCACCGAGTATTTTGTATAGGAGCTCCTTTAAAGGTTCTTCTAACAGTTCCTCGGCAGAATCTACCAATACAATACAGTGTTTGAGGTTATCTCCGGCAGTAGGTAAAGGTTTTACATAAACAGGCGCTGCCGGCTCTTCTACCAAAACTGGTGTTTCAGCCTGAGTAGGAGGGGCTGGCTTTTCTGCTTCTGATTTGACGGGTGCTGGTGCTTCAGCAACTACGACTGAATTGGTCTGAGGAGTCTCGACTGAATCCTCGGCAGCATTGTCTGCTTCAGTTACTTGATCTTCCTTGATCAGATAAATAGGTTCTTCGATGAAATGTGCTAGGAAGTTCTGATCACTCATGTAATCAAATATAAGTTGAAACTAAGATTTACCCAGACTTGGAATAGAAAAGATTCTGAAGTAGAATTTAATGGGTACGTCATTCCAGAATTTTTCTTTCAATAGTATTTCACTGAAAGAAAAATGTGTGGAATCTCATTAGTGCACAATGGGGGAGATTCCCGCTTACGCGGGAATGACGATAGAGATAATAGACTAAGACTAAACCCCTGTCTCAAAAATGCTCTTTAATTCAGTAGCATCCTCTGGCTTCATGCGTTTGGCGAGTACAAGACGCAATTGTCTTCTGCGTAATGCGCCCTCAAAGAATTCTTGCTCTTCAGGAGTCTCTGGTTTGAGCTCAGGGACATCTATAGGGCGTCCGCCCTGATCTACTGCCACAAAGGTGAAGAAAGCGCTATGGCTCTTAAAACGTGTTCCAGAAGGAATGTTCTCAGCATACACTTCTACATATACTTCCATGGACGAACTGAAGGCACGCGTCACCTTAGCTTCAAGCGTAACTACATCGCCCAATTGGATAGGGTTATTAAAAGAGATATTATCGGCAGAAGCAGTGACTACAATACGGTTGGAGTGCTTTTGTGCAGCGATGGCCGAAACTACATCCATCCAGTGCATCAGTCGACCACCCATTAGGTTGTTCAACGTATTTGTGTCGTTGGGAAGGACTAGCTCCGTCATGGTAACACATGAGTCTTTGGATACTTTATGTTTCTTAGCCATAGTAAATTCTGTCTAACACAAAATTAGGTATTGAGGCAGTAAAATCTTCTTTATTAGTGGATATTCTTAGTGAAATATTATGTATGTAACAATTTTAATATTTATATATTATCATAAATAAATATGTATTATAATCAACTGTTGCTCTTAGCAAATACCCAATTCCCCAATTCCCTAATGACTAATCAACTAATCAACCAATTATCGCCCTCATTCCCTAAAGGGATGCCTTTGTCATCTAGTTTTCGACTCATAAGCGGATATTGTTACCAATGACCTATCAACTAATTAACTATTCAACCAATTAACCAATCACTAATGACCATCATAGCCCTCATTCCCTAAAGGGATGCCTTGGTCATCTAATTTTCGATTCATAAGAGCAGATAAGTACTAAGGACCAATCAACCAATCAACCAATTAACTATTCAACCAATTAACCAATCACTAATGACCATCATAGCCCTCATTCC
>CAYGQO010000011.1:112229-124022 GCA_964352205.1 uncultured Roseivirgaceae bacterium
CTAAAGGGATGCCTTTGTCATGTAGTTTTCAACTCATAAGAGCAGATAAGTACTAAGGACCAATCAACCAATTAACTATTCAACCAATTAACTAATCACTTCCACCCATCGTCTCCGAGTAGGGGAACGAACTTGAAATCTTTGAATACTTCGCTTTTGATTTTGCTTTCACCGGTTTTGGTAATGCGCATCATCTGTTGGGTTTTCTGATTACCCACAGGAATTACTAAGCAGCCACCGACTTTCAATTGATCAATCAAGGCGTTAGGTACTGTAGGCGCACCTGCAGTTACAATAATTCTATCGTAAGGTGCGAATCGACTCAGGCCTTTTGATCCATCACCAAAGAAGAAGTTTGGCTTATAACCCAATTTGGGTAAAAACGACTTGGTATGCTCGTAGAGCGTTTTCTGATATTCGATGGTATATACATCTGCGCCCAGTTCTAATAAGACAATGGCTTGATAGCCGGACCCAGTACCGATTTCTAAGATCTTATCCCCAGGCTTAATGGTCAAAAGCTGACTTTGAAAGGCGACAGTGTAGGGTTGAGAGATGGTTTGGCCCGCACCAATAGGGAAGGCCTTATCTACATAAGCATGCTCTACGAGGGCATTTTCGAAAAAGTAATGTCTTGGGATTTTGCCAATTGCTGCTAGTACGCGTTCGTCTGTGATGCCCTGTGCTTGGACAACTTTAACCAGTTGTCTGCGCATGCCTTTATGTCTGTAACTGTCTTCCATTTGAGATCATGCGAAGATAGTTTAAGTGAAGAGAATTGTGAGAGATTTATTTGAAAAGAGATTCTTACTTTGCTTAGGGTGATCTTCACTGTAATTGTCTGCTTCTAGAATGAAATAAACCTCAGGATAACGTAATAAAAATTAGCACTGTCATTGCGAGACTACCGAGCCGCTAGGCAAAGGTAGTTGTGGCAATCTGTTGGAATAAGGAATGAATCTTCTCATGTGAGAGGTTTTTTAGCCTGTTCCTCTACGCTAGTGTTGAGAATGATAGGGCGCTACAGTCTTCCTTGTGTACTGTAACAAAAAAAGTCCAGCGGAATATCTCCACTGGACCTTTATAATACCTTATTAAGCTTAATGTAACGTTTCTTATAGACTTGCTAGTGCAGCATCGTAATTCGGCTCTTGGCCAATTTCTGGCACTTGTTCTGTATAGGCAATTTTGCCTGCAGCATCAATCACTACGATGCATCGTGAGTGAAGGGCTTCAAAGGCACCATCCGTAATTTCTAAACCGTAATCTTTCCCAAACTGACCTGTTTTAAAGTCAGACAACATTTCTACATTCTCAATGCCCTCAGCCCCACAGAACCTACCTTGTGCAAATGGCAAGTCTCTTGAAATACATAACACGACAGTATTATCTAAATCAGCTGCAGTTTTATTGAATGTACGTATAGAAGTGGCGCACACGCCTGTATCTACACTTGGGAAGATATTAAGGATAAGATTTTTGCCGCTATAGTCGCTAAGCGTTTTAGTCGATAAGTCTGTCGCTGTCAAAGCGAAGTCAGTTGCTGCGCTTCCAGTGCTAGGTAGTTCACCATTTGTTTGGGTAGCTGTACCTCCAAGTGTAATATTTGCCATTTGACGTTTAAGTTTTGTTATGTGATATTTAATGCTTGTTCAAGTAACCGCAATTTAGGCAGAGAAGTTTAACTTCATTCCTTATAATTCCTGAATTGAATAGCTGCATAACTACCCAAGGCCAACTCAAGAAAAAGTGCCGTTACAAATGTTTGAGAAGGAGTGCCGTCTAAGACAAGGCTTAAGAGTCGGCCGAAGGCCAAACCAAGCATAAAAAGAATGTTTACAAGGGTGGCGGTTTTCCAAAGTGTAGGCTTAAGCATACCCAGAAGCCACAAGGCTGAAATGGCTAAATAAAGACCCATAATCGCCCGAAAGACATTGCTCAGGTCTGTGGTCTCTACGGTAAAATCGAAATATATCGGAAGAGTATCTGCAGGAGAAAAGCCATAAACAAATGAGAAGGGCGCTACAATTGCTAAGGAGATCAGTAAGTGTAGGTTTTTAAGAAGGTAAATCGGGTTTTCATTCAGGTCTAAACGCTTCACTTCCTTGAAGTGGGTCAATTGATCAGCTTAAAGCTTTTAGTAATTCTTCTACCTTCTTCCAAGTTTTGGTTGTAGCAATATGTGGTTACTTCGAAAACGAGCTTTTGCTTTTGGTCTATGATAAACAAAACGAAGACAGGGTTGGTCTCGTCATCATAGATTTCATAGCTAATGACATAATGGGCGTTTTTGATATTCGGGATGGTACCTCCGTCTTCAATTTTTTCAAAGCCCAAGCCTTCGGCAGTCTTTTTTGCCGAAAACTTCGGATCCTTCAATAGATATTCCGGTTCTTCGTCAAAAGTAAATACCTCTATATCAACAGCGTAGTTGTCGTTTTCATAGCCTAAAACACTACTGGCTTCTGTGTCATACGGGTTCAATATTTCTGTGCTTTCAAAAGAGATATTGTACTTTTTTGACCTAATAATATGTTGTGCAGCAACAGATTGGGTAATGATGGCGCAAAGGGTAAGTGTTAAGAATACTTTCATGTATCGGCTTGTATATTGAATTCTAAGTTAAGAAATGCAGTGTTAATTCTGTCCTGAAGCTACTAGTTAAATATTGAATGGAGAATTAATAATGAATAGTTGGCAGTAGATTTCAAAATTAGACCTTCACCCAATCACTCGTCTACCGAAGTTTTGACGCAGGTTCAATTACTTCTTAACTATTGGAAAACCTAAGGGATTAAATTCTGTTATATATTCGCAGAAGCATTTATAAGCAATACTGAACATGTTCACAGGCATTATTGAAACAACGGGCGAAGTAGTCGCCATTGAGAAAGAGGGTACGAATTATCATTTCGATATTAAGAGCAGTGTCAGCCCCGAGCTGAAGATTGATCAGAGTATTGCCCACAACGGTACTTGCCTCACTGTAGTAAAAGTATCAGCCGATGTACATCGGGTAACTGCCATAGATGAAACGCTTCAAAAGACCAATCTCGGAGACTGGAGAACTGGTGCAATTGTGAATTTAGAGCGCTGCATGATCGCTAATGGCCGATTTGATGGTCACGTAGTTCAGGGGCATGTGGATCAAATTGGGACAGTCACCCAGATTCAGGAAGAGGGCGGAAGCTGGCTTTTTGACTTTGAATACGATGCTTCCCTCGGTAATGTAACAGTTGAAAAAGGCTCTGTTTGTGTCAATGGTACGAGCTTGACTTGCTTTAATTCTGAGGCCGGAAAGTTTCGCATCGCCATCATTCCGTATACCTATGAGTTCACCAACTTCCATCAATTGAAAGTGGGCGACAAGGTTAACCTTGAGTTTGATATCATTGGAAAGTATGTGAAAAGGCTTTTGGGACAATCATGAAAGTCCGTTTCGAAATCATTCCACACCTTCTGAAGTTCAGGTTCGAAGCAGGTACTTCACGCGGATCGTTTACCGAAAAAGAGACTTGGTTTATAAAGGCGCATGCCGAAGGTGATCGTCAAAATAATGGACTCGGTGAAGCAAGTCCCTTGAAAGGATTAAGCGAGGATTATAGTGCTGACTATCAGGAAATATTGAATAATATCTTAAAGCAAATTGAAGCTTTAAAATTCCCTGAAAGTCAGGCTGAAATATTGGATTTCCTTGCCGAACATGTTCCCGTTCATTTGCCTACAGTCAGATTTGGATTAGAAACGGCCTTGCTCGATCTGATCAATGGAGGGACTCACAAAATATTCGATACAGAATTCTATCAAGGAAGTTATCGTATGCCGATCAATGGTTTGATCTGGATGGGCGATGAAGCCTTTATGCAACAACAGATTGAAGAGAAACTAAAGGCAGGTTTCAATACCATTAAAATGAAGGTGGGTGCCATCAACTTCGATCAAGAACTAGCGCTTTTGGAAGGTATTCGAAAAGAATACTCTGCCAACGATATCACATTACGTGTCGATGCGAATGGTGCTTTCACGCCAGAAGACGCTCCTTCAAAACTAGAACAGTTGGCATCACTAGAGATTCATTCCATTGAACAGCCTATTAAGGCAGGTCAACATAAAGCAATGGCCGAGCTCTGTGCCACGGACATTTTGCCGATCGCCTTAGACGAAGAGTTAATAGGAGTGCACGACTACAACGCAAAGGAAGCTTTATTGAAGTCCATCAAGCCTCAATACATCATTTTAAAACCTTCCTTGGTAGGAGGAATAAAATCTTGCCAGGAGTGGATAGAGATCGCTGAAAGCCTAAGCATTGGTTGGTGGATGACATCCATGCTCGAATCTAACGTTGGCTTGAATGCCATCGCACAGTTTACGGCTCAATACAAACCCACTTTACCGCAAGGCTTAGGTACAGGTCAGTTATATCATAACAACATTGATTCACCCTTGGAGATCAGAAAAGGAGAGTTGTTGTATAACGTGCCGAAAGTGTGGCAGTCCATCTAATCGCAGTTGTAAAACCATCTTAGAACGTCATTCTGAACTCGTTTCAGCATCTACTCTTTCGTCATTCCGGAATTACTGATGAACGAATAATAATGTCAGAGATCTAACTGGGTGATCTAAGGTTCTGCTTTATAGAAACAACATGATAGAAAATCGCAAAGGGTAATAATACGCCTGGTAAAAAAATAAATGGCGCTTTTACCAAAGCAATTTCTCCTGCACCACTTATAAAGTCAGAAAAGTAAAAGACGAAATAAACGCATACCCCGTCACGGAAAGCACCGACAAGCCGATAATGTTGAAAGCTAATATGGCTTTGCGTTTAGCGATTCCTTTTAAAACGAGATAGCCCATTGGTAGGGCAATTATACCGATTATGATATCATAGTTGAGCCCTTCGAAAGTCACGCGTTGTGGAAATAATTCATCTAGAAAAGCACCGTAGATCAATAGCTCTACGATGATTCTAAAGGACTGGATCAGTATTGGTACGTGCTTCGGGGTATTGTCCAGCACGCCTTGAAATCTCTTTCTGGAGGTAGTAATAAATACAATGATAAAGGCTGGTAGGATGATTAAAAGAGGAGCCTTTGGAGGCAAAGATAGATCGTCTAAAATTCCTGTGAAGGTCATAGCGATCACGTATGTCACCCAAATCAGCAGAAGCAATGCAGTATTCTTTCTAAGCTTTTGTGGATTTTCGGCATACTTGAGCAGGTAGAAGGAACTTGCAAGCATTATAGCAGTAAGGACGTAGAAACCAATTTGTACCATCTCTTTTTTTATTCAAATGTATAGCCAGGTGTGGATATAAATTTAACCCAAATTGCTAATTCCATTTAGAGCCTTATTTAACTCGTAATTCCGGAAATTCTATCCTCCTTTTAAATTCAGAAGATAGAATTGTCTCAAATCTTATTTTTCAATTTGAATTGATGGTTAGGATTCCTCGGCAAACTCAGAATAAAAAAGAAGGAGGGATGAGCTGATTTAGGAACTCTTTCTCAGTGCGCTTGGCGATTGACCGCTCATTTTCTTAAAGAACCTTGTGAAAGCTGCGAGTTCGCTAAACCCAAGCGAAGGGGCTATTTCCATAACAGGGAGGTTACCCTGAATAAGCATGGAGACTGCTTTTTCAAATCTCAATTTGGCAATCATCTGCTGAGGTGTGCAGGCATGAATTGCCTTGAAGGTCCTGAGGTAATGGTATTTCGATAGACAGGCTATGGCTGCCAGTTCATCTAAATTGATCGATTCATTATAATGTGCATGGATATAGTCTAGAGATAGACTGATACGACTTAACAGTTCTTGCTTTGTAGAAAGCTTAAGCGAATCAATCCGTTGATGCCTCAATGCTTCATGCTGTTGATTGTCCATCATGGTGGAAAGCAAATCGGCTAAAAGCTCATATTCCTTCTCCAAAGTGGCTTCTCCGGTTTTGTAGAAGGTGTTAAGCGCTTCAATTTGCTGATGAACGTTTTCTGTTTTCCAAGTAGACCGTGTGGGAGTCCGGCTTTGTAATCCTCCATCGGTCGAAGGATTGTCTAACTGTTGGTCAGTTGAGTAGTTTGAGTATTGAGCTACTTCTTTATAAAGTTGTTCGCCAAAGTGGATATTGAAAGTGTTTGTGGATTGACCTTCTGGTATAATCAAGTCGTAAAAATCTCCTTGATTTACTATGCAGAGGTTATTGTCAGTAAGTTCAATTGTTTTTCCGTCAGCCTTAACTAGGCTCTTGCCAGAGCGGTTAAGGAAAACACTGAAAGGGCCTTTGATTCCGTTTCGTTCTGCCCCGAAAGATTTGGTGTTTAATACCACACTCGGCCAGCCTTGCTGAGGTAAAGGTTGATCATTTACCCCTTTTCCATTTTGGAAGTTGTTTTGGGCTTGTTTTCTAAGCCACTGAATATCTGGAAACTGGGTTAAACGCATAGAATTTCGACTCAGATTAATATTACGCAAATTGAATCGAAGCGTCTGTATTATTGATAAGAAAGTGTTTAAAACTTAATAAGCTGCAACAAAAAAGGGTGCACTAGGCACCCTTTGATTGCTGTTAAGCTAATATTTATCTGTCAGTCATGCCGACATAAGGTCTCTCGTTCGATCCAGTATACACTTGTCTTGGACGTCCGATAGGCTCCTTGTTCTCTCTCATTTCTTTCCACTGAGCGATCCACCCTGGTAGTCTACCCATGGCGAACATTACTGTGAACATGTCAGTAGGAATTCCTAAAGCTCTGTAGATGATACCTGAATAGAAATCAACATTTGGATATAGTTTTCTTTCCACGAAGTAAGGATCTCTCAATGCCTCTTCTTCCAAACCTTTGGCGATGTCCAATACTGGATCTTTTACACCAAGTTTCTCTAATACATCATCAGCAGCTTTTTTGATGATTTTTGCTCTTGGATCAAAGTTCTTGTAAACTCTGTGCCCGAAGCCCATCAAACGGAAAGGATCGTTCTTATCCTTTGCTTTCGCCATCCACTTTTTAGTATCTCCACCATCTTTCTTAATGTTTTCCAACATCTCGATAACCGCTTGGTTAGCACCACCATGTAATGGTCCCCAAAGGGCATTGATCCCGGCAGAAATTGAAGCATACATACTCGCATGTGAAGACCCTACAACTCTAACAGTAGCTGTAGAACAGTTTTGCTCATGATCTGCATGTAAGATCAATAGTTTGTTCAAAGCATCGGCTACCACAGGATCAACCTCATAAGCTTCCGCAGGATTAGCAAACATCATTTTCAAGAAGTTCGCAGTGTAATTTTGCGTATTGTCAGGGTAGTTAACTGGCTGTCCAATTTGATTCTTGTAAGACCAAGCAGCAAAAGTTGGCATTTTAGCAATCAAACGAATGATACTCATGTCTACTTCGTCAGCTGATCTATTAGGATCAAGTGATTCTGGGTAAAAAGCAGTTTGTGCACAAACCAAAGAAGACAACACACCCATTGGGTGAGCAGTAGAAGGGAAGCCTTCTAAAATCTTCTTCACGTCTTCATGTACTAAAGTGTGCTTGGTGATGCTTTCTTCAAAACTAGAGTACTCTTCTTTTGAAGGCAGGTGACCATAAATCAATAAGAATGATACTTCAAGAAAGTTTGACTTTTCAGCCAGCTCTTCAATTGAGTACCCTCTATATCTCAATATACCTTTCTCACCATCTAAGAAAGTGATTGCACTTGTGGTTGAACCAGTATTTTTAAAACCTGGGTCCATTGTGATGATACCACTTTGGCCCCTAAGTGCCGAAATGTCAATCGCTTGTTCATTTTCTGAACCCTCGATAACCGGTAATTCATAGGATTGTCCGCCAACTTTAATTTCTGCAGTTTTTGACATGATCTAAATAGTGTTTTCGTAATTATGCTCCTTTTCCGCGAGCGAATTTATACTATTAAACACGGAAATGAAATACTTGTTCCGTGTGTACTGGTACTTTTTAATTTCCGCCTAAAATTAAAGGCATTCCGTCTTTGCCCTGACCGATCACAACTACCTTAGCGTTAGGCGATTCGGCAAGTTTTAAGGTAGCTTCAATACCTCTCATTTTAAGTAGGGCATCTGTCAAACTGTTGTTAATAATTTTGTTCGCATTTGATTCACCTTCGGCAGCAATACGCTTTCTTTCGGCTTCACTCTTTTCTCTATCCAAACGAAACCTATAAGCAAGGGCTTCCTGCTCTTGTTGCAATTTGCTCTCAATTGCAGTTTTGATCTTCTCTGGAAGGTTGATCGATCTAATCAATAGTGCTTTCATTTGAATGTTGTTGTTTTCGTTGCCAAGCACATTGCCAGTCTCTGAAATAATCGCTTGTTCAACTTCTGAACGTTTGGTAGAATAAATCTCTTCAGCAGTGAACCTACCCATCACTTGTCTTACAGTAGATCTAACTTCAGGAACTACCAATCTATTCACATAGTCTCTGGTGAAAGTTTCATGGATCTCACCGATCTTGTCATACCTAGGGTGAAAACGAACTGAAATATCTACTTGAATAGATAAACCGTTTTTCTCGAGTACATCCATAGTTTCTTCTGCTTGGTTTTCAGAAACGTCATATACATGAAGGTCATTCCAAGGTGCTTTGAAGTGGAAACCTGGTTGTTTGATGTCCTCTTTATCAAGTCCACCTGAGAATTTCTTAAAAATTACGGCACGCTCGTTCGATTTAATCGTGTAGAACATGCTAGATGATAGTCCAACTACCACAATCAGGGCTATGACCGTGATAACGACAATGGGTAATAATTTTCTGTTGTCCATATTAATAGGGTTTTAGTTACAAATTTGGCCTCTTATAGAGGGTGAAGAAGACGTTCTGACTTCTTTGTTATGAACTTGATGCGATGGCTTTTGTTAGCCAATTTTCATCAAGTTTTTCTGAATTTCGTCTAGTATGCCGTGTGCTACTTTTAATGCTTTATATCCATCTTGAATCGTAACAATAGGCTCTGTGTCATTTACAATGGCCTGATGGAAAGTGAAAAGTTCTTCGCGAATGGCATTTGTAGGATGAACCTTCGGGTTTTCAAAGATGATCTCCTTTTTGCCTTTTCCTTCACCCAAATCTAATACCATTGAGAATGCGCCTTCATCGCCCGAAGCTTCTTGCATTCTGACGATTTCAGATTTCTTTTCAAGGAAATCTACTGCTACATAAGCGTCTTTTTGGAAGAAACGTGATTTACGCATGTTTTTGACTGCTATGCGGCTGGTAGTCAAGTTGGCAACACAGCCGTTGGCAAACTCAAGTCGCGCATTAGCAATATCAGGCGTGTCAGCCACAACATTAACACCACTGGCCGAAATCTTCTCTACCTCAGAACCTACGGCTTTTAAGATCACATCAATGTCGTGGATCATTAAGTCCAGTACCACAGGCACGTCAAGGCCTCTTGGGTTGAATTGCGCCAAGCGATGCGTCTCAATGAACATCGGTTGTTTCAAATAAGGTTGGGCGGCTACAAAAGCAGGATTGAATCTTTCGACATGACCCACCTGCATTTTTAAACCATGCTCGGTGGATAGGCGGATCAACTCTTCGGCTTCTTCGACCTTATTGGTAACAGGCTTTTCAACAAATACGTGCTTGCCTGCTTTTAGGGCTTGGCTAGCACAGTCAAAATGAGAAAGGGTAGGTGTTACAATATCAACTAGATCAACCTCTTGTAATAGGGCGTCTATGGTGTCGAAACTTTTGATACCATATTCTTCTGAAACAGCTGCGGCATTTTCTGGTATTGGATCATAAAATCCGATCAATTGATACTCAGGAATGTCTTTAATACACTTGATGTGAATTTTGCCGAGGTGGCCTGCTCCTAAAACGCCTATTTTAAGCATTGAACTGTGGTTTCTGATTAGGGCGTAAATGTAGTGCCTAAAGCATCAAGGGACAAGGTGAATGAGTCCTAATCAAGAGATTTTGAAGGAGTACCTAATCCTTCTTAAAAACATCGATCTCACTATCTTTGATGTTGAGTGCGAAATTCTCAAAGAAAAAGTATTGATCGACTCCTTGGACTTTTTGTCTCCAGAAAAGTTCATAGAACTGATTGTTATATTCAGCAATAGGGCCTTCAAACCCGAGCCGTTTACAGGAAGTTTTTTCGAGCACCTCGCCAGTTAAATAATTTACTTTAAACAAGGCCTTTCCTCTACTTTTCTTGATATAAACAATATTTGCTTCAGTGGTTGAGAAGAAAGACTCAGCTTCAGCCACATGGCCCTTTGTTTCGAAATAAGAAATTCTTGTCCATGTTTTAGTGTCATACACCTCAAATTTGGTGGGGCTAAGATCATATCCTATTAATAACACTTTCTTTTCCTCATGCCGTAAAAAACTAAAGGAGAGATTCTCTTGATTTCTTGTGTCTCTTAGAATTGTGTTGACTTTTTTATACTCCTCATTCATCAACTGTGCATTCAGTGTTAGGCTTGAGAATAGGCAAAAAAGCATGATGAAAAAGGGTCTATTACTACGCATAAGTCTAATATAAAGAATGCTTTTTAAGACAGTGATCGATTTGGTTTGATTATTAACAAGGAACATAGAACTTCGACCCAGAAAGTAATCAATGAAGTACTATATCATAGCAGGAGAGGCCTCAGGCGACATGCATGCCGCCAACATGATGAAGCAATTAAAGCTTCGCGATGCTGAAGCTTATTTCAGGGTTTGGGGAGGCGACCAAATGGCTGAAGAGGCTCAAGAGCTAGCGAAGCATATTCGTGAGACTTCTTTCATGGGCGTTTTTGCGGTAGTAAGTCATTTGAAAACGATCAAAGCTAATTTCAAGTTCTGCGAAGAAGACATCATGGCCTTCAGACCTGATGTTTTGATCTTAATTGATAATTCTGGCTTCAACCTGAGGATAGCCAAGTTTGTAAAGAACTCAAACCTATCAACCCGTATCTTTTACTACATCCTTCCACAAGCATGGGCTTGGAAGAGAAAACGAGTACATACAATTCAGGGTTGGACCGATAGGCGTTTCTCCATACTGCCTTTCGAACCTGATTTTTATAAGTCTTATGGTTATGAAGTAGACTATGTAGGTCATCCGATTTTAGATTCAATCGAAAAGAGAAAGCCTGAATTGCTTGATCGAAACGAGTTCCTGTCTACTAATAAGTTAGAAGACAAACCAATCATTGCGCTGTTGCCGGGTAGTCGTAAGCGGGAGATTAACACTAAGCTTCCCAAAATGTTGAAGGTGGTAAAACACTTTCCTGAATATCAGTTCGTAATAGCGGGTTCTGAAACAATAGATTCTTCTTTGTACGCGCAATACACTGACGCTAGTGTAAAAGTAATCTTCGGGAAGACCTATGACATTCTCAATAATGCGGAAGCTGCTTTGGTCACTTCTGGGACGGCTACATTGGAGACGGCCTTATTTAAGGTGCCGCAGGTGGTTTGTTACAAGCCGGGCTTTGTGACTTACTATCTATTAAAAGGCATCATCAGTATCAACCATATCTGTATGGTGAACTTGATTCTAGACAGAAGGGCGGTAGCTGAGTTAATTGAAGCCGACCTCAATGAGAAAAGAATGACAATGGAGTTAAAACAGATTCTGAAACCAGAGGTCAGAGAACGTATGCTTAGTGACTATGCCGAACTTGAAACCAAACTAGGTGGCTTAGGTGCCTCCGAACGAGTGGCTAAGTTGATGATGGAAGACTTGATAGAAAATAGTAAAGTCTGATCCCAGGAACCTTTTCACAGATATATATTCAAATTGAGCACGAGGATAAGTATTTGTTC
>CAYGQO010000011.1:124122-138061 GCA_964352205.1 uncultured Roseivirgaceae bacterium
TAAAATTGGTGGAATACGCCTCTGAACGTGTGGTTAAGTTGATGATGGAAGACTTAAGAGAAAATAGTAAAGCCTGATCCTAGGAACCTTTTCACAGATATATATTCAAATTGAGCACAAGGATAAGTATTTGTTCGACTTGTGTAAATGATGTGCTTTACTACCCCGGAGGGGTAGTATGTTTTAGGCTATTCATCATTGTTATATGACCCCATCGGGGTCAAACCTTTATTTTCGCCTAAAATTGGTGGAATACGCCTGTGAACGTGAGGCTAAGTTGATGATGGATGATTTGAGAAAATTGAAGCGTCTGATGTTAGTCTTCAGTAGCTAATTCCGAGTCAATTTCCTTAATAAGATCATTGGCTATGGTCTTCATTTCTTCAAAATAAGTTACCATACGCCCAAATTCTAAAGCTGCCATTGTCATACCATTTTTGTGCTCTAGAGAGCTTAAAACCTTTTCAAAGTTCTTGATGGATAACGGCACATTTTCTCCTACTTCTCTGTTAGTCACTTGGTACATGAAGTTCTGAACGGTGGGGTCCATATCAAGCTTTTCATATACGGCCTTATACAACAAGTTTTCAGTGTCATACCTAAAGTGTTCTTCTCCGTTTTTCATCGCTTTATATTTGGCATCAAGGCTCAATAGTAAATTCTTAACGGAACCATTTGAGATTAGCGCCAAATTTCCAGAGTTGAGTAGTTCTTGAAACGTATTGTCGCTGAGGACATATTTTTCCCACGCATAGATACTTACGCATTGCATGTTGAATTCGACAAAATTTGAAATCGGTACGCCATTGTGATGACTGAGAATAGTTCTGGCGGATGCAATCTGATTTTTTCGCGTTGCAATTATCTCATCAAGATCTGAAATGGATAAGTTAAGGTCTGTTTTTATGTTCTTCAGGTAATTGAGTTCGGTCGCTCTCTTTTTATTGGCTTCGTTATTAATGTTGATTTGTAAGGCTATCAAAATGCCTATCACCACGAGGACGATTTCACCTACCGCATAAAGCACATACTTGAACACCTTATTTTCCCTTATCATGCTTTGTCGGATTTTTCGAAAGAATTTTATCATATATCGCTACGCCTCGTGCTTATTCAAGACTTCAATAGGCGATAAAGATTAGTGAATTTATCCTTCTAATCAAATTTGACTCATAGTTAACGATGATTCTTGCGCTAGCTGAAAAGAATTGATATTGAATGGATTATGTTAATCCATCTTACTGAGAGGTTGAATGAACTTGTAACGGACAAGAAATCACTCCAGCGCAAAGAAACTAATCTAAAGATTTAATAGTTTCACACTCATGGACAAGCAAACCATCATAGATAAGATTTCTAAGTTTCCGGCCCTAACAGAGGTGCCTCGTGCCCAAATCGAATGGGTAGTTGAAAGAGGAGAACTACAAGAGTTTAAGGCAGGAGAAATCTTTTTTAATCGTGGCGATAATATTGATCGCCTTTTCATCATGCTCGAGGGGGCTACCAACTTTATGATGGAGCGAAACGGTCAGTACATGGAGGTTGGCCGTTTAGAGGCTGGCGAAATCTCAGGTGCCTTGCCTTATAGCAGGGCGCAGTCATCTTCGGCCAATGGAAAAGCCGTAGAGGATACTAAAGTGTTTATCCTTAACAAGTCATTCTTCCATGCCATGATTTGTGAATGCCAAGACTTTACTGAAGTACTTGTACATCTTATGACCGATAGGGTGAGGAGTAGCACCAAATCACAGCAACAGAACGAAAAACTGATGGCGCTTGGAAAGCTTTCGGCAGGTCTGGCGCATGAATTGAATAACCCAGCATCTGCGATTGTAAGAAGTTCAGAGTCGCTGCAGAGCCATTTGGCACATGTACCAGAGAAGTTCAAGAAGGTAATTTCAATGAAAGTTACCGATGAACAAATCGATGGCGTCAACGAGGTATTATTCAGTAAGATTAAAAACGGTATTGATAAGAACGAGTCATTGATGAACCGAACGAATCGTGAAGACGAACTGACCGATTGGCTCGATGATAATGGTTTTGGCGATTGCTATATGCTCAGTGAAACGCTATCAGAATACGGGTTTTGCGATAATGATCTGGACGAATTGAAAGATATGCTGGGGGATGATATATTGCCTTCAGTACTCACATGGATCGACAATGTGCTTACCACTGAGAAGATGGTAGGAGAAATAAAAGAAGCTTCCAATCGCATATCAAAACTTGTGAATTCGGTGAAGAGCTATTCACATATGGATCGCTCTACAGACTTTGAACCTACTAACGTACACGAAGGTATTCACAGCACCATTACCATATTGAATCATAAACTCAAGAGGAATAAAGTAAGCCTGGTTGAAACACTAGATCCAGATTTACCAAAGATCAAAGCAGTTTCTGGAGAGTTGAATCAAGTCTGGACTAACGTGATTGATAATGCGCTAGACGCCATGGAAGAAGGCGGTACGCTGGAACTGGCTACGACAAAGAATACCACGAATGTGATGGTGCATATCACCGATTCTGGCCCCGGCATCCCCGAAGAAATCCAAAGTCGAATTTTCGAACCTTTTTTCACCACCAAAGACGTGGGCAAAGGAACGGGCCTCGGCCTGGAAGTAGTACAGCAAATTGTGGACAGACACAAAGGACACATTAAACTGAACTCAGTACCCGGTAAGACCACATTCGAATTTTGTTTCCCTATTAACGCTTAGTAACTCACATGGCTAAATTACCCATCATATTTTCTGTCGATGATGACGAACAAGTACTTGCAGCCATCCGCAGGGATGTTCGGAAGGAGTATCGTCAGAGCTATCGTATCATGAGCACCACTTCGGCTCAAGAGGCACTGGATGCCTTGAAAGAGTTGAAGCAAAAAGGAGAGGACGTAGCCCTGTTTCTCTCTGATCAACGTATGCCAGAGATGTCTGGCGTTGAGTTTTTGGAACAAGCCAAGGAACTGTATCCAACTGCTAAACGTGTGCTCTTGACTGCCTATTCAGATATAGAAGCGGCAGTGAAAGCCATTAATGATGTACAGTTAGATTACTATCTGAACAAGCCTTGGGATCCGCCAGAAGAAAAACTTTATCCAACACTTAACGACCTGTTGGACGAATGGCAAATCAATCATATCCCTGTTTTCAAAGGAATTAGAGTGGTTGGCTATCAGTATTCCCCAAAATCACATGACATAAAGGAATTCCTTTCACGAAATCTGATGCCTTATCAGTGGCTAGATGTCGAAACAGAAGAAGCAGGTCAGGAATTATTAGAGCTTGCTGAAATCGAGCACAATGAGCTTCCGGTTGTCTTTTTTGAAGATGGGTCTCATTTGAAAGACCCTAAGATGGCTGATTTAGGAGAGAAGATTGGTCTCCAAACAAAGGTCACAGAAGAGATGTATGACGTGGTCATCATAGGGGCTGGCCCGGCTGGTATGGCTGCGGCTGTATATGGTGGGTCGGAAGGTCTAAAGACCTTAATGATTGAAAAACATGCACCTGGAGGGCAGGCCGGAACAAGTTCTAGGATAGAGAACTACTTGGGCTTTCCGAAAGGATTGTCAGGGGCAGATTTAACGCATCGCGCCATTACACAAGCCAAGCGATTTGGCATTGAGTTCTTATCGCCTCAAACCGTTACTGGCATTGAGACACAGGACAATTATAAAATTGTGCACTTAGAAAATGGCGCTAAAGTAAATGCGAAGGCTGTTATCATCACTACAGGGGTGCAGTACAGGCACCTTGAGTCACGTGGTATTAGTGATTTCACAGGGAAGGGCATCTATTATGGAGCAGCCACTACTGAAGCCAATTCGTGCAAAGGCAAGAATGTCTATATCGTAGGCGGAGGTAACTCAGCTGGTCAAGCGGCCATGTATATGGCGAAATTTGCTTGCGATGTGCACATTGTGATCAGAAAGCCAGATTTGTCCTCTAGCATGAGTCAGTACTTGATCGATCAGATTAATGGAACGGATAATATCCAATTGCTACCAAGAACGGTGGTTGATGGTGCGGTCGGTGATGGCAACCTAGAATGTGTCGAGTTAAAGAACCTTGATACTGACGAAATTGTAAAGAAACCCGCTGGCGCACTCTTGATCTTTATTGGTGCCAAGCCTTATACAGACTGGACAGGTGATCAAGTGGTCAAGAACGATCGTGGGTTTGTGGTAACGGGTAGAGACTTGCTCAAAGAAGCGAATCACAAGAAAATCTGGAAGAAAGAGCGAGAACCTTTCCTTTTGGAAACCAGCACACCAGGCATTTTAGCAGCAGGAGATGTAAGGGCAGGCGCCATGAACAGAGTCGCCTCAGCAGTAGGCGAGGGCGCCATGGCCATTAAGTTTGTGCATGAGTATTTGGCGGAGGTGTAACGCTACTGTATGAATTGTGGCGTATTTGAAGTGTTAAAGTTAAAGGTTTAGTAGAAGGAAAATCTGCGATTTTTCCGTTAATTTCTTCGGTGTAACGAGGGAAATCGCAGATTTTCCGGTGATGCTACAAGAACGAAAGCCACAATAACCACAGAATCGCCATGATTTCATACAGAATGTTAGCGGTATTATTTCATAGGTCTAGGTTTGAAAAATGAAGAATGAAGCCATTATTGTCTTCAATTACAAATTCCGTTGCTCCATTGTATTCAGTAATACCAAGCTTCTTAATGATTTTCACTTTATTCTTTATCTCTTCGTAGTAGGTGTCAATGTTTTCAGTTTGAATCCATAAAGTTAAAGGTCTACCGTTGGATTGACCTTTTAGTTGAGGAAATTCAGTTGTTAAAGAGTTTGTGGATTGAAACATTAAAGAAATATTGTCCTTTTGAATCATTGCCCATTCAGGTGATGTATCTGGAGCTTTTTGAATTGTAGTAAAACCTATAGATTCATAATAATCCAATGTGCTTTTAACATGATTTACCATTAGGTTGACATGCAATTTTTTGAGTTTATTCGTCATGATTTTCTTTTTTGAGTAACAGCTTGATATTAAAAATGTACAACAGATTAAAGCTAGTAGAGGTAAGACTTTCATTTTACTAATTATTTATCAAAGTACTTATTTGTTCTAAAGCTACTTTTCCCTCCTTCATACTTGTAAGGAGAACCCAACCATGAAACATTTTAGGATATTCAAAATAGTTTAATGAAACATTTGATGTTTCGGCTATGCTTTTAAGCTTTCTGCAGTCTGCAACAAGCAAATCATGAGTTCCAATAAAAACAGAAATCTTCCCTAATTCTGAAAACTCTCCATATATAGGACTTACACGATAGTCTTTCAAATCAAGTTCTCCGGCAAATGCCTTTCCAGCTATTTGTAATGGTTCTATGCCAAGCATTTTATCCTTTTTGTCAATTTCCAGTATGTCTTCATTACTCATTGTCACGTCTAACCATGGGAAGAGTAAGATGATTTGATTGGGTTGAGGTTTGCTTTCCTTGTTCAAGTACATGGCAAACCCCAGAGCAAGCCCCCCTCCAGATGAGTCACCCATCAAGTTGATGTTATCTGGTGAGTGTTTTTTAAGTAATTCCTGATATACCTTATCAACAAGGTCTATTGCATTTTCACAAGTTGAACTTGGAGCTAACGGATAATCTGGGATCACTATAGTTGCATTTGTTTTTAGAATAAGTTCTTCGGCAAACTTCCAGTGGTACTTTTTTATCGTAGATACATAAACTCCGCCATGTAAATAGAGAATAACTTTGTCAGAAGCGGTTTCCTTGGGTTTGATTGTCCAAACTTTTCTATTGTTCACAGTGAATTCCTTAATATCATACTTCTTGTACATATATTTTGGAACGGGAGTAGGTACTTCAGTTGATGCACTTTGATTTACCTTTTTAATTATATTGCCGCCCTTTTTTACTCCGAAGAGAGATGATATGTTTTGAATCATCTTTGAAGTAAAACTTGCTTTTTCTGAGTGAATATAGGTTACTGATGAATCGGTAATTTGCTGCCCGTGTGCGGTTGAAGAAGAACTCATGTAGATTGTCATAATAACTAATGATAGAGTGAATTTTTTCATAATTTTTTGAATTATTTTTTTGGGAGATGGTTTTCTTTAAACTTCATATATCCTTTCACCAAAAATTTGTTCACCATTGGTTGAGCAAACCATATAGGTGCTCCTTTAAGATTGAATTGAACCCAATTGCTGGCTTTGTATAAATCAGACTCAGTAGAAGTGAATGTCCAAGACCCTCTGAATGTATCAATGCGGTTCAACTTTTTGGATGGCTCTACTGGAAAATCAGCCCACGCTTCGTGCCAATGTACTTTGGCATTTCCATTTCTTGCAGAATCAAACGTGTATTTAATGCTCATTTCAGTATTCTTGAGTGGAAATGGCTCTTTATGGATGGCATAAACGACTAGAGCATTTGAAGATTCTTCTACTATTTGGTAGGTTGAGTACTTATACTCTCCTTCTTTCTTTACTTCATTTGACAAATCATAAATATCCTGCTTAAATGAAGCAATACAATTTGCTGGTAATGCCTCAACAAGTCCTTCGATTTTGTACTCATAAAAGTCACTACCTTTTTCATTTCTTCTGGAAATTACCCAAGTTGAATCTACTGAGTTGCCTGCTTTTACCACTTTCCACCCTTGTTGATCAACTTGCGATTGGTTTGCAATTCTTGAAGAGCTGCATGATACTATTGATAAAGCAATAGGACCAATGAATCCTAGCAGTCTTAATTTTTTCAAACTCTTTTTCTGTTTCATAATGGCAACACTTTATTTAATATAAATCCTTAAAAATCAGTATTTTACCGTTTAACATTTTTGATATGGCGGATATAGTTAAACTCTAGCTAGCTTCAACCTTTAAGACTATATCAACGTCTTCTTGATCTAAAGACCAACTTTTGATCTCTTTAAAATCGTTGAGTAAAGAGCTCATGACTTTCAGCTTTTGCTCATTATCGACATTTGTTCTTAAGACAAGGACACTCATTGGTATCGTTTTTAATTCGATACAAATATCAGGGGAAATACAGAAATCGTGTTGCTTCAGTAGTTCAACTACTAATCTGAGAAGTCCATGCGGTATTCGGTAGGTGTTTTCTTGTATCTAGCTTTGAAAACCCTAGTTAAGTGGGCTGGGGTAGAGAACCCGCAATCATAGCCTATTGAACTAATATTAGCATCAGAAGTTTGGAGTAAATAGGCCACCTTCTCAATTCTTCTATTTATAATGTAACGTTGAGGTGTGTCGTCATATATTCTCTTGAATTCTCTCTTGAAAGAAGACAAACTCATGTTAGTTAATGTAGCTAGATTTTCTATCGTGGCAGGTGTTGGAATATATGTTTCAATGATCTCTTTAAAAGTGAAGGTTCTTTCTGAGAATAAACTTCTAATAATATTTGTAATCTGTGGTTGATCATCTGTTTGCATCAGCAATAAAATGATTTCTTGCAGCTTTAGTTTGAGGATATCTTCTGTCAGGGCATGTTTGTTTTCAAACAGATTCTTTACACTTTCAATATAATTCTGCACAAGGTTGGTAGCGGCCATATGCACTAATTTCTGAGTTACCGGTGCTTCAATTTCCACCCAATATGGAGGTTTGGTGTCTTTATAAATTTTTCTAAGTACATCAGGATGGAAATGTATGGTAATTGAATTGACACGACCGGCTTCTTGCTCCATCAGCTTTTTTCCTAAGGTAAATCCGCAAATTGAAAGAAAAGCTTGGTGAGTAACAGCAGATAAAGCATGCTGTTTGGACAAGACTTGATTATCACCATGAACAAAGTAGCTAAAACAAGCTTCAGACGGAATTGGTAACTCACCTTTCATAGGCGTATTTAAGTCAATCCAGGTAAATAATGGTCGCCCAAATAAATCTATTGAATGATGTTCGTTTATCATTGTGCTTGTTTTTTTAATTACCGCTATTGGCTAAATACAGTTTTAGCATTATTTTTTTTGTACCATTCAAGAGCATTTTTGTAAAATATTAACTCTTGATCATCAATACTAAAATTCTCTGTTATCCTGATAAGATCAGTATTTGAAAAAGGAATTTTTGCTCGGGTAGATGGAAGGTCTGTTCCAAACATCAACGCATTAGGATTAATGCTATGAATTTGCTTCATTACCTCAATAGGATCAAAGTTGACTCTTCCAAAACCTGTAGCTTTAACTTTTACGCCTTTTTCAACCCAATAATAAAGGTCCCTTAACCCTTCTACAGATAGTCCTAAATGATCAATAGAAAATGTTTCTATTTTTTTTAATTGAGAGTTAAGGTCTTTTAAATCTTTACTATCAAGATAAAATTCAGTGTGCCATCCGAATTCATTTTTAAGCTTATTGGATAAATATTCTAAGTGATTAATAGATTCTGAACCACCGCGTTTTAAATTGAATCTAACAGCAGTTACATTTTTTGAGCTTAATTGTTCTATTTCTGTATTAGAGATATCGTTTGGGATATTTGCTACACCAAAGAAATTTTCACCAAGGTTATCCAAAGAATCCTTTAAATAGGCTTGGTCAAAAGCCTGAAATGAGCCAGAAACAACAGCACCTCCAGTAATTCCGAATTCATCTCTTGTTTTCTTGTAGTCTTCAGAAGTAAATTCAGGTGGTATATATCCATTGTTTTCAACTATGGGATAATTAAAATCAATTATGTGAAAGTGAGAATCAAATATTTTCATGAATGGATTTACTGCTAACTATTGAATAAGCGGAAGTTAGTCAATATTGCTAGGTATACGTAACGATACGATGATTGATTATAACATTATTGTTGAGTAAAGGATAATCAGCATTGCGCTTTTTGTTGGGATTTGAATGGTTAAGCGCTATAAGTAATGATTGACCGTCAGGCACACCTTTGGCTTGAGCTAGTCTTATGACCAACGAAGTACGTCAATGAGATCAGGTCTTGTTGGTGAAACACCAACAAGGGGGAGCATTATCGCATATGCCGTGTTATGTGTGGTGACTCTATTCTTCATTCGGATTAATTCATCTATTCTACCATATCTCCCATTCTATAAAAATCTTTTGGTCATTTATTTGAAACTAAAGTTTTTGCTATGATGCCTATTTAAATTCAGCTTTTAGGGCTATATCCTTCAGATTCAATATGACAATTTCAAAGTCGGATTTATCCAAAACTAAAGTAACCTTCTTATCGTCCGTCTCTTGTATATCATAAGGAACAGCTTTGCCGACTTTCTCACCTTTTTTGTAGGCAAGTACTAAACATGGGCACTGGATATTTTCTTCAACAAATGATATTTCCACTTCTTTACGATCACCATACACCATCCATTGCGGACGATTGTACTTTTTACTTCTTGGATGGAAAACTGCTATGTCATACCTGAATGTGCCCATAGGAGGTAAATCAAGAGAGGTTTTCTTTCGTTGCTGACCAAATAGCTCACCAGATTCATTGACAAAAACACTAGGTCTTTCTAGATCTGTAATCTGATAATACGAGTTTTCGTAATCCCTATTACCCTTTTCAGAATAAATTGTCTGACTTATGGTTAATGGGTCAACTCCTGTAAATTCCGTCAATCTCCCTGCCATCGCCTTTCCCCAACCCATGGAATTGTTAGGCATATCTCCTTCGTACACATGATCAAAACCACAATGAATTAATATCTTTTCGTTGGGGTATCGATTTAGATAGGATTCAATATTCCGGGCTTGATTAATTTCTCTTTCCTTCCCATTAGCATGTCCACTGCTTTCGTACCCAAATATATTGAACCCCATATCAAAGGCAGTTCTTATTAAATTGCCAAATTGAGGTTCTTGTGTAAAATATCCAGAATCAAGAATAGGATAACCATTGGCTTGCATAATTGAATCTGCTTGAGGCGTATTAAAATATCCTTCCATTCCTAAGTGCTTAAAGCCTCTTCTTTTGAGTCCTTCAAGTAGTCGAGTGGTAAAAATTCGATGTTGGGGCATTTGATGAGCTTCATTTATGATGACTACTTGGTGCTCTTCAGCTTCATTCAATATGTAATCTATTGCATCCATTGCTTTGTAGAGGCCAAAACTATCTCGTTGTTCCTGCGTAAGTCCAATTTCAATTGATTCTTTTGTATCCCAAATCTCATGCATCCTTTCTATGTTTCCGATTTTAGCAAATTCCCATGCTGTTCTATCGACCATTGTGGGAAAGGTATCCCAATATGAAGAAAAATTGTACGGCATCTCATTTGACTCTGTATCAAAATGAAAGTCAAATTCCACAAAATCTAACTTTTTCGGATCTTCATTTTTGGTATTACAGGCAATGCTCAGCAAAATAATAGCAATAACAAATAAGTGTTTCATTAATTGGTTTTTTATATTTTTCGGTGTTTTTGGTTGTTTCATCACATCTAACTGCCCGACTAAAAAACGTTGCTGTCCCGCAGGCCAGCTATGATTTTTAGCCATTGTTAGCAGTATATCTTTTAATTTTTCTTCTTCTGTTTCTCTTGGTCTTTATTTATTTTCTCTACGGTATCCATTGGAATTACCGTCAGCGTATTAGTTTCACAATTCCATATGTTGAGATATTTCTTTGACACAACATTGTGAGTTTTCCATTTTGCGAATTTTGAATAGAGCATTAGAGTACAAATATCTGTTGCTGTTATAAATTCTCCCGTTTCTGGAAGGTGGCTATGCATAGCACCCTCTATTTCTCGTCCTTCTTCAACATTGCCATATTCAATTGGAATAATATTCTTATGTAGTTGTTTTTTAGTTGCGAGCTTGTTGTTTTTATCAAACGTTAATAAATAGTCATTTCCAAAAATCGCAACACCACCTTGTTGTGGACCTGTCAATATGTAAACTTTCTTTTCTTTCCCATTAATAAGCGGAATTATATTAGGATTGGTGTTTTGGTAAAACTCAAAGAATCCATCTTCATTTGTTTGTAGTTCTGTCAGAGCAATATTTCTGATTTGATAAAGGTCGCTTTCTGTATTTGTGAAATCTCTTTCGGTCAAGTCTGTTGTAGCTTTTTCCATATCATAAGTACTGTCAAATGAAACTGTCCCTATTATTTTTGGTTTTTCTGCTATTGAGAAGAAAATACATTTTGAGGTGTCATTTTCAGAGTAGGAGAAATAACCGCCAATATTTTCTCTGTCTTTATAGTTCTCCAAAAATAAATCTGTTCCATACCATGAAGCCATTTCCGATTTGTAGAGAAGTTTACCTTCTGCCACTATTGGCTGTGCTTCTTCCGTTGGATTTTTTTGTCCAAATGCACTAATTGTGATTAGGGACAAAATAATGATTAAGGTTCTGTTCATTTTATATCTCGTCTTTTCAGGTTACTGCCAACGTTAAGGCTAAAAAGCGTTGCTGTCCCGCTGGGTATGCACTATACACCTTGTTGTGGTGCGTTTTTTATTTTGTAGTTATCCATAAATTTCTTCTCCATATCACCATTCTTGGTGACACTAAATTCTTGGTCAAGCATTTCCTTTACTTGATAGTAACCATTGTCAATGATTTTGAAAACAGCTTTGAACTTCTCCATGAGGTCAGTTGTACAGCCAACAATGTTTACTGTCGGCCACTCAGCAATGTAAATTCCCCAATTGTCTTTTTGTCCATGAACAAACCAGTGCAGTGTCGTTAGGCCGAAATGTTCGTCAAATTCTTTGATTTTCTTGTCAAAATCGTCTAATGTGCTGTTAACGGAAAATGTTGTTTCGAAAGGTTCGGACCTGTTGGTTAGAGTTGCTCCAATATTCTCTCTTATTGTAAATTCCTTTTCTCCAATTTCCTTGAGCATCATCACGAACATATGATATTGTATTGCGTCATCAACTATATGTCCACCATCAGTCAATAGGAATATGAAGTCCTTGTTTTTAAAAACTTGGTTTGGTGGGCAAACTACCTTATCAGGGGAGTCAGCAATACTAAATATGTCAGATGTGTCAGTTTTCATTTTTTAATGCACCACAACGGCCCTGGCTATGGCAAGTGCGGGATTTTGAAACCGAATCGTTGTCCGCCAGACCGAATGTTATTTAGTTACAATATCTTCATTTTTAAGCAGTCAGCCCGCATTTGCTATAGCCGATGTTAGCCACCGTTTATTCTTTTTTCTTTGATCTCTTTTATTTCTTCTTCTAAGTTGTCAGTATCAAGGTATATTATCAAGCTATCATTTCGTGATTTAAAGTCTTGGCTGTATTTCTCAATCCATGTTCCTGTTATAAATGTATTCCTGTTGGTTGAGTCAGGGTACAGAGGTTCATCAAAGTCGATCGATTGAGATTCAGATCTAATCTTATAGCTTATTGATTTTGAATCACCTGATATCAGTATGATGGTACCCCAAAAATTGGGACAGTAGGTTAAGTTACTTTTTATAAACTTAAATTTACTGAAATGACCAGAAAGAAGTACACATCAAAATTCAAGACCAAGGTAGTTTTGGAAGCCTTGAAGGAGCGATCTAGCGTAGCTGAATTGGCTCAAAAACATGACATCGCCCCTCAACAAATCCATCTTTGGAAGCGGGAGTTTTTAAGTGATGCTGAGACTTTGTTTGAGCGTAAAGGCAAAAGCAGGAAGAGCCAGGCCGAAGAGGAAAGGGATCAACTACTTAAAGTGATTGGCGAGCAAAAAGTGCAGATAGATTTTTTAAACAACGCCTTGCGTTGAGGCCAATTACTGAGCGTAGATCAATGATAAGCAAGGGTCAATTGAGTATTGTCAAACAGTGCGATCTGTTGACAATACACCGCTCAGGAGTTTATTATAAGCCCAAAGAAGAGTCTGCTTTAAACTTGGAGCTGATGAGCCTAATGGATGAGCACTACCTTTACCATCCTTTCAAAGGGGCCAACAGGATGCATACATGGCTTACCATGGATAAAGGCTATCAGGTGAGCAAGAATCGGATAGAGCGGCTTTATTACAGCGTGATGGGCCTTCGGGCCGTTATGCCCGGCAAGCATACATCCAAAAGGCACAAAGCCCATAAAGTATACCCTTATTTGCTCAGAAACCTGACTGTGAATCGTCCCAACCAGGTATGGGCAATAGACATTACTTACATTCCTATGAGAAAGGGCTATATGTACCTAGTGGCCATTATTGACCTTTACAGCCGCTTTGTAGTGAATTGGTCAGTGTCAAACACCATGGATGCAGAATGGTGCGGGCAGGCACTGGAAGAAGCCATTACAACACATGGTAAGCCTGAGGTCATTAATACCGACCAAGGCTCTCAGTTTACTTCTGACACCTTTAGCCAATATGTGATTGACCAGCAGATCAGGTTGAGCATGGATGGTAAAGGAAGAGCGATTGACAATGCTTTCATTGAGCGGTTATGGAGAAGTGTAAAGTATGAAAAACTATATATCTACCCTCCAGAAGATGGGATAGGTCTATACCAGTCACTCACCGAATACTTCAGTTACTACAACTTTGAAAGGAGGCATAGTGCCATCAACCATCAGATACCTAATCAGAAATATACACGGCAATTAAAAAAGGCTGCTTAATATGAATACTTTAGACAAAACAGAACATATTTATCAACCTAAACTGTCCCAATTTTTGGGGTACCATCAGTACCTGAAACGGTTTAAATCCTTGTTTGGTCACCTGAATTTCTGGGTCGAAACAAAATCCCGTTTGCATGTCGATTAGAAAATGTCCGTTTTTGTCTGAGTAAACTTCTCGATTTTTATCAATCATTGTTACAAGAGCATTCTCAATCGGTTTTCCTGTAGAAGAAGAAACAATCTGTCCTGTAACTTTCACATAGCAATCACAAGAGTTTAAAGTCATCAAGAACACAAGACATATAATGTTTTGGAGTTTCATTTTTTTAATGGTGGCCAACGTTCGAAGGTATCAACCGTGAATTATGGAGGAATATCAAAATCTTCCTT
>CAYGQO010000012.1:0-1357 GCA_964352205.1 uncultured Roseivirgaceae bacterium
GCATTGTGATTACCGCAGGTAACACCACAGGAACAGCTACGCTAACAGCAGTTCAGGACGTAATTGATGAAGACAATGAAACTGTTACTATTGAGATTATAGGGGTAACAAATGGTTCAGAGAACGGTACCCAAGAAGTAGCCTCAAGTATTACTGATGATGATGCGGAGCCGACAGTCGCCTTTGGCTTAACAGCAGATGGACAATCTGAGAGTGAGGCTAGTCAGGATATTCAAGTATCACTGAGCGCTAAGAGCGGAAAAACGATAACAGTTGATTATGCTGTTACTGGAACAGCAACGGCTGGAGGCGTAGATCATACAACAGTAGGAGGAACGATCACCTTTAACCCAGGAGATCAAGACTTCCAACAGCAGATTGTAGGGATTGTTGATGATGCATTGGATGAAGAAAATGAGACAATCATACTGACATTGTCTAACCCAACTAATGCTAGTTTGGGCGCCAATACACAGCTGGTTTATAGTATCACAGATAATGATGCAGCACCAACGGTAACGCTTTCAGTAGGTACAGCTAATATTGCAGAAGCAGCCGGTACCTCTATCATTACAGCAACCCTTTCAGCAATTTCAGCCAAGGATGTTACTGTAAACCTTGGGTATACAGGAACTGCTACAAATGGTACTGACTATAATAATACAGCAAGTACAAGTATTGTAATTACCGCAGGGAATCTGTCAGCCAATGCTGCTGTGGGTATTACAGCTACTCAAGATGTCAACCCAGAAACGAATGAGACTATCATTATTGATGTAACTGGCGTAACGAATGGTACTGAAGATGGAACCCAGCAACAAACGATCACGATCACTGATGATGACACACCTAGTGTTACGTTTGCAACTACAGCTTCAAGCGGAGCAGAGAGTGTCACTTCAGCAACTGTTCCAGTGAACCTATCCATTGCCAGTGGCTTAACAGTGACGGTTGACTACGCAGTTACTGGTACAGCAACTGGTGGTGGTACGGATTATACATTAGCCGATGGTACATTAACTTTTACTCCAGCGAGCACTACTCAAAACATCACAATTGCTTCTATCGTTGACGATGCAATTTTGGAGTCAAACGAGACGGTAATTGTTACACTTTCTAGCCCAATTAACGCAAACCTGGGCGCAAATACAGTACACACTTATACCATCACTAATAACGATGCAGCAGCAGTAACGATAGCTGACGTGAGTGGTAATGAAAACGGAGGAGTTATCACAGTAACAGCAACCCTAGATAATGCAGTACAAGGTGGCTTTACTGTGGATGTAAGTTCTGCCGATGGCACAGCAACAACAGCAGATAGTGATTATACAGCAGTTGCAGGTCAAACCTTAAC
>CAYGQO010000012.1:1457-135728 GCA_964352205.1 uncultured Roseivirgaceae bacterium
TGATTATACAGCAGTTGCAGGTCAAACCTTAACCTTTACAGGAACAGCTGGAGAAACAGAAACCTTCAGTGTTACGCCAACAGCGGATGCTAATGCGGAAGGAAACGAAACAATAACAATCAGTCAGGGTAACCTTGCTGCTACAACCTTAGCTGTCAACATTACTGACGGAGCAACAGTGACCATAAATGATGACGATGACGGCACGGCACCTATTGGATATTCGATAACCTTTGACGATGCTTTAATTGGTAATTCAGAAGTAGCTACGAGTAAATTTACTTTTGCAGCTGCAGAAGTAGGAGCCACTTATAACTACACAGTATCTTCCTCTGGAGGTGGTACAGCAGTTACAGGAACAGGAACAATAGCGACTGCTACAGATCAAATTACTTTAGCCAGTCTTGCTGGATTAACTGATGGCACATTAACGCTGTCCGTTACACTAACCGACCCATCAGCTAATGTTGGATCTGCTGTCACCGCTAGTACTAGCCTTGATGCAACAAGCCCAGCGGCACCAGTGGCTGGTAGCATTACATCCGATAGCGGAATAAACGGAGCTGATGAGATTACGAATGACAACACGCCGGGTGTTAATGGTACAGCAGAAGCCAATAGCACAGTTGAGGTATTTATTGGCGGTAGTAGTGTGGGAACTACAACGGCCGATGGCACTGGTAATTGGACTAAGGCTTATAGTGGAGCCAGCCCTCTTGCTGACGGCACAATTCAAATTACAGCTCAGTCAACTGATGCGGCAGGTAATACGAGTCCAGCAAGTACTGCCTTGAGTGTTACTGTAGATACTTCAGCTCCTGCAGCGCCAGTAGTAAGTAGTATTACATCTGACAGTGGAACAAACGGGGCTGATCAAATAACTAATGATCAAACCTTGAGCTTTAATGGTACAGCAGAAGCTAACGCTTCAATTGAGCTCTTTATAAATGCAACAAGTATTGGTTCGACAACCGCAGATGTTAGTGGTAATTTCAGTTTCGATTATTCAGCCACTCCACTTGTAGATGCCACTTATGCTATCACAGCTAAGGCTACTGATGCCGCTGGTAATACTAGTGCTGAAAGTAGTGCTTTTGGCGTAACAGTAGATACATCCGCACCATCTGTACCTGTACCGACTAGGATTAGTGTAGACTCAGGCGTAAGTAGCACTGATCTTTTAACCAACGATAATACACTTGCCTTTCACGGTACGGCAGATGCAAATAGTATCGTGGAAGTATTTATTGACGGAACAAGTATAGGAACTTCAACAACTGATGGTTCTGGAGAATGGACACATCTTCACGTCTTCACTAATTTGCCAGATGCTAGTTATAGCGTTACTGCCAAGGCTAGTGATTTAGCAGGCAATACAAGTGCAGAAAGTACTGTTTTGATTGTGACGGTAGACACAAGTCTAGCCACACCAAGCTTCTCACCAGCCGATAATGCTACAGATATTCTTCCAGATGCAAACCTGACCCTGACCTTTGCAGAAGATGTTAATAAAGGTACAGGTAACATAACCATCAAAAAGAGCAGCGATGGTAGCACGCTGGAAGTGATAGACGTAACCAACTCAAGTGTGAGCATTGTAGGCGGAGTTGTCACAATCAATCCAGAAAATAATATTCTACCTCCAGCCTCCGAATTTTATGTGAACATTGATGCAGGAGCGCTGACTGACAATGCGGGAAATCCTTATGCAGGCATTACCAATGCTACTGATTGGAGTTTTACCATCATATCTGCATCAACAGTTAGCAGTGTGACAGTACCATCGGCAGACACCTATGGTATAGGCAATGAACTAGACTTTACTGTTGCTATGGTACTTCCAGTCAATATTACTGGGACCGCTACCATTCCAGTGACGATAGGTAACAGTACTGTGAGTGCTACTCAGGTAGGTACAGTAAGCAACAGCAGCACGATCACCTTCCGCTATACAGTGATGGAAGACCAACTCGATAGTGATGGCATAGTAGTCGGCTCAGCCATTAACCCGAATGGCGGAACTATAAAAGACGCATTTGGAACAGATGCAATACTGACATTAAATAATGTAGCAACCACTACATCAGTCTTAGTGGATGGTGTAAGGCCAACTCCGACCATAAGTAATGCAGCTACTACAGATCCAGTCAATGGAGTCTATACAGTACTGGTAGAATTTGACGAGCCAGTAGCTGGTTTTGGTCCGGCAGATCTTACGGTAAGCAATGGTACATCATCAAACTTCACAAACCTTTCTAGTGACGTCAAGTGGAGTTTTGATATTACGCCAGCAGCAGATGGCACGGTTAGCGTGAGCCTGTTAGCAGGTGTTGCTAGTGACAACGCAGGCAATGGTAGTACAGCTGGCGTAGCAGTGACCAAGACCTTCGATGGTACACCGCCAGAGGTGAGCAGTATCACTAGAAAAGACGCAGATCAGTTGAATACTTCAACAACTGCTGCAGACTTTAGAGTGGTCTTCTCAGAAAATGCATTGGGCGTGGATTTGACAGACTTCGAGTTAGCCTTGACGGGTACCACAGGTGTGTTGAACACAGTTACGCAGATAAATTCAAGAACATATGATGTGAATGTAAACGGGATTTCTGGACAAGGAACGATTGGCCTCAACCTCAAAGATGACGACAGCATAATAGACAATGTAGGAAACAAACTAGGGGGCACAGGTCTAACTAATGGAGACTTCGTTGGGCAGGTTTATACCACCAACTTTCTACCGACAGATATTATATTAACACCAGCAAGTGTTACAGAAAACAATGCTGTTGGGGCCGTAGTAGGAGCGCTCACTAGTGCTGATTTAGATGCCGGTGATAGTCATGCCTATACGCTGGTGTCAGGGGCAGGCGATACAGACAATGGTAGCTTCATCATTGATGGAACTAACCTAGAAGCAACAGAGGTCTTCGACTTTGAGACTAAAGATAGCTATACCGTTCGCGTAAGAAGCAATGATGGCAAGGGAGGAATTTTCGAGAAGTCATTGACGATCACCATTGATAATGTTTTAGAAGCCTCAATCTTTGTGACGGGTGATGCGACATTTGATATCTCAGCCTTAGGCTTAAGCCAGCAACGGACACTGACAGTCACTAATAATGGAGAGAAATCAGTGGAGATAAGGGTTGTTTCAACGCCATCAGGATTTAGTGTGCTCCCAGGTGCATTTGTATTACCAGTTGGGACTAGTGCCGATGTAGTAGTCACTTTTGTTCCGACAGCTGTGAGGAATTATGGAGGTAACATCATCTTTAATCATGAGGGAGGAAATGAAGCACATCCTGTTTCGGGCGAAGGTGCTATTATCACATCGATTGATAATGAAGTTATCAATGCTGAGAATGTCAAGATTTTCCCTAACCCTGCGAATCGATTCCTGACCATAGACCTATCTGAAATCAATAGCCCTAAGTTGGACATTAGTATAGTGAATGCCACAGGAGTCTCAATGTTTACTAGAGACGGGTTCACTGATAAACAAATGACGCTAGATGTGTCTCGCTATGAAATGGGGATTTATATCATCCAGTTTACAGATGGCCAATCGGTAGTTAGGAAAAAAGTAATGATCAAACGATAGAAGATAAGTTTATGAGATTCAGAAAATATATTTCGATACTTTTCATTTTCACGGTAGTGGCACTACCTTCCTGTAAAGATGATGATAATCCTACCCTGAGAGATCTAGCATTTAGATTATTAGCTGGAGGTTGGAGCATCGGCACTCAAGGAAGCATTGTTCTTGATGGAGAGGACATCAGTTTGAATTATCCAGGTTTTACACTATCGTTTGCAGATGGTACTTATGAGACAACTAATGCAGCTGACCTATTCAGGGCCAGTGGTACTTGGGAATGGACGGATGATGAAGGTACTGTCTTGACACTAGATACAGGTGAGGAGATCACCATTAACCGTCTTAGATTGAACGAGTTCAGTTTTTCATTTTTTCATGCAGGTAGCGTAAGGGCAGGTATTCAAGGCAATTACGTGATCAGTGTATTTAAATAATAGGAATTTCTCTGATACACCTCTTTCTGTTAATTGAATGAATACCTTTGTGAGGTGTTCATTTAAAAACTAATCGTTATGAAACTCAGGAGATTATTAATAGGTACGTGCATAATTTTATTTGGCTCAGTGTTGACTCAGGTAAAAGGTCAAGAATTGGGAATTCGTTTTGGGAATGGAACGGTTGGAGATGCAGCGATTGATGCTGTCTTTTCACTTGGAGAGTTTAGTAGAGTTCATGCTAATCTTTCATTCGGCAATGACGCTGTAGGCATTGATGCATTAATTGACTTTCTCTATAAACCACTGGGTCCGGAAAACTTTAATTGGTATGTAGGTGCAGGTCCATTTTTAGGCTTGGGCGATGATTTTCAACTTGGAGCAGTAGGCGAAGTAGGTTTGGAATATCATTTTAGCGAAGTTCCCTTGGCACTCGGACTAGATTGGCGCCCGGCATTTCGAGTAGTAGAAGATACTGATTTTGGAGTTGAAGGCTTTGGTTTTAACCTAAGGTTTGTTTTTTAAACGCATTAAGTTAAAGCTTAACTGCTAATCAAATCACTAAGAATATGACCATACCCAAAGGGTATGGTTTTTTATTTAAAAGCTGCAAAGAACATAAGTTACTTAACCGCCTATTGTTTGATTAGGCGCTTGTTCCTGATTAAAACAATGGTTGAGATGAAAATCATTGCAATAGATAAATAGAAAAAACCTCCTCTTATAGAAGTGAAATTAACCAAAGGTTGGAAGAACAAAGGCGAGGCAAACTGACCTAAGAAAATGAATGTAGTCAAGAGGCCTAGTACTTTGCCTCGGTTTTCAGGCGAAGCCATCGTTACAAGACACAGGTTCGAGTTCGGCATTAACAAGCCAGCTCCGAGACCAGAGAATAATAGGCCGGGGAAAGTCATCGCATAACTGTTGGCGTTCGATATTAAGAAATATCCAATACCCATAAAAAGAAAGGTTAGTCCATAAATTTGATAATGTGTGAGTCTTCGTTTCAATTTCGGATATTGGAAAGACATGATGCCTCCTACAAGCATAACACTAGAGATAGCGAGACCTGTTTCAGTGTTACCAACATCAGATATTTCTTGCATCAGGAAGGGGATTTGAACCGGCATGAGGTAAAATGTAACCATGCCAAGGAATGAAATAATGAATATGGTCCAAGCTAACTTTGGTACCGCGGCACTGGACTTATTTGTGGTATCAAACACAACTTTCTTTGGCTCTTTTAAAAAGATCAGCACAAGCGGAAAGGCAATGAGAGCCAAAAGGTAAATTGTAAACGGATAACGCCAGCTAATATCAGCTAATATACCTCCTAAAGTGATAAAAACAGTTCCTGATAGTGCCATAATGCCCGCCTGTGTTCCTAGAAAGGATTGTCTTTCATTGCCTTCAAAGTAATCACCGATGAGTGCTACAGCGGTAGTCATGATACCACCGACCGCTATGCCTAAAAAGGCTCGGCCAACGATGATTTCTAACAAGGTATTTAAATAAAGACCAGAGCTTCCTGCTATGGCATATAGCAATAACATAAATGCAAGTAGCTTAATGCGGCCAAATTTGTCAATAAACCAACCAGAAATGGGCGAGGTTAGGGCGATGAATAAACCCGGTATAGTCAATACAAGTTTGACAAGTGTCTCGGCTGATGGGTTACCAGGAAATGCCTTAGTCATTTCTGGAAGCGATGGTGCTATGGTGGCACCAGCCATTACAGTCATCATGCTACAAAGTAAAATGACTGCTTTGACAACGGGTTTGTTTTTCAAGATGGTTGGCTTTAGGCCCTAAGTTTGTTAAGGAGTTGATTGAGAACTCTTAATTCTTTCGCATTAAGATTATCCGTTATCTCATCAATTACAGACATTTCATTGTCTAATTTTTTTAAAAGTGACAAACCTTTATCTCCAATGAATACTTGAATCTTTCGGCCATCATGAGGGCAAGGTTTTTTCCATATTAAATCTTTGGCACAAAGCTTATCAACAAGACGAGATGCATCTGCATTGCCAATAATCATTTTTTCTCTTATTTCTAATGTGCTGATTGGTTCTGAATTTAGGCCTTTTAAAATTCTTAAAACGTTGAGCTGTTGTAGAGAAATGTCATAAGGTTTTAACAGGTCGGTCATGCGCTGAGACAACCAATAACCGGTGTAAAGAATATTCACACGGGCCTGATGTTGCTCGTTTTGAAATGTGCCTTTCACCAATTGTTCACCTAGCGTCATCTTTTAATCGTTAACCGTTTTAATTTAATACAATGTTGTAACACAGATTGAGTAATACAAGTTTCCCCATAAAAAAGGCCAGCCCGACTAATCGAACTGGCACTTTAACTCAACACTCAACTCAACTATTTAATCTTTAACTATAATCTGGTAATGGGGTGTAGGATTTAGTGGACAGAAGTAATTGTAGGTGCCAGCTTTTAGTTCAACTACTTTCGATGATGCTTTTTCCCCATCCTTAATGGCCTTCGGTAAGTACCCAGCTTTAATATGATCCCCTTCTTTGCCATTTGTTACTGGCGCTATAACGAAACCTACTTCATGATCTACACCCGAGTTGGTAACCTCGAAAATGTAGTTACCGGGTTTTAAGGTCAGTGCCTCTTTGGTGAATTTTCCAGGAGTTTGATCCAGCTTTATCACTTTTACTTCTTCTTTCTGAGCAAAACCTGTAGCTGCAAATCCGATAAGCAATGCTAGAATCATTAATGATCTTTTCATTTTTCTATGTTTTAAAATGGTGTTTGGTTTAATTGATTAAGCCAATTCAGCTTCTAATGCTATGGACTTAGCAGCTGGGAAGTCTACAGCTACTTGCGTTAAGTTATGCACGTAGTTGGCCAATGTTTTGTCTGATACCAAGGCGATTAAATCAATCAGAGCGGCATTATCAAAACCTTGTGCATAGAATGCTTCCACATTTGCTTCAGAGGCTCTACCTCTGTTTTCGGTGATGTCCTGTGCCAATGAAACGATGGCACTCAATCGTGCATCTGCGCTACTGCCTTGTCTCAATTCTATAGTTTCTGCTTCCGTGAAGCCATTCATTTTACCAAGTGTGGTGTGAGCAGCTTGGCAATAAGCACAGCCATTAACTTGCGATACCACTAAATAAACGGCTTCTCTCTCTTTTGCATTGAATGTTCCTTTGGCCTGAGCGCCTTGGAATGTTAGGAATGAGCTAAGGGCATTAGCAGAATATCCAATAGTAGCATAGAGGTTAGGCACCATGCCTACTTGTTTATATAAGTTGTCAAAAATGCCCTGAGCTTCGGGGCTCACTTGTTCTCTTGTTGGTACTTCAAATGTTCTCATGATGATTAATGTTTTATATTTTTTATTACTTTTTTCGAAATTCAAACACAAAACTAATGTTGTAACATTAAAGTTCAAACATTGAAATAAATTTTAAAAATCAATGGAAACTGGTTGATTAAGCCTCAGTATTTCAACCGGTTATGGGTCCAATAAAATTTAGAATATTCTGAATTGGATAGTGATGTAAGGGGCTAAGTGAAAACCCAAGCCCAATAGATAAGCCAGATTTGAACAGGTAGCCTCAGCCATAACATGGCTCTATACCAGTTTCTCTTACCCTTGTACTTCACAACCATATCAATGTTAGCAGGGAATACCCCAATCAATACAGCAATAATACCCCATGCACCAATGCTCTGGGTAGCGGGAAATAGAAGCAGCACACCAAAAAGTATTTCTAGTGCCCCACTAAGATAAACCATCTCTAACTGATAAGGGATATAGCTGGGCATTATCTTCAAGTAGGCTTTTGGTTTCCAAAAGTGTGGAATACCAGCGGCAATGTACATTACCGCCATAAAGTAAAGCGAATCATTATCCATAGGCCTATACCTGTTGCAGATCAAATGGAAGTTGACGGATTCGCTTACCGCTAAGGTCGGCTACGGCATTCAGAAGGGCCGAGCCTATAGGAGGAAAGCCTGGTTCTCCCACACCTCCTGGTGCTTCGTCATTTTCCATCAAATGAATTTGTATTTCCCGAGGTGCTTCGTTAATACGGAGCATCCTGTAAGTATCAAAATTTGCTTGCTCTGCTGCACCATTTTTAAAAGTGATTGGGTCTTTCATGGCTGCCGTTAAACCAAAGATGATGTTGCCTTCGGTTTGGGCGATGACTTGATCTGAATTCACATAGATACCACAGTCTACCACTGAAACTACTTTTTCAATGCTTACTTTACTATCCTTTTTCTTCAAGAAAAGAGCATGGGCTACTATTGTTCCGAAACTCTCGACTATAGCGAGTCCTTTTCCTTTTCCTTCGTTTTCGCCTAGTTTATCGTTCCAATTCGATTCCTTTTCAAGCCGCTCAAGTACTTTGACAAACCTTGGTTCGGAAGCCAGATATTTCTTGCGAAATGCCAACGGATCTTGCTTCGACTTAACCGCCATTTCATCAATAAAAGCTTCATGTGCTACACCATTGGTTGCAGCAAATACAGATCGCCACCAGTGTATGGGAATTTGACTCTTGTACTCCGAATAACGCACGGACATATCGTCAAAACCATAGTGTGTATTAATGGCTTCCATAACTTCGAAAGGAATACGGCCATTGGAGGCTCTTCCTTGTGTCGTAATGGCTTGGCTGATCATTTTATGCTGCATTCCTTTTGGACTTCCATCTGTATTGAAGGAAGCCGAGAATTCATGCACAGTACCTTGTCTAAACGGGCCTTGGCTGGTGTCATCTTCCCTCGACCAGATAAGCTTAACTGGTTTTCTCAGCGCTTTCGAGATTTGAAAACATTCTTCCAAAGAGTCGTTCATCGACCTGCGGCCAAAACCACCACCTAAGAATGGCAGGTGTACTTTTATTTTATCTTCAGCTTCATTATCAGGAATACCAAGCTCACGGGCAAACTGTCTTTGCACTTGCGGACTTTGGCTCGGGGCCCAGACTTCCACGGTATTATCTGGCCTCACATGTACGGTAGCATTCATTGGCTCCATACAAGTATGAGATAAATAAGGGAGTTGGTATTGTGCAGTAATTTTATTTGTCGACCGCTCGAAATTTGTCTTGAAATCACCTTTTTCAAAATGTTCCATTCCGTCCTCTTTCGCTAACTGCTCCATATCCGAAAACAATTTTTCGGTAGAGATTTTAGTGAATTGGGTATTGTCCCACTGTACATTCAGTTTTTTTCGACCTTGCGTGGCCGCAAAGTAATTGTTGGCAATCACTGCAATGCCCGTATTCTTTTTGCCATACACGGTTCTTGTCACCTCCATCACGTCAACGACTCCTTTCACGGCTTTGGCCGAAGCGGTGTCATAATCCTTAACCTTACCTTGCAGTGTTGGGCATCGCTCAATGGTGGCGTAAAGCAAACCTTCAGTATATGCATCCATACCGTAATCAGCAGAACCATTCACTTTTCCAGCCAAATCCGGGCGATGAGTAGCCTTTCCAATAATTTTAAAATCAGCTTTGTCTTTAAGTTTAGGCTTTTTAGGGAGTTCAAGTTTTGCTGCTTCGGCAACTAACTCTCCATATTGTAAGGATTCAGTCGATCCTTTTTTATAGACCACACCTTCACGAGTTTCGCAGGCAGAAGTGTCGACTCCCCAACGCTGGGCAGCTGCTTGAACCAATACCTCTTTGGCTGCAGCTCCTAATTGTCGCATGGGCATAAACATGCTCCGTACGCTTCTGCTTCCTCCTATAGACTGTCTACCATACTTTCTGGAAGCACTGGCTTTAACAATGTTAACTTGATGCATTGAAACCTCAAGTTCTTCGGCTATGATGGCAGGTATGCCTTGAAAGATTCCTTGACCCAACTCAGGTACATGGGCCATAATGGTTACTTCGCCTGATTCACTAATCGTTACGTAAGGATTTAGCGAGGTACCATTTACTAGGTCTTCGGGCATCAATTGCTTTAAAACACTATCCTCCGAACCAAAGGCTAAAGTGTCAAAACCAACAGCGAGCATAGCACCTGCCATTCCCGATACTTTAAGGAATTTTCTTCGATTGAGTCTATTTGCTTCCATTATTGATTTCTTTCGAGGCTATGTGAATTGCTTTTCTAATGCGGTGATAGGTTCCACATCTACAGATATTTCCAGACATGGCTTGATCGATTTCCGCGTCATTCGGACTTGGATTTCTGTCTAAAAGCGCGGAGGCAGACATGATTTGTCCAGATTGGCAATAGCCACACTGTGGTGCTTGAACTTCTAGCCAAGCTTTTTGCACTGGATGAGAATTATCGGTCGATAATCCTTCGATTGTCTTTATGTTTTGTCCAACTACCGAACTTACGGGTAGTGAACAGGACCTAACGGGGTTACCATTCAAGTGTACAGTGCAGGCCCCACATTGGGCGATGCCGCAGCCAAACTTAGTTCCAGTTAGGCCAGCCTTATCACGAATAGCCCAGAGAAGTGGCGTTTGAGGTTCTGCATCAATGGTATAGTCTTTACCATTGATGTTGAGTTTATAGGAAGCCATATGCAAATGATTTGTATTGATTCAATTTAAGGATTTGAACGGAGATAAGCATGGATTAACTAAACTCTATAGTATGCTGGGTGTTTTACCATTTAAAAAAAAGCGCCTCACTCTTTATGTCAAGGATGAGGCGCATTGTTATTTAAAACCGGATGGCTATCTCTTCTTTTCGAGTTTTTCAGCTTCCCATTTGTTATTCTCTTTGTTCACATCTGCCATTCTACCAGAAGGGTCAATCACGATTGAAGCAATTTCAGAAACTGGTCTGTCAACGCTCAATTCATAAGTAGGGTGCGTCCAAGGCCAATCTTCGTGAACGATTCGTTTATCATCAGTTTCGGCAGGCTTTTCGCCACGCATCATTCTCAATGCCATGTAGTGAACTTCTTTGGTGCCATCAGTATAAGTCACAACAACGTCAATCGGCATTGGCATTTTGCTAACTCTTTCTAAAGTAACCTTCGTCTTTTCACCTTCACCCACAACATCTTTTACGCTATAATCGATTTGCTTAGTAGTGTACACAAAGTATTCATTGTACCAATCTAGCTCAAGACCAGACACATCTTCCATCACACGAAGGACATCATTAGGGTTTGGATGCTTGAATTTCCATCGGTTAAAATATTCTAGAAGGCCTCTGTCTCTAGCTTCCTCTCCAATTACATAACCCATTTGACTCATCCAAACAGCTCCTTTGCCATAAGCTGCAGCACTGTAAATACCATTTAGGTCATAATGATCTGAATGCGTGCTCATAGCTTCTTCTCTGCCACTAGCGGCAGACCGAAGGTAGCTACCTTGCCCCGACCTCGAACCAATGTTCTCGATGCTCTTTGTCGGTGTTTCTCCACTTACCGTCTGAGAAATGTGTTGAGAAATCCTTGAGGATGCGTAAGATGTAAATCCTTCATCCATCCAAGGGTGTAACGCTTCGTTACTGCCTAATACTCCATGGTACCAATCGTGCATTGATTCGTGGATAGTGACACCGAGCAAGCTTCCTCTATTGCCTGTAATGAGCGTAGACATAGGGTATTCCATACCACCATCACCACCTTGAATTACTGAAAACTGCTTGTAAGGATATTGCCCGAAATACTTGTTGGCATATTCAAAAGACATCTCCGTTAGAGGTCTCAATTTTTCCCAATTTTCAGTGTTTTGTCCTTTTTGGTGGAAGAAGTGGAGTACAGTACCATTCTTCATGGTCAGCTTGTTATGAAGGTAATCTGGGTCAGCTGCCCACATAAAGTCATGAACGTCAGGTGCTATAAAGTGCCAAGTTAGTTTTCCATCAACGATTTTTTTGTTGACTGTTTCGCTAGGGTTCTCATAGCCATGGCCAATCTCTAATGGGTTTTGCAAGTAGCCTGTACCACCAATTACGTAGTCTTTATCTATCGAAATCTTAACCTCAAAATCGCCCCATACTCCGTAGAACTCTCTTCCAATATACTCATCAGCGTGCCAGCCTTGGTAATCATATTCGGCCATTTTAGGAAACCACTGTGCCATTGAGTATCGAATACCTTCGGCATTATCTCTGCCAGTTCTTCGAATCTGCAAAGGAACTTGCGCTTCAAAAGTCATATCAAAAGTTACCGTTTCACCCGATTTGATCGGCTCATCTAGCTTAACCTCTAGGATGGTTCCAACCACTTCATATGCAAGGTCTTTACCATCTTTTTTAAGCGAGAATATCTTCTGATAACCAATTTCTTTATCAGAAAGCTTGGAGATTCTATCTCTTACTCGTCTATCAGGATCTTGAATAGTTCTGGACCTTACATCCATCATGCTACCAGGTTGGAAAGCATTAAAGTAGAGGTGATAGAAGACCATATTGAGGTCTTCTGGCGAGTTGTTGGTGTAATCTAATTTCTGAACACCTTGGAACCGATTGGTTTCAACGTCCATGTCAATCTCCATGTAGTAGTTTGCATATTGTTGCCACCTTTCATTGTCACTTCGGTTTGCTTTTCCTTGTGCCATCAGCATGGCTGATACACCGACTAGGAAGAAAGCCTGAAACACTACTCGTCTAATATTCATAATGGTATTTGTTTTTAAACTAGGCAGGAAAATATCAAAGTTTGAAGTCCCCAACAAATGATAATATTTGAAAGGAGCGATTATCTGATTTTATACCTGATTTGAAATTTTACATCAGTGCGCTTATTTCCATTGATAGTTTCAAGCCCCGTGCCAATTTCTTCTCGGTCATAAAAAGTAGTTCTTGCAATCCTAGCCCAAACATCGGTTTTCGGGTTTAGTCTATAACTGATCAATAAATAATTTCGAATACCCTGTCCACTATAGCCGGGTATTGAAAAGGCAAAGAGTACATCTCTCTCGTAAACGTATTGCCTATTTTGTTGTCCCTCGCTATCAAAAACAGCAAATCGTGTGCTGATGGATACTTTCTCACCACTGTAGTCTAAGTCTTGTACGAAAGCGTACCCACTAGTTTTTGTTTCTCCAATACTAAAGCTGCTGTGCTGAACTCTAGATTGAATTCTTATAGAAGGTGTGATATGATGCCTTAAGTTGAGTAGATATTGTGAGCGTTCACCTGTTAACACAAGGGTTTCATTGCCATCACTCAGGTTGGTGTTTTCACTTTTATGCTTCCCCCTAAATTGGAAATATGCTTGAGTAACTGGATTTGGGTTATAGTTTAAACGGATTAGATAATCATGGCCTTGAGAAGGTCTGTCAATTCTAAACCGGAGCCATGGGAAGTAAAATGAATCGTAATATGCTGATAGATTGAATTTTCGATTGAGCTTATATTTCAACCCCCAATAGATTCCGTGTTCGTTGATGTTTCTGGATCCTTCGGAGAAACTTGACCCTCTAATGGCATGAAATTGTCGATTGTAGTTTCTCATGATCATGCCAAAGTCAATTCTTTTGGATAGAGGAGAGGTAAGGCCCATGAGGCTTCCTATACCACCACTTTTAGAAATAGCAACCTCACTAAAAAATCTCACACGTTGCCAATGTGTATTACCAAATAGACTTAAATTAAAATTCTCCTGACCCGAAAATTCGAAAGCATTATAAGGCCGATCGCTGCGTAAAATTGGCAGACTGAACTGGTTGACTGCTGCAATAATACCGAGCCTGTTTCGCGAGCTGTTTTGATAGTGAAGCTCAAGGCCGTATACTTTTTCATTAATGCTATTTCTATTTTCTATTTCGGTAACCGTTCGGTGAAATCCAGAGAGTTGAACTGAGGAGAAGTAGTTTTCAAATGTTTCTTCTTCTCCCTGTCGTATGTTCGCATCTTGGCTTAGGCTAGATGCAAAAAGTGTGGTGGTGAGTTTTGGGTTGATTTCGTAAGTAGCTACCAATCCACGTAAGAAACCACCCTCTAAAACTGATGTATACGGACTGACACTACGATTAACAAGTTCCAATGTGTTTACAGTTTCAGCTCCTTTGCCAACGGAAAAGCCAGAGCCGAACACCAGTCCTTGCCCAAACTGAAGTTGATAATCCCCCACTAAGATCTTACGCCATCTGCCTTGGCGTTCGATGAGGGCATGTGCCGACCAAAAATCTGCCCCGAATCGCTGGTTTGATGGATCCCAGTAAAACTGTTCACCCGCATCTTTTTCTGCAGTAAAACCAAAACTAAAATCTCCTGTATTAGCCACTCGATAGCGTAGGTAAGCTTTGTCAGGAGTGCCTAAGTAGCTATTGTCATTCTCATCAATTGGGGTATCGTAACCACTTCTTTGTTCGAGCACTCTTTCATAGCGAAGTATTACGTAGTGATTTCTTTCAGAGAGGACTCTCTTGAGAAATGGCAGATCCTTTTTGCCGTCACTTTTGAGCGTGATGAATGGCAGTAAATCATTGATAGTTAACCGGTCAAACCCTTCGATATACATGAGCTCATAAAGGGTGAGAATACTACCAGACTCAGTTCGGTATTGTAATAAAGAGGATATCTGTGATTGGGAAAGAATGCCTAAGGCTATCAGTTCATCCTCATCTGCTGTATTTAAGTCAATAGGGTTTTCGTAAAGTAGAAGTAAGCGCTCATAGATTTCTTCATAATTCAATACTTCTTCCTTAGTATTAAATCTGTCTTCTATAAATGATTGCAGGTTGAAGTCCCTAGTTTGTCCATGGACTTGGTAGGTACACAGTGTGGCCAAGAGTATACTGATAGCGATACAACGTTGCATCATTTTCTGATTTGATAAATAAGCCCAAAACTGTGAAGCATACCTATGCCCTGATTAACCCTTATTCCGTAGTCAAGTCGGAAACGTTTATTTTCTACACTTGCTCCGAAAGAATGGTTGCTATGCAATGTAGATAGGCCCGTTCTCACTGTAACATGCTCAATAACCCGATAGGCTATGCCGAATTTCAAATCAGGTTCGACCAATACATCTTTCTCTATTTCTGCATAAACATTAAGCTGCTTATTGGGATGATAATCGACTGAGAGCCTAATGATAGTTGGTATCTTTTCCTGCTGCTCTTTTACTAGATTAGATTGTGTGAGATTGTATATATGGCTACCTATGGTAATTTCTGGGCTTAGGTCAGCTAGCCCGCCAAACTCAGTTAGAAGAACGGATCTTTTCCCAAAGCCATCAATGTTCAATTGAAGTAAGACCACTTTGGCCCCTAAACTCATTATACCAATCTTACGAGCAAACCCGAGGTGAAGCATTTGGGTATTTAATAATTCATCACCAAACTTAGATACGCCTATCCCTCCCGTACCAATAGCGGTGGGTAAGTTTATTGCTGCCGTAAGGCTATTAAAAGGAGGGAAGTTGAGAATGCTTTGATAGCCAGCTAAAACAGAGATATCTGTAATATTAGCCAGTCCAGCCGGATTGTTGAAGACAGCCCAATCCATAACGTCTATTGACGAAATGCCACCCAAACCTGTTGATAAAGCCCCTTTCGGGGGAATTCCTGCCAGCTGACCCCATAAAGTCAGATTTAAAGTGACACAGCTAATCAGTGTGATTAATAACCTGCGCACAGACTAATGTAATCAAATCAATGATAATTAGTAATAAAAACGCTTTAAAATTAAAGTGCTGATTTGAAATTAAAGAATAGACCTGTAGTTCCTTCCCTATTCATACTGTATTCCAGTCTGAATACAAAGTCGTAGTAGGTGACAATATCTAAGCCCAAGCCAATACTGCCGATCCATTCATTATTGAAGAAACTATTCTGTGTACCGGATATCGGAGATCCTGCATACCCCAAATCCATAAATACTTTCAGGTAAAAGGCATAGGGGAGTGTTCTGAATTGATTGATTAGACTTCTTCTATTCAGTTCCTGAACACCTTCAAGAAACTTAAATCGCAGTGAGCTTCGGTTGGAAATAAACTGATTGCTTTCGATCACAAACCGTTCATAGCCTCTAATAAAATCGGGGCGGTAGCCAAAGCCAGCTCTTACGATATAGGGAATGTCTCGTGCAAAATTATTGTAAGCATCTAATCGATTGGCAAAATAGAATTTGCCTTTTAGGTCAACAAACTTAGCAAAAGTCAGCCTTGTGGTAAGCATGTCGAAGTCGTTGAATGTACCAAGGCCAAACTGGTTGAATTGAACATTCAGTAAGCTACCTGTCAACGGATATGCGATGTAGTCTCTTTTATCTAAAGTAAACGTGTAAGACAATCTAATGTATTCCTGTACACTCTCATTGAGTCTATGGTATTCAGGGTTAAAATCTTGGATAGTGTCTCCAATGGAAGATCTTACGTAACCAAGGTTAAAACTATGCCTTGAATAGAATGAAGGTCTCAGGGTCAAGGTGCCGCTAGTAGAGAAAGCTCGCCTAATTACATCCTCACTTTCAATAAACTGAAGTCGATGTCCACTGGTATTGACACCAACTGTTTTGTTGGTGGTATAACTCGTAGAAAAACCAATGCCTATGGTTTGATCCGCATTAACATAAGGCAGCTGATAACTGGCCGAGAGTTGTTTGGCAAACCCGAACTGTCCCCGAATTCTGAACCGGTCGTTTCTACCAGTGAGATTAGTATGAATGAGTTGAACGCCATAATTAACCCTGGAAAAGTCTCTGTTCTGATTCACCCACCATTCTGTGAAATTTCTATCGGCTAACTTAAAAATAGGTAGGGGAAATACATACCATCTTTCCTGAACTCGGATGAGTACATCCACATCTGTCTCTGACATGAACAACGGAACCAACTCAACCGAAACAAACAATCGCGTATTTGTCAGTTTCTGTTGATCAAGGGTAATTTTTTCTGCGAAGTCAGAAAGCTGCAATGATTCCCCTTCTGTGAAGTCTAATTCCCTTAAAATGATTTCTTTCCGAGTCTTTTTATTACCCGTAATGTAAATCTTGCCCACTTTAACTGTAGACTCAGGATCAAGATCAGCTATTCCTCCTGACTGGGGAAAAAGAGGTGTTGCCAACACGCAAACCAAAATAACACACCACCAACTTCTTTTTCCTATCACGCTGTTATGAAGATTTTCTAACCCTTATAAAGACTCTTATAAGGATAAATACCCCTAATACTAAAGGCGGAATACTCAATATTTGACCCATGTTGTAGGTCATTTCTTCTTCAAAGGCAACCTGGTTTTCCTTGAATGTCTCATGAAAAAACCTCAAAGCGAAAACCCAAACTAGAAAAATTCCGAATAGGATACCCTCAGGAGTCCTTTCTTTGTATTTCATCCAAATGCCTAATAATATAAAGAACAATATGAGAGAAGTAGCAGACTCATAGAGTTGTGCGGGGTGTCGCGCTATTCCCCATGTATGAATGGTCACGACTACTTTTCGGTCGATCACTTTTAGATCATAGTCGAGCGGTGCGTTGCCTTGTGCATAATGCTCGCGAACACTGCTATAACCAGTTAGTATGTTTTTGACATTTGTCTCAACAATCCTTCGGGCGTCCGGCTCAGATAACTGCGAATTCTCAAACCTTAATGTCAAATCTACAGGAACAATCCCTGGGGCAGGCCGCTCTGTTGAAGTTCCTTTGGAAGCTTCTGCTTTTTCTATACCGATGCCAGCATCTTCTATGATTTCTTCGGCAATACGTCCAAATACAACCCCATAATCTGATTCAGTAGGCTTTCCGATTATCTCAGAATTCACAAAATTACCCATGCGAATAAATACAGCCGCCAAAGCAATCGTGATAATCACTCGATCCAGTATCCAAAGCCAGCTCTGACCTTCTCTTTTTTTCTTTCTAAACTTAAACCTGAAAGGAGACCAGTTGGCATCAACAAAGTAATTACTGTATAGGTAAAGGGCTATCGGTATACCGATAACTGCACCGTGGCTTGCTAAGCCGCCTTCCCATGTTCTGAAGAACATGAGCGGATCAGCCAAAAATCTCTGAGGTTCATAAAAGACTAAATGTCCTAACCTTGCACCGATTATAGTGGCAAGCACCATATGAACCGTCAGCGTATCAATGTTCAATACATCTTTACCTTCTGTTTTGAAGATTTTGACCATTATCTGATAGCCCACAATAAAGCCTAGAGCAAATAAGACACTGTACCAAACGGGTGGTTGAATGTCCTTAATGATCTCGCGCATTGGGTCCCAAACGATGTGTAGAAGCATTTTTTCTTATTTAATGGAATCAACAAATATATGGGAAATACGAAAAGGATTGAGATTCCGTATTAAAGGTTTATTAATTCTTCTAATTCCTCGGAGAAACCCGAAGATAAAATAGGGAAGCGACACCAAGTTCTGGGGTCTACATTAAACTCATCTAAATGAAATGCAGGTGCTAGGCGCTCACGCTTCCATTGATTCCTGCTCCATAGTCTATAGAACTTAACAATAAAATTTCTCAGGGTATCTGACATTGCTAATCCACTATCCTTTAATTCATTAAAGACTTCCAATGGAGATTTATGATCCCTGATGGCTAATTTCTCAATCTCCACCATAATGTGATATGGCATTAAATCATCTTCATCTGTTTGGTTCTGATCAGATGGGCGTAATTCAGCCGTGGGTGGTAATGCATTGATTGGGGCTAGCCCCACATAGCCTAATTGATCTTCCGCATACTTAAGCCATTCACGAATAAAATGTTTGTCTACGCTCGAAATAGGGGCAAGACTACCGCTGGTGTCTCCATCCATGGTAGTATAGCCAACATCACCTTCACTTCTATTTGATGTGGTGAGCAGTAATGTGTTGGTAATATTGGTTAGCATCCAAATGATTGGACTACGTGCTCTGGCTTGAATATTCTGTAGCGCCAAATCATCATCTGCCCAAGTGAGGTCGCGGCCCAAGGCTTCTTCGATGGTCGAAGTATATGCTTTAACTGGCGTATCAATCGTCCAGTTGTAAAACTTTGCACCTATAGAATCGGCCAAAATCTTCGCAGCATTAAGCGTAGTGTCGCTGGAGTTTTCTGTGCCTTGATAAGCTGTGTTAAAGATTTTGCCGACTATCTCTTTTTCCGTTAAAGCACCTAGTTCAGGTCTGTTAATGGCTTTTAAAAAGCCGGCTAGGCCAAGCTGATGGATGCCTCTTTTTACCATTTCTGCTACCATTACTGCACAGGTGGCTGAATCTGCACCACCGCTAAGCGATAAAGTATATCCTTTACTCTTGCTTTTTCTGAGGTAATCGAATAGGGCCAGTGCCGTGGCTTTAGGAAATTCCGATTCCTTGGTCTCAACAGGTGAGATTAATGTCTCATCGGGGCCATCTTTTTCATTCACAGATAGGTCGGTATATACCAGTTGGTATGGCTTAAAGGAGAGGAGTTCATTTCTTAAGTACATTTGTGCATCCTGAGCCACAATTATTTCTCCATCGTAAATCATTCTGCCAGCTTCATTACCTGATAGATTAGCGTATACATAAGTGCATTTAAAATCACCGGAGGATTTGGTGACTAGATCAATCCTTTCAAGCGTCTTTTGCATCGCAAAGTGACTCGCACTAGGGTTTAGAATTAGGTTCACACCTTTCTTTAGTAACCTACATGCAGGTCTATCGGCACCTCTCCAGGCATCTTCGCAAATTTCAAAACCAATTTTCCACTCTTCAAAATCAAATGTTAGGTCTCCAATGGAGTATTCTTTTCCAAATAGGTCGATTTTTTCTACTACGCCTATTGGCCATGGATTGAACCAACGAGGTTCGTAGTGAACACCGTCCAAAGCCATGTACTGCTTTGCATAAATACCGAGTATCTTTTTGTTGCATACGACTACTGCGCAGTTAAAGAGCTTCTGATTATGACGAATAGGGAGCGTTAGAGTGGTGAAGATACCTTCCGTTTCGTTAATCAATTCGGGCAGAAAGGTCATTGCTTTCTCTGAAAGCCATTGGCTCAGGAAAACGTCTTCACATCCATAGCCAGTGATGGCTAATTCGGGAAGACATAGTATTTCAACATTGGCCTCTCGGGCCTTTTGTAAAACACTTTTCAGATTGGCAATATTGCCGGTCCAATCCAATGGTGTTTGGTTAACGGTACCTCCAGCAATTCTATATTTTCGCATTATTCTAATTCTAGAATGATACAAGCCTCACGAGCTGCATCTTGCTCAGCTTTCTTTTTACTTAAACCATGGCCCTTGGCAATTGGTTCTTCATCAATTGAAACTTGTATAATGAACTCCTTATAATGTCCCTTATCTATCGTATTTACGTGGTCAAAACTAGGGGCTTTTGAGTTCTTCTGTGACCACTCAATAAGTTTGCTCTTATAATTCTTAGTGGTATTGATAATCTCTTCTAGATCAAAGTGAGGTTGAAGGAGCTTTTTTTGAATAAAGGTGCTGGCAACTTGAAAACCTCTGTCAATATAAATGGCACCTACTAAGGCTTCCAGTGCGTTTCCATATAGCGATTTATGTGAATTGGGTGTTTTTCTTTTCTTATCGAACTTTACGATTTGTGGTACACCAATCGTTCTTGCCACATTGTTAAGAGAGTCTCTACTTACAATACGCGACCTAAGCTCTGTCAGAAAGCCCTCATCTTTGAATGGGAATTTTTTAAAGAGATATTCAGCGACTACAACTCCTAAAACGGCATCTCCCAAATACTCTAAGCGCTCATTTGATTCTTTGAAACCTTGCTTAACAGATTTAGCTACAGAGGTATGCTGAACAGCAATTTGATATGGTTTCAAGTTAAACGGCCTACTACCAACTATCATTTTGATAGCGGTCGCAAGCCGTTTTTCTTCTTTTGAATAACTTTTGAAAAATGATCTTAAACGGTTAGCAAACCGAGTCATTAATCAATTTTTCTAAATACTACTGATGTATTATGTCCACCAAAGCCGAAAGTGTTGCTTAGAGCAGCTCTGATTTCACGCTTCTGTGCTTTATTAAATGTAAAGTTTAATCTTGGATCAAACCTTTCATCGTCTGTAAAGTGATTAATAGTTGGTGGAACAATCTGATCTTTTATCGCCATAATACTCGCAATGGCTTCAATAGCTCCAGCAGCTCCTAATAAATGCCCAGTCATCGACTTAGTCGAACTGATATTTAGTTTGTAAGCATGCTCCCCGAAAACTCTTTCAATGGCGATCACTTCGCTCATGTCACCTAGAGGAGTTGATGTGCCATGAACATTAATGTAATCAATGTCTTCAGGTTGCATTTCGGCATCCTCTAAGACATTCAACATTACATTATAAGCTCCTAACCCTTCTGGGTGTGGTGCAGTGATATGATATGCGTCTGCCGACATACCGCCACCTACAAGCTCTGCATAGATTTTGGCACCTCTAGCTTTTGCATGTTCATACTCTTCGAGTATGATAGCACCAGAACCTTCACCTAAAACAAAACCGTCTCTATCTTTATCAAAAGGTCTAGAAGCAGTTTTCGGTGAATCGTTTCTTTCAGAAAGGGCTTTCATGGCATTAAAGCCACCCATTCCAGCTTCAACAACTGATGCTTCAGAACCTCCCGTGATCATAACTTTCGCTTTGCCTAATTTGATATAGGTCATAGCGTCAATCATAGCGTTTGTAGCTGATGCACAAGCAGAAACAGTTACAAAGTTAGGGCCATGAAAACCATATTTCATCGAAATCATTCCAGCTGATATGTCTGAAATCATTTTTGGGATGAAGAATGGATTGAATCTTGGGTTTTTGTCGCCAAGGACGAAGCCTTCGACTTCTTCCTGAAAAGTTTTTAACCCACCAATTCCAGAACCCCAGATTACTCCAGCTTTCAATCTATCAATTTTCTCAAGATCTATACCAGAATCCTCAATGGCTTCTTTAGAAGTTATCATTGCGTATTGAGTGAAAGGATCCATTTTCCTCATTTCTTTTCGATCGAAGTGATCGAGAGGATCATAGTTCTTTATCTCGCAGGCAAATTTGGTCTTAAATTTTTCGGGATCGAATCTCGTAATCGGGCCGGCTCCACTTACACCTTTCTTAAGGTTATTCCAGTAATCATTCAGATTGTTGCCTAAGGGTGTAAGTGCGCCAAGTCCAGTGACTACAACTCGTTTTAGTTGCATATGAGAGTCGTAATAGTAAGGAAAATATAATTATGCGTTTGCTTCCAGGTAAGAGATTGCATCACCTACGGTAGCAATATTCTCAGCTTGGTCATCAGGAATAGAAATATTGAATTCTTTTTCGAATTCCATAATCAATTCCACCGTGTCAAGAGAGTCAGCGCCTAAATCATTCGTAAAGCTCGCTTCGTGCGTAACTTCAGAATCTTCAACACCTAACTTATCTATGATGATACTCTTAACTTTTGATGCGATTTCTGACATTTTGGATAAAATTTTAGTTAAAACTCGATGCAAAGAAATGCAATTTGCGCTTAATGTCAAACAAATTTTTTAATCTTGTCTGAGGTACTCAATAGGGTCAAATTTGTTATTTATGGCGAAAAACAAGCTTCAAGTTACATACGATTATGACTTTACCTTGTTAGCACTCAATGCTAATGTTAAGGCATATCGACTCGCATGGAGTATTAACAGAGATTTGAAGCTTGATTTGTCTCACTGCCATAATATCGAGATTGATTTTAAGTCAGGTCGAACGCTCAATATTGTCAATTATAAAGATGTTGGAGAGTATAGAACCATTAGACTGTTGAGAAATAGAGCAGAAGAGAGTGAGGAGCAATTTGATGCTTTTATTGTGCCAGAACTAAAGAATTTTGACTACTTCATTATTTTGGAAAACGAATCCAATACTTTCGATGAGAATACTTTCATTAGCAAAATCAAAGAAATATCTTTCGTGCAATTTACCACAAAAGTGGACATCGAAGCCTTAAAATCGAGAGACAATCTGATATTTTAATATGGGTCACCAAAGGATTAACAAGCGAGCCAAAATTGTGGCTACAGTAGGGCCAGCAAGCAGGTCAAAAGAAATGCTAACCGAACTGGCAAAAGCTGGAGTAAATGTATTTAGGTTGAACTTCTCTCATGGAGAGCATGCAGGTCATGCCGAGGTCATTCAAAGAATAAGAGAGGTAAATGCTGAATTGGGTACTCATATTTCGATTCTTCAAGATCTTCAAGGGCCAAAAATTAGAGTAGAGAGTGTTGACAATGGTGAAGTCTTTATAAAAGCAGGTGACGAGATTGTCATAACCAATGAGTCTTGCGAAGGAACAGCACAAAGAGTAAGTACTTCTTACCAAGACCTTCCAACAGATGTTAATGTTGGAGATATGATATTGATTGATGATGGTAATCTGGAGCTCACCGTAAAGGGAGTTAAGGGTGGTGATGTGATTTGTGAAGTGAAATATGGCGGTTCTTTGAAGTCTAGAAAAGGAATCAACCTTCCTTTTACTAAGGTATCGGCACCAGCATTAACAGAAAAAGATATAGTCGATTTGGCTTTCGGAATATCTCAGGATGTTGATTGGATTGCCCTCTCTTTCGTTAGATCTGTTGAAGATATCATTGATTTAAAGCAGCGAATTGCGGCTTCAGGTAAAGATATTAGAGTAATTTCTAAAGTAGAGAAGCCGGAAGCACTTCAAAACATCGATGAGATAATTGCGGAGTCTGATGCACTTATGGTAGCCAGAGGAGACTTAGGCGTAGAAATCGTAATGGAAGAAGTTCCAATGGCCCAGAAAATGATGGTGGATAAATGTAACAAGGCGGCCAAGCCAGTAATCATTGCCACCCAAATGATGGAGAGTATGATTCAAAATCCTCGTCCAACGCGCGCAGAAACGAATGACGTTGCAAACGCTGTAATGGACGGTGCTGATGCTATGATGCTCTCAGCTGAAACTGCTGCAGGCAAGTATCCACTAGAAACAGTTGAGACCATGGCGAGAACGATTGCTTCTGTTGAGCAGTCAGCTAATGTATACGATAAGGTAGGAATGCCAGTGCGGGACAGTGAAACGTTCATGAATGATAATATTCTTTATGGGGCATGTAAGCTGAGTGATCGGGTTGATGCCGAGGCTATTATTGGGAATACAGTTTCGGGCTATACCGCATTCAAACTATCTTCGAGTCGTCCAAAGGCAAAGATTTTTATTTTTACGCCTAATAAGAGCCTATTAACAAAGTTGAGTTTGATCTGGGGTGTTGAAGGCTTTCATTATAATGCACTTGTTTCAACAGATGAGACTTTCAAAGATCAAGAAAACATCTTGAAGGCACATGATCATTTAGCCTCTGGAGATGTGTTTATCACAACTGCCAGTATGCCTATTCACGAAAAGGGTAGAACCAACATGCTGAAGCTGAACGTAGCCGATTAGTATGAGCTTGGGTTTACCAAGATCACCTTTTCTCTTTCTACGATAACTTGCCCCGGTAGACTTCCCTTTCGCTTTCTTATGAATTTGGCTGGAGTGTAAATTACTGGGACATGATTGTCTCCTTTTCTTTTCGAGTAGTAGGCAGCTAAAGCAGCCACCTTTTCAATAACGTTGGCGGGGAAACCTTGGCCAGCAATGTGTTTCAGGAGTACATGAGAACCAGGAACATCTTTGACATGAAACCAGAGGTCTTCCTTGTATCTGTGTTTCAATGTGAGTTCGTCATTCGATTTAGCATTTTTGCCAACCCATACTTTAAAGCCCTCAATTATAAACTCCTTATAGGGCTTTGATTCTTGCAGTCTTAAGTTGTTTTTTGTAGGGTTTTGTTTAGATGACTTTCTTAAGGCTTTGATTGACTGAATTTGATCTATTGCCAGAATTGAATTTTCAAGATTAGAAATTTCTATCTTTTTCTCATCAATGTTTTTTCGGAGTACTTCAAGTTCTATTTTTCTATTTTTTGATTTGCGATAATACTGCTCCGCATTCTTTTGGGGAGAGAGGTCTTTTTTTAGTTTTATCTCTATTTGTGCCCCAGTATAAAAATTGAGTAGTGAAACTTTGGTTTGGCCAATTGTCACTGCATGCATGTTAGCCATCAATATATCTGCAATTTGGCTCGGAGATATTTCGTTTTCCAAACTGCTTAATTTCTTATGGACCTTGGTAATATAATTCTCACACTGTTTGACTCTTTTCACTAATTGTGCCTTTTGCTGCACCTTCTCGATTTTTAAAGCGTATTCTCTAGTAAAAAAACTATGAAAGTCATTCAATGCTGAGATGGTAACCACTCCTAAGTTTTTCGAGGAGTTGTTTAACGGAAGAAGACTAAAAGTAGGTTTTGGTTCGGTGTTAAGTAGAAGAAAGGGGTTTGAATTCAATTGATCTTCTAGGTCTAAAAGGAACTCCCATTGCGCATCAATTGAAAGGGAATTGAATCCTGATTCGTCTAAGTATCTTTTTATTGTTTTATCAAAAGTAGGGAAGAAGCAATAGAAATTGGGTTCTGCCCTATAGCTTGCCAAATCCCTATTTATTGGACGATGAAGTGTTTCTAGCTGAAGGTTGTTGTCAGCGATTAATATCTTTTTGAAGAGGGATTTGTTACCTAATTTGTCAAATAGAATAATATTAGATCTATTTCCGAAAAGTTTAAAGAGTAGAACAAAGCCGTTACTGAAGTGAAATGAAAAGGCTCTTTCATTTTCATATTGTTCAATTAAATCAACTTTCGAATGAGTAAGCTCTGGAAATATTGTCACCACATTTTTTCTACTCTTATGATACGCTCGTGGAAATGAGATAGTAGAAAAATCGCTCTCTAAGGTACACCTGATATAAAAAGGGGAGTTGTTCTCAAGAATTAAGGAAATGATGAGTTCATCTTTTTGTTGGCTGAAAGATTCACGCCATTCACTTTTGAGGAGCCGACTTGTGAGTTCAGCAGATAGTCTCTTAAGCGTATAGTAGTTGAATTGCACTATAGCTTAATTTGAAGGCCATCATATGCGAGTTTGACGTTGTCAGGTAATTCGGAGTTAACGGTTTGATGAAGTCCCATGCGATGGCTAATGTGTGTGAGATAAACCATTTCAACATCAAGTTCTTCAACCAACGCTAGTGCTTCTGCCAGAGTAAGATGACTTAAGTGATCTTCTTTTTGCAAAGCATCTAAAATCAAGACTTTGGATCCTTTAATCTTTTCTTTTTCAGATTCACTAATGGTCTTTGCGTCCGTGACGTACGAGAAGTCATTTACTCTAAAGCCGTAAACGGGAAGGTGATGATGCATTACTTCGATTGGCGTAAAGTCTACGCCTTCGACAGAGAAAATCCGGTTTTCAATAGCATTAAGCTTAACTTGCGGTACACCAGGGTATTTTTTTTCTTCAAATACATAGGCAAACTCTCTCTTCAACTGCTCTAATACACTTTGCCTGCCATAGACCGGCATATCCCTTTTTTGTAGAAAGTTAAAGGAGCGAATGTCATCCATTCCGGCTGTATGGTCTTTGTGCTCATGGGTGAAGATTAGTGCATCAAGTGATTTTATTCTTTCACGAAGCACCTGCTGTCTAAAGTCAGGACCGGAATCTATGATGAAACTCTTTTCATCCACTTCAATATGGATAGATACTCGCAGCCTTTTATCTCTGAAATCTAATGAACGGCAAACCTCGCAAGAACAACCTATAACTGGGACGCCCTGTGATGTGCCTGATCCTAGAACGGTTACTTTCACAGTTCTAAAGTCGTTTGAGATAACTCTATCAATAGATTGGTATTCTTATCACTCAGCAAGTTTTTGTCAATTTCAATTGACTTAAGAATATCGATGAGGCAGTTGATTTTTCCTTCTGTCGTGTAATACTTATTGACGATAGCAATCTTCGTTTCATTTAGCAGGCAATACCCTGATTTGAAATTGCCCTTTTCGTAACGTAATACGTAATCAGATTCAGCAAAAACATCCTCTAGTTTATTTAGAAATTGTTTTGTGTACCGAATCGTCATTAAAAACTACCAGTATACTTTTTGACAAGTTCGATTAGCTTATCATAATCCAAAGGCTTTTGCATGTATTCATTCATTCCAGCTTCAAAAAATACGGATACCGGAAGGTTCTTGGCATTTCCAGAGATACCGATGATTGGAATATTGGCTTTTTTCGATTTACTCGATCTAATTTCCTTAGTTGCAGAGAGTCCATCAAGTAGAGGGAGATTCACGTCCATAATGATCAGATCAAAGTCTTCTGATTCGAATTTGCTCAATACTGACTTACCATCTTTGGCAGACGTGATTTTGCAATTTTCAAAAAGTAGAATTTTCTTCAGAAGATTCTGAATCACTGAACTATCCTCTGCTACGAGAACTTTTTTGTAGTCCACTTCAGTCATAATACTCATAGGTTAAGATTCAGTTGTTTGTCATAATTACTAAAAATTTCGCTGCTATAGACTAAGATTTCATTCAATCTTTCGTTGAGTGAAAAATCATTTTTATTGTTTATATCGCTTTCGAGTAGCGTTACTAACTCTGAAAGTTTGGCAAAACCTAGTGAGCCAGCATTACCTTTAATTGTGTGCAAGATACTTAAAATTTCAGTACGATTGTTTGTGTCTTGTAAAAAGAGGAGCTTTTCTTTGAAATTGTTTGTTTCCTCGATGAACTCATTGTACAATTCGATTAATTCATCTCGATCGGCATAGCGTTTTAGTTCTTCGATGATTTTAAAATCAAAGTCAGGCGTAGTACCATTCGAAGGTTGCAGGGCTATTTTATCGCGTTCGTTAAGCCAAAATGCTACAGTGTTTTTAAGAACTTCTGGTTTAACAGGTTTGGTGATGTAATCGTTAAATCCATAAGTGATAAACTTACTACGATCCTTAGGGTCAGAATAAGCGGTCATTGCTAAAATCGGTAGATCATAGTCAACTGTTTTTCGTATTTGGTCGTGACATTCAAAGCCATCCATAATTGGCATTTGTATATCAATTAAGACGAGATCAATATGTTTCGAAGTAATAATTTCAAGGCCTTGGAAACCACTTTCAGCTAAATAGATTGTTCTATCTAGATTTCTCAAAACCGTATTTACATATTTACGGTTCGTTTCATTATCGTCAACCACTAAAATTGGTCCTTTGGTATTCTTCATGAGCGCGTGTTACATCAATTATAATATATTTAAGCCTAACTTCTTATAAGAAGCATGTCAAAAAAACACTTAATCTGTGTTGTAGGTCCAACAGCTGTGGGTAAAACTGCTTTGAGCATTAAGCTTGCCAAAGCCTTAGGAACTGAGATTCTTTCTGCAGACTCACGCCAATTTTATCGAGAACTTGAGGTGGGTACCGCCAAGCCCAGTGCAGAAGAGCTTGGCGAGGTTCAGCATCATTTCATAAACAATTTATCAATTCAGGACCCTTATGACGTGGGCCAATATGAAAGAGAGGCTTTGGGTAGGCTAGAATTTATTTTCGAGAAAACTGATGTGGTGGTTCTAGTAGGTGGCTCAGGCCTTTTTGTCAATGCTGTGGTTAACGGGATGGACGACTTACCTGATGTTAAAGCAGGGGTAAGAGATCAATTAAAGTCGGAGCTAAAGAATAAGGGCCTTGCTGTTCTGAATGAAGAATTGAAATCGACCGATCCGGACTACTATGAAATTGTGGATTTAAAGAATCCGCAGAGGATTATACGAGCATTGGAAGTAATCAGGTCTACGGGGCAACCATTTTCTCATTTCAGAAAGAGACAGCCAACCGCTCGGCCTTTCGAAGTTATTTGTATCGGACTGGAGCTCAATAGAGAAGACCTATATAATAGGATCGATAAACGTATGGACCAAATGATTGATGCGGGCCTTTTTGAAGAGGCAGAAAGGTTTTATCAATATAAATCACTTAATGCGTTGCAGACGGTTGGTTATAGCGAGGTTTTCGGGTATTTGGATGCTAAGTATGATAAGGATGAGGCGATAAGGCTGCTCAAGCGGAACTCTAGAAGGTATGCGAAAAGACAGTTGACTTGGTTCAAAAAAGACGAACAAACAGATTGGTTTAGTCCGTATGACTTCAATGAGGTCCTTAGTTTTCTAAACGGTCGCTTAGAATTGCCTGAAACCAAAAACTGAGGCAACCATACTTGCTGGAGCTTTTTTGATAAAGGTGTTATACTCATTAGACATTGACTTTAGCTTCCCCATCAATTCTTGTTGCGTCTTGTTTGCAGAAAGAAGGTCGTTACTGATTTGTTTATCTGACAGACTGTTGGCGGCTGTGTCAATGGCCAAAACTAGTTCTTCTTCCTTACGATAACTTTGGAACCTGTCAGTCGAGGTTTTCTTTAGTAATTGGGCAACATCGGATAGGGTAGAACCTTCGTTTGCTTGATCGTATTTGAGAATAATATTTTTTCGAAGACTACTATTTTTTGCCATTTGATCTATGACTTGGGTGAGTCTAGCCTTTCTAGGCTTGATGAGATTATAAGTGTAAATAGTGTAAAGCAACACTAGACCGAGTAGTGCAACAAAAATTGGAACATATCCCATGATAGTATATTTGAGTTTGACCGTAAATGAAGCCGAAGTAAAATTTTTTTAGCATTAATTGCAAATGGCATTTTGCTGAACTGCAATAATGACCAATCTTTGAGGTATACCGTGGAAGAGAAACGTAAGCCAATTCTGATTATCACCTACTATTGGCCACCAAGTGGTGGGGCTGGTGTACAGCGTTGGCTAAAGTTCAGCAAGTACCTTCCTGAATTTGGTTGGGATCCTATTATTTTCACCCCTGAGAACCCTGATTTTGATCAAAAAGATTCGTCTTTAGAAAAGGATATCAATCCTTCTGTTGAAGTCTTGAAGTTTCCGATTTGGGAGCCATATGGCCTTTTCAAAAGGTTGACAGGAAAGAAGGAGCTCAAGCAAGGCCAGGTGTTAGAGTCAGGTAGCGGTGGGGTTTTTAAAAAGTTCGCGATTTGGATTAGAGGTAACCTTTTTGTGCCAGATCCTAAAATATTTTGGGTAAAACCATCGGCTGATTATTTGATGTCGATTCTTGAAACTAATGAGGTTAAACACATTATCACCACTGGGCCACCACATAGTATACATCTTATTGGCAAAAGATTAAAGCTTCGAAACCCGGCATTGACTTGGGTCGCAGACTTCAGAGACCCATGGTCACAGTGGGATATTCTCAAGCGAATGAAGATATCGCCATTCATTTGGAAAAAGCACTTGAAATTAGAGCAAGAAGTGTTGAAGATGTCTGATGCTATTTTGGCTACTGGCCCGAGGGCGGCAGCCGAATTCAAAGCACTGGGGGCTCGCAGAACTCATTTCATTACGAATGGATTTGATTCATCAGACATACAATTTGATCAAAATTTTGACGTGAGTTCGAACTTTGTGATTAGTCATTTGGGTATGCTTAGTAAACATCGTAATCCAGAGAACCTATGGAAAGCCTTACATGAGCTGTGCGAAGTTGACGACTTTCATGATCACCTCGAACTAAGGTTCACTGGCATATTAAGTTCAGAAGTTGAGGCGTCAATTCTTAGTTACCCTAGACTTAAAGATAAGTTGGTGACTAGAACTTCTGTCACTCACGACAAAGTGCATCAAGGATATTTGTCTAGTAATCTCTTGTTGCTGCTTCAGACAAATAATGAAGGATCTGTTTCTCAGCTACCTGGTAAATTATTTGAGTATTTGAGCGCAAAGAGACCAATCTTAGCGATAGGAGTTGAGGGTAATGACATTGCTAAGATCATTGCTGATTGTTCTGCTGGTGGTTCATTCAATTACAACTCTTATGCAGAATTAAAGCAGTTTTTACTTCAAGAATACCTTGCTTGGAAGTCAAATTCTAGCAGGTGGAAATTTGAAGATATAGACCGTTTCGAACGTAGAAATTTAACCAAGGAGTTGTCTGATTGGCTGAGGTCTTTATAGGGTCTTGATTTTTTTGAAAAAACTTTTCGAAACTTCATTAACCTCCTGAGAAATTCTCATACCATAAGTTAAGCCCCCTAAGACTCCAATTATCACCAAAGACCGAATAAGCACATCGATATAAATATTGTCAAAAGTTGGAATGAGATAGTTAATTAAAAGCGTTAAACCAGCTATCATTACAAACTTAAGAGAAGCTATTGTAAAGGGCTGTATCCCAAATTTTGACCAAACAAAAGTGAATTTTAAAAGATTGAAAATGAGCATAGAAAGAAATGAGGCAATTGCTGCCCCTTCAATGCCGTATTCTGGTATTAGTGTTAGGTTTAGTATGATAGTTAGTACTGCTAGAAAAGAAACAGCAATAACGTTAAAGCGATAATACTTAGACATCACTATTATCTCACCGTTCGTACCGAAAGCCATGTCACTGAGCTTTCCGAGGGCAATGAATAGAACAACATTAAAGCCATTTAGATAAGCTTCATTGTTAGGGATGAAGCTGTAAATACTATCTAGGTTTGCCCAAACACCAATAAGGAGAAGCGTGCCTATAATCATTTGGTTGATGGAGGTCTGCTGATAGAGTTTTTTGACTGCCGACATATCGCCTTTGTTAAAGGATTGCGCAAGTAGAGCGGAACTAATTTGAGTGATGGCTCTCTTTGGCATTTCTATGACCACACCAATAAAGAAGGCGATCGTATAAATTCCTGTTGCTTCCAACCCAAGTGCACCACTAATCATAATACTGTCTATTTGCAATATGATTTGAGTGCCTCCGGCTCCTATGAGTGAATAAAGGCCGAAGTTTAGGATTCTTTTTCCAACGCCATTGCTTAGAAAGCTAAGACTGATTTTAAGAGGTAGTTGTTTTTTATTGGCTAGGTGAATCGCTAGGCCAAAGCACACCGCTCCATACACTCCTATGAGTGAATATATAAGTTCTTGAAATTCAATATAGTCAAAGCCATAAAGTAGAAGGACTATTAAAGTGAGCACCCTAAGGCCGATATCCTTTAGGAGTGTAGGGATAACTATTTGCAAAAGGCTTCTTGAATACGCCTCTAAAATCTGAAATTGGATTATCAGGAATGACACTAGGAGAGTGACCTGAAAGTAGTCTACAAAAAGAGCAGATTCTTTTGAAAAGTAATTGACAATGGTTTCTCTAAAAATTAAAGTGACCCCACTGAGGATTAGAAAGCCGAGCCCTCCACCAAGAAGAATTGTGGTGAGAAAGCTTTTATTCTCTTTTTGCTCAGGAAAGAATTTGACTAAGCTTTGGCCTAGTCCAAACTGACCGAAAGTGGCTAATAAGTATGCAGAACTTTGAATCAACCGAAAAAGTCCGACTTGCTCTGTGGATAAAAAGTAGGGGTAGAGCCAAAGCACGTTTACATAGCCTATGGCAACACCTAGATAGGCAATGATGGAAGATCGAATACTCTGTTTAATGACAATGCCCATCAGGGTTTTCTCCAAATAATTGTATCTGTAAGGCCAGTGCTGGAATATAAACTTGGCCAGGTTTTTAGCATTTCATGAATCTCCTTATAGCGTACTCTTTCAGAATTATCTAATACAAACAATCCCCCACTTTTTAGCTTACTCTCGGCCTTCTTTGCGCAAGAAACCCGTGCTCTTCCGTCAATCAAAACAAAGTCCAAAGAGTTGTCCAAAATTGTGTCAATAAAATTGAAGTAATCTAAAAATACAGCGTCTTTCACAGGGTACTCTCCTTCGTCTAAAAAGTAATCGTCCACACTACTCAGGTTTGGTTTTGCGTACGCACTATTCGGTAGTATTAATTTTAGATTTACGTTATCTATCTTATTCTCAGTGAGCGTGCTCTCGACTATGTTATACCACTCTTCATGGTGTTCAACGCTGGTAAGTTGACCGAGTAACTTTGCGAAATGATAAGTGCTCCGGCCACTTCCATATTCTAATCCAATATCTTCTTTTGTTAGGAGTAGGTCAAAAGCCTTTATGGAGGTAGCTGTAAGCCAAGGGTGTTGAGGGTATTTTTTTTGGAATTGTTTCGCCTTTATTTTGTAATAGGGGCGTAATAATCGGTATTCGAAATAAGCAATTCCACTACCTGGTTTAGCCGTAATGTTGCGCTCTTTAGGTCCATTTTGTAAGACTGTTTCTTTGACTTTTAGAAATTTTTCAAGTGTGACGGCCATTGATTAATGTGTTCTCTAAGCAATCTAGGATAATAAACTGACCTTTTCAGTGGGGCTGAAGATGAAGTCATGGGTTACTTTAAAATCGATGCCGTGAATATCGGTTATTTCTATAAAGTCGGAACCATTAAGTTTGAAAATCACGTAATTCTCCATGCTGCTAAAGAAACTGATGATTTCTTCACCTTTCTCAAATGATAGTATTTCACAAATGACTATCGGGCGAGAAGTTTTGATAGACTTTTTGCCTCCTTTTAAGACCATTATTTCAGCTCCCTCAGTATCAATCTTAATTAAGTCAGGGTATTCGTTTTGTTCTTGGCAATAGTGGTCTAGGGTATCGGTAGCTACTTCACATTCAACGAAAGATTTCTTAGCAACCTTGCCGACCAAGTTATTTTCACCAGATAGGTTATGATCTAGGTAGCTATACTTTGTGTTTTTAACCTCATGAAAAACTGTTTTTCCCTCACTATCACTAAGGGCAAGGTCAACACTAGTAATAGAATAACCCATATTGTTCAGTTCAATGTTTCTGTTGAGGTAGAATGATGGGCCATTAGCTGGTTCAAATGCCTTCACTTTAATGTCAGGGTTTAACTGGCAGCCTAATAAGGAATAATAGCCTATGTTAGCGCCTATATCATAGAATATAGTCGTTTGTCGAATTAGTTTAGAAAACAGAATAGAATATTCAAACTGTTTGTAGCCATTCCAGAACAGCAAATGAGTGACATAGCATGTCTGGTTTGTAGCCATTTTGAAACTTCCTTGATCAGTTTTGATATTGACCACACCCGAAGGAGGGAGTCGATATTTAGCTGGAATATTTGGAATGGATTTTAATAGATTCCTAATCAAAAAGTTGATTGGCCCACTGTAGATAAACTTGTAGAAGAATGACATCATTGGCTTGCAGTGATATTTGAATAAAGGTCTACAAGGTTTTGGCCAGTATGTTCCCAATTCCATTTGCCCTTGGTTGTGGCTCGGTTTCCATTATTTCCAAATGCTCTTGCCTTATCTGGCTGCTCGTAAAGCAAGTCTATCTGCTTAGCAAAATCTTGGGCATTGCCAGCTTCGAATACCAATCCTGAGTTGGTAGCTTTTACCACACGCTCCAAAGGTGGTGCATCACTGACCAGAACAGGTTTTCCCACCATCATCCCTTGAAAAAGCTTATGTGGTATGGTGTGATCTGTGTGCCCATTTCTATTGTGCGGAATTAGGTTTACATCAGCTAGCGCCATGTAGGAAAAGAACTTGTGAAAAGGTTGGTAACCGTTAATTCTCACCCTATCTAATACACCATGTTTGCTTGCCAAGTCGGTTAACCATATTCTAGAATCATCCGACAAAGACCCTGTAATCTCTAGTCTAATATTTTTGGACTTAGTTAGTCCCAGTCCTTCAATGGCAACATCCACACCCCTATGTGGCCCTACGCCTCCCGTATAAGCCAGTATGAAGTCATTCGAAGACCTGTCATAGATGTCTGGGATGCGCTCCTGATGGAGAAAACCCTGACCTTCGCTATTCGTAACAACGGTGATTTTATTTTGAGGTAGTTTGTGAAGAGCAATCAACCGATCTCTCATCTCTTCGACCACTACGATGAGGTGATCCGCAGCATGGCAGGCTTTCCTCTCATAAACAAGCCATCTTTCAAACCCAAAGAAGGTTGAGTTCTTAAGTCTAATCAGTGGATTTCTCTTCCATTGAAACCAGACTTTTAAGGCTTCTGGGTAATTCTCATGCAAGTCCAGAATGACTTTTACCTTTGGTAATTTCTTCGCTGCTTTAATAGCCGTTTTGGCCAGAGGTAGGTCATGAACATGGAATATTGAGAAGTTCTCCTGTTTATGTAATGCTTTGATTTTTCTAAGAAAGACTGGTTGTACGAAAGAGATTGCTAATAAGATATCCCAAATCCCTCGCCAGAAGAAGGTTTGTGCAATTCTTATTCTATGTACTGAAATACCATTGACAATTTCTTCTAACGATTCATCTTTTCTGCACAAGCAGATTAAGTGAATTTCGAAGCCAGCGGAGATGAGAGTTTTCACCTCTTTGCTTACGCGAATATCATTTGGATAAAATTCATGTAAGAGCATACAGACTTTTTTATCCATTTTTTTTTCATTCATCGATCTTCCTCTATCTGAAAAGAGATTGGCTTTGACTTAAGGCTTTTTGACAGTTAAATAGAGGGAAATCAAAAAGAGCAACAAAGTCAAAATCGAAAACACCTGCATTACTGCTGAACCAGCAGTATAGATTTTCGGTACGAATCTAAATTCAATCATATGCTTGCCAGCTGGTATTTCTAAGGCCCTGAGGATATAATTGGCCCTAAGCATATCCACCTCTTGTCCATCTATGGTAACCTTAAATCCTTTTGGGTAGTGAATCTCCGAGAAAACGGCAAAGCCATCACCAGAATTATTGGACTCATATTTCCAATAACCGGGATTGTATTCTGTTAATTCAATAGTGCCGTTGTTTTGATAGGAGTTTTTTATTCCCGAAAACTTTGACTGATCGATGACCGCAGTTTCATTCGTGTTGATTATTTGTGTTTGAGCGAGTTCCTCATCTGGACTGCTCACTAGTTTAATATCCGAGACAAACCATGCGGCACCATTGGCCTCATTATTTACCACTATGCCTTGGGGACTAGTTGGATTGGCCATAACAAAGCGACCGTTCAACATATTGACAATCTCGTAGTTTTCGAAATTGAGTGCGCCACTTTGAAAATCTTGCCTCATTTGAAAACGCTCATCCTGTAATTTGGCATCAAGCAATTCTTGAAACCTTCTAATCCTAGCACCATGGTATCCGTTGATGGAATGATTAAATCTAGAGGCACGCGCATCATAGAAAATATTTGGGCCAAGGTCGATCACACGGTCTCCAAGGTTTTTATTTTGTTGGATGAACTGGTCGCCCGGAAGCATTTGGGCTGATTGCTCAGAAGTATTCAGAAATCTAGATTCATTCATGAAACGCCCCCCCATCAAGGAGATGTCTAAAATGACCAGCAATGCAAAAAGACTGAATGCAATTGATTTAGATATTTTGCTGATAGCATGGAGGTAATAGACTCCAGCAAAGAGCACAATAAAAATGAATGACCTGAAAGCGTCTATACGAAAAGCACTTTTACGGTCTTCGATGATGCCGCCTTTTAGCCAATCTGGCCATTGCGGATTGTCTGCAATACCCCTGAAACCGAAAGCTCCTGCAAAGATGGCTAATAATAAAGCCAAGCCTGCTGTAGAGCCTAGGGCAATTAATAGCTTTTTCTTGGTAGTCTTATCAAGTTTTTGTTCAAGTAGTTTTTCGAGTCCTAGCATCCCTAAAAGAGAAATGGCAAAGATGGGTAGGGCCATGGTGAAGGTTACCGATCTAAACTTATTGTATCCAGGCAGATAATCGAACAATAGATAGTTAATACTTTCCATATTTCGGCCATAGCTTAAAACTATACCCAGAATGGTTACTGCAATAAGCCAGATAACGTATTTCTTGTCGACAAACGCAACTCCTACAGCAAATAGAAAAACCATTATTGCTCCAGCATAATAAGTGGTTGCCGTTTCTTTCCCCCAGTATAGGAGTCCATTGATACTTGGGAGCTGCTGCCTGACCTGAGCTTCAGTAGCACCAGCTTTTCTTAAGCCCTCAGCAATATTAGAGTCGGGCCCTAAACTGGCACTTCCTCCGAGCGCATTAGGGATGAATAATGTAAAGGGGTCCCATATACCGTTGCTATATCTAAAAGCGTAGGATTTTGACAAACCGTCCTGATTTTTCTCGTCATCTGTTTGTTGAGTAAGTTCAGACTTTCCTCGGTTAGAATACTTTCCGTATTCATATGTGGCATAAAACTCTCCGAAATATGTTCCTATAGCCAAAATAACAGCACAAATTAGGATAGCACTGCGTTGTAAAAAGAACTTTATTTTCCCGGCTCGGTAATGGTAAATCAACTGAATGATACCATAGATAACAATCACAAAGACCAAATAGTAGGTCATTTGGATGTGATTTACTCTTAGTTGCATTGCTAATGCTAGGGCTGTCAGGCTCCCGCCCAACCACTTATTTCTCGTTAGGCAAAGATGAATTGCGCCTATGACAAGTGGCATAAATGAAACGGCAGATATGCGGGCATTATGGCCTGCGGTAAAACCGATGAGATTATATGAGGAGCAGCCGAATGCGATAGCGCCAAGAATGGCCAAATATGGCCTAACCTTAAAGCAGAGTAGCATAATGTAAAAGCTGAGCATAGACGCAAATAGAATTCTTGCCGGGTGGGGTAGTCCTAATGTATAAACAGCATGGGTGAATTTTATGAGTTGATTGCCCCATTGCACACTGATCATATAGGCTGGCATACCACCAAAAATAGAGTTAGTCCATAAGCCCTCTTGTCCGGTTTCATTTCGGTAATCAATTAACTCAGTTGCACTGGCACTCCATTGTTCTATATCTCCTTGGGATAATGATTGTCCATCGAAGAATGCAGGTCTGAAGAAAAATAGCGTTAAGGCGAGAAATAGCGCCACGGCAAGGATATGTGGAAGTACGTCTTTTTTGAAGTGGATCTTTCTCATTTCTTCAGCAATCTAATTAAAGCCACAATATCTCTATAAGGCATGGAATACAAAAGGTTTTGTAAGCTAAATCAAGGCTTAGGACTCTTTTAATACTAGTAAAAATGGCTAATTTTGGGTTCGCAATTGTACGCAGATATGTTCGAAAGTTTAAGTGGAAAGTTAGATAGAGCCTTTAAGACTTTAAAAGGTCAAGGGAAAATTACCGAAATCAACGTTGCAACTACTGTAAAGGAGATTAGGCGTGCGTTGATCGATGCTGATGTAAACTTTAAAGTTGCCAAAGAGGTAACTGATAAAATTAAAGAAGAAGCACTCGGTAGAGACGTACTTATATCTGTTTCTCCAGGCCAGTTGCTGACTAAAATTGTAAGTGAAGAGCTTACTGCAATGATGGGTGGCCAAAAGGCTGACATATCCATTCAAGGTGATCCCGCGGTTATTCTTATTTCAGGTTTGCAAGGGTCTGGTAAAACTACATTCTCCGGTAAACTCGCAAGATTGCTGAAATCCCAAGGCCGTCAAGTTCTACTAACTGCTTGTGATATTTACCGTCCTGCTGCGATAGACCAATTGAAGGTGCTCGGAGAGCAAATTGAGGTAGATGTTTACGCTGAGCCTGATAATAAAAATGCCATTGAAATTGCCACTAATGCCATTAAGCATGCCAAGGCAACCGGAAAGAAAATTGTGATTGTGGATACGGCTGGTCGTTTAGCCGTGGATGACCAAATGATGCAAGAGATTGAGCAGTTAAAGTCAGCTCTCAATCCTTCAGAAACATTATTTGTTGTTGATTCAATGACGGGTCAAGATGCTGTTAATACGGCTAAGACCTTTAATGAAAGGCTAAACTTTGACGGTGTCGTACTGACTAAACTTGATGGCGATTCAAGAGGTGGTGCAGCGCTATCCATTAGGAATGTAGTTGAGAAACCAATCAAATATATCTCTACAGGTGAGAAGATGGAGGCAATTGATGTCTTTCATCCAGACCGTATGGCCAATCGAATTCTGGGCATGGGAGATGTTATCTCGCTTGTTGAAAAGGCTCAGCAGTCTTTTGATGAAGATGAAGCAAAAGCTCTGAACAAGAAGATCCGTCAGAACAAGTTCGATTTTGATGATTTTCTATCTCAATTAGAGCAAATCAAGAAGATGGGTAACCTCAAAGACTTGATGGGTATGATTCCTGGTATGGGTAAGGCTCTGAAAGGTGTAGACCTAGATGATGATTCTTTTAAGCCAATTGAGGCAATCATTAAGTCAATGACTAAAGATGAACGCGCTAACCCTGAGTTGCTTAATGGAAGCCGTAGAAAGCGAATTGCGACAGGTTCTGGTACATCCATTCAGCAGGTAAACAACCTTATGAAGCAGTTTGGTGATATGCGGAAGATGATGAAAGCCATGAACAAGGTGGGGGGAAAGCGAGCAATGTCTGGCTTGGCTAATATGATGGGAAAGCGATAAATTTAACGGTCACTTGCGGGTTGTGCCTTTAGTCCTTTAGAGTCCTTATAAGACTCCCATTTTATCCATGCTAGCTGTCTATCGAAATCCTTTGTTTGAAAAGTGATTTGAAAATGCTTAGTCTTGCTATCAAGTACTGTGATGTCTTCAGTCGGGTTGAAATACGTGCTATCTGGTTTTCTGCTAACATTATAGGCAATGTCCAGGTCATCTCTATCCCATTTTAGCGTAAAAGCGTCTAGTTTTTCATTTACTGCGTATTTACCCTCTTTTTTCACAAGCACTTTCTCAGTTTCCAGTAGTTTTTTGTTATGATAATCGTTGATTTTTATTTTGGCTCTGCCATACCTTCTTAGGAATTCGTCTGTCTTATCTTCTCTTAAATAAACCTGTATTTTGACTAGTAGGCTATCAATATAATAAAGGTTTATGTCGTCAATTTCGTGGGACTCTGCTAGGTAATCGATTCGGTCAAGCCGAAAGATATTGAAGTCTTCAGTGTAGAATTCACCATAGTATTTAAAGACAAAATCGTCTAAGTCTTTCATGTTTTGGTTGAGCGCTAGAGAAGAGAACTCAAATTTATAGGAGGGGATATCCGTATCGAAACGGGCTACCTTTTCTCTTACCTTTTCTTCAGGCATAATCGCCTCTTCCTTTTCTTCCTCTATTGCTGCCGGTTGAGAACATGCCAGGATAATGAACATCAGCATGGACGATAAGGTAAACGAAGTGAGTCTTTTCATTTGAACTAAATTCTTCGTTAATCTAGAACATAGAATGGAACGATGCAAATAAATTTCAACTAAGACTTTAATTGATTTAAAATTTCTTCGAAGTTGGAGGGAGATGGAGTATACAAAGTATGGTTAGGAACCACTTTGTGCGGGTTATGAAAGATTAAATGGCTGTTCCATACATGATCGATGAACCAAGACGGTTCTTTGCCCCAACGATCCTCATTCTTTCTACTTTTGACAAAGGCATCACGGTCTAGTTTTAGAAGGATAGTTGAATCAGCCATCTCGACTAATTGTTTATTGTGGAGTGCGAATATTCCTTCTACTATAACAAAATCATACTTTTTGCTCAGTTGCTCGTAAGATTGGAGAATTTTATCCCAATAGATGGTTTCTGGTTTTTCCCAGTCTATTCTATTCTTGATACGAGGTAGTAGATGTTCATCAAGAACGTACTCGTCTTGATGTAAAATCACTGATTTTGCTAGGTTTATGGCAAGTTTGCGGGCAAGTGTTGTTTTACCAGATCGGCTGACCCCGGCTATTAGGATTAGTTTTGCCATGTTTAAACATAAAAAAAGTCAGACTGATTGGCCTGACTTTTAAGGAATTTAATTCTTTTTATCTGTACATGACCGAGTCTACGGCATCTAATGTTCTCTTGACATTAGGTAAGATGGCGTCAATGAGTGTTGGTGCATATGGGAGTGGTAAATCAAAACTGTTTACTCGCTTAACCGGTGCGTCTAGATAATCAAAAGCATCCTTTTGAACATTGAATGCTATGTCTGTAGAAATAGAGGCGAGTGGCCATGCTTCTTCCACTACGACTAATCTATTGGTCTTTTTCACTGACTCTATTATAGTTTTATAGTCAATTGGTCTTACAGATCTTAAATCGATCACTTCAGCACTAATGCCTTTCTTTTCTAATTCAATGGCAGCCTCATCAACGATTTTCATCATTTTCCCAAAAGAAACGAGTGTTACGTCAGAACCTTCTTTTACGGTATGTGCTTGTCCAATAGGTAATAAATATTCTCCTTCAGGCACTTCACCTTTATCAGAATACATTAACTCTGATTCCATGAATATGACAGGGTCGTTATCTCTAATAGATGACTTCAAAAGTCCTTTTGCATCGAATGGGTTAGAAGGTACAACTACCTTTAGCCCTGGAGTATTCGCAAACCAGTTTTCAAAATTCTGAGAGTGTTGAGAGCTGAGCATACCCGCATTACCTGTTGGGCCTCTAAACACGATAGGTACTTGAAATTGTCCACCAGACATTGACATCATCTTAGCGGCAGAGTTGATCACCTGATCTATTGCTACTAGGGAGAAGTTAAATGTCATAAATTCAATAAGAGGTCTAAGTCCGTTCATGGCAGCACCTACACCAATACCGGCAAAGCCTAGCTCGGCAATAGGAGTGTCAATTACACGTTCAGCTCCGAATTCATCAAGCATGCCTTGGCTCACTTTATAAGCACCATTGTATTCTGCAACTTCCTCGCCCATCAAAAAGACATTTTCGTCTCTTCTCATCTCTTCTGACATTGCTTCTCTAAGGGCTTCTCTGAACTGTATAACTCTCATGAAATTCTTTTAATTAACGGCCGTAAAAATAAACATTCAGCGTTCAATTACCAATAAGGATAATGCATTCTATTGGGTAAAAAGAAAGCCTCACTCCAGAAGGAGTGAGGCTTTCTTTTTCTTTTGTTATTAGACTTATTTCATTAAATCCAAGAAGGCATTTGAGCCTGAGAATTTTCTGAATTCTAAGTCAGTAGCAGCCTTTTGTTTCAACGAAGCATCAGCTCCAATTGCATTTCTGAGGTGCTCGATTACTTTGTTTTCATTGTCTTGGCGAGCCGCTGCAACTGCTGCTGCATAGTGTGCTACAACGTAACCTCTTTCGTTACTAATTACTCTTTCTAGCGTAGTTTGTGCATTTCTGAAATCTTTTCTCAGTAGCTGAACAAGACCTTTGTTGAATTGATCAACCGAACGATCTGAAGCTCTGTTTAAAGAACCGATAGCTAGGTCATATCTGCCTACCATGATTTCAACTGCTCCTTTTGCACCATTTACACCTTGCCTTACTTCATTCCCTGGGTTCATACTAGCTGCTTTTGTAAGTGCTGCGTGTGCTCCCCAAAGGTTACCTTGCATTGCCATTGCCATACCCATATTAGCCTGCGCTTGAACATTAGCATTCTTTTGATTAGAAATATTGAAGTGATTAAGCGCAGTAGTTATCAAATTTCTTTGAGCTCTACCTTCAGCCTGAATCGCCATCTCCATGTGCACGGCTCCTAGGTTGTTATGAATTACCCAAGTATCATTCTTCTTAGCGGCAGCTTCGTAGATAGACTTTTTCTCTTCGAGAGAAGGGTTGTTGGAAGCAGCGTAAGCCAATTCTTCTACAGTCAATTGACTTGAAGAATTTAATGCCATTGTAGCAATTTGAGCTTTAGTTTTCTTAGGCTTAACGGTCAATACTTCTGTAGTGGCCGTTCTCAATTGAGGATAAACATCCTTGAAAACTTGCTTGTAAGTACTCAACTTCTGCAGTTCTTTTTCTTTTTGCTCAAATGAACCAGAACCATTGATGATGCTATTCCATTCCGCCTTTTGGCTAGATGAAATACCACTGTAATTAGTCAACATCGCTTTCAATCCACTCCAATCCTGAACGACAGGCTTGATAATGAATCTGATATTACTGGCCATTCCTTGGTAATCGTACTTGTCCATTTGCTCTCTGTACCATTTCTCAATAGCATCTGCTCTTTCTTGAGCTAACTCACTATTGATGGTTTCTTTACCTTCTGGTGAGTGAGAACCTGTGATTGTTACTGTTCTTGTTACGTTCTTTTCTGCGATGAAAGCGGCAAATCTAGCACCTCTATCACTGCTTTGCTCAGACGTTTTGAAAACAGATCTTCCTTGATCGAAGAAGAATTCTACGTTTGTAGGAATAAGTTCTTCTTGATCGTTGTAACCATGATCGGCATACGATGCGTAATAAGAAGGCTGAACGAGTTTAGAAGTCACTATTAAACCTTCTGCCACACCTAATCTTTCTGTTTCCAGAAATGTGCCAGACTTAGGGTTGATTGCTTTTCCTTGAATCTCAAGGTTTCCTCTCTCCATTCCTTCTTTGTAAGGGAACAAGTACTCCTGATTAATCTCAGGCTGAACGGTGTTAGAGTTAGGATAGTCTGTGGCTCTAAATTGAATTTTTTTCAGGGCTCTTTCTTGAGTTCCATATTTGTAAAATGCACTTAGCTCATAGACCTTTTTTGGTTTCATCATCTTAACCGGTAGAGTGGCTGTCAAATCGAACCTTACTGTGTCTGCGTGGACTTCCAGCGGGCTAGGCACTACAACAAGTTCCTGATCTTTAGCCGCTTTTTTCATTTTACTCAAGGCACATCCTGAAATTGACATGACCCCAATGAGCAGCATAGGGAAAATAATTTTAGCAGTTTGGGTTTTCATAAGAATTTTGATTGTTTTCTTCTGTTTAAGCGTATTTCAACAGGATGCAAATTTACTAATTTTTTAGCAGATTCCGATTTTGCGGTTAATAAATTGTTCCTAATTTCGTATTTTAGTTGCGTGGTAATGGATAGAATTCAACAATTTTTTGAAAATCAGGCTTTCGGAGTTTGTAATAAGCTTGGAGAGAAGTTGAATTTTTCAACCTCTAGTATACGTTTATTCTTCATATACGCGTCATTTTTGACTTTTGGGTCTCCACTCATTATTTACCTTGGCTTAGCTTATGTAATAAATTTCCGTAAGCATCTGCGCAGAAGACAAAATCCAGTTTGGTATAATTAATCACGCATCTTTAAGTCTGAGAATTTTTTCTTGCCTCGCATGAAGTAAGACCAAATTATCCATCCCTTATATCTAGGAGACAATGGGTGAGCGTTTGATGTATTTCTTTTTCCAAGGATTGAACCAAGGTGCGATAGGATGTAGATGTGGGCTCTTAAGATGGCGATGCCGTGTTTTGGTCCACTTTCTAGCGAGAATTTTAATAATGCTACCCAGTCAAGCAGGATTCTTAGTGGTAGTTTCCAAACCAGTTTTGCTGATGGTTCGTTCTTAATAAGCAAACTTAGGCCATTTCTAAAGTTAAGATAGGTTTTCCTAGGCTTGGTTTTGTCAAGTGTTCCTCCGCCTACGTGGTAAACTTTGCTTTCTGGTACTACGATCACTCGGTTACCACTGTTCCATATTCTCCAACAAAGATCAATTTCCTCCATGTGAGCAAAAAAGTCTTCATCAAGACCACCTAATTTCAGGTAAGTTTCGCGGTGAATAAATAGGCAACTTCCCGATGCCCAGAAAATATCTTTTGCACCATCATATTGAAGACTGTCTTCTTCCAAGGTTTGGAAAATTCTACCACGGCAGAATGGATAGGCGAGCGTGTCGATGAACCCACCTGAGGCACCAGCATACTCAAAAGTGTTTTTTGATTTTTGATCAAGTATTTTGGGCTGGGCTGCTTTAATGCTTTCATCTGCTTGAAGCCTCTTTAAAATGGGGTCAATCCAATTTTCAGTAACCTCAACATCTGTATTTAGGAGTACAACATATTCAGCATCAATTTGGCTGATGGATTTATTATAACCGCCACAAAACCCATGGTTTTCCTGAAATTCAATGATGGTGACCTCGGGATGATTGGCCTTAACGAATGCTGCGGAACCGTCCGTAGATCCGTTGTCTACTACAACTACCTCATGAAGAGCGCTGTATTTGATTACCGATGGAAGGAAAGCTTCTAGATGATGTCTTCCATTGAAGTTGAGAAGCACAACTGAGAGTAAGCCCATTTAAAACATATTTCCGAAGTCCATTCCCGGTATGTTGGGTAGAATGCCTTCGGTGCTATTTTTGATTTCTTCTTTTGCCTTAATTTCGGCTTTTTCGAGGGCCATGTTGATTGCTGCCACGGAAAGGTCCTGAACCATGTCCTTATCTTCTTTCGTCATTAGACTTTCATCTATTTCGATAGAGACAACTTGCTTTTTACCATTGACAGTTGCTTTAACCATGCCTGCTCCAGCTTCGCCTGTTTCTTGAATGAACTCTAATCTCTCTTGGGCTTCCTGCATCTTGGATTGCATCTCCTTCACTTTGCCCATCATTTTCATCATGTCAAACATGTTTCTCAAATTTTATCAAAGCTATCGAATTAATGTAAAAGTTCCTGATCTCTTGCTAAAGGTATTGTCTGCATTTTGAAAGGTAATGCGATACGTGTAGCTACCCATTGGAGCGTCAGTTCCTTCGTATGTTCCATTCCATCCTATTGACGGACTATTTGTTTGAAATATCAACTTGCCCCAACGGTTATAGATTAGCATTTGAAAGTTATTATAAATGCCCTCTGAAACGGTGAAGGTGTCGTTTATGTTATCGCCATTGGGGGTAAAAGCGTTCGGGATTCCCAGTTTAGCTTCTATGGTAACGCATATTTCGGTGCTTAAGGCCGAAACGTTACTGCATTCGTCTAAGTACCGGATTTGATAGCATGCTTCTTCGGTGCCTTGAGGAATGGTAGTATCAATAAATGACAATGATGTTGTTGTTGCGATTTGATTAAACACTGGCGTAAGGTCTCTTCTAAATATTTGGTATTCTCCAAGCGAAAAGTCTGTTGTTGGAAGAGAGAGTGTAATCCGGCCACCTGTTAATTCTGCTTGCGGGGGGGCTGTGGCGGGGAGTGGCAAGGTTGAGTTTTCAAAGGGGGTGGTTAAAAGGCTTGTGCTGACGATGCCGTTGGTAACTGTTTGGAAAAAGAAAGGAAGTAATTCATTACAGTTATTATAACTGACAGTATGCGGTACGGTACTCTCAGATAATGAGAAATTTGTTATGAGTTGGTTGCCAACAAAGAAGTCTATTTGTGTAAAGTCAACGGCTGAAGTAGACCATTGATAGTCTATATCAATGGTGTTCGAAATGCTGTTTAGGGCAAAGCTGCTTGAAATGGTGGCACCAACTTGGGAGAATTCCTCAGTGCTTAGACAAATATCCGTAGCTCTAATTCTAAAGCGGTAGAAATTGGCTTGGTTATCAATTGACGCATCTTGGACTGTAATATCTGTTGGGTTTGTGTTAACGTCAATATCTATAAAAGGCTCAAATCCAGATCCTCGATCAATTTCCAAGAAGTAGAGATTGTCACTCGGGAGCATATTGTATTCAAAAGCAATGCTTGAATTATCAATGAGCGTAATGGTGTTTAAAACAGGAATTTCTATCGTCTGCTGCGTAGTTAGATTTATTGTTGTGGAGTTGCAACTACCGCTATTGCCACCTGAGGGCAAAACACCAGTAACCGTAATGCTATAGTTGTTACTAGCGCCATAAGTGTACGATATCGCTCCGGTATTCGTATTGGCTGGTTTTACGAAATTCTCTATGGCACTTCCGTCTCCGTAGTCAATATTGTATGACTCAAACGGATCGGAAGTGAAGTCAAAGACTAATTGAATTTGGTTGTTAGCGCAGGTGCTAGCATTTATCGATGGCGTCACTTGATCTAGTACGCTTACCGCTAATAAATCAAACCTTACTGCTGGAGTTCCAGAGTTGGACTGGTCTAACACCCTAATGACAAATTCTCCAGGTGTATTATATGTATATGTCCGTGCTTGACCAGTAGAGATTGTTCCCGAATTACCAGTGGTCTGACCGGGGAAGTTACCGCTAAAGGGATCGTTAGGGTCACCTTCAAAGTTAAATTGAAAGTCGTCTGTATTAATGCCGGTATGCGTTATAGTGACGGTTAAGCCTGTACAGCCAATATTGAAATCAGCTTCTATCCAACCTTTTTGACTTGCTTGTTGTGCTTGTAGCCCAAAACTTACCATTAGACATAATCCAATGCATAAGGCTAATCTGATCAGCTTATTGAATAGATGTTGAACTTTTAACTGCATGCTTGCTAATGCACTGATAACGGTGCATGGACGCGAAACTTATTCAAAAAAAACAATTCTGCCTATTCCTTAAGAATGGCAGTCGTTTGGATTTAAGTTAATTCAGCTATGATTTCAGCAAGTGTGAGTTCCTTTTGTTCGCCAGTACTCATATTTTTTAGAGTGTAGTTGCCAGTTTCAATTTCTCTGGATCCTATCATGAGCACAAAGGGGATTTCCTTCTTGTCGGCATACGTCATTTGCTTTTTTAGTTTAGCAGATTCCGGGAAAACTTCACTTGAGATATTCTGGTCTCTGAGTCTACCAAGCATCATCAATGCATGTTTTTGGGCAGATTCGTCAAAATTGGTCAGCAACACTTTTGTGATTTGAGCATTTTCCTTTGGGAAAAGGTCGAGTTCATTGAGCGTGTCATAGATTCTATCTATGCCAAAGGAGATGCCGACTCCAGAAACACCGTCAAGTCCAAAAACACTAGTGAGGTTATCATACCGTCCACCCGCTGTAATGGTGCCCATACTAATAGTAGTAGGTTTTACTTCATAAATCATTCCTGTGTAATAGGATAGGCCTCTGGCCAAAGTCAAATCGACTTTAGTTTTGTCGCCTTTTTTTCCTAAAGTAACTAAGTGATCAAGCGTTTCTTGGGTTTCAGCAATGCCCTGCAATCCTACTTTTGTTGCTTTCAAATAAGAGGTTAGCTGATCAAGAATTTCACTATTGCTACCCTCTATTGAAAGTATGGATTGAAGCGTGTTTAAGCCGTTTTCAGAAACATCGATGCTTCTTAGTTCTTGCAGTACCTTATCGAGTCCAATTTTATCGAGCTTGTCGAGAATGGTGCAAAATTTAGAGAATTCATGAGAAGCTCCGCAGACCTCTGCAATGCCTTCTAGGATTTTCCTATTACTCAGAGATACTTGGTAATCTAAAAAGTTTAAGGCTTCGAATACTTCCTCTACTATCGCGAGTAGTTCAGCTTCGCAAATCAGTGAGTCTGTTCCTACTACATCGGCATCACACTGATAGAATTCACGATACCTGCCTTTTTGTGGTCTATCGGCCCGCCAGACAGGTTGTATTTGGTAGCGTTTAAAAGGAAAAGCCACATCATTGCGATTCATAGCAACGTACCTGGCAAAGGGAACCGTCAGGTCGTACTTTAATCCCTTTTCGGAAATCTTCCGTGTTATGGATTTAGAGCCATCTTCATAATCTTCTGCAGTCGTTTTGCTTAAAAAATCTCCAGTGTTCAAAATCTTAAAAAGCAACTGGTCCCCCTCATCGCCATATTTACCCGTTAGGGTGCTGAGGTTTTCAATCGCAGGGGTTTCTAAGGGCATGAAACCATATTTTTTGAAAATACGCTTGATTGTACTAAACAAATACTCCCTACGATACATTTGAATGGGACCGAAATCTCTAGTGCCTTTAGGAAGGGAAGGTTTTTGTGTCATTAACTCTGATTTTGGGCAAAACTACTAAAATGCACCGTGAAAGAGTAAGCAGAATGGCGACTTGGTAAATTATTCTGAAGAATTAATGAAAAGATAGTTCGAAAAAAGTAAACAAACTCTTATCTTTGCCGCTCATTTGAGGAAAAGCCTGTATCATGGGAATCACTAGATTAAAGAGAAAAGCCAGAAGAAATAAGCATACTGCGGCTAAAAGAAATAACAACATCAAGCAATTGTCGGCTCAGCCGGTAATTAAGAATGTTGACAAGGAAGAGTTGAAAGCTTCATTTTCAGTTGCAGAAGCTCCTAAAAAAGCTAAAGCTAAAAAAGCAGCACCTAAGGCAGAGGTTGTAGAAGAGACTGTGGAGGTGGTAGCAGAAGAAGTTAAAGTTGAAGCTCCGAAAGAGGAAAAGCCTAAAGCTAAAAAAGCAGCTCCCGAGAAAAAGGCTGTGAAGAAAGAAACTCCTGCTGAAGAAGAGAAGTCAGCGGAATAAGGTTCTCGTACAATATTGATTTGAAGCCCTGATTGTTCAGGGCTTTTTTAGTTTCTACCTCTCTTGCCGAGTTCTATAGCCTCAAGGTTTTCAATTTTACCATCGGTTAAGTCGAATCGGAGTAGGGTTCTCATCCGATGAAAGCCATGATGCCCGGCAGCACCTGGGTTCATATAGATCATTCCGCTTAATGTCTTATCGGGCATGACTTTCAATATGTGACTATGTCCGCATATGAAAAGGTCAGGTTTTTCTATCCGAAGGTCTTCTAGTACACCTTTGGCGTACCTAGGAGGCGTACCGCCAATATGGATCATGTATATCTTAACCCCTTCAATTTCCAATAGCTGTTTTTCTGGAGCCCTTAGGCGAATGTCCTGATCATCGATGTTTCCATACACAGCAGTAACCGATTTAAAAGCTTCAAGCTGATCTAGAACATTAGGATTTCCGACATCTCCGGCATGCCAAATCTCATCACATGGGGCGAAGTACTTAAAGACCGATTGGTCTAAATAACTGTGGGTATCGGAGATTAATCCAATCTTTCTCATGGCACTTTAATTCTCGTTTTGGGAATCTAGTTCAAATTAGGGAAGTGTGAAATTAAAAGTGCTAAACTCTTTGGCGTATTTATGTGGATATAAGGCGAATAAGTTTGACTTTTGTATTTAAAATATGCTTTGGCACACTTTGGTAGGCTTTTGGCTTTTTTACTCAAAACTAAAATTAAAACTATGCGCAAACACCTCATTATTTTGATGCTCGGCCTTTTTACGTTGACATCTTATGCACAGACTCAAGACGATCCATGGTGGGTTAATATTGAGTTAACCAATAATAAATTTAGCTATCGCTTTTGGGAAGGGCTTTATGATTTCGGTCAACTAGACAATGCTGGCTTTCGAGTAGGAGCTGACAGGTATCTTTCTAAGAGCTTTGATGCTGAAGTCGGATTTTCTTATGGCAAACTTCAGTACGAGAATATATTCAAAGGCACTGTTACTGATCTAGACTTAAGATTAGTGTATAAATTAGCGAATGGATATCTCATCAAGGAAGATTCAAAAATCGCTCCTTTCCTTTTCTTGGGAGCTGGGATAAATGGATTCAACAACATCGAAGGAATTTTCGAAGAGTTCGAAGACGGAACATACTTAACTGTGCCTATGGGTGCAGGTTTAGAGTTTAAGGTTACCGAAGGTGCCAGTATTACGGCAAAGGCGTCCTACAAAAACAGTATCCAGCAGGCACCTAGTTATATGCAATATTCATTAGGAGTATCATTTTCATTAGGTAGAAAGAAAGATTCCGATGGAGACGGTATTTATGATAAAGAAGATGCTTGTCCTAATCAAGCAGGTCCTGCAGAGAATAAAGGATGCCCGTGGCCTGATACAGATGGAGACGGTGTATTAGATAAAGATGATGCCTGTCCTAATGAAGCAGGAAGCCTAGGCGGTTGTCCTGATACAGATGGTGATGGTATTAAAGATTCTGAGGATAAGTGTCCAACCGTTGCTGGAATTGCTCAGTTTGGCGGTTGCCCGGATTCTGATGGCGATGGTGTCCAAGATTCCGAAGACCAGTGTCCTAATGTAGCCGGAACCTTAAATGGTTGTCCTGATAGAGATGGCGATGGTGTGAAAGATAGTGATGACGCATGCCCGACTGTAGCTGGAACTTTGAATGGCTGTCCTGATTCAGATGGTGATGGTATCAAAGACTCAGATGATATTTGTCCTCAAATAGCTGGTATTGCTGGGAACAATGGCTGTCCTGAAGTGAAGGAAGAAGTAAAAGAAGCACTTGATCTAGCGGTAAAAAATATCCAGTTCAATAGCGGAAGTGATGTATTAAAGACTACTTCATACGCTTCTTTAAATCAAGTTGCTGAACTGATGAAAGAGAACACGACTTTTGGTTTGATGCTCAGCGGATACACGGATAATACCGGTAATGAAGCTAAGAACCTAGAATTGTCGAAAAGAAGAGCAAATGCAGCAAGAGCATATTTAATTGCTCAAGGTGTAAGTGAAAGTAGACTGACTTCTGACGGATATGGTATTGCAAACCCTGTTGCTGACAACAGCACACGTGAGGGTAGGGCTGCTAACCGTAGAGTAGAGCTAGAAATAGTGTTTAAATAAGAGAAATAATAACCTATACTTTAAAAAAGGTGCTCCTGTGGAGTACCTTTTTTGCTGTTCAATGAGTTGGAATTCGACATTTTGACGACTTTATCCTTCATATGGCCAAAATTTTGAACATTTCTTTTTTAATATGAAAGTATGTTCATATATTTGTCGCATAACCTAAGCGTAATGGAGAGGCAACTTGATCATGAGAGAGTTGAGAAGATTGCATTCGTTCTCAAAACAGTAGCACATCCAATGCGTGTAGCCATCATTGACGCTTTGAGCGTAAATGAGAAAATGTCTGTCAACGACATCACTGCATATCTAGGTCTTGAACAATCCCTTACTTCACATCACCTCTCTAACATGAAGATGAAAGGTGTGCTCGGTAGTAAACGTGAAGGGAAAAATATTTTCTATTTCTTGAAAATGAAGGAAGCACCGGAATTGATTAAGATTTTAGAAGATGTTCAAGTAATGGTTTTCTAAGAGGCTCTTTTCCACGTCTCACTCCTTATACTTTAACCTATTTATTCTAAATGTAGCCCATCACTTTATAGGTGGCTAAGCCTACAATTTCTTTGATTAGTTGTTCCCAGCGTCCAATGGCTTCAGATTTTGGAATAAATAAGTCGTCAAAGTTTGTAGTCGATCTGGACGTAAGGAATCCTGCGGGGAAAATATCAAATTCTATTCCCTGCTTTTCTAAACAGAGTTTTGATCTTTTCATGTGAAAGCCAGAGGTAATCAGTAAATACTTCTTTCCGGGAAATTCTTCTTTTAATATTTCCGCCACCTTCACAGCGTTTTCATAAGTGTTCACTGCATGCTGTTCCTTTGTGATCACAGCGTCAGGTACACCGGCCATAGTTAAAAAGGAAGCCAGCCGATCAGCGGCATTTGTATTGGCAACTTGTTGAAAACCCAAACCGCCACTGACGATAATGTGCTTGATTTTACCTTCATTGTATAATTGTAGGGTGTGTGTTATTCTATCGGCTCCTTGAGAAAAGTATACACGGTCTCGTGGGGTTATGCTTCCTCGGGTCACGCCAGAAAAAACAATGGCTACATCGTAGTCACCAACTTCTGACATAGGGATAGGATCATATTCCCACCAAAGCATTACCCTATTACTGATGTACTGATTAGAGAAGAAAATCAAGAGAAATACTCCAGCTCCAAAACAGCGTTTTTTCCATTTACTTGATTTTAACCAAAGAGACAACAAGAAAAGGCCTATCACCCATGTGAGTGGGCGAATGAAAAAGGCGAGTATTTTGGAGAGGATGAAAAACATTGTCTATCAGCACGAAATTACCTCCAAGATTTCTATATTCCTTATCGCTTGACAATCAAAATGATAGCTTGGATTTTTATCACAATTAAATATTTTTCAGAAATGCCTGTAATGCTACCTACTCACCTTCGTCTACCTAATTGAATGGAGTTGCAAGAGTTTAAATTAAAGGTTCTACCCTTGAAGGATCGACTGTTTAGAATTGCCTTTGGCATGCTAAAATCGGTCGAAGAGGCTGAAGATACGCTTCAGGATACAATGGTAAAACTTTGGAATAAACGAGAGCAACTGAGCATCTATTCAAGTGTTGAGGCATTAGCTGTTACCATAGTCAAGAACCAGTGTCTAGACAGACTCAAGTCCAAGAAACATAAGAACCAATTGGACATTCAGGAAATGGAGCTAGACTCCGGTTTTCTGAGTCCTTATAAGCGCTTGGAATTATCAGAGAGTATGCAGGTAATGATGAGTGCCTTTGAAGGTTTACCGGAGCAGCAAAGACTGTTGATAGTGCTGAGAGATGTAGAAGGATTTACCTACGAAGAGATTGCGGAGCAAACGGGTTTGCAGGTAAATAATATTAGAGTGGGCCTGTCAAGGGCAAGAAAGGCGGCACGATCGGCCTATTTAAAAGTGAGTAATTATGAAGGAGTATAAAGCAATAGAGCACCTGATTGATAAGTATTATAACGGGGATACTTCTCTGGAAGAAGAAAAGCAACTCCATGTTTTTTTCCAAGGAGGAGGTGTCCCCGACCATTTAAAGTCATATCAAGATCAGTTTACATTACCAATAACTGTACACGATATGAAGAGTAACCTTTCTGATGAAGCGCTTTTTGGAAGACTTGATCAGAAATTAAAGGAGGAGAGTAAGGTCGTTCAAATGAAGCCTTATGCCTTCTCTATATTTTATAAAGTTGCTGCTGCGGTGGCGCTCATCATGGTAGGTTTTTGGGTAGGCAATCAGCTAAAGTCAGATAACGATATGACGCAAATGCAGGCTCAGCTTGAAGAAATGAAAATGATCATGTTTGATCAATTAGAAAGTAATTCTGCGAGCGGCAGGCTTCAGGCAGTGAGTAACTCTATGGATATGACAGACACGGATGATGAGACCGTGGATGTATTGATTGCATTGCTAAAACATGACGAAAATATGCATGTAAGAACAAAGACAATAGAAGCTTTGACGAGGTTAGGCAATAGCAAAAAAGTGACAGAGGCTTTTGGAGACGCTCTGCTCAATGAAACCGAGCCTGCCGTACAAATCGCTTTGATAGAGGGCTTAGTAAGCCTGAAGGGGCAAGGTGCAAGCGAAGCATTAGAGAGAATTACCAGAGATGATAAAGTGATTAAAGAAGTACAAGATGAGGCTTATCTGGGCATCTTCAAATTGAAAGAATTATAAAGGATTAGAATCGATTTTAATAGAATACATAGCCCATTGGGCAAAAACTCAAATATCAACAACAAGAAAAAAAGAATATGAAAAAGTTAAATATAAAACTCGCATTAATAGCACTGGCCCTGTTTACAACACTGGGACTTAGTGCTCAGGAAGGCTATTCTGTAAAGATTTCCAATCCTTCCAATACAACTATTATTATCAAGGAAGTTAACCGTGTAAGTGTGGAGGCCTATGATGGTTCTGAAATTTTAATAGAGAATAGTAAGGGGAATGCAAAGCCAGAACGTGCCGAAGGGCTGAAAGCTCTGAGTGCACGAGGAGAAGACAATACCGGCATTGGTCTGAATGTAGAACAAGCAGGAAATGAGGTGACAATCTTTCAGGCGGCCAGAAGACCACAGGGCATGTATACTATCAAGGTGCCAAAATCAGTGAAAGTTCAAATTGAGCATACGGGCAACTGGGAAGGTGGTAAAATTGAAGTGTACGGAGTAACCGGTGAACTAGAAATCTCTGGTCGATTTAATAGTGTGTATTTGGAAGACGTAAGTGGTCCTGCTCTTGTGAATACAGTACATGGAAAAGTAGAGGCTATTTTCTCTAGTCTGAGCCAAGCCGGCCCAACCTCCTTAGTTTCTGTTCATTCCACAGTAGATGTAACGCTGCCAGCCGATACGAAAGCAAATGTGAGTATTAGAACACCTTATGGCGAGGCATACTCAGACCTTGAATTAGAATTCCCTAAAACTGAAGGTATGAGAAAGGTCAGCTCAACTGTAGCGGGTACTCTTAATGGTGGTGGTGTAGAGTTGGCAATAAAGGCCTCTTATAACAACGCTTATCTAAGAAAGAAATAGCATATGAATTCCTGACGCTCCTAGTGGGCGTCAGTTTATTTTAAGGTCAAAACTCAAAACTCATGAAATCAACAATCCTCACACTGATAGGGCTCTGCCTCTTCACCTTGTCTGGCTTCAGCCAAGAAGAAGTAATCACTAAGTCATTCCCGGTTAAAAAATCAGCTAAAATAGCTTTAACATTCAAGTACCCAGAACTGGTGCAAATCAAAACATGGGACAAGGATGAGGTTCAAATAAAGTCTACCCTCTACATTAATGAGGGAAAAGACAACGATAGCTTTCAACTAACGACCCGAGAAAGTAAGGGTGCATTAGAAGTCAAATCCAATATTGAAGGAATCAGCAAGTTTAAGAATACCAGCTACTATATCGGCAGAGATAGTGATGATGATAATACAGAAGGAGATGTCATCATTTCTAAAAATGGTTCGACTACAACTATTGGTAGAAGAGGTGGTGGAAGGTATAATGGGGTAAGAATTTCAGTAATACTTGAAGTAATGGTGCCAAAGAATACTGATTTGTATGTCAACGCTCAATATGGCATGGTGGAGGTGATAGATTTGCCCAGAAATATTAGCGTAGAGGCTAAATATGGAGGTGCTGACATTTCCTTGGCAGAGTCAACGGTGGAATCCTTGTGGGCTGCCACCTCTTGGGGCCAAATCTATGCCAACCTATCTCAGAAGATGAATATCGGAGGAAATGATATGCCAGGTAAAGAGATGACGGCTAGAATTTCCGATGGCGGAGGAAATAAATCTGTGAAGGTAGATTCGGAATTTGGAAATGTTTTTTTACGCAAAAACTAGATGATGCAGAAGATTAGCTTTTTAATCCTCCTTATGCTCAGTGTTGTAGCCATTCAGGCACAGCAAGAGACTTTCGAGAAGTCAATCCCTTTTAAAGATCAACGCATTGATTTAAGGGCAGACTTTGCCAGTGGTTTTTCTATTTCTAATTGGGAGAAAAATGAAGTTATGATCAAGGTGACTTATGAGGTCAACAGTGGGGCCTTAAATAAGGCGGTAGATATTGATTTTAGGGAGCAAAGTCATCGCTTAAAACTGAAGCTCAATGTGGACGAAAGCGTTTTTAGAGATGCTGAGGTAGAAGATTGCCAAAAAGAAGATGCCATGACATGGGGAAACAGACACGGCCCACGGATCTGTGCAGATATCCATGTAGAAGTCTTTATGCCCAAAGGAACCGATCTAGTGATTGAAACTGTAGTGGCAGATGTATTGGTCAGTGGCCAGTACAAAGCGCTAGATATTAAAACTGTAACGGGAGAAATCGACTTGACATGGAAAGAAAACTACGGAGCCGATATTGAGTTGAAGACAGTCAATGGATCGATTTATACTGATTTTGATTTTAAAGACAAGTCAGACAAGGGCTTACCTATTATTAGTTCTCATCACCTAGAATCTGTGTATAAGGGTGGAGGCAGTTTTATGAAACTGGAAACTGTCACCAGTGATATTTTCTTCAGAAAGGGTTAGTGCTGTTACGCTAGGCGATAAAGACCTCTAGCGCTAGGACCGTTAATTCTCTCGAATAAGATGTTAAACTCCCTTAACAACTGTTAAAAAACAGCGTGGCATGCAACATTTTTTGGCTAGGGCGCATCTATACTACAAAGGCAACCATTACTTCGGTAACCATTTTCAAAAGCCGAAGTCTAAAAGAAAAAGAAAAGAGACGCATGTTTACCCAACCCACTTTGTACTTAGGAACCATGAACGGCCAGCACAAGATCACCCTCAGCGGTGTGGTATTCTATGTAGAGGAAGAATGCCGAAAACTTTTAACAGATCATCTCACCATTATCAATCGATCTAGTTCCGCTATTGCATCAGATGAAATGGTAGATGAACGCATGGCAGAAATGCTTTTAGAAGAGTTAAAGGAAGAAGGTAAGCAAGTGATCACTTTTGAGGCTGTTGAGCACTTTATAGAACGAACAAGATATTTAAGATAGCCTGATTAGTTTTGGTTTGAGGTAAATTTAAGCAGGTGTTTTCTATCCCGATCCTGGCGGTACTCGTCAGGATCTTTTTTTGTACTCTTGGCCTATAGCATAGCAGAGTTGCGAATAAAGGAATTAATAACCAATATTTAGTAGTGATTTTCGGTCAACGTAAATTTCACCTAATCACTTGTCTTCCGAAGTTTTAGCGTAAGGAGAATTACCTAATCCATTTCCTTCTTAATCTCCTGTGCCAGTTGATATACCGCCATGGCGTATAATGGACTGTGGTTGTAGCGGGTAATTACATAGAAGTTATAAAGGCCAAACCAGTGTTCGGTATTGCCGTCTTTATCGAAGATGAGCATTGTAGCTGGTAAATCGCTTTGGAGTTTTTCGGTCGGTCGAAATCCAATTTTTGTATAGTCGGAGACCTTGTTTTTCGGTCTTAAAGATTGCTTTCTCAGTCCGGTAATCTTACGCGTCATCGCGGCCCTAGCGGTAATTGGTTGATCCTTCTTCCAGCGATGTACTTTCAAATAATTGGCTACACTGGCAATGGCATCCTCAGGACTGTCCATCAAGTCGCGGGTACCGTTTTCCTCAAAACTTTTTGCGTAAGCAATGTAACTACTCGGCATAAATTGGCTGTAGCCCATGGCGCCAGCGTAGGAACCTAAAACTTCGGTGGATTCTAGGTTTTCTAGCTTCGATAGGGTTAAAAACTTCGCCAGTTCTGACTTGAAGAATTTACCCCTTTTAGGGTAACCAAATCCAAGCGTATAAAGCGCATCTAATACCTTATAAGAACCTTTAATTTTGCCGAAGTAGGTTTCTACTCCAATGATACCTAGAATGATTTCGGCTGGTACACCCGTGTCATTACTGACCTTTTCTAGTGTAGTCTTGTGTTCTTTATAGAAAGCAACTCCTGCATCTATCCTACCTTGCTTCAGAAAGATGTTGCGATAGCGTTCCCATGTCATGGTGCCCTCGGCAGGCCTCGAAATTTTATCGATAATCTCCTGCTGGAATTCGGCCTGGTTTAAAATAGACATCACTTCTGCCTTAGTGTAGTTCTTTTCCTTAGTGGCAAAATCAGTGGCGAATTCCTCTACATCTGTTGGATTTACCTGTGCAAAGGATGCTGCCGTTATTAGGGAAATAAGAATACCGAAAAGTGATTTTAGCATAGAGGTATAGTAAAAGTTCAAATATAGAACTCGTTCGATAGAGTCAAAACGCTTATTAGAAATACGGTAAGGTATTTAGCCATGAGCTGCAAGCTTTGAGTTGTGAGCTTCTGACTTCCAGCTTCTTTCATCTTTTCGCATCCCTTTAGGGACCGAGGGCTATAAGTCACGAAATCTCAAGCTGCGGACTATCTTCCGGCTTCCGACTTCTAACTTTTCTCTATCTTTCTAGCATGTTTAGTGCCAAGGATATTGAAAGGTTTCGTGCCGAGACTGATGGGGTTCAAAAAGTAATTCATTTTAACAATGCAGGGAGTGCTTTACCTCCGAATGCTGTCCGTGATGCTGTTGTGTATTACACCATGGAGGAGGCTACTTACGGGGGCTACGAAACGCACGCTAAGTACTTTGAGCAAATTGAACTCACTTATGACGTGATTGCTAAGTTGATCAATGCGTCTAGAGAAGAAATTGCCTTGGTGGAAAATGCGACTGCAGCGTGGAATGCCGCCTTTCAAGCAATCGATTGGCAAGACGGAGATGAGATTATTACCAATCAATCTGACTACGCGAGTAATTACATTTCATATTTGCATCACAGATGTGATTTGAAAATTAAGGTGATACCTAATCTATCCAATGGCGATCCAGATTTGGAAGCTTTTGAAGCCATGTTTACCCCGAAAACTAAGCTGGTTTCTATTACCCATATGCCCACCAATAGCGGTTTGGTAACGCCTGCTGAAGCAGTAGGTGCTATCTGCAAGCGACACCAAGTGCTCTACCTGTTGGATGCTTGTCAGTCAGCAGGTCAGTACCCATTAGATGTGAAGGCAATTGGCTGTGACATGCTTTCAGTGACTGGTCGAAAGTACCTTCGAGGTCCGAGGGGAACAGGTTTTCTCTATGTGAATAAGAATGTCTTATCTAAACTTCATCCTTACTATGTGGATTTACATTCAGCTAATTGGACGGGAAAAGACGCTTATGAAATTAGGTCTGACGCGCGTAAGTTTGAGAATTGGGAGGGAAATAGGGCGGCAACTATGGGTTTGAAAGTAGCCTGTGAGTATGTTCTTGGAATAGGGGTAGAAAATATTTGGGAACGTGTTCAGAATTTGAGTGACTACCTAAGGACTAGGCTTTCGGTGCTTAAAGGCGTTCAGGTGCATGATATTGGTTCGGTAAAAAGCGGTATCATTTCGTTTACCGTGGAAGGTCATTCCGCCAATGACGTAAAAGAGTATCTTTTGGAAAAGGGCATTAATGTATCTTGGAATGGTGTGCCGAACACTTATCTCGATATGACTGAAAGAGGACTCATAGAAATCGTTCGTGCTTCAGTACACTACTATAATACTGAAGAGGAGGTAGATCAATTTTTACGCGAACTATCTTTATTAATTAAATAAGCTTCTTTCGAGATGAAGCTTCCAATTTTCAGTCTATTTTCTATACACTTCTCTTTGTCATTAGTATAATATTTCCGTTGTTTAATTAGTTTTTACCGAATTCGCGAACCAGTAACTTATGAATAAATTTTTTTCGTCCTGTCTATTGTTGATGCTTGTGTGTGTACTCAAGGGGCAAGAACTTAAACTAAAGTATGGAGATATTGATAAATCAGACTTTGAAGTAGCAGACTTCAAAGGTGATTCTTCCATGAGTGCTATAATCTTAGCTGATTTAGGGTCTTCCAAAATTCAATATGATGGCACTAGAGGATGGTTTCTCCTTTTTGAGAAGCATACCAGAATTAAAATTCTCAGTACAGAAGGCTATAATTTTGCTGATGTAGAAATAGCGCTGTATCACAACGGTGAGTCAGGTGAGGATTTGAGTAGTTTTAAAGCTACTACTTACAATTTGGATGGAGGTAAATTGAAGGAGTCTAGGACAAAGAAAAAAGAGAGTTTCGATGAGAAAATTGATGAGAATTGGGATCGCGTAAAATATACCCTTCCAGATGTTAAAGTAGGTTCTATTATTGAAATCAAATATGCAATTAGGTCTGATTACTTTTTTAATCTACGTGATTGGTATTTTCAATATGACGTTCCTGCTCTGTGGACTGAGTATAATGTCAGTATTCCTGAATACTTCGTTTATGAAAAGATTATGCAAGGATTTCAGCCTTTTGTGATTAATGAGGAAAGTAGATCTACAGAACAAATAGCTACCTCAATAAAACAACAATCAGGTAGGTCGGGTTTAGAAACCGGAAGTGGTAGCTACCGAGCAGCTAGATATGAATATGAGAGTAGAACTTATCACTGGGCTGCCGAAAATGTACCGAGTTTTAAGGCCGAGCCTTACATGACCAGTCGAAATAACTATTTATCAAAGGTGGAATTTGAGTTGGCAAGCACAAATTTTCCTGAAAGTCCAGTTAGGCGTTATATGGGGACATGGTCAGGTATCAATTTGAGCTTTTTAAGAAATGATAATTTCGGTGGCAGATTAGGTGGAAGTAACTTTCTGAAAAGTGATGTAGAAAGGCTCACTGCTAGTGCTTCATCTGAATTGGAAAAGGTTTCTGCCATATATTATTTTGTTAAGTCTAATGTTGAGTGGAATGGTGAATTCAGAAAATATGCGGACGGTAGTTTTAAAAACGTACTGCAAGAGGGTAAAGGTTCTTCGGCAGATATTAATCTCTTACTGGCAAATATGCTGTTAAAAGCGGGTATTAATGCAAAGCCAGTATTAATTAGTACTCGAAATAACGGTTTTATTAAAATACAATTTCCTCTTTCTAAGCAATTCAATTATGTGATACTGAAGGTGGAAATAGCTGGAAAAGAGGTGTTCTTAGATGCTACCGATAGATCATTGCCTATTAACCTAATTCCTCTTAGAGCTATTAACCAAAGGGGTTTGGTAATAGATGATCAAGAATCTGGCTGGGTGAATGTTATGGCATCTGGATTGTTTTCGACAGTTATTAGTGCCGATTTAACCTTGACTGAGAATGGGGAGTTAAAAGGTAAATTACTAACAAATTACTCCGACTATACTGCAAGATCTAAACGGATTGAGCTGTTTGGGGTAGAGGATATTGATTCAAAGGAAGAGGAAAGAATGGGGTGGGTAATTAATGATGTTAAGGTTCAAAACTTGGACAACCCAAATAAGCCACTTTCCATTATGTATGATTTCTCAACTACGAAAGGAGTTGAAGTGTTGGGTGACTTGATTTATCTAAATCCATTTATCATTGGTCAAACAGAAGAAAATCCATTCAAGCTCGAACAAAGAGCCTATCCAGTGGACTTCGTTGCACCGCAGAGATTCAACTATGTTTGTACCATTAAAATTCCGGATGGGTATGTTTTCGATGAAGTACCAAAAAAGTCCTCCGTTGCGTTGCCAAATAGTGCTGGTGTTTTAAGGTATATAGTGGGTGTAAAGGACGATGTTCTGACCATTTCAATGAAACTAAATATACAACAATCCTTGTTCACGAGTATTGATTACCCAGCCTTGAGAAGTTTTTTTAGTCAAATTGTAGAGAAGGAAGGTCAGCAAATTATCTTGAAGAAGAAGACCTAATCAAGCGTCAACCAACTAGCCTAATGTACCGTTTATTATTTAAGTCAATAGTGCTTTTTTTTCTAGCTATTATAACTGTTAAAGCTAAGGTAAACGAAGGTATTCTACCCAGTGATTCAGTTAATGTCGATGCTAAAGTCCATAAGGATCATGGTAGATTTGAGATTATTTCAGCTACTGAAGCGTATTTTAGACACGAATTCAGGGCAACGATTTACAATTCAAAGGCTAATCATTTTGCCGAGCTTGTAAAGCATTATGACGGATTGTCAAGTGTGAGCTTTGTCACTGCTAACGTCTTCGATAGCAAAGGCACTCAAATCTACAAGCTCAAAAAATCTGATATTGTTGACCAAAGCAATATTAGTGGTATCAGCGTTTTTGAAGATAATCGAATCAAGCGCTTAGATTTAAGCCAGCAAAATTATCCCTATACAATTGAGTATAGCATAGAAGAAAAATATGATTACACATTTTATATTCCTAACTGGTATGTTCACACTGTTAAAGATGTAAGGATAGAATCATCAAGATTTGAAATTATTTCGCCAAAAGAACTTGAGCCTCGGGTTTATCAAAAGAATATTCCTGATTCAGTTTACCAGAGAAAAATCGTAAACGGAAATACGTCAATCTTAGTTTGGGAGTTTAGTGATCTCAAACCTTTAAAAAGAATGTATTATGGAAAGGATGCGCTTAATCATTTGCCTGTTATTAATACATCTCCTTCTAAGTTCGAGTATGACGGGTTTAGGGGTGATTTTTCTACGTGGGATGATTTTGCTCAATGGATTGAGACGTTGAATAGCGGTAGAAATGATCTGGATTCAACTGCATTCAATGAAATACGCAAGCTTGTGTCAGATTTACCAAGAGGTAGGCAACGTATTAAGGCTGTGTATGATTACTTGCAGACAAACACTAGGTATGTCAGTATTCAATTAGGTATTGGCGGGTTTCAGCCCTTTTTGACTTCTACAGTTCATAATGAGGGATATGGTGATTGTAAGGCACTTTCCTTCTATACCAAGTCTCTACTGGAGGCTGTAGGTATTGATTCAAAATATGTGCTGATTTCAGCCGGAGACAATCCTAGGCCCATTATTCCAGAATTTCCGCAAAGTAACTTTAACCATGCTGTCTTGTGTGTCCCGAATAACGGTGATACAGTTTGGCTAGAGTGCACTAGTCAAACAAACCCATTCGGATATATGGGCTCATTTACGGGTAATAGAGAGGCCTTTTTGATTGATCAGGGGAAAGGGAAAATTGTGAAAACACCGACTTATGATGAGACTACTAACCTTAAGAAAAATACAGTCAGTATTGAGATCCTGACTGATGGTAATGCCAAGGCGGAGGTTAAAACAATCCTTAAAGGGATGTCTTATGAGCAAGATGGGTTGTCTTTTGTTTTGAATATGAGTAACGATATTCAAAAGAAATGGATGATGGCCAATACGGGTTTTTCAAATTTTGATTTGCTTTCGCACGAATTAAATCTAGAAAAGAATGAGTTACCAGAAGTACATGTTAAGAGTAGTTATACTTTGAATAAGTATGCCAGAGTTTCTGGTAAGCGTTTGTTTTTTGAGCTAAACCCTTTTGCAGAAAACTACCAATCCGTTTCTCAACCCGATTCGGTACTTAATGAAGGTTTCTTTGAGATAGAAGAAGGTGTAACTAAGATAGATTCTGTGACATTTCATGTGCCAGAGAATTTTAGGTTTGAATATCTGCCTGAGGGCGGGGAGTTTGTGACTGACTTTGGGTCGTTTGAAAGTATAATTTCAACGGAAGAGGGCAAGGTTTCATTTGAAAGAAAACTAGTATTGAAGCGTGGTAAATTTTCTGTTGACCAATACGAAGAGTATCGGAAGTTTATAGGGCGTGTTAATGCACTTGAGAGACCTAAGGTGGTAATGAATAAGGCTACCTAGCTAGAAGTGTTGCCAGTAATTCTTTAACAATTTTCGCAGCAACCATACCTGTAACACCATTAATGTCTCTATCAGGATTGTATTCTACTACATCGCAGCCAACAATATCTGCATCGAGTTGCTGAATCATGCCAATCGCTTCGCGGGTAGTTAATCCGCCCGGTTCGTGATGAGAAACGCCAGGGGCGAATGCCGGATCGAGTACATCCATATCGAAGGTAACGTAAACAGGCCCATCGAATTTCATGTTGATATCAGCTGACCAATCTTTCATTTCGATCACATTGACTCCAAAGCGATCGGCTTGTTCTTTCTGGTGCTTTGTCATGGTGCGAATACCAATCTGCGTGAGGTGCTTCGCCAAACCATTTTCCATAATTCGCGCAAAGGGACAGGCATGTGAATGCTTGTTGCCGTCTAGTTCATCATAGAGGTCTCCATGCGCATCAAACTGAATGATGTGAAGGTTGGGGTGCTTTTCTGCCATTGCCTGCATAGTCGGGTAGACAATGGAGTGATCGCCACCCAGAGAAAAAGGAATGGCTCCTTTGGCTATAGTTTCCTTTATCGATTGTTTGATGCTTTGATAGGCTGAGAGTTCAGCATTACCACACCATTTAACCCTGGGGTGCTCATTAAGGTCTGTGAGGTTCTCCGTAAAGAAGTTGGCAGAGTCAGATTCTATAGACTGAATGATCAGCTCAGGAGCTTTTGCAGGACCTTGTAGGAAAGAGGAGTTTTCGTCAAACGGAATTCCTATCAGGGCAATATCATTTGCTGATAGCTTCTCAATTGTACTCCTTTTGATGCCCATTACTTCTGCCAGTTATCTCTAAGCGTTACTGTCCTGTTGAAAATCAAGTTTCCGTCAGTCGACTCTTTGTCTACTATAAAGTAGCCTTGTCTTTCGAACTGGAAGAAGTCACCAGGCTTAGCTTCCGCCAATGATGGCTCTAGCAAAACGTCTTTGTTAATCTCAAGTGAATTCGGATTCAAGTGATTGGTGAATTCATCGTCAATTGTACTTAGGTTCTCGGTTGTGAAGAGTCTGTCGTACATCCTGATCTCGGCTTTCACTGCATGATCTGCAGAAACCCAACCCAGTGTACCTTTTACTTTCTTTCCGCTTGTATCGTGTCCACTGCGTGTTTCCGGATCGTACTCGCAATACAGCTCAGTAATGTTGCCGTCAGCATCTTTTTCAAAGCCAGTACACTTTACAATGTATCCGTACTTCAGACGCACTTCCCGATCTGGCCCTAAGCGGTACCACTTCTTTGGTGAAGGAGGGTTTTCTAAAAAGTCGCCTTGCTCTATGTAGATTTCACGCGTTAATGGCATTTCGCGAGATCCTGCAGATTCATCGCCTGGGTTGTTAACCGCAGGCATCATCTCAGTTTTGTCTTCTGGCCAGTTCGTAATCGTAACTTTCAAAGGATCGAGAATCCCAAAAACACGATTTGCCTTCTTGTTCAAGTCTTCACGAATGCTATGTTCCAATAAAGCAATGTCAGTGATGCCGTCTCTTCGTGCTACGCCCACTTTATGTGCGAAGTTCTTAATCGACTCAGGTGTATAACCTCGTCTTCTCAATCCCGAAATGGTAGGCATCCTTGGATCGTCCCAACCCGAGACGTGACTTTCTTCTACCAGTTGCAGGAGTTTTCGCTTGCTGACAATTGTATAGCCCAAGTTCAATCTAGCAAACTCAGTCTGTTCAGAAGGGAAGATCTCTAATTCGTTAATCAACCATTCGTATAAAGGTTTATGATCTCTAAACTCAAGCGTACAAAGGCTGTAGGTCACGTTTTCGATAGAATCGGATTGACCATGAGCAAAGTCGTAGTTGGGGTAAATACACCATTTGTCTCCTGTGCGGTGATGATCTACTTTCTTGATTCTATAAATAATTGGATCTCTCATGTGCATGTTAGGAGAGTCCATATTAATTTTTACCCTGAGTACGCGGCTACCTTCTTGGCAAGCACCGCTGCGCATGGCTTCAAAAAGCTCGAGGTTCTCATTTACCGAACGATCTCTAAAAGGACTTTTTATACCCGGAATGGTTGGGTTAGTTTTACCAGCACTAATTTCTTCGGCACTTTGGTCATCAATATATGCCTTACCTTTTTCGATCAACTTTATGGCAAATGCATGGAGTTGGTCAAAGTAATCAGAGGTAAACAGTGGTTTGTCGCCATAGTCGTAGCCTAACCATTTGATGTCTTCAATGATGGCATCTACATACTCAGTACTTTCCTTAGCAGGGTTAGTATCGTCAAAACGGAGATTGCATTTGCCGTTGTATTTTTCGGCTAAGCCGAAATTCAAAACGATCGACTTGGCGTGACCTATGTGGAGATAGCCATTAGGTTCAGGGGGAAAACGTGTCTGGACGAAAGAATTTTTACCTGATTTAAGGTCTTCTTCTATCATTTGCTCGATAAAGTTGAGCGATTCTTTGTTTTCGTTTTCCACCATTTTCTGTCTCTCTAAATAGAGTGCAATTTTAGTGAAAACCGATGAATTCAGCGTGTGAAATAGTTTTTATTTCAAAGACTAAAGGGGTAGAGGAGATTATAGCGTTGTCTATTAGGTGTTGGGATCAGGCAGGTTGGAGGTGCCTATTTGAGCGCCACTCCATTAGTCAGCTGCTTAGGAATATAGATTGTGCATAACTATGTGGATAACCCGGTGGATAAGTATGTGGATTAAGAAGTGGGAAACTTGTTGAAAACTAGGTAGTTACAAAGTTTGCGTGTAAAGATATGTAAAGTACCTTAGGTATACCAAGTGAGGGATAAAGAACAGAAGCCTAGCTTCAGTCTCTCTTCGGGGGAAGCCCGAAAAAGTGTAGTGAAAGGGTTGACATGCAAATGTTAATCTGAGACAGTTAAAGTGATGCTGTTAGTACAGTTCCAGATCGAAAGAAACGGAGCAGTATATTAGAAATTGACTTCAGGGTAAATTTCTCAGCGTTTGTGATCACGACTTGAAAGGGAGTAATCATAAGACGTTCTAAAAATCTTTCTATGAAAGGTGATTAGACAACGCTAGTGGCAGTTGATTGTAACGAATCGTGAGCAATCACAATTGGTTAAAATCAGGACAGTACTTCGGTACTCGTCTAATCACGGTTGATGATCGTTGGCAACAAGGATTGACGCAGCGCTTGCAAAAGTAATGCGGAATATGCGGAGACTACTTTCGGGTAGTCTAAGTAAAGAACATCAACAGGCATCTGCAGAGATGTACAAGACTGCAAAAGCTTCGCATAACCGATTGGTGCTGAGCACCAGCCTATAGGTGAAGCCGAAAAAAGACAGCGTTTAAATTTGATTGCTTGGGCCTTCAAGTTTGAACAAAGTTCTGAACAGTAACTTGGCATCTTTAAATAGTTCACGCTATTTAAAGGTGAGCAGGAGGTGAGTAATCACCTCCTGTCTTTGTTATTTGGGGGTATTTGAAAAAATACTGAAAAAGACCACTGGGGAGTGGTCTTTTTTTTTGTCCATCTAAACTTTTTTCTAAGTTTCTCGTTGTCTTACTAGTTTTAATAATAGTAATACTATTAATTTAAATAGTTGATTATTATCACTCACTCTATTATGGCCTTACTTAGATTAGAAATGAACGCCAAACTGTTCTTGCGTGATCCGCAAGAAACAGAGTTGGGCAGAAAGATTATTGATCAGTCCATTCGAATGATCGATGAGCTCGGGTTGGAAGCCTTTACCTTCAAAAAACTTTCCGTAGCCATAGATTCAACTGAAGCATCGATTTATCGTTATTTTGAGAATAAGCACAAGCTATTGGTGTATCTTATTGCCTGGTATTGGAACTGGCTAGAATATCGAATTGATTTTGAGACACATAATGTTAAATCTCCGGAAGATAGGTTGGCTATAGCACTGAGGTTGGTAACGGAAGAAAAGGGGTACGACTCAAGTTTTCCGTCTGTTGACGAGTCTGCATTGCAAAGAATAGTTACCAATGAGTCTGACAAGACCTATCTGACAAAACAAGTCGATAGTGATAATAAGGAGGGACTTTTTCGCGGGTTCAAAACATTGTGCAAGCGCATCGCAGATATGATTAAGGAAATAAACCCAAAATATCCTTATGCCCATGCCTTAGTGAGTACCGTATTACAAGCAGCTCATCAACAAGTATTTTTTGCAGAACATTTACCTTCTTTGACCGAACATGACCGAGGTAAAGGAGATTTACATGATCAAAACTATAAGTTTGTACTTCAACTCATTGAAAAGGCCATTAAGGTATAAAGCTTAAGCTTATGACGAATCAGCACATAGCGAATTCCATTAAGGAAATTTCGGTTTTATTGAGTAATAGCCTTGAAGATGCCTTGCTCCAGGATTTACAGTTAAACTCTAAGACCTATGCAATCGATGAGGTTTTTGAGTTTAAGCGCGACTTCATTGAAAGCGCAAACAAAATTAGAATTGTATTACTAGACCAAACGTTAGATGGCATTCATCTGTCTAATTTTATCAAGGACATCAACATTCCCTTAATTGCGTTTCGTCAATCGGCAGATAGCTTTGCACCAGTAATCTTTACTAAATCAAAGAAAAAAATTAAGGTAATTGAGGTTACCGATGTTGATACCCGAGACGTATCACTTGAAGAAATTGAGGGCGAGTTGATGAGAGACACTAACGGTGAAATAATACTGTTAGGTGCTTTTAGTTACAGAAGCTTAGTTTCGGAACATGAAGAGGGTGAGATACCCAAGCCCCTGTCGCCAGTTAAGAGGCTTTTCAGATTATTGAGTGAAGAGAAGAGAGATATTTTTTATGTCTTTGTGTATGCAGCCTTTGTGGGTATTGTATCTCTTACCCTTCCATTAGGTATACAGGCCACTGTAGAATTAGTGTCAGGTGGAGTTGTCTTCAGTTCCATCTATTTACTCATTGCGCTGGTTTTATTGGGTATTCTTGCATCAGGTGGCTTGCAAATAATGCAGATAACACTTGTGGAATACTTGCAAAGAAGAATTTTCACAAAGGCGGCCTTGGAGTTCACTTTCAGAATTCCACGTATGAAAATTGAGTCGTTGAGTAATCTTCATGCTCCAGAATTGATCAACAGGTTTTTTGATGTCCTTACAATCCAGAAGGGCCTCCCGAAGCTCTTAGGTGATCTTACTTCAGGTATTATTCAGATTCTTTTTGGGTTAGTGCTCTTGTCTTTTTATCACCCGTTCTTCGTGTTTTTCGGGCTAATATTGATTCTCACCTTAATCTTAATCTTTAGGATTACCGGACCAAAAGGACTTCAGTCGTCTATTCAAGAGTCTAAGTACAAATACAAAGTGGTGTATTGGTTAGAAGAGATTGCAAGGACGATTAACTCATTCAAAATTTCAGGAAACACTAATCTACCTGTCAAGAAAACAGAGTACAACGTAAATAACTACTTGATTAATAGAAAGGTGCATTTTAAGGTACTAGTCAATCAGTACTTATATATCGTTTTATTCAAAGCCGTTATTACGGGTGGGTTGCTGATTATAGGAACATCATTGGTGATTAACAGAGAAATTACTCTTGGTCAATTCGTGGCAGCGGAGGTGATTATTATTTTGATTCTTAACTCAGTAGAAAAGATCATTACCTACATGGATGTGGTATACGACATGCTTACTGCGGTCGATAAAATTAGCCAAGTAACTGACCTTCCATTAGAAAAAATTGGCGGTATTGATCTTAATAATGAAGACCTTATTAAAGGTTTTTCTATCCGCCTTAAAGACCTGAGCTACACCTATCCTGACACGGACTTACCCGCAATACACAATATTAACACAGGTTTTGCCTGTGGTGAAAAAGTGTGTATTTCTGGTGGGAATGAATCGGGTAAGACAACCCTAACTAACACGATTTCAGGGATTAATCAGAACTACAAAGGGTCACTTACGATTAACGACTACAGTTTAAGAGATTTAGACCTTACCAATTTGCGAGATAAGGTAGCAAAAAACGTTTCGGCTGAAGATATTTTTGAAGGTACCATACTGGATAATATAGTAGTGGGAAAACCGCAGGTGTCTACGAGAGATGCCGTTGAGGTGATGAACCTTGTCGGTTTATCGGATAAAGTAAACATGCTACCAAACGGCCTAAATACGCAGGTAATTAGTGGAGGGAAGGGATTCTCAAGTAGTTTCGTTCACAAACTTATTTTGGCTAGGTGTCTTGTTAAACGACCAAGGCTTTTGATCTTAAATGATTTCTTTGCGTCTTTTCAAAGGTCTGAAAAAGAACATCTGCTCAATGTCGTTACTTCTGCCGCGGAGTGTACTTTGGTAGCTGTCTCGAATGATCCTTTGGTGATGGCAGCTTGTGATCGAGTAATCGTGATGGAGGGTGGCACTATTAAAGCAGAAGGCACCTATGGAGATCTTTTATCTGCTGGACATTTGAATAAAATCATAAAAGTTTAAGCTATGTTGAATCTATCAGATATCGAAGACAAACAGATACAGCATCAGCCCAGTGTTTTATTTAAGACGCTCGGAAGTCCCAAGTCGGGTAGGAAGCTTGCTCGAATCTTGATCGGGGTTACGCTATTGTTCTTTGTACTCCTATTCTTACCATGGCAGCAAAATATTAGAGGTAACGGAAGATTGACTGCTTTTAGCCCTAGTGAAAGGCCTCAGTCAGTTGAAACAGCGATAGCCGGTAGAATTCAAAGTTGGAATATCACAGAAGGTCAATTTGTTAATAAAGGAGATACCATTTTAACCCTGACTGAGATAAAGGATAAGTTCTTTAATCCGGAGTTGTTGGAACGTACTCAAGAGCAAATTGAAGCTAAAGAATCCAGTATTGAGTCAAAAAGAGATAAGGTATCGGCTTTGGAACGACAAATAAGTGCCTTGAGAGACTTATTGGTTCAAAAACGTGAACAGGCTGAGAACAAACTGAAGCAAACGGAATTTAAGTTGATTAGTGACAGCGTTGATTATGAGGCTGAAAAAATAAGACTGGCCAACCAAGAGAATATCTATCAACGTAATTTGAAGCGTAGTGAAGTTGGTAACATCGCGTTAACGAAAATTCAAGAGATAGAGTCTAAGTACCAAGAGGCTAAAATGAAGTTGGCCAGTGCAGAAAATACCTTTTCAGCAAGCAAGCAAGAAGTTATTAATGCTAGAGTTGGTATCGCAGCAGTTGAGGCTGAGCTTCTAGATAAAATTAGCAAGGCAGAGTCTGATAGAAATAATACGCTGGCAGAGATATATGATGGAGAGGGTAGCCTCGCCAAATTGGTGAATGAATATGCGAACTTAAGCATTCGTAATGAGCAATATCAGGTGGTTGCTCCGCAAGACGGTTTCCTCGTAAAGGCCATGAAGGCGGGTATAGGAGAAACCATTAAAGAAGGTGAATCGGTTGCCACTATTATGCCTGAAAATCCTGAATTAGCAGTCGAAATGTTTGTTCAGGCCATGGATGCTCCTTTGATTGCGCAAGGCCGTAAGGTGCGGATTCAATTTGATGGTTGGCCTGCGCTACAGTTTTCTGGCTGGCCAAACGTTTCTGTAGGAACATTCGGGGGTATAGTAAGGGTGGTTGATAGAGTGGATAGCAAGGGAGGAAAGTACCGAATCTTGGTGACACAAGATCCTGAAGATGAATCTTGGCCAGAGCAACTGCGTATGGGCTCAGGCACCAAAGGATGGGTGATGCTAGACAATGTTGCTGTATGGTATGAAATCTGGCGTCAGCTGAACGGATTCCCGCCTAGCTTATATGAAGCTCCTGCTGATACGGATAGTAAGAAGGATGACAAGACCGCAAAGAAATAGCAGCATGAGGAAAGCTTTCGTTGGTTTGTGGGTATGTTTTATGGTTGTAATACTGCCGTATGCTGTAATTGGTCAACAGATTAAGGTGAAAACCCTTGAACAAATGTTGATTGATAATAGGGCAGATACATCGCTAATCCTGTCTCAAGAAAGCTTTATTGCTATGGTTTTAAGCAATCATCCAGTGGTTAAACAAGCGGATCTTTTGCCAGAGAATGCTAAACAGGAAATTCGTTTAGCACGTGGAGCTTTTGACCCTAAGTTGACCTCTACTTGGGATGTGAAGAACTTTAAGGACACTGAGTATTATGATATTTTCAACACCACCCTTAAGGTACCTACTTGGTTTCCCGTAGACCCAAAAGTGAGTGTAGACCGAAATAGAGGAGTGTTTTTAAACCCTGAAAATGCCATTCCAAGTACAGATGACTTTAGGCAAGTGACAGCAGGTCTTAGCTTACCGATTGGTAGGGGCTTGTTAATTGATCAAAGAAGAGCGACTGTGCGGCAAGCTGAAATTTTCAGTAAAATTACCGATGCCGACCGAATCAAATTGATCAATAAGGTTTTGCTTTCAGCCTCAAAAGACTATTGGGAATGGTATTTTACCTTTTATAATTACCTGTTGATCGATGAGAGTTTGACTATCTCTGAAGACATATATCGTAGGGTGAAAAGCGATTTTGAATTTGGTGAAGTAGCTGCTATAGATACGGTACAAGCTGCCATTACCTTGCAAAACAGAAAGGTTGACCGACAGTCTGCTCTCATAGGGTTTAGGCGGGCAGGGCTTATTTTATCGAACTACCTCTGGGGAGAGACGGAAGAGCCCATGGAGTTGGGAGATAATGTAGTGCCAGATTTAGATTTTAAGATGAATATGGTGGGCTCAGCTGTTCCTTTAGACAGCTTGGTAAGCTTAGCACTTGAGAGACACCCTGAGCTTGTTAAAACTAACTTGAAGTTAAATCAATTAGACATTGATCGGAGGTTGGCAAAAGAGAATTTGAAACCAAGAATCGATTTAAACTATAACTTGATCAATTCACCTATCAATTCGCAAGGGGAATTTGTGGATGTGCAATTGAGAAATAACTACAAATTCGGTATTGAATTTGAATTTCCGCTCTTTTTAAGAAAGGAACGATCTAAGTTGAGACAAACCAAGATTAAAATAGAGCAAACGGGCTATGAGTTGAGCTTATTAGAACGTGAGATTGTCAACGATATCCGTGCTTCCTCTTTTGAGTTAAACAATACCATTGGCATGTTAAGCTTAATGCAAGAGGCAGTTGAAAACTATCAGGCTTTGTTGAATGCTGAGATTCTGAACTTGGATTTCGGAGAAGCAGATCAATTTAAGATTAACTTCCAACAAGATAAACTTCTGGAGGCTCAAATCAAGCTGATGAAAATGAGAGCCAATATGGAAAAGGCACGTGTTACCTTATACTGGTCTGCTGGTCTGCCATACCTCAATTTCAATCAAGACGGTGTTAATTAGTAATTCTTAGGGAACACTTTAGTCGTTTGAAGGGTTAATGATTAACTTTGACTACGGTAAAAGAATATAGAAATGGAAAGACAACAAGTAACTGCAAAACGCTCGCTAACACAAGAAACTGAAGACCTATTGAACCGTCAAATCATGATGGAAGGTAGCTCTAGCGCCTCTTATCTCTCAATGGCCTCATGGTGTGAAATGACTGGTTATGAGAACTCTGCGAAGTTTTTATATATGCATTCTGATGAGGAAAGAGCGCATATGCTTAAGATTTTCCATTACGTAAATGAGGCAGGCGGGCATTCTATCCAGCCTGAGATAACTGGTATTAAGCATCACTACCAATCTTTAAGAGAAGTTTTCGAGACAATTCTTGATCACGAAATTGCGGTAACGAACTCAATCAATGAGATCGTCAATCACTGTTATGAGATTAAAGACTTCACTACAATGAATTTCTTGAATTGGTTTGTTGAAGAGCAAAGAGAAGAAGAAACACTTGCGAGAAGAGCTGTCGAATTATTTGACCTTATTGGCGAAGATGGTGTGGGTCTTTGGACAATTGACAAAGAGATTCTCAACCTGATTAGTGGTAGCGACAGTAGTGCTGAGGCATAACTAGCCATAGGAAGATAAATTCCTTTCATGTCAAAATCCTTCCAAGAAATACTCGTCAACTTAGGTTTTGAGTCTGGGCTGATTGATGAAATTATGCAGTCTGGTAAGGCGAAAGTCTTGACTGCTGAAGAATCATTGATTAGTCCTGGTATGGCAGCTAATGCTATGCCTATGGTAGTCTCAGGTACGCTTCGAATCATGAGAGAGGATGAGGAGGGTAACGAAGTATTCCTCTACTATCTAGAGGGAGGAGATGCATGTGCCATGTCCATCAGTTGTTGTCTGAGTAATCAAACCAGCCAATTCAAAGCCATTGCAGAGTCGAACACTGAACTCTGGATGGTGCCCATGGCATTGGTGGATGGTTGGATGGCCAAGTATGCCTCTTTTCGAAAGTTTGTCATTGATTCTTACCAAGATCGTTTTGATGAACTGATGCATACCATTGATAGCATCGCTTTTATGAATATGGACGAGCGCTTAATGAAGTACTTGCTCGACAAAAAGCAAAGTCAGGGCTCCTTTGTGATTGAAAAGACGCACGAACAAATCGCCCAAGAATTAAACACCTCAAGAGTAGTCGTCTCACGGTTACTGAAAAAACTCGAGAAAGAAGATAAGGTAGAATTGTATCGAAATAGAATCGAGATACTTTGATTACTTTATCGCACTGGTCAGAGACTGCATTAGGTACTATTTATAGAACTTCAAGATATCCTCCAGCTTAGCGGCAGAATCTTTTAATCCGCCATCTCGATTTCTCATGAGCCAAAGCTCCTTATGCTTTTGAATAAGAATGCTTAAATCTGCACTCAGTTTCTCTCTTTCTAATAGCGGAATGCTTTTGGTCTGCTGGTCTTCAGTTCCTAACCGAGCAATGCCCAAGTCTATGGCATGCATTGATAAAGCAGCGGCCTGATTTAGTTCTGGGCCAATGAATGACGCGTCAAAAGAGGTGGGTTCTCCTTGGTTTAGTATTTCTAAAGCGTCAAGGATTGTTTGGCGAGCTTTTTCTAAGTTTTCGATAGTCAATTCCTTTGTCTGATAATTTCCCTGCATGGTCCACAAGTGCCTTCTTAGCAAAAGATGAAAGGCATTGGCATTGCCTTTAGGGATTTTCGTGTCGAGATAAGCATTGCCTAACTGAAGCACAGCCTTGCCAGTATTGCCAGTTGCGTCTTTAAATACATAGTTGTTCAATTGAAATTCGAGGTGTTCGGTAGATTCATCCGAGTAGTTCCACCCATAGCTAGCGCCCAGCATTATACTCGGATATATTGTAGCAAGTGGTTGCCAATGACCATGGTCTCCCCAATTCGTATTTAGAAATCCTTTAGCGCCATTGGCTTTGCCTGAGATGGCCGCGTTCTTCAAGTTTCCGAAAGCATTCCTATTTCTACCAATGAGAGATCGCCACGAAGAGGTACCGGGGCATACATAAAAATCAACACCGGATTCCTTGAATTTAGGCAGCTCTTTATCAAATGGGTGATCATCTTGATACCCCCAAACTAATGCAGTCATGTCACTAGGGATTTCACTGATCAATTCAGGGTGATTGAGTATGATGTCGCCCCAAAACTGAGTTTTAACACCCAATTGATTGGCCTCAGCGTTGAGTTTCATAAGGTAATTGAGGTACACCTGACCTTTGCCTATTTTGTCACATTCAGCTTTAGATTTCCCTTCGCATAGCTCCACCGTTTCATCTCCACCAATGTTGAAAAATTGACTCGAAAAGTTGGGTAAGACTTCGGCATACAAAGACTTCATTAGTTCAAAGGATGCGGGATTGGTGGGATCGAAACTGGCACGTTTTCGTTTCCCCCATACCGTTTGGCAATCGTCAGGGCACTCGGCTAAATCCAAGTATTCGTCATGTTTTAGCCAGTTTTCCATATGCCCGAATGAGTTTTGGTTCGGTACCAAATCGATGTGACGTGCTTTACTATAGGCGTCAAGCAGCTGAATTTCTTCTCCAGTTAATGGACTCGAATTCTCCCAAACGACTTTATGATCTTTATAGGCATAGGTATGCTCGGTGTAGAGTTGCAGCTCGTTGATTTTCCAGTCGGAAAGTTGGTCTATTAATCGATAAAGGCTTGCCATAGTCGGTACTTTATCTCTGCTGATGTCGAGCATGTAGCCGCGCTTTTCAAAGTCTGGCCAATCCTTTATGGTAAGGCAAGGAAGAGCTTTTTCTTCATTAATGGCAAATTCTAATAATTGAAGTATTGTCTGTTTGGCGTAGTAAAGTGCAGTTAAACTATGGCCTGTCACTGAAACCTCATCGTCTTGAATACTCAATGAATATCCTTGATCTGGTAGATTGATTGAGTCAAGTTCGAAATTGAAATTGATACCGATGGATATGGGTTGAGCGATTGATATTTCGCCCATTACATCAACCTTCCTTAAGGCCAAAACAAAGTTCTTTAGTTGTTTGGCCTGTTGATCGATTTTAGAAAGGCAACCTTCTTGGATTTCAAACTCTTGGGGAGGATTGATTAGGTATTTATGGAGATCATTCGCACTGGCGTTAATTGATAATACTACGCTTAGACAAAGAAGGGGGATGTATTTCATGCAGACTTTCAAATTCTTCCAAAAGGTAGCAAATATGCTTCCGAAAATAAATGAGAGTCACGGAATTTGAAAGGCTTTGGAATCTCTAATCTGGTAGGACTTCACATTGTAGTCCGCATGTAGCGACCATTTCGATAATCTCTTTTTCTGAAGATTGGTCATCAGCCTCGATGCGAAGTACCTTATCAATATCTTCTAAATCAATCGACCATTCGAAAATTTTTGGCGAATAAGCGAAAATAGAACTGACCTTCTTGGCCTTAAGCCTATTCTCAATGTTGGTTTTGAAGATTAGGAGTTTCATGAGTTGGTAAGGTTGTACGGTAGCGTATTACTAAGGTTATCTAAGGGGTAAACGAATTTAGTTAAGCGAGATGTCTGGTCATTACGTTAAGTTGTAAAGAGAGACCATTAAGTGGTTATCAACCGCAGTCGAACGGGTGAAAATGCCGAAACCGCAGGCATACATGTCTAGCGCCTTTTATAGATAGTTTATAGCTATGTTCGAAAAACTTGAAGGTGAGAATGAATAGATAATGCATAAGCGAGTTGTTTTGAGTTTGACGTTGAGGGGCACTAATTATGGACAACAATTTTGCCTTTTGTTCTACCTTTTTCCTGTAACAGAATTGCATTCGCTAATTGTTCCATTGGAAATGACTTTTCGATGATTGACTTAATTGAACCATTGGCTAAGAGTTCCATCATCATTTCTAAATCTTTGTTGTCCATTTTGGCAGTAAAGCTTTTGAATGACATTTGACTTGTCTTGGTGGCCAAAGCTCCCTTTAGCGAATAGCTCAGCATATGACCAAAACCACTCCATCCAATCAATAAAGAAGTTCCATTTGATTTTAAGAGTGACTTGGCTACTTGGAAGGAGCAATTCCCAACATTGTCTAGTATTAGATCGAAGCGTTCGTTGCTTTGCCTGTAATCTTCAAGGTTGTATGATATGACTTTGTCAGCGCCTAAGCTCAATACCAGTTCTTTGTTATTCGAACTACAGATGGCAGTTACATGTGCACCTAAGTACTTTGCGATTTGAACAGCATAAGTGCCGACACCTCCTGAGGCTCCATTGATTAATACTTGTTGACCTGCTTTGACCTGACCATGGTCTCTCAGCGCTTGCAAGGCTGTTAATCCGGCTATAGGGACTGCCGCTGCTTCATCAAAGGAGACGTTTTTAGGTTTTCTGACCAACGCTTCTTGTGGAACACAAACATAGTCTCCATAGGCACCCATTCCATATTTCATAATATCACTGACCACTTCATCACCAACCTTCCAGAGGTTAACACCTGACCCGATTGAAGTCACTTCACCCGACATATCAGCGCCCAGTTGCTTATACTTCGGTTTGAAAAGGCCCATCATTAACCGAACCAAGAATGGGTCAGCTCTTAATAATCGCCAATCAGCAGGGTTGATTGAGGCTGACCTAACCTTGACCAATACTTCATTGGCTTTAGGAGAAGGAGTAGGGAGCTCTTTTAGCTGAAGTATTTCCGGGCCACCGTAGACTTCTCGAGTGTAAGATTTCATGTTGTTTTAAATTGATGTATACGAATAGATATTACTAGATTTTAACTTAGTATTCCTGAAATAATGCATAGAAGGCTGGTGAGTATATTTAAGCGAAGGGAAAAACCTGATCAGCGGGAGGGGTAATCCTCATGAAATAGTATTCTATTAAAGGCTAGTGAGGATATTTAATGAGCATTTGGTTATGAAGAGCACGAACGATAGACTTTACCAAAGTAGCATTTGCTCAATATTTAAACCCCGATTGTAACTGGATCTTTTAGTTTTTGGCGAAACAGAACAGAGGATATAAATCCGATGATTCCAAAAATGACGAGTAAGCCAAAAAGGTATTGATGCCCTAAAGCTCCAGGATTGTTGTCTAATATATATCCCATTAGAGGCCCCATGAAAACATCGGGAGTGTAGCCGATAACGGAGACAAAGCCTATGGCACTTCCTGTAATTGAAAGGGGGATTTTTGATTCTTGAAACAACGAAAAATAGAGTCCGCGCAACCCGTATATTCCAAGGCTAGTGCTTGCGACAGTAATACTGAGTATTATCCCCATGCTTCCTGCTATTACGCCTGTACTTAAGATAAGCCCGCCTAAGATAAGTGTGATAAAACTAATAGCGGCCATTTTAGAGTGCCCAAAACGATCTGCAAAAAAACCTGTCCCAATAGCTGAGACTGGTCTAATCCAAAAGGATACCGTAGCAAGTTGAGCTGATTTGACATCATCATACCCGAATACATCAGTGGCATACAATCCAAAATCATCCACACATTTGTAACCAACATACCCACACAAAAGAATCAATGCTTGTAGCCAAATAGACCTTCTTTTTATCACCATCTTCACACCATCTAGCGAGAGCTTGTGCCTTGAGTTGCTCAAGGCAGTGTTATCATTGGGGAAGATGTACCAGACAAGGGCAGCCCCAACCACTACTATTCCGGAAAACACATAGATGATTTTGCTTAATGCATATGATAGTTGATCGATAGAAGCGTTTTCTGGGGAGGGTAAGAATGTATCTAGCATTAATACTGATGTTGATGCTAATATCGCAGCGACTAGTCCACGGCCACCATCCACAATTCCATAAGACTTGCCCTGCGAATCTTCACCACCAAATTGCCTGATCGCCTTTATATAGCCTGCCCAAAACAGGAGTATGGTACTCACTCCCCAAAAACCGTAAAGGATAATCAAGGTGGTAAGAGACGGGATTAAAGCCATGATGGCTCCAGCTAATGCAGTGGCTAAAAGAGATACGATTAAGAGTTTCTTGGGAGAAAAACGATCGGCAATAGGTCCACCAGCAAAGTACGAGACCATTGCTATGATACCGTATAAAGAAAATGCCGTTCCTAGTTCTAAGTTGGTAATATCAAAGACTGTGAGAAAAGTTGGTCTAAAAACTCTAGGGATTACAAATGGAAGCAGGAAAACGCCTTCTCCAATGAGCATTAGCGTAAAAAGTAAGAGTCCTTTCTTTACTTTCATTAGGCTGAAAGGTGGCTATTATTTAGCCAAATACCAATTCAAATGATGCTACTTATTGGCATTTACAACGCGCAGTATTTTCCCATTTTGTTCATCACTAAGCAAGTATAATTCTCCTCTAGGCGAAACAACAGCTTTGCGAAGTCTCAATCTACCGTTGATAAATAACTCCTCAGCACTAACCACTTGGTCGTTCTCGATAACCATTCTCCAAAGGTTTCCCCTGCTTAAACCTGGTATAATTAGGTTGCCCTGCCACTGTGGGAATTCTGGTCCGTTATAGAAAGTAAGTCCAGTGGGAGCGATGGTGTGTTGCCAAAAGTATTTTGGGTTAGTGAACTCGCTACCTGAAACCTCGTACGGTTGATAACCTTCGGTTCGATAACCACCTGTCGTTCTATTTGGCCAGCCATAATTCGCTTTTGGAGTTAAGATGTTCAACTCATCACCTTGTATTGTACCGTGTTCGCTAAACCAGATTTTGCCTGTGTTGGGTTCCAGTGTCAACCCTTGTGCAGCCCTAATACCAGTGGCATAGAGGCCAGGAATAGCAGCATTCCCGAAATTAGGATTGTCATTAGGAATCGAGCCATCTGGATTAATCCTGATGATTTTCCCTCGCTTATCTGTGATGTTTTGGGCTACGGGAATTTTAGGGTTTAAATGTTCATAAAAGTTACGTTCGCCAATGGTGATATAAAGCTTGCCATCTGTGCCGAAAACCATGCCGCCTCCGTAGTGGAATAGACCATGGCTGTAAGGTTCAGCTAAAAATATCGTTTGAACATTGGTCAGCTCGGTGCCATTGAGTTTACCTCGAATTACCTTTGTGGTACTGGCTTTTTCTGCGTTTTCTGCTGCATAAGAAACGTATACATAGGAATTATTGGCAAAATCAGGGTCTAGCAATACTTGAAACCAACCTGCATTGAAGCCGTGCAACTGGCCATGGGTAGCACCAGGAAAGACGCCATTCCCGTGTTTGACAGTGTCGATAAGGATCTTCCTGCCAACATCTTTGGGAAGCCCTTTAAGCGCTTGTCTTGTTTTGCTTTTAAGGTTGACGAGCAGTAAATCACCATCTTTTTCAGCCACTATTGCTTTGTCTTCTGATAAGAAAGCCATACTCCATGGCCGATTCAAACCATCCATTATAACTTCCTTGCTGGGCTTAGGCGTGGTTTCCTTAAAGGTCTTTGGAATTGGCCAAGCAGTTGCTGCTTTGGATATGATTTTCCAATTCCCCTCAATTTTCTTTAAGAGTACCAAGTCAATAAATTGCCTATCGAAAGAAGGAATGAGTGTTTCAATTTTGGCTGACGCAATGTCTTTGACCACGTCAATGGCTAAAATCTTCCCATATCGTCTGTTTCTTGTACCAGGAGGTCTTTGGGTGTATAGCGAGGCGTACCGTTCCGAAGAGTAGATCATCACGGTGTCGGCATCATTGTGTAGAAACATTGGAGTGCCTGGATAGAATGCATTCCGAATTTTGTCTGGGTAGTTATAGCTCGTGCCCTCTATAAATTCATTTAAGACTGACCTGATGAGGTCTTGATCATCCTGCGCTTTTAGGTTTAGGTTAAACAGAAATATGACTATTGTAAAAAGTAAAAACCGTTTCATAAATGAGTTTTGTTTGTATCCTGCGAAATACGATGATCTTAATAGCAACGACTCTTTTTCAAGACTTGGAGAAGTCTTAAATGATCAATCTGGAGTTCTTTACTGTTATTTTTCGCCTTTCAGGGATTTTTTATAGGCTGAGGGAGTGAGCGTTGTGACTTTTTTGAAAGCATCAAAGAAGGCAGACTTTGAATTAAATCCGGCTTCAAAACCTATGCCCTCCAGTGATAGCTCGTGCCTGATCTCGATCAGACGCTTTGCCTCATTGACGCGATGTGTCTTGATATATTGAGAGAATCCGAATTTGTATTCCTCATTCAGTACGCGCGAAAGCAGATGCCTTGACATATCTACCTGTAGTGCAAGTTCATCTAATTTGAGTTTTGGATTGATAAATGGCTTTTCAGAGATCATCAATTCTTCGACTTTTTCGAAGAGTTCGGTACCGTTTTCTAAACGAGATTGAGGAACAGTTTTGGGAGTAAGGTCCTTCCTCCCAACAAGCTTTCGGAATGCCAAGTAGTAAAAACTAATGGAGAAGATAATAGAACCCCATATATAAGTGTATCCTTTTATGAATAGGGCTATTTGATATGTGATCGTGATGAAAATGACTGATATGCCTATTCCCAAAACGTATCTTTCATCTTCGTTTAATTGAGATGGAGAAGTCAATGCTTTGCTAAATACCGCTCGTGTATGATATAGTCCAAGGATTATGAATACTGCCCAAACCAGATAGATTGCCTTTATCATGTGGTCATTCCAAAACTCTGGGTACGTGCGATACGGTAGTATCACACCAAGTACAATGATGATAATTGTTAAAAGTGAGAGTAGCACTCCATCTTGCCTTTTTAGCGTGAGTTCCTCATTCTTTAATGATTTTGCATAGAGATAAAAGAAGGGCCCGATAAATAGGCAGGCTGAAAGTCCAATTTGTAAAATGAGCTTGTCTGTACCCCTGTCAAAATGCACCAATACGGACTTGCCAATTCTTATGCACAGTGCAAGAATTAAACCTCCAAAGTAGATATCAACAATGTTTTTGGGTCGTTTTGAAAATAGGTAAATACTCAGTAGAATTCCATTGACCACTCCGAGACTAGCAAATAAAAATAGCGCTGACATATCGAGAAGCTTACGGTTTAACTACTTCTTATGTTCTATACCGTTCCAATTTATAGGACTGACACCACCATGATTGAGTATCCTTAATTTGTTGTCTCTTAGTTTGGTGCTTTCACTCATTTTTGTATTGGCTTTTCTTTTCGTCCGTAACCGAAGATAACTACTATGATTACCATTGCCAATAGCCTCCAAGAGACGAAGTTAAACATACCAATTTCTAGAGGTGATACTAGTGGGATACCAAACTCTTCCCCAGAGCGTGACATATTGGTCATCAGAATTACTGGAATGAAGTAGGGGCGCAAGAAAGCAAAAGTACAGGCCACAAGCTCAAAAGATTGGCTTTTCTGATACTAGAAATGCCCATTTTCTCACCCGTCTTGTTAGCAAATTCTGAGGCCATCAAAATAGCCATGGCACTGTGAGTGGTCAAGAGCACTGCGGCACTGATTGTTCCAGAAATAGTATTCCGATTGCCGTATCGTTTTGCTCCTTATCGTGGCATAATTGATCAATTTGTTAATCAAACCACCAGCCTTTAGATTACCCACTCATCTCATTCAAAGAATGAGCTGAAGATATCAAAATATCAATTAGCGATTTTCATGCAATGGTACATCTAAAAAAACCAATCACTTTAAAACTTGATTGATCAAGTCGATGGTAGATGCTGTATGTCCGATGGAGCTTGTTTTTAATTTTAGTGCCAGCATTCTAAATGCTTTTCTATCAATGATGGTATTGGTGTAAACAGGATCATTGAGTAAGGCCTCATAGTTAACCGGTTTTGAATCGCCATTAGGTGACTTTCTAAAGTACTTGTGGGTCAAAGGTAAAATTGAAGCTGGCCAAAATTGATTTTCTAACCTTATGGTTTCACTTAGCATGTGGGCATAAGAGACATCGAATAGATATAAGATGCTTTTTCTTAATGTGTCAGACTTTATGATGTCAAACCCCTTTGATTTGATGGATTCAAAGGCAGAGGTTGAAAGCACTATATCGGGTGCATAGAATGCGTGTCCGAAATGTACATCCATTGAATCATAGTAAGGTCTTCGCTGATCGATGTGGTTAACGACTAAGTCCACCGCATCAATTGTTCTTTGTTCTAAAACTAGGTCTATCTTAAGGCGAGACAAATTGGTTTCAAGATTCTCTTTTAATTCACCTAGCAGTTGTTGTTCAGTGATGCGGTTTTTTCGATCTTCATTCCAATTATTAATATTGACTGCGATGAGAATACCTATCACTACAAGCAGGATTTCGCCCATCGCATACAATAAGTACTTGCTGATTTTGCCTTCACTCATCATTTGTTGTCTTATTTTTCTAAAGAATTTGATCATGCTATTTCTCGGTAATATTAGCATCAATCAAACCTAAAATTTGATCAATACGATCGTCTAAAGGTCTATAATATGACACATTTAAAAAGTATGAGACAATGTTGAAGTCCATCAGAACATTCTCAAAAGCTTCTGATTGGAGTGCTTTTTGGTTTTGTCCCTTGAACTTGGAGTTAGTGAACCCCATCTTTTCACCGAGCAATTTAAAAGTGGATCTTCGAGAATTACTATTGCTGTTGAAATAATCAATCATTGCTAGACGAGCTCTATGTACTTCGTCTCGTTCTTGGAATTGAACCCGAGTGAGTTCAGCTTCCCAAGCACCTAGTGCTTTTTTGAGTGCAGGGTCTCTAAAACTCCCTAGTTTACCGGAGTTTTTAATTTCGTGTAATACACCTGGACTAGGGCTAAACTGTACTTCATTTAAAATAACTCTCCCTAACATTTCATCGAATGCTTCCTCTGTAAGTTGAGGTTCTTCGGGAGATACATATTCTAGAAGGGCTGAGCCAGCGGCTAGATTGGAATTATTTCGCTCAACCATAACCTGCAAGCCGACTTTATTGAATTCAAATTCTTGTTTTAGAGCTAGCAGGTAGTTTTGTTCTTCCGCTTTGGTCTTTTTCTCTTGGTTTGCATTGTTGAGCGCTACCGCAATCATAATTCCAATGACCACCAATACAATTTCACCCACTGCGTAAAGTAGGTATTTGCCTATTTTTTTCTCTGCCATAAGCTGTTGTCTTATTTTCCTGAAGAATTTGATCATTTCACGTACTCAACATTTCGTACACCGATGGTGGTCGCATCTTTTTCAAACACGAAAGCAAGGGGCATAAATAATTTTTTCAAGTTAGTACCTTCAAATGCTGAGAGGGGTATTTCAAACCATTTCCATTCACTTGTTAAAGTGAGGGATACTTTTGCCTCGCTTCCATCTGTTGGATTAGTTTCGTCTTTGAGTGCGATTTTAATTAACTCTCCTCCTTTTTCACCTTTTAACTCCAGTCTGATCGTCTTAAAGGAAGAGTAGTCTTTAGTGGCAAGTTGTTCAACGGAACCTTTTCCTACATATATGTAAGACACTCCCCATTCTATTGCTGGAAACTCGATCCTAAACTCTTTTAGAAATACGCTGTTCATTGAACCCTCCACAGGTTCAGAATAGTCGTCCAGATTGGAGTAATAATTGGAGAGGTAACCATCGCTTATGATCGTTGCGTGTCCCTCATCGCCAAATCTATTAAAGATGTTGTTGAGTGCTGCCTCACTCAAACCATCATAATCCAATGACTTAAGGTTGATTAGCCTAATTAGCTCCTCTCCAATAACAATTAAATTATTATAGTCTACCGTAATGTCATAGGGCGATTCTATAGAATCAAAGAAACTGGGGTGTGAAAGGATTTCTCCTAATAACGGTCTGAATTCTTCATTGTATTTATCCCAGTTCACATAATCTGACTGAAAAAGTGAGAATGATCCTGGGAAATCTTGTTTGCCAAATTCTATTCTAGCGTTTTGAATACGTTCGTTGTAGTTAGCTTCTTTTGAAGCTATCTCGGCTATGGTGCCGTAATACTCTGATAGTAAATATTCAATGTCTTTACCTTGTAATTTACTTAGGTAACCAGAGCTTTTTAGCGATTCAAAACCACTGGTATTGGCATTCAGGTAGTTAAGCTCCCAAGTTGTTTTTAAAGTTTGAGCGATAAATGTGACGTCTGTTTTTTCGTATGCATCGGACTTTAGGTTATTTCCATATGATAAAGCCCTTCGGATTCTAGGAGAAATATTGTTTTCAGCATAAGCACTTCTAGACAATAGGTCGAGTCTTTTGGTATTGATGATTTTTGCTTTTTTTACATCACTCTCAATGTTTCTGGATATACTTTGTAAATAGCCAGAGAGTGCTTCCTTTTCTATTTTTCTAAGGTTTGCGTTATTGATTTGCAGGGCAATCAGTATACCGATCACCACCAAGATTATTTCACCAGCCGCATAGAGCAAATATTTTCCTAGCTTATTCTGTTTCATAGACGTTAATCTAATTTTTCTAAAGAATTTGATCATTGTTCTAGCAGTGCCTGTTTAAGCCTTGTTTGCATACCGATTGCAATCATATGATTCGAGTCAGCCTCTACCACGCGATCTATCAAATCGCTTGCCTTTTGTAGGCTATCCAGTGAAATGTAAATATTCGCCTGAACCATTAAGGGGCTTAAATAGGAGGGGTCAGTGAGCGTCTCTTCTAGAATCATAGACAGGGCCATGGCCCTGTCTGTATTACCGAGTTCCAATTCTAAATCAGCTGCATAGCTGAGGTAAAAGCCCAGTTGTTTTTGCGAGGGCCTTGCTAAAATGTTCAAAGAATCTAACGCTACTTGTGCACCATGTATAGCGTGAAGAAACTCTATGTATTCAGCTTTGAAATAGTTGTCTTGAGGATGCTTTCTGGCGAAGGCTCCAAAATTTTTCTCTGCTAGTTTCACTCGAAACTCATTCTCTTCCTTCGAATTGGGTATGCCAAGTCCGCGGTTATTAGCGGATTTCATACTGAGTAGATTCACATCAAGGAGCATACGTTCGTCTGGGCTCGCTTCATTTTTCCTTGCCTCTAATTCGGTATATAATTGTTGGCGTTCTTCAAGGTTTCGAGTAATTCGACCGATCATACTCTTGCCTAATAACCAGTCAGGGTCAAGAGCAGAGGCCTTTCTAAACGCAAGCTCCGATTCAGTCCAACGGCCATTATCCAAAATTTCTTCCCAGCCCTTTAAGAAATAATATCTGGCTGAGTCTACTTGGCTGCCATAGTTGGGAATCAAATCGGATTGAGGCTTGCTACAAGATGTTGAAATGGTAAAGAGTGCTATGAAGAGGGTTATTCCTTTAGGTAGACTTGACCTTTGTAAAGGTCGATGTATAGGTATAGTCAAGTTTTGGTTGATTTGGTTGGAGTAAATTCGTCAAAAGATTGCGCATAAGCAATTGCCAATCTTAAGATTGAGAAATCTTATTCCAACCATAGATCACCCTAACCCTTGAAAGCATCTTGACACTACATGCTTTATTCTTCAGTTATTAGAATACCTTTGCAGCCGAATTTCAAAGGACTGAAGATGAAGCGCATCAAAGAATACAAAAAGCTTTTCAACGTAGAAGGAGCCATAGACCTCAAAGAACTTAAAACTACTTACAGAGGATTGATTAAAGAATGGCATCCTGATAAATTTCAGGACGAAGAAAAAAAGGAAGAGGCTGGTGCCAAAAGCATGAAAATCATTGACGCCTATCACTTTCTAATTAGTATTGCGCCTGAAACCAAAGAGGCTTTGCTAGATGAGTACACTGTCACCACCACACAATCCGGAATCGTTGATTATCACCATAAGAGTTTACTTTTAGAGATCTCGTTTGCCGATGGTACTACCTATGAGTATTTCGGAGTTAACAGAAACCTGTTCATCAAATTCGTGAACTGTGATAATCAATATCGCTTTGCGAAGCGAAACATCTTCAATTCATTTCTTTACAGAAAATCTAAGAGAGATTTAGAAGTGGCCTAATCGAAGCAGAAAGGCTTTCATGTATTTTTAAGTGATTATTCTTGAGCTTTTTAGCTGTGACTTAGTAAATAATTTGCTCTACACTTGTAGAGTTTAAATTATTGCTCTATGTTTGTAGAGTAATGTCTAAAAACATAGAGTTATGCAGTTATCAAGAGCCGAAGAACAGTTAATGCAACACCTCTGGGATAAAGAGAAGGCCTTTATGAAGGAGATTCTAGCGGCATATCCAGATCCAAAACCAGCCACTACCACTTTATTGACGCTCTTGAAGCGAATGATGGACAAAGGTTATGTCACTTATACTTTGTTTGGAAACTCCCGTCAATACAGGCCACTAGTGGCGAAACGCGACTACTTCTCCAACCACCTCAATGGTTTGATCAAAGACTTCTTTGACGATAGTTCTGCTCAATTCGCTTCTTTCTTCACACAACAGGCTGATTTGAGCAAGGAGGAGCTAGAAACTCTCAAAGCAATCATAGAAGCTGAACTTAAAGGAAAATAGCATGCTGATCTATGTAATAAAGTTCAGCTGTTGTCTGACGATTTTTCTGGCTTTTTATAAGTTGTTTCTAGAAAAAGAAAGTTTGCATCATTTCAAGCGATACTATCTATTGGCTACACTGCTATTAGCCCTAGTCATACCTTCAATTACATTCACTCATTATGTGGAGCCTTTGAGGCTGACTACTAATTTGATAAATGAAACTTCATCAGGAGATATTGAAGTTCCTTCGGCTAGCAGATGGATATATGTGAATCCAGTTAGCCTCTGGCCCACAATTTTATACGGTATTTATTTTTTGGGTGTGTTGCTCCTTGGTGCTAAGTTCATTAGAAACCTTCTTATCGTAATTCGCAAGATTCTAAGTAACCCAAGATTAAAAGAGGAGGGACTCATTAAAGTATTAGTCTGGGAAGATGTTATCCCACATACCTTTTTCAACTATATCTTCTTCAATAGAAAGAAGCTTCAAGCCAACGAGATTCCACAAGAAGTCCTTTGGCATGAAGAAGTGCATGCCAAACAATTGCACTCTATTGATGTCCTGACAATTGAATTGTTGCAAGTTGTTTTTTGGTTCAATCCACTGATTCGTTTGACCAAAAACTGTATGAAACTAAATCACGAATTCCTTGCTGATCAAGGGGTTTTGCGCAAAGGGGTTAACCCTGGTCTCTATCAGCAAATAGTACTGGCTTTTGCCATTAATAAGCTACCATCAGATCTGGTCAATGCTTTTCAATTTTCATTCATCAAAAAAAGATTTACCCTTATGAAAACAAAAACAACAAAACGGGCGATGGTACTAAGGTACTTATTACTGTTGCCTTTGGTCTCATTGACCCTATTCAGTTTCAGTAGTAGAAATACAGAAGTACTTCCTCCGAATGGAGCCAGTGAAAAGCCTGTATTAGAAGAAGTTGCTCCCCTAACCCAAGATGAAGGCTTGACAACTTTAGAGGAATACAACAAGCTAGCACGACAGTACAAGGATTATCCTCCGTATGATTTTGTCACTAAGGCAAGGGACATGTACCGCATGTGGACGCTGCATGAGCGGTTGTCTGCATCAGAAAAGGCTAAAGCTGAACCTTATTTTAGATCAACCTCTACCTTGACCATTTTTATCACCAATGACGGCAAGTATTTAATGGATGGCGAAGAGGAAATTAGTATAACATCCTTAGAAGCTATTTTCAAACAGTTGACACCTGAAGAGATGTCTAGGGCCTATGCCTTTAGTGACGAGACGGACGTAGGAAAATATGTAAGAGATAAAAGAGCTCGCAATATGAGTCCTGAATCGCTCAATCATATCTATGTCAGTTTGTTTTCTGAGGAGTTTGTTCATGGAAAGGTAATTAATGAGAAACGAGAAGATGGAAAAACGCATGATGAGGCTTTCAAGAAGTTAGGTATGAGATTAGTGACTCCAGCATTGGTTAACCCTAAACTCAAGCCTTATGTAGATGAATTACATAAAATGTTTAGAAAGTATGGCATCAAGGTGGATTACAATTAAGCTAAACGAATAGCTTTTGAATTTTGCTTGAGAGGGATGATCGACTAAATTGGATAGTCGATCATTTCTTTTTAAACCATTTGAAAGTATGTCTCTGAAGCCACAACTCTGTCAACACCTCGAAGCACTAGAAGTCAACCCTCCGGATAAATACGAATGCGATGAATGCGTGAAAACAGGAGACGCTTGGGTACATCTTCGGAAATGCCAAAGCTGTGGTACTACACTTTGCTGCGACTCATCTCCCAATCAACATGCTCGGAAACATGCCGAATCTCATACGGGACATTCGGTTATCATTTCGGCAGAGCCAGGAGAGAAATGGTCTTATTGTTTTGAGCATAAAAGCTTCAACCCAGAAGCATACTGATACCTATGGAGGATAGAATAAAAGAAGATGAGCAGGGAGGGGAGTTTCAACTCTGGGAAGACGAGCAAAAGCTTGCTTATATGATGTTTTCGAAACCATTTCCAGATCGCATCATTGTCCAACATACTCACGTTGATCAATTGCAAGCTGGGAATGGATTAGGTAAAGTGCTATTCAATCATATGATTGAATACGCGCAAGAGCACAAACTTTCAGTGGTTCCTAAATGCAATTTCACTCAGAAAATGTTTGAACGATATCCTGAGTATAGCGAGCTGCTCTAAATCGCACAGTTACATAGAGATTCCTTTCTGCGAGACCTTTAGTAACTTTAGTTACTTTTGAATAAATGTATCAGACTACTTTTGTGTGATCATTTAACGAACCAAAGATTGAAGCAGTTTTTCCCCATACTTACTTGGTTACCCAATTATAAAAAGGACTACCTCAGTAACGACCTTTTTGCAGGTATTACAGTCGGTATTATGCTGATTCCACAAGGAATGGCCTATGCTTTAATAGCGGGTTTGCCTCCCGTTTATGGCTTGTATGCGTCAGTGGTTCCACAAATTATCTACGCTATTTTTGGCACGTCCCGTCAGTTGTCCGTAGCACCAGTCGCCATGGATTCATTACTGGTAGCCACTGGAGTTTCTGTTTTAGCAACTGAAGGAACGGATGCTTACATCACTTTCGCCATTCTCTTGGCACTTTTTATGGGTGTCGCTCAGTTCACCCTCGGTTTGATCAGAATGGGTTTTATTACCAATCTTCTATCTAAACCCGTAATCAGTGGTTTTACCTCAGCTGCGGCCCTTATCATTGGACTCAATCAACTGAAGTACCTGTTTGGGGTCGATATTGCCAGAGGCCATGAGATTCACAAAATTGTAGTAGACGCTTTCCAAAAAGTGGGAGGCCTACATTGGCTCACCTTAGCCATCGGTATAGCGGGTATTGTGTTTATTAAGCTCGCGAAACGCATAAGTACTAAAATTCCAGGGGCGCTGATTGCTGTAGTGGTTGGTATTCTGGTGGTGTTCGCCTTCGGCTTGGAGGAAAAAGGAGTAAGCGTAGTGAAGGATATTCCTCAAGGTTTACCGGCTTTCATGGTTCCAGATCTTTCATGGGATTTGGTAAGGCAATTACTTCCCTTGTCATTGACCATAGCGGTGGTAGCCTATATGGAAGCTTTTTCTGTAGCGAAGGCCATTGAGTCGAAAAGAAGAAATTATAAAATCAGGCCTAATCAAGAATTAATAGCCTTGGGTGCAGCTAACATAGTAGGTTCATTGTTTCAGAGTTACCCCGTTACAGGTGGGTTTTCTAGGTCGGCTGTCAACGAACAAGCGGGTGCCCAAACACCGCTCGCTTCAATTATTAGTGCTGCGCTGGTGGCATTGACTTTGCTATTTCTTACTCCTTTATTCTATCATTTGCCTCATGCTATTTTGGCAGCCATTATAATGGTAGCCGTCTCTGGGCTCATCGATACCAAATACATTTATACCCTTTGGAAGACGAACAAAGTAGAACTCGGACTTCTGTTGGCTACGGGATTGGTAACAGTCACTTTTGGTATGGTGCCAGGTATTGTCTCGGGTATTATTTTGTCAGTTTTAATTCTGCTTTTCAAAGCTGCTAACCCACATATGGCCCTATTGGGGCGTGTGAAAGGTTTTTCGGAATACAGAAATCTTAAGCGATTTGAAGACCTTGAAACCTGGGAAGAGCTTATGGTGGTGAGGGTAGATGTACCCTTCGTTTTTGTCAACATTCAAACTATAAAAGAGAGAATCACAAATGCTGCTTTAGAACGAGAGGGCAAATTGAAATGCGTAATATTAGATGCTGCCTCTGTAGTGCACATTGATGCGACTGGAATCGTTGGCGTGCGAGACCTTATAGATTCCTTGAAGGAAAAAGATATAAGACTTTTATTTGCAGAGGTAATCGGCCCGGTACGGGATGCGCTTTATAAAAATGGTTTGGTGACCGATAGGTCCAGCGAAACCTTCTTTTTAACTACTGACGATGCGGTTAAATATTGCTTGTCAGCTGAATATGAAGCCTCAAGGTCAAAAATGGCCTTACAGACCAATGCCTAGTGTAACAAGAGTTACAGACTTGGTCAGTCGCATGAACGTTATTTGACCAATGATTGTCTTAGACATAGCATAGAAAAAACAAAGCAATGAATATAGAACAGATTTATACCGGTTGTTTAGCACAGGGCGCTTACTACATAGAAAGCAAGGGCGAAGTGGCAATTATAGATCCACTGCGCGAGACACATCCTTACTTGTCAAAAGCAGAAAAGGATAATGCAAGCATCAAATACATTTTTGAAACACATTTCCATGCAGATTTTGTGTCTGGACATGTGGACTTAGCGCAAAAAACAGGTGCTACTATTGTGTACGGACCGGGTGCTAAAACTTCATACGACATTCACGAAGCGCACGATAATGAAGTGTTCGAATTGGGTGATGTAAAGATTAAAGTATTGCACACACCAGGGCATACGCCTGAGAGTTCCACTTTCCTCTTAATTGATGAGCAAGGAAAAGAACATGCTATCTTCAGTGGAGACACTTTGTTTATTGGTGATGTAGGTAGACCTGATTTAGCGGTTAAGTCAGACTTGTCTCAAGAAGATTTAGCGGGCATGCTTTTCGAAAGCCTTCGTAATAAAATCATGACTTTGCCAGATAATGTTATTGTTTATCCAGCGCACGGAGCAGGTTCGGCTTGTGGTAAGAACATGAGTAAGGAGACTACCGATCTTTTGGGCAACCAGAAAAAGGTGAACTATGCATTAAGGGCCGATATGACGAAAGAAGAGTTTATCAAGGAAGTCACGGAAGGAATTTTACCGCCACCACAGTACTTCGCTAAGAATGCCATGTTGAATAAAACAGGTGCGGATAGCTTAGATAATGTAATGGCCAAAGGAAACGTTGCCTTGGATGTGGAAACATTTGAAGCGATGGCCAATCATGAAGGGGCCTTAGTGCTAGATACAAGACATCAATCGGAGTTTGTCAAAGGCTTTATCCCTAATTCTATTTTTATTGGTGTTGACGGAAGCTTTGCTCCTTGGGTAGGTGCCCTGATCGCTGACTTGCAACAGCCGATCGTTTTAGTGGCGGATGCAGGAAGAGAAGAGGAAATTATCACCAGACTTTCTCGTGTAGGATATGACAATACCCTCGGTTATTTAAAGGGTGGTATTGATGCTTGGAAAGCAGCAGGAAAAGAAGTGGATACAATAGTTTCCGTTGGAGCAAATGTGCTTAAAGAGAAGCTTGAGACTGAATCAGTCAACGTATTAGACGTAAGAAAACCTGGTGAATACCAAGGGGAACATATTGAAAAAGCTAAGAATACTCCACTAGACTTTATTAACGATGAAATGAGTCGCATAGATAAAGACACTGAGTATTATGTGCATTGTGCTGGTGGATATAGGTCAGTTATTTTTTCATCTATCTTGAAATCTAGAGGTTTCGATAGGGTGATTGATGTAGCTGGAGGATTTGCTGCAATAGTTAAAGAAGGCATTCCAGTGACAGATTTTGTTTGCCCAAGTACTTTAAAATAATTTCTATCACGCCCTTAATCTGGGCGTGGTTTTTAAATCTCATAAAATATTATTTCTATGATAGAATTTATTAGCCAGCCATGGCCGTGGTATGTGGCAGGGCCAGTGATTGCATTGGTTATGTTTGGGCTCATTTACTTTGGTAATAGCTTTGGCATGTCTGCCAATTTTAGAAATATCTGTTCCATTATGGGAGCCGGTAAGTCATGCGATTTCTTCGATTTCGATTGGAGAAAGCAGATGTGGAACATCGTCTTTGTGGTAGGAACTATTTTAGGGGGAGTCATTGCCAGTCAATTCTTAATGGATACGGAAGTTGTAGCCATTAGTAATGCCACAGTTGCAGAACTCACTTCACTGGGTGTTGAAAACCCAGGACAGGGTATGATGCCAGAATCGATCTTCAATTTTGAATCCTTGCTGACAGCAAAAGGATTGATCATGATCGTTTTTGGCGGCTTTTTGGTGGGCTTCGGTACACGTTATGCAGGTGGCTGTACCTCTGGACACGCTATCAGCGGATTAAGCGATCTTCAACCAGCTTCATTGTTAGCAGTCATTGGCTTCTTTGCTGGTGGCCTCTTGATGACTTGGTTTATTCTCCCATCCATTCTTACCCTTTAAAAGAACAGTTATGAAATACTTTAAATATTTAATACTGGGAACTGTTTTCGGTATAGTACTCACCAAAGCAGAATTAATCTCTTGGTTTCGAATTTTCGAAATGTTCAAGTTCCAATCCTTCCATATGTATGGCGTAATTGGTTCAGCGGTAGTCTTGGGTGTAATTATTACACAGTATATCAAAAAGACAAATATGAAGGCCATGTCGGGGGATCCGATTGTCATAGCACCGAAGAAGTTTTCTTATGCGAGGTACCTGATCGGTGGAACAATTTTCGGCTTAGGCTGGGCGCTAACAGGTGCTTGTCCGGGGCCACTATTTGTGCAAGTTGGTAATGGTTATTTGGTAATGGTTGTGGCTATTGCTTCAGGATTACTGGGAACTTACGTCTACGGTTTGCTTAGGAATAAATTACCTCATTAATTGGGGTAAATATTTTGATTTGAAGCGTCCTCTTTTTTTTCTGATTACATTCTTTGCTGTTTCATCGGTTCTAGCCCAAGACAATAATGATTTTGAGGGCACCTTTACAACACGCCATATGCGTACGGCCAATAAAGGTGACTTGACGAATTTTTCTGGTGCAGTGTCTTATGGGTTTTTAAAGTATAAGAAGAGCGTTAATGATTGGCTTACATTTGGAGGTCAGGTAAACGGACTAATACACTACGGTCTGGATAATATTACCAAACGTGATGCTCTAACAGGTTCTGGGCCAATCTTTGAAGCTAACCTTTGGGCCCCAAATTACCTTGATGGTAGGGTAGAAGGTACTTTGAGCCAACTCTATGCGGATTTAAATTTTGGAGATCATAGCCTCACAATTGGGCGATTCTTACAGCAGACACCAATTATCAATCCTGAACCTTGGCCTTTTCCAAATGCCTTGCAAGGCTTGTGGTATAAGTACAATAGTGAGCAGTTCAAATTTCAGTTCGGTTATGTTGATCGTATTGCCCCAAGGTTTACAGGGCGATTTGATAACATTGGAGAGACGATTGGTTTAGCTGCTACTGGGTTTAGTATAGAAGGTTTACCGAGTAGGTACCCTGGTAATGTCAATTCGAATTACCTTTTAATATCAAACCTTAACGTCAAACTGAACAATGAAATTGTTGTAGATATTTGGAATTACTATGCCGATAATGTTTTCAATACCTTTCTGATAGAGCCTACGCTCAAACTTGAAAATTCTTTGACGTTAAAGGGAATGTTTATGTTGCAAACCAGGGTAGGCAATGGAGGTAATATGGACCCTACTGCTGCCTATGTCAGAGGTGGAACAAATGCGGTATACCTAGGACTTAGGGCAGAAAAGAAGTATGATAACCACTCCTTTCAATTCAATATTTCAGTGATCGGTCCGGACGGGAGGTTTCAGTTACCGAGAGAATGGGGCTTGGAGCCATTTTATACCTTTCAACGTAGAACGAGAGTAGAGGGCTTGAGTAACGTCACCGCTTTGATGGCCAAGTGGACACGAAATTGGAGTAATGAAAAACGAGATCTTCGTTTTTTCACCAGCTTGGGCGGTCATATAACACCAGCACCAGAGGGTTTCGTTCAGAATAAGTTGGGTTTGCCACCACACATGCACTTGGATGCTTCGCTGAAATATTCACCTAAGGCGGGTTCGTTTAAAGGGCTTTCGGCCGAGTTGTATCTGGCCCAAAGGTTTTTGGTCGGCAGAGGGGTTGTTTTTGAAAATTACCGAATCAATCGAGTAGATTTCTTTCATTCGGACCTGATTTTGGCCTATACCTTCTAGTTAAATCTTAAATTGTTACATGGATAAGGTTAAACTCATAGATCAAGTGATTAAAGCGGTCTATGCTGTGTTTGCCTTAGTTATTGTATCTACTCTATTTTTAGTCCTTATGTGGACAAAGCCGGAGTTGATCTATTCTCAAAAAGTATCAGCTGAAAACTGGCAACCCCGAAATATTTCTACTGACTTAGGAACTGGCCCAAAGGAGAGCTTAGTAAGGCTGGGTCATGATATCATCACCGAGACAAGTAAGCATATTGGTCCTTTGGCGCCAGAAATTGAAAGCCGCCTGGCAGGGAATAACCTCAGTTGCCAAAGTTGTCATTTAGATGCAGGCCGAAAGTCTGGTTCAGCTTCGTTCGTTGGTGTTGCGAATCGTTTTCCTCAGTTTAGAGGAAGAGAGAATAAAATGGGCACACTGGCCGAACGTATCAATGGCTGTATGGAACGCAGCATGGATGGGCAAGCACTATCAGAGGGAAGCCTCGAAATGCAAGCTATTATCGCCTATGTGGAATGGTTAAGCGAAGATGTACCTGAAGAGCGAGAGGCAGAGTTCAAAGGCTTTGCAAAAGTTAAATTGCCAGAGGTGGCTGCTGATCCAGTCAAAGGAAAAATGGTTTATACCAAGCATTGTCAACCCTGCCACATGGAAAATGGGCAAGGACAAAGACCTGTCGGAACTGATAAATACATCTATCCACCATTATGGGGGAGTGATACCTACAACCATGGGGCAGGAATGCATCGCGTGATTACTGCGGCACAATTTATCAAGGGTAATATGCCATATCTACTCGCTACTCTAGACAATCCAGTACTGACAGATGAAGAGGCTTATCACGTAGCTGCTTATATCAACAGCTTTGATAGGCCACAAAAGTCTAATCCTGAAGCCGATTTCCCAGATAAAAAATTAAAGCCCGTATCTACGCCATACGGACCTTGGGAAGATCAATTCACTCCTCAACAGCATAAATACGGGCCTTTTCAGCCGATCATGGCCTATTACGAAAAGGAGTACGGGATTAAGAAAAGTAAATAGGGTGCCTTAGGAGCACAACGCCAACGGTCTCAGTTACGCGTAGTTTTTTTTGCGGTGGAGTACTTGAAAATGGCAGGCAACTACTTATCTGGACTGTTAGACGTAGTTTTTATTTTTTTGCTAATTCTAGCCTTGTGTTCATTCCAATATTCTATTTCCTTGTCATCCGTTTCATTTTTGACTGCGTTGTTTATTACTCCAATTGCGTTTTCATACAAATGAAGTTTTTCGTAGATATCCATCTTTACTCTTCGAGCAAATCCGACATTACTATTTTTTTCAATAGCAATGTCCGTTAATTGGATGGCGTCATTGAGCCTCTTGTTTAAAAAATATAATTGCTCAGCTGCGTTAGAATATAGGTTCCCATTTCCCTCCTTTTTTGGTAGAAGAAACTCATCTATATAATTCATTAAGACTTGATCGGTAGATGTCATCAGCTCAAAATCTATGGTGGTATACTCCCAAGAAATATAGACCCTTGCATTGTTCGGAATTAGGTCGATATCAAAGGTCAGCGTTTCATAGTAACGGTGACTTTTTTGTGGAATTACAATGAAGCGTGCAATATCCTTATTAGGATCGTAATCATAGCTGCCGTAAAGCTCTGTTTCTGAGTTCAATATAACAACCCACTCTTTAGGGTTAGGGATTGTAAATATCGAATATTGACCAGCTTTTACTGTTTGCCCACCCAGAACTAGATCTTTGTCAAAACTGATTTTAGTACTGTTACCAGCTCAAGTTCGCCAAACTTTGTTCCAAGGCACCAGTTCTCCAAAAACATGTCTATTTCTAGCTGATGGACGTTCATATTCGATTACTACATTTGTATTGCCTACTATTTGGTGAATCTCACCTTTTGGGCTTAATGAAGGGTATTCAACCTGTCCAGATGCCGAATAGAATACTAGACTAAAGAGCGTAATTGCGATTGAGTATCTCATTTGTTTATGGTTGTTTTTTGTTTCAAATACGTCTAACATAGGGGGAAGTTATAATTGGATAGGACTAGTGAATGCAGGCTTCCGGACTCAATTTTATTTCACTCATTTTTAGCCAGACTGCAGCATCAAACTCTTTTGGTGAGAATTTAAAAATGATGATGTACTTCTCTTCCTTTTTACAATAGTGCTGTGTTACACGCACATTTAGTGTCATCGGCTTTTTGGTGAATCGCGTGTCTAAGGTTTTGATTTTACCTTTATAACTTGCCCAAGGGTTGGACTCACTTGAACTCACAAAGATCGCATTCGTCTTTTGACCATCTTCTTTGAAATCTAAGCCTAATAGTCCGTTAAAGTAGTGCTGTAAATTTACCTCTAGGTCTGATTCGGTCAGCGGTGCTTTTACATCGATCTTCCAAGCAAAAGCATAAGACCAAAACTCTGGACTATCCTCTTTCCCCCAACCTTTTGGAAACCGAGCTTCTTCAAAACCTGTATAGGGAATTTTATCAGCAAAACTAATCGGAAACGTAAAGAGCTCTTTGCCCCAACCATCGGTTGTCATCAAGTCAGGGCGTGTTTCTTCTTGACCAAAGGCTGGCATGGAGTAGAAGAAAATGGCAATAATAATTAAGGTGGTTTTCTTATGGCTCGGCATGTTTATCAGTTTAATTGTAGTAAGATATTGAATTCTATTGCATCAGAGATGATACCGTCTTTTAGCCTGGCACCAAGTCCTTTCGATTTAAAGTTGACATCCCAAAGCGTTCGGTCAATTTTAAATCTTGAATCGATCTGTGAGTTTTCGGCATTGATTCCCGCTTCAATTTGAATTGGGTGTGTAATCCCTTTGATGGTTAGGTCTGCGTCTATCCTGATAAAGGTTTTGTCACTTTCCGGTGTGTTCTTTCTGTCGTGGTATTTTACGTTGGTAATTACCAGTTGTGCAGTCGGGTGCTGTGCTGTGTCAAAGAAGTCATCACTTTTTAGGTGGTCTACTAGGTCTTGGCTATAGTCTCCATCAGTATTGGCTATAGTATTCATATCCAAAATGAATGATCCTCCGGTGATTTTATCTCCCGTGACGACAAGTAGGCCAGCTTTTATTTTAACGTATCCTTCATGACCCCCAAAACTAAATGCGTATGAACCTACCCAGTTGACCAGACTTTTCTCAGGGTCTATTTTTCTTACTTCTTGTGCATGGGTTGAAATGAATGAATAGACAAGTAGGATGGATGTAAAAATGTATTTTTTCATAAGACTCATTTGAGTTGTTTGTTTGAGCCCAAATCTAGACGAGCACTTGGCCTTGAGATGTCAAAAAAATGCAAAAGAAGTGTCAATCATTGTAAAAAGTCAGGCTGTTGCCTGTTATTTGCAAGCCTTATGCGAGGAAGGAAGATATATTCATTTGGAGTAATAATGGTGGTGCTCTTTGTCGCTATATTCTTCCAAGAATCGAAAAACGAAGAAGAAGACTTTTCAGGACTAGTGAAAATAGCGCTACGCGATGCTGGTAATAGGCTATTGCTATCAGACCAAGATTCCACATCTCTGATTCTGCCGATAGTCGAGTTAGTGCCAGGTAAATTTGAACTTTCTTTTCAGTCGCATCTTTCTTTTGAACCTAGTGAAGTGGTTTCAATAATTCAGGAGGCCTTCTTGAGATCTGAACTCCCCGAAAACTACATTGTGGAGGTCATTCAATGCATAAATGAGGAAGTAGCTTATAGTTATAAGATGACGTCAAGCGAGCAGACTACTATCATTCCGTGTACTGGCCGCATACTACCCGAAAATTGCTATACGATTGAGGTAAGATTTACGGAGCAGACAAGTAGTCTTTTGGGGCGACAGACACTTTTATACCTATTGGTATTTGTAGTACTCGCTTTTGTTGTATCACTTTTTTATAAGCGAAAGCCGGTTGAAGAATCAGATGGTATTCAGCAATCCAATAATATTGGGAGCTTTCTTTTTTACCCGGAACAGAACAAATTGTTAATTGATAAGCAGGAAATAGGCCTATCTAAAAAGGAATGTGAGTTGCTTGTGATTTTTGTGGCCAACGCCAACCAAGTGGTAAAACGAGATGAGTTGACAAAAAGAGTTTGGGAAGACAACGGGGTGATTGTAGGCAGAAGCCTCGATACCTACATTTCCAAGCTTAGGCTTAAGTTGAAAGGTGATGACAGCATTAGACTCACGAACGTTCACGGTGTGGGCTACAAGCTAGAGACTATTCACTCGTAGCTTAAAGCTCACCGCTCCTGGTTCATCGCTTACTTACTTCTTCACAAACTTAGTGAGTATATATATAGTCTGGCCATTTACTTTACCTTGGATGTGCTCCGGATCGTCATGCACGAGGCCAATATTTCTAACGGCAGTTCCGCGTTTAGCGGTGAATCCGCCACCTTTCACATTGAGGTCTTTGATCAGCACTACAGAGTCTCCGGCATGTAATTCCACACCATTGCTATCAATGTGTTTGATTGAATCAGAGATGTCAGTCATGCCAGCCTTGGCCCAAGCGAGTGTCTCCTCGTCTAGGTACATCATCACTAAAAGATCGTTTGGCCAACCTTCGTCACTCAGTCGGGTAAGCATACGCCAAGCTATCACTTGAACAGCAGGAGTAGGGCTCCACATGCTGTCATTTAAGCACCTCCAATGATTAGGGTCTATCTGGTCTGGGTTTTCGATTTGAGTTTGACAAGTTGCACAAGCTATTATGGATTGGTCCAATGAGTTGTCAGATGGTGTAACAGCAAAGGGTGTAAGCTCTTCTGTACTGGCACACAATTCGCAAATCGATCCGCTTCGTGCTAAAAGTTCTTTTTCTATGCTCATAGGATGAGAATCTGTTCAAAACCGAAAGTATCAAATTTATACCCACCAACGGGTGTTCCAGAATAATTTGTGCTTGGTTAGACCCATTTGAACTGTTCTCGGATACGGTCTAAGTCTATTTTCTTAAAATACGTTTCAACTGGCGTCATGCCATCCAAAGCAAGTTGAATATACCTGCGCTTTACTTCGCCTTCACTCAGAAGGTATTCTTCAGTGATTGTATCATGGCTGTAACCTAAAGTTAATAGGAGTGCAGCTGTGACAATTCCTGTTCTATCTTTGCCTGATAGGCAATGAATCAACACGGGATATTTTAAGTCTTCTGATTCAAAAATCTTTATGATTTCATTGATCCAGCGCTTTACTTCGTTTTGAGTAGTGTCATACTTCTCAATTTTGTTAGACATTGGGAAGTGGTAGTAATCAATGTCGAAAGCTTGATAATCAATTCCGTTCCGCAAGTTTATTACTGACTTGGGACTTCCTATTTCTTCTAAGTTCTTAACATGATCGATGCTTCCGCCTCGGTATATTCTTCCCTCTGCGAAATCTGGACGACCAACAATTAAGTTGATATACTCACCAAGATCTCTAAAGTTGACACAGCCATCTGTATAGTTGAGTCCCATGATTCTAATTTAAATTGGCGACACCTTTATAGTGTCGCCTTTGATTAATCTACTTCCTGTTGACCGCCTCTGGCTTCCTTTGCGCCACACATTCTAACCACTTTGGGTTGGAAGGTGCCAATCACATCCACAAGTTCTTTTTGACGATCCATCACTTGGTGGATGTCTTTGTAAACTTGTGGTGCTTCATCTAAACCAGAACCAATCAGCGTGATGCCAGCTTTTTTAATATGCTGTTTCACATCCTTTTTGGAAAGGCTCTGCTTGGCTTTCGTTCTAGACATTAATCGACCCGCACCATGAGCAGCTGAGTTGATGGATGCCTCAACGCCCTTGCCTCTAACAATAAAGCCTGGCGAGGTCATTGACCCTGGAATTATCCCCATCACTCCATCACCTGCAGGTGTTGCTCCCTTACGGTGCACAATGATTTCGTTGCCATCGGCATCTTGCTCTTTCCAAGCAAAGTTGTGATGGTTCTCAACCATCGCCAATGGGGCTTCACCCAATGCCTTTGCGAGCCTTTCATGAATCTGGTGATGGCATGCCGAAGCATATTTACCTGCCAAATTCATGGCAAGCCAGTATTCTTGTCCTGCTTCTGAATTGAGATCCAGCCAGGCCAAATGTTTGGCCTCACTCGGTAACTTGGTCATGTCCATGGCCAGCTTGGTGTAATGTCTCGCGATATTAGCACCGAGTCCCCTCGATCCTGAGTGGGAGAGTACCGACAAGTATTTGCCTTTAGGTAAGCCCATTTCATTGTCATCAGTCAGGATTTCTCCAATTCCGAATTCAACGAAGTGATTTCCACCACCAGAAGATCCAATCTGGCTCCAAGCCCTGTCCTTTAGAGACTTGATGATATTGATTTCGCCAAAAAGGCTGTTTTCAAGTACCTCATGATCCATTGGACGTTTGAAGGAGCTTTGCCCGAAACGCGTATTGTCCATTAGCATTTTTTCCAATGCTTCTGTGTTTTGATGCACATAAGCAGGAGGGATGTCATACAAAGTCATGCACATTCTGCAACCAATGTCCACGCCAACACCGTAAGGAATAACTGCGTTTTCTGTGGCAAGCACACCTCCAATCGGAAGTCCATATCCCTGATGTGCATCTGGCATTAATGCGCCAGACTTTGTAACAGGTAACTTCATTGCAATTTCCATTTGGTTGATGGCGCCTGGTTCGATTCCCTCACCGCCATAAATAGCATAGGGAATTCTCTTCTGACGCATCCCCAATGGCTTGTTTGAAATTTCACTGATCATCAATGCGGTGGCAACTGGTCCGAGCGTTTCATGCTTCGCATAAAGGGCAGGGGTGGTTAACACCTTTTTGAGCATCGATTTTTTGTGAAGTATGGACTTGCCTTTGTAGGCGGTTTCCATTACACGCATGGCTTCGCCAATGGCCCTCCCTTCGGGGAACCCTAGCTTTTTCAGGTCTTTGCCTGTTAGTTTTCTAGATGCCATGATTTTAAATTTTAGAAGCGTCTCGCTTTTTGCTCAACGCTTTGATTTTATACTTTATTCTTTTGATATGCTTTTTGAGTCTACTGGCGTCATAGTCATTTAGGCAATGCATGAGGGCTTTTTTATAGTGCTTTAGTGCCTTGGTATAAACTTTTTCACCTTCAGCTGCCCTTCCTAAACTTTCATGAGTGAGTCTCTGACTCACTTCTTTTACGCTTTTGGCTTTCTTCATCCAATGCTTGACCCCGACATATTTGTCATGTTTTAAGTAGAGCCAAACAAGGTCTGCATATGCATCTTCATAAGAAGGCTTGAATTTTATAGCCAGTTGATAGTGTTTCTCTGCTAAGGCTGGGTTTTCAATATCATAGTGATATAGTCTTCCCATGACGTAATGGAGTTTTGGATAACCTGGCTCTTCCATTAAGCCACTTTCCAAAAGCTTTTTAGCCTCGATTAAATTATCATCGTCAATCGCTTCTTCTGCCAACTGAATCAGACCCTCTATATATTCTTCGTAGATGTCCATTTTTCTAAAATTCAGAGGGCAGTAGCCCTCAGGTGATTAATCGTTTTTTCATAACTTTTTACGTTTGAAGCCTCATAGAAATATAGGAGGCGTCACCGTGAAAGAGCCTTTTAAAGGTGGTTTTCAGGGCCTCTTGGATTCAAGATCCTGAAATAAATTCAGGATGACGTACCACTATATTTAAGCTTCTCAACTTTATTTAAACCCAGTAAAAACTTCTTTCAACTGGTCCAGTACCTTGTTACTACCTGAGAGAGAGATGTTGCTCACTTTATCAGCGATTTTTTCAACATATTCCATCTCCTTCAACTTGAACAACATTTCGTTGTCTTCCATCAATTTGGCGGTGTTAAGCAAGTTTCTAGTAGAGGCAGTTTCCTCTCTTCTTGTTACTACATTGGCTTGTGCTTGTTTCTGTGCTACCAAAACTTGGTTCATGATGTTTTTTACTTCACCGGGCAAAATGATGTCCTTGACACCACAGTCCCTGATCTCGATTCCCAAATCTTTGGCTTTTACTTTAAGCACTTCCTTTACATAGTCTGCAAGTGAGTCTTTCTCTTCTAGCAACTCATCCAAGGTGAACTTTCCGACAAACTCCCTAAGTGCGATTTGCATCAACACATAGAGTTGTTTTTCGTAATCTTTATTTTCAATCAAGGCTTTGACAATGTCTTTTACCTTGTACTGTCCATAAAAATTGATCCTCAAAGCCGCTTTGTCTTTGGTCAAAATTTCCTGACCAGTAACTTCCATCTGCACCTGTCTCATGTCGGCTTTTAATACGACTAGAGGTATTCGATTCTTCCAGAAGTAGTGGATACCCTCAGTCAATTTCCTGTCATACTTCCCATCAACCATAAGCAAACCTTGTTCATATGATTCGACAGTAAATACCCTTAGGTAAGGGTGAAGGTCTCCAGACGTGAGTACAGCTTTGTCCAAATCCTTGCTGACTTCGTAATCACTCAGATCCATTGTAATAAATTCGTAGTCGACAAGGCCTTTCCAGTACGCATAAGTACCTGGCTTTAGTACCTCTTGAAAGTTTCCTCTCTCATATCTCAATACAATCTCTGAGTCACTTATGGTGATCACATGTAATTGAGAGGTAAGTTTTTCATCCCTCAAAAGCAAGTCTAGTGACTTCGGGGCCAAGAACTCTTTGGTCATATCATATTCGACTACATTGTCGAAAAGAGATACCCAATACGTACCTACGGTAAGCACATTTCGGTAGTCTCCGTTTCTGAAAACCAGCCCTACTTTGCCTTGGTTAATTCGTATCCTTTTCATCTTTCTAAAATTTGTGAACGCCTCTCCTAAATCCTCTCCAGTGGAGAAGGGTTGGGAATGAGGCCCTCGGTTAATTATTTATTATCACTATTGGCCAAATAATTTCAATTCAATAGGAAGGGTGTCGACAAACCATTTTTCCAAAACGGGACCTTCATTGAGCCTGAATTCATGATTGAGTTCCTGCATAAGCGTGATTGGAATGAACCGGCCTTCGGCTAATTCTCTTTTCAGTTTTATACTTGAAGTCAATCATTGCATCAGTCGGTATCCTGATTGCCCTGGTTTCTTCAAAATGTTCCTCATTCCCTGTAATAGAGCTTGAGGGGTTTGTCAAACACCACATCCTGGTATCGCTGTTTTTATAGAAGTCAGCACTTCTGATGGATTAACAGTCTATTCCACTACATGCGCGTGGGCTTTACTCTAACCACTGAGTTACCCCGATTATCGGGGGGAGGATTCGAACCTCCGTCCTAAGCGTGAATCGCGTGGGAACTTCATTCAACTAAAAGCAGCATACTAAAGGCCTAATGGCCTAGTACTATGGGGCTATACTGAAACCCTCATCAGGTCTTCTACCTGAAGATTTCCCGTGGAAATGATAGGATTCGAACCTATTCAGCGCTTGGCTTTGGTTTTACAGACCAACATAACTCTCCAACTTTATCGCATTTCCATTTAGGCTATTCTTTCATTGGGCTTGAGATCAACAAGCTTTGTGTCAGAATAACCTGCTATTCACTTTAGAGCTTTCACAAACATCACAGTCCGAACGAAAGACTGCTTATGGCCTTTAACCACTCTCTAAATCAGGAGACACCCGTTCTGCCTCTCCTTTAGCATCTTAGTTTCTTATGGGGTAGCTAGCTTTACCCCTCCGCTCTTGCGCCTTTGCTAAAGCTTCAGCGTAAGCGTTCGAGCACCTCCCCAAGGGGAGGACATTCGCACTTAATCGACCCTACCAGGGCTTGAACCGGCAGGTTGAATCTCCAGAACCAAACTCTGGCGTCTTCCCTCCCGAAGCCTCGGGAAGACCACCCGGCATTTTTGAGTCAGGGGAGGGATTGAATCTATCACCTCCTTCTGTTTTCAGTACTGGGTAGGGGACTCGAACCCCTGTCTCCATCTTGAAAGAATGGTGTCCTAAACCACTTAGACGAACCCGGCAGCGCATAAAAAAAGCCCGACCTTTAGAAGGCCGGGCTTTTCAAAACCGATTATTCAGTTTTGTTAAGTCTTCATCTTTTCGACCTTCTGATTACAATCCATACTTCCACGCTCAAAGTCATAGAGACTTTGTGTGAATTTGTTTGAACTGGCTATATGTATTTGCATTAGTTGCTTTTGCATATCTAAAATTTTAAGCACAAAAAAACCCGAACCAAATGGCTCGGGTTGTCAATTTCGTTTTGTGAAATTTAACTCCTCCCGAACCGGGTTACAATACAATCTTGGCTATCCATATTTCTTGATGGTGCTTCGAATTGGCTATGTAAATAATTTTTTATCATTTCGCTTTTCTGTGCCACAAATGTATAGAAATGGTTTTTTAAAAACCAAGCGTTGAAATTTGACTTGCTAAATTTATTTAATCGAAAAATATTGTAAGCATCAGTAAATCAATGATTTGTAGGGGTGTAAATATTTTATAAAAAATATTATTTGACCTTCAAATGATTCATAAGTCTACTAAATAGTTGTTTACCCGTTTATACAAATATTAATCTTCGAGAGCTGCATAAATTAGTTTGTACATGTCTTCCCAAAAGGCATTATCATCAAAGCCTGCAATTTGGGTCATGCCTACAAAGATCATTTGTTCTTCCGGATCGATGAAGAACTTAGTATTGAAGTAGCCACCCCATTCATAAGTACCCGGACTCTTTGGGCTTCGTTTAGTAGGAGAGTCAAGGTAGACGGTAAAGCCAAGTCCAAAGGCACTACCGACACGTTGGTAGTAGTCTGGTTTATAGTCAGTCATGACATCAGGCATTTGATCGCGACTCATTTCAGTCAATGCTTCTTTTCCAAGTATATCACCACCCCCTGAGACTAGTGTGTTGATGAATATTGCATAGTCCATCATTGTGGAAGAGAGACCAGCACCGCCAGCAAAGACATTGCGAGGGCCTTTCTTAGGATAGTCAGTACCCTGAGTCCTGCCCATTTCTTCTACTGTCATCCATCGGTCTCCAAGATTAGCGTATACACCGACCAATCGATCAAACTTATTTTCAGGTAGGTAGAAGTAGGTGTCTTTCATGCCCAGCGGATCGAAAATATTTGCTTTGAAGTATTTGTCCAGTGTGGTTCCCGAAACTACTTCGATGATTCTACCCAGTACATCCATGTTCAAGCCATAGGAGAATCTAGCTCCTGGTTGGTGGGCCAATGGCACTTTAGCCAATCGGTTTATCCACTCTTCAGTTGTCCAGGTTTCATGAGAGAAGCCTACATTCATATCGAACTTCTCATAGACAGCCATCAATTTGCCAGGGTTAAAGCTACCGTATACAATACCAGAGGTATGCGTCAGTAAATTTCTTATGGTGACGTCTTTTTCAATCGGAACAGTCGTGTAACTAGAGTCTGCTTTGTCGAATTTGTCAAGCACCACCTGACTCTTAAATGCCGGAATGTATTTGTGAACAGGATCATCTAACCCAATTTTGCCTTGTTCATAGAGTTGCATAATGGAAACAGCAGTTACCGCCTTGGTCATAGAGGCCAATCTCCATATGTCACCTTCACCATAGGCTTGCTCTTTTTTAGAGTTTCGGAATCCGAAACTCTGATTATAAATGATTTTCCCTTCTTTTGCCACCATAAATGAGCCACCTGGTAGTTTGTTCTTATCCATGTACTTTTTAATATGGGCATCTACCTTAGTCAATGCTTCGGACGAAACGCCCACTGATGCAGGAGTTCCAGTGGTGAGCACAGGTGCTTTTTGTGCAAAGACTACTAGCGTAAAGAAGAGTAGGGTAATGGTCAGTTTTATTTTCATGGCTGAGGTATAATATGTTGAAATACTTAAGAGATGTTTAACAGGATTTTACCAGCTCTTCCCGGTGCTTCCATATGCGCTATGGCTTTTGTTATTTCATCTAAAGTATAATGTGCCTCGACATCGGCTTTGAGCGTTTCACTTGTGAGCATTCCCAATATTTTAGGTACAATACTTCTTCTTTCGTCACCCGATAAACCAGTGAACCATGTGGTTAACCAAAATCCCTTCACCGTGAGGTTTTTGAATATAAGCAGGCCGCTATTCAGTGGAATGGGTTGTAAGCTCAATAAGCCATACACTAGCATCTTTCCACCTGGTTGTAGCGCATTTAAAACTTTGTCACCCAATTCACCACCGACTGCATCAAAAGCCGCATTCACCATGGCACCATCGGTTGCAGTTTTCACTGCTTTATAGATGTTCTCTGTTTTTTCATTGATGATCGCATTAGCGCCCAAATCCAAAAGTGCCTGCTTTTGATCATCACTTCTGACAGTTCCGATCACGTTGATGCCTCTACTGGATGCAATTTGAATCACAAACTTACTGAAGGCGGAAGCTGCCGCAGTTAACATTAACCAATCTCCTTCTTCCAAATCCGCCTCTATCAGCATACCATAAGCCGTTAATGGGTTAATGAAGGCTTGGCAAGCCACGTCATCGGACATGGTTGGTGGTTTTGGGATGACGCTATTGGCAGCTACACATACATACTCTGACCAGCTGCCTAATGCGGTGAATATCACTCCACTTCCTAATGGCATATCAACGCCTTCGCCACAAGCATCTATCGATCCTGTTCCTTCAAATCCACCAATTTGAGGTAATGTAGGTCTAATGCCGTACATGCCTTGAATAAACATGATGTCGGCCGGAACGATATTGGCTTTGGTAACTTTGATTCTGATTTCGCCAGCCGCTGGCTCGGGAATAGCAAGGTCAACTACTTTTAATACTTCGGTAGGCTTGCCTATAGATTCGAATTGTACTGCTTTCATCGGTTGTTCTTTGGATGGTTAGGAGGATTAAACCCCTCCGGTCTTCGACCACCTCCCCTGAAGGGGAGGACAGTAGAAAAAATGACTTACTCGTCATGCATAACAAGTTAATTATTTATCTTTCATTGACCAGATAAAAATCATGAATCAATGCAGATATCGGAAAATTTTAGGTTAGACGGAAAAGTAGCCATAGTAACGGGTGCGAGCAAAGGCATCGGTAAGTACATTGCCTTGGCCTTGGCGCAGCAAGGAGCAAAGGTTGTCGTATCGAGTAGAAAGCTAGATGCAGTAACTGAAGTGGCCAATGAGTTCAAGGCTGCTGGTCTAGATGCGGTTGGAATCCCTTGTCATATGGGGGATGATGCGCAAGTGAGGGCTTTAGCCGAACAAACGATTAGTAATTTTGGAGGTATTGATATTATTGTCAACAATGCGGCTGCGAATCCAGTCTTCGGTCCAGTGCAAGATGCAGGTGATGATGCTTTCGATAAGATCATGGACGTGAATGTTAAAGGACCCTTGAACTTGGCTAAGTACGCGTACGATGCTATGAAGTCTCGTGGAGGCGGATCGGTAGTTAATATCAGTAGCATTGAAGGAATCACACCGGGTCAGGGATTAGGCCTTTACTCAGTCAGTAAAGCCGCTTTGATTCAGTTGACAAAAGTACTTGCCAGAGAATGGGGTCCGGATAGTATTCGAGCCAACGCCATTTGTCCGGGTCTCATTGAAACTAAATTCAGCGAGGCATTGACCTCAAACGAAAAGATTTTGAAAATGGTAATGATGAAACAGGCATTACCAATGCTCGCACAACCAGAAGATATTGCTGGTCTGGCACTGTTCTTAGCATCAGATGCTTCAAAGTTTGTGACGGGTGCTGCGATTTCAGCTGATGGGGGATATACGATTTAATGTTGAATGATGAAGTGAGAATTTTGAATTCGAATATCTAATGACCAGTTACTATTTACCGTTGACTAAGAACTAACACCAATGATCCCACTTTTTGCTACAGATAAACTCAAAGCACTTTATCCAAAGGTTAAGACCTTTATGGAAAAGGAAATGTATCCTTTAGAGCTTCAAATGATTCACGGATCTTGGGAAGAGACGAAAGCCCAATTGGATGCACTTAGAGCCAAAGCTAAATCACTCGGTTTATGGACACCATATCTTTCCGTAGCAGAGGGCGGTTTGGGTTTAACCATGGCTGAGTTTGGTCAGATTTCGGAAGTCTTAGGGGCAACACCTTTGGGGCATTATGTCTTGAATTGCCAAGCTCCTGATATCGGTAATATCGAACTGATGCATCAGTTCGCTTCCGAAGAATTGAAGAACGAGTTTTTAGCACCATTGATCAACGGAGATATCCGAAGTTGCTTTGCCATGACGGAACCAGAGTTTGCAGGTTCTAATCCCGTAAATATGGGTACGGCAGCCGAATTGGATGGAGAAGAATTTGTAATCAATGGGCACAAATGGTTTACCACAGCGGCTGACGGGGCTGCCTTTACCATAGTGATGGCAGTGACCAACCCAGATGCGAGTCCTTACGAAAGGGCAAGCATGATCGTGGTGCCTTTGGATACTCCGGGTTTTGAGAACGTAAGGAATATCTCCATCATGGGAGATAAAGGAGGTGGCTACCTAAGTCATTCCGAAGTGCGATTTAACAATTGCCGTGTGCCGAAGACTAATTTGCTCGGTAAGGTGGGTGAGGGGTTTATGCTCGCGCAACAGCGACTGGGGCCGGGAAGAATTCATCATTGCATGCGTTGGATAGGTATCTGTGAGCGTGCATTTGATATGATGTGTCATAGAGCAGCCAGTCGTGAGTTAAGAGATGGAAAGAAACTCGGACATCAGCAAACCATTCAAAACTGGATTGCCGAAAGCAGAGCAGAGATTAATGCATCCAGATACATGGTGCTCCACGCAGCTAAAAAAATGGATGAGCAAGGAAGCAAAGCCGCTCGAATGGAGATTTCAACCATCAAGTTCTACGTAGCCGATGTACTCATGAAAGTATTGGATCGAGCAGTGCAAGTGCATGGAGCACTGGGTATAACTGACGATACCCTCTTATCCTTTTGGTATCGACATGAACGAGGTGCAAGAATATATGATGGCCCAGATGAGGTGCATAAGTCGAGTTTAGCGAGAAGTATATTGAAGGGATATGGGCTTTAAGAAATGGAATTTCCGCGTTATAAGAGAACTAATCAATTATTAAAGAGTTTGCTAACATTCATTCTATTGTATGCTGCAATTGGTGGGATAATGCTAATGACAGGAGGAAGGGGTACAGAGCCCCTATACAAACAATGGGGTGTTTCTCCAGGTGGCTACATAGCGACATTTGGAGTAGTTCTATTCTTGTTTTTTTTATGGAATTTACTCGAAAATATGCGGTCAACTGGTCAAAGTATATCCTTTAAGGGTAGTGATATCTATTTAAGATATAGGGCGCCATTTAAAGAGGAGTTAATAACTCAGCAGTTGATCAGAATTGATATCGATTATCATTCATGGATGAAAAATAACGAGGAAGGAAATGTTTATGCTGCTATTCTAAGAGATGGCAAAATCTTTAAATTCTTGGTTAAGAACCCTGAACTTGACGAATTCAAAGTGTGGCAAAATGAGCATCTAGACAAATGATTGATCAACCAAACGATATTAGAAAAGGAGAGGAGCTTGACCTCAATAAGCTGAAAACCTATTTAGCCGATCACCTGGAAGGCTTTTCAAGTGAAGTTGAAGTATCTCAGTTTCCTAGCGGGTTCTCTAATCTCACATATCTGCTTAAGTCAGGAAACAAAGAATATGTAATAAGAAGACCTCCCTTCGGTGCGAACATCAAAGGTGGCCATGATATGGGGCGAGAGTTCAGAGTGTTGTCTTTGTTGAAGCCGGTTTATCCAAAGGTTCCTTTGCCCATATTGTTTTGTGAGGATGAGTCTGTACTTGGTGCTGAGTTCTATTTGATGGAAAGAGTTAAGGGCGTCATTTTAAGAGGTCGCCCACCAAAGGACTTGGATCTTTCTCCAGCCTTGATGAAGTCCATTTCAGAAGCCTGTATTGATAACCTTGCAAATCTGCATACCATGGATTTAGAGAAGTCGGGGCTCTCAGGTTTCGGTAAACCAGAAGGCTATACTCAAAGGCAAGTTGAAGGTTGGATCAAAAGATATTATCAAGCGGAGACCGATACCTTAGATGCAATGAATCAAGTGGCCACATGGTTGCAGCAAAATATCCCTGATCAAAAGTATATTAGCTTTATTCACAATGACTATAAGTACGATAACCTCGTACTGAACCCAGACAACTTAAGCGAGATTACGGCAGTTTTGGACTGGGAGATGTCTACCGTTGGCAACCCATTGATGGACTGGGGAACCTCATTGGCCTATTGGGCACAAGCGGATGATTCAGAGGCATTAAAACCTTTTAGTTTGACATGGCTACCGGGTAATCTTAATCGAGAAGAGTTCGCCCATCGATATGCCGAAGAGACAGGTTTCGACATGTCAGACCAAGTGTTTTACTATGTGTTTGGCGCTTTTAAGATTGGCGTAATTATTCAGCAAATTTATGCTCGGTACAAGGAGGGGTTGACCCAAGATCCGCGATTCGCTAATTTAATTTATGCGATCAAGGCATGTGGTGCGAATGCGGTAAAGGCGATAGAGAAAGATAAGATTTAACTCTAAAAGTCTCCTCCTTTCAAGGAGGAGTGGCCGAAGGCCGAGGTGGTTGAGCCTTAGTTATAAAATAAGAAAAACCCCACCGCCCTGCGGGCACCTCCCCTTAAAAAAGGGGAGGAATTTGTGAGTGACTTTGGAGCAGATATTATAATGGAGTGGCCGAAGGCCGAGGTGGTTGTATAGGTTGCTCCGTTAATAAAACCGTCACCCTGAACTTGTTTCAGGGTCTACTGAAGAAGGTTCAGAAACCTGCTTTTGTCGGCAGACGGGCGAGCTTGGAATGACGATAAATTTAAGAACTATGGAATTGAAAATCGAAGACATTAACAAAGTACTGGTCTTAGGCGCAGGAACGCTCGGCTTACGTGTGGGGTTACAATCCGCAATTAGTGGGTTTGAAACCACCATTTATGATATCGATGAAAAGGCTTTCGATGCCGCTATCAAAGTGCATGATAGTATCTTGCGTATGTTGGTTAAAAACGGAAAGCTTACAGCAGAGGAAGCCGAAGACGCCAAAGGACGATTGACGTTTACTACCAATGCTGAATTGGCAGCTGATGATGCCGACTTTCTGAACGAATCAGTAACCGAAAACCTTGAGCTCAAGAAGAAGGTTTGGGAGCAATTTGGAAAGCTATGTCCAGAAAAGACGCTCTTTACCTCTAATACTTCTTATTTATTACCATCTGATCTTGCTGAGGCAACAGGCAGACCCGAACGCTTTTGTAACTTCCATTTTCATGACGTTTTCTATGCCAATGTGGTTGATATTATGCCGCACCAAGGAACAGCGCAGTGGATTCCCGATTTACTAAATGAAATGGGGCTGAGACTTTCACAAACCCCTGTTTTTGTGAAGAAGGAAAATCCAGGCTATATCTTTAATTACATGCTGATGGCGCTGATTGGCGCAGCAGGCTCACTAAAAACAATGGATGTAGGCAGTATAGAAGATGTTGACAGAAGCTGGATGGGGAATTTTAAAATGGACATGGGGCCATTCGGAGTACTTGATACTGTAGGGCTCGATACCGCTTGGCATATTACCAGCAATCAACCAGACAAAAAGAGTCAGGCCTTTGCAGCTCTTCTCAAATCATACATTGATGCCGGTAAGCTTGGTGTGAAATCTGGGGAGGGTTTTTACAATTATCCGAACCCATCATACAAGGAAGAGGACTTTATAAAAGGCGTTTGACGGGCGATCTATTCAACAGATTTTTAGCTTTAGTTATTTGTAATCTCTGTGAGTCAGTGAGTTGTAATTTTTTTTTAAAGTAGTTTTACACTAATTTGGTATTTCACCTGGACTACAAATATGAGAAGACTACTACTCAGCTTAATGCTATGCTATTCTTGCTTGAGCATTTCGGCCCAATCAACTAGTCCATTTTTCTATCAACTTTTCGCGGATTACGGCCTTTCTAGTGATAAAACCACAGTTTCTCTTCAAGACTACAAGGGGTTTCTTTGGTTTGGAACCGAAGAGGGTCTGAATCGAATGACCGATTATGGGGTCTTTGATATCTATCGGTATGATAGGACAGATACCACTACATTAAGTAATGACTATGTTACAATGCTCTTTGAAGATAGTCAAAATCGTTTTTGGGTAGGCACCCGAGATGGATTGAATCTTTACAATCGGGCGACTAGAAGCTTTAAGCATGTTTCACTGGCTTCTAAAGAGGTTGGTTCATCCCTGAATACCATTTATGATATAGAAGAAGATGTGGATGGAGACCTATGGTTAATTAGTAATGACCGTATTGTGCTAATGGACGGAAATAGCTTAGAAATAAAGCATTCAATCAGTCCTTCAGAAGGAGAGGGTAAGTTACGACTCAATGACATTGCTTTCTATCAAACAAATTTATGGGTAGGGACTTCTCGTGGTCTTTACGAGTTAAGAGGTAAAAAGCTGAAGAGTGCTGATATACTGAAGGAATCTGAAATTTCTAGTCTGCTTTCTATGGAAGACTACCTCTGGTTGGGTACTCGAGGCGAGGGACTCTTTCGGTACAATACTCTAAGTGCTCGTCTGACTTCTTTTAGCGAGACAAATACACCGTCAATTTTTACAAATGATTATATCAATGACATCTCACTGATCGATGAGGAAGAGGTCTGGGTAGCTACAATGAATGGCCTCAATATCTTTGATCTTGAGGCAAACCTAATTAATTCCTACAAGTATGAATTCGACAATGCTTTCTCTCTGTCGGATTGGACCATAAGAGAAGTGTATCAAGATGCTTCAGGTTCGGTATGGATGACGACTCCAAAGGCAGGTGTTAATTACTATCACAAGGCCGATAATTTGTTTGGCTATATCGGTCAATCAAGAGAAGAGGGTTCAGACACTGACCTGATGGATTATAATATTTTTTCCATGGCGGCAAGCCAAAATGGTAAAGTATGGATTGGCTCTACGAAAGGGGTTTCACAATACGATCCACTAGCCAAAAAATTCCAACACTATCCTTTCGGAACTCAGATTGGTGAGCGGGTGAATAAAGTTTTGTCCATTGCCCAATGCAGTGCCGGGTTTTTATGGCTAGGTACCAATGATGGCTTGGTCAAATGGACGGGAGCAGAAACATCCTTCAGTTATATCATGCCTGAAGAACTTCAGGGCCTAGAAGTTTTAATTGTGACGGCCGATGAAGACGATAACCTCTGGCTAGGTACTGCTAACCAAGGGGTTAAGCTCTATAGTAGTGTCAATAAAGTACTTCGAGAGATTCCTTTCTTTGGTGCAGATATCAGTTTTTCCGGTAGGCCCAAAATCAACGACATCAAGAAAGTGGGTGGTAAAATGTTTGTAGCCACAGAAAAAGGACTGTTTGAATATCTTGATGGTGCGCTAGTCAGTGTTTCGCTCACCACCGATATAGTCGATCTATCAAATAATATTCCAGTGAATACGCTTTTTAATGATGCTGAAAACAACCTTTGGCTGGGCACTCAGCAAGATGGCCTCTTGAAGATGAACGAAGATGGGAGAGTTATTAACCGATACAATAAGGACAGTGGTCTCAAGTCAGATGACATACGGTCAATAGTGCAGGTTAGTGATGGTAATCTCTGGCTATCTACCAATAACGGTATCTCAAAACTTTCATTCTCAGCAGGTAAAAACACTACTTCCCAAATTCGAAACTATGATGTTACTGATGGAATTCAAGGCAGTCAGTTTACCGCTCAGGCGGGGGCAATAACCAATGATGGTCAAATTCTTATGGGAGGATTGAGTGGTGTAACCATTTTTAGACCAGATGATATTAAAAATTATCAAACCACTCAGAAGCCAACTTTTATCGGTCTGACTGTCAACGGAGAGAAGGTGCAATTTAATAAGGGTGATTCAGGTTTTTCCACGGATGTCTCTATGCTCGAGGAACTGTCGTTGGATCCAGATCAAAACGATTTTACCCTTAGTTTTTCAGCCTTGGACTACCTGAGGCCAGACGATGTGGTGTATAGGTATAAACTTAAAGGATATGATCAAGACTGGATTGAGCAGAAGTATGAAGGCAAGGCATCGTATAAGAATATCCCTGCTGACCAATCGTTCGACTTCGTATTCCAATCAAAAGGACGACTTTCTTCGGAGTGGTCTAAAGAAGCTAGGTTAACCATAAAGGTGGCACCACGATATTATCAGACATTCTGGTTCAAATCCTTACTAGTTATCGCAGGGCTTCTCTTCATATTTCTGATACTATGGCTTCGAGAAAAGTGGAACATCAGAAAGAGAAATGAATTAGAATTATTGATTAATGCACGCTCTTCGGAGCTAAGAAAACAAATAGTGCAACGTGAAGAAGTGGAGGAAGCGCTATTGGAAGCCCTCGTATTGGCTGAAGATGCTAATAAAGTAAAGAACAATTTCTTGGCGAATATGAGTCATGAAATAAGAACACCGCTTAATGGCATCATTGGATTAACGGAGATGTCTTTGGACAATAGTTTGGACGAAGAACAGAGAGATACTTTAAGAACTATCTCTAGTTCTGCTACATCACTAAAAATGATTGTAGATGATATCCTTGATATAGCGAAAATTGAATCAGGCAAATTAGCACTGTCCTCAGAGCCATTTAGTGTAAAAGATTTGCTGCATGATGTGGTTAGAACATTTAAAATTGCCGCTAGGAAAAAAGACATCTCGGTTAAATACTGGGTATTGCCAGATGTGCCACCTTCAGTGATTGGTGATGCAAGGTATGTTCGCCAAGTAATTACCAATTTGATTTCCAACGCCATAAAATTTACCCATGAAGGAGGGGTGTCGATTTTTGCCGAAGCCTTGTCAGAAAAGGAAGGTGAAATGGAAATTTGGTTTACGGTAACTGATACGGGTATAGGTATTTCCAAAGATGCACAAGAAATAATTTTTGATCGATTTGTTCAAAACGATAGTAGCAATACCAGACAATATGGTGGAACGGGATTAGGCCTGAGCATTAGTAAAGAGCTGGTGACAAAAATGGGCGGAGAATTATGGGTGGAAAGCAAGCAAGGCCAAGGCTCAATCTTTAAGTTTTATATAAAGTCAAAAGAGTACCTAAGCGATGACCAACCCAATGGCTCAGGAAAATATACAAACCCTGTTGAAGGCCAACCGAATGGAAAAGGCACAATATTATTAGTGGAAGATAACCCCACGAATCAGAAAGTGGCTTTGAAAATGTTGGCCAACAAGGGCATGAGCGTAACCTGCGTTGAAAATGGACAAGAAGCTATTGACAAGTTAGCGGAGTGCGATTTTGACTTAATCTTAATGGATTTGCAAATGCCTGTAATGGATGGTTACGAAGCCACAAAGGTAATAAGGGGTATGAGTTCTCCGAAGGCTAAGATTCCAATTATTGCCTTGACAGCCGCTGCTATGGTCGGTGAACGTGAAAAGTGCATGGAAGTGGGCATGAACGAATATCTAACCAAACCTGTGAGTTATAAAACACTTATCGACACAGTTAATACCTTTTTAGCCGGTAATCAGGCCATTAAAACTTCCTGATTCTTCCTTTAGACCTATTTAGAGCGGGACCTCCTAATTAATATTCTAACTTCATTGAACCTTCCTAACTTTTTGAAGACTTCTAAGTGAAGTTCAATGGGACGCAATTCAGATCAAATATTTGACGAGTTACTTGTAATTCGTTGTCAAGAAAAAGACCAAGAGGCAATTGGCTTACTTTGGAAGCGATGGCAACCTAGGTTATTGAAATGGGCTTATGATTTTTTAAAAGATCAAGATCAAGCTTACGAAATAGCACAAGAGAGCTGGATCTCAATTTTTAAGAGCATACACAAACTCAAAGACCCAGCCTTATTTAGGTTTTGGGCCTACAGGATTGTGCAGCGAAGAGCCGCAGATGCTATTAAGAAACTTCAACGCGATAGAGTGGTGGTAGAGGACACTAGTCATGATAAAATGACTATAGAGCCAGATTACATGGTCAAAGAAGATAGAATTCAACAGATGTTAACTGTCATCAGCGGCTTACCCAATTTACAACAAGAGATGTTACGACTGTTCTACTTAGAGAAACAATCTATAAAAGTAATTGCTCACTACTTAGAACTTCCTGAGGGAACGGTGAAGTCTAGATTGTTTTACGCTAGAAAGGAATTAAAGGAAAAACTAAAAAACATAAACCATGAATAATTCAGATAAAGAAATCGATGATTTAATCCACCAAGCGCTCTCAAAAGAAGAGGCTGTCTATTTTGATAAAATGGGAGAACAAAACATCCCACAGCAGGTTTTTGGACTTTTTAAAGGACAAAACCGATGGATGAATGTGCTAATGGCTATTATGAACTTAGCCGTTTTTGGGGTAGCCATTTATACGTTTATTAATATGCTAAATGCCGAAGGAATAGACATGAAATTAGAATGGATGTTTTATACCCTCATCTCTTTTATGGCAATGATGATGCTGAAGCAATGGAGTTGGAATCAAATGGATAAAAACGTGCTGCTGCGCGAAATCAAGCGATTAGAGTATCAAGTGTCATTGCTTAAGAAAGAGGATTAGAATAATCGTTTTTGTAGAATGTACTGAATAGTCAGAAGAGTTCTCTTCTGACTATTTTATAACCTCTAGTTTGTTGTAGCGAATCATGGATCGTACTTCCTTAACATACTCCAAGCCTCTTGCTGAATATTTCTCTAGCCCAATCGCCATGTCATAACCAGAAGGTGTCGTATTGGCTTTTCTTGATGAAAGCCTTGAGTCACGAAGTTTTTCATAAAATGGGTGTGAATTCAAATGATGCATATAGGAACGCACTGCATCGTTGACAGTTTCGAATTTTTGAACCTCGTGGGTTTCGTTAGCTCTTCTACCGCTTGGTACTATTCCGCAGCCCTCGGTAAAACACCACTGGCCAAATATGTTATTCGCATTTCTGGCGAAACGGCTGGTTCCCCAAGCAGATTCATTAGCAGCTTGGGCAAGAAAAAGTGATTCTGGAATGATGTCTACTTTTTTCAGCAGTGCCTCAAAGTCTTCTTCGTTATCGATATTAAAAGGCGTAACGCGGTAGTAAGCAGCCATATCAGCTAACCAAGCTTGATCAGTGGATGAAACCTTTTCCTCGTTTAAAGTACTTTGCATGAGCTCTTGTATGTGTAGGTATTCATTTCGTAGCACTTGATTCTCTTCTCTAATCATCGGTCTTATGAGATCAAAGAAAGCCTTCTTCTTAGCTTTTACATCCGTGTACTTAGCAAAGTCGGGCATGCTGCTAACCTTTTTTGCTCGTGTTACACCCTCAAATTCCCAGGCTGCTCTGTTGACCTCTTGGGCAGAAATGTGGAGTGAAAAGACGATTAGAAAGACTATACTGATGGGTGATTTCATGGCGCGAAGCTAGATGTATTTAACCACATAAACCTAAGACTTGTTTATTCTTTAGATAGCCACTGGCCTGAAAACACAAAAGCCCCACTTTTCAGCGGAGCTTTTATGTTTTGTGAGCCCACCTGGGCTTCGCGATATCCACTGCGCTACATCGGGATAGACTTCTCGCCCATAGGTCTTAAAAAGCAAAAGCCCCACTTCACAGTGAGGCTTTGACTTTTTGTGGGCCCACCTGGGCTCGAACCAGGGACTTTCTGATTATGAGTCGGTTCGAAATGAAAACACTCGAAAATAAACCCCTCTATATGGGCTTTTAAGGCCATTTTTTGCTTATTTCATATCAGGTAATTTCATGTCTTATCAAAAAAAACGTGCAGAAAACGTGCAAGTAAAAGGAGAGTTTAAGCATGGCAACAGTTAGAATAGTCTTAGATACACGACCAACCAGTAAGGATAAAGATAACAAATACCCGCTTGTTTTACGCATAGGGCATAAGACTCAAAGACGCGATATCCCTTTCAATATTAGGCTGGGTAAAGATGATTTTGTTGAGTTGGATGAAGGAGATGGGAAGAAGAAGACCGCACATTTCAAACTAAAAGGAGTCCCCAATCCTGTTAGAAAAACCAAGCGCATTCAAAAGACATATAGTGATGTTGATCTATGGTTAGATGAAAATAAAGGCGAGATCAAACTTTGGCCTATCAATCTTCTAAAAGACAATATTGAAAAGAAGTTCTTTAATAAGCAGTCACAGCTTAGCCTATTGGTGCATGGGTCAAAAATGCTGTGTCGTTTTCATGCTGAAAAGCGATATTCTACGGCCTCATCATACGAGGATGCCTTAAAAATTGTGGTGAAGTACAAGAAGAAGCTTGCCAAGAAAGATGACCGCCAACAGATCAAAGACCTGTTTGATAAATCCAAAAAGGAGATATTCACCGTCAAGGAAGAATTCAAGCCCTATGATATGCCGATCAAGGCATTCAATGTAGAGTTTGCCAAAGACTTTAAAACCTATTTAGGTCAGCGTTTGGCTTCTAAGAATTCAATCAATATCCACCTTAGAAGCTTACAGGCTATCCTTAACGATGCAGAGGGGACATACGAAGAATTAAAAGGCCATAAACCCCTTGAGAGCTTTAAGAAGAGTAGCACGGCTAACTTGCCAGTTGTCTTGTCGAATGAAGAGATTGAAGCGATCCGAAATGTCTCATACCCAGAAGACAGTTCTAAATTCCATGTGCGTAATTACTTCCTATTCATGTTCAATAATATGGGCATGAATTTCTATGACATGGCAATTGCTAGATTGAATCAATTTGATGGAGAGCGATTTAGCTACACAAGAAAGAAGACAGAAAGCGAAGGTGATTTTTTCTCTATCAAGCAGAATGATGAAAACCTAAAAATCATTGAATACTACGCTCAAGATAAGAAGCCTGATAACTATATTTTCCCGATCATTCCCGAAGACCGAGTAGGAGAAGCTATCTTCAAAACAAAGAAAGGTAAGCTGTCATGGTTCAACGATAATATCAAGCGCATTGCTGTTGACTTAGGGATAGAGAAAAACCTTTCTACATACACCCCTCGTGATACATGGACAAATCTTGGCTTAAAAATGGGGATTGATATTCGTAAGATATCATCAGGCTTAGGGCACTCCAGTGTCGAAATTACAGAGAAACATTATAGTCAGATGATCCAAGAGAAAATACTTGATGAGATCAATGCTCAGATAACTAAACCACCTTCACCAGATTAATATTCAATTAGTACCGGAGAGGACTATCTGAGTTTTAGAGCTATTGAATTCTCCAACTGGAAAAAGAAAGACAAATGCATTGTAAGTGTTATTAAAATAGTCAAACGTAAAATCTGCCTCTCCATTCTCGGTTGCAAGAGTAATATCTTGATTTTCAATAAATCGATTTCCATGATAATACAACCTAGTAAATGACCATGTATATCCGAAATTATCTGGGAGTTCGATGGTTCCGAAAGTTTCTGAAAAGCTTTTAGAAGAGAAGAAGTTCCTCTTGAGACAATTAGGTACTTCTCCTAAAAGAGAAACCTCTTTCAATACCAAAAGAGCACATCTGTTTTTTGAACATTCAACGTACCTTCTCAAAGAAGCATGTTTTGACGCACCAAACTTATCACCTAGTACCATTGGAGATTTGATACTGAGGGGTAGTTTGTTTAATTCATGATTGAATCGATCTTGTTGAAACAATGTGATTGAAGCAAAATAATTAGCTTCAGCTTCAAATTCTTCCAGTGTGTACGGGTCTAATGTCTCATCATTTTCTAAATGGGCCATTATTTCATTTTGCCATGGAAGTGCCTGATGTCCTGTTTCGTGCAACTTGACGAACCTCTTTCGGTTTGCAGTTTGACTTAAATCCAAGTAGATTATTTTATCTTCCCTGTCAAGAAAACCTCTTACAAGCTGAAGTGCAGATTTCATTTTTCCTTGCAGTTTTTCTGACAGTCTGTCAAGAAAAGATTGTTCAACGATAGATAAATCGACACTGCTATCTAACTCAAGTTCGGTATAACTTAAGATTTGATCGACAGGTGTTGGAAACACATCCAAAGCCTTACTTTGCTTTAGTATTTCCATTGATACTTTTTCAATGCTGGCTTTGGATGGTAGACTCATTTGAGAACTAGCGATTTTTAATAAAATTAATGTAATCTAAAACTTGTTGCCGTTGATCAGACCCCAAGTCTTCTGCTAGGAATGCTATTCTCTTCCCCCACTCACTTTTTACACTATTGTCACTCTGGATTATCCCAGAAGCATTGAGTAACAACTTTATATCCATTTTATAAAGTGAAGCGAGTTTGTATAACACACTTGCCGAAGGTTTTTTGATTTTGTAATTCTCAAGTTGACTTAAATAAGCATTCGAAATGTTGGTTGCGTCTTCCACTTGCCTAAGAGTCAATTTCATCGACTCTCTAGCATTTTTTAGGGTATGCGCCAATTCTGACATACAATAATAAGTTTAGTTGTTTGAATGGTTAGATATGATGTTTTGCTTCTACGAAGGTAATAACTAATTCTAATTATAGCAAGCAAATTAAATCCATAATTTTCTTAAAATTAATTTGCTAATTATACTTAGATTCTACTATCTTTGAGATACCAATGAATTATAGAATTATGGGCAAAGATCAACACGTAGTAAAGCATCCTGACGGCTGGGCCGTTAAAGGCGCTAACAATGAGCGAGCCACGAAGGTGACTCGGACGCAATCGGAGGCTATTTCTTCGGCAAGAGAGATAGCAAAGAACCAAGGGTCTGAAGTAGTAATACACGGGCGCAATGGGCAAATTAGAGATAAGGATAGCTACGGCAATGATCCGAATCCACCTAGAGATAAAAAGCACTAAAAACTAAATACATTTTTAACCAAAATACTTGAGCGAATCTAACAAAACATAGAGAAGGTATAAAAATAAAAAAACCCACCGATAGAAGATTTTTCAGGGTCTCCACTACAGTAGGTTTTAAAGTTCTGTCTTGCCGACAACTAGGATTAGATTACCCTAGCGAACTCTTTTTTTTAACGTGTGAAAGATAGTAATATTATTTTATTTTACTAGTTCTTGGCCTTCCCAGGTTTTTATATGGCCTCCTGCCAAAAGTCATCCGGTTATCTCACTTGTCCGTCATCGCAGTTGAGAACTAAAATTAATCATAAATTAAAATAGAAAAAAAATGAATTTGAAAGTAACCTGGGAAGGTGATTTAAACGCTGTTTTTGTCAAGGTTGATGGAGACACGAGGATAGGTGATGTAATCAAAAAACACCTACCTCAATTTGCAAATGCTTCTGATTATAATGAGGACATTGAAGCATATCTGGAAAACGGGAAAGACGAACTTTCCAAGGATGCGAAGGTTTCAGAATTAGGTCTAAAAGAAGGTGATGCCTTACATTTTAGTAGATGCTCCAAAATTGATGTAACTGTCCATTATGGAGATAAAGAAGTAATCTTAAATGATTTAAGGCCCTCACTAATACTTAAAAGAGTAGAAAGACAGGCCATTAGAGAAATGAAGATTGGTGCTTCTGCCAAAAAGCTTGAATTTCAGAATAGAGCCAACGGTGAAACACTAAGTGATAAACTTCATTTAGGTTCTTTAACGACTTACCCAAGTTGTGAGGTAAGTCTAGATTTGGTTTTAGTGGAAGAAAAAGTGAAAGAGATCATTGTAAATGGAAGGCCAAAGCCTTTCAGTGACAAAAAAATCTCTTTTGAGCAAGTGATTGTTCTGGCATTCGGTCAAATATCAAATCATCCCCAGGTTTTCTATACCGTTACCTATAAAGGAGGTCATGGTAATAAACCAGAGGGTTCTTTGGTGAGGGGCCAAGAGATTAGAGTAAAAAACAAAATGATCTTCAATGCTACCTGCACTGATAAGTCATAGTCCGGATTTACTCAAACTCTGGAAAGAAGGACTGTCCCTAGAAGTATCTGGGGACGGTCATTTGATAGTTAAGAATATCCCTTATGTTAATGCTAATAAGGAGATATTACTCGGTAATCTAGTTTCAGTACTGGATTTGGATGCTAGCAAACAAAGAACTGTTAGACCAGGAAGCCATGTCGTTTGTTTTGAGGGTCAAACACCTTGTGATCCGAACGGTAAACCACTTGATCAGATTATAAATCAAAAAAACCTGAATCAAGTAATGTCTGGTAGAAGGGTGTCTTGCATGTTTTCTAGTAAGCCTAAAGGTGGTTATCAAGATTATTACGATAAGATGATGACCTATACCAATATGTTAGCCTCTCAAGCAAAAAAAATAGATGAGAAGGTTACTGAGGGGATGTTTAAAGTTACTTCTCCAATTGTAGGTGAATCAGTCTTTCGTTATCATGATATGAATTCGGCACGCGCTGGCATTGGTGCTACGACTGACAAGCTCAAAGGGCTTAAGATAGCATTAGTCGGTGTTGGAGGTACTGGTTCTTATATTCTTGACCTAATGGCTAAAAAGCCTGTTGACGAGATTCATTTGTTTGATGGCGATTGGATGCTTCAACACAATGCTTTTAGGGCACCTGGAGCAATGAGCATTGAACAGTTAGAAAAGAGGATGAAAAAGGTCGATTACTATTCAGGCGTCTATTCTAACATCCATTGCAATGTGATCCCGCATGATCTTTTTATTACAAAGGATAATCTGAGTTTACTTGATGATTTTGACTATGTCTTTATCAGTATAGATAACGGACAGGCCAAAAAGTTAATCTTTGATTATTTAGAGAAAGTGAAAATTCCATTCATTCATTCTGGCATGGGGATTCAATTGGTTGATGATTCACTGATTGGAATAGTCTCTGTTACCACTAGTGTTGATGGTAAAAGGGAGCATGCAACTAATGGTAGGATTAATTTTCTGGATCTTGGCGATAATGAGTACTCCCAAAATATCCAGATTGCTGACCTTAATTGCCTGAATGCTAGTTTGGCTGTCCAAAAATGGCTTAAACTAGTTGGTTTCTATCAAGACCTGGAAAAGGAATATCATTCTACTTATTCGATTAACGTAAACCAGCTTTTGAGTGAAGACCATGGAACATAGGTTTGTAAATGAGATACCGGAATCTTTGGAAGAAGATATCTTATATGTTTCCACTAAATATGCCACTGCACTTCATAAATGTTGTTGTGGTTGTGGAAGTGAAGTAGTTACACCTTTGAGTCCTACTGATTGGGAATTGAGCTTTAATGGTGAAACCATTTCTCTGTCTCCTTCAATTGGAAACTGGAGCTTCAAATGCCAATCGCACTATTGGATCAAACGTGGAAAGGTTAGGTGGTGTGGTTCTTGGACTTCTGAAGAAGTTAAAGAAGGAAGAAGCGAAGACAGTAAGAACAAGGAAGAACACTTTAAGACTAAAAAGAAAAAAAGAGGTCTTTGGAGTTACTTCTTTGGATAGGTATGCTGGTAAATATAAAAAGCCAACCGATGTTGTCGGTTGGCTTTTTTATCTATCCTACGATTTGAAGCTTGTTATCATTCACAGCTTTTGCCATTCCAAAAGGCATAGTAGGAGGTAAGTTGTCATTGGCAACAATAGCTATTTTTGAATCAAGAGCGTCAGCCCAGCAATAGAGGGTGAAAATGCTTGGTGTTCTATGTCCAGATTCGTACTTAGCTATCTGACCATCCCCTAGTCCAATATAATAGTTGAGTTCTTCCTGTGAATAGCCACGATTGAGCCTTCGGTCTATGAGGGTATTGACTACAGGGGTTAAAAAGTCCCTTCTTTTATTAGTTGAATATATGTTATTGCCCATGTTTAACTCCTTTGTTGGTGGTGAGCGGATGTTGATTATGGATTAACTCTGTAATCCTAAAAACGCACACTATGGGAAAAGATGATTCTGTAAAGTAAAAGCGGTTTACATATTCATTATAAATACGGGGTTATGTTTAATTCTTAAAGTGTCACATTATGAATTGGGCTGACTTAGCGGTTTCAGACAAGTCTTCTCTAACCACTCTTTTTTTAGCTCCAGTGAAGCTCCTTTACCGTACTCAGGGCGGTTAAACTTGTGTCCCATCAATTGAGCTTGGACTCTGTCAGGCGTATTGACATTCGTTAAGCGGTCTTGGAAACTATGGCGCAAGGAATAAACGGTGTGATTCTCTGATGGTAGAAGGTTATGGTGTTTAAGGTACTTGTTTAAGAGAGCTGAGAGACTATCAAAGCGATCCCTGTATTGAGTAAATCCATCTGGCAACGCTTGAAAAGCTTCTAAAGCAAATCCAACAAGTGGAATATCTCTATTGCTGTAAGGTGTTTTGAGCTTTCTGGTTTTACGGTCATGGATTTTGATATGTGGTATATCATGATCTATAACGATATCTTCTTCCCTTAGCTCAACGAGTTCTGACCCCCTTGCCCCAGTTTCAGCCATGATATGTAAAAACAGTCTGGCTTCTTTGTTCAGGTTGGCCAAGTTTTTAGCATCAAGAAGAACATTCGTGATGTGCTCCGATGTAAAAGGCAGCCTTTCTGTTCTAAAGCTGTTTTTCAGACTTAGCTTGTTAAACAACCATGTTGTATTTATGCCTAATTGGTAATGGTCATTCACCACCTCTATAACATCTCTCAAATGGCCTATATCCTTATTGGCACTATTGGGGGTCATGTTTTCGATCTTGATTCTATCAATCCACCAATCTCTAAAACTGATGAGGTCTTCTCTGTTCAAGTCACCAAGCTTTTTGTCCCCAATCTTGCCAGTAAGATTATTGATGGCTTTGAGTCGAGGATTCTTCCATTTCCTGATCTGATTGGAGGATTTATTTAAAAGTCGATCATTGATCAGCGGTAAGAATTTTGAAAAGCAATCGGATAGAAGGATGTCAGGTTTAGGGACTTGACCTAACAAGATATCTTGCGTGTCTCTAGAGTCATTCTTATCAATCACCTTTAATCTGTTGTATAAGTCTTCTAGTGGGTTTTGACTGAGGAGCGAGGCTTCTTTGTAAACAAAGCCCCACTGTCTCGATAATTCAACAGCTCTTTTGTAAGAGGTCTCAGCGTATTTCTCGCCAGTTAAAATAAGCTTTTGCCAGTAAGCCTCTAATTGCTGGTCAAACATGCTGGCTCTACGCTCAGCTTCTTCCTTGCTCTCTGTTTTCAGTGAAAAACGGATATGCTCACGAGGGTCAAACTCACGTAAATACAAAGGCACTCTACGGTTATAATGATACCTGTTTTTGCGCTTGATAATATGGCTCACACACACCTCCATGTATGACGTTTTGTGTTACAAAATGTGTTACAAAAACTACCCTACATGGCAAGAACTAAATTGTCAAGAGGAATATAAAATCCCTATAAATCAAAGGATTAAACGGATAATATGGTTGGAAAATTTGAGGGATAATGGCAGAGAGGATGTCCGTCAAACTAAATTTTACTGTTATCTAAGTTGTTGTTTTTAATGCTTTTTTATCACAGCCCTTTGCCAAAGTGTGTCGTTTTGTGTGACAAAATGTGTGACGTTTCACTCAATTTCATTGGCGACATTTTGAGCAACCTCTCTGAGTTTTCTTCTATGAGTTATAACTTCCATCTCTTTCTGAAATCTCTCAAAAATTGGTAAAAAGCTGTCTCCGCGATTAGCAACTAATTCAGCACTTTTTCTATACGCCCATTCTATCTCTTCTTCGGTCAAGGGTTTTTTATTGTAGTCTCGTTTCCTCTTTTCGATAAGCATGTAGTACCCTCCTTCTAGGGAGGCTAATCTAGTAATGTTGATTGGGTTAAACCATGTACAGAGGGGGAAAGTACGATCTGGGTTATATACTCAATGAGTTAAGAGTTCAAGTGTCTTTACGGACATAATTATTTACTTATCGGTTATTGTAACACTATTCTTTATCGAATTCAAAAACTTCTAACTCCACCACAACTTTAATGGAATGCTTTCCTTTAACCTCTATCATATCATAATTAAACATTCTCCAACCCTCGCCTACCGGTGATTTAACGTCTTTGGATAAGATACCAGGCGCATCTTCATTTCGGCCCTATCTTACCTATCAGGTCAAATTATTTACGAAAATTCACCTGTGATAATATGGTAGGTTATCGCACAATAGTTGTTTCAGCTCGTAAGAAAAATACCTAGAAATGGGTATTTCATCTAATGATTATTCAAAGGATATTTAATTATGAGTAAGTGCCTTTTATTCCTCGTTTTCACTTTGTTCTGTTTTAGTCAGCTAACAGCTCAAAATTCTAAAGACTTAAAATTAGATACTGTTAGATATTTAAAAAAACATAATGTTCCAGAAAAGGATGCAGAACTAATTTTGAACTTAACTCATCCGAGTGTCAGATACTATTCGGGAAATGAGTTGTATGATCTCTACTACCAAGACAGAACACTAATTGATAGAAAAAACATAAAGTGTTTTTTGGGTAACTGTCCTTCTTTATTAAGAGCAAGCCCGGAGAGCTCGATTTCAGAATCAGATGATGGCACGCCTAAAATGCCTTTTATATTAAAACCCTTTGAAAAACTCAAAGCTGGCAAATACTACTTGTCAATCAGGGATAGTACGGGAATGCCGATGCATATTTGGGAGATAGTACTATTAGGAGCTAAACCATCTATCACTAATATCAAGGTAGAAGAGAATGGTCAATTAATTGATTATTTACCTATTAATGAAAATTATGATCTCAGTGATATACGTGTTACTCTAGAGGGTGAATATCTCGATCAAAAGTTTGAAAACGTATCAATTCAAAAATTAGATTTGAAGAAGAATTCTGATGGAACTTATACACCTTCCGATAATTGGACTAAAGAAAATTTAAAGAAAATTTCACTTGAAAATTCATCATTAGTCGTAAAGAGGTTTAACACAGATGATGATTCTCGAAGGGTGCTTAGGTTAGATGCACCTAAACCGAAAATTGAAACTAATAGTCCGATCAAAATAAGTCCCGGAACAGACTCTTTTAAGTTTATGCTCAGGGTTTCCAATGTCTTCAAAGATACAAAAATCATGATTGAAGATATTGATGGTGGCTCTATTCTTAGGTTAAAAGGGTTATTCAGTATTAAAAGAAGTGAAGATGATAATGATAATATTGAGGTCGAAGTAAAACTGAAAGAAGGTTCTCTGGCTTTAGGAAATGCAAGAATTAGGGCCACTTTAATAAATGGTGATGGTAAAAGTAGTGACACGAAAATTATAGTTTTTAATGTTGAAGGTCAGTTTGTTACAGTTAATGCATATGATGAGATAAATTTTCCTCTCTTAGAAGGTATGTCAATGCAAGTTGCATTTAGACGAGTTAATGGAAACGCATTCTCCATAGATCAACCTTTTTTTTTAACTATCAATGGAGACAGGAGACAGCTCGAAATTGAAAATGATTACGACCGTGCAAATTTGATAATTGCAAAAATTGCGTTACCTGAGGGTTCAGGAGGAAAACCATTATCATTTAGGCTTAATGATAATGATAATTCTTGGAATGGTAACTTTCCAAAAATCCTAAGAATACCAAAAGTGACCCTAGACGAAGAAACAGATATAATAAGACCGAAGGAAACGTTACATTTAAGCTCTAATGGGCAACTTCCCGAGGTTGATGTCTCAATCAAGAATAAGCCCGATGGAATTTCTTTATCAAGCTATGATTTTAGTAACGGAATGATTGAATTGTCTGCGGATGGCTCTGTAGACACGGATAAGGTTTTCGATTTACAATTTCGAAGATCTTCTTATCTAATTGACAGCATAAGGTTGAGAGTGGAAAGTTGGGAGGCTCCTGAAAAGGCTTTAAAAGTACTATACGGCAGTTCCGTTTTGAGTCTTAACGATAAAAAGATCGAAGATGTGGATGAAAGAGGAAAACTTATTGTAGAAAATGTCGATGACTTAGATGGTATTTCTTTATTCGATTATTCTGTTAGTGTTACAAAAAATGACGGGTCTACAGGAACGAAAAAAAATCTTATAAGAAATAAAGAAAGTGGCAAATACAATCAAGAAATAAATTTTAGAGCAGAAGGGTTAAGAGGTGGGTCAGAGTTTACTTTGACCCTTGCATCACCGCGAGGAGTTACTTTTAACCAACCCTTTTATGTCAAAAGAAGATTTATAGAAAGATGGATAGCGCAGGCAGGTCTCTCAGCGATTAATCATTATACAATAGATCGACCTACTAAATTTAGTTCTAGAACTAATGTCTTATCTGGTGTAAACCTAGGTTTTTATTATTTACCTGAATGGCAAAAAAGGGAGGGGACCAGAGTTATAGGGTTTGGCTTAAATATTATTGGGCAGCAAGGTAGTATCATTTTTGATGAATTAACAGGCTTAAGAGAAGAGCAAGAGGCTGCAGGATTGAGACTTGGTTTGGGTGTTATTTTATTCGAGACGTTATCATTAGGTTATGCAATGGGAGATAACCTTCCGGGATCAATATATGTGGGTGCAAATATTACATTTTTAGATTTCTCCTCCTTGGTAAATGTTAAATCTACATCTAATTGATCCTTAAACATTCAATACTAAAAGCGATTAAGGATAGAAATAGATATCTCTTATTTGTCTGGAGATAGTGATTTAAGCCTAGTATGCATCAGTATTCATGTATTCTGACTATTGATGATATTTTTAATAAGCCATAAAACGAATAATTTAGCAGAAATCAGAAGAGGTGTGATTCGAAATAGTGATATATCTTGATTGTTCAAACTTTTAATCAGTAGGTCGAGAGTTCGAATCTCTCCGCGGTCACCATTTTCCCCAACAATTTCAATCACTTACATTTTCTGCAATCTTAAGGGTATTCTTTTGGGGAACACCCTGGGGAACAGAATATCATGGTTATGCATATTTGTGAATCGCTTATTGCATAAGATTTCTAGAGATTCCATTATTAGTGCTTAATGGAATTCAAGGTTTTAGTATTAAGTCCCGGAGTAATTCTTTTTAACTACAATTTCAAACCGAGTTTATTATGCCCAACCCAATTCCCTAAGCGCTATAAAAAACACTGAGTGATGGATATCCAAGAAAGAAATGTACTAAAGGAGTATTAATTATGTAGAAATTTATTTGTAATACAGATGTATTTTTTATCTATTTATACCAATAAACACAATATAAATGGAATCAACTTTTGAGATAAACTGGCTTAGCCATATAGTGACTGTGGCTGCCGCTCTAATTGTCTATTGTTTGAATCAAAGAAATCGCAAGTCAGATCTAATCGAAGCTCACAAAAAAGAATTGATAGACAGACTCAATCAGAAGGTTACCACGGGTAAATCGAGCCAACTTCCAATACCTCACAATTCGATTAAGAAGAAAGTTGAAAAAAAGACCAATCCTCAACTAGAGGAAGAGTTAACGACATTCATGACAAGCTCTGTCGGTATAGAAGATGAGCATGCAAAGAAACAATTTGAATATTTAGTCAGTAAAATAAAGACATTATGAGTCATTACGATTCCAACCATTTAGCCTTTGATCGATATACTGAGTACTTCAATGCTTATGAAAATTCTAGTAGCTCGGAATTACTTAGGAATGTACTATCGATGGAATTTCATGATACGAATGACAATTTGACTGATAGTGATTTCGAAGAACATATTTACGTAGAGACTCCAAATGTTAAAAAGACTTACTTTAGGTTACTGAATAATATTCGATCAAAGAAAAGATTTCATGCAATACATGGGTATGGAAAAAATGGCAAATCCACCTTTCTTCAATATTTTCAGCATAAAATTATTTCTTCTGAGAAGGAAAATCATGAGTTTATGCTTTTCGATTTTGAAGCGGATAAATTCGATCATGAGGGGCAAGTGTTGATTCAAAAATCCATTGTAGATTTTCTCAGGGAGAAGATAGAAGAGTTTGAATCCTTAGAAGAAGCCTGCAAGACGGTTATCGGTTTCATAGATTTTTATAATACAACTCACCCAAGAAACTCAGGGAAGGTTAAAAAGTCCTTTAAAAGCCTGATTAATGTTCGGAAACGTTTTTTTGAGACAATCGCAGATGACCTCTTTTACCCCTGCAAGAAGTACTTGCACGACTTAAAAAACGGGCATGAAGAACCAGCGAGGAAAGAGTTTTGGAAAAAATTCAAGAAGAGATTTAATGAAAAGAATCTTCGTCATGATGATGGTAAGATCATCTGCTTTTTAATCGGTCTATTTATCTATGAACAACGAGGGATTTTTGAGGGAAACCCTAAGAAAGGGCGTCATAGGTCAAAAGTTATTTTTATTTTCGACAATCTTGATGAGGTCTTTTCGACAACTCCAAAATCGATTGCTCAAAAATACATCTTTGATATCGCTCATTTTTTAAAAGTATTTGAGAAAGGGGCCATAAAAAGCGGCTTACCAGGGTTCTCTATGTTAGATATGGCATTTCTTTTCTCTCTTAGAAGTGCCAATTTAGTGAACTCATACACCCTTTTTACTCGGAAACCAGCCAGTTCATTTGCTGAAAAGGGTGGTTTTGAGATTATGAACAATTTTGAGCTATATAAGATTGGTTCGGTCAAAGAATCTCAGGAAATATTGGGTAAAAGACTTTCTTTTTATCGAAAAATTTGTGACCACGTAGGTAAGGTTAAACAAGGCCATTATGCAACATTCCTTGATGCTTTTATTTCTAGCACTAAACGGAGTTCAAACAATACTAAGTTTGATCTGGAGCTTTCGAATATATCCAGATTATGGAATGGTAATAGAGAATTCTTCCATCATATTGATACAGATGTTCGAGTAATTTCCTTAAATGATAAAATCGAGAGATTGGGGGATCATGGCGTTTATATTTCTAAGGGAGCTTTTTTAAATTATTTTTTCGATCAATTCATCAATCATTCTCAGAACAATAGTTTGGCTTCTTTGTTCAATTATTTCTTCAGGTCAGGGCAAGAAGAAATAGGTAGAAAGAGATGCAATCTAAAGCGCTTATTATTAAATATAGTTATATCTGAGTGCAAGGAATTTGAAAATCGTAGAGTTGATAACTTTAAGGATTTAGATGTAAAAGGAGCAAGCCTTCTAGATGTTCTTGAAACCTTGGACAAATTGAACACCAATGATCTTGGTGATAATTATGATATTGAAGAGATAAAGATGCTCTTTCGGCGTATTTTTCATAATAGGATTGATGCTTGGGGTCATGTTTTGACGTGTACAAAAGAGGCAGAACTTCAAGAATTAAGAGATAATTCTCATGGTTCATATATCAATTTAGATAGTGAGGTAACTGACTTTTTTAAACTAAAAGCAATGAAAATGGATTCCCCTGAAAGGATGAAATTAGAGGAAAGCCTCAGGGAGGTTCGGCTTTTCTATAATGACAGTGCTTATTATATGGCTAAGTCCATTTTTAGCCATTTTGAATACTTCTCAATTTCTGATTTGAAAGTAACTAAGCCAAAATCACTTTTGTTGACGGCTCGATTATTGAACTCGCCAGATGATGATGAATTGGTATTCGAATTCCAAGGTTTGATCGACCGAGTTTTCAATAGAACTAAGCAATGCTTAGAGGCAACGGTCCATTTTTATAACACCAATTTAGTTGATGTTTTCTCCTTGGGTGAATATGAGAAAGGCCAATTTGCTCTGAGTGATAAATTCTTTTTTGATGAGGTCATCACTAAACATATTTCCTATATCGATGATTTTAGACTGGCCATCGGCAATTCATCTATCCTTATAGAACAAGACCATCAAGAGTACATTAGAGTGACGGAAATTGCCAATACTTATTTGATTGCCATGATTGGAGAGTATTTATATTTGTTTGATACACTTACTAAACAGGTGAAACAAAGGAATTCTTCGGCAGCTTTCTTTGACACTAACTTAGAAAAGACACAAGGTGCATTCAAGATTTTGTATGAAAAAATTCATGGGATACATAGCGGTAAGTACCTTCCATTTACGGCTATTTCTACTAAATCCTAAGTATATCAGGCTTCAATACATTGATTATTTTGTGGTTTATTTTTGTCGTACTAATTGGGATATCACATTGACCTAGTATAATTAGTGAATTGCATTTTGCTGTATTTATTATACTCGAATTATCTTTGACTTTTTTAGATTTAACAACACTACCAGAAACGATGGTGTCAAATGGAAATGACACTTGTTCTATTCCAAGGGTGTCGGTTCCCAGTCGCAGGTCACCATGAGCCATCAGTAGTTCTTTTGGGAGCAGAAATAACCCTCCTGAAAGGTACAGGTTTCCCATGACCTCCAATTGATTTTTCATGAATTTGCAACGTTTCTGAACATGAAAGATGCAATCCCCATATGGGTTTATGTGATTTATTTCCACCTCATCATCACTGTAGCAAATAAAGGTCTCTAAGGCATTTACTTGTATAAACATATTGAAGAAATCGTCAGAATATTTGATGATACCGTCATTTTCGAAGGTGATTATGTTATCTGGTGAGATAGCTTGGAAACTGCAATTGTTTATTGAAACACGATCTTCGAAAAAAGCATTCGAAGGCCAGGATTTGATCATTAGGTTTCTGATAGAAAGGTCACCTTTTACATTGACTAATTCTTGATCATCAAAGAATCCGGGCTCTATTATCTTCTTCTCAAATTCTTTCGCTTCTACAATCATGTGCACTCCAAATTATAAGCTCATTTCGGCATCATGAATGATGCCATATTCAGGTGTGGTTGTAAAGTGGTTTGAGGTTATTCGTATTTATTAAATAGTGTTTTATTTTAGTTCAGAACGTATTTATCATGGATTTAGTACTATTTAACTTTTGTTTGTGCATGGTTAGAATCAATTTCTGTGCATTTTTTTAAACCCCGCTTTCTGTTAAAGATTTACCATGGGATATTTTTTGCCTAACAGGGTCGCAGTAAAAGTCAATGACTCTGCCCGCACCGAACCGTGTGGGTCATGACTTTTCCTGCTGATGCCCCTGTTATGGCTTAATCAATCATGGAAAACATAACGAAAGGAGATTTGCCATGAACACAGTAAACACAAAACTTATAGCTGAACAAAATGACCTATTCAGATCAAAACTTGGAGTTCTACCCCAAGAAATACAATTGTTGAAAGGGCAATACCTGTTAACCGCTGGCTTCTTTGATCTACAATTAAAGGATCAAATTTCAGTCCTAAGTAGTGTGCGATCATTCAAAGATTTCAACCAAGACAATGACCCTTACGGTGAACACGACTTTGCCAAGTTCCTAGTTAATGGCCACGAGATCATATGGAAGATCGACTACTATGACACCGAATACAAATATGGTAGTCCTGATCGATCCGATCCTGCCAAAACTCGCAGAGTGTTGACCATCATGTTAGCGTTTGAATACTGACAAAATCCTAACACATATCTTTCCCTCAGAGGCCATTTTTTGGGGAAGAGGTCGATGTTAAAAAACTCTCCTTTCACAGAAAACAAGGAGAGTTTTTTAATGAG
>CAYGQO010000013.1:0-125161 GCA_964352205.1 uncultured Roseivirgaceae bacterium
AAAAAGATGAAAAAAATTCTGGTGCTAAATGGTACGACTTGAACTTACCTGAACCCTTGGCACAAATACCGTATCCCATTTCTATCCATTTCAGATCATAACATATTGATAGTCAGTTTATTGAATCAAACCTTTCATAAGGAGCTGACGTTGATGAAATGGGTACGGGCAAGCCATGGGCGGTATAACCGCCCGACTTGCAAAGGGGAATGCTTCCCCGTTTGATCCCCTTGTTGACGGCTAAGGCCGTCATTGAAAAGCCCCAGAGGTAACCATGAGTAAGAGCGAAAAAAGACAACGAACCCAATACATCATCTTCAGGGCGACACCTGAAGAAAGGGAATGTTTTGATGATCGCTGTCAATCCTCTGGGCTTTCAAAAGCAGACTATTTCCGCAGGAAATGTCTTGAAGAAAAACCTTTACGCAAGCGCAAAGCCCCAACGGTTGAGATGGAAGTTTTACTCAAAGCCTTGGGGCAACTCGGCAAAGTTGGAGGCAATCTGAACCAGATAGCCAAAGCCCAAAACATGGGCTATTTGCCGATCAATGGAGAGCTTGAAGAAGCCCTCAAAGAAGTGAAACAATTACGCACAGAATTTAGGAAGGCATTGGGATATGGTGATTAATGGACAAGCTGTGAAAGGGGCTAAAAGATTAGCCAATCATCTCATGAAAAATGAGAACGAGAAAGTCTCAATTCTTGAGATTTCTGGGACTGCCGTAAATGATAATTTGCACGAAGCTTTAAGGGACATGGAAACCATTGGGAAGCTTACAAAATCGCAATCTGGCAAAGTCCTATATCACGCCAATATCAACCCAAGAAAGAATGAGGTGTTGACTCCAGAGCAATACCAAAAAGCCTGCGATGCGCTCATGGAAAAGCTTGGGATGCAAGGGCAACCCAGAGCCATTGTGATGCACCAAAAACAAGGCAGGCAACACGCTCATCTTGTGGTGCAGTTGACCGATGTTGACAAGGGTAAACTCAAGACGATTTCTAACAATTATTACAAGCATAAGGAAGTAGCGCGAAGCTTGGAAAAAGAGTTTGAGCTTGGCAAAACAACTGAGATAAAAAAAGGACGTAGTTTTTCTCAGGCAGAGGCACAACAAGCAAAAAAATTAGGACAAAAAGTAACGGATTACCGTTTGACGGTACAAGCTTGCTTTGTTGGCGCACGAAACGGAAAAGAGTTTTACACTCAACTTGCTGAAAAGGGGTTGCATCTTGCTCAAGGAAGAAGAGTTGTTGTTATTGACCAGAATGGGAATGCCCAAAGTTTGACAAGAATTCTGAAGCCTTTGGCTAAAGCTCAAAACGTCAAGGAAAGGATAAATGATATTGGACATGAATTGCCAGATGCGAGCAAAGTTCAAGCATACATTAGACAACAAAAGAGCCAAAGGGAACTTGATAACACTGGAAATAAAATGCAGTCAAAGGCAAGGACTTTCCAAAACGCTCAACAACTAATGCAAGTTCAAGAAGACCTTAGCGAGAGATTGAAGTACTACAAGTTAAGACTACACTCTGAGAACGAGCGAAATGAATTATCCCACTAACCATTAAGGAAGAATACAGGCATCCGAATTATCGTTGCTGTATTCATCGCTCTTCTCAGGTTCATTCGCTAAATGTTGCCAATGCACATACTCGTCACCAAATACATCTCTCGGGGAAATTTGCTCTTTACCGAATGCAGCTTTATTTCCAATTCGAACTTGTTCTTTATAGGTTGCAACTTCTTGCTTGACAAGTTTGTCCAAGTCTTCCTGTTTAAAGGTGAATGGATCATAAGTGTAGTAAATGTTGACATCAAGAAAATCAATTCGAAAAGCAAGTAACGGTTCAACGATAAGCCCCTCATTTGAAAGAGCATCTCTGAGCAATTTTTCTACAAATCGTCTTCTTTTATGGTCATCATGAATGATGTTCACAAGTTCTTTCATTTTATATCCATACCCTTTCAATAATTGATTATTTGTCATATTTTAACATAGAATAAAATAAACACAACCCTTTTGACACAATACGAACTACTTCTTCAAGAAGACCTCGAGCTAAAAAAGATCAAAGAAGAGAAAGAAAAGAGACTTTTCGAGAAGAAGGTAATAGACGATGTGCAATTACGGAACTTAAAAATGGGTAAACCCATACCTGTTTTATCTCCTTTAACCCAAACTCAAAACACCTCCAAAGAAGCTCAAAAATTAAGGGAACAACAACGCAAAGAGTCTCTTAGAATTGAGAATGAGTTGGAAAGTCGCAGACAAAAAAGGATATCTGAAATTCAGAAAAACAACCAAAAAGAATATCAGGAATATATCGAGATTGGTTTGAAACAGAGGTTCAAAGAAAATCAACATCTACACGATAAAGACCACGAACGCTGATGTCACAGATTAAACAAGTGAATTGGATATATTTCACGCCAGCCCATTTGATTATTGGAATATTCATGCCTTTAGCACTTCCCTTTCTGATATATGCTCTGATAAGGCAAAAGAAATGGAATCCTAGAGAGATCAAATCAAACGAAGCTCCTATTAGCTACTTTGCCCATAATATAGGGTATTTCATAAGGCGAGATGGGGACACTGTAACCCAAGAATGGGTGATTTTGAAATATATGCAGGACAAGGATTTGAAAGGCAAATCACCAAGTGAACAGAGGAAAATTATAGTTAGGAACTTTAGGGATGTTAAGACCCTCAACAAGGATGGTGTCAGAGCAACATTTGGCAATAAAATTTTCCCAGGAAAAATCACCTATAAGCTGTCTCCTGATAACACAAAAGAGCAAACTTTCTATACCAAGAAAGAGTGGGATGAGTTGATAAATTTATGGCGCAAATACAATCCTGTCTATGTTTACGATAAGATCGATACTGTATTATCACCAGATGAGTGGAATCGAGCTTATTTCAGAACAGATTTACTTACTGGAATAGATGATTTTACTCAAGAAGAAGGAGCTGACCTTTTTGCCCTCACCTATTCAAAACTTCGATATCAAGAATCCATATTTGGTGATTCAAAAAGCTCAAGTTATGAAGAGCAATTCAATCAGTTCTACGAAAATTGGACAACGACTAAGAAACAATATGGAGATTACATTTATGAATTTCAGCTAGAAAGTCACCGTGAAAACTTACCATATCCCAAGGAATTGGACAATGTATTAGGGGATCAAGGCGTGCATGTTGGTGGTAATTGGTTTTTTAAAGGTCAGGGGCATTTTTTAACAATTGGTAAGACAAGAGGAGGGAAAGGAACAAATCTTATTATCCCTCAACTCTTGAACCCAGAGCTATTTAATGGATCTGTTATTTCACTCGATATCAAGGGAACACTGACTGCTATTACGGCTAGGTATCTGAAAGAATCAGGGAAAAAAGTTGTCATTATTGACCCATGGGGTGTACAGGACAAGCTTGATACAATGCATGGGATTGAGGCTTCTGCTTTTAATCCTTTGGATGCTTTAGACCCAGATAATCCAAACTTTATTGATGATTGTGATGAAATGGCAGACCTTCTTGTATCATTCAATAAGGATGAAAATCAAGATAGCCATTGGTCGGATAGGGCAAAGCAGTGGGTGTCGTATTATCTGATGTGGATGGTTACAAGCATGGAAAAGGAAGATATAAATCTGTCTAAGCTCCGTGAAATGTTCACTTACGATAAGGAACAAAGAGAAAAGCTATTTGCCAAGATGGTTGCTTACGCTCCATTTGATTTGATTGCACAAAACGGTAGACAGTTGGCAGACATGTATATAACTGCCCCAAAAGAATCTCAAAGCATTGTCTCTACCATCATGAGAGCGATTGATTTATTCAAATCACCTATCATGCAAAATTCAACGAGTCATTCTGATTTTGACTTAAAAGAAATAACCAATGGCGACTACTATGTATTTGTCATTATCCCACCAGATAGAGTGAAAACACATTTCAGATGGTTAAGAGCCGTGCTTGGTGGTTGTATTACAGCAGTGACCAGAAATGCTAATGAACGTGTTTTAATGATCTTAGACGAGTTTCCGTCTTTGGGAAAACTTGATCTCGCTAAAAAGGGAATGGGAACAATGGCTGAGTATAATTTATCTCTTTGGGTTATTGCTCAAGGAATAGATCAGCTTAAAGAAATCTATGGTGATGGATGGCAAACATTTTTTACTAATTCGGCTGTCTCCTCTTGGGTGGGTATTGAAGGATTGGAAACAGCTGAGTTTTTATCTAGATCATTTGGGACACGACACGTCAAATATAAACCTGATAAAGTCGTCATTGATGAGCTTAAAAAAAATGTCATCCATCCACCTGAAAACTATGAGTTGCCCAACCAAACATCTCAACAAATTCGACAGTTTAATGGTGTATATACTCTTGTATCAGGTTATCCTCCTACAACCTTTCCTAGAACTCCTTATTATGAGTCCGAAAAGCTTGCCAGTCGTGCAGAACCAAATCCCTATTACAGACCAGAAGAATAATATCAAAACCCCGAATTTTTCGGGGTTTTGTTTTAGTAGGTTTCTTCCCAAAGCAAGTCGCCTGTGTCCTTTAAGTAGACTTGAAATGTTTTAACCTTTCCAGCAAGGACTCCTGAATTTTTGTTTTCAAATAGGTCTCCATATTTAATGATGATAAGTGCATCAAATCGACCTTTGTCATTATCAAACAGCTTTTCGGCCTTAGACATTGGAAGTTTAATTGGCGCTTTCAATAAGCCCTCAGATTGCCCATCGGTTAATTCAATGGTGATCGTGCGGCCAGAAAGTAGTCTGATGCTAGCCCCAATTCCAAATTCAAGAATTTCTTTGTCAAAGTCATATTGACTTCCGCGAAAAGTGTAGTTAACTACTTGCGTGAAGTCAGTAGAAATCTTTTTTAAGGCCTCTTTTGCCTCACCTGATCGAGTGTTTAATTTCTCTTTTGCTTGGGTTTTCTTGAACTTGTTAAGTCCAGCTTCTTTAATGGATTTGTCTCCTTCTAATAACGTGAAATACACTTCAGCAAGTGTTTGTAACTCTTTATCAAAAGTGCCTATAACTTGACAGGCCTGAGAGAAACCCGCTTCTCTTGTATTTTCTGACTTTGCACAGGTTTGAAGATAGGCAGTAAGAATGTTTCGGTAATTGATCTTATCGAGTTGTGGACGACTCATTTTTAGAAGATCATTGAGATTTTCTTGGGCAGATAGTTTTAGTAGGCTAAGAAGACTAAAAAACCCAATGGCAATGGATTGCCTTAGAATGAAAACTGAATTCATGACTTTATAGATTAAATTGAACAATACTGAATACTCGTTTGAGTGAGTCTAAAGTAGAATCAACATTTATAAAATCCAATTATAATAGGACATATTAAGATAGGTTGTTTGATTAACGGTTTTTGAAGTGTATTGACACATGGAATCAATGCAATTCATAGATAATAAAATTGAACAACTGGGAGCAAGGATTAAAAGCCTCAGAATAGCCAAAGGCTATACTAATGCAGAAAAATTCGCTTATGAGAATGAAATTTCAAGGTCGCAATATGCTCAATATGAGAAAGGCAAAGATTTACGCTTTACTAGCCTTTTAAAGCTTTTAGAGTGCTTTGATTTAACTCTACAAGAATTCTTTTCTGAAGGGTTTGAATAATTTCCTTCCAAAGAAGATGCAAGATAACGCCCACCCAGAACCCGTCAAGGGTATATGAACGGCTCGTACCTCACCGCCCTTGACTGAACCTGTTTGGGCATTGAAAAGGCATCTAACATTGGAAAGGAAAGAGATATGAATGAGGTGGGTTTATCTCCCTCTTTCGTGGTCACGTTCTTGCTCTTTACTGGCCTGTCTCATTTTCTGTAGCTCTAGTTCGTAAAGGCGTTGTTTCTTGCCATCAATCATCCCCTGAATTTTATCATTATCGCTTTTGGATTTGCTGATGACCTTGGTTAGAGATTCTATGACCTTTCTGTCCTTTTCGGACAGGGATTTATCTTCTAACTGTTTCTGCAGATCGTAGCCAATATTAATGCCATCCAAATACGGCATATCCTTGGTCTGTTCTTCCTGTTCATTAAACTGCGCCATATCAGAAAGTGTCTTTTGCGTGTTTCTCTATAAATTCATTGATACTATCCCGATCATAAAGGATCACCCTCTTGCGAGGCTGTGAAAAGCGTATGTCACCTTTGTTACGGTACTCTTGCATTGTTGTGGGAGACTTGACGTTCAATAGTCGCATAGCCTCATCCTGGTTGATCCATTTAGGCGGTTCAATCTGTCCACCTCCTAAATATTCTTTGACCTGATCAATCAACTCAAAAAAGGCTTCTTCTTCTAAACAGATTACTTTCATTATTTAATAGACTCACAATTTTACCTGAAAAGAACAAAATATAATAAGAATATCTTAGTTTTAAAGCCTTGGGAAGCTTTAAGATTTATTTACACTTTCCGAATGAGATTTCTGGTATTAACTCAACTACTAAAATAGTATGAAGCAGCTCTTTATAACGATATTTATTTTCACTCAAGCAAATTTCCTCTTTGCACAGCCTCCATATGAGAATTCTGGGCAGTTAGAAGGTGTTATGAACCTGAGGGAGAGCGCTCAGGCGAATATTGACAGACAATTTGCTGATTTAGATTTATTTATGAGCATAGCATCTGTCTATCTCGATGAACTTCCAGCATGGAAAAAATTTATAGGTAAAGAAGCCAAGCTATCTTCTTATTGTATAGATGGTGATTGTGAAAATGGTTATGGGAAGAAAATACTTGAAAAAAATGGTATAACATCTGTGTATATAGGCAATTTTTTTAATGGCCAACAAAATGACTTAGGTGCTTTATATTTGGTTGACGGTGATAGGTTGATTCTTAGCAATTACTGCAAGTGGGTTCTGAACAGTCCTCGGAAAGGTATTCATAATAAATTCGATATTAAGGTGAATAGAAATGGGAAGTTGGGGATAAAGCACAATGGCGTTTTCATAGGCTCTCTTGATGACTTTGTGAAATCCAGAGGCACAAATGGGACACTTTATATCGGAGCTCAAAATAGTAGCTATGATAATCGATTAAGAGGTTTGGAAGAATTTATTTATAAGCAAGTTGGCTTTTTCAGTAAAGAAACCTTTGAACATGGTGACATTTTTACCTACGGGACTATTTCGGGTAGTTATGGTGAAAAAAACAAAAAGGGCTTTCAGACTTATATTGATTATTACCCAAATGGTAACAAACGGACTTTAAGAACAAAACGCTCTTTTGAGAAGGATATTCAAAAAACAACTAGTGCTTTTGGTGTTGAATTTAGTTACCAGACTCAAACTCAGTTGGTGGAAATAGAAGATGGACCTTTTGAAGAATATTTTAGTAACGGTAAGCAATTCTATCGCGCAAATAAAGTAGACAATTTACTAAATGGACCTATTGAGATATTTGATGAGCAAGGTGATTTGAAAGTAAAAGGTGAAATAGTCAAATCATCTCATGACAAAAGAAAAATAACTTACACTCTAACTTTTGTGGGGACTTTTGATTACAGAGGTAAAGAATATAGTGGTGAGATACTTTTTCAAAATCTGTCAAGAGGTTGGAGAGGTTATTCTATGATATATCGTATAGAGAAAAAATCAAAAATACTGATAAAAGCTGTTAACGAATCCACTGGTAGTAGGCTTAAAGAAAAACTGCAGGGCTCCGGTTTGAAAAAACTCCAATTTGGAGAGGTGTCATCTATTTTCAAGGTTTTTTTCCAAAGTGAACTTTAGATTTTGACTTGTTAAGAGTTATTCTATTTCTGGCCCTACCTATTCTCTTGAGGGTAGAATTTGAGTTGAATAGGTAAAGGTTGAATAATTCGTTTTTGATGACACTTATTAGGGTGTCTGAATTCCCAATAAGCAATTGTTTCTTTTTCTCTCATAAGCCATTTTTTCCTCTGACTCTTTGCTTAAAGCATTCCTCCGTGAAGAGAAGAAGGAGGTATTGAGTGATTTATCGAAACCCTCTTTCTGTTGCATATAGATCGATTTGAATTTTGTAAAAACGTGCAGAAAACGTGCAGGCAAGACAAAAAAAAGACAGTCACCTTCGTAACTGTCTGATTTTCAAGTGGGCCCACCTGGGCTCGAACCAGGGACTTTCTGATTATGAGTAAGGTTTTTTAGGTTTCATATAAACTCAAATAGTGATTGTAGTGCCTTTAAATGAATTTTTACATCCGGTTTGATTACAGATAACGCCATATAAATTGTATATTTGTTTATTAATAGTTTATTAATGATCGAAAGAAAGGGATATGGGGTTCACTGCAAAATTGGTGCTTAACAAAGCTAGAATCAAGGATGACGGTACATATCCAATAGTCGTCCGAGTCGTATTCAGCCGAAAAATCGTCAACTTTTCACTAGCCTATTGTGTGCAAGAGAGAGATTGGGATAGTAAGAATCAGCAAGTAAAATCTAGTTCTAAAGTTTCAAGTAGTATCTCTCGCCTCAACGGTAAACTCAAATATGAGCAAGCAAAGATATTTGATAAGGTAACCGAACTGGATGTAGCAAGTGTGTTGAGCTCAATGAGTGCTAAGGAACTGAAGGCTGCTTTAACGGTCAAAGAACCTGATAAGCGAAATGTTTATGACTATATCGATACTCTTATTGATGAAAAACTGAGGACTCGAAAGAAGTCCAGTGCATTGGCCTATCGTGGAGTAAAGAGAAAGCTCTTTGATCTCTATGGCAATAGACTAAATAGTTTTGAGCAAGTCGATCACTCTGTTTTAAAGCAAATGGAGACGAAGCATATTCAAGATGGGGGGAGTTTTGGAGGTCTAGGGGTTTACATGAGAACACTTCGAGCCATCTACAACAGAGCTATCAAAGATAAATTAGTAAGTGCCGACCTCTACCCTTTCAAAGATTACAAGATAAAGACAGCAGATACTCAAAGAAGATCGCTTACCGAAGCAGATTATGAAAAGCTAAAGAACTTTCAAACACAGAGCGCACCATTACAGTTTGCTCATGACTTGTTTATGGCTTCTTTCTATATGAGGGGCATGAATTTCATTGACATGGCCTATTTAAAGCCAGGCAATATAGAAGGGGACTTTGATCGGATAAAATATCAGCGAAACAAAACAGGGAAGTTCTTTAGTCTTAAGGTTTCTCAACCACTGAAGGAGATTCTCCTGAAGTATATGAGAAAGAACAAGAGAGAGGATTTCATTTTCCCCATTCTTGATAGCTCAGTCTCTAAAGAGGGATATTATGAGCGAATAAGAAACAGTCGTATGAGGGTTAACAAAAGCCTTCGCAAAATCACCAAGGAGCTAGAGATTGAACCTTTTACCATTTACGCTGCAAGACATACGTATGCTACAAGAGGAAAGAGAGTAGGTGTTCCTACGGCTATTATTCAGGAGAGTCTAGGACACCAAACGGAGGCCATTACACAAGCTTATCTTAATTCTTTCGATAACTCGGTTATAGATGATTATGATGAATTGATAATGGGTTAATTATCTTGATTCACTTTGTTTAGTTTCAAATCTGAAGGAACATAGATTAGTTTTAAATCTTTCTGCGCCACATTCATCGATATTTTAAGTTTATTTTCTGGGGTACAGAACATATTCCCTAATCTTCCTTTCAACTGTTCAAACCTTATTGAAATGTATCCAAACTCGTCATCATCAGGAGTGAGCAGTTCTACGTTCTAATGTTTTATTGATGTTAGTGTATGTGCTTTCCTTTTTAAAGCTCCCTCGCCAGTTTCTTCTAACTTGAACTGTAATTCAATTGGTAAAGATTTCTCGTAATCAGCAGGGGTATAAAAAAGATATGGTTTGAAATGCTCTAGTTGTTTCGCTATGAATTCGAATGATTTATTAAAATCAGGGTTTTTTTGAAGAGAAAATAGCTCGTCTAGATACTTATCCTTGAAATTGTATTCTCGAAATTTCCCTTCACTATTGAAGTAAACCTCAAACAACATGCCATTCAATATATGGTTTTCTTTACCGGTAAAACGCAATGAGAGCCATCCGGCTAATTGCTCTTCCATGATTCCCAGAGCAGAATATTCTCCGCCAATTGCAGATTGTAGAATATTTCTCCCAATAAGAAACAGAGAGCTTTCGTCAATATTACGGCAATCTAAATTGAAGAATTTCCCAAGAGCAGGGGCTTGTTCATACCAATCATGAGACCTTAAACCCATAATAATATTATCAATGTCTGAACCTGATGATGTGAATTTCGAATCTGCTACATATTCTTCTTTATATGGAAGATCAACTGAATGTACCAATTGACCAGAGTTAAAAAAGAAATCACCTATTAAAGAAGTGTGCTCCCAACTGGTCTGTTTGCCTCCAGATATTGAATAGACGGTTGTACGTACCCTCTTGAAAAATTCTTCTACTGGTATATTAGGGTCGTCAACATGATTTAAAAGTGCACCTGTATATATGCTATTCCTCCCAGATCCGTAATCTTGTGCAGTTTCTCCTGGAGAGGTGGAATAAGCAATGAGTGTGCCTTTAGGCGCAAAGACAGGGGCCAAGCCATTGTTATCAATACTTCTATTTGTGTCAGGAAATGGGTTGTTTCTGCAGGCATCTAGAATAACAATATTAAGGTCCGTTTTAGCATCATTCATATAGTCGATTACCTCATCAAGAGGTAATGAGCTGTGCTTTACCGATGTTCCGTCTGCAAAACTGGTGTTTATTGAGGTGAGGTAGTTCACTCCTTTTATTTGAAATCCGTGTCCTGAAAAGTAAAAGAGACCAACGTCATAGCTTTTTAGGTCATTTCCAAACTTGGTTACCTCCCTATCAAGCTCCTCAGAAGTTGTATTATTGAGTATGTTTACCGTGAAACCAAGACTTAATAATTTTTGGCCGAAGTCGTTAGCATCGTTAACCGCATTTATGAGTTTGTTTTGATCTAACTCATAATCTATATTTCCAACAATTAAGGCAAGAGCATTCATTCAAATAAGATTTTTACCTTCTCAAAGGTATTACTTCTGCCGTTAACAGTCTTTAATTAGTCTCTTCATCTGTTTTTTCTTTATTCTGCGAATTTTTTGGCTTCGTTGAAATTCGTTTTTGTTTCCTAAGGATATTATGAAGCTCAATTTTGCATCGTTGTCGTTGTTTATTTCTTTTGAGTTTACGTCTTCTTTCCTCAATCTCATATTCTTCTTCTTCTCCCACGGCATTCATAAAGCCTTTAACATCACCAATAAGACCCTTCGGGTTTTCTTTATACCACTCTTGAATCACTTTGACGAGAAATGGGTGTCCTGTTCTAAAGTTATAAATCATACCCCTGCTCCAAGTTGCCTCAGCTGAATGGTAGTCTTGTGTCATCATTATGCGGCCATTTATTCCTGACTGATAAAACTCGCATACCCTACTGCTGAAATCGCTTGAGCTTCCCCTTATCATGTGATGTAAAAGATTAGAAATTACTCGTTCATCTAAACATGACGATTAAGTCTGCCGAAATTTTTTTGAGACTTTATTTTCTCGTAAAAAGATTCTTGCGTTTGCATTGGGTAATGTATAAGCAGTGCATGCTCAACCCAAAAGCCTTCACAGAATTGAATGAACTATATAAGAAACATTATGGCATTGAATTATCTGACGAAGAGTTAAGGAACGAGGCGATTGACCTACTCTATTTATATGCTGTTAGCCAAGGTTCAAAAATGGACTTTCGGCACTTTTCGGCTTTACACTCTTTATCAGAAGAATAAAATTTAAATGCTTCCCATACTCAGATTACTATCACCGTGAATAGTGAAGGGTGGTTCTGCCAATACACTCATGTAGTCTGTTGGGAAGCCAGAACCATCCTTCTTTGTTATCATATAACTCTATGCACTCAGAATCTCATAATGGCATCAATTTCTGTCTCTATGTCCGTAAATCATCTGAACCAAAGGACAGGCAGATTCTCTCTATAGAATCTCAGATCAACGAACTTCAAGCCTATGCACGGCATTATGGTATTCATATTGTCAAAGTTTTTAAAGATGCAGCTTCGGCATTAAAGAGGAACAATAGACCTGGTTTTGAGTCTATGTTAGATTCTATTGAAAAAGGAGAGATAGATGGGATTTTAACCTGGAAACCAGACCGTCTAGCTCGGAATATGATTGAGGGTGGATTGTTGGTGGATTTATTACAAAGAAGCGTCATAAAGATCATTCTAACGCCAAACAGAACCTATAAGCCTACAGACAATATCTTACCTCTCACCATTGAGATGGGTATGGCAAATCAATACAGTTTAGACCTATCAAGTAATATTAAGAGAGGCAACCGAACGAAGATTTCGAAGGGTGGATTCTGTGCCTTAGCCCCTATGGGCTATTTGAATGACCGATTGAATAAAACAATTGTCCCAGACCCAGAGCGATTCAAAATAGTGAAGCGATTATTTGAAATGTACTTAACAGGTCAATATTCCCTAAAGGCTATATGTGTTTTATCTAAATCTTTGGGGCTAAAGTCTCGAAAGGGTAAAAAGGTACTAAGCCCAAGTAGTTTACATAAGATATTTACCAATCCCTTTTATTACGGATTGGTTCGGCAAGGTGGGCATGAATCTATTGGAATACATAAACCTATGATTCGAAAATCTCAATTTGAACAAATTCAATCTCTACTTTCAATCTTCACCAAGAAGCCTGAGTGCGGTTATGACTTTCCGTATACATGTCTTTTCAATTGTGGTGCTTGTGGAAGGACGATTACAACAGAGGAGAAATATCGATACAATTGCCCTCAATGCAACGCCAAACAGAGCGCTAAGAATCCAAAGGTATGTGCCTGTGGATTTAAACTAAATCCGAAAGAGATAAAGAAAATAAGAAAGTATCAATACTATCACTGTTCTGGAGCGAGAGAATGCAGACAAGAATCACTTAGAAAAGAAGAATTAGAATCTAAGCTTATAAAAAAGCTTTCTGAGTTTGAAGTGAATCAAGACTTCGTTGATTGGGCGAAACGTTGGATGGATTATTTAGAAGACATACTCGATCAAAGCTGCCAAATTGAGAAAGAGAATATTGAAACCTCTAAACGGAAGCTTGAGAGTAAAATTCAACGCCTCACAGACATGAGAATAGAAGGGGAATTGGATAAATCTGAATTCATTAAAAAGAAAAGCGAATACAACGGTCAGTTAATGGATTTGATTGAGGGGATTGATAGCGATCATAGTCATAGAATAGAATCGTTGAAATCAGAGTATTCGTTTTTAGAATCTCTGACTTTTCACTTCGATAAGTCCCAAAATCATAGAAAAGATGAGATCATCAGAAGGCTATTATCGAACCCCATTTTACATGCCGGGAAGGTGCATACGAAAGCCAAAAAGCACTACCTCTATTTACCTGATTTCAAAAGACATCATTTTGGAGCTATCGAACCCCCAAAAAACCTTTCTACGAAAGGCTTAAAGGGTGATGTAAAAGATTGTTTTCAAAAGTGGTACACCACTTTTGATGATTATCGAACCCCGGATTAATTGAATTCGTAAAGTCATTTTTTAGATTTCCATTGGTACGCCACTTGATTTTCTACCTCTTCAGACACGTAAAAATTTCCACTACCTTCTTATGCTAATATTCTCGGCAATAGGGCTATATTCTATTCATTAACTCAACGGATAGAGATAACTCTTTGATTCGGCCAATCCAATACTGGATTAAACACTATTTAGCTGTAAATAGGTTGTTGGGTTTTTCTTTGATACCACTAAAGATACTTTTTTTGTGGCTCGACTGAGTGCTACATATAGAAGATTTCCTTTAGACTTTCTTTTGGGGAAATGTGCCTCATCACATGCTATTATCACGACTGAATCAGCTTCCAGTCCTTTCGACTTATGGATTGTGCTTAGCGATTTGAATTGAGGTTTGGGATGCGCTCTTGATCGTCTTTGAGAGATTTCTGCATAACCAGAAATCGGCTCATCAAAATCTCCTATCTTGATGAAATCATCTAACTCTCTTGGATAATCAATTTTTAGTTCTGAAAATCCTTGAGTATCATTTTTAATTAAGTCCTTTAGGTACATCGCAGCTTTTGAAAACCCTTTATGATTGGGTTCGGCATTAATGAATTGCCCCATCATTTTTAAATGTGGAGGTATATTACCTCGTGGCTTCTTAGTCGGATTATTAATCTCTCTGGTTAGTATATTGGCATACTTAGAATCATTAAAACCAACCATTACCCCTTGTAAAAATTTTACAAAAGATGCTACTTTTGACTCTTTATCTGAATCAGTAATGGAACTCAAGAATGTCTCTAATGATGAACGAGTATGCCCTTCCCAAATTGGGAATTTACGACCAAGACCAGAACGAATACCTTCAATGGTTCTTTTTTGTCCGGCAAGGATTAACATTTGAGACTTCTCAAATACAACACCATTAATGTCTTTCCAATCTTCAGGTACAAGGCGATATGGAGCATTGCCTTCTGCTCCATTTTCTGCATAAACTACAGTTAGTCCTTCTGGTAAATTTATTGACAAATCAATAGCAAGACCTTCCTTGATGTTTTTACGAGCTGTTAAAACCCATTCCCCCAGAGCAGGATTAGTTTTCTCCCAGCGGTGTGGAGTATTTAACTCTCCAAATTCTGATATACTCTTTAACGCCTCCCATCGAGACTCTGTTTCGGACACTACTTCATCTTGTGTTGCTCCAGCTGGAATTATTTGCATTGGATCACCAAATATCCTCAAAAGAGCTCCTTGTGAGTTGATCAACTGTACTAATTCATCCTGAGCTCTATTTGAGTCTTGATGTTCATCACATATAATGACTGGATAATGAAGGGCTAAATGACGACAAATCATGGGGTTTGAACGCATAAAAAGAGCAACTTTATCCGCTAGTTCTTCATACCCATTTTCCCGTGCCCACATTGAAACATCTTCTGGTAGATTTAAAGGTATTCTGTATGCTTTAGCGATTTGATTTATAAAACTGTCAAGAGTTTGAATCTCAACATGACTTCGAACTTGATTAGTAGCTGCTGCAATAACAGAACAAGCGGCATGCGTATGAGTTAGAACTAATATTTTTCCTCTCTTGATAAGGCTTGATATATCAGCGGCATATGAAGCTGCTTGAAATGTTTTCCCACATCCCGCTGGGGCTTCGATCAGAACAATCGAAGCATCAGAACGAAGTAAAGCTGCAATTTTATTATCACTCATAAATCTATGACTTCAATAATTGGCTTGTCTGAACACGACAAAATTGAATTAAAGAAAGGCCTTACTATAGGTTCTATTTCCTTCCACTTATCAGTTTTTATTAAATGATGAAGTAGTTCTCTACCACCACTCCCATCAGCCTTTTTAAACCAATTTCTAGCGTGTTTTCTCCAAGCTTTCTTTTCACTGTTATCTTCAGTTCCGTCTGAATTTCCAGTTGCAGCCGCAATAATTAAATCAACCAACAGCAAACCCTGCTGATTAGCTGCATTAGCAATTGATTCAAAAGTTTTATCATTAATATTAAGGCGATCGGCAACCGTGCGGAGGCGATAACCATCCCAGTCGTTATCTGCATCTTTGAATAGATTTACTAAATACTCTGTGGGAAGAAGACTCAATATATTAGTTTCAATGCATCCATTTTTCCATTGAAATAAATGGTCAGTCATCTCGGTTTTGAGCTTACCCCATCTATCTTTATTGCCACCATCATTGTCAACAAATCCACAAAACAATATACCAGATTTCACCAGTGCTTCTAATAAATTTAGTAGTTGAGTATCTCCTTGACCAAGGCAGACTTTTATTCCTGCATCAAGAGGGTTTCCATTAAGTATTTTTTCAAGTATTGAACTAACAAAGCCAAGCTCTGTTTCTCCTTCTACTATCACTGATACACGAGAAAGGAATGTTTCAGGATCTCTTTTTTGTTGTTCGGATATCTTTTCTTTCTCTAATTTTCCAATGCTTCCCTTAGCGTCTAAGTACCACAATTGAGCACTTTCAGAGCTTGAAATTGCGACAGAACTATGTGTAGTAACAAAGCTTTGAACTTCTGAACCAATTATTTTAGTTAAGAGCTGCCTAAGACGATACGGTTCAAGTCCCCGTTCTATTTCATCTATGGTCATGATTTTGGCTTCATCGTTTTTGGCTGAAGCTATATGTAAGGAAGTCATACGCCTTGTGCCAGCCCCCCAGTTGGATAAAGGTAAATTAACACCTTCTTTGCTTGCCAACAGTCCCACCAGTGAACCAATTGAGACACCTTTTTCTCCTCCAGTTAATCCAATACTCAACCCTGAAGGTAAATGGTTTTCATTCAAGGTATCATCAAGTTGAGTTAATGACGCTTTTGAGTCCAAGGATAAATGGTCGGTAAGCGGAATTTGGGCTACTGCATTTCCAATTCTCGACTTAAGGTTTTTATCTGATAATAATCTATCTAGTGCAGAGCCATAAACTAAACGGAGATCGCGATCATTGTTGGTCTCACCGCCAAGTTTTACTAAACCAATACGCTTTCTTATGGCACTAGGGAAATAGTCTCTGTTCCCATCAGGCTGAATGATTTCCCAGAAAACATCAAATTCAGAGTTCCCAGTAACGATAACCCTAAAAACTGGGCATTGAGTATCCGAAGCTCCATCAGGGGAGTCACTAGGAAGAATAGCTGAATTACCATCCCACTCCCAGGGCCAATATATTTTATTTATAGAACTGAATTCAAAACCCTCAGAAACAGCTATTACAGCTTCAATTGAGAATTGATCTTCACTATTTCGTTTCCAGAAATCAGACTCATTGATGTTGAAGCCATTGCCAGGGTGAAATAATATTCCAATGGCGTCAAGTATCGTACTTTTTCCACAATCACCACCACCCAAAATAATATTTGTCCCTGCTTCGGGTTTCCACGTAAAGCTATTTAGACCTCTGAATTTGGTGATTATTAGTTTTTTGATTTTGATTTTTTCACTCATACTAGATAATTTACTTAACGCATCCTTTTATAATATAACAGAGAAAATAAAATATTTATAGGCTAAATTTTTAGCAGGTGGTTTCAAAGTACAATTAAAGATTTCGAGTCTTAAGTTAGTATGAAAATAATCCCCAAGTCATCTTACTTTTTGAATACTCCTTTCAAATGCGATCTTTACAACAGCCTACTAAAATAATAAGATAGACGCATGTCAGACGAACAAAAGAAACAGCTCGAACAACAGCTTTGGAATATAGCCAATACCTTGAGAGGGAAAATGAATGCTGATGAATTTCGAGACTACATTTTAGGATTCATTTTCTACAAGTATCTCGCTGAGAAAATGGAAATCTATGCCAATAGTATTCTGAAACAAGACAAGCTGCAATACCGAGATATACAGGAAAATACGGAACAGGGAAAAGAGTACATCGAGGCGATCAAAGAAGAATCTCTTGAGAAGCTGGGGTATTTCTTAAAGCCTTCTGAGCTATTTAGTGAAGTTGCCAAAAGAGGAAATGGCAACGGAGATAAAGACAGTGGGAGTAATTTTATTTTAGAAGATTTACAGAAGATTCTTATCAATATTCAGAACAGTACAATGGGTACTGAAAGTGAGGAGGATTTTGACCACCTCTTTGAGGATATGGATTTGAACAGTACCAAACTGGGTAAAACCCCTGAAGCCAGAAATGAGATCATTGCTAAAGTTTTAGCTCACCTCGATAAAATTGATTTTAAGCTCGAACAAACAGAATTAGATATTCTTGGTGATGCCTACGAATACCTAATTGGACAATTTGCTAGCGGAGCAGGAAAGAAAGCAGGGGAGTTTTATACGCCTCAGGAAGTAAGTGTAGTATTGGCAAAATTGGTGACAACAGGAAAGACCAAACTCAAGTCTGTTTATGATCCTACTTGTGGTTCGGGTTCGTTGTTGCTTCGAGTAGCGAAGGAAGTAAAAGAAGTAAGTGATTTTTATGGTCAAGAACTTAATAGAACTACTTACAACCTTGCCCGAATGAACATGATTTTGCACGGTGTGCATTATCGAAAGTTTGATATAAAGCAAGAGGATACCCTAGAACATCCTCAACATGTAGATAAACAGTTTGAAGCCATTGTTGCCAACCCTCCTTTTTCTGCCAAGTGGAGTGCCAACCCACTATTTACAAGTGATGACCGATTTAGCCAATACGGAAAATTAGCTCCAGCAAGTAAGGCCGATTTCGCCTTTGTACAGCATATGATTCATCATTTAGCTGAGAATGGTAGTATGGCTATTGTATTGCCACATGGGGCATTGTTTAGAAGTGGAGCAGAGCAACACATAAGGCGTTATCTGATTGAAGATCGGAACTATCTGGATGCTGTAATTGGACTCCCTTCCAATATATTTTACGGAACAAGTATTCCTACCTGCATTATGGTATTTAAAAAATGCAGAGAGCAACCAGAGGATGTATTGTTTATTGATGCGAGCAAAGATTTCGATAAAATAAAAACGCAAAATATTCTGCGTGATAAACACATAGAGAAAATAGTTTCAACCTATCGAAACAGAGCAGAATTAGAAAAGTATAGCAAAAAGGTGCTTCTACAAACCATAGCCGAAAACGATTACAACCTCAATATTCCACGTTATGTAGACACGTTTGAAGCAGAGGAATCCATTGACATCAATGTCATTGCCAATAAGCTAAAAACATTGGAAACGGAAATGAAGGCTACGGACAACGAAATTGCGAAGTTTTGTGAAGATCTTAATATTTCACCCCCTTTTTAAGATGGAAAAGCAAATGAATATACCAAAATTGCGTTTCCCTGAATTTAATGGAGAATGGGAGAGGAAGAAGTTGGGGGAAATGGCGGAAAGTATTGATTCAGGTTGGAGTCCACAATGTGAAGAATTTTCAGCTTCGATAAATGAATGGGGAGTGCTTAAAACTACCGCAATTGTATGGGAAGGATTTAATGAGAATGAAAACAAACAACTTCCCAAAAAATTAAAACCTAAAATTAATTGTGAGGTTAAACCAAATGATATATTAATTACAAGAGCTGGACCAACTACAAGAGTTGGTGTAGCGGTGCATGTTGATAATGTAAGACCGAATTTAATATTGTCTGATAAAATAATACGAATCAGAGCTTCCGTTAACTACTCAAGCAAATTCATAACCATTACATTGTCTAATGACTTCGCTCAAAAACAAATACTAAGTAAATCAAGTGGACTTGCGGTCTCACAGACTAATATTTCTCAAAAGATACTATTAAACGTTTTGGTATTTTCCCCCACACTCCGCGAACAAAAACTCATTGCTTCTTTCTTTACAGTTGTAGACAAAAAAATTGCTGAACTCAAACATAAGAAAAGTCTTTTGGAGCAATACAAAAAAGGTGTGATGCAAAAACTTTCTTCTCAGGAATTGAGGTTTAAAGATAATATTGGAAAGAAGTTTGCGGATTGGGAAGTTAAGAAGTTGGAGGAGGTTTTAATTAAGAATACAGTTAAAAATAAAGGTCAAAAATATTGTTTAGTCCAAAGTGTTAGTAATAAACATGGATTTATAAATCAAGATGAAATGTTCGAAGATAGGCGCGTAGCTAGTAAAGACACTTCAAATTATTATGTGATTCAAAAAGGTCATTTTGCTTATAATCCATCAAGAATAGATGTTGGTTCTCTAGCCTATAAATTTGATAATGAAATTTCGACAATCAGTCCCCTTTATATTTCATTTAGAGCAAAGTTTGAATATTTAACTGATGAATATTTACTGAATTGGTTTTCAACTGAACAATTTTTAATGCAAATGTATAATTCATTCGAGGGAAGTGTGAGAAACACATTGAGTTATGATAGTTTAAAAAGAATGGAAATTTCTATTCCCTCTCTGCCTGAACAAACAAAAATCGCCAATTTTCTTTCCTTGATAGACGAAAAAATAAACTACACCGAAACACAAATACAAAAATCCCAAGAATACAGAAAGGGTTTACTACAACAGATGTTTATTTAATGGCAAAGCAACCCGAACAAATACTGGAGGAACAATTGGTAGACCAACTCAAAAAGTTGGGCTATGGCCTTGTGCAGATAAAGGATGAAAAAGATGTTTTGGCTAACCTCCAAAGTCAGCTAGAAAAACACAATAATATTCAATTTAGCCCTAAGGAGTTTGAAAGAGTATTGAATATACTCAGCAAAGGTTCAGTCTTTGAGAAATCAAAGACCCTTCGTGAAAAGCAGCACATTGTTCGGGACAACGGAGATAACCTCTATTTTGAGTTTATCAATACCGAGCATTGGTGTCAGAACCAGTTTCAGGTTACGCACCAGGTGAGTATGGAGGGTACGTACAAGAATCGTTATGATGTTACCATACTCATTAACGGTTTGCCCTTGGTTCAAATAGAACTCAAACGAAGAGGCCTGGAACTCAAAGAAGCCTTTAACCAAATCAACCGCTATCAACGTCATTCTTTTGGTGCAAATTCAGCCTTGTTTCAATATGTTCAGATTTTCATTATCAGTAATGGTGTCAATACGAAGTACTATGCCAATAATAGAAATCAGAGCTTTAAACAGACTTTCTTCTGGGCAGACAAAGAGAATAAACGTCTTACAAATATCCTCAACGGATTTACAAGTGAATTTCTAGAGCCATGCCACATCAGCAAAATGATATGTAAGTACATAGTGCTGAACGAAACCAACAAAATTTTGATGGTGTTGCGACCTTACCAATACTATGCGGTTGAGGCGTTGATCAATCAAGTAAAAAATAGTACCCACAACGGATATATTTGGCATACAACTGGGTCGGGAAAAACACTCACTTCCTTCAAAGCAAGTCAGATTCTTATGAATCTTCCTGAGGTAAAGAAAGTGGTTTTTGTGGTAGACAGGAAAGACTTGGACTACCAAACCAACAAAGAATTTAACAGCTTTAGCAAAGGCAGTATTGATGGTACGGCCAATACTAAAAGCCTAGTGACGCAATTTGCAGATGACACCAAACTTATTGTCACGACCATTCAAAAACTCAATACTGCCATTAGCAAGAAAAAGTATCTGAGTAAAATGGAAAAGCTTCAGGGAGAGAAGATTGTGTTCATTTTTGATGAGTGCCACCGTTCGCAATTTGGTGAAACGCATAACCGTATCAAGTCATTTTTCAACAACATTCAGATGTTCGGCTTTACTGGTACACCCATCTTTGCTGACAATGCTGTTAAGAATGAACTTGGTAAAAGAACTACCAAAGAACTCTTTGGTGAATGCCTACACAAGTACGTGATTACCGATGCCATCAAAGATGAAAACGTACTAAAATTTTCGGTTGAGTATGTAGGAAGGTATAAGCGTAAAGAAACAGCAACAGAGATTGATATTGAGGTAGAGGATATTGACACAAAAGAGTTGATGGAATCTCCCAAAAGGTTAGAGAAAATCACAGATTACATCATTGCCAATCACGATCGTAAAACACACGCTCGAACCTTCACGGCATTATTTTGCGTGAGCAGTATCGACACCCTCATTAAGTATTACGACTTGTTAGAACAGAAGAAGCAAGAGGGTAAACACAACTTAAAGATTGCCACCATTTTCAGCTTTGCTGCCAATGAAGAAGATGCTGATGCAAATGGCTTTCTTCCAGAAGAGCTTTCTGTAGTAGAAGAGCCAGAGGCTTTGTATGGTTTGAAAGGTCATAGTAGAGAAAAGCTGGACGAGTATATCGGTCATTACAACACCATGTTTGAGACCAAATTCTCAACAAAAGACAGCGAAAGTTTTTACAACTATTACAACGATATTTCCAAGAAGGTAAAAGAGCGTAAGGTTGATATTCTACTGGTGGTCAATATGTTTCTGACTGGTTTTGACAGTCAAACACTCAATACGCTTTACGTAGATAAAAATCTTAAATATCATGGCTTAATTCAAGCCTATTCTCGTACCAATAGAATCATTAATGAGCAGAAGTCACAGGGGAACATTGTAGTCTTCCGTAATCTAAAAAGTGCTACCGATCAGGCCATTACACTCTTCAGTAACAAAGAGGCGATAGAAGAGATAATCATGAAGCCCTACGAAGATTATGTGGGAAAATTCAACGAGGCCTTTATAGAGCTGTTAAAAATCACACCCACGGTTAATAGTGTTAATGATCTCCAAACTGAAGATGATGAGCTTGCCTTCATTAAGGCTTTTCGAGACCTCATGAGGATTAAAAATATTCTTCCCACTTTTTCAGATTTTGACTGGTCTGATTTAGCAATGAGCGAGCAACTTTTTGAAGATTACAAAAGCAAGTATCTTGACCTTTATGATAAGGTGAAGACTGATAACCAAAAGGAGAAAGTTTCAATACTTGAAGATGTAGATTTTGAATTAGAACTCATTCATCGTGATGAGATTAATGTAGCGTACATTATTCAGCTTCTGATCAAATTGAAATCCAGCACGAAAAAAGACGTTTCGAAGACCGAAAAAGAAATCTTCAATTTACTCAATAATGAGTCTAACCTAAGAAGCAAGCGTGAGCTTATCGAGAAGTTTATTCTAGAGAACTTACCTGTTATTGAAGATGATGATGTTCCGGAAGAGTTTGAAAAATTCTGGAACGAAGAACAGCAGAAGGCCTTTTCAAAATTGGTGAAAGACGAAGGACTGAATGCCGAACGCACTGAAAAGCTCATTGAGAACTACCTCTTTGCAGAACGTGAACCCTTAAGAGATGAAGTATTAGAACTTATTGAAGGCGAGAAACCAACGCTCCTAAAACGTAAAAAGCTCGGTGATAAAATACTGAAACGAATTACCGACTTTGTTGAAACCTTCATTAACGGAATGGCAGGGAATTAAAAAGAAAGTAATGCTCAAAGTAATTGAAATAGAACATATCAAAGGTATTCAACACAAAAGGTTTGAATTAAATATTTCCCCAAACAAGCCCAGTCTATTGGTCGCTCCAAATGGCTTTGGTAAAAGTTCATTAGCCACGGCATTTAATTCTATGAACAACAGGAGAATTGCTCTAAATGAAGATGATTATCATGCTGAGGATGAAGCCAATTCGCCTAGAATTTTCATAGAATACCAAAAGTCTGACAATTCTATTCTCAATCTGGAAGCAACTGCAACAACAAATACAATCAGTAGCGAATTAGACTGTTTTGTAATCAATAACAACACTAAGCCGAAGGGGAATGCCTCCAATTTTGGTGGGTTTGCCAATGCGAAAGCCACCCTAATGATCGAGGATATTGTTCTTGTTGATAGAATCCCTGCGAATATACCTTTTGGTTATTCCTATCGAGATTATAAAACAAGATTTGGAGCATGTGGTAGGGTATTACCAAACCTATCATCTGTTTTTGCTAACCGTTTGTTAGTTGAACAGATAAGTGGGTGTTATCAAGCTTTAGAAAGAGCGAATGGTGCCAGAGTTCAGGCTAAGGTTAATACTATAGTAAGCTCTATAAATGGTCAAAATGGCACCGCTCCAATTTTGACTAATTGGGTATCGGAAAATTGCTTGGCCGAGTTAAAAACCATTGATTACGTAAATACCATAGGAGAACTGGTTCACTCATTTGATATTGGCTATAATTCAGAAGCAAAAAGCTACTTGGCGGCTATTCAACTCATCTGGCTATATAACCAAGATCAGGATAGCTTTAAAAATGCTTGTTTATTCAACAATTATAAACTTGATAAAGAAAGGTTTGATACCACTTTATCGACTTTTAACTCTACATGGAAGAATATAAGATCAAGCGAGACAGGTGGTAAGCTCATTGTTAAATTCCCTAAAGCCATTCATATTTCTAATGGTCAGAGAGATATTCTGACCTTTATTGCTATGCTTTTTAAGGCTAAGAGAAACTTAAAGAAGAGTTCCAATATCCTGATCATTGATGAGGTATTTGACTATTTAGATGATGCGAACCTTACCGCAGCCCAATATTACATAACGACTCTAATTAAAGAGTTTCGGACAGTTGGAAAGACTATATATCCTTTGATTTTGACTCATTTAAACCCCAATTATTTCAAGAACTTCACTTTTAGCAATCAGAAAGTTTACTACCTAGATAAATCAACAATTGCTGTTAATGATCATTTGAAAAGGCTTTTAATAAAAAGAGAAAACCCTACTATCAAAGAAGATGTTTCTAAATATCTTTTTCATTATCATCCGTCTACAATTAGTAAAAGAGCAGAGTTTAGAGGCTTGACGCTTCCTGAACTTTGGGGGGAGGGTGATGCTTTTGTACGGCACTTAAATACTCAGGTGGACAATTATTTGAATGATAGGGTTTACGATCCATTTGCTGTTTGTGGTGGTGTAAGAGTAAGGGTGGAACGAATTGCTTATAATAAACTTCAAAGCCAAGTAGCAAGAGATGCATTTCTTGCTATTCATATGACAAGAAAGAAACTCGTAAAAGCAGAAGAAATGGGTGTAGTATCACCCGATTCTCATTATCTCTTAGGAATAATTTACAATGAGGGTATGCACTGGAAAGAAAATGAGGACAATGTCTCTCCAATTGCCTCCAAACTGGAAAATCTAACCATTAAGAAGTTAATAAGAGATATTTTTAGCTAGGAACACTTGGGCAGCAATTCCCGCTATCCACTTCTCGCCAAGCTAACACACTACCCATTTCGGGCTCAGACATGCGTTACTATCGGGGCTGCGAAATCTTATTTTTTCCTGTTGGTTTATTCAGTATTCATAAAAGTGGCCAGATAAATACATCTCAAGCTATCCCTCCGGCTCAATTAAAAAGCAAGGAATGCTCCTACGGATTCCTCCTTGCTTTTTACCGCCTTCGGGATTTTGAGCTTGATGTATTTTCTGTTCAATTTTTAAATGAATACATCAAATCATTAGATAATTGCGTAGTGGTTTGAGGAAACCTTATACTCTAAACGTCATAGATATAGACAGTCGGACTATTGTTAAAAAATCATTAGATTATTTGTTTGGAAATAGAGTTGGGGACAACTTGCCTAATGATCCTAGTCGGTTTGATATGGCTTGGGCAAATATATAATCTTGTTCGTTTGGCTTCTTCAAAATTAAAAAATGATGGTAAGGTTGATGCACAACTGCATGGAAATGAGTCTTTCTCGGCTACATCTTCGGAAGCTTCAAAAGCAATTGCTATTTTAGTTACAAACGGAATCGTTTCTATTGGTGAGGTAGAAGACAGAGAGGAAAGAGAGATATCATATAAATGTTTAGGTGCTTATGTGAAAAATCACCTCAAAGAGATTTTTAAAGTTAATAAAGGTATTTGGTCTTTCTCCTCCGACTTTCAGAGTCCTGGCGCGTATGGAGTACGTAAACCATAGCTAGTTCTGACTCATGACTTTCGTAGAGAACCCGAAAATAAACCTTTTTAAAAGGGAAAGGAAGCCACACGGTCACTGCCACAGCAATTGGTGACTAACTCAGTTTTTGTAGGTTTCAATTTTCCTCGAAACGGAAAGACCTATTCATAAAAGTGCCCAGATAAATACATCTCAAGCTATCCCTACGGCTCAATTAAAATACAAGGAATGCTCCTGCGGATTCCTCCTGGTTTTTTACCGCCTTCGGGATTTTGAGCTTGATGTATTTACTAACCACTTTTTAAATGAATACATCAATTGCCAACTCCGCTCTCCGGGAAAAACTATTACTTGTTTTAGAGAACGAAACTAGCTCTCTCAAATGTGCTGTCGCACAAGAAGCTCTCGATCAAGAAGCTGATTATTTCCATTCATTTTTCTCCGATTTACTTACACATGGTTGTGTTTCAGGTTGGATTGGATCGTTGGTCTACTATAACCAGACTCACGCCTTCTACGATAAGCACTATGATGAAATTGAAGAGCTTCGTATCGACTATGAAGAGAATCTCGGTCAACCAATCAAAGTAGGTTCTGATTACAAAAACTTCATGGCTTGGTTTGCCTTTGAAGAAACAGCCTACCAGTTAGCAAATGAATTAGGACTTGACATATAGCCCCACTATCAAACTACAGTTTAAAGAGCCTTTGACACGGCTCTTTTTTCTTGTTGGGCGGATGCTTATCTTTGTACTAGTACCAAAATGAATCTATGAAATAAGAAACTCTTAAATATATAGCGTAATAAGATATTGCGTTGCTAACATTTCTTCCTGGAAAATCGCCAAAATTTTAAAAAGAAGAGAAATGATAGTAGATGCGTCCGTATGGACGGGATCTATTGTGTGTTTCAGCTTCTTACGGCTCTTGGCGAGCCTTCCAGGACTGGGGTATTGCAAGATGGTCTCGTTCTATTTTTTTGCTGCTTGGTTTATTCTCAAACCTTATCCGCTCTTCAGGCCTCAGAGCAGCAAATAACAACATGAAAAATTTATTAAAATTGACTTCACTATTGATGTGTATTGTCTTGCATTGCGGTTTACAAGGATGTAAAATGAAACAGAAGGACTTGCCTTCTGAGACAAAATCTAAGGAAGAGCTATACTATGGTCTAACAGCAGATGAAATTCTTGCGATGTCGGATGATGATTCTGAATCTTTCCGAGAAGAAAAGAATATTGATATCGTTAAATGGGAGGTGTTAAGGTTAAACCTCCAAACGGACTTGAATAATAGTCAAGCAGAGGTTAAAGAAAGTGAGGCAAAGAAAATCCTTGATCGGGTTGATAAAAAATTAGGAGTAAAATGACTTCATGAATGAGAGCCTTTCGTACACTGAACAACCCGATGGTTTTCGTAAAAAAATAGAGCGAAAACCATCAGTTGTGAGCTACGAAAAAAGGAACGAAAAAAAACAAGAAATTGCCGAACTAGAATTAAAATCCCAATTGCTAGAGACCTGTGATGAGATATCCTCAGATAGCGGTAAAGCATTTTCGAGGGATCAGATTTATGAAGCGATTAGAGGAATCTCGGTATTTTCTCAGAATCCGTCAAGCCTATCAGGTATATCATTGAACGATATCCTTGAAATAGTAAGAGCTTATTTTAGCCGTGTAGAATCTGAGAAACGAAATGACAATGGAGATCGATTGGTTAATCAAGCGGCCACCCTCGAATTGAGGGTTGAAATGCTTCAGAGCGAAGGTAAGTCTAACACTGAAATCATCGAGCAAGTCTTAGCAGAGAATGATACACGTCAATTAACCCTGCCGTCTGAAAAGCTGAATCTTTATAGGAACTTCCTTGAGCTTTCCACAAGTCAAGAATATGGCTCTGATGCACAAGGGATAAAATCAATCATTGATGAGACTCCTATTGATTTTGATGATCCTGCGAGTTTTGAAATGGTCATTCAAAAAATTTATTCAGATGATCGAATATCTGAAAATACGAAGTATATGATCGAAAAACAGTTTGGATTTCTACCTATTAGAAATGGTTCAGAACTTCGGAAAGCAGTCACTTTCCGGGACAAATTTCGAACGGACTATCTGAAGGCCATCGGAGAAATTGACATTGATTTAGGACGACTTAATGAGAGCATCATTGAACTTGAAAAAGCTTTAGCTGAACTACAGGAGGCTATAGAGCTAAGTGATACTTTTGATGAACAATTCGATTTGGAAGATAAGCGAGACAAACTGAAAGAAAACTATGATGACTTAATAGATCAGAGGCTTCAACTTGAATTGAGTAAGGGGGAAATCGAAGAGAAAATCCCTAGTCAAGAGACGGTACTCCTAAGTGGAAGAATAACAGTGAAAGAGGGGGTATTCTCATTAAAAATGCCAGATGGAGAGAAATTCATACTCCCTGAAGGACTTGGGAATGATGAATTGGCAGATATGGCCAATAGCTACTTTATTTGGCAGAGTATGGATAGCCTGGGACTCGCTCATACACTTTTTCCTGAAGAGGACTTGAACGACAAACGACTGCCATCAGGCTCTTTTATGACTTTCGCTAACTCCCTTCTCAGTCGGTTTCATATGTCTCATTCTGGCAGTATTCTAAAACTAGATGAGCTAGGACATATCCGAGATATTCTGTCGGTATTAAGAAGCAAGAAGACTGTTGAGAACAAAGAACTTTCGAAAGAAGAAGGTGCAAAGATTGATTTAAAAACAGTCGGTATAATTGAAAACAACCAAATCAATTATTTGAGGCTAAATGAAGTTCTCGAACAGGTCAGTCTATCACAAAATCCTGATCATGATTTGATTTATAGCGAAATGAAACCACTAGAGGAGGCTGAATAAATCTATCGCCCTGTGAGCCACTTTTCCGAATCCTGACTCGTATGGAGCACCGCAATGACCGCTATTCTGTCCTCATAGATTTTGTAGAAGACTCCAAATGAGAATCGCTTGAGTAAGGCAATTCGAATTTCACCATACCTTTTTTGATAACCTTCTGGATGGTCTTTTATTCGGTGGTAAACAGCTCTTAACTCTGTGAGAAATGACGTAGATAATGTAGTATTGATTTCATCGAAGTAATCTAATGCCCTGTGGATATCCGCTAAAGCCGAAGGACGGACAGAAAAATCAGGCATATCTTTTTGCGATACTGGCTTCTACTTCTTCCCAGCTTAAACCTTTGTCGGTAGCAGAATCAGCTTCACGCTCTCGTTCATCTAAGAGCCTTTTTTGGGCATTTGAAAGCTCAAACTGTTCTAGTTGAACAAGTAATAATGCCTCTTGAAGTTCCTCTATGCTAGAGAAGTGAGTTTTAGTAAGCTTGATGTCTTTGTCTATAGTGATGCTTGTCATATCTGAATCTTACTCTAAGATAACGAAATTGCAATGAAAATGATATGATGAATGTATTCCTGTTTCCAATTATGGCGAAAGCACATTCGAAAATTCATTCCGTTTTCTCTTCATTCCATTTTCAAAAGAGCTTTTAGGCTTTAGTGATTGGCAACACAAAAATATGGAGCTACTGCGTTCGCTCCATACTTTTCTGCGTTTCCAAAGGACATGCCTGAATCTCTTTTCTCCCACTGTTGCCAATGTGCTTAGTGGCATCCGCAACACCTGGTCGAAAATGAGCTCCATGGCATGTGCAAGATTGCGAGTGCGCGGCATCACACTCAAACGTTCACACTCGCATCTTGATGAGGGGAGAGCCCCTCATAACCCCCTTAGGAGCCTTGTCTATCTAGCAAGAGCTTAAAGAGTTCTGACAGTGCTTTGAAAATGTACATAATTGATTCTACCAGAAACCAGAAAATCCATTTTATGACTGTCCAGAGTCCTTTGAGGATGGCTAAGGTAATTGGACTCAGTGCTTTGACGATAGAGCCGATAAGTTCTGGTATTTTCCCAATACCAAGACTTATCATTTTCCCGAGTGCCAACTGCCAGGCCTTACTGAACAAGAGTAAAAAAAGAAACAGCATACCTATCAGTTCAACCTTGCTCCAGAGGTATTGCCAAATCATGACGTACCTCCTTTCTTGTTAACAGGTAGGTTCGCACGTTTCCTAAACCTCCTTACCTTAAACCAAGGTTTCATATTTATTACTACCGGTGGAAGATTCGAATGGATGAACAACACTTCATCTTTCTTCATCATTCTGATGCTTCTAGAGTCCATTACATGCTCTTTCTTGCCATCCTTTGAGTAATACCCGAGTAGCTTTTCAACGCGAGAGGCTGTAGTGTCTCCGACTGCTGGGAATATGTAGACTGAGCTTGTATTACTGAGAATCGTATCTGCTGCATGTTTGCCGTACACCTCTAATTGAGAAAGTGACTGCAGGATGATAGATAGGTAAACTTTTCGCCTTCGCAACACAGTTATCAGAGACTCCACATTGGGCACTTTGTATGCAGCAAACTCGTCTGCAAGTATTGTGACAGGAAGATAGGTTTCGTCACCTTCAGGCAATTTCATCAACATATCCATGAGCTGAGTGTAAAACAGCGATATCACGAACGAAAAGTACGGTATTTGGTCTTCGCGAATTTTCACGAAAATCACCGTTGGTTCTTCTCTGAGAGACTCGAAATGTAAAGTTTCCTCAGAGATAAGGGTTTCTAAAGTTGGGACCTTTGACAGGGCTACTTTTGCCACACTTAAAATCGTTTGCTGTACTTTCTCGGTTTGACTTTCCATAAAAGCCATGTAAACGAGGTGGGCTTTTTCTGGGAGTGATCGGATTACGAATTGATCAAGTTCTTCTTGTTCCGTTCCGAACATATTGAGAAGTTCAAAAAGTGTTCCGAGCGTCTTAGGTTTAGACTTTTGATTCTTATTCAATAGTGCCATAAGGAGAATTTTTAGAATTGATTTGCTTCCCTCTGTCCAGAAAGGGTCACTGACCTTTCCCTGATAATTAACATCAATGAGAATATCGGCTACTTTTTGAATAGACAGGTCATCAGATACTCTGAAAAGGGGATCAAACTTCTCTGATTGATCATGACGGTCAAAATCAATGACCTTCACCTTAAAGCCCTGCTTTATTAACCATCCTGCCGTTATTGCATACACATCACCTCCTGGATCAAATACCACACAGCTCCGATTTACGTTCATGGAAAGTAGACTTGGAATTATGTACTTGGTCGTTTTACCACCTCCGCTCGGGGCTACTACTGTGGCATGAGGCTTGGCTTCCTCATGTAAGTTCCCATTCTGAGAGACATAAGCGCCTATGTGTCGGCCATTAATCAGTTTAAGAGTATCATAGAACGATAGGAAGCGCTGATCATCTAACTCTCGTCCAAAGAGAATTTTAAAGAGCTTTGACATAATCATTCTGGTTGAGGAGTGAAATCATCATCTTTCCCTTGCTCGCGCTCTTTTCTGAGTCTTTCAAGACGATCAAGCTTTTCTAGGATAGACAGCTTTTCAGCTGTGAGGCCAATGGTAGACCACCGATACTTCTTTCCCTTATGGATGATACCTTGTGGCTTATTCCTGTATTCATAAACAGTGAGATCAGGTTTTTGGTCAAGACTCTCGCACAGCTGCGCAGTGCTGCCGCTGGACTCAAAAGCCTGATTGCAAATATCTGCTAGGTAGAGCTTGGTTGTTTCGCGTTTACTTGGTGTTTTTACTTGGTCTTTGTCTTTCTTATCTGTGTACACTAGAGAATCTTCTAGGTTCGGGAATTGGCATTGATATTCCTCCATTTCCTTTTTCAAATCATCGAACTGTTTTTTGCTCAGTCGAACCGATCTTTCAGGTTTATCAATTCTATTGGCAGATAATAAAAAATGAAAATGGAGATGATCCTCGGAAGAGTGGAGAACCCCATAGCCTAATCCAAAAAAAGATCTCTTACTGAGATAGGTATATGCTATTTTCGTTAGTATTTCTTCACTCAGATGAGGAGTGCTTTTGGGACTAAAGCTCATGACTTCGTGGTAGAACTTTAAACCGTTTTTACGCTTAGGTTTTAGAGTATATAGGTCTTCAAACTCTTGCTTGATTTCCTCGGCTTCAATCCCACTAAGGTTGTGAAATATTTGTAAATCTTGAGTATTATCTCGGTGACCCTTATCATCCAACATATAGTTTATCATGACCCTAAAGGGCATATTGGAATGTGATATCGATTTTATTATCATGTTTCTTGTGTTAATAGGTTGTCAAGAATTCTTTTTACTCTGACGAGAAATTCAGAGTTGACTTCTTGTTGTTGTAAGAGGAAACTTTTTGCCGTTGGAGGGAAAGCCAATGCGTCCTTGAGATACTTCCGAATGTTTCTGATTTCAGTCTGTAGTTTTTGGAATTCCTCCATCGACACAGTATTGCTTCGCTGTGCCTCAAAGCTTATTTGGGCTACGCTATTGGCTGTTTGCCGCAACAGAAATTCAAGCTTTTGAAGCCTCTCTATGTCCCGAACTACAAAGGTTTGTTTCTCATAACCTTCTACAGCACGTTTGACATATTGAGGGACGCTAATTTCATGCCGTTTGGCCTGTTTCTCTAAGGCTTCGTACCCCTTGTTATCATAGCGGAGATCTACCCGTCTTTTTCCTTGGCTTTGCTCTTTGCGATACTTGGCAAAGTAGACTTTCCTATAGTCTTTGTGTGCCTCCTTACGCTCTTCTCGCGTTAAGTTTTCAAGGCCATTTTCGCTTAGGAAATCTTCGAAAGTCATAGAATTATGGGGTAGAGCTCGCTATGCTTCTTACCATGGTTTGACAGATGAGTTAAATTTAAAAGTCAATCTCCAGGTCATTTTTCTTGCCTACATTCTTTTTCACATGTTCCATGAAATCAAGAAAGGGCTTTTGTGTACAGGCTTTTTCAACCTCAACCTGTCTCTGTTCAATTCCATCTTTCAAGGCTTTGAGGTAAACCGATGAACTACGCTTGAATATTCTCCTAATAATCTTCTTTGAAGGCTTATCATCCGCGTAAGCTTTTGCCAGCAGGTAGCCTCTTGAAAAGCCCTCTTGGTAGAGGGCTTTATAATGATCCATGCGTCCCATAATGTTAAAAGTCAGGTTCTAGATCAGGCTGATGATAACTGCTTCCAGGCTCAAGGCGATCATGCAAGAACTCTTTCAGCAGACCATTCGTTTCGAGGCCGTCAAAAAGGCCATCTGAAAAAGGATGAAGAGGTTTTTCCTGAGCATATTCCTTTTCCAATGCCTCCATGAGTTCACTCTTTTTGAGATCGTCCTGGTCAACTTTATACCCCATGTTAAATCCTAAAGTATAAAGTGCCTGTTCTGCATCGCTGTATTTGTCAAATGGCTTTTTCATTGGACATTATTTTCAATGAATGCGATGAGCGTAGACTTACGGTAAAGAATCGTCTTGCCTGTTTTGGAAGTTTCTATACCAGTAGAAGGATCGTTCCTGAGCTTCCAGAGAGTTGTGTTTTGGCAGGACAATAGCTGTTTAGCACGAGAACTATTGACCCAAATTTCTTCATTTGGGTCAATACCTTTTTCTAGGAGAATCGTTTCGACTATTATTCGAATTCTCTCAACCTCTGCGTTTGATAACAATTGATCATTCATAGTCCTCGGTAGTTTAGAGTGAAGTTCCAGATCGAACCGAAGACGGACTCCCAATAGTCTATCAAAAACTCTTGAGTAGTAGCGTCAGTCTGTTTCAAAGGAAATAGAATCTCAATCGTAATTTTGCTTTTCGTATCCTTCTCAAAACCATATCTCTTCATAATGGCTTTGGCATCTTTCACGCCCGCAGCTCTTGCTGCTTGCAAGGATGAAAAGGGGTAAGATGCAGACATATGACGAATCGGACTCCATTCCTCCATATCTGAAAGTATGATTAGATGGACTTCCTTATACTGTTTCGCTTTGGTAGCCACATGTTTTAAACTCGAAAGTATATGGGTTTCATTTGCCAGAGGGTGATCACCGAAGACCGAATTAAGAATATTTCTCACTTTCACCTGTGTATACTTTTTCTTAGTGCTAGTACTTTTTTCAGGGGTAAACTCAAACTGTTTGAGGTTCACTGGATTTGCAGAGTTTTGGAAAAAGTATCCTGTAAATACATCTGTCGAACTGTCTTGTAATAGATTTTTGTACAGTAAACGCTTCAACATTCCTTCTTGCTGAATTCGGACTTTTGAGCCTGGGTCAATGTTTAAACTGTTGTCGTTGAATACAACGTATGCTTTTTCCTGAGCCGATAAGTAAATTGAATTCAGTACAAGACTTATAACTATGTTGAATAAAAATATCTGTTTCATGATTCTTTGTTTTTGTTTGATAAAATGGATTGATATTGCCCTTCCAAGTCTTTGATTTCTAATGGAAGAGATTCGAGGAGTTCGGCCTCAGTAGGGTAGCAGTGCCTCATCTGCTGAATGGCAGAGGCTTCCCAAAAAAGTCTTTCGAACTCAAGGTATAATCTTCGTGCGCTATGTAAGCGACTCAGAAGATTGGTGTATTTACACTGAGAATTAAAAACCTCTCTTTGTGCCTTCACAAATTCACGTTGATATTTGGCGGCCTTAGCAGCCACTGACAAGAAAGCCAGGATGATACTATTGGCTCCTAAAACGAGGCCAGAGAGAAGGCCAAGTCCAATAAAACTCACATACTTACTTTGGTAGGGGTCAGAATACAGATCATCTTCTAACTCCTGTATATGAGTCTTGGTCTTCTTGATTTCGACCTTCATTTCCTCCGTAGGCATATCAGCGTTAAACAACTCCTCTTCTTGCATTTCGAGTTGTTCCTTGGCCGCTTTAATCTGAGATTCAAGCTTGGTCTCTTCTGTTTTTACTACTACCATATATCCATATGAGAGAGTCACTACAAAAGCTGTGATACACATCGCTACAACTACTCTCGGTAAATGAGATTGTGACTTTACATATCTTCTTATCGAACGCTCTAACGCCCAAGCAACGAGTTTGCAGACCACGAGCATGAAAAGAGGAAATACAAAAGTCTCAAAGCCCGATAGGAGCAGCACAGTTTTGCCGAGATGAAAGAGAATAATGTACTCAGATGGTAAGGCCATGCAAAAGCACACCCATAAGATTATGTGCTTTATGTAGCTATGGGAATGGAGCATATTCGTTCTGATGGGTTCCCTCAAAACCTCATGCTCTGGCTCCTCAAGCTCGGGAAACACTCGCCACAAAAGCGGGTTATTATTCATTTTATCCCCCAATCGGCATAGGGCATACTTTGTCGCGTAAACAATCACTAGCCTTATGAGACGAGTGGCTCGTGGTTCCCCAGAAAATGGACTTGCATCTACAGATGTGGTCTTAGTATTGAAAATAGGTTTCTCTTGTTTTTCGGATACCAATACCACCTTCTCTTTCTGTACTTCACGTTGCCCTTCTTCAAAGGGCAAGGCTTCCTCTAAGTGCTCCCTTTCCACAAGCATTATCTCGCTGTTCTGCGCTTGCTTTAAGCGGAGAAGAGCTTTACTACTTGAAAGAAATCCTTCTAAGGCTTTAGAGACTTGCGTTTCGAGACTATGTAAGCCTGTAAGAATGTTAGACATTCCAATTTGCGAGTATGTGTATCTTCCAGTTGAAGACTTCTTAATTGTAGATTCCTCTTTGGTCAAGCTCATACACGTCTGATAAGCTGTACACTGTTTTTCTTCTAGTTGTTGACCTACATAGTTCAGTAGATCATCTGGACGGTTCGGCTTTCGCCAAGACCATCTTTTTGGTTTATTTTTGCTTTTAAACATCTGATTATCATGTTTATATGGTTTAAAATTCGTTTTTGAAAAGGACATAGGTGTCCTGGTCACCCTTTTCACGGGGTGTTTTTGTTCTATGTATTTTAGATTCAGATTATCCTTTGCCTACCAGGGGCAAAGCCTACTGGTAGGCGAAAAGGAAAGCCATGCTATGTTGGCTTTGGTGGTATTTTAAAAGAAATACCTGATTGCCTTGTTACTTCGGGAGTGTTCAGTTGTTTTGTGTCTTCACACAAAGCTTTCTTTAAAACAGAGTTAACATCAAGCTTTCGTGCTTGGGTGACTCTAAGGAATTGCTTCAAACTTGTTTTCTGATCTTGTTTAAATTCATATACCATCACTTACTTTTATCTGATTATGAAAGCAAGGTGAAGCGAAATGAAACAAAAGTGGTTTCCAATTCATTTATATTCATTTTTGTTTCAAAACCATAGTTTAAATCGTGTATGGGGATTTTTTCAAGCTTGATTTACTTGATCTTCCAGAGGCTAATCTTTGGTAGGTTTGAATATTAGAGCCGCGGAGGTAATCTTTATAAAAGATATGATCTAGACTTATTTCAAAATCTCTTTGTGGATATTCTTGCATAAAGAGAGTGTCATGATCTGTCAATTCACGAGTTCCTTCTTCTATTATCTCTTTCACTTCAATACCAATTCGATTTTTGAGATCAAAAAATTTTTGATTCGAGTGAAGACCGTAATACCCAATATGACCAAAACCATAAATTTCTTTTTTCCAATCTATGACTTGGCTGATTTTATTTCGAATATAATCTATACCCTCTTCTTTGAGTAAAGCATAGGCTTCGCTTGAGTAACTGCACTCTCCCCTAAACTCACTTTGACCATTAACCCGATCAGGTATGTATATTAAACGGTCTGAAATATTCTTTATCTTCATTACGCCACAATACACAAGGAATGAAACCTGTCAATAGAGAGCTAGATAAAACAAAAGCTTTAAAAGAGCTTCTTTTAAGCATATATCATATTGTATACATCCCTGAGAAGGATGGAATTAGCAAGAAAGAGTGTCAGTTGATTAGAGACGAAGTCAAGGCCAATCTTGAGGAGTTCAAGACTGACTTTGAGACTTTAAAGGCGGCATGGAAAGAGCATGATTTGTTAAATAACAAAAAAGAATCTGATTTTAACCTTAGGAAGTACTTCGAGAGAAATTTAAATATTTCTAGTAGATATATAGATTTGTTTTTGAAAGTGGGAAATTCTCCTTTAGAAATTGATAAAAAGCTGTCTGAAAGAAGTTTTCTTCCTGGAGAAGATAACATGTGGAGTGACTTCGATAAAATCAAAAATAACAAAAAATTACCTAGAATCCACTTAGAGGAAAAATTGGATTTTTATTCCATTTATAGGGGATTTCGTGGTTATAAGGATGCTGTCAGGTATGATTTTTCACAAGAGAAAAAGAAAGGAAAAGAGCTAAATGAGCCATTTAGTGATGAACTGACTTCGGTGCTTCATGGCTCAAAAAAAATATACTCGAAAGAGCTCGAAAGTCTGATTAACTCTTATTTACCACCGAGTATTGAAATTTTGAATTCAAGTATTGTAAGAACTTGGAATAAATTAAAATGGCTTCTTGGTTTTAGAAGTTGGTGTTATAACTGGGGAGGAAACCCGCCATTTGGCCTTGATAGGCAAACCGTCAGGGCAAGAACAGCGAATTATATATCAGCAGATTTTCAACGAGATAGCTTTGTCTATGAGAAGGGTAAGGAGCGACAGGAAGATGTTTTAGGCGAACTATATAAATCCATTTTTGAGAGGACTATTGAAGCTGCTCCTTGTGCTTATCATTTTGTGTTTGCTAGTTCTGGAATAGGAAAAACCAGTTTGATCCTTCGCTTATTGGTTGAAGTAAAAAGGCGTCAATACTCTGAGAAGAAGGTTTATGCTATTCCATTTGCGAGTTGGAAGAAGCTTACTTCGATGAAATTGACCGATAAGCTCAACGCTGTCCTTTTTCTTGATGCTATGGATGAAGATTTCTCTCTCTCAAGTCCAGAAGAAATTGAGAATGTTGTTGATGACTTACGAGAAACTACCAAAGACTTTAATCAGGTGATTATTACTTCAAGAGGGGAGTTTTTTCAGGAAAACAAGGTAATGGAATTGTTTACGAGAGATATTGGAGAATTTCCTGACTTTGAATACACAGTTTCAACCCTTTGCCCTTTTAGTGATGGTCAGGTAGAAGGCTTTGTAAGAAAAGCATTTACCAAGAGTGACAATAGAGAAAAAGCTCGGAATGTAATCCAATTGATAGGTACGGAGAATCTGAATCGACAGCTTCTGATTTCCAATATCCAATATCTCTATGATTTTCTCGATAGTAAATATGTGGTTGAGGATTGTAGAGAGTACATGCTTTTTGATCACATGCTTAAAAAATGGTTGAAACATGAGAGAAGTATACTGAACAAAATTTTGAAAGGGGGTGATCATAAAAGATCATTGGAAAGTACTTATGAGTTTTCTAAGGCTTTGGCAAAATTGTTCTTTGGGCAAGAAAAGGGTTCCATGCTTGGCTTTAGTTTTAATGAGATTATTGATAAGCTTTCAACTGAGTTTGATCAATCAAAACTCCTTGTAAACAGGACATTCTTGATTCGAGATGTTCATGATCGCTATAGGTTTGCTCATCAATCTATTTATGATTTTTTTACAGCAACAGCAGCAGTGGAAGACGAGGCTTTTGATAGTTCACAATTTCAAAAATCAATTAACCAGCCAACTAATGAAGTAAATATCTCATTTTACAATCAGGCAATTTGTTTCAAATTGGTCGAATTAATTCGAGATGATTTTTTCGCTGAAATACTAAATGATATCCGAATCATTAACCAACAGAATCATATAGAGGACTATCAAAATGATATTCTGATCAAGCTACATTCTGATTTGATCCCGAGTCATCGTAAAGATGACGTCTGCTCAAAATCTTGGGCAGATATTGTCGAATTGGTAGCTCATCCCTCATCTATACATACCATAAAAGGAATAATTTTTTCGAATGAATCAGGGGTGTCTAAGAAGACATTGGAACTAAAAAGAATTTTTTTAAAGGGACTAAATGGTCTTTTCCGTTTCATGACGAACTTAAAGGTATTAGGGGTTTCTAATCTAGGGCTGACAAATACCGAGTTGATGAATCTTGATTTAAGATATGTTAGCACTTTAGACATTTCAAACAATAGACTCGAAGAAATAAGTATTGAAAGGGAGTTTGATTCATTGAATTTGAGGGGTAATGTTGACATCAACGTAACTGGTCAAATTAAATCAAAAGTAACCGTCATTGATTTTCACAACGTTCAAGGGATATTCAAAGGTATAAAAAGCCAAGAAAGTGCGGTGTACATATTTATTGGTCATGAAGATTTCAAACGAAGTAACTTAGAGAAAATCCTTATAATTCTTGTCTTTCTTAGAAGACACAGTACTTCTGTTTATCTGGCTACACCTAATATTTTAATCGATTGTACCGACTATACCAATGTTGAAGGTTTTACAAAACTTACTGGCAAGGACAATCTAGATACTTTCCAAAAACATAAATATTTCCATTCATTGAGTATGCCTGAAGGAGGTATTTCTATTGAGAGAATAGATCGAAATCAAGTTGATCAGCATAACGAACTATCAGGACACATTCGACTTGATATTCGAAATACAAGAAATGTAGACTATCAGTTATTCAAAGAGGTTGTAAGCTTGTTTTCAATTAAAATTCACGAATTGCATCTTGGTAATTATACAAGTTTTGCCCAGTTTATTATTTTGAATCGAACCGTGAATTTCGAGCTTAATATTAGTAGAGTGTCTATTGATAAATACAGTTCCGCGAAAGATCCAGATAGATTAAAAGGCTTAAAGAAAGGGGATCAAGCTGTTAGTTTTAGAGATTTATTTCAAAGAAACAAAATCTTTAAGGCCGAGAACCCAAAGGTGTTTTCTGACTTAGTTTATTTGGATGAAATAAATAAGGCATTCGCTCCCGTTGAACAACTTAGTTTGATCAATTTTTATGATGAAGGAGAGTTGGAATATTTTAGTGATGTTGTAAAACACTTAAAACTCTATTTTTTTGATAAGAAGAAGTTCGAGTTAAGTGCCCCTAAGGCCGATGGAGAGGAAGTCTTCAATGTTACACTTCCGTGTTCTTTTAAAAGTCTAACATCACTTTTTATTCATAGTTCTTTCAGCATCAACATTGATATCCAGAATATAGACTGTTTAAAGAATTTGAAGGAAACTCAGATTGAGTCTCAGGAAGCCAGTATTCAGATTTTTAGTAATAACAAGGCATTACAGTCATTGAAGAATATTGAGAAAGTTTATTTGAAATGCTCACACGACACGGACGACTTCGGAAATCAGGTTACTCATCTGAATATTGATACAATTGAGATTAAGGATTACCTCAACGAGGATTTTTTTAGTGATAATTCTTGCGCGCAGTTGAGTGACATTGAAATATGGGGAGACAAGAACGTGCCAGTAGATGTTTTTTCTTTCTCTAAACTCAAACCTATTCAGGACTCTTTAATTCATTTAAAGATTTTCTATCCATTTGGAAGTTATACGGATTACAAACTCCTTTCTGATATTAGGTTAAGGTCGCTGGCACTATGTTTTTTTCTGCCAATATCTGTTGAGAAGGTCTGGGATTTAATTCCTTTAATTGAGTCTATTAACAAGTCTTCAACCTTAGAGACAGTAGAGTTGATTTTTTGCTCAAGGATTAGGAATCACGTAGAACATGAGTCCATCAGTGATGCACTTATAAAAATACTGTCAGGTCTTAACAAAGAAGTAGTATTGGATATAGTACTTTATGATCCATTGACTTTTGAATCTCTTAATCCTAATATTAGGTTTAACTTAAGGAAACTTAAAGAAAGTCAGATACTTGAAGTCCTTGCTCCTGTAAAGAAGGTGCGACTCTCGGAAAAGGAGCTTTATTCATATCTCTTTCCAAATTACTATAGAAGCATAGAGAAGTATTTTCTTGTTGAGGGTATAAATTTTGAGGGGGTGACTCTTTCACCTAAACTTTTAGAGAAAAAATCTTCGGCTTTATTCTCAAACAAGCTCACACGTATCAATGATGAATTTTTCAAAGAATGGTTTTTAAATGGAGATTTACAGCCTTGTAAATCTTTAGAAATGACCCGTAGAGTATTTCATTTGCTACCAATTTCTGAATTGAAACTTATCAATGTAGATTGTGATGTAGCATTCTATTTTAGAATGTATAATCTTAAGACGCTTCACCTGAATTCAATAGAATGGCTTTATATCAGTTTTAGGACTGTGCTACAAGTAGCGCAAGCTCTGCCTAAAGGCCAAAAAATGGCGAGAATCGCTCCATGCTTAACTAAAATAATAGCTTTGAAGCACTATATGAATGAAGAAGAAAAAGCGAAAATACCTGAGTATAAGCAGTTCTTTGAGGTTTTTAAAATTTCATTTGAGATTCAAGAAGAGCCATGTGAGGTAATGGGTTACGAAGATCGGGTTATCCTAGAGCTTGACGCCAAATAAACTCATTTAAAGGCGCTTTTTGTTTATTAATAGTTTATTAATGAAAAAGCCACTTACAAATTTACTTCGTAAGTGGCTGATTTTCAGTGTGGGCCCACCTGGGCTCGAACCAGGGACTTTCTGATTATGAGTCGGTTCGAATTGAAATCACCTGAATATAAATGCCCTTAAATGAGTAATAGAGGCTGATTTAATCTTATCTTGTGTCATCTGATATCACCTGAAACCGAAAAAAGCACGCAAAAAGCACGCAAGTAAAAGGGAGTTTAAACGATGGCAAAGGTCAAAATAGCACTGGATACACGCAACACTAGTCAGGATAAAGATGGTAAATTTCCGCTTGTTTTACGAATTTCCCATCAAAGCAAGACAAGGGATATCGGGTTTGATATCCATGTTGCCAAGGAGAACTTCATTGAGTTAGAAGTTGATGAGGGCAAGAAGAAAACCGTTCATTTTCAAATTAAAGGTGTTGCGAACTCGGTCAGAAAAACCAAGCGTATTCAAAAGACATACAGTGATGTTGATCTATGGTTAGATGAAAACAAAGGCGAGGTAAAACTCTGGCCTATCAATCTTCTAAAAGACAATATTGAAAAGAAGTTCTTCAATAAGCAGTCACAGCTTAGCCTATTGGTGCATGGGTCAAAAATGCTATGTCGTTTTCATGCTGAAAAGCGATACTCCACTGCCTCATCATACGAGGATGCCTTAAAAATCGTGGTGAAGTACAAGAAGAAGCTTGCCAAGAAAGATGACCGCCAACAGATCAAAGACCTGTTTGACAAATCCAAAAAGGACATATTCACCGTCAAAGATGAATTCAAGCCCTACGATATGCCGATCAAGGCGTTCAATGTAGAATTTGCCAAAGACTTTAAAACCTATTTAGGTCAGCGTTTAGCCTCTAAGAACTCAATCAATATCCACCTGAGAAGCTTACAGGCTATCCTTAACGATGCAGAGGGTACATACGAAGAGCTAAAGGGTCATAAGCCCCTAGAAAGCTTTAAGAAGAGTAGCACGGCTAACTTGCCCGTTGTCTTGACCAATGAAGAAATTGAAGCCATCCGAAATGTCTCATACCCTGAAGACAGTTCTAAATTCCATGTCCGAAATTACTTCCTATTCATGTTCAATAATATGGGTATGAATTTTTATGACATGGCAATTGCTAGATTGAATCAATTCGATGGAGAGCGATTTAGCTACACAAGAAAGAAAACAGAAAGCGAGGGTGATTTTTTCTCTATCAAACAGAATGATGAGAACTTAAAAATCATTGAATACTACGCTCAAGATAAGAGGGCAGATAACTATATTTTCCCAATCATTCCCGAAGACCGAGTAGGAGAAGCTATCTTCAAAACAAAGAAAGGCAAGCTTTCATGGTTCAATGATAATATCAAGCGAATTGCTGTTGACTTAGGGATAGAGAAAAACCTTTCTACATACACCCCTCGGGATACATGGACAAATCTTGGTTTAAAAATGGGAATTGATATTCGAAAGATATCATCAGGCTTAGGGCATTCCAGTGTCGAGATTACAGAAAAGCATTATAGTCAAATGATCCAAGAGAAAATACTTGATGAGATCAATGCTCAGATAACAAAAACTCCTTCGCCTATTTGATGGACATAGCTTTCACTCCAACTTAAATATGATCGGTGACATGTAGTAAATTGCTGTTCAAATTAAATAATTGAAATGTGGCATTGACTCTTGGTATGATATAATTTCGTAAAAAAAATTAACTTGCTCTTTCAATAAAAAACACATCTCTCATTATGGCCAGCCCTTTTGGATCAGAAAAAATTATTACTCATAAAATAAACGAGGCCGAGCTCAGCACTTTCCTTGTAGGTTTTGATTTGGATGATAGTGGTCAAAAAAGCTATAGGATTAAGCATTTAGTGGAAAAGCTAACCCATGTAATACATGAGTTTGCATTTGGTTTTCATGAGGGACAGCAAACTGATAATTCTGAAACCTTATCTAAGCTGGTAGAAGCAGCTAAATCAATTTACAGGGTAGATTCATTTCAAAGGGTCAAAGATATATACTCGAACAATGGGAGTATTGAGGACGATGTTGAGGATAAATATTTAAGGAGGGGTGAGTTTGGGGAGCTTATTTTACACTTACTTTTAAGAGACTTTCATCAGACCATTCCACTTCTGTCTAAAATATACTTCAAGGATTCATTCGGTCATACGGTTCATGGGTTTGACGCTGTTCATATCCAACCAGAAACGAACACACTTTGGTTGGGTGAATCAAAGCTTTACAAAAATGGGAAAAATGGTTTAAAAGCTCTTATAGGTGATATTAAAGAACATTTTAAAAGTGATTATTTAGACTCAGAATTTTTAGTGGTTTCAAAGAAAATCAAACATTTTGAGAACATACCTGAAAAGGATAAATGGCTGAGTTTAATGTCGGGTTCGACTAAGCTTTCGGAAAAACTGAGCACCATTAACATCCCCCTTTTGTGCACATATGACTGTGGATTGTTTTCTAGCCACTCGGATGAGAATTCAAAAGAATTTTTAGATGAATACTCAAGTGAAATGCTAGAGCTCAAAAATTACTTTGACCAGCTGAATGACCATCCTCTCAAGACTAATTTAAATATAATTCTAATTCTGTTTCCTGTTCAAAATAAGACGGAATTAGTAAAGAGATTGCATAATAAATTATCTACACTCCAATCATTGGCGGAATGATGGACGAGCTGATTAGCCAAATAGAAAATCAAAACTCTTTCGGTGCTGAAGAAACTTTCAGGCTGTATAAAATTTGCTCGGAATACATTGTTAATGACGCTCAGAGTGCGCAAAGACTGGTGGTAAATTTACTTAACAACAGAACGAAATTTGATCCTTCTCTCAACCTTGTGCTAACTGACTTGGTAGAGGCAGTCGGATTTTATCCTTATTTAGAAAAAGAAGATTTAAAACCTGATTCCACAGGGGCTCTAATAAGGCAACAATATCATCATTCGCAAAACTTAAATAAGTTCTTCCATGAGGATCAAAGATATCTATTGTCACTTTTAAATACTGATAAAAATGTGATCGTAAGTGCTCCAACGAGTTTTGGGAAGAGTTTATTGATTGAGGAGTTCGTAGCATCAAGAAAATTCAAAAATATTATAATTATTCAACCTACTCTTGCTCTGTTGGACGAGACAAGAAAAAAGCTTAGCAGGTACAATGAATATTATAGGTTGGTAGTTAGAACTTCTCAAGAAGCTAGCACTGAGAAGGGAAATCTTTTTCTATTTACTGCTGAAAGAGTTAATGAGTATAAGCAATTCCCTCACATTGATTTTTTAGTAATTGATGAGTTTTACAAACTAAGTGCAAAAAGAGATGATGAGAGAGCTGATTCATTAAATAATGCTTTTCATTATGTCCTAAAAGAGTTCAATAGTAAATTTTATCTTCTAGGGCCAAATATTGATGGTATTTCAGAAGGATTCACTGAAAAATTTAATGCTGTATTTTATAAGACCAAATCATCATTGGTCGACACAAAAGTAATTGATATATACTCGCCTAATAAAGAGTTTTTCGATAAGACGACTCATCATCGTAAAACTGGATATAAAGAGGCAGTGGCATTTAAAGAAAAGACTTTATTTGACTTGTTAATTAATAACAGTCACGAGCAATCTATAATTTACTGTTCATCTCCTTCGCGGGTAAGAGATTTAGCTTTAAGATTTTGTGATTATTTGATTTTTCATTTGGAAAATGAACCAAATATTGAGTTAGATATAATTGAATGGATTAAGAAGAATATCTCTGAGGAATGGAGTTTAATAAAATTACTGAATAATAAAATTGGCATACATGACGGAGCGCTTCAAAAGCACATAACCACATCTATAATAAATTATTTCAATGAAGGATATTTAAACTACCTATTCTGTACCACAACGATCATTGAAGGAGTTAACACTAGCGCGAAGAATATAATTTTTTATGACCCAACTAAGGGGCAAAGGACTCCTATTGATTTTTTCGATTACTCTAATATTAAAGGACGAGCTGGTCGGCTAATGATTCATTATACAGGTAATATTTACAATTTTAATCCTGTTCCAGATGATACGCAGATTATAATTGACATCCCTTTTTTCGAACAAAACCCAATCTCAAACGAAGTTTTGATTCATCTTGAGGAAAGCGAAATTATTGATAAAACTTCAAATCAGTACGATGAGATTTTGTCTATTCCAAACGCAGAAAGAGAAGTTATAAAGCGGAATGGTGTCAGTGTTGCTGGGCAAAGAAATATTATTGAAACAATAAGAAATGACATAGATTTAAAGTATCATCTCATTTCATGGAGTAACTATCCAACAAAGCCTCAATTAGAATATATTTTAACACTAGCTTGGAATAATCTAAGAAAACCCTCAGAAACAGGGGGGCAAATGACATTAAAAGCCCTTATTACAGTCACTCAGATATATGGATATAATCAAAGTATTTGGAATCTGGTCGAGAATAATTTTGCATATCTAAAAAGTCTTCCCAAATATGCGGATAAGTCAGACGCAGAAATAAGAGATGAAGCTATTAGGAATAGCTTTCAAACCTTGAAGCATTGGTTTGAGTATAAGATTCCTAAATGGCTGTCTGTCTTGAATTCAATTCAAGAATTTGTATGTAGTGAAGTTGGAAAAAGACCTGGAAATTATAGTTATTTCTCTAGCCTTATAGAAAATGACTTTTTGAGAGACAATCTGACAATCTTATCTGAGTTTGGTATTCCAGGCTCTGCGATTAGAAAGCTAGAATCACTAATTCCAGCAAATATCTCTCAGGATGAGGTGATTGAGAGAATTAAATCAAATAGGATATATGAGAATAATGTTTTTTTAGAGTACGAGAAAAATAAGCTCCGAGAAAATTAAGACCTTACAAAATCATTTAATCCTTCATAGTTGTGATTATCAGCCTGTCTCAAGGCTTGAATATATTGTGACCTTACATCGCCTTGTTGGTCAATATTTGCATTTCCCCAAGTAAAGGGTTCTAAGCCAAAAACATCTATAAGTAATCGGTCAGTGGCTAAACGAGCATGACGACCATTACCATTTGGGAATAAATGTATCCATACCAACTTATGATGAAACCTTACGGCAATTTCATCTGGTGAGTAGGTCTTATGTTCTATCCAGTAGTTTACATCATTGATGAGTTGAGGTAATTGAATTGGGACTTGCACCCAATCAATTCCAATGCTCTTATCTGATTTTCTGAAGTCACCAGCCCATTTCCAAACTTTCCCAAACATCTGTTTGTGAAGGTTAGTCAAAAATTCTTCTGAAACGACATTCGTTTTATTCCTTCTTTTCTCACACCATGAATAAGCTTGGTTGATATTCTCTTGTTCCCAACGGTTAAGCTCTTCTCTGGTTGATATGTGAGAAATTTTTAGACCTTCGGCCTCGTCAGGATCAAGAGGGGTTGCGCCATCTGGTTCTTCAAAAATCATTTGATCTCCCATAGCTCTCTATCACCATCTATCAGAATACGGTCAACCATATCGTCAATGGCTTTCTCCTTTTCTTCTTTACTCAAATTTTGGAGTTCTAGGCGCATTGTATGATCAAGCCTTTCCATGCGTTTTAATGCAAGTTTTCTGGCTTGTGATCTAACTGCATTTTCAAGATTGTCTTTTGGTACAAATCCATAGACAAACTTCATCCCTAATCCCTCAGCAAGTTTCTCCATGGTAGAAAGCTTTAAATTCTGGTCAATTTCGGCTTGCTCCATTCTTGAAATCCTAGACGGATCAACTTTAATGCGCTGAGCTAACTGAATAGTGGTCATGCCTAATGCCTCACGCAGGGTTTTAATCCATCCGCCTGACGGTATTTGGGGATGTTTTTTCAATCCCAGTAGTTGCTTATCTAGCTGTTCTCTTACTAGTTTCTTGTCCCAGTAGCTCATTTCTATTACCTATAAGTCATAAATATATGTTATTATTATGACTTATATATCATGTATAATCAATTAAAATATGATACTTGCATCACTAATACTTACAAGTGGAGGTCTACTTACTACATAACTACCTCATGGTTTGTCCAGTTTTTTAATTAAAAAAACTGGACAAACAAGTTCTTATTAAGCAACAGCCTGAAGCAAATGATTATCATTCACGTGAGGTCTTATTGGCGCAGGATGATTGTTTTGAGGTGAATTATCATTCGCCACAATAATCATTTCAGCATCTAAAGCTTTTGCCCAGCAGTAGAGGTTAAATGTGTTAGGTGTTCTGTGACCAGATTCCCACTTTGCGACAAGATTATCTGCAACACCAAGTTTATAATTGAGAGCTTCTAAGGACAATCGTTTCTCTAATCGAATATCAATTAGCTGGTTGACCACCTTTGATAAATAGTCAGTTCTAAGTTTTCTTGAATATGGTTTTGCGTTCATAAGGGACTCCTTTGTTTGAATTAACGCATGACGACCTTAGAGAAACTAGGCCACTTAAAAAACGCACAGTAAGTGAAGACTTTGACTTGTCAATCAACAATTATGTAAATCATAATAAAAGGCACTTATGTATGTGCATTTTTTGTTTGCTCAATAGAATGTAGCCTTTTTATTCGTGAAGGAGGTGCTATGAAAAACTTAGAGTTTCAAGAAAACCAACTAGATATAACCAATCCAAGTGTAAGAAAGGGTGTACCTATGGCTAACCGATTTGTTTCCATCAAGGAAGCTGAAAAATTGACTTCACTAAGTCGTGTATCACAATATAGATTTAGAAAAGCAGGTCATTTCCCGAGGCTGATCAATCTTTCATCTAATGGCTCAAGAAGAGCCTATAGGTTTTATGACTTAGAGGAATGGATAAAAGACCCTCAAAATTATCGTTCCTGAGTATATCTAAATTTCAAAATCCCTTCCTTTTCTATTTCATGTCGCAGTTGAGAAAGGGAAGGGACTTCTCTTTCTGATGGTGATGATGCAATGCGTGTAACGGCATAATCCAAAACATCCATCCCGCACTTTCTTTCCCAATCATAAGAATAACGGTCATAAATACTTGTGACACCTCTTTCAGAGTGATTTAAAAGAAGAGATGCCCAATATCTGGGACATCCAAGACTTGTGATTAAAGTTGCTCCAGTGCGTCTTAAATCATGTACAGTAAAGTTCTCAGTCACCGAAAATACCTTCATGTTTTTTCTTAGTGCATGACTCATAGCCGTTGTATTCAAAGGATTTAAATTGTCTTTGAGGTTGTCTAGTTTTTTAACCACACGAGTTGACCCAAAAACATATTTTGAATGTCCTGTGAATGGTTTTACTTGCTCCAATATGCTTAAAGCAGTTTTGCTCAAAGGAATCATATGTAGCCGACCATTTTTGGAGTGCTCTTTAGGGAGTGTCCAAATATTGGTATTGAAGTTTATGTGATCCCACTCAAGAAATCTGACTTCACATTTACGTGTCATGGTCAGTAACGTGAACCGTAAAGCCAATCGAATTATAAGAACAGCATTGCAATCATCAAGCCTATTCCAAAAACGATAGATTTCATCAGGAAATAAAACTCTATCCCGACTTCTGGCCTTAGCAGGTTTTCTTATGTGATCGCAAGGATTGTATTCGACATAGCCCCAACTGATAGAAACATTATAGAGTCGTTTCATGTATTGAAGAAACTCACATGCGGCATGTATAGAGCCACGATCAAAGATGATTTTGTTCACTAACTGAGCAACTTCTCTTCTTTTAACTTCATCTATCTTTTTCCATCCCAGATGAGGGACGGCATCACGCTCTAAATAGCGCGCCTCTTTCTTCCAACTCTTCTTGCCTGTCTTGATTGAGTATTGAATATACTGGTCAACGACATCTTTAAATAAAGGCGTTTCCCGATAATCAATTTTATCTTGAATCAGCTTTTCTGCGGGGTCTTCACCCTTTTCATTCTGATAAAAGGCATCAGCGTACATTTTATGGGCTTGGGACACTGACAACTCTGGGTAGTTGCCAAAGGTCATCCATCGTTTACGCTCTTTAAACCGATAAGTAAAAACAAAGGACTTCTTCCCTGTTTTTTCAACTTTCATTCCGAAAGATTTGAAGCCTTTAAACCAATAAGTTTTTTTCTTTTCGGAAGGCTTCAATTTTGATATACTCTTATCATCAAGAGTAATTTTTTCGCTCTGATCTGAACGACCATTTGAACGACCAATTTTTGTGTTTTCGCTAGAAACATCATGTAACATTAAGCAATCTCCATTTCTGTTAAACCGTGGTAGTTCATGCAGAATTTTGGATCATAATGTTTCTAAGCAATTGAAAAAATGCACTTTTTTCGGCTTGGTAAGGGAGAGGTCGGGAGTTCAAATCTCCTCGTCAGCACCAGTATCTACGCCATTCTTACTTTGCTCATTATGTCCAAAAAGGCCTTGAACGACCATTTGAACGACCACTTTAACAGAAATGGATTTGAATGTGAATCGATATTTCATGATGTTTCTTGTAACTGCTAAAATTACCTTGCTTGATGCCTTTCTAGGTTTAAAAGAAGTTGGGTGGTATAATACCTCAAAAAATCTAAGAGTTCTGAGGCTTCAAAGGAAGCGATTAGTCGCTTAGGTCTATTTTGATCCCAAAAAGAAATCTGGTCTATCCTATTATTATCGTCTTTAGAAGCTATTCTAAAATCAAAATGAGCAACCGAGTGTCTTAATGCCTCTATCAAACCGAACAAATTATCTTCTCGGAGTACTAAATTTTCGATTACTGAATTGTTCAATCCCATACTGATTTTAGCTTCATTGGTCAGACGGTCATTTGAAATGGATGTTGAGAGGTGTTCCTTTGGGAGGACGATTAAGCCTAGCAAACAATTAAATAATAGGGTGTAGTTGTATTGTTGCTCAAATTTGAATTGAGGCCATATGTCCTCATACTGATCAATAAGGTTCATTGTCCTTATTACAAAATCTTTATCAAAGTCTTGGTAGTTTCCCATTCTTTAAATTAATCAAAACCTTTTAATCAGTAGGTCGAGAGTTCGAATCTCTCCGCGGTCACCACTTTTCTTAACAATATCAAGCACTTAAAAATCTTGCATTATTCAGGTTGTCCGTTTGGGGAACACCCTGGGGAACAGAATATCACTATTATGTGTATTTGTGAATCGTTTATTGCATAAGGCTTCTTGAATTATCAGGTGATTCCTTCCTGCCTTTTTCTCAACGACTATCGCTTTTAGTTCAAGTCATTCGTCTGTCAATGACACTGCCCGCACCGAACCGTGTGGGTCGTGACTGACTCATTCAGCCTTGCCCTTTTTGCTTGTCATCATGAGAAATACAGCAGAAAGGAGACCTCATGTCTTTACATTCAAAATCATTAAAAGAGGCAATAAAAACGCTTAAAGAAATTACACAAACGCATGAATCTGCCATTATGCGGATCGTTTCCCAAGATGCCCTCGATTCAGGCTATCCATTACAGTACTTAGATGATGTTACCCGTCATGGGTGTGTTTCAGGAGCTGTTACAGGGTTAATCTACTATGTTGATACGCACCAATTTTATGATACTCATTATGATGAAATTGAGGCTATGCGCTATGATTGGGAGGATCAAACTGGCATGAAACTACAGCCCGATGGAGATTTAAAAAACTGGTATGCTTGGTTTGCTTATGAGCAAAAGTGCCAAGAATTGTTGGTGTAAATTCTGAAAAAGTAGATGTGGAATATAAGCTATAAACTTCCAAATTCTTTCTTTAATCCCATGTAGTTTTTCATCATTAATTCCATTCTTTGCTTTTCAACTTCGATTTTCTCTTCCAATAAAGATATGTGGTTATTCTTATCTTTAAGTTGTTGTGCCTTGCGTTCTTGACTCCTTCCAAGTTTAAACTCTTCAATTGAAGCCAATTCTCTTTTAGCGTCATTTAATTGCTGGATATAGCGATTAACTCCTATCCCAGCTTTATCAATTTCGCTTACATAGGAATTCATAGAGTCAAGAATATCGATTTTATGACTTACTTTCCCAATAGATGATTGAATTTGCTCTAGGGACTCAGGGAATGATGACTGAGCAAATTGAGTAATGTTTTCTAAATCTGAAAATTCCTTCTTGGTATTACCTAAAGAATCTATCAAGCTAATCTTTAAATGGTAGTTATTAGATTCACTCAAAATGCCAACACACACTAAATTGTGAGAAAATGGAGCTTTATCAATTAATGTGAAAGAGTGACCATTTGACAAATCAAATGAAGTCCCAGAGATTAAATCCAAAGCTTTTATACTTATTGAGTCCACGAAATAAACACGCTTTTCGTCATTGCTAGTGACTATTTCTTTAGCTCTTTTAAATGAATTTCCAAGGGTCTTTTCTGTCGTACTACCAATATCTACAAGAACAAATTGGGACTCGTCATTACTGGAAGTGCGTTGAAATATAACTTTATTCAGTGATTTTAAGAGCGTTGGACTCTTGTCCTTATTGGTGAAAGTAAGTTGTTTCTGAGAACTGTCTGAATATTGAATAAATATATTATCCGACTGTACTAAGACTTTTGATACCGTTAGAGGCTCACTTTTTTCAGAACAGGAAATTAGAGATAGAGATAATAAAATGGAAAAAATAATGCTTCGATTCATGGGTGAGTTATATTGAATTTAATCTTAAACAAATTTTATGATTAAAAAATGATTTCACAAAAAATATATACATCGGGTATTTTTATGAGATACTATAGAAATACCCATTTATGGGTATTGTTAGTTAATTTATATATAAGCAATTAGCGAGTTACTATGTGGTCAGATAACGAAACCGAGCTAGATTATTTAAACTTTTCAGGCACTGCCAAGACAGTAGCAGAGATGATCATTCAAGCATCAGGGACTCCTGTATCAATTGGAGTGTCAGGTCAATGGGGCGTTGGAAAATCTTCATTAATTAAACTGGTAGAGAATGAACTCTTGCTCTATGAAAAAGACACCCCTAAGAAGGAAAGAAAATTCATTTTTGTCAATTTTAATGCTTGGCTCTATCAAGGTTTTGATGATGCAAGAGCTGCATTAATGGATGTCATAGCAACTACTCTTCAAGAAGAAGCAGAAGTAAGAGAAAAAGGAACAGATAAAGTAAAAAATTTCCTCAAAAGAGTAAAGTGGCTGAGGGTTGCTAAAACTGTAGCGGATACTGCTGGGGCCATTGCTCTTGGATTACCTCCAGGAGTATTTACTGGTCTTGAACATATCGTTAGCAAGTTTAAGCCAGGGCAAACGATTACAGAATCTGATTATGACGGATTCAAAAGTTCACTTGAAGGAGTTACTGAATTAGGCTCTTCATTTCTTTCACCAAAAAAAGTTGAATCCCCACCCAAAGAAATTCATGAACTAAGGAAGAGCTTTGAAGAAGCTCTAAAAGAACTTGAGGTTACCCTAGTTGTGTTTGTTGACGATCTTGATAGATGTCTTCCTGAAACTACTATTTCTACTCTTGAGGCAATGCGTTTGTTCCTTTTTCTTAATAACACTGCCTTTGTGATAGCAGCAGATGATAAAATGATTAAACACTCGGTCAAGAGACATTTTGAAGGAATAGAGGACGATCTAGTTACCAACTATTTTGACAAATTAATCCAAGTTCCTATTAGAGTGCCTGCTCTGGGTACTCAAGAGGTTAAGGCCTATCTCTTTTTGTTATTTATTCAGAATAGCCAACTTGATGATGGCATCAAAGAGGAGGTTAGAGCGAAAGTTTGTGAGCAACTTACCCAATCTTGGAAAGGTCAAAAGTTAGACAAGCTTTTTATGAACGGTTTAAAAATAGACTTCCCTCAACCTCTAGTTAATAGGATTGAAATAGCCGACCGTCTAGCGCATATTATGACCACTTCTAAAAACATTAAGGGAAATCCAAGACTGATTAAAAGATTCCTCAATGCATTATCAATTAGAATGTCAATATCCAGATCACAGGGGATAGGTGTTGATGAGGCTGTACTTATTAAGCTCTTGCTTTTTGAAAGGTGTGCTGTAGTTGAAGATAATGACTATTTAAGGTCAAAGATTTCAGGAGACTTAGAAGGAAAGCCTTCATTTTTAAAGGAATTGGAAGAAAAAGTTGCAAAAGGGGAGTTACCTGATTTGGGAGACGTCTGGAAATCTGACAAAGAATTTATTCTAGATTGGTTATCTCTCAACCCACCTCTTCATGATAAAGACTTGAGAGGGGCGTTATATGTCAGCAGAGAGCATTCACCTATGCTCTCTGCTGACGATCGTTTATCGACTTCAGCTGCTCAGTTCTTAACTACCCTGCTTGAAAATCCTGACATGGCTCAATCTAAAGCTGTGAGAGATCAACTTAAGGTAGTCTCACCAGTGGAGCAGAGCGTTATAATGGACAAGTTAATAAGCAAGGCAAAACAAGAAGAAGAATGGGGTGTCCCAAAGATTTTAGAAGCATTAATTGCAATGGCGAGGCAAGACGATTCATTAGCAAAGAGGTTTTTAGCGTTTCTAAGTGGAGAACCTCATAACAAAATAAAAGCAGGGCTAATACCAAGGCTGTTAGATGAAAAATGGGCTAAAAGCACACTTCAAAAATGGAAGGAAGATACTCAATACTCTTCTCCAGTTCGAAAGGCGATAAAAATTTAATATGGGAACATCACAATCAAGTAAAGGATCACCTTCAGGAATACCAATGGTTCCACCATGGGTGCCTAATGTAGACAGTGACGACTCTTCTGGCGGAAATGACGCTCAAAATGATGAGAGTCAACCTGATCAGAATGAGAATCAATCCGATCAAGACAGGAATGACATAGCTCCCCCATCTAGGTTTGGAGCGACAAGGAGAAACCTAAACTCCTTTTCTAAGCATGGGGATTCTTCTGCAATGAAGAGAGCTGTTGGTCAATATTTTCAGCGAGGATATGGAGGCGGAAAAACGGCACTTAAGAGGTTTGGAGGCACTATTTCAACTGGTGGGGCTCTCTATTCTGCACTATCCAGTGTCAAATCAGGTGAAGCATATTATGGTTTTGATCCTTTAAAACTCTCTTCAAACTCTCCCCAAGAAATTGTCGACAAACTTATTGAAGTTATTCGACCAATTGATGGAACATTAGATGCAGAGGCCAGTAGAAACGCTATTCAAACGGCTTGTTCAGAGCTCTTAACAAAAGACGAAAACATTGACCTACTAAATCTTTCTGAGGAAAATTGCCTTTTTATTACTGAAAGGTTCGTTTCGGACGATATATTTAGAAGGTTTGAATTGGATTTAGGTAAGGATATTAGAAAAAATGCTCCTACGCCATCAGCGGAGATTGGACGTTTGAGGGAAATCAAGAGCTATATTACTCAAGTTGTAAGCCAATCATTTAAAGGTATTAAGGACACCAATATCAAGATATCTGAAACAAATATTCGAAGTATAGTCCGTACCGCACTAGAACAGTCAATTTTCGTATTTGAAGAGTATATAAAATGAAAATTATTTGCGCACCACAAGGCTTTGATTTTGATAGTGTCGATTCTGATCAAAGTATCATGCTATATGATAAACCTGAAGATGAAGAATTAGGTTGGTCTGGTAGGAGAATACCCTGGGAAATTCGTAGGGCAAAACTAGATCCACATCCACGTGCCTGGGATTTCCTGACTATTGCTTTGTCAGTATTATCTGCTGATCTAGCACTTTCAAAAGATAAAGCCCCTGACGGATGGACAAGAGAATACAATCTTACTATTGCGGTTAATGACCCTGATTTCTGGAATCAAGCAACTGAATTAGTTGAGGATGCACTTAAATTTTTAAGCACGGATATCTGGAGGTTAACATTCATAAAAGGAGAATATTTGCCTCCCAAGCCAAAAAAAGTAATAAATCCGAAAGACGACTGTGTTGCATTATTATCAGGAGGGCTTGACAGTCTCATAGGTGCTATTGACCTAGTGAAAAGTAATCACAAGCCTTATATAGTCAGCCAAACAGTATCTGGTGATAAAGAAAAACAAAAATATTTTTCAAAAAATATTGGTGGTGGAATTTCTCATATTCAACTTAACCATTATTCAAAAGTTCAAAGACAAGACTCTAGCCCACCTTCTCAAAGAACTCGATCAATTATTTTTATAGCTTATGGTGTTCTTGTAGCGAGCTCTCTTGATAAATATAAAAAAGGAGAAAGCGTAACTCTTTACATGTCAGAAAATGGGTTAATATCTATAAATCCTCCGTTGACTGGGTCACGATTAGGCAGTCTAAGTACACGAACTACGCATCCAATTTTCATCAATTTTATTCAATCTATATTGAATTCTGCGAAATTGAATGTGTCTATAGTAAACAACTACGAATACAAGACAAAAGGGCAAATGCTCGAAGGTTGTTTGGATCAGCAATTTCTATTTGAAAATGCCCACAAAACTACCAGCTGTGGTCGTTTTGGACGATATGGACGAAGACATTGTGGTCGATGTGTTCCTTGCTTAATAAGACGTTCATCATTCTTGAAGTGGGGCATTAATGATCTAACCGAATATGTATTTGAGGATTTGTCTATAGAAGATATTAACCATTCTCATTACGATGATGTGAGGTCTGCAGCCATTGCAGTAAAAAAAGTAAACTCTGATGGAATTAAATCGCTCATTGGAGCATCATTGAATTCGTCAATTCTAGGAGATGTTTCGAAATATGAAAAGGTGGCAAATGAGGGTATAAAGGAATTGGAATTGCTACTAAAGAAGTATGAGATAATATGATTGATCTGCACTGTCATTTAGATTTATATGAAAATCCAAAAATAGTTATTGATGAATGTGTAAGAAGGCAGTTGTATGTACTATCTATAACTACAACACCAAGTGCATGGAAAAAAACAAATGATCTCGTAACTCATCATAATCGGATCAAAACGGCTCTTGGTTTACATCCACTCTTGGCGAAAGAAAGAATTCATGAGCTTAATTTATTTGATGAGTTATTCAGTGAAACTAGATATATCGGTGAAATTGGGTTGGATGGATCAAAAGAAAACTTAGGATTTTGGGATGATCAGATGCAAGTGTTCAATCATATTTTGAACAAATGCAATAATGCTCAAGAGGAAAAAATATTATCTATTCATAGTCGAAATGCCATTGAGGCGGTTCTATCGTCTCTAGATAAGTATCCAAATGCTGGGAAAGTTATTCTTCATTGGTACAGTGGCGGAATAACTCACCTTAAAGAAGCCATTTCAAGAGGCTACTGGTTCAGTATAAATCCTGTTATGCTAAAGGGCGATAAAGGAAAGAAGCTCGTTTCTCTAATGCCAAGAAGTAGAATTTTATTAGAATCTGATGGCCCATTTACTTCTATGAATAATACCCATTTGTATCCTTGGGATGTTGATTTAGTAATCTCACAGATATCCATTATTTGGAACTGTTCAACTGCTGATGTAAATAGTCAGATTCTTAACAACTTCACTGAACTTTTAAAAACAGCATAACTTCGTTATTGGGCTTTGTAACCTTTTGTTTGACTGTCTGTGCATTTTTTCCAATCCATCCTTCCGCTAAAGGTTTTCCGCTGGATATCTAGGCCTAACAGGGGCGCAGTAAAAGTCAATGACACTGCCCGCACCGAACCGTGTGGGTCGTGACTTTCCCTGCTATTGCCCCTGTTTTGGCTTAATCCATCGTGGAAAACATAACGAAAGGAGATTTGCCATGAACACAGAAAATAATCAATCAACCGAAGATAAAAGGCCAACTCATACATTGTTTGCAACCCAAACAATCGAAGGTCAAGAAGTCAAAATCCGAGTGGGTGTCGCTTGGAAACACAAGAAAGGTGATGGCTTCAATATCGCTCTCGATAACTTAGTCGCTTTTGCTAACAAGAAAAGTGAACAAGCCACAGAAACAAACTAACCAGAGGGGCTTTATGCCCCTCTCTTTTCAAGGAGAAAATTCATGTCTCATGATACATCAAAACTTATCGCTGAACAAAATGATCGCTTCCGCTCAAACTTTGGAATTCTTCCAAGAGGCGACAACCTCATAAGAGGTAAATACATGCTATCTCAAGGGCTAAGCTGTTTGCCCTTTGAGGAACTCGATACCATCATAACCAAGGTTAGAAACTTCAAAGATTTTAACCAAAGTAATGACCCTTACGGTGAACATGATTTCGGTAAATTTTCAGACAACGTTCACGACATTCTTTGGAAGATTGATTACTACGATATCAATTATGAATACGGTAGTCCTGAGCCTTCAGACCCTGCCAAAACGCGCAGAGTGTTGACTGTGATGCTGTCGTTTGAATACTGACAAAACCCTAACATATATCTTTCCCTGAGAGTGCATTTTTTGGGAAAGCGGTCGATGTTAAAAAACTCTCCTTTCACAGAAAACAAGGAGAGTTTTTTAATGAGATCGCTGAAATCAATCGTTGCAGAAATTACCCTTTCTTACTACCCAGATATCAACCTTAAAGACAGGGAGAAAATCACTTCGTCCCAACATGCTGAGAAGCTCTTCCGCGAGAACTGGAATGACGCACAAATCGGCTTTGTCGAAGAGTTCAAAGTCATGCTCTTGAACCGTGCAAACCGAGTGCTTGGCATCTCTTCAATTTCCAAGGGTGGTATGTCGGGAACAGTCGCGGATGCTAAGGTCATCTTTGCCCTTGCCCTCAAAGGTGTAGCCTCTGGGATCATCGTTGCACACAACCACCCTTCAGGAAATCTCAATCCGAGCCAAGCCGATATCAAGCTCACTCAAAAACTGAGTGACGCAGGAAAGTTGCTTGATATCTCTTTACTAGATCACATCATCTTGACCCCCGATGGTTACACCTCATTCAGTGATGAAGGGTATCTGCCATGCTGAAAAAAAAGATGAAAAAAATTCTGGTGCTAAATGGTACGACTTGAACTTACCTGAACCACTGGCACAAATACCGTATCCCATTTCTATTCATTGCAGATCATAACCAACTGATAGTCAGTTTATTGAATCAAACCTTTCATTAGGAGCTGACGTTGATGAAATGGGTACGGGCAAGCCATGTCTTGTGCGCCCACTCATTACATGAGGGCTTACAAGACGGCTTGCAAAGGGGAAATGCTTTCCCCGTTTGATCCCCTTGGATGATAGCGGAGCTATCATGTCAAAAACACTGATAGGAGTTTAAAATGGAACAACAAAAACATAGCGCAAATAAAGAAGCGAACCGCTCTCGAAGTGTGCGTGTTTTTGTCCGTTTGCACCCCGAGGAGAAAAAGGAATTTGAGGCTCGGTGCGATCAGAATGGTTTGACGCAGGCAGACTATTTCCGCAGGAAATGTCTTGAAGAAAAACCTTTACGCAAGCGCAGAACTCCAACGGTTGAGATGGAAGCTTTCCTCAAAGCCTTGGGGAAACTCGGCAAAGTTGGAGGCAATCTTAACCAGATAGCCAAAGCCCAAAACATGGGCTATTTGCCGATTAATGGAGAGCTTGAAGAAACCCTCAAAGAAGTGAAACAATTACGCACAGAATTTAGGAAAGCAATGGGTTATGGTGATTAATGGACAAGCTGTAAAAGGGGCTAAAAGATTAGCCAATCATCTCATGAAAAATGAGAATGAGAAAGTCTCAATTCTTGAGATTTCAGGCACAGCCGTAAATGATAATTTGCATGAAGCTTTAAGGGACATGGAGAGCATCGGAAAGCTTACTAAATCCCGATCAGGCAAAGTCCTCTATCATGCCAATATCAACCCAAGAAAGAATGAGGTGTTGACTCCAGACCAATACCAAAAAGCTTGTGATACTCTCATGGAAAAGCTTGGGATGCAAGGCCAACCAAGAGCCATTGTGATGCACCAAAAACAAGGCAGACAACACGCTCATTTAGTGGTGCAATTAACCGATCTCGACAAGGGTAAACTAAAGAGAATTTCTAACAACTATTACAAGCATAAGGAAGTGGCGCGAAGCTTAGAGAAAGAGTTTGAGCTTGCGAGGACTCATGAAGAAAAGACAGGTCGTTCTTATACTCAATCTGAAGCGCAACAGGCACAGAAAACAGGTCAAACAGCACGATTAAATAAGAGTGTTATACGGTCATGTTATGAATACAGTAAAGACGGTAAGGACTTTGCTATGAAGTTGTCAGAATATGACCTGTATTTAGCTCAAGGTAAAAGGTTGGTTATTATTGATAAGCTGGGTAATGCACAAAGCCTTACAAGGCAATTAAGACACTTTGATTCTGCTTATAATGTGAAACAGAAAGTTAAAGATGTAGAGGATTTTTTGCCAAATGCTGAACAATTACAAAAGAATATCAGGTCTTATCATTCACAAAAAAAGCTTGAACAGACGGCCAATAAATATGACCTTCAAAGGAATCAGCAAAAGCAGAAATTCGTAATGAATTTAGTTCAAGATTCTATGATAACTAGACTCGAATATTACAAAGATTTAGAAAGAGATAGGAAGAATAATGGTCTTGAAAGAAGTCGATAGATGACCAATTATTCTAGATAATACTTTCCCATGATACTGTGTCAACTTCTGTCCCAAAGCAGTTTAAGTATTCGTCAGCGCTTTCTCTGATTACTTTCTCCAAAGATGAAGTATCCAAATATGTAGTGCCATGACTAAATGATAAAAGTTCAAGTTCTATGTTATCAATCATTGACCCTAAGCCATCGTCCCGAATTTTTCTTCCAACGGCTTCTTCTAATAATTCTCGTGCGTAAATACTGCAACCTTCAATAGTTCCGCATCTTTCATACTGAATTTTCATCAAACCTTCTCCTTTATATTGACTGCATTTCTTTGCAGATGGCTCTTATTTGTTAGATTATTTTACCATATTATACTTGTAATTCAACAAAAAAAACAATGTCCGCTTTCAAAGAACGTCTTGAAAACGATCCTGATTTCCTTAAGAAAAAACAAGAAGATGCAAGAACCCTTTATCAAGAAAGAACACATCTCTTAGAACAGCTTAAAAATGCAAGAATGGGTAAACCTCACCTTTCCTATACTCTTGATCGAAAAATTCAAAACACTAAGGCACTTGAAGAACAGTTAATTAAAGCATCAACTGAAAGGCAGGAGATTATTAAAAGAGAGTACGCAAAGTTCAAATATGAAAAAGCTAAAGAGTTAGGTGAGCAAGATAAAGAAGGTTATCAAAAATGGCTCAAGACGGAGCAAGACAAAGCCAAGTTCTTGAAGAAGCGGGACGAGATGAAGTCTCAGACCAAGGAAATAACTAAAGATCGAGACAGAGATAATGAACGTGAACGGTAAATAAATTTCAATGGACTTAACCTCAATACCAATTCAATACCTAATTTATGGTGGGCTCTTGTTTATTATTCTTTTAGGCATCATTTATTGGGCTAGGAGGAGTAAACATACTAGTCCTGAGACAATTATTGGGTGGCATTTTCACCATTGCCTTAATTATAAAACTTCAAGATATAAAGGCTTAGTAATACAAAAATGGGAGATCAGTTATCCTCATAGGGACAGTTACCTTGCGAAGATGAAAGAAAGTGAAAAGGATGACTCCTTAAACCGTATGAAAAAGGGGCTTAAAGAAATCAATAAGTTTGGAGTGAATGAGCCAAACAATACTGTGAGATACGCAGGCCAAATTAGCTTCTCAACTTGCTCAAAAAATGCAGACTACCCTTTTACCTTTAGTGTTGATGACTATGATCGTTGGGCTTACCTTATAGGCAAGCTTCATCTCCTGAATGCTGTCGATAGTATAAAGACCATGAAAAGAAGTTCATGGACTACTGGCTATTTAAGGGGTGATTTATATTATGATTATAAAGGGCTTGATCTAAATGAAGCTCAAGAATTATTTGACTTGGTTCACCTAAAAAATAATTTCACTTCTGAAGTCCGGAAAATTGATACTTGGTCACCTAGTGAACTAGGGTTTATTCACGCTTATAGTCATCAAAATCAAATTAGACATGGTACTCAAGAATTCATTTTTGAACAAGAATTCGAAAAGTTAAGAGATGGTATTGGAGTATTCGAGGAAAACCCAAAAAATTATCTTTCGATTAATGGTGTAAATATAGGTTCATGGTATTATTACGAAGGGGAAGGTAATTTTATCACTATCGGGGGCACGCGTTCTGGCAAAGGTGTAAATCTTATTATTCCACAGCTTCTTAATTTTGAAGCGTATGGCGAAGGCTCAATTGTGGCCATTGATATAAAGGGAACACTCACAGCGATTACAGCTCGTACTTTAAAGGAAAATGGTTTTAAAACTGTCATTCTTGACCCGTGGTCAACCCAGAAAGACATAGGCGCAACTCACGAAATTGTACCAGATAGTTTTAATCCACTTGATATTATTTCTAGAGACCCAGACCAAACGATAGATGATTGCGATACTCTGGCAAGGATAATAATACCTGTAAGGCAAAAGACAACCGACACACATTGGGATGATAAAGCAAGGCAATGGGTTTCAACATATCTTTATTATCTCGTAACGGATGAGTTGTTGGTTGATGAGGAGCGTACACTTTTTAATCTACGATCTCTTTTCAAGAGAACTAAAGCGGAAAGAAAGCTTCTTTTTGAAAACATGATCGATGGTGCTGATTCTCAAACCTTCATAGAGGATGTCAAAGAGATAGAGGATTCATTCGAGTTTTCAGAAAAGGAATCAGCGGGTATTCTCTCAAATATTCATAGAGAACTAGATTTATTCAAATCTCCTCCATTGCAAAGGGCTTTAGGAAAATCCACTTTCGATATTAATGATATTGCTAAAGGACGAATGCGTTTATTTATCTCTATTGATTTAGAAGCATTGAGCACTCATGATAAATGGTTAAGGCTAATTATTACATCAGTCATAATGAGTATTAGAAGAAAACCCAAAGAGAAAGTCCTTATGATCGTTGATGAAATGTTCTCAATTGGCCATATGGAGATTTTGGAAAAGAGCATGTCGTTTATGCCAGAGTACAAACTTCAACTTTGGACAATTTTTCAAGACTTAAACCAGTTGAAAAAACTTTATCCTCAGAGTTGGGAAACCTTCATTGCAAATTCAGCGGTCACTACATGGTTGGGTCTTGAAGGGAATGAAACACCTGAGTATTTAAGCAGATTGATCAGTACAAAGCACATTAAGTATAAGAAATCCCAAACTGTAATTAATGAGCTTGAAGGGCAAGGCACTCATTCACCAGAGTTTTATGAAATGCCGATGCAGTCTGCGCTTCAATTGAGAATGAGTGATAGTATAGTTGCGCGTGTTAAGGGGCACCCTAAACCATTCCTGTTTAATAAAGCGCCTTATTATGAGGACATCATTTTAAATCAACGTGCTGATCAAAATCCGCTAAGAGAAAAATTAGGGTAGTTAGGCGCTAAACCTAAACTACCCTTACCAAATACACACAACAATTAGCCTTTTTCGAGAATTGCTTTCAGTAGTGCAGAGGCACTTTCTTCTTTAAGACCGCCCGCCAGCTTTACTTTTCTCTCAGCATATTGAAACATTATTTTTTGATTCACCTTGTCGAATCCACGAGCAAAAATATTTAGAACTTCCCTGCCACCATCTGAAGCTATTTTGGCGCTTTGAGCAACATTATTTGCAACTCCAAAGCCGAGCACAAAGCCTTCATTTGTATTGATGGTTTGTTTAGTTTGTTTTGTCGTTCCTTGAATCCAAAAAGAGCTTATCTCTTTTCTGTCATAGGATTTCCCTTCAACAATGAGCGTGTTTTCGGTTAAAATAACTTGCCCAGGTTTCCTCTTGAATTTGTTCAATAGGAATATCAGGCCAAAGATGGAAATAGACGCCCAAAGAATAATATCGATTACGATACTTTGAAGAGAGGCACTTGTTCTTGCATCCATATTCTGACCAATAATGACAACAATAATAACTATAAGGGCTAAGGGGGCAAAGGCACACCCGAATTGTGAACCGTACTTTGACCTTTTATAATCAAATTGCCAGCCATTGCTCGTTTCAATTACTCCAAAACTATATTGAGCTTTTACCTCTGACATTGTATTAAAGGCTAAATTTTGAATATCCTTGAACCTCTGGCTGATTTAAGAGTAACCAACCACTTTTTGTTTGAGCAAGACTGCCAATCTTAATGACACCCTTGTATTCACCATTTGTGAAATCCAAATAGACATTGTTATACATGACTGCATTATTACGAGATGCATCTTTGTAAGTCATCTTTTCAAACTTGACCTCTGACCAATCATTCAAACCTAATCGATTGAACTCTGACTTGACCCTTAAAGCACTTGATGGAATTTTTGAGAAGTTTTCAATGTAGGTCGGGAGATCTTCTTCAAGTGCGTCAGTCCATCTACCTAAATGTTGTTGCCTGAATGCTTTATAATCTGATGCTTGAGTAAAGACCTTATCATTCAGAATCTCAGAGTTTTGGGTAATGACTGCAGATATAAACGTATCACCGAGTTTTTCTAATGTAGAGTTGTCATTAATTATTGAACTACCGTCATCACACGAGAGAAGGGTAATAAAGAGAAGAAATAAGAGCTGTTTTTTCATCTTGATGAGTATTTAAGTGGATAAATAATTTTGATCTCAAAAATTTGAGGGAGTCTAAATTAGAGAATGATTCTGAATTTATGAACTTTAAAGTTCATATTTTAAAGTGGTAATTTATGAATAGGCTATTTTGGAATTTTACCTCTATGATAAGGGTAAAGGATGAAGCCACACTCAAGAAGATTGACCAGCTTGGTAAGCGCATAAGGGAGATTAGAATAGCGAAGGGCTATTCTAATTATGAGAATTTTGCCTATGAGCATAATATACCCCGCCCTCAGTATGGTCGCTATGAGCGAGGTGAAGATTTAAAGTTTAGTTCTTTGCTGAAAGTCTTGAAAGGTTTTGATATGACTTTACAAGAGTTCTTTTCGAAAGGCTTTGATTAACGTTAGTTTAATTTAGGTTGGTTCTTCCTTCTAAACAGATGCAAAGATAAAGCCCACCAGAACCCGTCAAGGGTATATAAACGGCTCGTGCCTCACCGCCCTTGACAGAACCTGTTTGGGCATTGAAAAGGCATCTAAGATTAGAAAGGAAGATGATGTGAATGCTGAGTGGATTGTTACCTTTCTCTATCTTGAGACTTATCCTTCTTTAATTGCTGGACTCGTTGTTTATCTTTTTGGAGGATGCGCTCTTTTCGACCATCTATCATGCCTTGAAGCTTGTCATTGTCACTTTTTGACCTGCCAATTGTTTTTGTAATAGCTTCGATAAGCTTTCGATCTTTTTCAGAGAGTGATTTGTCCTCAAGTTGTTTTTGTAAACTATAGCCCATATTGAAACCATCAATATATTTCTGATCATTAAGCTGTTCTTGTTGTTCGTTGAATTGTGCCATATCAGAAAGTGTCTTTTGCGTGTCTGTCTAAAAACTCGTTGATACTATCACGATCATAAAGGATCACCCTCTTACGAGGCTGAGTGTAGCGGATTTCGCCATTGTTGCGGTATTCTTGAAGAGTAGTGGGAGATTTAATGTTTAAAAGGTTCATGGCCTCAGTCTGATCAACCCATTTTTTAGGCTCGTTGCTGATGCCTGAAATGCGTTCAACCACGCGATCAATGAGTTCAAAAAATGCCTCTTCTTCTAAACAGATGACTTCCAAGGTATTGTGCGTTTGATTTTTATTTATTTTTTAATAAGTTACAATTTGTTGTTCAATAAAACACACAAATTTGAAACCTCAAAAGAAAAAGAAGTTAGATTATTTAACACGACTTTCCTTCAAAACAATCTTTCGTTTAAAGAACTGGAAAACAAGGTACAGGAATAGGAAATCAACTAAAGCTATTGGTACAATTATCCTAATTCTCACATTCTTGGTGCACCTATATCTTGACGGACCATTTAGGTCGGCAGATCAGGTTAGGGTGGATGATAAGTCCATATTTTTAATTTTACATGGTTTAGTCACCTTAATTTTGATTGCTTCGTTGCTCGCTGGCCTTATTAATACTTTTAGAGCTTTGCTTTGGCCACTGATAATGATCAGAAGATTATTTAGTTTTTTCCGATTGGTACTCGTGGGCATATTACCAAAAGAATGGAGGCCAAATTTTGAAGCCAATGTTATTCGCAGGGTTGGAATTGGTTTTCTAACTATTGTAAATGCGCTCATTTTTTCAATTGTTAGACCCAGTTTAGAGGCGGATACAAAATTGTTTTTTAAGGCATTGATAACGAATGCACAATTTACCGATTATCAGATTAGTCCTTATGTTCTACTATTTTGGATCGTACTAATTGGCTCACTTATTTTTTCATTCTCGCATTATGGTAATGAAGAAGGGCAAAGGCTGACCAATTTAGAGAAAGAAGAAGGAAAGCAAACCGAGTTATTAAAAGAGATTAAAGCAGCAATTCTAAATGTTCCAAATGAAGATATTTTACATGGCTATCATGAGACGTTTTATGATTTGCGGTCAGCATCAAATAGGCTCGACCGTCTTATAAAGGACAATGATTTTAAGTCCTTTGAAAGTGGATTGAATGAAGCGCTTAAAATTTTGTTTGAGTTCAGTAAAAAATTTTTAGCCAAAGGTAAGAAAGAGGAAGATTTGAAGTTATGTGTCAACTTTATGCTACACATCCCAAGGGAAGGAGTGAATTTGGCTCTTTTGGATTATTGTCTTTGTAATAAGCTATACTACAAGGAATTAACAGAAGATGAGATAAATGCTTATTTATTGTTTGACGGGTCTTTAAATGTCAGCAGTGAAGGTTATGAACCGCCAATAACATGCCTTCCAATTGTGCCAGACAATGAGTTCATGTTTGGGGCGTATGAAGCATTGAGCACTTCAGGCCACTCTTATGCTCGGAACATAAAAAAAACGATCAACATTTATAAAGAAAGAGATCAGGAGGGGCTGTATAAGGTTTCTTCTATCTTTTTTGATGCTGAGTACGGTAAGAAAATCAAGAGTCTTTTTTCTATTGCCCTTTATGCGTCTGAATCACCAATTGGAGTTCTTAATATTCATTCCAATCAGAAGAATTACTTAGGTAAGGAGAAACTTTATTACCCCAGTTTTGTTACTTTAATGATTCCTTTAGTGAATTTATTAACGAATCATCTTCACATCTATCAAAAAGTGTTGCTATATTCGTATGACTCTATTAAGTTAGAAATCAATGACTAAAGTAGTTATTTAACCGAGAGAGGATCAATTGGTAGACAAAAAAACTCTAGAAATGAACAAAAATAAAGTTTTTTACACCGCGCATGGCACTATGGTTATGCACTCTGGACGAACAGAGAGCTTTAATGAATCTATGAAGATAGTGGCGCAAGAAAATATTGAAAAAGCCAATAGAATGATTCAAGCAATAGAAGAAAAAAAGAAAAATGATCTCAAGGTTAAATGAGTTCAATTCATTAATCTCACAGCATCTTTAATGATTTTTATGCTTCTAATACTTTAGAATTGACAACTTAAAAGTTGCAGAGGATGAGTTTGTCAAATCAATTGGCTGAACCCCTAAAATTATAATAGGATATATTTCTTGTTTGAAAAATTGGGCGTATCCCTATCTCACTAGCTAAAAAGAACTTTAAGATTAAAAAATATCTTGAATCAGAATTTTTGAGTACAAATAAAAAATCCATTTGAATTTTCTATTTGTAAGTGTTTTTTTTCTAAACACGCCTGTTTCGTTCGAACCAAGCACCTCTGATTAACAGTAAAACCCTCTCCACATCTTTAACTTCCCACACAGGCCATTTTTAGCGCTCACTAGCAAAGTATTATCCCAATGTGATGTTATGACGACAGAGATAATCAAAACAAGAATTCTTTTCTGAGGGGTTTGAATAATTTCCTTCCAAAGAAGATGCAAGATAACGCCCACTCAGAACCCGTCAAGGGTATATAAACGGCTCGCGCCTCACCGCCCTTGACAGAACCTGTTTGGGCATTGAAAAGGCATCTAACATTGGAAAGAAAAGAGATATGCATGAGTTAGGTTTATCTCCCTCTATCGTGGTCACGTTCTTGCTCTTTACTGGCTTGTTTCATTTTCTGTAGTTCCAGTTTGTAAAGGCGTTGTTTCTTACCATCGATCATACCCTGAATTTTGTCATTATCACTTTTGGATTTACTGATGACTTTGGCTAGAGATTCTAAAATCTTTCTATCCTTTTCGGACAAGGACTTATCTTCTAGTTGTTTCTGTAGGTTGTAACCTGTATTGAAGCCATCAAGATATTTCTGATCATTAAGCTGTTCTTGTTGTTCGTTAAATTGTGCCATATCAGAAAGTGTCTTTTGCGTGTCTATCTAAAAACTCATTGATACTATCTCGATCATAGAGGATCACTCTTTTTCGAGGTTGAGTGAAACGGATTTCTCCGTTGTTCTGATATTCCTGAAGGGTAGTAGGGGACTTTATATTTAAAAGTCTCATTGCTTTTGTTTGATCAATCCATTTTTGAGGTTCGTTGCTGATACCAGATAGCCTTTCGACTACTCTATCGATCAACTCAAAAAATGCTTCTTCTTTTAAACAGATGATTTCCATTGAAATTCAAAATTATTTTGATAAATTAATCATGTAAATACACATAGTATATGTTATCTAGATATTTTCTTATCAGTGCATTTTTATTGTCAACCATCAATTTAAGCGCTCAATTACCATTTAGTTCCATTGTAAAGGAATATCGGTGGAAGTATGAAATTACGAGCCCCGATCCTAGCACAAATTTTGGGTTGGACTTCCTAGATGCGATTAATACGCAAGTGAGTGATTCAACAATTCTGATCGACTCTTATGCAAAGAATTCAGATTTATTCAATAGTGCCTCAGTTGGTTTGGATTTAGGGGGAGAAACAACGTTACCAAGAGTTAAAGTAGGGTTTATTCTTTATAAGCTTGGAGTTTATACAAAGGAGCTAAATCAACAAGTGACTCCTGGTAAGAAACAACAGGTTAGATATAATTTACCATTATTTGTATTTACCCGAATTTCCACCCAATACGATAGTACAAATGTAACTTCTTCAATAGACTCAAACGACTATGAGGGGTCACCAGTGACCGTCAGATTAATGCCTAGTACATATTGGGATATTGGAAAAGAAAATCAAATATTTGCAGGTACAATTATTGATTATCGAGGACTTAATATTCAAGAAGAAGATGGTTCAAATTACAAGCAAGGACTTTACCTAGCAGGAGGAATCAGATATGTCGGACAAGGGAAAGCATATACAGATTTAAACAATCAAGGTGTTGGAGGCAAGTGGTCCCTATCGCTTATCTATTCTCAGTTTTTAGCTTCTAATGAAGTTCTCAAGGAATTATATGACGTTGATTCTACCGTAAAAAATGTCGGTGGCTTTCAGGCTCTATTAACTTTCAAAGTAAACGATTCAGAAAATACAAGGGTTAACTTTCAAGCTTCATATCAGAAGTCCTTTGAAAACTTTCAAGGTACATCATCAGGCATTTTCAAATTTTCAATAGGCATAAATTAGTAACTATGAAAACTTCTCTAGGCATTTGTATAGTATGTCTCAATAAAGCAATATCTGACCCAGAAGTCAGGAAAAAGTTTCAACAAGAGGACATTTCGCCAAACAGCACTGCTGACAAAATATGTACTGAATATCTTGGTATGGACCAAAACAGTCACATAGTATTGGTTAAACTGAGCTGGAAAAAGCGCAACCATGCTTCCAGAGTTTTGGATGTTGAAGCACGAGTAACAGCGACAAAGAAAGGAAATGGTTTCACCTACAAAGTCTCAAATGTCCAGTCTGTAAAATCAGAAAACTAAAGCTTTGATTCCTTGCTAATCATTTGAAGGTTGGTTTTTCTTTTTTTGAAGTGATGCGGACATTAATCTCGTCCAAAATTTTCTCTTGTATTTGCTGGCTATAGTGTTTCTCTGTGGCAGAGACATTTGAGTGTCCAAGCCCCGAAGATATTTTTCGAATATCAATACCCATTTGAAGACCTAAATTCGTCCAAGTATCACGAGCTGTGTATGTCGTGATATTCTTGGTGATACCTAAGTCCTTTGTGATCCGCTTTATTGCTAATCCCACGAAGCGCTGTTTCTTTTCCTAAGAAGAATCAATTAGGCTGTTTTATTACTTCCCACAGTGTGCATTTATCGCCACTTAAAAGTCGGGTATTCAATCTCCAGTGAGGCGATTAAGGAGAAGCAGTTAAGATTAAGAATGCTCAATACAGCACTTAGAGTCAGTTTTCGATTTCTAAAAAGCACGCAAAAAGCACGCAAGTAGGGCGTAAAAAAAGACAGCTACTTTCGTAACTGTCTGATTTTGAGGTGGGCCCACCTGGGCTCGAACCAGGGACTTTCTGATTATGAGTCAGATACTCTAACCAACTGAGTTATAGGCCCTATCCAAAAGCTTTTTTAAGCCTTTGAAAATTGGATTGCAATGTTACATATTTGCTGCTAATTAAACAACAACCAATGGGGCTAGATATTTCTAAAATTGATACAATTGTTTTTGACTTGGGTGGTGTAATCATAGACCTCCATGTAGACAGGACTTATCAGGCCTTTGCGCAACTAGGGGAGATACCGGTTGAAGAAGTAAGACGCTTTGCTGCAGAGAAGGAGTTTTTTAAGTTGTATGAAACGGGTAAAATTGACGACCCAACATTTAGAGCTCACCTAAGAGAGGAACTTGAATTTAAAGGGGATGAGGCTATACTCGATGAGGCTTGGAACGCCATGCTCGGTCCGATTGCCTTGAATAAGTTGAAGCTTCTTGAACGATTAAGGACTAAGTACCGACTTTTAGTTTTAAGTAATACAAATGAAATCCATATCAAAAGAATTGTGCGGATAGCGAATCACGTGTCTCCAAAGAAAGACTTTTACGAGTATTTCGACAAAGTGTATCTTTCCAATGAGATAGGAGAGCGAAAACCTGATGCCACCATCTATGAGCACATTATTGATGATGGAGCACTCACACCCGAGAGAACGCTTTTCATTGATGATCTGCTGGAAAATGTAGTGGCAGCTAGGAGTCTTGGTATACAAGCACACCATTTGAAAGACGAAACAATTATAGACCTGCTAAATGAGTCCATATGAAGATTAACGGACAACATCACCATACCATTTGGGTGAAAGAGAACGACCCTGAAACAATTCAGGTCTTTGATCAACGGTTATTGCCGCATCAATTGGTGATATATGATATCAAAAGTCCAGAAGATGCCGCTACGGCTATTGCTGATATGATTGTCAGGGGAGCACCTTTAATTGGTGTCACCGCAGCTTATGGACTCTATTTAGCCTGTATGAAAAATGCTGAAGATGATGCCTTGAAACAGGTGGCAATTATGCTGAAGGAAACGCGACCTACGGCAGTGAACCTAGCTTGGGCTGTTGATATTGTATTAGATGAGCTTCTATTGATAGAAAGTGCTCAAAGGACTTCTGTAGCATTGGCCGCGGCAGAGCGGCTAAAGGCAGAAGACATAGAAGTCTGCCGAATGATTGGTGTCCATGGCTTGGAGTTGATCAGGGCACTCTATGAAAAAGAGAAACGTACCATCAATATCCTTACACATTGCAATGCAGGATGGTTAGCCACGGTAGACTGGGGAACGGCCACAGCGCCAATCTATCAAGCTGTTCAAGAGGGGATTCCTGTTCATGTTTGGGTAGATGAGACACGTCCCAGAAATCAAGGCGCAAACCTTACAGCATTCGAGCTTTTACAACAAGGCATACCACATACCTTAATTGTAGACAATACAGGTGGCCACCTAATGCAGCATGGTATGGTCGATATGGTAATTGTAGGCACAGATAGAACGACTTCTCAAGGAGACGTAGCCAATAAAATTGGTACTTACCTGAAAGCTTTAGCTGCAAAGGATAACAAAGTTCCGTTTTACGTAGCCCTACCTTCATCTACTATTGATTGGAGTTTAAAAGATGGGGTGAAAGAGATACCTATTGAGCAGCGAAGTGAAGAGGAAGTAAACTTTATTTCGGGCTGGACTGGTGATAAAATGCAACGTGTTCGCATTAGCCCTGAGGGATCTCCTGCTGCTAACTATGGTTTTGATGTGACTCCGGCAAGACTAGTCACCGGGCTGATCACTGAACGAGGTGTTTGTGAAGCGTCCGAGGAAGGTTTGTTAAGCTTATATCCAGAACAGGAAAATCATGGATGACGGTTACATTAAATTCAAATTAGCTTGGAAAGAGGGGCCAGCGCCATCATTTCCCGAAATGGCCACCTTGATCAGCTGGCGCGATAAAATGCATGCCCTTGGTTTGATTGGCTATGACGCTACATATAAAGTAGGTTTTGGAAACATCAGTTTGTTGCCTGAGGGAAAGAAGAGCTTTGTAATTTCTGGGACACAAACAGGTCATATTCCACACTTGGAGCGCCAACATTTCACCGAAGTAATCGACTACAGCATTATTGAGAATCACTTGACGTGTTTTGGTCCGGTCAAAGCTTCTTCTGAGTCACTCACACATGCTGCCATTTATGAAGCTGACCCTGAAATTCGTGCCGTTATACATATCCATCATGATGAACAATGGGAGAAGTGGCTCAATGAAATTCCCACTACCCATAAAGATGTGCCTTATGGTACACCAGAGATGGCAGAAGAGATTCATCGCCTTTTTAAAGAATATAGATCCAATGGCATGAAACTATTGGCCATGGCAGGTCACCAAGGAGGGCTTATTTCCTTCGGAAAAACTTTGGAAGAGGCTGCTCAGCCTTTTTTAAGCGTTTTTGATAAGGATTGAAATGCTGACTTTAAGCCTCTCTGTAGGCCAAGATACCACCTGTTAGGTTGATGACATTACTGAACCCTTGAGAGCGTAAATACTTTTGGGCACGAGCAGATCTGGCTCCGCTTCTACAGTGTACAATCACCTCTTCTTCTTTTAGGTGTTCGATTTCTGATATACGCTTGGGCAAATCGCCAAGAGGTAATAATTGTGCCCCAATATTGTCTTCGTCAAATTCCCATGCTTCACGTACATCAACAATATTTAAGGCTTCACTTTTAGCCTGTCTTTCTTTTAATTCTTGAACCGTAATTTCCTGCATTTCAATTATTTAGAATGATTCGTTTGGTAAAAATCTTTCCCTCTTTGGAGAATTTCAGCAAATATATCCCTTTTTTGTTTTTACTCAGGTCGATAAATACACCGCGTTCTGCTTCAGTCACCTCAAAAGCTCCCTCGCTGCCCCAGCTGTCATATACTTTCAAGGCGTTGACAGCCCCTTCGATAAAAACGCGTCCTTCACTTGGGTTAGGGTAAATATTAGGTGCGACTACGCCAGCTTGACCCGGTGGTACAAAGTTGGCCGCTATTTCTTTGTCGAACCTTGGTCGCATTAAAAGGCTACCTGACACAAACTCATTAGCACGCCATTCTCCACTGACATTAAAAAATAGCTTGTCTCCCGTGTCGTTGTTTTTATCAAGTCCAACGGCCAAGAACTCATTGGTGGCTTGCTGAAAGCCGATATAAAATGTGTCTTGAACGAATACTGGGGTATCTAATGCATAAGCCCGTAGGTCACCAATAGATGCAGGGCGAATCACGCTATATGAATCTTGGAATAATATGGACTCGGGGGAATTATTCAACTCGCTCCAAACAAGGAGTTCAATAGGCTCTCCGGCTTGTTGCGTAAAGGGGAAATTAATGTCAATGTGCGTTAGGAGCGCGGGCTGCTCTGCAAAGAATGCGTAAGCCAATTGACCACCTCTTTGGTTAATTCCGGCTGCAAAATCAGGGTCACCATCGTCATAGGCAAAATAGTCATTAATGACCGTTGTAACTCTTACTGTATCGTTTACTCTATAATCTACCGACTCAACGAAAGTGGTGTCAACTCCTGGGTTAATGTCTTCAATAAAAAAGTTATCCCCTGACCCAATAAAGAAGGTAGTTTCTAATAAAAGGGAGTCTGCATTGGCATCAAGCAGATTGCTGTTTAGAGCAGGGGAGGTAAACGTTAGTCTTTCAAACCCAAGTGGGATGGGGTTAACAATAGTTTGATTGGCAAGTACTTCTATGTCATTATCACCAGATATTTCTCTAACCGTTGTACTAAACTGTATGGGCTGGAAGAACTCGTTCAGGTTATAGAACTCGATATTTGTCTCCATCAAATAGCGATTTGGATTGGTGAAAAACTGCTCCGTTGGCATGGCAGTGTAAGGAGCAATTAAAAAGGATGGCTTACGTGTGAGCGCTCGATCAGGGTGAGCAATGTCATTGGCATGTCGAGAATCATTTAAGAATATATAATCTACGAGCCATGTGTCGAATGCTCCGGCCAGTCTTGAATAGGATTGAAAACGAAACTGAAAATTGTCCGAGAAGAAGTTCGAGGTTACCTGCACTAGTTCTTGTGCAAATTCATCAGATTCATTATCCCTGCCTCCCAATTGAGACCAAACATTTTGCCACTCTCCTGTTGGGTCTTTGAACTGAAGGACCAATGAGTCTTCTAAATCAGGGATTTCCCCATTACCATTTAGCTGCCAAAAAAAGCTTAAATAGACAGAGTCAACCTGGTCAGCATCTAGGGTAGACAAATCCACAAGCTGGGAGATTAAGCTGTCTGTTGCTCCATTGATTAGGCTATTCGCATCATAAGGCGCACCGTTAACATCTACACCGTCAAATACAGCCACATTGAAGGTGGGAGCTTTTATACCCAATCCATTGCTGACGCGCACATTATCGGAGTTCACCCATCTTTCAATGGCCGGAACTTGACTACTCGTTGAAAAATCTTCCCAGAAAGGAATGCTAACGGTTGCAAGTGTTTGATCAGGTTCGTTAATAGAAAACTTAAGACTTCTCTCTGCTTTCAGCTTATTGGGTAAGGGTCTCTCGATAACCTGTGCCGATACAGAGATAGTAATAATAAAGAGGGATAATATGATTGCCTTAAGCCTCAATTTTGATTGCCTTCTTTTACTTCTTCCTCTTTTGAAGGTTCGTCACCATTAATCCAAAGCTCAATTATTCTGTTTTTTCTCACCACAGTGCCTAGCGGAGGGAGCTGTTTGTAAATGGTGTTTTCAGGAACAGTGTCGTTTCGTATGTAATTGATGATATCAAGTCGTAATTCGGCTGCTTCAATCTGAAATTTCGCTTCATCTAACGTCTTACCGAGAAAATCAGGAATTGGAAAAGTTTCAACACCTATACCATTGCCAATGACAAGGTCAACAATTGATCCTTTGTAGAGCATAGTACCGGGGGCAATTTCTTCTCCATCTAACTCTTGTTTGATAACGGCATTTTCTCTGAGGTCTGGCACATAGGAAATTTCACCCCTTCTTAAGCCATTGCTGGATAAAATATCTTCGGCATTAAGCAAGTCAGTATTAATCAAGTTTGGCATGCGCACTTGCGGGGGGATGTTGGCGTTAAGTGTCAGGTAAATTTTACGGTCTTCCTTTACTTTTGCTCCTCCTTTTGGGTTTTGGCTCAGGATTACCTCTGGGTCAAAATCATCTGAATAACCAGAGTCTGTCACAACCTCATATCTGAGATTTCTATTGGTCAAAAACTCGTCTATACTTTCAAACGAAGTACCTACTAAATCAGGTACCGTGATGGTTTCGTTGTGATTAGTACTGGAAGGAAGGTATACATAAAAAAAGAACAGTAGTAAGACCACTGAAATACCTACCATGATACCAATGTTCTTTAAGAAACGGATAATGGTAAAAGGCTTGTTGCTCATCTTCAGTAAAAGTAACGACCATTTGCGTTGTTCATTTTACGCAGGCCTAGAAGTTATTGGCAAAGATAGTTATAAAGTAAAACTGACAAATTTTAGGTGAAAACATAGGGGCATAAAAAAAGCCCTAATGCGTCAGGGCCTTTCAATATTTTTATGCTTCGGCAACATTTACTGCTTCAACACCTTTGATTTCGGGGACATCTTTCATCAATGTCTCTTCTACACCGGCTTTCATTGTCATGGGAGACATGGGGCATGTACCGCATGCGCCTTCAAGTTCTAATCGCACAATCATGTCATCGGTGATTTCTATTACCCTGACATTGCCGCCATCTGCAATCAGAAAGGGTCTGATTTTTTCTAAGGCTGCTTCAACTCTGTCCAACATAATTTTAAACTTTTAATTCTACCTTCTTAGTCTCTGCTTTTTCAGCGTTTCGAATAGCAATTTGTTGTGCTACATTCTCAGCAATGCGTAAAAAAGCATCTGCCGTACTGCCTTCTTGCATGATGGCCGGATAACCAATGTCTCCACCTTCTCTAATTCCTTGCACCAGAGGTATTTCCCCTAAGAACGGAACTTGGTGTTTTTCGGCCAGTTTTTTTCCGCCATCTCTACCAAAGATATAGTATTTATTGTCTGGTAGCTCTTCTGGGGTAAAGAAAGCCATATTTTCTATTACTCCTAAGACGGGTACATTGATCTGCGGTTGCAAGAACATGTTGAGTCCCTTTTGGGCATCTGCTAACGCTACTTTCTGAGGAGTGGTTACTAAAACAGCTCCTGTTACAGGTACTGTCTGAACCATTGTGAGGTGAATATCACTTGTGCCAGGAGGAAGGTCGATTAGTAAATAATCTAAATCGCCCCATTCGGTATCGGCAATAAATTGTTTTAAGGCACTACTGGCCATTGGACCTCTCCACACTACGGCATTTTCAGCTGGTGTTAAGAAGCCGATGGAGATCAGCTTCACACCATATTGCTCAATAGGGATGATTAAATTTTTATCACCTTCTTTTCTAATACCTGGTTGTTCATGCTCGCAATTGAACATGGTGGGCATGGATGGACCAAAAATGTCGGCATCAATTACGCCCACTTTCGCGCCTTGACGCGCCAATGCTACAGCCAAGTTTGCTGTAACGGTAGACTTGCCTACACCGCCTTTTCCTGAGGCAATGGCAATGATATTTTTTACACCGGGCAGTAAGGGAGTATTGTCCCTTGTTGTGGTTACATCAGATGTCATATTAATTACTACTTCTACATCAGGGCTAATATGTTCGCTGATGGCATCGAGGCAGTTATTTTTAATGACTTCTTTTAAAGGACAAGCTGGGGTTGTGAGCACCACAGTAAATGATAGTTTGTTGCCGTCTACTTCGACATCGCGGATCATGTTTAGGGTAACGAGATCCTTTTTAATGTCCGGATCATCTACATGTCTTAGGGCACTTAATACACTTTCTTTGGTCAACTCCATTGCTTTCGATTTCAGATGCAAATAAAATGCATTCGATTTACTTTTCATTAACAGCTGGGTAAGATATTAGTTCACGAAAAGTATTTCCAATCGCTATATTTGAAATCCGAAATGGCAATTAGTGACGATAACATCCAAGACATTAAAAATCGCATCGATATAGTCGATGTGATTGGTGATTTCGTTACGCTAAAAAAAGTTGGTGGTAACTATCGTGCACTAAGTCCATTTACAAACGAAAAAACCCCTTCTTTTTACGTTTCCCCCTCAAAGGAAATCTATAAATGCTTTTCTACAGGAAAGGGAGGTGACGCTATTTCCTTTGTGATGGAGGTAGAAGGGATCAGTTACATTGAAGCCCTAAAATATCTTGCGAATAAGTACGGCATTGAAATTCAAGAAGAAGAGCTGACGGATGAGCAGATGCAAGCTCAAAATGAGCGAGAGAGCCTCTTCATTGTATTAAACTTTGCCAGTGAGTATTACCAAGACTTACTGCATAAAAGTGATGAGGGAAAGTCTATTGGGCTTAGCTATTTCAAAGAAAGGGGCTTTACGGAAGCTACCATCAACAAATTTGATCTTGGCTATTCTCTTGAAATTTGGGATGGTTTACTGAAAGCCGCAAAAGAAAAAGGGCATACTGAGGCCATGCTTGAAAAAGCAGGTTTGATTCTGACTTCAGAAAAGGAAAAGAAGAAATACGACCGCTTTAGAGGTCGAGTAATATTCCCAATACATAATGTTGCAGGTAAGGTCATTGCTTTTGGTGCTAGAATCCTCAAGAGTGATAAGAAGCAGCCGAAGTATCTCAACTCGCCCGAGACTGAGGTTTACCACAAGAGTAATATTGTTTATGGCCTTTTTCAGGCAAGGCAAGCCATTCGAAATGCTGATTTATGTTTCTTGGTGGAAGGTTACACCGATGTGATTTCACTCCATCAATCGGGCGTTGAAAATGTAGTTTCCTCCAGTGGTACATCTTTGACAAAGGAGCAGATTAGTCTGATTAGTCGTTATACCAAGAATATCACCGTGCTCTATGATGGAGACAGCGCTGGTATTAAGGCATCTTTCCGTGGAATAGATATGATTCTTGAGAACGACCTTGATGTGAGGGCCGTTGTCTTTCCAGAAGGCGAGGATCCGGATAGTTACTCGCGCAGCATGAGTTCAGAGGCCTTCCAACGGTACTTGGAAGACAATGCACAAGACTTTATCACCTTTAAGACGAATGTCCTTACCGATGGAGGTAAGCAAGTTGATCCTGTAAAGAAAGTACAGGTTATCAGAGAAGTCATTGAGAGCATTTCCCTGATTCCTGACGGAATAAAGAGGTCGGTGTATATTAGAAGTTGTGCTGATCAGTTAGAGATTGAGGAGCAGGTACTCATCAGTGAATTGAATAAGATTCTTATTCAAAAGAATCGTAAGGATAGACAAAGTCGTGATAGGGCTGAGGCGCAAGAAGTTGACCTTTTACCGGAACCTGAAGTAGTTCAAAAACAAGAGTTAAAGCTTACTTCGTATCATGTAGAAAGGGAATGTCTCAGGCTATTGGTTAATTATGGTAATGAGCCTTACGATGAGGAAATGTCCGTTGCAGAGTTTGTCTTACATGAAACCGAATCTGTAAGCTTTGAAGATCAAATGATTGAGAAGACATTCAATCATGCAGCCCAATTGGTGAGTGCAGGTAAGAAAATTGAACCAGATCAATTCATTGGGCCTCAGGACCCTACCATGAGTCAGTTGGTAATTGACTTATTAGAGATGAAGTACTTTGTGAGTGAAGGTTGGCACCAAAAACATCGCATCTCCATCATTCATGAATCGGAAGACCTGGCGGAGGCTTCTTATAAGATTGTGCTTCGCTTAAAATGGAAAAAACTGAATTCACTCATTCAGCAAAATGATGAAGCGCTGAAAAAGGCTCAGGAGGCTGCTAATGTTGAAGAGCAGGATGAGTTATTGAAGATGAAAATGCACCTAAAAGCTATGTTTGATGAAGTTAGTACTGAACTTGGAGTAGTTATTTCAAGGTAGTTTTGACGGACTCAGATACTTCTTACCTTTGCATCGCTTAAACCCAAGAAATGGCTCAAGAAATCAAACTAAATACCATTGAAGAGGCTATTGAAGCCATAAAGAATGGAGAAATCATCATTGTTGTGGATGATGAAAACCGTGAGAACGAAGGTGACTTTATTTGCGCAGCAGAAAAGGTAACTCCCGAGATTATCAACTTTATGGCAACGCACGGTCGCGGGTTAATCTGCGCTTCGCTTTACGAAGACCGTTGCAATGACTTAGGACTTGATTTAATGGTCAGGAATAATTCTGCGGCTTATGAAACTCCCTTTACGGTTTCAGTAGATTTAATTGGTCATGGTTGTACAACAGGAATTTCGGCTTCGGATAGATCCAAAACGATTCAGGCACTGATCAATCCTGAGACCAGACCAGAAGAGCTAGGCAAGCCGGGGCATATTTTTCCGCTTAGAGCGAAGAAAGGTGGCGTACTAAGAAGAACAGGTCACACCGAGGCTGCTGTTGATTTTGCACGTTTAGCGGGCCTAAAAGCAGGTGGTGTACTAGTAGAAATAATGAATGAGGATGGTACTATGGCCAGGTTACCTGACTTGAAAGTAGTAGCTGACCGATTCAAACTGAAGCTGGTTTCTATTGAAGACTTGATTTCTTATCGTCTGGAAAATGAAAGCTTAATTGAGAAAGAGATAGGCATTGACCTACCAACAGAGTACGGTGACTTCCACTTACAAGCCTACAAGCAAGTCAATACGGGTGAAATTCATTTGGCTGTAGTTAAAGGAGAGTGGGAGCCTGACGAGCCAGTTTTGGTTCGCGTTCATTCCTCAAGCACTCTTGGTGATATTTTCGGCTTTAAGTTTGATGCAGGCAACCCGATAAAATACGCTATGCGCATGATTGAAGAAGAGGGAAAAGGAGTAGTGCTCTACATGAATCAGAACGCAAGGGGCCAAAGACTTCTTCATGAGATAAAAGCGCTACAAACGGAAGGCATCACGGATAAACCGCTGAATAGGAAGTTTGGTGTAAAAATGGATGAGAAAGACTATGGCGTTGGAGCTCAGATTTTGAGAGACTTGGGTGTTTCAAAATTACGTTTGATCTCCAACAATCCACAGAAACGAATCGGCATCATTGGATATGGTCTTGAGATCACTGAATATGTGGCATTAAAAGGTGTTAGTGACTCAGAGATTACTTCTTAGTCTTTGCTGAGGTTAGTCAAAACGTGCCGATACTACAGTGGATTGACCAAATAAAATTCTCGGCTTTTTGCAACAATATGTGAGGGGATCGTTTTTATTACTAGGATGAAAGTATTCGTTACCAGTCTGTTTTTATTTATTGCGATTGCTGCTCAAGGACAAAACTTGAGTTATAAGTTTCCTAGTGAATTGTGGCACAAAGGAGAGGTTACTTTATCAGATGGTAGTCTACTGAAAGGTAATGTCAAATATAGTCTTGAAGAGGATTATATTCAGGTGAATGTTAATTCACAAATCCAAACCTTAGCAGCCAATCAGTTGCGAATGGTTCGGATTTACCAAGAAGACATCTCCCGGTATCGGGTCTTCTATGCAATTCCGTTCAAGAATAAGTATGGCTATAAAAGACCACAATTGTTTGAATTGGTTTTTGAAGGAGAAACTAGCCTTTTAGCCAGAGAAAGGATTCTGTTAACCACAACCCGCACGAACGATCCATTCTTTAGAGGAGGGTGGGGTTATAACCCTTATGCCATGCCAAGGAGTACTAAGATTCTAGAGCATGAGCTGTTTATCATTAACCCTAAGGGAAAGATTTCTCAATTGACGACTAATCGAAATGATGTGATTTATGCCTTTGATGGTCAACATGCACAACTTCGAAAAATCATTAAAAGTCAAAAATTAAAGATGAGTCGTATTGATGACCTCATTACTTTGGTAGACGAGTATAACAAGTTAGGGGAGTTCTAATTAACACCCACTTCACTTTACTTATCAATATCATTTTATTGAAATTCCATAACTTGTTTCCTCATCAACAGTAATACCATAAATCAGGTGAGAGCAACCTTACTTATATTCAGTTTAATGCTTTTTGGTGCTCTGAACCTTCAGGCTCAGAGAAAAAACAAGTTTACTGGCTAGAGAAGTTCTTGTAGTTACGAAGAATGTATTTGGAGTAAAGAAGTATTTGCTACACGTTTTTTATATCATGAATGCTCAAGGGGAAATGTCTAAACTTTCCGCTGACTCAAGCGAAGTTGTTAATTCATTTGAAAATCATCAGGCGGACCTTCGAAAAATTATTAGAAAGCAAAAACTGAAAATGAACCAAATTGAGGATGTTATTACACTTGTTAAAGCGTATAATAGACTAGGTTAATCGAAGGATTTATTTTTCCAGAAAGTAAGCGAATTAGGAAGTAAAAAGCTTGAATGTTTCGAAATTAGCTGATCAAATTTATTACTATGCCCAAGCCTTTAATTTTAGTATCTAATGACGATGGAATTACTTCAAATGGCATTCGTTTCCTTGTCGAGGTGATGAGTGCTATTGGAGAGGTTGTGGTTGTTGCACCCAATAGCCCGCAGTCTGGAATGGGACATGCCATTACAATTGGTGAGCCATTGAGATTGACAAAATCGAATTTGTTTGACGATTTGGACGTAAAGGCCTATGAGTGCTCGGGTACACCTGCAGATTGTGTAAAACTGGCTAAGCATCATGTACTAAAAGATAGAACCCCTGATTTGGTAGTGAGCGGAATTAACCATGGTAGTAACTTGGCAGTGAGTGTTTTGTATTCAGGAACAATGTCCGCAGCCATCGAAGGTGCTATTGAAGGATTTCCTTCAATTGGGTATTCACTAGCAGACTTTTCTCACGATGCTGATTTTTCGCATACGGCAGATGCTGTCAAACATATTGCAGAGCAGGTATTGAAAAATGGATTGACTAGGGGTGTCGCACTTAACGTTAATTTTCCCCCTAAACAGAATGAGAAGATAAAGGGAATGAAAATTTGTCGACAGGCAAAAGCCCATTGGGAAGAGGAGTTCGATCAGCGGAAAGATCCTTATGGAAGACCATATTTCTGGTTAGCGGGCAACTTCATGAATAACGACAAAGGAGAGGATACTGACGTTTGGGCTGTCGATCATAATTACGTAGCAGTGGTTCCTTGCCAGTATGACCTTACAGCACATCATGCCATTGCCCAAATCAATGACGATTGGGAATTTTGACCGATGTATGTCATGGATTTGTATTAGTTTTTGCGATCCTCCTTCTTAGGAATAGGATCATAGCCATGCCCACCCCAAGGATGGCACTTGCTAAATCTTTTGATGCCTAGCCAAATTCCCTTTAGAGGTCCCCATTCTTGAATGGCTTCCACAGTATAGGCTGAGCAGGTAGGGTTAAAGCGGCAATTAGCCCCTAGCAATGGGGAAATGGCGTATTGGTATACGCGAATAGGGAAAATGAATATGGTCTTAATGACCTGCTTCATTATTTAAAGTCTTTGTAAAGCATGCTTGCTTGAATACCCTCGTTATTCTGATACTTTCCATTTTTATAGGTGTCAAAATCTCCTTCGATCGTATGATAGAAGATTTGACAAATATCAACACCAGCATAGATTCTGATGGGCTGCACACAGAAAATCTCTAGTGTCCAGAAGCCATTGAAGCCTACGTCACCAAAACCTGCCGTGACATGAATGAAAAGACCGAGTCGTCCAATAGAAGACCTTCCTTCAAGCATCGGTACAAATTTTGAAGTTTCCGTTTTTTCAACGGTTCTACCCAAATACAATTTACCTGTCTCTAGCAATAAACCTTCTTCGGGTATCGTAAGTGGGGCTACTGGATTGGGTTGCTTCATATCCAAGACAGGATTTGAATAGACCATCAGTTCATTGTGCAGCTTAAGGTTATAGCTATTTGGGTTTAGCTGTGACTCGCTGAAAGGCTCAATATTGATGCCTTTACCCATTTCACGTTTTATTTCTTTACCGGATAAGATCATGCTGATTAGTCTATAGAGTAGGACATGCCGCCTCCTTTTTCATCTTTTATTTGTACACCTATTGCTTTTAGATCGTCTCGGATCTTATCTGACAGGCTATAGTTCTTAGAGAACTTGGCTTGCTTTCTTAATTCGATCAGCACTTCCATAACCCCATCAAGGGTTTGCCCATCTTGTCCTCCAGCGGCTTCATTTCTCAAACCCAATACATCGGATATAATGCCTTCGAAGTGTTGAATCGTTTCGTTAAAGGCTGCTTGGTCAATAACTGCCAATTCTGCTGGGTTTTGATAGTAGGTGTTGATTTTACTACTGATTTCAAATAAAGAAGCAATCGCTTTGGCAGTGTTAAAGTCATCGCTCAGATCTGTCAATGCCTTTTCTATAGCGCCTTTGAATTCATTAGTTTTTGCCTGATCAATGTCGCCCGTACCCGCGGCTGGTAACTTGTCAATTAGGTTGACACTAGCCATCAAGCGTTTGTAACCCTTTTCCGCAGCCTGTAAGGCTTCGTTTGAAAAGTCTAAGGTGCTTGCATAATGACTCATAAGCATAAAAAAACGCACTGTCATAGCGCTATAACCACGGTCCAAGAGTTTGTGGTTACCGGTCAGAAGTTCTTCAGGTGTAAATCCGTTGCCCTCACTCTTGGCCATTTTGCGGCCATTCACGGTAAGCATGTTGCCATGAATCCAATATTTGGCCCCACCATGACCAGAGCATCCCTTGTTCTGGGCTATTTCAGCTTCGTGGTGTGGAAATTTCAAATCCATACCACCACCGTGAATATCAAAGTCTTGTCCCAGATACTTGGTGCTCATAGCAGAGCACTCTAAATGCCAACCAGGGAATCCTTCGCCCCAAGGAGAAGGCCATTTCATTAAATGCCCACTTTGTGCTTTTTTCCAAAGTGCAAAATCTAGTGGGTTTCTCTTTTCATCTTGACCAGCTAATTCACGAGTATTAGCCATCATATCCTCTACGTTGCGTCCGGAGAGTTCACCGTAGGGTTGATCGTCATTATATTTCTTTACATCGAAGTAAACAGAACCACCTACCTCATAGGCATAGCCATTGTCAATGATTTGTTTAATAAACTCTATCTGTTCAATGATATGGCCAGTAGCCGTTGGCTCAATGGAAGGAGGTAATACATTGAAAAGTTGCATCACATCATGAAAGCCATTCGTGTACTTCTGTACAACCTCCATTGGCTCGAGCTGATCTAAACGGGCTTTTTTGGCAATCTTATCTTCCCCTTCGTCAGCATCGCCAACTAAGTGCCCAACATCAGTGATATTTCGGACATAACGCACCTTATAACCTAAGTAGGTCAGGTAGCGATACATGATATCGAAAGAGGAAAAGGTTCTGACATTGCCCAAATGCACATCGCTATAAACAGTAGGTCCACAGACGTACATACCCACCTTTCCTTCAGCAAGAGGTTCGAATTTCTCTTTTTGTTTGGTTAAGGTATTCTGGACGCTTACTGGGTACTGTTCGTAAAGGTTCATTTAAGCTTGTTGTTGATGTATGCTAAAAATTCGTTTCTAGTCTTTTCTTCTTTGAATTTCCCGCTATACTCTACAGTAACGGTAGAAGATGATTGGTCTGAAGCACCTCGAGAGCTCACACACATGTGCTCAGCATCGATAAATACGGCTACATGTTCAGAGTTAAGGGCAGTTTTCAGCTCATTTAAAATTTGCAGAGCCAAACGCTCTTGCACTTGAGGTCTTCTTGAGAAATAATCAACAATTCGATTGATTTTTGAAAGACCAATGACTTTTTCATTTGGAATGTATGCCACGTGTGCCTTGCCCACAATAGGTAAGAAGTGATGCTCGCAATTTGAGTACAAGGTGATGTCTTTCTCGACCAACATCTCCTTGTATTGGTACTTATTCTCAAAGGTTGACATAGAAGGTTTATTCTTCTCGTTCAATCCCTTAAATAATTCGTTTACATAAAGTTTTGCGACCCTTTTTGGTGTTCCCTGAAGGGAGTCATCTGTAAGGTCTAAACCTAAGGTGTGCATTATCTTTTCAAAATAACCTTGAATGCGTTCGATTTTCTCTGCATCAGAAAGGTCAAATGCATCATCTCTCAAAGGAGTGGCTATAGAAGACATAATGTGCGCATCGCCCATCTCTTCAATTTCTTTCAATAATTCTGCTGATGTCTTATCTGTCTTGTTATCCATTAGAATGGTATTCTTACGTATCTGTCTTGGTACTCTCTTAAAGCACAAAAGTTTGGCAAAAGTACTATTAATTCATGGCTTATAGAAGTAGGAAACCTCTAAACAATCATAGAAGTAGATGCGTTCGGACGGTCCATGATTGGACTAATTATTTAAATATTTAAAATTGGGTGTAATGAGTTATCAATTAGTAGATTTGAGTAATATTATCTTATGAATGCGTACAACCTAATTATAGCGCTGTCATGCGTGATCATCTTTTCTCACATTTTCAATTTTGTATCTAAGCGAACTAAGGTACCTAGTGTAATTTTACTGATTTTATTGGGTGTTGGTATCAAGTTGGTAATGGACTACAAAGGCTATAATCAGGATGCCTTGATATTCAGTACTTTGGAAGTTCTGGGGATAGTGGGGCTAATCATGATTGTATTGGAGGCGGCTATAGACTTGGAGTTATCCAAAGAGAAGTGGCCTATTATCTGGAAGTCTTTCTTAGTGGCCCTTTTGTCGCTGCTGGTCTGTGCTTTTGCCATCTCCTATATCATTAATCAGGTATTTCAAGAAGATCCTATGATCTCACTGGTGTATGCCATTCCATTATCCATAATGAGTAGCGCCATTGTAATTCCTAGTGTAAACGGCCTTTTCGAGGACAAGAAAGAGTTCATGATCTATGAGAGTACTTTTTCAGACATTCTGGGTATTATGTTCTTTTACTTTCTTATTGAGAACCAAGGGGCGGAAAGTACTGGTACCGTAGTCTACAGTGTTATTGGGAATATCTTCATTACCATCGTAGTTTCAATAGCCATCAGCTACGCCTTGGTAATGTTGTTTCAGCGTATTGTAGGAGATGTAAAACTCTTTATGCTGATCGCTGTATTGATCCTATTGTACGCTATAGGCAAGCAGCTTCATCTTTCTTCTTTGGTGATTATCCTTGTTTTTGGAATCCTATTAAACAATACAAACTTGTTTTTCTTCGGTAAAATTAAGTCCTGGATTGATGAGAAAATGATCAGTGGAGTTCTAAAGGATCTTCATCTAGTCACGAGGGAATCAGCCTTTGTGGTTCGTACCTTTTTCTTCGTGGTTTTCGGTACAACGATCGATTTTAGGGCACTTTTAGACCTTGAGATTGTAGGTGTAAGTTTGATTATAGTGGCAGTTTTCTACGCTTCGAGATTTTTATTACTCAAGGCATTTTTCCTTAAAAAGAGTATTTTACCAGAAGTGTTAATTACCCCACGAGGTTTGATTACTGTACTCTTATTCTTCTCAATTCCGCTTGAGCTAACCTCTGAGACGTTTAACTCGGACATTATCTTAATTACGATTCTGACAACAAGCATTATTATGACTTGGGGATTGATTCGATTTAGCCATGTTGCGCCACAAAAAGAAGCGGAAGAGGTAATAGCAGAAGCTTTGCAGAGCAGCGAAAGCAGGGGGGAAGTGTCTTACTTTGTCTCTCGTATGAGCGAAGAAGATGATAAGGTCGAAAGCGAACTTCTTAGTGAAGAACCTGTGATAAGTGATGAGGCCACTCCTGACAATGATGTGGACCAACCTGACGAGCCCGAAGAACCTAAAGAAGATAGGTCAGAAGGTTTAACGAAGGATTGATTCGCGGTTTTCTTTAAAATAGTTTACCTCAACATAAGCGGTTATGGCTGAAGAAATTAGAGGGATTAGTAGAGAAAATAGAAATGTTGTTGAGGCAAAGAATTGATCAATCTCGTTGGTGTAGAGGTCAAAAATGAGCTTTAGTCCAATTAAGTTTCCAATTAGCGTCAAGTGAATTTGTGTTATAAACTGGGGAAAAAGTGCCTTACGAATTCCTTCAATAGAATGTCCGTTCTTTTTTGAATACTGGGTTAGAGCAGACGTTAAAGTGCCTTGTAAAGGAATCATCACTAAGCTGAGACCAGTAGCTCCTAAAATGAGCATTCCGACTGATTTTACTAGAATTAGAAATGTCAAAATGAGCGTAGGGGTGAGAGTCGCTCCTTCCTGTATTTTCTTATCAAAAAGAACAAAGACCTTATTGCTAGAAAGTTGTTTTTGCTTTGCAGTAAGTAGTTTTTTTCCCAGTTTCTGCAAGCTCAATGAGTTTGGATAAACTCGATTTCCAATAATCATACTGGCCATGAAAAGTATGCTGTATGCGGCAAAAAGAGCAATTATGGTAACAGCCATCCTTAGTATGGGTCTACATTGACAATTACTTCTACCGAAGCAAATTCCTTCTTTTTTAGTAGCTCCATCTGAGCAGATTTGATAATGTCTTTGACAGCTTCAATCTTATACTTACGCTCTATTTTCAAATAGACTTCCATTAAGTACTTATCTCTGATCTTATTGATTAAAGGCTCTTGTGGGCCCAAAACCCTTTTTTGACCTAAGTCTTCTTTTAAAATATTGGCTAGGAAACGAGCGGTTTCATTGGTCAGTTTTTTATCCTTACTTCTGATCAAAAGAAAGATCATTCGGGTATATGGAGGGTAGTCATATTTTTCCCTTTCAAACATTTCGCCCTGATAGAAAGTCAGAAATTGATGATTCTGAATGAGTTTCAGTATGCCTTGGTCAGGATCTCGGGTTTGAATAATCACTTTACCCCTAATATCTCTTCGGCCAGCTCTACCACTTACTTGTGTTACCAATTGAAAAGTACGTTCCAGTGAACGAAAGTCGGGGAAGTGAATCATCCGGTCGATATCAAATACACCGACCAGGCTCACTCTATCAAAGTCAAGCCCTTTGCTCACCATTTGAGTTCCTACAAGTATGTCAATATTGCCCTTTTCAAAATCATGGATTATGTTTTGGTAGGCATACTTCGCACGCGTAGTTTCAAGGTCCATTCTTTGAATCCTCGCCTCAGGTAGAATCAGTTTTAACGCTTCTTCAATTTTCTCTGTGCCTATTCCCACGGTATGAATGCGCGTTCCACCACAGGCAGGGCAAACTAATGGAACAGCCTGTTTATGCCCACAATAATGGCAGTTAAGCTGATTTTTGTATTGGTGATAGGTTAAGCTAACGGCACACCTTGGGCAGTCAGGAATGTAACCACAATCCTCGCAGGTCAAATAGTTCGAAAACCCTCTTCTATTTTGAAAGATAATGGCCTGTTCTCCCTTTTCTAGTACTTCTTTCAAGGAAGCTATCAGAAGGGAGGTAAACTCTCCAATGGCCGTCTTTTTCTTCTTTTCACTTCGGATGTCGGCTATTTGTATATATGGGAGTATGGCTTGATGAAATCGACTATTTAATTCTACTAATCCGTACTTGCCTTGCAAGGCGTTGGTGTATGATTCTAGAGATGGGGTGGCAGAGCCAAGTAATGTCTTGCCTCTATGGAGGTGTGCCAGGTAGACAGCTACGTCTCTAGCGTGGTATCTCGGAGCCGGATCGAATTGCTTGTAAGAGTTTTCATGACTTTCGTCCACTATGATTAAACCGAGTTGCTTAAAGGGTAGGAAAACAGCACTTCTAACACCAATGATAAAGTCGAACCGTCCCTCGAGTAGACCGTGCCATACTTCTACGCGTTCGTTATCCGAAAACTTGGAATGATAAACACCCATTCTATCTCCAAAAACTACCTGAAGTCTGTTTACAATCTGTGCTGTTAGGGCAATTTCGGGTAATAGGTAGAGTACTTGATTACCGGTATCGAGTGCGTCTTGAATCAAGCTTATGTAAACTTCCGTTTTCCCACTACCCGTAATACCATGTAAAAGCGTGGTCGGCTTAGACTCAAAGTGAGCCAAAATCTCATCCTTTGCCTTCTCTTGAATCTCAGTGAGTTTTACTTCTTTAAGGGATTGCTCCGTGGATTCGCCAAACCGAGAGATAATCACTTCGAAGCTCTCAAAGACTCGGTTCTTAATAAGTGTCGTGAGTGAGGAAGTTGATAAGCCTCCTTCAGCAAAAATTGACTTGTCTACCCCTTGCTCGTTTTTCTCAGGATTTTGATAGATGGGTACTTCTTGTAGGTAACGAAGTAAAATATCACTTTGCTTCGGTCTTTTCTCCAATTCTTTAAAGAGTGCTTCTAAGTCTTCTTCTGCGTTTAGCAAGTCTGGATTAAGCCGAACTCGCTTCACTTTTTTGGGTTTATAGCGCTCTTTGACCTCTTCGTAAATAATAATCAGCTCCTTTTGAACCAAGGACTTAATGTATTTATAGGCACTCTTCAGTCCCAATGAGTCTGCAGCTTCTCGGTAGGTGAGTGAGTCATTATTGTCTAGGGCATTGAGGAGTAATAATTCTCTGTCATCAAGGGGGTAATCCGTGTCGTTCCAGTCTCTATCTGGGTGAAGCTGAATTCTAGACTCACTGCTCAGTTTAAGACCTGACGGAAGGGCAGCATTTAATACCTCACCGAGCGTACACATGTAATACGTGGCTATCCATTTCATCAACTCAGTTTGCTGTGGCGTAACCACAGGCTCTGCATCGAGTACGTCTAAAATGGGCTTAGCTGCATAGATTTCGGGCGCATTTTGATGAATGTTATCGATGATACCCGTCACTACCTTTTGTCTACCAAATTGGACAATCACTCGAATACCTGGCTGAAGTAATTCTAGAAATTCTTCAGGTATTCGGTAGGTAAATAGCTGAGGGATAGGCAGGGGTAAGGCTACATCTGCAAAGTAGACTTTGCTACCTTCTGGTGCATCAATATTAAGTTGTAGTTCCCCCAATCTGTGTTTCTAAGTCGCCTGAAAGTAAGCGTAATTCAAGTTAAAGATAGCAGTATGAATAAACAATTCCGACCAATTCAGGTCTAGTCTAGATTCAGTTGTTCAAATACTTTATTCACGTCATTCACCGGTAGCTGACACGCCTTATTATAGCAGAGATAGAAAGTGGGCGCTCCTTGAATTTCATCACGGCTTTGTAATAGCGATAGGTCTGATGACTGATTAGGTTTCTTACCGACTAACACCTGATTGGGTATGAATCTCTGTTTGAGTTGGTGAATGGCTTGAGTCAATTGATTGCCTACTATTGCAATTTCAGCAGTAGGATAGGTTTTTTGACTATAGAAGCTAGCCCAATGCGCTAAGTCTTGCGGTGCCATCGTAACGATTCTTTCTATTCTCTGAAGCATTGCGTTGGCCATGGCTGTATAATCTTGATTGTCTAAAACTAGGCCCAAATGATAAAGGTTTGTAGCCATCATCGCATTGGAAGATGGAATTACATTGTCGAAGATTTCTTTTTTTCTAGCGATTAACGCTTCAGCAGTATTAGAGGTGAAGTAAAACAGTTCTTCTTCTTTATCGAAGAATTCGATGATCGTTGTTTTAGTCAAAGCTTCGGCATGACTTAGCCAAGCTTCATCAAATGTGACTTCATATAGCGCAATGAAGGCCTGTATTATGGCGGCATAGTCTTCTAAATAAGCATCAATTGTGGCGAGCCCATTTTTATAGTTTCTTTTCAATCGACCTTGATCGTATACATGATCCAATAGGAACTGCCCATTTTTTAAAGCTAGGTCTATGAACTTTTCGTCCCCGAAGACTGCATAAGCATCGCACAGCCCTTTCAACATTAGGCCATTCCAACCTGTCAATATTTTATCGTCAAGCCCTGGTCTAATCCGTTTAGACCTTTCTTCAAGGAGTTTAAGGTTGCTAGATGTAATGATATCTTCCAGTTCATCCACTTCCAAGTTATGTTGCTTCGCAAAGTTAGTGTTCGTGTCATTCCTGAAAGGGATGTTTTTCTGAGGCTCCCAATTGCCTGAGGTGATGTTATAGAAGTCCATCATAAGGTCGGCATCTGCGCCTAGTAATTCCTTAAACTCTTCTTCTGTCCATAAGTAAAACTTACCCTCTTCTCCTTCGCTGTCTGCGTCTAATGCAGCATAAAACCCATTTTCTGGGCTGGTCATTTCTCGCTTTAACCAATCAATGGTCTGATAGACCGTCTGCTGATACAGTTGGTTTTGAAAGACTTGATAAGCTTCCGCGTATAAACTCACGAGCTGGCCATTGTCATAAAGCATCTTTTCAAAGTGAGGTACAAACCAATCCATATCGGTTGAGTAACGAGTGAATCCGCCTCCTACTTGATCGTATAGTCCACCCCAGGCCATGTGGTTGAGGGTTCTTTCTACATGGTCGAGAGATTCTTGATTTTTATTGACTACACCTTCTCGTAATAGAAAACTGTAAGTAACAGGCATTGGAAACTTGGGTGCACGATTGTTGCCCCCTTTATTGGTATCGAAGTTTTCTGCAAACTTCTTTGCCATTTCTGATAGTTTGGCTTTGGTGAATTGTGAGTCGGTAGAGGCTAACCCATATTTTTCAACTTCGCTTCTTCCCAGTGTTTGCATAAAGCCAGAAGCTGATTTCTCTAACTCTGAGCGTTGTTCCTTGAAAACCTTACCGATTTGATTGCAAAGCTGTGCCCAGCCTTGTGGCGGAAAATATGTCCCGCCATAAAAAGGTCGTTGGTCTGGTAGTAAGAATGCGTTGAGCGGCCAACCACCTTGCAGTCCCATGGCGTGAATCGCATCCATATAGACTTGGTCTACATCTGGTCTTTCTTCTCTATCTACCTTGATACAAACAAAATGCTCATTCATAATCGCAGCGATGTCATCGTTTTCGAAACTCTCGCGTTCCATTACATGACACCAATGACATGCGGAGTAACCAATGCTCACAATGATGGGCTTATCTACCTTCTGAGCCTTTTCTAAAGCTTCTTTTCCCCAAGGAAACCAATCCACGGGATTATGAGCATGTTGAAGTAAATAAGGTGATGAAGCTTCTGCAAGCCTGTTGGTGAATTGCTTATTGGACATGCTATATGAGTTGTCTTTTGACTTGATCTATTTCTTCTTTGACATCTAAACTATCCTTCAACTTGAATAGTCTCTCCAAGGTTTGTCTCAGAAATTTTTGATGTTTTTCATCCTCAGTATTGAATGGTCGGTGCGATAGTGCTTTCGATACTTTTTGCCATTCATGAATTATCTTTTTTGTATCCGAGGAACAGAATGTCTTGGTAAAAACATCCCATATGTAATCTATTGCCTGTTCATTTGGGTGAATTAGGTCTTTTTCATAGAACCGATAATCTCTCAAGTCATCTTGTACTATTTCATATGACGGGAAGTAGTGCACATTGTCCGCCATATCAGCAAGGTAATGACAGGCTAGCCGTAGGACTGATTTACTAGCTGCGTTGAGGGGCAGTGTTTCCCTAGTATGTCTTACAGGGCTGACGGTTAATACAATTTGTAATTCGGGATTGATGCTTTGCAGGTTCTCTTTCATCCCCATGAATGCGGTTATTATTTCTTCAACAGTCAGCAGGTATTTATTAAACTTCTTTTGTGGTTGCTTATGACAGTTGGCCACTGGCATTTGACCATCTTTAAGTTGATAGGCCCAAGCAGTACCAAAAGTTAGGAAGAGTACTTTGGTTTTGGTTAAATGTTCTTGTGTATGTTCTAGTTGGGTGGCAATACTGCTGAGCAGACCTTCTTTAGTTTTACTGCTGAAAGAGGAGTGAAGTTTATAGTTGTAGTACAGGCCATCCCTGTGGAGAACAGCATCTTCTAAGGCAATTGAGGGTTCAATGGAGAAGTTTAATAACTCGAAAATAGATAAGGGATTGAAGAGTGTGCCAAATGGATTGACCAAGGCTTGAAACTTATCTGATAGTAGTCGTTGACCTATTTCCTCTGAAAAGCAGGAGCCAAGTGTCATCAATCTATCTCTATGATTGATTGATATTGGAAGGTCAAGGTGCTCTATTTCTGTACGAAACATATTCAAAGATAATCTATCTTTTTGGCATGTGCTGGGCAATTTAGCCGTATGAGACTCTCCACCTTAAAATCTATGGAAACGGTTGCCTAGCATTAATGCGAAAACAAACGTTTGTTATTTGGAAATGCTTGTTTTATAGGGAGTTATCTGGTTTTTTGAGTGCAAACGTTTCACCATATTTTTCCACTCGTGTTTGCGCTATTTACTGAATGATTGAACCTTTGTTACGGAAATTATTTTTGACATGAGCATTAAGAAACAATACTTAAAAACTAAGCCAGAGGCTAACGTAACATTTCAATTAGGCGCAGAAGTAGCTGCACAAGCTGAAAAGGTAGCCATTGTAGGTGAATTCAACGATTGGGATACTTCCGGAATCGAAATGAAGAAATTGAAATCAGGTGCTTTCAAGGCGACTGTTAAATTGGAAACGGGTAAAGAATATCAATTCAGATACTTGATCGATGGACAGACTTGGGAGAATGATTGGGAAGCGGACAAATATGTTCCTAATAATATCACATTTGAAGAAAACTCAGTAGTAACTGTTTAAGCTTCTTGTAAAAATCCATAGGTGGTTCTCATTGAGAGCTCTAAAGCGGTCGTTGCCTTGACGACCGCTTTTTCATTTTCAAGGCATAAAAAAACCGATCGAAGATCGGTTTTTGAATACTTTTGATTTCCCAATAAGTACAACCTCAGGGTTTACTCTGATAGTCTGTAGTAATCTTTGCTGCCTAAGCTACTTAGGTACTCGGCTTTGTTGACAAGCTTTCTTAATTCATTATCTTCTTTTGGATCCCCACTGGCAATGAGATTGTTCTCATTGTCATATACACTGATTTGAGCTTTTTCTTCTTCCATTTCCATGATGATGGCTTCTTCTAGAGACAATTCTGCTTCAGAATAGAACTGCTCGATTTCTGAGATCAATTCCATTTCTAGGCTAGAGATTTCTCTATTATTCAGCTCACTTGATTTGACGTTCCCGGCTTGAAGCATTGTAACGGCAGCTAGCATAATTGCGATTACTGCGCTGAAATTTCTAATGTTTGAACGACTGTTGTTTTTTGCTGAGTTGACTATTGGGCTTTTCATAATTGTTGTTTTTACTGACCTGCCCAATAGTTTGCAATGCCTGTGCCAATAATAATAAATAACTGATATTCAGATACTTAAAATTAAGTGAACGATTTTGAACGATAAAGTGTGTACTAAAAACGTACACACTATGATTGCTTATGGTACACAATCTTCGCGATTGATCAGCGATTTTCTATTGATACACCCTCAAAGCTTTGCGTCTGGTCAAGCATTTATCACCTGACTCTTTACAAAGCTTAAGTCTATACTGATTTCGATAGCGATGTTTTCTAATGTGTCTAAAATTACTTGATTACCATCGACTGGTGTTTTTACACCAGAGAGAAAGTCTCTGCTCAATTCAAAGACACTATTTTGAAGGTTCACTAAGAGCGGTTGGAGCCCCACTTTCTTAGATAGCCTAATTGTGCTAAGAATTTCTTCAAGGATTTGGCAGTCGTTATCTTTTTGGAATTGGCCAAACAGCATATCTAACTTATCATTCAATTTGGCCCCAATCAGTTCGTTATTCAGTTTTACATCCCACTTCAAAGTTTCGTCCACAAGTTCTTCCATGCGTTCAATATGGAAGTTGCCATTGGTGAATAGGTCTTTGAACTCAATATTGATTACATCATCGATGTTTTGCTTTAATGTAGGTGGTATCTGTAGTTTCTGGCCTTTCATTACATTCAGAATGCCATAGTTTCGATCGTAGATCTTTCTATAGGAGTCGTAAGCCAGTTCTTCACTCTGTTCGAGGTATTGATTGACGAGCTTCATTTGTTCGTCCTTAAACATGCCAAAGAAGGAGAAGGTGTGTGCTCTGAATTTTTCCTTGATAATGTCTACTACTTCAGCCACATTACTTCGCTCAAATGCTTGTATTAATGCGTTTGATATCGGGCTAAACTCTTCTGTGGAAAGCCGCTTGCTTGTTCCGCCAATTAAATGGTGCTGACCAAGGTAAATCACTACAAAGCTAAACTCCTTGGTAGAAGTTGTCACTTTTGATTTGACCACGGTGGTACCATAAGCTAACTTTTGGAGGCCTGCACTTTTTCTTTCGTAAAAGATACTCTTACAGTCGTAATTCAGTACGGTTAAGCTTTGTGGGTTGTCTGCAAAGAGTGAGGCCACTGCATAGTGCATGCCTACCTGTGTAAGCGAAAGCTGATATGGTAAAATATTTTTAAGGTAAATGTCTTTTCCGTTGCCTTCGCTAGCCACGTTGCTTTCGGCTCTTGCTAAGTCTTCTATAAATTCTGATTCAAAACGCTCTTCAGATTCACTTTCTGCCAGTTGTATGGCTCTGCAAGCGTATTGCAAAATTTGCAATGTTTCAATACCAGAAATATCATTAAAGAACCAACCACAACTTGTATACATGAGCATGGCGTTGCGCTGCATTTCGAGCATACGCATTACATGTGTTCTTTCTCTCTCAGATAGTGGTTTGTCGATATGCTTTTTTAAGAAGCGATTGAGGTTTCCCTTGGACCTATCTAGGATTACACGGATGTAATCATTTCGCATGGCCCATGGATCTTTGACTAGGCCTTTGAGCCCATCTTCGTAAATGGTCATCATTCTGTCCCTAGCGTTGTCGAGGGCAGTTCTCAATGGCTCTCGCCATTTTTGATGCCAATTACCCTCTCCACCAGTATGACAGCCACAGTTACTTCTCCACCGTTCTACGCCATGAACACAACTCCATGAACTATTTTCATGAATTTCTACTTCGTACTCTGGCTCAAATAGTTCTAAGTACTGCCCGTAATTAGTGAGCTTCGTAAGCTTGTTCTCTTCAATATATCGTAGGCAGTAGGCGAGCGCCATGTCACCATTTTTGTGGTGGTGACCGTAGCTTTCACCATCGGTGGCAATGTGAACAAATTCTCTTTCGTCCGTATCGCGAAATCCTTCCATGAGGTCTTCGGCAAATCGCTTGCCATCTTGGAGAATACCCTTGAAGGCTACGTTCTGTGATCTTTGACCATCGTAAAAGAAGAGTGCGATACGCTTTCCGTTAGGTAGTTTATAACTGTAGTGTTTGTTTGGGTCTATGCCTTCAATCCAGTCTTTCGATCCAACTTTTCGGTACCTAGCAGCTTGACGAGGAGCTAATAAAGAATATTTAATTCCTTGATCACTCATTAGCTCCAAAGTTTCAGTATCTACGGCAGCCTCTCCCAGCCACATGCCTTCCGGCATTCTACCGAAACGCTTTTTAAAGTCATCTATGCCCCAAATGATTTGAGTCTCTTTGTCTCTTCTGTTGGCTAGTGGCATAATCATATGATTATACACCTGTGCTACAGCAGAGCCATGTCCTCCAAAATTACCCATGCTCTCTTTGTCCGAGTCTAGGATGGCTTGGTAGGTAGTAGGAGCATGCTGCTCCATCCATGATAATAGGGTGGGGCCAAAATTGAAGCTGATTTTAGAATAGTTGTTAACGATGTCTATGATCTTTCCTTGATCGTTAAGCACTCGTGAGAAGGCGTTAGGGTAATAACTCTCTCTAGTAATTCTTTCGTTCCAGTCGTGATATGGGAATGCGCTGGGTTGGATTTCAATCTTTTCTAACCACGCATTCTCTCTCGGGGGCTGATAAAAATGCCCATGTATACATAAATACCTATCCATCAATTGCTTTCTCTACTTTTTCTTTTTTGCTGCTACCGCTTTTTTAGGTGTAGCTTTTACTTGCTTTAGCATAATAACTGCCAGTGGTGGTAGTTTTAGATCGAGTGAATTTGGTCGACCATGCTGAGGCTCCTTTTCAGACTTAATAATGCCTTCGTTCTTAATGCCACTGCCCCAATATGCTGTTTCATCAGAGTTAAAAACTTCTTCCCAGTTGCCACCATTAATTCCGATACGGTAGCTCTCTCTTACTACTGGCGTAAAATTGCAGACTACTACAATATCATCCTCTGGGTTTTTACCCTTACGGATATAGCTCAGGGCTGAATTTTGGCTATCGTTTAGCTCTATCCATTCAAATCCTTCTGCACTAAACCCGTGTTCATATAGGGCTGGTTCGCCTTTGTAAACGTGATTTAATGTCTTGGTGAATTCTTTCATTCCCTTGTGTGGCTCAAAGTCGAGCAAGTTCCAAGGAATGGAATAATCATGTTGCCACTCAGTGGTTTGCCCTATTTCACAGCCCATAAAGACAAGCTTAGTGCCTGGGTGAGTGTACATGTATGCGTATAGCAAACGCAGGTTTGCGAATCGTTGCCATTCGTCACCCGGCATTCTGTCAATAATTGGCCCTTTACCATGTACCACTTCATCATGTGAAATGGGCAGCATAAAGTTCTCTGTGAATGCATAGTTCAAACTGAACGTAATATCATTTTGGTGGTATTGCCGATAGAATGCATCTTTCTTGAAGTACTCAAGTGTATCATTCATCCAACCCATCATCCATTTCATGCCAAACCCGAGACCTCCGAGGTAGGTGGGTCTTGAAACAGCTGGCCATGCGGTGGATTCTTCCGCAATGGTTTGTACACCTTCTAGTTGGCTGTAAACAGTTTCGTTCAGCTCTTTTAAGAATGAGATTGATTCCAGATTTTCTCGTCCACCATGTATGTTAGGAATCCATTCTCCTTCTTTTCTTGAATAATCTAAGTAGAGCATAGAAGCCACTGCATCAACTCTTAGTCCATCGGTATGGAAAGTATCAAGCCAGAACATGGCACTACTGATAAGAAATGCTCTGACCTCATTTCTACCAAGGTTGAAAATGTAAGAACTCCAGTCAGGGTGGTAACCTTGTCTAGGGTCAGCATGCTCATAAAGGTGTGTGCCGTCAAAATTGAACAGACCATGTGCATCACTCGGAAAATGGGAGGGAACCCAATCCAGAATAACGCCAATCTCAGCTTTGTGGAAAGCATCAATCATGGCCATGAAATCTTCTGGCGTGCCATATCTCGAAGATGGCGCAAAGTAACCTGTACATTGATAACCCCAAGAACCGAAAAATGGATGCTCCATTACAGGAAGAAATTCGACATGGGTATAGCCCATTTCTTTGGTGTAATTGACCAGTTCCTTTGCTAGTTCTTTATAAGAAAGCGATTCGCCATTGTCTTTTCTTTTCCAAGAGCCCAAATGCACTTCGTAAACTGAATAAGGCTGATTCAGCGCATTTCTTTCTTTTCTAGCTTTGAGCCATTTGCTGTCTTTCCATTTGTAATCAACCTCCCAGACAATAGAGGCTGTTTTGGGTGGAACTTCCCAGTGTATGGCAAAAGGGTCGCCTTTTTCGAGCACCTGTCCAAAGCTATTCGAATGGATTTTGTATTTGTAGACAGTTCCTTTCTCAACTCCTTCGACAAAGCCTTCCCAAATACCAGAGCCATCCCAGCGTGGATACAGTTCATAGCCTTCACCGTTCCAAAAGTTGAAATCGCCAATTACCTGAACTTTTTCTGCGTTGGGTGCCCAAACTGCAAACTGGGTTCCTCTCTTTCCGTTAACTTCAATCAGCTTTGAGCCTAGCTTTTCATAGAGCTTAAAGTGTTTGCCTGATTTGAATAACTCACCATCAAAATCTGTCAATAAGGAGTGTGCAGTTGTATGCTGATGTTGTTCCATAATTAGTCTTCTAATATTTGTCTGATACCAGTTAGTGGGATAATGACCCAGTCAGGTCTAGCTTTTAGCTCGTAGCCAATTTCGTAAACCGCTTTTTCAAGCAGGTGGTATTTCAAAAGGTATTTGATCTCTGATTCATACCCAATATCTAAATTGCTGTCCATTGCAGTTGTCACATACTTGTTTAGGAACACTGCGGAGATGGCATGATAGTACTTTTCACCTGCTTCAAAAAGCTCTTCCTGAGATAGTTTGAAGTTATTTTTAGCACCGAAAATGGTGGCGTATACTGCGTAGTGAAAGCTACGTAACATGCCTGCTACATCCTTTAGTGGAGTTTGTTTGACTTTACGGTCTCTAATAGTGCTTTCGGGCTCTCCTTCATAATCAATAACATAAAAATCGTCTGACTCGGTCATTAAGATTTGTCCAAGGTGAAGGTCTCCGTGTATTCTAATTCTGCTACTGTTGAGCTCTACTTCTTCAAACGCTAGAAACTGAGAGGTAATGGTTTCGCGCTTGGCGATAAAATCTTCGGCATATGTTCTAGCCAAGCCTTTCAATTTATCAAGGTTCTCTTCCACCAAAATGAAACGGGCATTTACCTGATAGATGATTCTATTTTTTAACCAAACGGTATAGTCTCCATTGAATGGAATGGGGTAGAACTTGGTGTCTACCTTGTTGCGGAAGAGTGCTACGTGCATTTCCGCAATACGCAGGGCCATTTGTTCTACTTTGGCCAGTACATCATCGCCTATTAAGAGTCTGAAATCCGACTTTAGGTCGTCAGGACTTTTAAAATCAAAGCTCTTAATCGATTGAATATCAGGGATGTCAATTGCTGTCGCCTCGATCCGATCGAAGTATCCCTTCATCATTTCTAAGGTGTGGTTCCATGCTTCGCCTATGTTCTCCACCTTTTCTTGCATGATGCCGATGGAGAGTGTGGCGTACTGGTTTTTTATCCAACTAATACTTCCTCCATATTTAGGACTGTTTTTAAAGTCGCTGTCATCCGATAAGAATTTTGTTAACTCTAAATCGGGATTGTCATCTTGAAAGAGTCTTCGATAGACTTTAAAAAAGAACTGATCATTGTATTCTATAGAGGTGTTGCTCTGGTCGAAGCCCATCACTTGAGAGCTCTCATAAGGAGGACTTGATCTTAATACTTTACCTCTTTCGAAAATAAGTTTGGTAGTACCGTTTGTAATTGTCTTTTGCGATATGATTTGCTCGTACAAACACTTACGGAAAGTCTCGTAATAAAGCGCATCAATGATCCATCCTTTTTGTCCATCAACTTCGGCTGAATGTACTTTGCCTTTCTCCTCAATTGCTATGGCTTCACTCACGAAAGCCAGGGTCATGAAGTAGTATTCAGTGAAACCCGCTTCGAAGTTTATTTCAATGGTAATGAAATACACGGTTTCACCATTATCCATTTCGAACGGCATGTATTGCTCAATTCTAAATGTCTTTGCCTTCTGCGTCTTAGCAGCATACCAGCGAGTGGTCATCATGTAAGTGGGTAGTATTTCACCACTTAACTGCATTCTGAATGTTTCTTCTTCAAAGAGCTGTTCCCAACTCTTTTTTGATTTTACTGCTTTGGCTGACATCGCTACAAATTAGTAATGAATTGAAAATATATGATAGGGCACTTGATAAGGATCAAGCTCTACAAAATTCCATTCTTGATTCCAGATATAGCTATTGCCTGTAACCAAGTCAGTCATTCGCATAGGGGTGTCACCGGATATGCCCATTTTATGTCTAGGTACCTGAACCCAGCCGCCTTGTTTGTTGTAAGGGTCTAGGTTAACAACACAAAGTATATTGTTTTCCTTGTCTTCACTTTGCTTAAAGTAGGCGAGTACCTGATCGTTTTCAATAGTACAGAAATCGATATTGTTGGTAAACTGAAGTGCCGACTGCTCTTTTCGAATTTGATTAATCCGGGTAATCAGTTGTGTGAGCTTACTGGTTTTTGTCCAATCCCATTGCCTTACCTCGTACTTCTCAGAATTTAAATACTCTTCTTTTCCGATATATGCAGCGTTATCAATTTGCTCATAAACAGGGCCATACATGCCATAGTTTGATGATAGGGTTGCTGCCATCATATGGCGGACGATGTATAGGTTCTCATTCCCTCCTTGAAGTATCCATGGGTTAATGTCAGGCGTGTTAGGCCAGAAGTTAGGCCTGAAATAATCCTTCATTGGACCTTTCGAAAGCTCAGTCATGTATTCGATGAGTTCAGCTTTGTTATTTCTCCATGTGTAATATGTGTAGCCTTGGCTGAATCCAATCTTGGCCAGCCGCTGCATGGTTTTGGGTTTGGTGAAAGCTTCTGCTAAGAAAAGTACATCCTGATCGACTTTCTTCACCGCAGTGATTAGGTATTCCCAAAAACCGAAAGGTTTCGTGTGGGGGTTGTCTACCCTGAATATCTTGATGCCCAGCTTATTCCAATAAAGTACTATACTGACAAATTCGTCCCACATGGGTTCCCAATCCGCTGATTCAAAGTAGATAGGGTAGATGTCTTGATATTTCTTTGGTGGGTTTTCAGCATACTGAACTGTGTTGTCTGGTCGCCATTTGAACCAAGATGGATGATCTTTCACATAGGGGTGATCTGGCGAGCATTGCAAAGCAAAATCCAGCGCAATTTCGATACCGCTTTCTGAGGCTTTTTTTACCAATTTTTTAAAATCTGCCAGCGATCCAAGCTCAGGTAATATGTCTTTGTGTCCGCCTTCTTTGTTGCCGATAGCCCATGGCACTCCTACATCATCGGGTAATGGGGTGGTAGTATTGTTTTTTCCTTTTCTGTGTGCTGTTCCTATAGGATGTATAGGAGGGAAGTATATGACATCAAAGCCCAATTGTTTTACATAAGGAATTACATCTAGACAGTCTTTAAACGTACCATGCTTTCCTTCCTTTTTGGCTGTAGATCTTGGAAAGAACTCGTACCAGCTACTGAACAATGCTTTTTGTCTATCTACGTGTAGTGGCAGCTCTTTTTCGTAAGTGGTTGCGAATTCTTTGGTCGGGTTACTTTCAAAGATATGATGAAGCCTTTTAGACTGGGCTTCAGTAATGGCATAGTTGTAAGAGTCAGCTGATTTGAAAGCTTCAATTAAGCCTTCTAGGTACTTTTTTTCTTCTTTGGCGGATTTCAGTGCGGTTTCCAAGTACTGAATACCATCCAATAATTCCACGTCCACATGCTGTTGGTCAGCGATTTTTCGCTCAATATTATGCTGCCATGTTAGAGGGTAGTCAACCCATGCCTCTACGGTATACGTGTAGTTGCCTTGTTGGGGTACAGTGAATTCTCCTGTGAATACATCATTTTCAGAATGTTGCATAGATGCGTACTTCCAAGTTCTGGCATTCCCAAACTTGTATTTGATGTGCGCATTAAGCACATCATGCCCGTCAGCGAGGATGTCTGCCGATACTTGAAAGGTTTGACCGACCGATCTTTTAGCGGCATGTTGACCGCAATTGATTTCAGGGGAAACGTTTTCAATAACAACTCTTTTTTGTCCTGATTTCATGATAATGTGGTGGCTAGTGGGTTCTTGGTTGATTATTGTTCAGTTCAGGCTGAGATTAAGCTTCTGATTCACTGGGAAATAAGGCAAAAATGATGTGGTATTCAAGCCTTGAGAGATGAATTATTGTGCAAACGGTTGTCTATCGAATAGAGGGGTGGTCCAATAAATTTTCATGTGTTACGTAGTGCTCTTAAGACTAAACAAAAAAAGCCTGTCCATTTGCATGAACAGGCTTTCTATTATCTGTCTTATGTCTTATTCGGCAACTACTGCGAATTTCAAATCTTTCTTTACCTCTTTGTGAAGATCGATTTCTAATTCATATTCGCCTAGCATTTTTACTTCGCCTTTGAAAGAGATTTTCTTTCTGTCAACATCAACACCTCTAGCTTTCAAAGCATCAGAAATTTGCAAAGTAGTAACCGCACCAAATATTTTGCCGCTGTCTCCTGCTTTTGCTTTAATCTCAAGAGCAGCATCACCAATTGCATCTGCAATTGCCTGAGCGTCTCCTTTGATCTTATCTGCTTTGTGTGCTGCTTGCTTAATGTTTTCAGCAAATATTTTTCTATTTGACTCGCTTGCTAATACAGCAAATCCTTGTGGGATTAGGTAATTTCTACCGTATCCTGGTTTTACGCTTACAGTGTCGTTCTTGTAGCCTAAACCTTTAATATCAGTCTTTAATATAACGTCCATTTTTCTTTACAGTCTAGGGTTTACTTTAATCCGTCAGCTACGTAAGGCATCAAAGCAATATGTCTTGCTCTTTTCACAGCCTGAGTCACTTTCTTTTGGTATTTCAAGCTTGTACCAGTAAGTCTTCTTGGAAGAATCTTACCTTGCTCGTTTACGAAGGCCATCAAGAAATCTGGGTTCTTGTAGTCAACGTATTTGATACCATTTTTCTTGAAACGGCAATACTTCTTGCGTTGCTGCTCTCTGTTGATTGGTTCGTTTACTAAAGTCATGATGCTACCTCCTCTTTCTTTTTCTTGTTAAAAGCGCCACTTTTTCTTCTTGCGTTATATTCTACTGCGTGCTTATCTAAAGACACAGTTAAGAATCGCATGATTTTTTCGTCTCTCTTGAATTCTACTTCAAGGGTGGCAACTGTTTTTGGGTCGGCTTTGAACTCAATCAGGTTATAGAATCCAGTAGACTTATGTTGGATGGCATAAGCCAACTTTCTAAGTCCCCATCTTTCTAAGTTCACGATCTCTGCTCCGTTATCTTTTAGGAGTTGTTCGTAATTGCCGACAGCATCCTTCATCTGCTCATCAGACAAAACGGGATTTAAAATGAATACTGTCTCGTAATTGTTTAACATTTTCTAATGTATTTGTTTTTCGGCCTGCAAAGATATGAATTACTCTTTAAAAATCCGACTCATGTAAAAGATTGTCACAGAATTAATTGACAGGGCTTCCTTTTCGTATTTTCGAGCAGATATAATATGCATTGGGTTGAAAAAACGCGCAAATAGACCTCTTATCGCCATTTTATCCATACTGATCATTCCAGTGATTGTATATGGTGTTTTCGAATTGAACTCCCTAACCGTTGATGAACGTGAATTAGAGAAGATATATGAGCGTCAATTAGAATCAGTTTTGTTCTCAATCAATCAAAGCGTTCAAGACAAAGTCTCGAGCATAACCACAGATTTAGAAAGAGATATTGAAGCATTAGGAGGTGATGAGTTAATGGAGGAGCTCTCTACCAACGTATTCTTCAAGGGGCTCTATGTAAAAGGTGTAACAACAGATTCGCTTGCTCAATTATTCACAACGAATGAATCCTTTGACGATAAATTTGTCAGTAGAGCGGATAGTATTTATGACGCTAATGCATCAGTTGTAACAAGGTTAGTCCGCTATAAAGAGTCAGGTGATTTTCTAAAAATTGAAAATGGAGAACAAAGATTTTTTCATAAAGGTACTGAGCTAGACTACTTCTTTTTTGTCTTAGGGAAGGGCGAAAATGCAAAGTTTTCCATTTACTTTTTCGACCCAGTATTGATGATTGAGCAGTATTTGGTACCAAAATTTCAGGAGATAGCACGCGATGATTTCGTGCTTTCCTGCACAAGAATTTCCGATGACTATCTTGTCTATTCTACTGCGGAGAACATTTCTGGTACTTATGAAAGTGAGCCAATTGACTTACTACCCAAATTTGAAATTGGTATTGACCGAGCTGGAGGTACCGTAGAGGAAGCTGTCAATAAAAGGAAAAATCAAAGCTTATTAGCCTTGGGCCTCCTAATGGTGGTTATGATACTGGGGATCTTTCTCGTCTTTCGAAATATTCAACAAGAGATGAAGCTTGCGCAAAAGAAGGCCGACTTTGTTTCTAATGTTTCTCATGAAATTAGAACCCCTTTGGCCCTCATTAACATGTTTGCGGAAACACTGCTAATGGATCGGGTTAAAACAGAGGAGAAGAAGAAAGAGTACTATGGCATCATTACAAAGGAAGTGAGTCGTTTGACCAACATGATTAACCGAATTCTAAGCTTCTCAAAAATTGAGGCCAGTAAAAGGACTTATGAGAAAAGACATCTGGATTTGAATATGGTTGTGCATGATGTTTTTAACACTTACTCATATCACTTAGAGAATAATGGTTTTCAGTATGTACTTAAACCCTATGAGGGAGAACTTCATATTAATGCAGACCAAGAAGCTGTAATTGAAGTTCTGGTTAACCTGATCGACAATGCCATGAAATATAGTCTTGACGCCAAGCAAGTTATCATTGAGACTGGTTTGAAAGGCAAAAAGGCATTTGTTTCTGTGAAGGATCACGGCATGGGTATACCTAAGAACCAGTTAGATAAGTTGTTTGAGAAGTTTTACCGCGTGCCTAATGGCGATGTTCATGATACTAAAGGTTCAGGCCTTGGGCTAACTATTGTAGAGCACATTATGGATGCGCATGATGGTGAAGTAGAGGTTCAAAGTACCCAAGGTAAGGGGAGTACGTTTAAATTATTTTTTCCACTAAATAAAAACGAAGATGCCTAGTATTCTGATCGTTGAAGATGAGCCGGCAATGCGCCTCGGCCTAAAAGATAATCTTGAGTTTGAATCCTACGAGGTAGAAGTAGCGATTGATGGGGCTGAGGGACTAGAAAAGGCGAAAAACGGAAGTTTCGATTTAATCATATTGGATGTGATGATGCCGAAAATGTCAGGCTTTGATGTATGTAAAGCCATTAGGAAAATGGGCGTGTTAACACCGATTATATTCCTAACAGCAAAGAGTGAGGAGATAGACAAGGTCTTGGGCCTAGAACTTGGAGCAGATGACTACCTAACCAAACCATTCAGCCTTAGAGAGTTGATTGCTAGGGTTAAGGCAATTCTTAGAAGGATTAAAGCCCCTGAGCACCCATCTACCAATGGTCCCGTACTAATAGGTAACCTCACGGTTGACTTCTCACAATTCACGGCAAAAAATAAAGAGGGAGATGTGCGCATGTCGCACAAAGAGTACGAAATCCTTCAGTACTTAATGGAACATAAGAATGAAGTAGTCAGTCGATACGACTTGTTAAATAAGGTTTGGGGTTATGAAAGTCAGCCTACCACCAGAACTGTTGACAATTTTATGCTCCGGCTGAGACAGAGAATAGAAGAAAACCCCAATGACCCTAAGTATATTTTAACTGTACACGGGGTGGGCTATAAGTTTATAAGTAGTTGATAATTAAACAGTTGTTAAGGTGTTAAATTTACTATGACATTTTGTGACATCTCTTTACCCTAACATGACATACGCCTTCGATATGCCTCGTATGTTTGAATAGACAACAACGAAGCCCAAGGGCAAAAACAAATTACAACTAAACTAGTAACTGACTAATCGCTCCAATAAAGGAGCGGTTAGTTTTTTTGAAACGCGAACAGATGTTAAAGAAATTATTTACCATAGCGCTACTGTTGGTCACAGTAGCTATCAATGCACAAGACCTTGATCGGCTGCTCAATCTTAGAGGAGACTGGAAGTTCTCTATAGGAGACCATAAAGAATGGTCCGAAGTCGATTATGACGATTCTGATTGGGAAGAGATTTATGTACCTAGAAGATGGGAAAGAGAAGGATTCAATGGATACGATGGGTATGCTTGGTACCGAACAAAGTTTAGTGGTGATGAGCTTGAAAAAGAAGGTGCGCACTATTTAAGACTTGGCTACATTGATGATGTGGATGAAGTTTTCTTCAACGGAGTCAAAATTGGTTTTTCAGGAGGCTTCCCGCCCAATTATTATACCGCATGGAACGCACAGCGAGAGTATCGTATTCCAAATGAATTACTGAATTATGATGGTGACAATGTTATTGCTGTTAGAATTTATGACAAAGGCGGAGAAGGTGGTATTTACAGTGGGGAGGTAGGCTTACTAGTAGCAGATGCAGCGTATAACGAAGTATATTCTTTGGAGGGAATCTGGAAAATATCTAGAAGAGACCGAGATGAGTTTTCTGAGGTTGGTTTTGATGACACGCGCTGGGAAGACATTGTTGTGCCATCCAATTGGAAAACAATTGGCATGAGAGACTACAGAGGCTTTGCTTGGTATAGGAAAGAGTTTGTAATACCAGCTGGAGGCAAAGAGACTGATTTTACATTGGTCGGGGGTTATATAGATGATTTCGATGAGATCTTTATCAATGGCTTTAAAATAGGAGAAACTAACGATGGCCGCAGACTAGGGTCTTCTAGAAGTTTTAGAGAATTGAGAATATATGATATTCCAAAAGGTTTATTGAAGCCCGGCAAGAATACAATTGCGGTTAGGGTAGAAGACATAGGAGACAACGGAGGCATTTATGAAGGTCCTGTCTCCATAGTGCCAAATAAGATTTTGACGAAGTTTACTCGAAAATCTAGCTTCTGGCGCTAAACTAAGCCACTGATTTGCAGAATGACCTGGTCATTCAATTCATGTTCACCCTCGAAGGTTATCACCTCGGGGGTAACTTTTATATGAGCCGCAATGGCAGCTTGCTCCTCAATTCTGCTGGCTGTTAAATACTGGTCATTCAGACCATATATGAGTAAACACTGCTTATCTGACAGCTTTCTTTGACTTTCCAATGGAGGTAAGTCGGGTGGAAAAATTCCAGCCCATAAGACTAAACGATCAAACGACACATCAGTTTGTGTTGCAAAACGAGAAATTGTAGCGGCACCTTGCGAAAACCCAAGTAATGTTACTTTCACGTTTGATCTCAGCTTGGATTTGACTTCGTCCATAGTAGCGGTCAGAAATCTCAAATAGTTTTGAATATCTGAGGCCCTATCTTCCTTCGTCATCCAAGTAGCACCCACGCGGCCAGTGAAACCTTCAAGGTAGTACCTAAAGAGTCCTTCAGGAGCGACTATTAAGTGTTTTCCGTCATTAAGCGACTCAAATTTTCGAATAAAGTATTTGGCTAATTGACCGTGCCCATGGCAAACAAACCAAAGGTGTTCTATTTGATCACTTGGTTGGCCCAAGGTTTCATATCTACCGTTAAACTCGAAAGAAATTCTATTCTCCATTAATTTCCCAATTGATTGGCTGAAAACTTAAAGGGAAGCAGGTTATCAATTGATCTAGACATCAGTATATCTCCTGAGCCCCCGGTCAGATATACTTCAATTGATTCAGCCTGATCGTTTTCATATTCACTCATCACTTGCCTACAGCTACCACAAGGGGCCGGTATGTTGTCTGCGTTGGCATCCATTTTTAGCGCGGCAATTGCTACTTTCATAATGTTTGCTTCTGGATTATTGGCTTTAGCCGAAAAGAACGCAACACGTTCGGCACATAGCCCAGCAGGGTAAGCCGCATTTTCTTGATTATTGCCTAAAACTATGGAGCCATCAGACAGCAGCAAAGCTGCCCCAACTTGGAAATCTGAATAGGGAGCCCTAGCTTTTAATGCAGCCCCTCGGGCTGCTTTGATAAGATGAGTTACCTGTGGGGTTAATTCGGATTGTTCGAATATGAGAAGCGAGACTTCTTGCTTAAGTTCTTTTGCCATGTAGTAATGTGAAGCGGATAGGAAGATACGAATCTTTTGAAGTAAGGTTGTTTATGAAGCAATTCAATTAATGATTTGAACTTACATCCCTTTTTGCCTATTTCGAGATTAAACGAATTCATTTATGGATCACATCTTGGTTTTAGGGGCTGGCCGCTCAGCTACTTCACTTATTTCATATTTACTTAAAGAGGCTAGTATTAAAGGTTGGAAGGTGACTGTGGCTGATTACGCCCTTCAGCTGGCGGAAGAGAAAGTGGATGGTCATGCCAATGGACAGGCAGTGGCTTTTAACATTAACAAAGAAGATGAGCGGGATGTATTAATTCAACAATGTGATGTAGTGATTTCGATGCTTCCTGCATCGTTTCACCCAGTCGTTGCTGAAACTTGCTTGAAGTTTGGAAAGCACTTGTTTACAGCGTCTTATGTTTCTGATGACATGTCTAGTTTAGATGAACAGGCCAAAGCTAAAGGGCTACTCTTTCTAAATGAATGTGGACTTGACCCAGGAATAGACCATATGTCTGCTAAAAAGGTGATAGATCATATTCGAGAAGAAAAAGGCCTTCCGCTTAAGGCATTTGAATCGTTTACGGGCGGCCTCTTGGCACCTGACGTAACAGATGATAATCCATGGCAGTATGGGTTTACTTGGAATCCTAGAAATGTAGTACTGGCAGGTCAAGGGACGGTAAAATTCATACAGGAAGGGCGATATAAGTATATTCCATATACTAAGCTTTTCAGGCGAATTGAAATGATTCATATTCCAGGTCATGGATATTTTGAAGGGTATGCCAATAGGGATTCTCTCAAGTATCTAGAGGTTTATGGCTTGCATGGTATTTGTACTTTGTATAGAGGAACGCTACGTAGGGCAGGGTTTTCAAAAGCTTGGGATGTTTTTGTGCAGCTTGGTGCTACTGACGATACTTATCAAATGGAGCATGTTGCTGAAATGACGCATCGGCAATTTATCAATTCATTTTTATCCTATAATCCAGATGACTCGGTCGAACTAAAACTGGCCCATTATTTAAAATTAGAAATGGATGGGCCTGAGATGCATAAGCTCAAGTGGTTGGGGATATTTGAAGAAGACTTAGTGGGGGTGTCTAAGGGTACTCCTGCCCAAATTCTTGAGCATATTCTAAAGAAGAAGTGGACCATAGGGCCAGACAAAAAGGATCAAATTGTAATGTGGCATCTTTTCGACTATGAGGAGAATGGTCAAAGCAAACGCATCAGATCTGCAATGGTAGCTACTGGAGAAAATGCGGTAGATACGGCCATGTCTAAGACGGTAGGCTTGCCATTAGGCATTGCCACAAAGCTCTTACTGGAAGGGAAAATAAAGGCCAGAGGTGTACAGATTCCAATTACACCGGAGTTTTATAATCCAATTCTTAACGAGCTAGAAACGCTTGGTTTTGAATTTGTGGAGGAGGAAGTCGTCTTAGAATAGCGGCTATAGATTTAAAAAGTAATTGACCATAGTCCATATCCTGTGGCGACCATCGCCTTGTATAAAGTCATCTAGGCGATAGTCAAACCCTATCTCTATTTTGTTTTTGGCATTGAAGTAATAGCCCAGTGCAGTGGATAATCTTTGTTCCCAGTCCCAGTCTGAGTTTTGGACACTGGCTATCTGTTCGACAGAGGAAATAGAGTACCACTCTCTATCATTAAGCGTTTGTCCTTGTAAGGGTACTTCGCCAGAAAAACGATACCTGAGTCTAACTTGCATAGACGCTTCATTCGAAAAAGTCTGATCTGTTCTGAAGCGATGACCAAACCTAGCTCCAAGCCCTCTTCGTGTATAAGACACTTGCTGAAGGCTGCGATAGACCAAACTGCCATCGACAAACCGACTCATACCTCCGGCAGCCAGAGACCAGTTTGGGTTTAAACGATAGCTGACGATCATAGTGAGGTCAGTCCTTACGTAGTTATAGCGGTAATTAAAAGATTCAGTTCTTCTTTTCGTAAAGCCGAGCTGCATTGATTCTACTTGGCCTGTTAGTCTAAACTGATCATTCAATTTATAAGAAACGGATACTTCGGGTAACCAGCCAATAGATATCAGCGACTGAGAATTTGCAGTGATCGGAATACTCAAAACTAAAATGAAGAGGAGCCTTTTCATTAATAGTCTAGGTTGTCGGTAGGTCTTAATACGATTCTTTTTTTACGCAACAAAGTTCCTTGTCCATCGAAAAGCCCTTCCCATATTCCCTGCTTTCCATCAATTTTCGCTCTGAATACTATTTCGAACCTCACGGTGATTTGTGAAGGGTCATTGTTTAAGGCTGCTTTCTGTATTAATTCAGGCGATGTGCCTGTCCATTGCTCTTGAAGTTTTACGATTTTGAACTTTTCAAATTGAAGGAACGATTTAGATAATGCTTCTTTAGTCAGGTTAGGGAGTTGCTTCAGTTTTTTATTTATTTCAACATCTTCAAGGAAACCTTCTTCTGAAAATTCTACACTCAGGGTAGTGCCGAGTGCCTTAAACTTGGCCTCATAGCTTTTTTTGCCTGATGTTACTTCTTGGTACCAACGAATTCTCTTAGCATCGGGAAAAGACGCGTTGATCCAGTTAACAGAAGCTTGAGGGATAACGGTTGATTTGACTCGCGTTTCACGTTCTATTTTGATTTCTTGACTCAGCGCTGGAAGACTTATGCAAGCGGCAAGTAATAGGATAAGGATAGAGCTTCTAAAACGCTTCATAATGAGCAATACTAAATATTATCGAATTAGTTCGTAATCAATTTTACACTAACCACCTTTTTTCTTCTTATCCTTTCGTTTAAAAAGGTTACCTATTTTCTTGAAAATCCCTTCTTTTTTCTTGGGCTCAGCGGTTCTAACCTCGTTTTTGAATTCTAATATCTGTGGCTTTTCATTGTTTACGAAGACTCTATTCAGAAACCCTTCTTGCTTTTCTGGGATGCAGCTTAGCTTATTTAGGGTGTTGATTGACGCGGTGGGGAAGCGGACTTGAGAATAGCGATCAAACTGACTGTCTGCATTCATCTTCTGTTGTAATAGTCCAAAAATGGGTAACGCAGAGTTAGCACCTTGTCCCATGGCAGTGGTACGAAAACCGACCCTATGATCGTCTGCGCCCACCCATGTCACTGTAACGAGTCTCGGGGTTAGGCCCACAAACCAGCCGTCTTTGTTGTCTTGTGTTGTTCCTGTTTTACCGGCAATGTCATTTTGTAGACCGTACCGCTGTCTGAGTCTTTGTCCTGTTCCTTCCTCAATAACTCCCTTCATCATTTCAATCATAATTTCTCGCGTTTCCTTCGATAATACGGGCTCTTCACCTACTTCAGGTGAAAAGGAAGCGAGCACCTTACCTTTCGAGTCTTCTATGCGAGCAATGAAATAAGGGGAAGCTGGTTTGCCAGCATTTAGAAAGCTAGTATACGCCTTAGCCAATTCCATCACAGTTAATTCTGCAGTACCTAAGGCAATCGAAGGAACCTCAGGTATAGAAGACTCAATTCCCATTTCATGCGCGAGCTCAATCACATTGTTTATGCCTCCATCCTCCATCACTTTTACTGCAACAGTGTTTACAGAACCGCTAAGGGCTGCCTTCATTGAATAGCGTTTATTGTAATCAGGGTCACCTGAATTGGTAGGCGTCCAATTGTTGTAGTTAGCATAAGTTACTTGCCTAGCCGAGTAGAATTTGCATGGTTCAACACCATTCTCTAAGGCAGTGGCATAGACAATGGGTTTGAAAGTTGAACCTACTTGTCGCTTGCTTTGCCTCACATGGTCATATTGGAAGTGCTCAAAATTAATTCCTCCAACCCACGCCTTGACTTGACCATTAAATGGGCTGACTGATAAAACTCCTGCATTTAGAAACTTTTTATAATGACGAATGCTGTCTAAAGTACTGGCTTTGACTACTTTTTTACCCTCCCAATCCCATAGTTCTACATTGTGCTTTACATTCATGGAGTCAAGAATTTGTTGCTCCGATAGGCCTTTTGCCTTGAGTCGAACATAAGTCTTTGACTTGGTTAATTCTGATTTAATGATGTCACTATTCTTAATCCATGGTGCATTTTGTCCATAACTGTTTTCAAAGTCTTCTTGCAACTTAGAGAGGTGCTCTGTCATTGACTGTTCCGCCAGTTGCTGCATTTCATAATCTAGTGTGGTGTAAATTTTTAGACCACTGGTGAAGAGGTTGTACTTAGTACCTGTGGAGTCATTGTAGGCCGTAAGCCAATCTTGCACTTTTGCCTTTAACGATGCCCTGAAATAAGGTGCTATACCCTTATCATGACTAAAAGGTCGGTAGGAGAGTGTGAGTGGTTTTTTGGAAGCAATACTGTATTCTTCCACGGTTAAGTAACCGTATTTTTGCATTTGGCTGAGTACTACATTTCTTCTGAGCTGAGACCTCTCTGGAAAAAGGCGGGGATTGTATCGATAAGAAGCTTTCAGCATGCCTACAATCACAGCCGATTCTTCAAGACTCAAATCTTCCGCTGCTTTGCCGAAGAATTTCTCCGAAGCACTTTCGATTCCAAAAGTATTGTCACCGAAAGGAACAGTATTTAAGTAGAGGGTGAGTATTTCTTCTTTTGAGTAGATTTTTTCAAGCCGTGTGGCCAAAATACCCTCTTTGACTTTACTTACTGGCATGGAGAACATTCCGTGTTCTCTTCGCGGGTACAAATTCTTTATGAGCTGTTGGGAAAGCGTGCTACCTCCGCCAGCTGATTCGTCTTGTAATAAGATGGTTTTGAAGATTACGCGGAGTAAACTTCTTCGGTCTACTCCATTGTGTTTGAAGAAACGGGAATCTTCGGTGGCGATGAGTGCGTCAATCAGTTGTGGAGGTATTTGGTTGTAATCTATGGGTTGGCGGTCGAAAATGAAGTATTTGCCCAATAGTTCACCACCTTCAGCATAGATCTCTGTTGCCTCACTTTGTCTAATGTCTGCGAGTTGCTCTCTTGATGGAAGAGGTTCCCAGATTCCCCAATAAACACTCATGAAGAAGCTGATTCCTAAGAATATGCCAAATGCAAAAAGCCAGAGTAGCCACTTGAATCGTTTAATGCCTTTCGCTTTTTTCTTGGTCATAAGGTTAAGTAGTTAACGCGATGCTTAGGTTCATGTTATGCGTTGATATGACAAAGTTATGCATTCATGTTTCCTGTTCAAAGGCTGTGTTTTATGAGTTAAATTCAAGATCATTGCTTTGTGAACGAGAGGCACCACTTTCTAAATCGGAATGAAGTAGTTGACTTCTTATATCGTATTGATAACGCTGGTTTTTCTAAGCAATATGATTTTGAAAAGCATGCTTTTTCATTTGCCAACGATGCTGATGCGTTTCAATTGAGATTGCCCATTACACTAGCCGTTAATGACGATAAGGTTGACCCAGATGCTGTGGTTAAATACTTAATGCTACTGGTGCAAACTGGCAGTGCTTCTGTGGGTGTATTTGAAGGATCGGAGTGTTTGGAACATAAAGTTTTTACCGCTTATATGGTGCGTAAGAAACAGGGTAAGAGCCAGATTAAGCACCTAAAAACGAAAGGTAAGTCTCGGGCGGGTTCACGTGTTCGGCTGGCAAAGACGCTGTTGTTTTTTGAAGAGATCAATGAGCGATTAACGCGGCATTTCGAGTCACATGATTTTGATCGAATCGCTTTTAGTTGTTCAAAGATTTTAATGCCATACTTGTATGGAGCCAAAATACCCACACCTTTTGAAAAGAAGGATGCACGAATTTATAGGATCCCTAAACATCTTCATCAACCTAACTATGAAGTGATGCTCGGCATGCAGCGATTTCTAAATAATGGGGAGTTGATCTTTGATGAATTGCAGTTTCCTGAAGTTCAGCAATGCCTCAATCACTTGTGATGATCCGCAGCGTAGGCTGCAGCACCAATAATGCCAGAGTTGTTTTCCTTTTCACCGACCACAAATGGGGTATTGATAGTGATCTGATCACGGTATTTATGAATGTGTTTACTCACTCCACCGCCTAGGATGATAAAGTCAGGATTAATCACTCTTTCGATATGCTCTAAGAATTCATTCAGTCTTTTTCCCCATTCGTCAAAACTCAAACCTTCTCTCTTTCTTGCTGAGTCTGCTGCGTAGTGTTCAATCAACTCACCTGTCTCATAGTACAGGTGCCCGAGTTCAAAGTTCGGAATCAAAACACCATCGTAGAAGAGTCCGCTACCAAGCCCTGTGCCGATGGTAACCATTAAAACAACACCGGCATGGTGACGGCCTGCACCGAATTTCATTTCTGCTAGTCCAGCGGCATCCGCATCATTGATTACATTACAGATTTGCTTACATCTGCTTCTGAAGAGGTCATCGATTTGTATCCCAGTCCAGTCAGGATCTAGATTGCTATGGTATTTGGCTTTGCCATTTACCACCACAGTAGGGAAAGCTACTCCAATATTATCGTCCCAATTAAAGTGCTCTTGAATTTGGCTAATAACATCAGCAATATCGTTCGGCTTGCGTCCTTCGGGTGTAGGAATTCGAAATCTGTCAGAGACTAGGTGTCCTTTCTTAGTATCTACAATGGCACCTTTGATGCCACTTCCTCCGATGTCTATGCCTAGTATCTCCATGCTGAATTTTCGAAAGGGCGCAAGATATCGTAATTATTTAGGGACTGCAAACCAGAGGCTTGATCGTCTGATTAGACTTTACAAATGGAGGTAATAGTCCTTTAAAAGGTCATGGAATGATTTCGTGTAGGAGCCGTCATGCTCCTTAATGATAAGTTCGGATTGGTGAGGTTCTTTTGGTGTCATTTTGCGAAATTCGGAGATAACCCTGAAAATGGGAGTGTCGAATGTGTTGTAAACAAATGTTTGGCTACTCAGTGATAGGTCAGAATCTGTTGCAATTTTTTCAAATCGACTCATTTCATATTCCGGGTACATCACCCATAAACATCCTTGATCTGTCAAGAGTGCCTGTGATTGCTCAAGGAGGGATTCCATAGGTAATGAATCGTTGTGAATAGCAGTGTTTTTCAATTCAGATCTCCCCTTGAAGCTATTCTTAAAGAAAGGCGGATTGCAAATGATCTGATCGTAAACTGCTTGAGGATGATAATTCTGAAAATCCACATTGAGAACTTTGATTTGATTGGGCCAAGGGGAGTGGAGTACGTTTTCCTTTGCTTGTTGCGCTACTTTTGAATCTATCTCCAAGGCATGGATTTGCGCATCGGTTCTTTGGGCAAGCATTAAGGCGAGTAGCCCAGTGCCTGTGCCAATATCTAATATGTTACCGCTGGCAATAGCATTGATAACTGCTCCGAAAATGCAGCCGTCAGTTGTGACTTTCATGCCGTCTACCGCTTGATTTATTCGAAATTCTTTGAATTGGAAATAGGTATTAGGCAAAACGTGGTGTTAAGAATAAAGACCAGACTCGAAGCCTTCGTCAATCAAGTGATCATTACTTTCTGCAGCTTCTACGGCCATCTGGTCACATCTTTCGTTTTCCTCATTGCCGGCATGGCCTTTTACCCATTGAAAAGAAACGTGATGCTTCTTATAGATTTCGGCAAAACGAAGCCAAAGATCTTTGTTTTTCTTTCCCTTGAAATCCTTTTTCATCCAGTTCCAAAGCCATCCTTTTTCCACTGAGTCGATCACGTATTTTGAGTCTGAATAGACCTTTACTTTAGCCTGTTCTACTTTTATTGATTCTAAGCCCACAATGACGGCCATCAATTCCATACGATTATTTGTGGTTTTACGATAGCCTTGCGAGAGCTCTTTTCGGTGCTCATTATATTTCAGTACCGTTCCATAGCCACCAGGGCCAGGATTGCCTTTGGAAGAGCCGTCTGTATAGATTACAATCATAGATTGACAATATTGTCCTTAAATAATTTGATGGCAATAGATAGGAGGATAATTCCAAAAACCTTTTGTAAAACGCCTAATCCAGCAGGGCCTATTTTCCGCTCTAACCAGTTGGTGGATTTTAGGACAGCAAAAACAAAGATAAGGTTGACAATGATGCCGACTAAAATATCCCACTCGCTGTATTCTGCTCTAATAGAAATGATGGTGGTTAATGTTCCAGCACCGGCAATTAAAGGGAAGGCTATGGGCACGATGGAAGAAGTGCCTGTAGCGGACGGGTCGTTTTTAAAGAAGTTTCTTCCGAGAATCATTTCCAAGCCAATGATAAACATGACAATGGAGCCTGCAATGGCAAATGAGCCTACGTCTATTCCGAAAAGTCCAAGTAAATTATCTCCAACGAATAGAAAGAGTATCATTAATACACCGGCTGCCAAAGTGGCTTTCCCGGATTGAATATGGCCACCATTTTTCTTTCTTAAATCAATGATAATGGGGGTAGAGCCAAGTATGTCGATGACCGAAAAAAGTATCAGTGTTACAGAGACGATTGCTTTAAAGCTGAGCATTGTTGAAAATTTTTGCAAAGCTATGAAAGGGAATCATAAAACTCAGACTATTCTTCATAATAAGCTTAAACCTTAGGCAATCAGGATGATCGCATATACTATTAATCCGTAGCCTATAGATTCGAGTGACACAGATAATGCCCGTAATCCTGGTGTTTTTAAAGGGGAAACATTAAGAGGGTTTTTAGGGTCATAGAGTATGTCTAATTTTTGGCCAATATCATATCGTTTATTGGTAGTTCCATAGCTGAATTCTGCTTCAAAAATATCTCCCTTTCTATCTTTGAAACTGACCATGGCATAAAAGAAGGTGCCTTGCCTTGATGAGCCGCTTTCATGAAATTTTCTTACCCTACCAATGGTTTGTACTCCGTTCTTCAAAAGATATCTCTGATTCGAGAAGATATATCTGCCGATTAGAATCACTACCATGCCTAGGACTAGGCTAAGAAGAGCTTCCATTGACTTGTTTTTTACTTGTCTCTTAAAAAGTACAGTGCCATATCATAGCCTTTCATACCAAAACCAGTGATCATGCCAGCGCATTCTTTGGTGATCAGACTCAAGTGCCTGAATTCTTCGCGCGCATGAATATTTGAAATGTGTACTTCCGCTACAGGTGTTTTAATGGCTGCAATGGCATCAGAAATGGCAACAGAGGTATGTGTATAACCGCCACCATTAAAGACAATGCCATCATAAGAGAAGCCGACTTCATGAAGCTTATTGATTAACTCACCTTCAACATTGCTTTGGTAGTATTCAAGATCAATATCACCGAACCGTTCCTTCAATTTTTCAAAGTACTCCTCGAAACTCATGTTTCCGTAAATACTCTTTTCTCTAGTGCCGAGCAGGTTAAGGTTAGGGCCGTTGATGATAATCACTTTCATAATGGACAAATCTAAGCCATTCTGTATTTCTTTCAGAATCTATACTGAGTTTTGCTTATACTTGACCATGTCTTGGGATATCTACATTCAGGAGTACGAAAACTACCTCAAATTGGAGCGTTCGCTTAGCGCCAATTCGGTAGACGCTTATGTACGAGACATTGTAAAGCTGAAACAGTTTTTGGACCTAAGAGAAAAAGACCTTAATCCTCTACAGGTGACCTTGGTTGAGCTTCAGGACATGGTAGAGTGGATCAATGAAGTAGGGATGAGTGCTTTTTCTCAGGCTCGAATTATATCCGGACTGAAGTCATTTTACAAGTTCTTGATCTATGAGGGAGAGATGGAAAATGATCCGACAGCACTTCTTGAAGCACCAAAGCTGGGCAGAAAACTTCCAGATACTTTAAGCATTCAGGAGATTGATCAAATTCTAGAAGCAATTGATCACTCAACCCCGGAAGGGACTCGCAACCGAGCCATGCTGGAAACAATGTATAGTTCTGGTTTGCGCGTTTCAGAGCTGATTGGTCTCAAAACTTCGAATGTCCACTTCGATGTTGGGTTTTTACGAGTTTTTGGGAAAGGGAATAAGGAAAGACTAGTTCCTATTGGCCGAACGGCATTGAAACACATTAACATTTACCGAGAAGAGATTCGAGTGCACCTCGATGTTAAACCTGGTCACGAATCATTCTTATTCTTGAATAGAAGAGGGAGACAACTCACCCGACAGATGGTTTTTACTTTTTTAAAGGATTTGGTACTTAAAGCGGGAATAAAAAAAACCATCAGCCCGCATACGTTTAGACATTCCTTTGCTACTCATTTAATTGAAGGAGGGGCTGACCTGAGGGCTGTGCAAGAGATGCTTGGACATGAGTCGATTACCACTACCGAAATTTACACGCATTTGGATAGGGATTATTTAAGGCAAGTCATTCAAGAATTCCATCCAAGGAGTTGATCCGACTTTAAAGGTATTTGCATTGATTCCCTGTTAATTGGATGTTGTAGATTATTTCCTTTTGAAACCATTATGGCTTTCAATTATAAGGGCTATTTTTGTGAAAAATCGCCCCTTTTGTACAAAAGCATAATCCGCCCTTTTCTCTTTACTAAAAACGCTGAGTCAGCTCACTATTTTGCTTTCAGATGGCTGAAGCGTTTATTTAAGATTCCTGGAGTCAACGGAATCAGTAAAAGACTTTACCGTTTCGAGCATGACAGCTTGGAAAGGGAGTGCTTTGGGCTGAGGTTTAAAAATCCCATTGGATTGGCGGCAGGTTTTGACAAAGATGCTAAGCTCTATAATGAGTTGTCAGCCCTTGGTTTTGGTTTTATTGAGATAGGCACTATTACGCCAAAACCTCAGGCAGGAAACCCACTACCCAGACTTTTTAGATTGCCGGATGATCAAAGCTTGATCAATCGTATGGGCTTTAATAACGAGGGACTTGATGCCGCCATTGAGAGGCTTAAGAATAGAAAGTCAGACGTGCTGATAGGCGGAAATATCGGTAAGAATAAAGTGACACCGAATGAAGAGGCAGTCAATGACTATTTGGTCTGTTTCAATGGGCTTCATCCTTATGTGGACTATTTTGTGGTGAATGTAAGTTCGCCTAACACGCCTAGTCTTCGTGCATTACAAGAAAAAGAACCTTTAAAGCATATTCTCAATACGCTGCAAGAGGCGGGTAAAAACTTTTCCAATAAGAAGCCAATCCTCTTGAAAATTGCCCCAGATCTGACAGAAGAACAGTTGTTGGACATCATTGAGATTGTCGATGAAACGGGTATTGATGGTGTGATTGCTACGAATACGACCATTTCACGAGAGGGGCTTAAGACGCCAAAGGCGACTGTCGATGAAATAGGTGCAGGAGGCCTTAGTGGAAAGGCGGTAAGACTCAGGTCTACTGAAGTCATTAAGTTTCTTCATGAAAAGTCGAAAGGCTCATTTCCAATAGTGGGCGTTGGGGGAATTCAAACGGCTAAGGATGCAAAGGATAAATTAGATGCAGGAGCAAGTTTAGTTCAGGTTTATACTGGTTTTATCTATGAAGGACCGGGAATGATCAAGAGAATTAATAAAGGTTTGGCTCGGTAGAAAGAAAGTAAGCATCCGATCGTTTGATGAATGATCGGTACAGGTTCATAATATTCGATTAAATTCGTATTATCAGGTTTTAGATTTTTAGATGGCTAAAAACACGTATAAGTCCAATACTTTTAAGTCCAACACCAAGGACAAGGCACCCAAAAAGAAACGTTCGTTTAAAATCGACATTCCCTTTTTAAGGGATAGAAGATTTCAATTGTCGATTGGCTTCTTCCTATTGCTGTTTTCAGTTTTCATCTTTTTGGCCTGCTTGAGTTACCTCTTTACAGGAAAGATGGACCAGAGCGTTGTCGAAGCCTTCTTTGATCAGAATGAAACGGTTCAGTCGCTAGGTCAAGAGGCAGGCAACTGGATGAAACTATTGGGTGCTCTTGTAGCACACAAACTCATATTTTCTTGGTTTGGTATTGCTGCGTTCTTAATTCCACCATTACTGTTCATTTTTGGATATCGCGTGGTTTGGGGCAAGGCGTTGATTAAACTGCCAAGAGCCATTGCATTCACCTTGTTCTTCTTGATTTGGGTCAGCCTATTGATGGGTTCAATGATCAAGGGAGATGAATCCATCTCTGAATGGAGTTTTTATAGTGGAGGCTTGGGCTACCAATTGTCCATCTTCTTCGATAATTTATTGGGCTTTGGAACAGTGCTGTTTCTCGCATTTACCTTGCTGGTGTTTGTCATTTTCTTTTTTAACATCACAGAAGTACTTTCCTTAAAAAAGGCTCCTGTAGTACCAGGTGAAGATGTTGATGCGGATGATTTGGTGGATGTTTCGGCAGACGAAGCTCCAACGAATGAATTGGTGGACGAATCGGAACCTATCGAAAGTGTAGATGCTGAGGCGGAATTAAAAGATTGGGTCGTTACCTTAAAAGAGGAGAAAGAAGCGGCTAAAGTGGAGGAGCCAGCAACAGTAGTTGAAGAACCAATTGAAGTGACCGCAACACCAGTTGAAGCACCTGAAACACCGCAAGAAACTGCCCTAGAATTAGAGGTTACTCCTGTTAATAAACCTGCCGCGAAAGCTCCGGATGCTGAACCTACCTTCGAAGTAGAAATTAATGAGAAAGCAGAGAAGCTTGTTGAGATAGCTGGTCACTACGATCCTACCTTGGATTTGGCTAAGTATCAGTTTCCTACGGTGACCATGTTGCGAGAATATTCTACGGGTAAGATTTCTGTAACCAAAGAAGAGCTTCAAGCCAATAAGGATAAGATTGTAGAAACGCTTACCAATTTTAAGATTGGTATTTCCAGTATTAAGGCGACCATCGGGCCGACTGTAACACTCTATGAAATTGTGCCAGAGGCAGGTGTAAAGATTTCTAAGATCAAGAACCTCGAAGATGATATTGCTTTAAGCTTAGCGGCTTTAGGAATAAGGATTATTGCACCAATTCCGGGTAAGGGGACCATCGGTATAGAAGTACCGAATAAGAACAAAGAAATGGTGTCCATGAAATCGGTTATTTCTACCGATAAATTCATGAATTCAGACATGGCCTTACCAATCGGTTTGGGTAAAACCATTTCTAACGAAGTTTTTGTGGCTGATTTGGCCAAAATGCCACACTTATTAATGGCTGGTGCTACTGGTCAAGGTAAGTCTGTTGGTTTGAATGTTATCCTCGCTTCCTTACTCTATAAAAAGCACCCCTCACAATTGAAGTTTGTGCTTGTCGATCCAAAAAAGGTTGAGTTAACACTTTTCAATAAGATTGAGAGACATTATTTGGCCAAGTTGCCAGACAATGAAGAACCAATCATTACCGATACTAAAAAGGTAATTAATACCCTGAATTCGCTATGTATAGAGATGGATCAACGTTATGATCTTTTGAAAGATGCAGCGTGTAGAAATATCAAAGAGTACAATCAAAAATTTGTCGATAGAAAGTTAAATCCTGAGAAAGGACACAAATTCCTTCCTTACATCGTCTTGGTGATAGATGAGTTAGCAGACTTGATGATGACTGCTGGTAAAGAGGTGGAAACACCGATTGCGCGTTTGGCACAATTGGCCCGTGCTATTGGAATACACTTGGTTGTCGCCACACAGAGACCATCGGTTAACGTGATCACAGGTATTATTAAGGCGAACTTCCCAGCTAGGCTTTCGTTCAGGGTAACATCTAAGGTGGACTCAAGAACGATTCTTGATGCAGGAGGTGCTGATCAATTGATAGGGCAGGGTGACATGCTACTGTCTATGGGCTCGGATATCATAAGATTGCAATGCGCATTTGTAGATACGCCAGAAGTAGACGAGATTTGCGACTTTATTGGATCGCAGAAGGGCTATGAAACAGCTTACTTGTTACCAGAGTTTACCGGAGACGAGGGAGACTCAAGTTCAAGTGAAGTTGATCTCTCAGATAGGGATGCATTATTTGACGAGGCTGCTAGATTGATAGTGTCGCATCAGCAAGGTAGTACTAGTTTGATTCAGCGTAAGCTGAAGTTGGGCTACAATAGGGCTGGTCGATTAATTGATCAGTTAGAGGCTGCAGGTATTGTTGGTCCTTTTGAGGGCAGCAAGGCAAGGCAAGTTTTGATACCCGATGAATATAGTTTGGAACAGTTATTGAATACCATCGATGACAAGTAATTCCGAAGAATAGAAAGAAGATGAAGAAAGTATTATATGTGTTGATTTTAGCTGTTGTTGCTTTAGCAGCTAAAGGACAAAGTGGAGACGCTAAGGCTGTTCTTGATAAAATGAGCAAGACTTATAAGGCAATGGCAGGCTTTGAAATATCCTTTGTTCAAAAGAATTATAGTGAGGCCGAAGTAATTGCCAAAACGGCAGGAACTGCGTCAGTTGCCAAAGAGAAGTTTGTTCTGAAAATTGAAGGGCAACAGATTTATTGTAATGGGCCAGTGCTGTGGACTTACCTAGTAGAGTCCCAAGAATTGACGATTAGTAATTTTGAACCTGAAGAAGGTGCCATCAACCCTGCTAATATTTATGACATTTATAAAGAAGGCTTTACTTATGAATATAAGCGCCAAGACACTGTCAATGGAGCGTTGGTAGATGTAGTAGAGCTAACATCTACAGATGAGGACGCTGACTTCACTAACATCATCATGTACATTGGCCAACAAGATTCTTATCTGAAAGGATGGGATTTAATTGACTATGATGGTGCCAAGACTAACTTCGAAGTTTCGGCATTCAAACCTGATCAGTCTTTCGAAGCCAAGTTCTTTGAATTTGATGAAGAAGCTAACCCTGTACAGCATAAAGAAGATTTGCGTAACGAATGAACAAGGCGGAGCTCTTTGAGCAAATTCAAAAGAAGTCATCTTACCTCTGTGTTGGCTTAGATACGGATATCCAGAAAATTCCAAAACACCTTTTAGATACCGAAGACCCAATCTTCGAGTTTAACAAGCAAATCATTGATGCAACTGCTGATTATGCGGTGGCCTATAAGCCGAATATTGCGTTCTATGAAGCGCATGGGATTGAAGGTTGGAAAAGCCTTCAGAAAACCATGGAATATATTCCACAGGATATTTTCACTGTTGCAGATGCGAAACGGGGTGATATTGGAAACACTTCAAAAATGTACGCACGTGCCTTCTTTGAGCAAATGGACTGTGACTCTATCACAGTTGCCCCGTACATGGGTGAAGATTCAGTGAAGCCCTTTCTAGAGTTTGAAGACAAATGGGTAATCCTTTTGGCTTTAACATCCAATGGCGGTGGTAAAAACTTTCAAAACCTGACTCTTGAAAAAGGAGGAGAGCTCTATGAAGAGGTCCTGCGAAAAAGTCAAGAATGGGGTAGTACCGATCAATTGATGTACGTGGTAGGTGCTACACGTGCCGAATCCTTAAAAAACATTCGACAGATTGTCCCAGATCATTTTTTATTAGTGCCAGGTGTTGGGGCACAAGGAGGAAGTTTGTCAGAGGTATCTCAGTACGGTATGAATAGTCATTGTGGGCTGTTGGTAAATTCTTCTCGAGGGATTATTTACGCTGATAATTCTGAGAGCTTTGCTATCACTGCTGGTAAAAAAGCCAAAGAACTCCAGCAAGAGATGGCTGGCTTTCTGGAAAAATACCTTTAAATTCTCGGTGTAAACGCGCACCGCATGATTCAAGAAGCCTTTTTGCACTTTGTGTGGCAAAATCAATATTTCAACAAAACGAAACTCTCCACGAGTAGCGGAGAATCTATTCAGATCGAAAAAGTCGGTTTTATCAATCAATTGTCAGGCCCAGACTTCAAAGAAGCTCAAATTACCATTGGCGGTATCAAATGGGCAGGTGCAGTCGAAATTCATATCAAATCCTCAGACTGGCATAGACACCAACATCAAGGTGATCCGAATTACGATAGCGTTATTCTACATGTGGTCTATGAGCATGACAAAGAAGTCTTAGATCAACATGAAAGACCAATTCCTACGTTGAGTTTAAAAGGATTGATTAAACCGAAGATGTTAGCGAGGTATGAGCAGATCCTTCAGAACGATGACCTCATTCCCTGTGCAAAGCGTCTCCAAGACACCAAGGTAATTAATAGGCTCACTATGTTAGAGAGAGTTCTCATCAATAGGCTAGAGTCTAAGGCGAGTGCTGTTACTCAAATATTGAAAGAAAATAACCTAGACTGGGAAGAGACAGCCTATCAGTGGCTGGCTAGGGGCCTAGGTTTTAAAGTGAACGCAGATTCAATGTTAGAACTCGCGCGTTTGGTTCCAGTCAAAGTATTGAATAAGCATAGTCAATTAAAGCAATACGAGGCGCTGCTATTTGGCCTTTCGGGTTTACTCAATGTGGATGTGAAGGACGACTACCTAAAAGAATTAAGGTCTGAATTTGAGTTTCTTTCGGTAAAGTACAATCTCAACAAGACCCTGAGTTATAACCAATGGCACTTTGCTGGAGCCAGACCTAGTAATTACCCCACTGTAAGGATTGCACAGCTTGCGTCATTACTTCACAGTCATCAGAATATCTTCTCCCTATTTACGGCCTTTGGTGAACCCAAAGAATTGATCGATAAGCTGAAAGTTTCGCAGTCGCCTTATTGGCAAACACACCTTTTGCCCGATAAGCAAAGTAACATGAAGGTCGGAGGTTTGACGAAGGCTGCTAAAGAGAATCTGTTAATTAATACTACTGTACCATTGCTGGTGGCCTTTGCCAAATATAAAGATGACAGCGAAGTATTGGATAAGGCACTTAACCTACTGATGGCCCTGCCTAAGGAAGAAAATCGAATCACACGGCTTTGGAAAACCTTGGGGTGGAATGTATCATCAGCCTTCGATAGCCAAGGGCTTATAGAACTACATAACAGCTTCTGCAAGCAAAAAAGGTGTGTTGAGTGCAGTATTGGGGCGGAACTGATTAAGGCTTAATTGAAGTCATTTGAGCTTATTCTAGTGAAATGCTTTATCTTTGCAATCCAATTTAATAATGCATGGAAAACCCAGTGATGATATTTGGTGCTAGTGCTTTAGGGCAAGCAGCAAGAGAGATTTTTGAGAGTAATGACATCATCGTTTATGGCTACTTAGATGATAATAAGGAGCTGCATGGTACTACGTTAGGCGAACTGTCAATTCTTGGAAGAACGGATGACGATGGCTTCTTAAAACTGATTGGTAAAAAGTGTGAGGGTTTTATTGCCGTTGATGATAGAAACTTGCGAAAAGGGATTGTTAAGCTTTTGAAAGAGCGAAGAAAGATGATGCCCGTTAACGCCATTCATAGTAACACCGAAATTGCTCCTTCCGCCCATGTCGGTCACGGAGAGTTCATAAATAGTGGAGTCATTGTAGGTGCTAACGCCAAGATTGGAGATCACTGCATGCTGAATAGCAATGTGGTAGTGGACTACAGTGCAGTCTTGGGCGATCTTGTTCAAGTAGGTGCGGGTAGTGTCATTGGTGCAGAAGCCGAGATTGAAGAAAATGTATTTATAGGATCAGGTGTTACAATTGTCCCTGGTGTAAAAATTGGTAAGGATGCCAGGATTGGTGCAGGCTCAGTTGTTGTAGCTGATGTCAAGAAAGGCAAAACAGTGTTTGGCAACCCAGCGAAAGAAGTTTAGTATACACTAGAAGCTAGAAGCTAGAAGCTAGAAGCTAGAAGCTAGAAGCTAGAAGCTAGAA
>CAYGQO010000014.1:0-114100 GCA_964352205.1 uncultured Roseivirgaceae bacterium
GAGCCCTAGTAGACCAACTTAAAACAAAGAATCCCGCCCTTAGGTGGGATTTTTTGGTTTATACTGATTACGGGCGAGAAGTATACCCCGAACTCGTTTCGGGGAGCCCTAGTAGACCAACTTAAAACAAAGAATCCCGCCCTTAGGTGGGATTTTTTGGTTTATACTGATTACGGGCGAGAAGTATACCCCGAACTCGTTTCGGGGAGCCCTAGTAGACCAACTTAAAACAAAGAATCCCGCCCTTAGGTGGGATTTTTTGGTTTATACTGATTACGGGCGAGAAGTATACCCCGAACTCGTTTCGGGGAGCCCTAGTAGACCAACTTAAAACAAAGAATCCCGCCCTTAGGTGGGATTTTTTTGGTTTATACTGATTACGGGCGAGAAGTCTACCCCGAACTCGTTTCGGGGAGCCCTACCTGTCCGCCTTTGGCGGAGTAGACCAACTCAAACTAAGAATCTCGTCCTTAAGTGTGATTCTTCTTTCTACAGTTCTGGCTGATATCTTCTCTCCCATCCTATAGTTGGAAAACAGTAAACGCCCCCATCTCTCTTTACATCCTGAGTACCAACGAAGGGACTACATGCTAAGATAAAGCGCTTAGCAAACTACAGGAAAGAATACATGCAAACCGAATTGTACGCGTTACAAGTAAAATAATACAGCTATGGTATTGATAGATTGCTTAAATCTGTACTTATTGAAGCCAATTATTTTTTAACACAAACACACACATTATGACAACGATCAAATGGGGTAGTTTTACTATCCAAACCGACTCTCATGCACCACCACCAACCTATAGTAACCCAGGCCTCGCTGTAAACGGAGGCAGTATGTGGATGGCCAGCAACGTACAAGTTTTAACCAACGGAAACCTTCAACTAAGCCTACAACAAAATTCTGGACAATACTGGAACAACAATGGGCAGCAAGAAGAAATCTGGGCTGCTTCTGAAGCGGTTTTTCAAAACACAGTAAACTACGGCACCTATTGCTGCACTTTCAAAGTGACAGACGGCAGTGGCAATCTGGCTTGGGATCAATTTGACATCAATAATGCTGCACCACCACAACTTAATATGAATACTACTTTCGGCATATTTCTGTACGATAAAGGAACTGGTGGTGGAAGCAATGCACATTCAGAAATTGATTTTTTAGAGTTAGGCTATCAAAACCAAGCCAATAATGGCACAGGTTGGATAGCCGGCCAACCTGGTGGGCCGACTGAGAACAACGGACAGTTTACTTTGCAGCCATGGGATGCTGCCACCGCTGGTCAGCCAGATTGGGATATTCTTAAAAGAATTGCTATCGATACCGCTAAAATACCAACCTCAGGTGAGGTTACCGTCTTAGTGAAGTGGACAGCCGGAGGTGCCCCCGTGGAGTTCTATTTGGCCTATGGTGCCTTTGACTCCTCAACTTTCCCGTTTACTGGTAAGGACACAATTAAACATACAACGCCAGCATCGGTAAACAGCTATGTTCCTTCTAAGAGCAGCGGCATGAAACTACACATGAACCTATGGCCTTATGGTGGACCATCAACTGGCAAGCCAGTGTTCTGTGAAGTCTCACATCTGGAGATGCCTTAGGCACGCCACTAAATACTAATATGACGTAAAAGCCTCACATTTCTGTGAGGCTTTTTATATGGGAGCAATTAGAAATTGCTCTAATTGACTTACCTGCATTAGATGGTATTGTCGCCAACAGTCATTCCAATTTTACTGACAAAATTTGATTGATATACGTTTATATTTGGATCTATATTGATTACAACTAGTTTAGTTTAACGCCAGCGGGAGGCATAAACATGATCGCTAATAACACTGACCATTTGAAGGAACAACTGTGAAACGAATATTTGACTCGCCATTAAAAGTACTCGGACTATTGACCATCCTTCTTGGGCTGACAATAGCGATTGCCTCTTACGGTTATTTAATTGTTCTCGGTCTCATATTTATTGGAATTGGGCTTACTGTATACGTCATTGACCTCTTAGTTAACAGACTGAGAAAGCCTAAGAGGACCATTCTTACAATACAGGCAGCTTTAACCATAGTCTATTTGTTACTTTCCTTCGTAATTTATATGAATTGGCAAAAGCATAGTAACATTGTATTTCCACAGGACTTTCAAGGTGAAGCGGGAATAATTTTTGGAATTGATGGCTACGCGGAACTACCAGAAACTAAATTTTGGAAAAAGACGATCGTCATTCCTGAAAATGGGCTAATAATAACCTCAACAAAGATTAAAGATATCCCAAACAGCGTTCGATGGTCATTCACAAACAACACAACCATTGACTACAATCGTATAAACTGGGATCCAAACTTTGAAATTGATTGCATAACCAGTAATGGTAAAATAAAGAGTTGGCTTTTTCAAATTGATCACGATCAAAACTCAATTGTAAAAACTAAGATGGTTGACTTGTGCAATACAATTTCAGCTAATAAAAAGACAAGCTCATTGAAAAGTGAATTTTCCAGCATCTCTTCTGACAACAGAGGAAAATACTTGCAGCTTCAAAGTAAAGGATTGACTTCTTTACCCGATGGCCTTGGTAAATTCAATCTGTATAAAGCAATATTAACGGATAGTAACTTAAGTGAACTGCCTCATCAAATTCTAGAAATTTCTTCGCTTGAGTATTTGATTTTAGCTGTCAACCCAATAAGTAACTTCCCTTGTAACCTGAATCAACTTAAAAGATTAAAAAGTATTTCAGTTGCAAAAACCAAGATACGAGAAATCAACTGTGACTTGTCACTACTCGACAGCTTAGAGCATTTTGACATAGCAAGAAATGACTTAACGATATTGCCTGAACAAATAAAATCAATCCCAAATCTGACTTGGCTATCACTAAATAGTAATGAATTTAAGGATTTATCCTTTATCGACAGCAGACTAAAGAAGCTTGAAACGCTCTATTTATATACTAATCAAGTCAGTACCATATCAAAGGAAACTCAACACTTAACCAACTTGAAGGAGCTATTAATATTTGATAATAGAATTGACAGTATACCAGACAATATTTCCGACCTGTTAAGTTTAGAAAAACTCGAAATATGGAATAACCCAATAAGCTATATTTCACCTAGCATTAGCAAATTGGTTAACTTGAAATCAATTAGAATTGATGATGACCATTTAACTCAAACTGACAAAAACAATTTGAAAAACTGGCTACCAAACTGTAAAATCAACTATCAAACAAGAAGCGAAAAATAAAAAACACCACTTGAAGTGCCAAGACACCTCACAGAACCTAATCACTCACCTGTAAGTCTTCTGTATTACCTAACAGTATCAATACTGATAGAAATTTCTGTAAACTGCCAATATTCATAGTTCTCAAATTCCACTATCTTGTATCAAAATACACACATGAAACTTATCAATCGGGAAAAAAGAAAACTCACAGGCTTAGGTCTGGCCCTAGTGCTTTTCTCCGTTTTAATTCTTCAAATAGTGCTCTCAATATTCAGGTAATCATAGCAACCCACTTTCATGAGAATTTCACTACTACTAAGTGCATTATTAATTTCCATTACTTCTTTTGCCCAAGAATTCTCTCGGCAAGACTCATTGCGTGGTAGCATTACACCAGAAAGGGTTTGGTGGGACCTCACTTATTATCATTTAGATGTTGAAGTACTGCCGGAGCAAAAGTATATCCGAGGTAGCAATACCATTCAATACAAAGTCTTGACTAAAAACAATCAGCTTCAGGTAGACTTACAAGAACCGCTCAAAATCACCAAAGTAGTTCAAAATGGACGTTCACTGGTCTTTAGGTCTGATGGTAATGCGCACTTCATCCAACTCTGGGCCGATCAAAACCCGGGTGATGTCAACGAACTCATTGTCTATTATGAAGGTCAACCCAAAGAAGCTGTTCGCGCACCTTGGGATGGCGGCTTCAGCTGGAAAAAGGATACCAATGGAACCGACTTTATCGCCACTTCATGTCAAGGCCTTGGCGCATCTGTCTGGTGGCCGAACAAAGACCACATGTATGACGAAGTCGACAGCATGGACATTAGCGTGGAAGTACCAGAGCACTTGGTTGATGTATCAAATGGTCGCTTAATAGGCATTGACCATAACAAAGAGAAAAAGACCAAAACCTATCATTGGGCGGTCAAAAACCCAATTAATAACTATGGAGTAAATCTAAATATTGGTGACTATATAAGTTGGAAAGAGCAATACGAAGGTGAAAAAGGAAATTTAGATATTACCTATTGGGCACTCAAGACAGACGAGACGAAAGCAAAAAAGACCTATCAAGAGGTACCAAGAATGCTAGCCGCCTTTGAGCACTGGTTTGGGCCATATCCATTTTATGAAGACGGTTACCAGTTAGTACAAGCCCCCTACTTGGGCATGGAACATCAAAGCTCTATTACCTACGGTAACAATTTCCAAAATGGTTACCTCGGAAGAGACCTCAGCACCACCGGCTGGGGAATGAAGTTCGACTTTATCATTGTGCATGAATCTGGACATGAATGGTTTGCCAACAACATCACCCATAAAGACCATGCAGACATGTGGATTCATGAAAGCTTTACAAATTATTCAGAAAGCCTCTTCCTAGATTATCACTTTAGTAAGGAAGCAGGACAAGAATATGTAAGAGGGACTAGAACCGCCATTGGGAATGCTAAACCGATGATTGGCCCATATGGTGTTAACTATAGCGACTACCCCGGTGATGTCTATTACAAGGGAGGTAATATGCTCAACACGCTAAGGTCACTAACAAACGATGATGAGAAGTGGCGTGACATGCTAAGGTCTTTAGGTAAAGTATTCTATCATAAAACAGTAACCTCAGCCGAATTCGAAGCCCATATTGCTCAATTCCTCGGCATGAACTTAGAGGCTACCTTCAATCAATATTTGAGAGACAAACGGCTACCGACTTTCGAATACTATTTCAAAGACGGCAACATGAACTACAGGTGGATCAACACGATCAGCCGTTTTGATATGCCAGTAGATGTGATCGTTAATGGTAGTAAAATTCGTATATCTCCGACCACTCGATGGAAGAGGATTCCCATGACAGGAGAAAGCCTTGAGGTTGACCCTAACTATTACATTGGAGTTTTAAAGAGTAGATAATGTCTGCGAAAGTCAGCATTATCATGCCGGTCAAAAATGTAGCGAAATACATTGAAGACTGTCTTGCCTCAATTCTAAATCAGTCCTTCGAAGACTGGGAGTTAGTCATAGTCAACGACCATTCCACTGACGACACACAAGATCTCATCAATCATTTCACCTCAGTTGATGAACGGATTCATTGCCATCAAAATGAGGGCAATGGGATCATACCTGCACTCCAACTTGCACTAAGCCATGCAAGTGGTGAATTCATCACACGGTTCGATGGAGACGACATAATGCCTACAGACAGGCTTGCTGTTATGGTAAAGGCTCTGGAAGCATCTTCGCCAAAGACAATCGTAACGGGCAAAGTCAAATACTTTAGTGACCATCCCATTTCCGAAGGTTATCAGAATTATGAGCACTGGCTTAACGAAAGAATTGACCAAAATGATCATTGGGACTGGGTATATCGAGAATGTGTCATCGCCTCACCCAACTGGATGATGTTTAAAAAAGAATTGATTGAAATTGGTGGTTTCAATGAATTGAATTATCCAGAAGACTACGACTTAGTTTTTCGTTGGTACTTGAATGATTTCATTGTTAAGGGGCTCAATCAAGTTACACTTCACTGGCGAGAACATTCCGAAAGAACTTCACGAAACTCCACTCATTACAATCAAGAGCACTTTTTCCGCCTCAAAATGAGACACTTCGCTCAAAACACCAATAACGAGTCTAATCTGGTGCTATGGGGAACCGATACAAAAGGAAAACTTGCTGCTACCATTTTAGATGAACTTGAAATTGAATTTATGTGGATGGATCTAACCGAAGAGAAAAAAGCTGTCACGCTATTCGGTCATAAAATTCTTAACTACCGCCAGATTGAAAATAGGGTGGATTTCAAGTTACTCTTATCTGTCTTCCCCAAAGCACGCCAAAAAGTAAAATTAGAGCGTTATTTAAACGATCTTGGCCTTCAGCATGGTCAAGACTATTATTATTTATAAATACCCATCTACCTCAACCATGAACTCACTACAATCAGTCTTATTACTTCTAATCAACTTCCTCCTTATTTTCGCTTGCTCCTCTCCAGAAAAAGAGACTCCTCAAGTAGATAATTCATTTCCGCTTACCATCGTCATTGATGATATCCCAATGCGAGATAATGTTAAGCTTACCGATCTCATTTCAGACTATGAGTACGTCCCATTAGAGACATCCGAAAAATCTTTAGTTGGGGATATCCATTCCATGGCACTTGACAAAGACCGAATATTTATCCAAGAGTTCAATTTTAAAAAGCTTCACATTTTTAATAGAAAAGGTGACTTCATCAATGCAATATCAGCAAAAGGACAAGGCCCTGGAGAGTTTACTGAAATCTTAGGCTTCACCCTAGACAGAGATAAACAACATGTCATTATAGCTGCTGATTTCAAAATTATGACCTTTGATTATAATGGTAACTTCATCAAGGAGTTTAAACTAAGAATTGGCGTTTGGGCCATAGGGTATACCGGAGAAGATAAGTTGCTTATTTATTCTGGCCACTCTGGCTTTACAGGGAGCATATCTGATAGCACATACTACCAGACAGTAATAGTCGATTTAGCAACAGAAAAAATAATTCGCTACGCCCTTCCATATAACTCAAATATCGATTTAATAAACGATACAGGTTTTTGGAGAAACATCTCGAGTTCTGATACTGATGATCAATATTTAAGCATCCCCTATAAAGATACAGTTTGGCTTGCTTCAGGAGATAGTATCAGCGTTGCTTACATCATAGACTTTGGTGAAGATGGATTACCGGACAACTATGAAGACGAGTATTTATCAAAAGAAAAGTATTCTTCCAGTTCATTAAGAGAGCTTGCAGCCAAAGAAAACTGGAGAAGACTAAATGGTGCAGGGATCACCTATAGCAAAAACATTCTCTACTTCTACTATAGTAGCAAAGGGAAATATCCGCAAGTCTTTTATGATTTGAATACTCGCAAGAGTTTTCAGGTCAAAAATGCTATTGAAAACGATTTGGATGGTTCGAGGAACGTAAGTCCAAGAACAACATTCAACGGTAAGTTTGTCTCTTTAATTAACCCTTCAACGCTTAAGGCCAATGTAGCCGATGGTAAAGTCACCGAAGAGCGTATCATTCAGCTAGCAGAAAGCCTAAAAGAGGAAGACAATCCTGTTATAAGGCTAATGACTTTTAAGCCAATTCAGTAAAGCCTAAATCCTACCACTTGTTTTCTTGTAAACTCTTGATGCATTGGAGATTATTTAGATAAAATTTCTACCTTTGCAGCTCGATTTTTAGCACAGTGAAAAACAAAGACCACGTGAACAGATTATTTGCCGGAAACGGATCTTTCGATCTAGGAAAGAAAATTGGTGAATTCTATGGACAAGGTCTGGGTGCCATTGAGTTACAAAAGTTCAGTGATGGTGAAATGGCTCCTTATTTCAATGAGTCTGTGAGAGGGGCAAATGTCTTTTTGATTCAATCTACAATGGCGCCAAGTGACAACTTGCTTGAATTATGCCTTATGATTGATGCTGCCAAACGAGCGAGCGCTTACAAAGCAATTGCCGTTATCCCTTATTTCGGATACGCACGTCAAGATAGAAAAGACAAACCAAGAATAGCCATTGGTGCTAAAATGGTAGCCAATATCCTTACAGCTGTAGGTGCTGACCGTGTCATGACTTTAGATTTGCACGCAGGTCAGATTCAAGGTTTTTTTGATATCCCTGTAGATCACTTGAATGGTTCTGCCATTTTCGTTCCTTATCTAAGAAGTTTAAACTTAGAAAATCTTCTCTTTGCTTCTCCTGATGTAGGAGGTGTAAAAAGAACAAGATCTTTCGCTCAGCACTTTAATTCCGAGATGGTTGTCATTGACAAACATCGTAAAAAAGCTAATGAAGTAGCTGAGATGCGAATCATTGGTAGCGTAGAAGGCAAAAACGTAGTACTTGTAGATGACCTTGTCGATACGGGAGGAACGCTTTGCAAAGCTGCCAAAATCATTATGGAAGAAGGCGCCAAATCAGTAAGGGCTGTGTGTACACACCCAGTCCTTTCTGGCAAAGCCTATGAAAACATTAACAATTCGGTTTTGGACGAATTAGTCGTGAGTGACTCTATACCGTTACAAGGCCAATCCGATAAAATTAGAGTCCTTACTGTTGCTGAGCTTTTTGCTAAAGCCATCAACAACGTGACTTCAGACGGATCAATTAGTCAATTATTTATTTAATATATATATATCATGAGAGAAGTAGAGATTATAGGGTTTAAAAGAGCAAATCTCGGTAGAGCTGAAGCAAACAAGCTTCGCGCTGAAGGAAATGTACCTGGCGTATTATATGGTGGCGATGATCTAGTGCAGTTTTATGCACCAGCGATTCAGTTTCGACCAGTACTATATACTCCAGACGCATGTTTCGTAAACATTAACATTGAAGGTAAAATATACCGTGCTATCGTGCAGGAGTCACAGTGGCATCCTGTAAGTGATGTTTTGTTACATGTTGACTTAATGGAACTAACAGTTGGTAAAAAAGTGAAAATGGACATCCCAGTGTTAACTACTGGAACTGCACCAGGTGTAGCAAATGGTGGTTCATTGGTACTGAAGAACCCAAAATTGAAAGTATTAGCATTGCCTAAAGACATGCCTGAATCAATCACTATTGATATTTCAGAATTGAAAATGGGTAAATCAATCAAAGTGTCTTCTATTGAGACAACAGACTTTGAAATCTTAACTAGCCCACTCGTTACAGTAGTAACAGTTGCTATTCCACGTGCCCTTAGAGGTAAGAGTGAACAGGAGCTTGAAGCTGAAGAGGCAGAAGCAGCAGCAGAGGCGGCTGGAGAAGCAGCAGCTGAATAAAAAGCTAGAGACTAGAATATTCAAAATCCTGTTCTTCACTGAACAGGATTTTTTTATTTTCAACCCATGAAGTATTTAATAGTAGGTTTAGGAAACATCGGACCCGAGTATGAATTGACTCGCCATAACATTGGTTTCCTGACCTTGGATAGATTGGCAGATCAGAAAGGCGTCAAATTTGAAATGGACCGGTTGGCCTATCACGCTGACTTTAAATTCAAAGGTCGCAGCATCCATTTGATCAAACCCACCACTTATATGAACCTGAGTGGAAAAGCAATGAAATACTGGATGCAAGAGCTAAAGATTTCAAAAGAGAATGTCTTGGTCATAGTTGACGATATCGCCCTGCCCTTCGCCAAGCTAAGAATGCGAGCCAAAGGTTCAAGCGCAGGCCATAATGGACTAAAGAATATCGAAGAGCTGACCGGAGGACAGAATTACGCAAGGCTAAAATTTGGGGTTGGCGATGACTTTCCTAAAGGACGACAAGTCGATTATGTATTAAGTAACTTCAGCAAAAAAGAATTCGAGGAACTCCCCTTCGCCATGGACAAAGCCATTGATATGACCCTAGGTTTCTGTAGCATAGGTATCACACGTACCATGACAGAACATAACGACTGACCACTATGAAGCAAATCAATTTAGGCATACAGGTAGTACCCATTCTCAATGTAGACGCATGTTATCCAATAATTGACGCATGTATCAAATTGATACAGGAATCTGGCATTCAACATCAAGTCACTCCGTTCGAAACGGTACTAGAAGGACCCTATGATGATATTATGAATCTGGTCGACCAGATCTGTCAAACCGCTAATGCCTTGAGCCCTGAAACTGTAATTAATATCCGTATGCACAGTAAGCGTGACCAAGACGTATATGCGGTCGATAAAACAGGTAAGTTCTCTTAAAACACCTGAGCTTAATTTTTTATACATAATTTTCTTATGCATAAGAAAATTATGTATAATTGTGCATGTCCTCTAACAAATTACTAAAAGGAAGTCTCGCTACCATTGTACTTAAGCTCTTAGAAGAGCAAGAAAGAATGTATGGTTATGAGATTACTCAAAGAGTAAAGGCAATAACCGCGGGTGAGCTTAAGATTACCGAAGGAGCGCTTTACCCCACCCTACACAAACTCGAAGCAGAAAATTTGCTTACTACAGAGACTCAAAAGGTTGATGGCCGGGTGAGGAAATACTATAAGCTCACACAAGAAGGAAACGCTGCTGCTGTCTCTAAAGTAGCTGAGCTCGAGGAATTTATCGTAAGCCTTCAGAAATTGTTAAACCCTAAACTTGGAATAGGATGACGCATCAGGATAAAAAAGAAGTTGTTAAATACTTGAAATCCATTGATGTGAGCACAATGGAATTCTTTGAAGAGATGAATGATCATATCGTCACTTCTTATCAAAACAGAGTCAACAAGCACCAAACCATCAAAGATCATCTGCGCGATGTTGTTCAACCTGCGTTTGGAGGAGTAAAGGGCATTCAAAAGGTCATGAAAACTCAGCAAAAACTAAGACGAAAAGTAGTGCTCAAAAGGGCAAAACAACTATTCTTTTCTTACTTGACCAGTTGGCCAACCGTGCTAATTACAATTGCAATAACCCTGCTCATCATTCGACTAAATGCAATATTCAACCCCAAAGATGTATTGCTCCTAATTCTTACGATAAGTGCACTTGTACCACCCTTCATAGCACTTGGTGGTCAAATCAAGTTTTATTTCAACTGTAAAAAAGAAAAAAAGCCCTACTTTTCAAGTGACCTTAATAAACGGCTGCTCTTTATTGCCGCCATTGGCTGCAATTTGCTAAATGTATTGCTCAATGTAGTAGCTAGATTTATTTGGGGTTTTCAGAAAACGGGCTTTGAAAACTTAGCCTCCTATTCTTGGGTGCAAATATCACTGTGCGTTACGTTCTTGCTTTATGCCTTAGTCGTTATTCAATTGCTCAAAGAGAAGTTCATCCTTAAACTGACCACCTAATCATAGAAGCGATGACCAAAAGAGAAGAGCGCATCATTAGAAATTACATCTTGAAGGCAGAAGTAGAACATATGGAGTTTTATGAAGAACTCTATGATCACATTGCTTCTTCTTTTGCCAATCGCTCTGATAATGAACAAAGTATCGAGCAGCACCTTGAAAAGGTCATCTCTCCCGAATTTGGAGGTACAGAGGGCATTGAAGAGATGGTTAGAAAAGAAAGCAAAATCTTGAATTCGGCAGTTTATAAGCTGGGATGGAAGGTTTTTTATCAACATTTTACAACACCAATTGGCCTGCTAAAAACGATTACCGTTCTTGGAATTCTTTATTTACTGAGGTCTCTCAATGCATTTAGTATGGTTGAAGATTTAGGCGCACTCCTGATATTGGTTCCATACGGCTGTGCGGGTGTTGCCAAATGGCAGTTTAAAAGAAAATGTAAAGCTCAAAACCTTGCTTATAGGTCTAGTGTGATGAACTCAACGATATTTAGCATGACCTCTTTGATAATAGTCTTTATAGCTGTTGTTCTACCCCTTTTTAGCAAACTAATCTTGGGAAAAGGGTTTTATCCTTTGGAGTATTTATCCCAGTTCGAATTCTTGACTTTGCCGCTAACACTATTATTGGCCTTGTATGCTATTACTTGTTTTACTCTGATTCAAAAGAAAGTCCGCCTTAACCCCCTCTTCAGTTGAAACTCACGCAAGATCAAATCGCTGAAATCAAAAAATTCATCCACTCCAGAGGCTTTACGCACATAGAAGTGGAAATGGAAATATTGGATCACGTGGCATCTGCCATAGAGTCAAAACTAGACGAAAACTCTAAAAAGTCGCTTTCACAGGCAATACAAGAAGTACATTCAGGTTTTGGAGTTTTCGGTTTTGCCACTATTGAAGAAGAAAAACAGAAATACTTTCATCAACTGGTTAAAAAAGAGTTCTTGACTAACTTCAAAAGTTACTTTAAAGGAGAGAATCTGTTGATCAACGCGACACTATTTATAGGGCTATTCGTATTAATGAGCTTTGTAAAGCTCCCTTCCGAGCCAGTTTTTAGTTTATTTTTCTTGATAATCACCCTGTCAGCGGGTGTTTACATTTCTTACACCAATTATTTACGCTTTAAGAAATGGAAGAACAAATCACTTATGCTATCAACTTCCGCATCGCTGCTTTACCTATTTCAGCCAGTCTTTGGGCAGGTTACAGGAACGATGTATCAAGGCATAGCCGAAGTTAGTCCACAGGCTGCCATCATCTTTTTTTCTAGTACCCTCTTCTTACTTGTTATAAGCACTATCGCAGCCTATAAAACGATGAATTGGGGATATAACTGGACGTATGAGCGCTACCTTAAGTACGCTGACTAGAAACTAAACTGCTCGGATTCAATGCGTGCTGAAGGACAATCACATGGCTCTGGTTCAGAATCAAGTGTGAGCTTCCAGCAGTCTCCATAAATAGACCCGTATATCATTTCAATGTTAATTCTATTCAGGTTACTCTGAAGCTCTCGCGTTTTATCATTCCACTTAAACCTAACCATTGGCATGTCATAACCCGCTTCGAGCACCTTGCCGTTTACATTATGAACGGAGTAATTCGCCCACCCAACACCATGGCCTTCTCCTAAGATCTCATCTAAAAGTTGATCTAGAGAATTCATTTGCTTGCCATCTACCGAAACCTTCAGTGACTTGACCAGCGCAGGCCCGACTCCTTTGTTGTTCGCCTCAAGCGCGAAACCCTCTCCATCATATTGCTGACCTATTTCAACATGCGGCCATACGGAAGTCTTTTGCTGTGCACGCATTATGCGGACTTCGTAAAACGAAACACCTAAAGCGCAGGCACTTACTATAATGGCGGTAACTGCCGCAAAGGCTTCTGTCTTAATTCTCTTCTTAAAAATTGGCATATCTCAAAAAATAACTAATAGCAATTCAACCCAAAAAGTGAGATAATGTTTGAAAAGAGGATTATCAGAGGCGATTAGAACGATTAAGCACAGCATTCGATAGGACATTTGCTCCGTTAATTACGTCTTGATCTTTCGAATACTCTTCCACATTATGACTGATTCCTCTTACGCTAGGGATAAAAATCATAGTAGACGGGCAGAACACATTCATCATTTGGGCATCATGCCCGGCACCACTGGGCATTCGCTTAAAAGTTAAACTAAGCTGTTCAGTCACATCAGCCACTAAATCCACCATTTCAGCCGGAAAATGGACCGGCTTAAACCGTACCATCACCTGTTCTTCTTTGCTTAAATCTGATTCTTTTACGACTCCTTCAATGAAAGCATCAATTTGCTTTTGAGCTGTAGTGAGTGAGCTAGCATTAGGACTCCTAAGGTCTAGTGTAAAACTTACCTTTCCGGGAATAATATTGATGGTGTCCGGTTCATATTTGATGGAACCTACAGTGGTAAGGACTGAATTACCCTCCACCCTTGAATAGTCTCCTATGAACTTGATGATTTCTGAAACAGCATATCCGGCATCTTTCCTATACTGATTTGGAGTTGTACCTGCGTGATTGGCCTCTCCGATAATCGTATAACGTGTCCAATGAATCCCCTGTACCATCTCAACCACGCCTATATCCAGAGACTCGTTTTCCAAAACTGGCCCCTGTTCAATGTGCAATTCGAAAAAGCTATCAAAAGAGACTGCTCCTGGCTTCACATCGCCAGCATAGCCAATAGCCGCTAAACTAGACCCGACTGTTTCTTCTTCATTATCGTAGGCCTTGGAAGCTAGAATTCCGTTAAGATCAGCTTGTCCGCTATACACATGGCTTCCCATCATATCAGGGGCAAACCTCACTCCTTCTTCATTAGTAAAATTCACTAATGCTAAAGGATGATCCGTCTCAACCGCTTGCTCATTAAGCGTTTGAATGAGTTCTAGGCCAGCTAATACACCTAAAGCACCATCGTACCGTCCACCAGAGTAAACTGTATCCAAATGTGAACCGAGGGCAATAGCAGGTAGGTCTTTCTTACCTTTGCGCAAGCCAATCATATTACCCAATTGGTCTATATGAACCTCTAGGCCAAGCGTAAGCATTTGACTTTTGAGTAAATCTCTGGCTTGCTTGTCTTCATCAGACAAGGCAATTCGTTCAACGCCTATTTCCCCAGCTCTGCCAATTTCTGCATAGCGGGTTATGTTGTCTAATAGGCGTTGACCATTGATGTTCATACTAACTAATAACCGAACCTGGGTTTACTGTCTCGTTTGGTTGAATCAGCCTAAGGTTACCTTGGGCATCTTCGGCCATTAAAATCATACCTTCAGATGCTATGCCCATCATTTTTCGAGGAGCCAAATTAGCAATGATGGTTACTTGCTTTCCAATCATTTCCTCTGGGGAATAGTGTTTCGCGATACCACTTAGAATGGTTCTTTTGTCTACTCCAGTATCTACTAGAAACTGAAGGAGTTTATTAGACTTCTCTACCTTCTTCGCCTCCAAAATTGTCCCTACTCTTAGGTCTAACTTCATGAAATCATCAAAGACGATATCTTCTTTCAAAGGTGTTAAAGTGATTTCTTGGTTCTCCATTTCGTTTTGTTTCTTGGTGTCCTCTAGTTTTTGGACTTGTGCTTCAATTGTTTTGTCTTCTATTTTCTCAAAAAGCAAAGTGGCTTTTTCTAAACTTGCTCCTGCCGTGAGCAATTCGTCATTGCCTGCACTCGACCAATCTAGTTTTTCTAGATTAAGTAGTGCTCTTAATTTCTCGGTAGTAAAAGGAATGAAAGGCTCTGCTACTATAGATAAATTCGCAACTAGCTGCAGGGCAATATTCAGGATAGTTCCGACACGCTCTGGATCCGTCTTTATAAGCTTCCAAGGCTCGGTATCGGCTAGGTATTTATTTCCCATCCTGGCCAATTCCATCATTTCTGCCAAGCCTTCTCTGAATCTGTACCTTTCAATGGACTCGCCAACTTTCTTTGGTACTTGTCCTAACTGATCGAGCACCTCCTTATCAATATCGAAGATTTGCCCCCTTTCAGGGACTTTTCCTTCAAAGTACTTGTGCGTTAGCACTACTGCCCTGTTTACAAAATTACCGAGAATGGCTACTAGCTCATTATTATTTCTGGCTTGAAAATCTTTCCAAGTAAAGTCATTGTCTTTGCTCTCTGGCGCATTGGAACATAAGGCATAACGTAACACATCTTGTTTTTCAGGTAGATCGGCTAAGTATTCATGCAACCAAACCGCCCAGTTTCTCGAAGTGGATATCTTATCGCCTTCAAGGTTTAGAAACTCGTTGGCAGGGACATTGTCTGGAAGTATGTAGTCGCCCATTGACTTCAGTATCGCTGGAAAAATAATACAATGAAAAACGATATTATCCTTACCGATGAAATGCACCAACTTTGTATCGTTAGACTTCCAGTAAGGCTCCCAATCTTTCCCTTGGCTTTCGGCCCATTCTCGAGTAGCAGACACATAACCTATGGGTGCATCAAACCAAACGTAAAGCACCTTACCATCTGCACCTTCCACGGGCACTTTGATACCCCAGTCGAGATCGCGCGTCATGGCTCGAGGCTGTAAACCACCATCAATCCATGATTTGCACTGTCCCCAAACATTAGGCTTCCAATCCTTTTTATGTCCATCAACAATCCATTTCTTTAACCACTCTTCATAATTTTGAAGGGGTAAATACCAATGTTTTGTTTCTCGTTTTACAGGAACATTCCCTGTTAAAGTCGACTTTGGATTAATTAAGTCTGTAGCATTCAATGAGGAGCCACAGTTTTCACACTGATCTCCGTAAGCTGCAGGGTGGCTACAACGGGGGCAAGTTCCCGTGATATATCGATCGGCTAGGAATTGCTTTGCGTCATCATCGTAATATTGTTCACTCACTCTTTCCTCAAAAAGGCCTTTTTGATAGAGCTTTTTGAAAAACATCTGTGCCGTTTCGTGATGAGTCTCGCTAGAAGTTCTAGAATAAATGTCAAATGAAATCGCCAATTGACTCATTGAGTCTTTAATCATGCCATGGTACTTGTCAACAATCGCCTGAGGAGTGATTCCCTCTTTCCGAGCTCTCATGGTAATGGCCATTCCGTGTTCATCAGAAGCACAAATAAACGCCACGTCTTCTCCTTTAGACCTTAAGTATCGGGCATAAATATCAGCAGGCACGTAGACTCCCGCTAAATGGCCGATGTGGATGGGTCCATTGGCATATGGCAATGCCGCAGTAACAGTATATCTTTTGAAATCTCTTTGACTCATAGTCAACAAAGATAGTTTCTTCAAACGTAGATGTCTGTATTTCGATGTCAGATTTTAATTCGAGATACCACTAATTTCGCGTCTACTCTCACACTATCTGAAAACATATGCTTAAGATAAATTGCCAAAACGATTTTAACTTTTCTATCTTATACCAAGAAACCATTCATTCAAGTACATATGACTGCAAAAGAAGCTTTAAAACAACTGAAAGAAGGCAATAAACGCTACGTGAAGGGCGACTTAAAGCATCCCCACACCGACCGTCAGCGAAGAGATGAGGTAGCCGAATCACAGCATCCGTTTGCAGTAATTCTAAGTTGTGCAGATTCAAGGGTAGTACCAGAGCTTCTTTTCGACCAGGGCTTAGGTGATTTGTTTGTCATAAGAGTGGCAGGCAATGTAGCCAAAGACAAAGTGTTCGGCAGTATTGAATACGCTGTTAAATTCTTGAACTCGAAGCTTATTGTGGTTCTTGGACATGAGAATTGCGGTGCGGTCAATGCTAGTTTGGGCGATGCTGACCCTGGAGGACATATTGGTTCTATTATAAACAGAATCAAACCCGCTGTTTACATGGCCAGAAGAATGGAAGGCGATTTGTTAACCAATGCGATCAAAGTAAATGCTCAGATCGTAAGTGAAGAACTAAAAGAAACCAAGCCGATACTTTCTGATGCCGTGAAAAATGCGGGGGTTGAAGTGTACTCTGCTTATTATAAATTGAGTAGCGGAGAAGTAGAGTTCCTTTAAAGATTATAACAAATAAGGGGCGCCAATTATATTGACGCCCCTTATTTGTTATCTATACCTATCTTTTCCTTATCTACCTAAATTGAGCAAGGAGTTCAGGAATCCCTTGTTTTCCCCTACCTTTTTAAGGATCAAAGTGATATGAGTGCCCTTATGTGGCAGCACACTTTCTGATACTTCACCTATTAAGGCTGTTGCTGATGTTGTTTTGCCTTTAGACCCCATGATCAGTAAATCAGGTCTGATTTTATCAATGTGACTGTCAATCGGCTGTCCTACACTTCTACCTCTTTCAATACTGGCTATATGCTTTTGATAAGATGGCTTTTTCCATTTGACCAAGTATTGATCTAATTCATGCTCTGCATAGGCTGTCAATCGTTCATTGATCTCACTTCGTTTTGAAAGGATTTCGTCAATCTCATCAGCCGTTTCAAATACTTGACTTAAATATTTGGTGGCATCCTTATATACATGAAGCACATGCACCACTGGGCCTAAGTTTGTCTGTTCAAAATCATTTACCACGCCCATGGCTAAATCAGAGTATTCAGAAAAATCTAACGGCATCAGAATAGACTTTACTGTAGGTATCAGTCTGTCGGGCATAAGCATCACGCTGCATGATGACTTTCTTACCATCTTCTTACTAAGTACCCCTACTCGGTTCATGTTTCTCCTACCTAGTATGGCAAGATCAATCTTATGACTGTTTTCAAACTTTAACAGTTCGGTCAATTGATTGCCAGATTTGACGTGTATTGTCACGGGTTGTTCCGCATGGAAACATTGCGTGACCAACTCCTGCATTTTAGCCTGAGTGCGTTTAATATCCGGCAGCATTAAGTCCGGAATATCCATCAAAACCTCTTTGGGTATATCTAATTCCTTGGTCACATAGACTAAGTGAATTTCGATAGGTGTGAATTGGTTGGCTAAAGCCGATACATTTTTTAAAAGGTTGAGCTCGATGTTATTTACATCAACGCCAATCATCCATCTTTCAAATTTCTTCATAGCACTAAATTTGTAATCAAGTAATCTGGATTAAATACATATAAATAGGTAGTCCAAGTGTAATATTCACAGGGAAAGTTATGGCCAAAGCCATTGGTATATAAATGCCTGGATTCGCTTTTGGCACGGCTATCTTCATGGCTGCTGGCACAGCTATATATGAGGCACTTGCTCCAAGGATCGAAAAGATAAATCTGTTACCGACATCATCCATAATCAATCCACTCACAAGAGCAATAATGCAACCATTAAACAGCGCAAAAATGATAGCGAATGAGGTAGTAAACCAGCCTTGGTCCAAAAAGGACTTCAGTTTCTTTCCACTGACAATGCCCATATCAAGTAGGAAGATCGCTAAGAAGCCTTTAAACAGATCGGTAGTAAAGGGAGCAATACCCTGAGCCTGCTCATCGCTAGCCATCCAACCAATTACTAAGCTGCCTAAAATCAAAATCACGCTTCCATTTGTAAAGGCATGTTTGACCAGTTTACCAATACTGGTACTCTGTGCTTCACCTTTTGAGAACATTCTGATTAGAATAACACCAATCACAATGGCTGGAGCTTCCATAAATGCCATCACAGCCACCATATGACCTCCAAAATCGATTCCCTGCATTTCTAAAAATGCCACAGCCGTTACAAAAGTTACCGCACTCACAGAACCATAGGCTGCTGCGATGGCTCCAGAATTTTCTACTGACAACCTTCGCTTTAGGATAAAGAAAGCAATGCACGGTATCACTGCGGCAATAACAATTCCAAATACAATACTCCAAATGATATCTCCGGAAAAATGACTATGTGCCAGCTCTTGTCCTCCCTTAAAGCCGATGGCAAAGAGTAGGTAAAGAGAAATAAACTTTGAAGAAGTCTTTGGGATTTCTAAGTCGCTTTTTAGTTGAACCGATATGATTCCTAGGATAAAAAAAAGTAGCGCAGGATTGGTGAGATTCTCTAAAAGTAGATTCAGGTTCATAGATCAGTTTCTAAAACTGAGTGCAAAGATGATTTTCGAATTCCATATATTTTTATTTATCTTTATTATAAATAGCATAAATATTTTTTATGAATTATACACTACATCAACTCAAAGTATTTTTGACCGTGGCAGAGCACCGCAGTATTACTAAAGCAGCTGAAGAACTCCACCTGACCCAACCTGCTGTTTCCATACAACTCAAAAAATTTCAAGATCAGTTTGACATTCCCTTGACGGAAGTAGTCGGCAGACGGCTTTACATTACAGATTTTGGGCAAGAAATGGTTGAGGCCAGTCAAAATATTCTCGACCAAGTTGAAATTATCAATCAGCGCATGGTTTCGTTCAATGGACAAATAGCTGGAAGATTAAAACTCTCGGTAGTCTCTACAGGCAAGTATATTATGCCATATTTTTTGACCGACTTCTTAAAAGAAAACCCTGCGGTAGAGCTCAAAATGGATGTGACGAATAAGACTGAAGTGGTCAGTAGCCTAGAAAAAAATGAGAACGATTTTTCACTGGTCTCCATACCACCAGAAAGATTATCACTAGAACATATTCCATTGATGAAGAACAAACTTTTCTTAGTCGGCAATAGAGAGTCCAGCCTTAACGCAGATGATGAGTATTCCCCAAAGATTCTTGAAGACATAGACCTCATTTTCAGAGAAAAGGGCTCAGGTACTAGGCAAACGGTAGAAAGACATATGAATCAACAAAATCTGGCCTTGAGCCGCAAAATGGAGCTGACATCGAATGAAGCGGTAAAACAAGCGGTGATTGCTGGTTTGGGTTATTCCATCATGCCCTTAATCGGAATAAAAAATGAGTTAGAGCTAAAAGCACTCAAAATCATTCCTGTCAAAAATTTCCCTATTGAGTCTACCTGGCAATTGGTTTGGTTGAAAGAGAAAAAGCTTTCACCTGTAGCCAGAGCATTTTTGAATTATGTGGAAGAGCATAAAGACAGAATTATAGAGGAAAAATTCGGTTGGTACGAAACGACCCTAGAAAAAGAAGATTCAACGGTTTCAACTTGATTTTCAATTCTTAATCATTGATTCATATTAAAAGATTACCTTTGCGGCTTGAATTAGAAAGCATCCATGCAAAGCATTAGAAATATCGCCATTATCGCCCACGTTGATCATGGCAAAACTACCCTAGTAGACAAGATCATTGGTGTCTCAAAACTATTTAGAGACAATCAGGAGTCAGGAGACTTAATCCTTGATAACAACGATCTTGAAAGAGAAAGAGGAATTACCATTCTCTCAAAAAACGTGTCTGTCGTATACAAAGGCGTTAAGATCAATATCATTGACACTCCGGGTCACGCAGACTTTGGAGGTGAAGTAGAGCGCGTGCTTAGAATGGCAGATGGCGTACTTCTATTGGTTGATGCATTTGAGGGAGCAATGCCGCAAACACGTTTTGTACTTAGTAAAGCATTAGCATTAGGCCTTACGCCTATTGTTGTGGTCAATAAAGTTGACAAAGAGAACTGTCGCCCTGACGAAGTGCATGAGCAAGTATTTGATCTCATGTTCAACTTGGATGCCACTGAAGAGCAGCTAGATTTTGAAACCATGTATGGGTCTTCCAAGATGGGTTGGATGAGTGACGATTGGCAAAAACAAACTGACTCCATCACTCCTCTTTTAGATAAAATAATAGAAGTAATTCCTGAAGCACCTGCTCCTGAAGGAATACCACAGTTTCAAATCACATCACTCGATTATTCTTCGTTCGTTGGTAGAATCGCTATTGGACGGGTTTATCAAGGCATGCTAGAAGAAGGCAAGTCTATGGGCTTAACTAAGGCTGATGGATCTGTACAACGTGTGAGAATAAAAGAACTACAAGTTTTTGAAGGTTTAGGTAGAAAGAAAGTCGAATCTGTTAAGGCTGGTGATCTATGTGCCATTGTGGGCCTAGAGAATTTCGAAATTGGTGATACGCTTACTGATTATGATAATCCTGCACCATTAAAACGCCTTTCCATAGATGAGCCAACAATGAACATGCTTTTCACTATTAACAACTCTCCGGGGTTTGGTAGCGAAGGTAAGTTTGTTACCTCTCGTCATTTGAGAGATCGTTTAATGAAAGAAACCGAAAAGAATTTGGCCCTTAGAGTAGACCCAACTGACTCCGAAGACAAATTCTTGGTCTACGGCCGTGGTATTCTACACTTATCTGTTCTGATCGAAACGATGAGACGAGAAGGTTATGAATTGATGGTAGGTCAGCCTCAGGTGATTTACAAAGAAATTGATGGAAAGAAATGCGAACCCATTGAAACATTGGTTGTAGATGTTCCTGAAAACGTTTCTGGTAAAGTGATCGAATTAGCGACTCAACGTAAAGGCGAGCTAAAAATCATGGAGCCAAAAGGCGATCAACAACACCTTGAGTTCGAAATCCCTTCTAGAGGATTGATCGGTTTAAGAAATAACGTTTTGACTGCCACTGGTGGTGAGGCGGTAATGAACCATAGGTTCAAAGAATACCAGCCATTTAAGGGAGAAATGAGAGGACGAAGTAACGGCTCTCTTATTTCTATGGGTAACGGCCCTGGAACTCCTTTCTCTATTGACAAGCTACAAGACAGAGGTGTTTTCTTTGTTCCTCCAGGGGAAAACTTGTACACAGGACAGGTAATTGGTGAGCATAATCGCGAGAACGATATTGTAGTGAACATTCAGAAAGGAAAGCAATTAACAAACATGAGAGCTTCTGGTTCTGATAGTAACTCGAAGATTGTGCCTCCAAGATTGTTCTCGTTAGAAGAAGGAATGGAATACATTCAAAAAGATGAATATCTAGAAATCACCCCAGCGAGTATTCGTATGAGAAAGATTTACCTAGACGAACATACTAGGGCAAAGATGGCCAAGAGCTAAGCGTAAGGTCAGACGAACTAAAACAAAAAAGGAGCGAAATTATTCGCTCCTTTTTTATTTCCTTATGCTGGTAGTATTACTAATTGAGGTCAAGTATATCTTCTACTCGGTAGTATTGAAACGTTTTATTGTCAGACATAGCTACAAAGATTCCTTTGCTAAAAGTGCTATTGAAGTTGACGTTACTAATTTCCGAACCATCACTTTCACGTGTAGAAACATAGACAATTTTGAGTCTATCATGTTGATTAGGATCAGTGGCACTACCCTCTCTAGGGAAAACATGGAAAGCGTTGGCCTGTTGGTCTGACACAAGAATAAATCCTTTACCATCTCCCGAATCGAATATTGATATCCCTTCATGGTCTTGTGTAAAACCATCTGTACCAAATAATGCCAACTCTTCATTACCCATGGCAGGGTCAGCATAATATTTTCTTACACCTACTCCTTCATCAGAATAGTAGATAAACCCTAACTCATTGTCGACAGCAATCGCCTCAATTTCAAATTGTCCGCTATAGTTTCCAAACTTTCTAACTAGCGTAGCTTCAACAGTTCCTTCAGCATTACCATCGAGTCTATATTGCCACAGGTAGGTACCATCGGTTGGACCAGTTTTTCTTCCTACAATTGCAAAGATTGTCCCGTCAGAAGGTCTTTTGTATAAAGCTATCCCCATTAAATCTCTATACTCTTCTTCGGTTTCTCCAACAAACATCGGTATTCCGCCACCATCAATGGCTTTCATGTCGGGAACAGAGAAAATTCTCAAATTGTGGGTCAAACGTTCGCCTGTAACTGCGATGTCGACTGTATCATTACCGGTAATAAATCCGTATTCTAAATCAACATTATTTGGTCTTTTCAAACCACGGATCACTTTATCTTGAACGATCTTACCAGCTAGATCGAAAACATAGAGCGCTCCATCTACATTCTTATCCGTTCCAATGATCAAACTCTTAGAGGCATCTTCAGGGTTTACCCAAATGGCAGGATCGTCAGTGTCATATTGCACTGCTTCGGTTATTACTGTGGGTTTAATTGCATCCTCCCGAATACGTTGCGAGGGACCGCAACTTGCGAAAGCGATGGTTAAAATTAGTATTGAATATCTCATGGTTTAAAAACTAAAAGAGGAAGGTGATCAATGACCACCTTCTCTCAAGGGTAAAAGAGCAATATCTATTAAAAAAATTTCTAGTTATTGAAAAGGTCGAATTTCAAACCAGCATTGAATCTTACATTGTAGTATTCTGCTTGCATAGTTCTAGCACTTATGCCTTGGTAGTATCTCAACGGCTGATTCGTTAAGTTATTTACCTCAAAGAAAAACCTCCAGTTGGGCTTGAAAGCATATGAGCCGTTTACATCTAAGAAAGTCTGCTTGTCATAAAAACGATCTTCGAAAGCCTCCCCTCCTAATTCGTCTATATAATCACTCGCATAGTTCAAAGAAGCTCTGAGCACTAGCTTGTCTGTCTCATAAGACAATGAAGCATTGAACATATTCTCTGCAGTACCCGGTAAAGCCAAGTCGTCCGCTTCTCTCCCCTGAATACCCGTTGTACTTGATTGCGTATAGGTATAGTTCAAGTAGATACCCAGGCCTTTCCATATTTGGCGCTGCAATGAAACTTCTAATCCGTAGATTTCGGCCGTACCTCCATTTTGAAAAGTGGTAAACTCAAGGTCATTACCAAACTGAGGATCGTTGAAACCTTCTTGCACCTGAGCATAGATAAAGTTATCAAGGTCTTTGTAGAATAGCCCTCCCGATACGATACCAATATTCTGGAAGTAGTTTTCGTACATTAAATCAAAATTTGTAGAAGTGGTAGCTTCCAAGTTTGGATTACCTCTTACTAGCTCTTCATCATCAGGGCTAAACTCTGCATATGGTACCAGATCAAAGTAATTTGGTCTGGCTATTGTATTTGTGTAAGCAAACCTCAATACTGAGTATTCTGAGAAGTTATAGTTCAAATGAACGCCTGGCATAAAGTTCGAGTAGTTCTGAGATGCAGTTTCTTCAGTAAAGGTGTCATTGTCAACATCGAGCAAAAATCCTGAGTATTCGATATCGGTAGACTCTAACCTTAATCCAACAATTCCGGATAACTTATCATTAAACTGAATATCAGACATAGCATAGGCACTAAAAATATTCTCGTTAGCACTAAAATTACCTGGTACATACTCACCCAACTCATCTGACTCATCAAAAAGTGAAGCATTGGTCAAATCGAGCGCACCTAAAAACTCTGGAGTCGTAAAGTTTCCTATGCGATACTGGCTACCTGCCAAGTAATCCGCCTCAGTGAAGTTTTGATTTGGAACAGCCCCTAAAGTTGCTCCAAACGCATTTTCATCAACAGGCTCATATGAGAAAAAAGAGTTTGTTCTGACCTTATTCTTTGTTCTCAAACGTGTTCCGAATTTAACAATGGCCTTTTCTGAAACGGGCAGTGTAAAATCTACGCGTGAATTGAAGTCCTCATCATAAGTATTGCCAAACTGTTCCGAGATTTCATTCAATCCGATACCGAAGTTATCTTGCTGATTGGCTAGTAGCGCGAGTGGGAATTCAGGGTTTCGTAAATCTAAATTTACTGTCTGACCACTCTCCCTGTAGCTTATGTATCTTTCATTCGGTCTTTCTTCAGAAGCTCTGGCATAAGTAGCAGACCAATCCACTTTTAGCTTGCTCAATTGATGCTCACCTCTTAGGGTAATATTTCTATTTCTTTGATCTTCAAGCCTTCTGTTATCAACTCTGTCATTACCGATACCTCCTTTGGTTTGAAATTCAACTCTCGCTGGTAATGTCCATTGGTTAGCACCAGTCATTATCTCATCACCATCATCAAAGGCGTCATCTATCTGAGAAACTCGCATTCTAAAACGATTCTCCCAATCATCTCTCCAATTATAGGTACCTGAAAGGTATAACTTATGATTCTTGTTGATTTCATAATCTAAAGCTAAGTTGAAACTTCTTCTAACACGTTGTACTCGATATTCTCTGATGTCGAATTCTTCGATGAGTGCTTCACCGTTATCTCCTTCAAACCAAACAGCTTCAACATTGTCAGATCCAAAATTGTGATTGTTATAGCTGGCCGAAAATACAGCACCTAATTTATCATCAGCAAAACGATCCGACACAACTACCGAACCTGTCCATATTGGTTCATTAGAAAGGAAGTTAAAGCCTGAAGCTAAAGTACCTGAAACGCGTTTACCAGTGGGTGCAGAACGTGTAATCAAGTTCACAGAACCTCCGATGGCATCAGCATCCATATCCGGAAGTACCGCTTTGTTCACTTGAATGGTCTGAATCAAATCCGATGGAATCAGATCTAATTGAATGTTTCTGTTATCCCCTTCTGCGGACGGAACGCGTTCTCCGTTTAACATAACAGAGTTTAACTGTGGCGCTAAGCCTCGAATGATAATATTACGAGCCTCTCCTTGATCATTTTGAATGGTAATGCCCGGTATCCTCTTTAAAGCGTCTCCAATATTAGCATCTGGAAAACGACCTATCTGATCTGCTGCTACAACGTTGGTAATGTTGGCATTAGTTCGTTGTTGATTAAGCGCTTTGGCTTGTCCTTTTAGGCGATCTCCTAAAACTATGACCTCTCCACCAGCCGTAAATCCAGGCTCCATTTGGACATTTACACTAAGTGTTTCTCCTGCAATCACAATAACGTCTTGCTCAACTTTCTTATATCCAATAAAGCTGGTGATGAGCTTGTAGTTACCTGCTGGAATGTCAACTAGTATATAGTCTCCATTATCATCAGTTGGAATGCCTTTTTGAAGGGAGGCAACCATCACGGTGGCCCCCGGTAAAGGAAGTCCTAATTCGTCAGTAATTTTTCCTCTTATGATTCCATTTTGAGCAAAGCCTATTTGAGCAATTGCTAAAAGAATACAGAGTGTAGTTAAGGTTCTTTTCATGGGTTTTAAAATTTACCCAAAGGTGTAAAGTACCTTAGACTTGAATGTGTGCGATTCTTTAAGAAAAAAACCTCAAAATCAAGTATGCTTGACTCAAATAATAATTTTTTATGAAATATATTAAGCCAAAATTACGGGATTCATTTAACTAGCTAAATACCAGTCATATAGATATATATTTCCGAAATAGAAGGGCTGTCTGTGTGAGCAATGCTTATTTTGAAAAGCATACTTTACACATCCAGAACTCTTTTCATGAGTGCACTTGTCGTCAATCAAAAATCTGTCTTTCTTAGTTGACGTTTAGCTTTCCAATAGCCCCAAAGTAGCTTGGGGCCTATGACTTTTTTCCTCTACCGGCTTCTAACATATCCCACATGGCTTGTGGTACTTTTTCGAGGTGACTGAACTCTCCGGCACCCATCAACCATTCTCCACCATCTATGGTCACAACTTCTCCATTAACGTAAGCCGAGAAGTCAGACATAAGGTAAGCAGCTAGATTGGCTAATTCCTGATGTTCACCAACTCTACCTACTGGAACAAGTTTAGCTGGATCGAATTTGTCGATGAGGTCTCCTGGCAATAATCTACTCCATGCACCTTCAGTTGGGAATGGCCCTGGGGCAATAGCATTTAATCGAATCTTATACTTAGCCCATTCAACCGCTAGAGAACGTGTCATGGCAAGCACCCCTGCTTTAGCGCAAGCAGAAGGGACTACATAACCAGAGCCGGTCCAAGCGTAGGTAGTAACGATGTTCAAGACAGTGCCCGACTGTTTTTGAGCAATCCATTTCTTACCCAAAGCAAGGGTAAAATTGGTGGTTCCTTTTAATACAATATCTATAATAGTATCAAACGCTCTGTTAGACAGGCGCTCTGTTGGACTAACAAAATTACCCGCTGCATTATTCAACAAGCAATGGATTTGACCAAACCGCTCTTCCGTCTTAGCCAGTACATTCTCCACTTGATCGTAATCTCGAACATCACACTGAATTGGTAATACCTTACCGCCAGTCTCAGCTTCTAATTCTTGAGCAGCTTTCTCAAGCACTTCCATCTTTCTACTGGTTATCACTAGATTGGCACCTAACTCCAAAAAGTACTTTCCCATAGCACGTCCTAGGCCAGTACCACCACCAGTCACTATTATTGTTTGTCCTTTGAGGGCATCATCCCTCAGCATTCCATCGGTTCTCATATATAAAGCATTAAATACAGGCATTTAAGTTAGAAAATATTATGCATGCAGCATAATATTTCTACAGACTCGTCAGCATCTATTTCATGAAATTCTCAACTGAATTAGTCATATTTGTACAACCCATTGAATGTATATGAATAGTATTTCGAACAAGACCCTACTGTTTTCACTAGCTATCATCTGCCTCACTTCATGTGTTGCCAAAAAAGATTTTGATGCCGTAGTAAGTGAGAAAAATAACTTAGAAAATGACCGAACCCGTCTGACCGAACAACTCGCCATTGCTACGGAAAAAACTGACCGCTTAGAGGTTCAAGTTGAAGACTTGAAGGGGAAAAATACAGCATTACAAAACGACTTTGATTTAGTGAGCAAGGAGCTGAAGGATGTTCAGGGAGAATATACCAGAATCAAACAGCTCTATGATAATCTATTAACGAATAGCAGCCAGCTTAATACCGACCTTGCCCAACAACAACAAAGATTGCTAGCGATTGAAGACGACTTGGAGATAGAACGAAAAAAGAATGAAGAACTGGCTTTGGACCTAACCAAGCGAGAGGCCAAAGTTGCAGAACTGGAGAGGCTAATTTCCGAAAAGGATAAGGCTGTACAATCACTTAAAAAGCGCGTGACTGATGCTTTGTTAAATTTTCAAGCAAGTGACCTGTCAGTAGAAGTAAAAAATGGTAAAGTGTATGTATCGCTTGCTGAAAAATTGCTCTTCAACTCAGGAAGTACCAAGGTAGACTCGAAAGGAGAAAGCGCGCTAAAGCAATTGGCTAATGCTTTAAGTGGCAATTCAGACATCAACATTATGGTAGAGGGACATACGGACAACGTTCCTTTATCAGGTTCGGGTAAGTACAGCGACAACTGGGACCTCAGCGTAATCAGGGCTACCTCTATTGTTAGAATTCTAGTGAATAATGGTATCAGTTCGGAGGTCATAACGGCATCAGGGCGTGGTGAATTTTCGCCAATAGCAGAGAATTCTAGCGCAGAGAATAAAGCTTTGAACCGAAGGACAGAGATTATTTTGACACCAAAGCTCGATGAGCTATTTCAACTCCTTGAAACTTATTAAACAATTAGCTTAAGCACTTTATTTAAGTGACATGTCAGATCAAAATGAATTTTCTAACTTGAGTATTGACGAGTTACAGCTTAAAAAACAAAAGCTAAAGACGATTCAGCGCGTCATACTTATCTTGTGCCTCACTACAGCAGCCATAGGAATTTTTGTATCCATCTGGAAAGAGACACGCGAACTGTACCCCGTAATAGGCCTTACCCTAGTTTTGGGAATTGGTTATCCTTTGATGGCTTTTGGTCCAACCCAAAAGAAACTCCAAACAGAAATCGATAGTCGTAATTAATCCTATTAAGGAGAAACACCTGCCATTAGCTGGGCGCAAAGCAAAGCACCATAAGTACCTAAGGCATAACCTAAGACTGCCAACAGCACACCTACTGGGGCTAAAGCTGGACTAAATGCAGCCGCAACTACTGGCGCTGAGGCAGCACCACCCACATTGGCTTGGCTTCCAACAGCCACAAAGAAAAACGGTGCTTTGATAATTTTCGCGACTACAATCATTATGATCACATGGAACAACATCCAAGTGATACCGATTGAAAACAAGCCAAGGTTATTAAATATTTCACCAATATTCATTTTCATTCCGATAGTAGCTACAAGGATAAAAATGAAAACACTGCCTAATCTAGAAGCACCAGCACCTTCGTATTTCCTCATTTTGGTAAAGGATAAGCCTACTCCAATAGTGGTGGCAATAACAACTAACCAGAAGAAACTTGAGGCCAACGAGGTTAAACTGTATCTCTCAAGCCAGTCCATTCTAGCTTCCATAAATGGAGTAATCACATCAGCAGCCCAGTGTGCTAAAGCTGTTCCACCAAAGCCTATGGCCAGAATGGTCATAACCTCTGACAGTGTAGGTATCTTTGCAATGCTTGCCTGATAGTGCTCTACCCTATCCCTTAAATCATCGATAGCCGTTGTATCTGACTTCAGCCACTTGTCTACCTTTTCAGTCTTACTTGCTCCATAAAGCAGAAAGCCAGTCCAAATATTCGCACAGATCACATCAATTACGATCATAGTAGAAAATAGATTATCACTAACTCCAAATATCTCCTTCATGGAAGCTTGATTTGCTCCTCCACCAATCCAACTACCAGCAACGGTTGTCAACCCTCTCCATACTTCTTCCCCACTTCCTACATTTAATACCTCAGGAGCGATTGCAGAAATGATAAGTATTGCAAGTGGTCCACCGAGTACGATTCCAATTGTGGCGGCAAAAAACATGATCACTGCTTTCGGCCCTAAATTTATAATACCCTTGATATCGATACTCAAACAGAGCAACACCAGGCTGGCTGGTAATAAATACCGAGAAGCAACAAAATATAGGTCTGAATCTTCTCCAGACACTAAGCCCAATGGCCAGTTCAGAAGGCCAGGCAAAAAATAGCAAAGGAGAATACTTGGTACTATGGTATAAAACTTCTTCCATTTGGGGTTGGAAGATGATGAAGTATGAAATACACCAGCTACAATAATGATCAGTAGTCCGAGTACGATAGCGTCATTGGTAAAGAATGGTTCCATGATGTGGTTTTCAAAACACCAATAATAGGTGTTTTTGATTAAAAACTATTAGTCCATGGCATAGTCAAAGCTTTTATCTCATTTAGAATGCAACAAAAGACTACTCTACTTTGAAGTGATTTCGACTACCTCATTAAATTGAGGAAACCCGTAACAGCCGGAAATAGAAACACTTTTTTTATGAATAGAAGTGTTGACAAACAAGAATCCTATATATTCGAATTTTAAAATATTTCAGAATGGCACCCAGAGGAGGTTTTTCAAGTAGAATAGGTTTTATAGCAGCAGCTGCAGGCTCGGCTGTTGGTTTAGGTAACATTTGGGGTTTCCCTTATGAAGTCGGTGAAGGAGGTGGTGCAGCCTTCGTGGTCATCTACCTTTTCTTCTGTTTTGTTTTATGCTTTCCCGTAATGGCTACAGAAATTGCCATCGGTAGAAAGACACAACTCAACCCTGTTGGGGCATTCAATGCCTTGGGATATAACAAATGGAATTGGATCGGAAAAATGGGAATTCTTGCCGGAGTACTCATTTTGTCATTCTATAATATTATTGCTGGCTGGGCCTTCGGTTACATCATTGAAATGGTCATGGGCAATTTTGCCATAGCTGATCAATTTGGTGACTATATAAAAGACGTAGTCAAAGTGGGTGCGTATGGTGCCGTATTTATGGCAACCACTGCCTACGTAGTTTCCAAGGGTATTTCGGGTGGTATTGAAAAAGCCGCAAAGCTCCTAATGCCAACACTCATTATCATGATGCTGGTCATTGTCGGTTACTCTATGACATTGCCAAATGCTTCGGATGGACTTAAATTTTACTTAGTTCCTGACTTTACTAAGCTCAATGCTTCAGTTATTTACAATGCTATGGGCCAGGCATTCTTCTCACTTTCCTTAGGTATGGGCGCTCTAATCACTTACGGGTCTTACGTAAGTAAAAAAGAAAACATTGTCAGTGCCGCTGCCTGGGTTACCCTAGCCGATGTTGGTATCGCTTTAATAGCTGGCCTAATGATTTTCCCGCTAATCGGATTTATGAGTGGTGGCACTATGGAAGGTGCAGGTCGTGGACCTGGGCTTATATTCGTCACTCTGCCTCAAATCTTTGGTAACATTGGCGGTACACTCGGCATCGTGGCAGGTACTACATTCTTTGTCCTACTCTGCTTTGCAGCACTCACTTCTACCGTATCATTACTAGAAGTACCAGTATCTTATGTGGTAGATGAATTGAAGATCAAAAGAAAGCGCGCTGTATGGTTAGTTGCTGGCGTCATTTTCTTAGTGGGTATTCCTTCATTATTAGGTAACGGATACTCAGACTTCTTCAGCACAAGCTTCACTACCTATAAAGCAGGAGGAACAGATACAGACTTCCTATCACTCATTGCAGCTATCGCAAATGATACGCTATTACCTTTAGGTGGCTGTTTAATTTCCTTCTTTGCAGCGCACGTTTGGAAGAAACATAATTTAGATGAGGAACTAGCGGAAGGAGCTCCTGGCTACAAAGGATCATTTGTACAGAAGTATCTAAACTTTGCCATTAGCTACTTGGCACCAATTGTACTCGGAGCACTCTTTATATTGACCGTGCTTTTCAAGTTCTTTGGTATTAGCATCGTCTAGTTTCAGAAGTTTTTATGATATTGACCCCGACTTGTCGGGGTTTTTTTATGCGAATACTTTTAGCCGTTGCCTTTCTTATCATACAGACTCACATCAGCTTTGCTCAAATTAGGCTGGTAGAGGGACGTGCCTATGCTATCAAACGAACAATTGACAATATTGCAGTAGATGGCCTTGGAGACGAAGACTCATGGAAGAAAGCTTCTTGGAGCGAAGATTTTGTAGATATAGAGGGTGATAAAAAACCAAACCCTTATTACCAGACAAGAGTAAAAATGCTTTGGGACGATCAATTCTTATACTTTTATGCTGAAATGGAAGAGCCGAACGTCTGGGCAAAACTTACAGAAAGAGATGCAGTCATCTTCTACGATAACGATTTCGAGATCTTCATCGACCCCGATGGCGACACTCATAATTATTATGAATACGAAGTAAATGCCTTTAATACTGTTTGGGATTTACTGCTCACCAAACCCTACCGAGACAACGGACACGCCATTAATAATTGGGACATTAAAGGTTTAAAATCTGCGGTCAACATAAAAGGAACTATAAATGACCCTAGCGATAAAGATGAGGGCTGGTCAGTTGAAGTCGCTATTCCATGGAAGGCTTTAAAGGAAGCTACCAGGGCCAATACCCCACCCCGAGACAAAGATGTTTGGCGCATTAACTTTTCTCGTGTTCAGTGGGAGACTGAAGTCAAAGGAACAACCTATTTTAAAAAGAAAGACCCGGTAACTGACAAGAACTTACCGGAGAATAATTGGGTTTGGTCACCGCAAAGGGCCATCGCCATGCACGAACCTGAGTTTTGGGGAATGGCAGTTTTTGCCAATGTACCTGTCGGTGAAAATATAGATTTTGTATCTGACTTTGGTTCCGAAGAAGTGAGGCAACTCCTGTTTAGTATTCACAGGCAGCAGATAGCCTATAGAAGAGAAAATAATAGCTATTTGAGCGACAAGGCTCAGTTAATCGATTATAAAGTATTTAATGTAGGCAGAAGCATTGAATGGGAAATTGAAGCGAATCAATACGCCTATCATGCCATTATGCAACATCCTTTTAACAAGTCGATCGTTTGGCATATCAACGAAACCGGCAGACTTTGGAAAGAAATAAAAAAGTAATGAATAAAAGAAAATTCCTCAAACAACTAGGCTTAGGCTCTTTTGCGATAGCAGCTACTCCTACGCTCTTTTCATCATGTACGCCTGCACCAGCAGAAGATTTCAAACTCTGGATGTGGGTAGGTGGTGGTGCCAATAAGCCCGAAGAAGAGTGGCGTGAGCAATTTACGCGATTAAGTGAATTAGGCTTTCACGGAGTCTTAGCAGGCGGTGGAATTGAAACACTGAAGACGACTGTTCCCCTGGCCAAATCTCTTGGTCTAGAGATTCATTCTTGGCAATGGGTAATGAACCGACCAGGCAATAAGGAAGCCATGGCGAACCCTGAATGGTATGCGATAAGCCGAAATGGTGAGTCTAGTTTAGATGTACGTCCTTATGTAGATTATTACCAATGGCTATGTCCATCAAAACCAGAGGTACAAGAATACATCATTAACGGAATGATTGACATTGCGGAAGTTGAGGGCTTAGACGGTGTTCAACTGGACTATGTAAGGTATTGCGATGTTATATTGCCAAGAGGACTATGGGAAAAATATGATCTGATTCAAGACCATGAAATGCCCCAATTTGACTTCTGCTATTGCGATACCTGTAGAGGAAAATTCAAAGCCGAAAACGGTTATGACCCAAAGGATTTAGAAGACCCAAGCCAAGATCAAAAATGGCTTCAGTTCAGGTATGACTCCATTACCAATCTAGTGAACCGCATTGCTGATGAAGTACATGCACGTGATAAAAAACTATCCGCATCAGTATTTGCAACACCTACCCTAGCCCAAAAATATGTAAGACAAGCTTGGGATCAATGGGATTTAGATTTCGTTTTCCCGATGATCTATTATCAATTCTACGCTGAACCTATTGACTTTATAAGCACTGGTACAGCTGAAGGTGTTACAGCTTTAAATGGTAGCAAGCCACTCTATACAGCCCAATACCTGAATGAAAAAACAACTGATGATGTTGTTCAAATGATTGAATTGGCCAAAGCTGGAGGCGCCAATGGTTTGGCATTCTATGATTATGGTTTGCTCAATGATGAGAAAGCCGAAGTGATAAAATCCCTTCAGGACAACTAATAAAAAATGCCTCTCGAAATTCGAGAGGCATTTGTCTTAGTTATATATACCTGTTACTTTTTTCTCTCTTTCAAGATTATTGCATCCACAGACTTATCTTTTACCAACTGATTGAATGCTGGGAGATCATTCTCCATTAGCCCTTTCAATTTTGCTAGTTCAGCGTCAATCTGTGTTGTCAACTCAACCCGAACATCTTCAGACTGTTTGGTAGGAGCCCATTCGCCACTACCTGCAGCCCCGAGTAAAGCAGCTAACTTGTTATTTAGCCTAATCGGAAAGTTTAGAGGATCTTGACCAGATCTGTTCTTAGTTTGATAAAGTGCCTCTTCTACTTCGGTCATCTTCTTCATCAATTCTTTTCCAGATTCAACCACGTCTTCATACTTGTCATCTCCTTTGATTTTATCCATCAAGCCATCCATTTGCTCTCTAGCAGCTCTGATGTCTTTTATGGCTTGATGCGTTTCAGTTACCTTATCGCGTACCTTCATCAAGAAATCAAATTGCGCTTGAATATCTGCATCTGTTGAAGGATATCTCGGATCTCTAATCAATTTAAACTTAGTTTCTTGAGACTCATCACCAACAATCAGTTTCGCAGTATACTCACCCGTTGGAGCCACCGGACCAGGACCTCTGACAGAAGCTGCCCACATGATTAAGCCTTCGAAACCTTCAGCATTCTCATAGCGCATATCCCAATTAAAGGAGTTCATTCCTTTGGCTGCTTTCTGATTGAAAGACTTTACTAAATCACCTTTCTTATCATAAATTTCAATGGCTACTTTCGTTCCTTTGGCTACTTCATCTTTCATGTAGTAGTAAATCATAGGCCCGGCAGGCTTATTCTTTCCATAGAGTAGGGATAGGTTTCCACCACCTCCGCCTCCTCGACCAAAGCGACCACCGCCACCGCCAAGTCTGTAAGCATCCATTGGCTTAAACATATGGAAGTTTTTGGCTGCTATTTCATCAGACAATTGATGAAGCACTGTCAAGTCATCGATCATCCAGAAAGCTCTACCTTGCGTAGCTGCGATTAGATTATCATTTTTAATAGTCAAATCAGTTATCGGAACGATTGGTAAGTTCATTTGGAAAGGTTTCCAAGATGCCCCATCATCAAACGATATAAACATTCCTCTTTCCGTACCAGCATAAAGCAATCCTGCTTTCTTTAAGTCAGCTCTTACAACTCTTGTGAAATAATCGCTAGGAATACCATTGGTTATCTTAGTCCAAGTCTTACCATAATCCTTTGTCTTATATAGATAAGGCTCATAATCACCTAGTTTATACTGCGTACCCGCAATGTAAGCTCCGCCTTTTACAAATGGATCGGCATCTATACTATTGATCATTAAGTACTTAGGGAAATCTGGAGGAGTTACATTCTCCCAGTTCTTACCTCCGTCTCTTGTCACATGAACAAGCCCATCATCAGAACCAGCCCAGATTAAATCTTTCTCATATGGCGATTCTGTTGCTGCAAAAATTGTAGCATAGTATTCAACAGACGTGTCATCGTAGGTAATCGGTCCACCTGATTTACCTAGCTTATCTGGCTCGGCTCTCGTCAAGTCAGGACTAATTAATTCCCAAGACTGCCCTTCATTATACGTTACATGTAAATGGTTAGAAGCAGTATAGAGCTTGTTAGAACTATGTGGAGAGAAGAAAATTGGGAAGTTCCACTGGAACCTATATTTATAATCTTCAGCACCATGACCCATTGGGTTATCAGGCCAAGCATTAATATTTCTATTGATTCCTTTGTCGTGGTCTACTCTTGTTAAGAAACCACCATAGCTACCGCCATAAACAATATCAGGATTATCAGGATTAGGTGCAATATGAGCACTCTCGCCACCAGCAGTAGACTCCCAATCATTGTCAGTAATCGCAAAGCCGTATGATCGATGTGCTATTCTTACCGTAGAGTTATCTTGCTGTGCTCCGTAAATTCGGTACGGAAAAGCATTATCAGTAGTCACACGATAGAATTGTGCCGTTGGTTGATTGTTGTCCGTAGACCATGAATCTCCACCATCATAAGAGACTTGTGCTCCGCCATCATCAGCGATTACAAGTCTCATGTTATCTTCCGGTGCAATCCAAAGGTCGTGATGATCACCATGTGGTGCGTTTCTACGATCAAAAGTTCTTCCTCCGTCAGTTGACGTATGGTAGCCTACATTCATCACATAAACTTTATCGACATCCTTGGTATCAGCATAAATTCTTGAGTAGTACCATGCACGTTGTCTTAGTGCTCTGTCTGAATTTGTATTTCTCCAAGTTTCTCCGCCATCGGTGGATTTATATACACCACCTTTATTGGCTTCAATGATCGAATAAATCGTATTAGGATTCACTGGAGAAATAGACACACCACTGATTCCGATTGGACCATTTGGCATACCTTGCTTGTCCATTAAGTTTTCCCAAGTTTCACCACCATCTTTTGAGCGCCAAACACCTGAACCATCGCCACCAGAGGTAAGGCTGTAAGGCGTTCTTCTGACACGCCAAGTACTGGCCATCATAAAATCTGGGTTATTTGGATCAAAAGAAAGATCAACCGCCCCTGCATCTGCATTGGCGAACAGTACTCTCTTCCAATTTTTACCGCCATCAGTGGTCTTATAAACACCTCTTGTTTCGCTAGATTTAAAGAGGTCACCCATTACGGCTACCCATGCAACATCAGAGTTTTCTGGGTGAATTTTGATACGGCCCACATGCATAGCATCCTTTAAGCCAATATTCATCCAAGTCTCCCCACCATCAATAGTCTTCCAGATGCCTTCAAAACCAGAGGACACATTACCCCTTACGGTTTCTTCTCCCTGACCGACATATATCACATCATTGTCAGAATCACTAACGGCAACAGCTCCTATTGAACCACCGAAGTAACCATCTGAAATATTGCTCCATGTAGTGCCACCGTTGTCGGTCTTCCAAACACCACCACCGGTTGCTCCCATGTAAAAAACATTGGGCTTTCCGGCAACACCTGTGACCGTAGAGGCTCTACCGCCTCTATAAGGTCCTATAGACCTCCACTCTATGCCTTTATAAATCTCCGCTTTGGGATCTGGCGTATTGGCTGCGCTGGCTGTTTTGCCTCGTCCATTTCTTCTTTGTGCTTCCGCATCATAGACGAAAGAGCACAGAAGTAAACAAGCCACAATCAAAACACCTTTTGTTGAGAATCGCTTTGCTATCATAGTTAATAGTTTGATTAAGGTAAATGTATTCTAGGTTTATGATTAAAAGTTATAAACAAACGTTCACTTTGAGAAGCAGCCCTCGTGGTTTTACACGAATGGAAAAAAGAAAGGCCGACCCCATTATGTGGGTCGGCCTCTGCCTATGACTTATGCTAAACTATTATGATTAGTTGATTCTATAAATTTTTGTGTTGTTGTATGAAGTTAAGAATCTTGCTTGATTCAATAATTTCTTAGTTTCTAGGTCTTCAATCACATCATTTTCAGTCAATATGATTGAATCAATCAGATTGTCTTCTTGATCATAAATTTTAATGATTTCTGCCGATTCTAACTCGAATTCAGCGTTGATATCATCCTGAATCACATCGCTGTAAGCTCTTGCTAGAGAAGCTTCGACATCATACATCAAAATATCTTCGTTTTTCGAAAGGTTTGATGACTCAATACCTGCAGTGAGTGTTACTGCTGCTGCCAATGCCAATGCGACTATCGCTGACATTGTTCTCTTTGTGTTTAACTTTCTTTTCATGACCGGGTTGTTTCGAATGTGTTACTAAAATTGTTTAGGCTCTTAATTTCTTGCCACCAAATATTATTCTCTTTGGTATACTTATTAAGACGACAAAGGTCTCGAAAAGTTTAATTTTAATCGAAATAAAAGTAGAATATTTTCCCAATCGGTGAAATCCACGGATGAACCGTAGAATATAGGGACTGAAATATCAAGCACAAAAAAGCCCGCTTGTCGCAGGCCATTTACTCAGTACAATCTTTGGGTTAGCTTATCGCCTGTTCTAGGTCTTCGATTAAATCTTCGGCATTTTCGATGCCAATACTCAGTCTAATTAAAGAATCTAAAAGACCAATTTTCATTCTTTCTGTTTTTGGTATGGCGCCATGCGTCATACTTGCCGGATGATTTGCCATAGATTCTACCCCACCGAGAGATTCAGCCAAAGCAAAAAGCTTAAACTTTTCTAACACACGAAAAGAGCGTGGCATGTCATCTTCATGAAATGTGAAAGAAATCATTCCACCAAAACCGCGCATCTGTTCCTTAGCTATTTGATGGTTTGGATGAGATTCAAATCCGGGCCAGTAGACTTTTGCTACTTGAGGGTGCTGCGCTAAATAATGAGCTACCTTCTCTCCATTCTCACAATGTCTTTGCATTCTTAGGTGCAAGGTCTTAATCCCTCTTAGCACCAAAAAGCAATCTTGAGGACCGGCAACAGCCCCACTTGAATTCTGAATGAAGGCCAATCTATTGTATAAATCCTCATCATTAACCACAAGAGCACCCATTACAACATCTGAATGCCCTCCTAAGTATTTAGTAACTGAGTGCATTACAAGGTCAGCACCCAAGTCCATCGGATTTTGAAGTACTGGTGACGCAAACGTATTGTCAACACCCAATAGAACGCCATGCCTTTTTGCAATGTCTGATGCGGCTTTGATGTCCACGATACTCATCATAGGGTTAGTTGGTGTCTCTAACCAAATCAGTTTAGTTTTTTCATTTACATATTGCTCTATTTTGGTAGTATCCCCCATGTCGATGAAGTAAAACTTTATACCAAAGCCTTCGAAAATCTTTGTAAAGATTCTGTAGGTTCCTCCATAAAGGTCATTGCTACTAATCACCTCATCACCCGGCTTTAAAAGCTTCATCACGGCATCAATGGCGGCTAATCCAGACCCAAAGACCAAACCATGCTTGGCGTTTTCCAAAGCGGCTATGCTCTCCTGTAATGCGAATTTTGTAGGATTCTGTACTCTTCCGTATGCGTAACCTTGATTATCTCCTGGCGACTTTTGAACATAAGTCGAAGTCTGGTATATAGGTGTCATAATGGCACCTGTTGCGGGGTCTGGTACTACTCCAGCATGAACGGCTTTAGTGTCGAAATGCATTATTGTTCGCTTTTTGTTTTGGCCGCAAAAAATGCTTCTAACTCCTTATTCATTTCTTCTTCAGTTTGTTTGTAGTTAGGCGTTAAAGAAAGTTGACCTGGCGTTTGCTCTATCATTAATGTTTGGGTTGGGAACGCAAAACGTACGCCTAAATGCTCGGCCAATTTATTTACTTCTAACATTATCTCCTGACGGCAACGAAGTTCAGCATTCCAATCAGGCACTTTAAAGAAGATATAAACCATCACCTCTAGAGAGCTAGCTGCATAATCATTAAGGAAAATATTGTAGTAGTCTTTTCTGGTCTCAGGATGATCCTGAACAATCTTTTCAATCCCTTTCACAAAAACTTGTATTAACCTAGCGGGAGAATCATAAGTAATGGAAAGCTTAGTGAAAAATCTTCGATACTTTCTTAAACCGTGGTTATCTACCATACTGTTAGAAATCATGCTGTTAGGCACATACATGACCGAATCTCTAAAGGTTCGTATGCGAGTAGATCTAAAGCCAACCTCCTCTACCGTTCCGTCAATCTCTCCGGAAGTCACCCAATCCCCTATTTGAAATGGCCTATCAATAAAGATCATTAATGACCCAAAGAAGTTCTTCAAGGTATCTTGAGCCGCTAAAGCAAAGGCTAAACCACCAATTGAAAGACCGGTTAACAAAGGCCAAATATCAACTCTGACACTATTTAGAATGACAATAATACCAACCAGAATAACAAATAACCTCAGAATCTTTCGAATGAGCGGAGCCAATTGATCGTCCAATGTATTAGCTGACCTTTCAGCCATTCTTTCAAAATAAATACCTAATACGTCTACCAACCTGTAGAAGAATATGGTCGCAAAAAGCGGTACCAATGCCCTGACAATTAAAATCAACGTACTGGTGATGTAAACTGGTAATTGTATGGTAGGAATGAGGATCTTCGCCATTTCAGCCACTAGCATCAGGCTAAACGGTTTAGCAGCCGGAATCAAGACATCTCGGGCCAAATCAATTTTACCATAGCGGTGCATCAGCCTAACTAAAAGTGTCTTAATAAAGAAGGTTAAGACTACATGCAAGATAAATCCGAGCGTGATTAAGATCAATACACCCAAATATTGCCAGAGATATAAACCTAGATACTTATTGTTACCCAGCTTGGGCAATAGATTTAAAAGTCTGTCCGTGCCATAAGGATAAACCTCCTTGTGAATATTATCAATCTCAGAGACTGTCCTTTCTGAAAAAAGCCATCCTTGCTCATACTTCTGAACATATATATCTCGAAATTCATCCGTTAAGACGTATCTGTTTTTTAAAAGAGCAGAGTCATAATAATCATTTTCCCTAGGGATATCCTCTAACCGTATGAGATTACCAGAACCATCAAGTATTTGCTTTAACTCAATTGCCAGCGCCTCTAATTCTGCTTTTGTTCTGTTACCGCTATATAAAGACTTGGCTGCTTGGCTTGGATTATGAGTATCCTCTTGCAGAAACTGCAAGTGATTGTAAATGGCCTCATAAGGACTATTGAAGCTAGAGGGTAGTTCTGATTCTTGTGCAAGTACGCAAGGGGCACTTACGATGGTTATTAGGAATAGGCCAAAAAATAATGTTCTAAAGTGGTTTGACTGCATAAACGTTCATCTGATTCGCGAAGTTAACAAACACTTCGTATTCAAGTCTATTCTGATAGTAAAGTATGCTCACTCGCTCACTGGCAGGAATATCAGAAGTTAAAAACCGTCCTTCTCTGTCAATGAGTCTTAATACTTGGCGCTTTAGGTCTCGAATGGCAAAAATCTCCTTGCCATTTCTAAAGTTATACTGATCGACTGCTATGGATTTTGAATTTGGGTAACTGATGGTGAACTTTTCGTTACCCGCCTTATCAAAGATGGTCAATATTTTTCCATCATTGCGCGTGATACTAAATGTTGTTTTCAATGCATCATCAACCAAACTAAAATCATTATTACCGGATGCCCGAAGCAATTGCTTGCGCACTATTATTTCTCCATCTAGGTTAACTTGAATCAACTCTCCATCAACGGTACTTACAGCGACTAGACTCTGGTTAAAATTAGATCCTCTTACAAATGAAACATCGCCTGATAGGCTTTTACCGATATTTACAGGAAAGCCTTCATACGCTTGCCCTCTTCTATTCAAAAGATGTATCTTCCCTGTACTCTCAACAACTACAAAACAGTCTCTTCCTCGCACTCTAATGTGAAAAGGTGTCTGCAGCAGGTTACCTCCAATTTCCTTTGGACTCCAACCCTCAAGTAAATCACCCTCTTTTCCAAAAAGGTATAAATCGCCTCTTCGGTCCTTAGTAATATACCTGTACCGCTTGTTGTTATCGTAATCAATTACATTAGAGCCATCTATAAGCAACTTGGAATTATGCTTTACAGGGAAACCATCTACGTTATCTCCATTTCTATCGATCATGTGAATCAGTGAATCGGTAAAAAAGAAGTATTGTAATTTTTTGTTGTTGAAAAAATCAACTTGGTGGACATCTCCTCTTAATTGACCATCCATCTTTCTCTTCCATAAAACCTCACCTTGTTTATTAACTAAATAGATCTGATTACTGGCATCTTGAAAAACAACCTCTAAACTGGCATCCATATGATTTCTAAGCACGTATGGCTTTGTTACTAACCCTACTTCAGCAAAGACATTGGCTTTCACTAGAGGACCATTAGCAACATCAACATATTCAGGCTGTGTATTTTGGAGTTTATTAAAGGACATATCACCTGATATCAAAACAGCATTTTTTGTTTGATTGAGCTGTATCTTGAAAATGTCTAGTACCGATATTAGGTCTGGATTCTGATTAAAGAAGTCTACCCATTTCGGCTTAAGTTTACTTTTCAATGGATCGGCAGCAAATTCAAAGTCTTGCACTACAGTCAATTGAGTTTCTTGTATCATATCATTGATTAAACGCCTCTTATCAACCGATCTTCCCCACGTAGTTTCATTATCAAAGTCATTGAGGATAGTTTTTAGGGCATCAAGATCTTCTGACATAATCAGGACATCCTGAATAATTGTGTAGAAGGGAGCCTTTCTATTTGAATACTTTTCAGGAAGCAATGATGCCATTACCTCCGCATCATTGATAAACCTTATATCAGAATTGATAAATCTTTCCTGATAAACAGCTGAATCTAGTGGGTTTAGTTTTTCTTGAGAAAGTCGATTTAAATAGTCAGCCACTTTGCTCGTATCACTAGAAGCAAACACAAAAACTTCACTGGCCTCTGCTCCATTTCTATCAATTTCAATACTGCAAAAATCACCCGTTAACAAGTCCTTCAGACCTGCCAAGGCAATTTTAGTCGGTTGCCAAGTAAATGAATTGCTGGTAAGCGGAATGAAGGATTCAGCGAACACAGCCACAGGTGGCACCTCTTCTTCATTTTTAGATGTACCACGTCCATTAAATTTCAATTGATCTTCATTGAAACTTAGGCTCACAAAAAGATTATTTTCTAATAAGCTACCTCCAAAAGATTCGCCATTGGGCTTAAAGAAAACCGTATGTAACTCTGAGAGTCTTGATGGATTTATGATTGCATTTAAATCCCCCTCTTTACCAAAATTTTCATCAGGCTTCATTAGTCGACTTTCAGGCTCCTGAATGGCTCTAATAACATCCTCCACTAAGACAGCACTCTCAGAAAAGGCCAAGTACCTACCTTCAATCAAAGCCGACAAACTCAAATTACCAGCTGTATAAACTAGTATCTCTCTGCCATTAAAGTTTTGGCCGCTTTGAGAGACTGTATTATTGAAAAGACGCTCAAGTATAGACTTGAGACTAGCATCATTCCATTCGAAACCATTGCTCTCAATAACATATAGTGGGGTAAGGTCATCACTTGCAGTAGAATGCAGACTAATCCATAGAGGCAGTTCTGAAATTCTTGATGTGACAATCTGAGCCATCTCAAGTGAATCCATTTTTTTTACTTGAGCTTGAAGTTTCGAAAGCAAGGGTATAGCATCGAGCACTTCATACCAAGAAAGTGAGTTGAGATTACTTAGCGCCTTCTTGGGATTACCGAGCTGAATAGCAATAGATGCTGTTTCAGGAAGAATAGCATTAATGTTTTCGTTTGAGGGCTTAAGTTTTGGGTATAAAATATACGCCAAAGCCCCAACTACTAAGAACAAGATTATGAACCACTTTAATTTCAATGTGCTATAAAATTTTCAAACATCTAACGCTCAAAATTACAGACTTGTGTATTCAAACCTATTTCCACCTAATCTTTTAATTACCCATTAAACCATTTGTCGCCAGACTGTGTCTTAGATCTCGGATAAGAACATCAGGTAAGGCCTTAAAACTTGGCCATTTACAAAGAAAAAGATGTAATCATTCTTTTTTTGTATTGTATATCTGACACTTTTAACTGAATTTTACGTTATCAACGTGACACTTGACTTTTGATTATTAATACCAAGCGCTGGCGGGAATTAAAGCGATTGTTTTAATCAATAATGACTGATAATGAAAATATTACTGGCACAACTGTTGCTACTTTTGACACTAGTAGCATCGACATCAAAATCTGACAAGATTTTAATCTCAGAGGTTGAATTTACCGATGGACTCTATAAGTTCGATAATCGCCTAATAACAGGTGAAATTATTGACTACTATGAGAACGAGACCCTAAAGTTTCGTTACAGAGTTTTAGAGGGAAGACTTCATGGACTGGCGACTGAATTTTACTCTGATGGAACCATCAAGAGTGAACGCAATTACACTTTCAGTAAATTATTTGGAAATTTTAAAGAGTACTTTCCCAACGGAGATATAAAAGTTAAATTTGAAGTTGGCTTAAATGCCTATGGATCAGGTGAAAAGGTCACAAACCTTGTCGTTGCTAGCGGAAATAAACACAAATTAAGAGAGAAAGACGATTGTATTATTCACTTCGTTGGTAAAAACAACAAAATGCTCGAAACCAGTGAGAACATATCAATCTTAAGCCAAAGTAACTATCAGTTAATCGATAAAAAGGGCAAGATCATCTTCAAGAATTAGTTGATAGCCAAAAGATCATAAAAAAACCCGATGCCTCAAAAGCATCGGGTTTTATTTTAAATAGGGTTTAAACTACAGCAACCCATTAGTTTTTCTTACTGCTTCTGCGCTTGCTACCAAGTCTTGTTTTTCTGCATCATTCAGCGCTATATTAACAATGGATTCGATACCATTAGCACCAATCAATGCCGGTACGCCAATACAAATATCTTCTAAACCATAATCACCTTCTAGCATACATGAACAAGGGAACATCTTGTTAGAATCATTAGCGATAGCCTGAACCATTGCAGATACGGCAGCACCCGGAGCATACCATGCAGATGTACCTAGTAGTTTAGTAAGAGTAGCACCTCCTACTTTCGTCTCTTGTTTTACTTCTTCAAGTCTATCAGCACTCATAAATTGCGAAACAGGAACACTATTACGTGTAGCCAATCTCGTCAAAGGAATCATGCCCGTGTCGCTATGACCGCCAATCACCATACCATCTACATCTGAAATAGGTGCATCAACAGCTTCAGCCAAACGATATTTAAAACGCGCTGAATCTAAAGCGCCTCCCATACCAATGATTCTATTTTTTGGAAGCCCAGTAGCCTTATGAACAAGGTAAGTCATAGTATCCATTGGGTTGGACACCACTATAATGATCACATTTGGCGATGCTGCAATTAAGCTCTCAGCCACAGATTTGACAATACCAGCATTAGTACTGATCAACTCCTCACGCGTCATACCTGGTTTCCTCGGAATACCTGAAGTAATGACAGCAACATCGCTTCCCGCTGTTTTACTGTAATCTCCGGTTGTTCCAGTGATCTTAGTATCGAAACCATTGAGAGAGGCTGTTTGCATCAAGTCCATCGCTTTACCTTCAGCAAAACCTTCTTTGATATCAATTAAGACTACCTCAGCAGCAAAATCTTTGAGCGCAATATATTCCGCACAACTAGCACCGACCGCTCCGGCACCGACTACAGTAACTTTCATAATGTATAAATGATTTAATTTTAAACTCTCCCAAAGTTAGCAACCTAGTCGCCCAAATAAAATTGAACTCAGATGATTCTTAAGTTTTTTTGAGCAATACTCAGGATGGCTCAACTAATTGATAATGTAAAACAAATGAAGTGTTACTTTCAACCTTAAATCTGTCTGAAATTCTAAGCCCTACTACCCAAACAATCTTGTTCTCAGAACACAAGACATGAACGGTATCCTTTTCAAAGACAGAATACTTTAAATCTATGAGCAAATCACTCACAAGCTTCTGCCCAGTCATGCCCAAGGGCTGAAACTTATCCCCCTCTCTCCACTTTCTTAATACCAAAGGAAAAACTAGTTTATCCAAATCGAACATGGCATGCCTAGGCTCTCTATCAATTCTTGGGTTATATTCAGTCAAAACTTTTGCTTTATATTCAAAAGCATCAGTAAAGAGCCCATCTTCTTTACCAATCAAGACCTCACTGGCAGAAGTATCTGCGATAATTCTGACGAGTAGCTCATCTCTATCTATCGCCAATTCATGAGTTGAACTTTCATAAACCTTTCCTGACAAACCATCCAGGCCCGAAACAATCTCCTCACATTGATAGTAATTGAAACCATAGTCTTTCAACATCTCGCTGAGAACAAAAGGACCAATACCAGAAAGTTTTAGTTCAGATTTATCAAGAACAATATCCTTACCACTCTTTTTCAAAAGACTAGATGATAGCTTTGCTATGGCATCGGAAGTAAGTTTGGAAACCTCTAGGTTCTTTGCCATGTTTCTTTTCATGGTCTGTAAAAAATCAGGGTTCAATGATGTGAAAGATGGTATAACCTCTTTCCGTAGGAAGTTTCTCTTATAATAAATCTCAGCATTGCTGCTATCCTCTCTCCAATGGATTCCATTGGCTTTTGCAAAACTTAAAACTTCATCCTTGGTCATATCGAGGAGTGGCCTCACAAGTAGATCTCTCACGGGTTTCATTCCGCTAAGTCCTTTAATAGAAGTACCCCTGACCATGTTTAACAGAAAAGTCTCAACATCGTCATTAGCATGATGAGCCAAAAAGACATAAGTAAAACCATAGGATGAACATAAATTGTCAAACCAATGATAGCGCAAATCTCTAGCGGCCATCTGAGTAGACACCTTATTGATGGTGGCGTATGATTTTGTATCAAACTTCTCCACATAACAAGTGACTTCTAGTCTTGAGGCTTGCTCTCTAATAAATGCCTCATCATCTTCCGAAGCTTCTCCTCTAAGTTGAAAGTTGCAATGCGCGATGGCGTATTGTATCCCTGATTGATGTACAAGATGCCAAAGCACCATAGAATCAACACCTCCGCTAATTGCCAAAAGAACTTTACCCTCATCGTTAATTGGGGCATGTTTTTTGATAAACTGCAAAAAGCGATTATGCATAGGTCAAAAATAGCATAAATCGCTAATTTTGCGGCTTGTTGAAATGAGGAGAACCTTCTTTTATTTTTTGTTTTTGGTATTACACCTTAGTCTGATAGGTCAGTCCACTGTCCGATTGGTCTACGCAGGTAAGTTTAAGTCTGTTATTATTGACGGACAGAGCGTAACTCAGTTGATTGATAGTGTTCACTTGATTCAAGGGACCACAGAGATTTTTTGTGACTCAGCCAATTTATATCGGATTACAAACTCGGCTCAAGCCTACGGGAACGTGAGAATAATAGACACCGTTGATGTTATGGACGTGAGCAGCGACTATTTAGAATACAACGGCAATTCCAGAGTTGCTTATTTAAGAGAGAACGTCATCATGAAAGATGATAGCGCCACACTTTATACGAACAACCTAGACTACGATAGAAACACCAGTGTTGGTAATTACTTTGGTGGCGGCAGACTTATAGACGACACCAATGAATTAACGAGCAAAAAAGGCTATTACAACTCTGCCAACAAGCAGGCAGAGTTTTATGACTCTGTAAGAATGATTAACGAGGACTTCTATCTGGAAACAGACTCGCTCATCTATAACACCTTAAATGCCAAGTCGCAGACCTATGGCCCCACCTTAGGGATTACGACCGAAGGAGACACCCTTCAATCAACAAAAGGCCTTATTTATGATAAAGCAACCCGTTATGCGGAAGTTTACAGTGGGAGAATTTTTAACAATGAATTTGACATTGAGGCTGATACTTTAATAACAAATGACAGCCTACAGCTTTATAAGGCATTCGGAAACATCACTATGTTTTCAAAAGAAGACTCAATGACTATTTACGGAGATAAAGCCATCTATGACAAAGCAAATGATACCGCAATCGCCTATGAGAATTCTTATATGAAAACCCTCATGCAAGGAGATTCATTGTTCATTAAGGCAGATACCCTATTCTCAGATCAAAGCGACCCTGAAAACAAATACCTATCTGCATACCATAATGTGCAACTATTCAAATCTAATATGCAAGGCATAGCAGACTCCATGATATACAACTTCACGGATTCTACAATTTTCATGTACCAAGACCCTGTCATTTGGTCCAACAGCAGCCAAATCACCGCAGACTCAATTAATATTGAGATAGTAAATGACAAAGTAGATAAAATGAACCTGGCCATTAAGTCATTCGTAATTTCTCAAGACAGTGCCCAAAATTTTAACCAAGTATCTGGCAAAACGATGGAAGTATATTTCCAAGATGGCTTCGTAAGCCGAACTGACGTTAACGGAAATGGTGAAAGCATTTATTATGTGGTTGATAAAGCGGGCGCTACGTCCATGAATAAACTTAAGTGTTCTTCTATGCGCTTATACTTTGAAAATAACGCAGTTGCAGAGATTAGAACCTACCGAGATGTGGATGGCCAGGTGATACCGCAATTTGAGGTAAAAGAGACAGATAAAATACTTAGAGGGTTTAATTGGCGTTTTTCAGAGAAACCCAAGCTTCGAGACATAGCCCGGTACCTCAGATATGACCGTTAAAAACGGTTAAACACTTATTATTAAGTTAAAAACTAATTTTCTTTGACCATTCATTGTCCATCAGGAGTGATTGGAATTCTGGCTATATACTGGTAACTTTGCACGCTTATGAAAAAGGCCCCCATTTTATTGACTTTATGCTCACTGATTTTGGTGCTGTCGGGTTGTACTACCAAACTAGTAAAACTTGAGAGATCTAATTCTTATGGGGAGTTATTCAATGGAGCTGTAGCCTTTTACGAAAAAGGGCAATACGGAAAGGCAAAGATACTTTTAGAAAGAATACAACCCTTTTATAGAGGATCTGAGTATTCTGAAAAAATAAGATACTACTGGGCATACTGTGAATTTTATAGCGGCTTATATCAATTGGCAGCCTATCAATTTGACGTGTTTTACTCTACTTACGCCAGAAGCCCTCTTGCGGAAGAAGCGCAGTACATGGAGGCATATTCTCTTTATTTAGACTCCCCTGGCCCAGATTTGGAACAGAACAGCTCGCAAGAAGCCGTTTTAGCCATGCAAACCTTCTTGAATAAATACCCCGCGTCACAGTATTACGAAGAAGCCAATGAGATCATAGATGAGCTTCAAGTCAGGTTTGAAACAAAAGCTTACCGAACAGCCAAACTGTACTACAAGCTAAGCACTGGTTTATCCTACCGAAACTATTTAGAAGCTGCATTGGTGTCTTTCCAATCCTTCAAATCAGACTACCCTGATTCTAAATTCAATGAGGAGCTGATGTTTTTAAGTATTGAAACCAGTTTTAAACTAGCTGATAACAGCATAACTTCGTTGAAGAAGGAACGTTACGATAAGACAATTAATTTTTACAAAGACTTTGTTGATAGATTTCCGGTCAGCGGCTTCTCTAAAAAAGCCAAGGACTATTACGATCAATCTATTAACGCAATAAATAAACTGAAAACAGAATAATTATGGCAGCAAGCCCATCAATCATTACAAGAGATTCAGACAAAATCGCTGAACCAACTGGGAATCTTTACCAGTCAGTGGCTATTATCTCTAAAAGAGCAAAGCAAATTGCAGGTACCATGAAAGAAGAGTTAAATGGTAAACTTGCAGAATTTGCGTCTACTGTAGACAATTTGGAGGAAATCTTTGAGAATAGAGAGCAAATTGAGATCTCTAAATTCTATGAAAGAATGCCTAAGCCTACAGCAATGGCCGTAGAAGAATTCATCAATGGTGAAATCTATTATAGGTTCAAAGAGGCCGAAGAGACCGAGGGAGAAGCTAAAAGCTAGCCTTTCATGTTGAAAGGGAAGAAAATATTAGTCGGAGTTTCCGGTAGTATAGCAGCCTATAAGGCTGCTTTTTTAGTTCGTCTTCTGATCAAAAAAGAGGCCGAGGTAAAAGTAGTCATGACCGATGCTGCCAAAGATTTCATAACACCGTTAACGCTTTCTACCCTTTCTAAAAATCCTACCCTTTCTAAGTTCACAGACGGAGACAAAGGTGAATGGAACAATCATGTAGACCTCGGCCTATGGGCAGATGCTATGTTAATTGCTCCTGCCAGCGCTAACACGATTGGCAAAATGGCTAACGGATTATGTGACAACCTTTTGCTAGCTACTTACCTGTCCTCCAGATGCCCTGTCTTCTTTGCTCCAGCAATGGATCTGGACATGTATCAACACCCTTCAGTTTTAGAAAATATTCAAAAACTGAAGTCTTTTGGAAACCATATTATCGAGGCTCAATTTGGCGAATTGGCAAGCGGTCTCGTAGGTACAGGTCGTATGGCAGAACCAGAAGACTTAGTACTTTCATTAGAGAATTACTTTTCCAACACATCACCACTCTCTGGTAAAAAAGTACTCATCACTGCTGGCCCAACTTACGAGGCAATCGACCCAGTAAGGTTCATAGGCAACTATTCTACAGGTAAGATGGGATATGCAATAGCAGAAGCAGCAGCAAATGCTGGGGCTATCGTCACGTTGGTGTCGGGGCCGACACACTTAGACATCAATCACCCCAATATTCATAGGATAGATGTTCGTTCTGGTAATCAAATGTTTGAAGCATGTCAAAAAGTATTTGCTGAAACTGACATTACCATATTCTCTGCCGCTGTGGCGGACTATGCGCCCAATACTGTGGCAGAACAAAAAATCAAAAAGAAAGGGGAAAACATGACAATCGAGCTATCTAAGACGATTGATATCGCAAAATCTCTTGGCCAGCTCAAAAGCGACAAACAATTCAATGTTGGGTTTGCCTTAGAAACCGACAACGAATTGGAAAACGCTAAAGAAAAAATCCTTTCAAAAAACTTCGATTTGATTGTTTTAAACTCGCTGCAAGATAGCGGAGCAGGGTTTGGACATGATACCAACAAAATTTCCATCATTGACAAAGCCAATAATAATCAGCACTTTGAGTTAAAGACTAAAAAGGAAGTTGCAAAAGACATTGTCAATGCCATTATCGCTAAAATCTAGTACCCTAATTATCATCTTCTTGCTTTTGGTGCAGGTTGGAGCCGCTGCGCAAGAACTTGATTTCACTGTGAGCATTAACGCTGACGTAGTGCAAACTACAGAAAGGGGAATTTTCGATGAAATGCGAACGGCTTTCCAGAGGTTTTTAAATGAGACCAAATGGGGCGATGATCGGTTCAGAAATACAGAAAAAATAAAGGCAAACCTTGCCTTAACCATTCAAGATCAGCCTAGTATTGGACGTTTTACTGCCAATGCTCAAATTCAGCTAATAAGGCCAGTCTATGGCAGTTCTTACGAAACCGTTTTACTTAATTTTGCAGATAGAGACTGGGAGTTTCAGTTTACAACCTCCCAACCTCTACAATTCAACGAAAATAACTTTAGCAGTAACCTCACTTCCCTCCTGGCCTTTTATGCCTACATAGCATTAGGGTTTGACTATGATTCTTTCAGTCCCCTAGGAGGTACTCAGTTTTACGATAAAGCCTTGTTAATTGTAAATAATGCCCAGAATTCTGGAAGTACCGGCTGGGGTCAATTTCAAAATAGACGAAATCGATTTTGGCTCATTGAAAACCTCATGGTCAATAAGCAATACGAACCTGTTAGGCAAGCTATGTATAAGTACCACATTCAAGCCCTAGACAAGTTTCAAACAAACCCCGATGAAAGTCGAGCGGTAATTTTGCAATTGTTAAAAGAAATCCAGGGCGTCAATCGGATTCTCCCCAACTCAATTTTGATCATTGCCTTCCTTGATGCCAAAAATGATGAAATCATAAATCTCTTATCAAAAGGTCAAATGGAGGTCAGAAGGAACGTTTACAACGAACTCTTAAAACTTGACCCTACCCGCAGATCCAAGTATCAAAAAATCGTTCAGAATTAGTATTGTAGTTAGCTGCTTGAATTGATATTTTTGTTCAATGCTCAAGAGCCTTTCCATAGAGAACTATGCACTCATTCAACACCTAAAGATCAATCCCGATCAAGGCTTGAATATCGTGACTGGCGAAACGGGAGCGGGTAAGTCAATCATGCTGGGAGCACTAGGCCTCCTTCTTGGTAATCGGGCAGATACAAAGGTACTGCTTGAACAAGATCGCAAATGTGTGATTGAAGGTATCTTCGACATATCAGCATATGCCCTCCAACCTCTTTTCAACGAATTTGATATCGACTATGATGAAGAGTGTATCGTCAGAAGAGAGATTAGCGCAAGTGGCAAATCAAGAGCGTTTGTCAATGACGGTGTCACCAACCTTGATTTTTTAAAACAATTGGGGCTCAAACTAATGGATGTGCACTCTCAGCACGAGACGCTCCGCTTGGCGCATAAAGACTACCAAATAGAGGTAGTAGATGCGGTTGCAGAAACAGGAGACTTACTTCAAAAATTTCGGAGTGCATATCAATCCTACCTTGAGAAAAACAAGATTTACAAAAGTCTAATCACAGAAGGAGATCAAATCAGAAAAGAATCAGACTACCACCAATTTCTGTTTGAAGAGTTAGACAACGCTCAGTTAGATCGCGAAGAACAAGAAGGGCTTGAAGAAGAGTTAAATAAACTCGAGAATGCGGAAGAAATAAAGACTAAGCTCAACGGAGCGCTCTCACTTTCTGACCGCTCAGATATCAACTTGACAAGTCTGTTTCAGGAATTGAAAAGTCTACTGAGTCAGATTAGTCAATTCAGTGCCAATTACTCAGCCTTGCTAGATCGTGTGGTAAGCACTCAGATAGAATTAAAAGACATTGTCAGCGAGCTAGAGATAGAAGAAGAGAATGTTATTTACGACCCAAATCGGGCCGATCAGGTACAGGAAAGACTCAACTTAATCTATAAGCTCCAACAAAAGCACCAGGTCTCATCAACCGCTGAACTCCTCGATATCTACAAAGAATTAGGAAATAAAGTCCTAAAAGTAGAGAACTTGGACGAAGCAATAGAGGAAGCACAGAAAGCTGAGAGCAAAGCACATGAGGCTGCACTGAAAATCGCGCAATCCCTATCCAAGAAGCGCCAATCTGTTTTTAAAGATTTTAACAACCAAGTACAGGAATTATTGGCAGCGTTGGGAATGCCTAATGCGACCATCGCTATGGATCACTCCATCACTGAACTAAGCCCTAATGGCATTGATGAAGTGGACATACTGTTCTCTGCCAATAAAGGAATTGCTCCGCAGCCATTAAAACAGGCAGCATCTGGCGGTGAATTTTCCAGACTCATGTTCGCCATTAAGTACATCCTAGCCGATAAAACTGCACTACCAACAATAGTTTTTGATGAGATAGATACTGGTATTTCGGGTGAGATAGCCATTAAGATGTCACAGATGATGCTTGAAATGTCTAAAAACCATCAAGTAATTACCATTACCCACCTACCTCAAATAGCAGCAAAAGGGCAGTCACACTACTTTGTCTATAAAGATGAAAGTTCAGACATCACAACTAGCCAAATCCGTAAGCTAAACCATGATGAGCGATTGACCGAGATAGCCGAAATGATTGGAGGAAAACAAGCCTCAACGAATGCTTTCGATTCCGCTAGAGAGTTAATGAAAGCATAAGCCACAACTACGATGAATTGCTGATAAAAACACTATTTAGAATCATTCTGCTTGTCAACTCCGCTATATTGGTGCATCCCAGATGCTGCCACAAATTAATGAGGATTAACTACCGCCTAACCTACTTTTTGACGATTGTTTGCCTGGTCTTCTTATCCAAAACAGTCAACTCCCAAACCTTAAAATTAGCCAATGAAACCGCCTATCTCACCGAAATATTAACACATACATCGGAGAATGACGGCAGGGATGTGCACTTTATTGGATGGTTGTTGAATACCACAAGCTTAAGTTTTGGGGATAGGCATAGTCTGAACATTGGGGCAATGCTCACCCACGGAGGCGAGCCTTCTGCTAATATTGTAGGTGACCTGCAGACCTTCTCAAACCTAGAAGCAGGATCGCTCTATGGCTTTAACGAAATATATTATCAATATCAAACTGATGATTTTTGGCTCAAATTTGGGCAACAAGATATAAACACAGATTTTTTTGTTTCTGAAAACGCACTTCTTTTCACTCACAGTTCCTTTGGAATCGATCCGGTAGCAACCTTAAATATGCCCGCTCCCACCTACCCAGTCACTGGAGCTTCGATAACTACGGGGATTAGAGTCAATGAACATATCAAACTAAAGCTTGGCATTTTTGATGGGCAGTTTGCTGATATTAATAACAACTATTTGACAATTAACTGGGACTTGAATAAAGACGAGGGTTTGCTCTACATTTTTGAGCCAGAATTTAGTCTACTAAATGGTAGACTGACTCAAAAAGTTGGCTATTACTACCACTCAGGACAATTTACAAACAGAGAAAGTCAAGTGGCTAATACCGGACTTTCTGCCTTTTATTTGGTTTCCGACTACCTACTATCCGATAATAATGGAAAAACTGCAAATCTATTTCTTCAATTCGATACGAGCACTAAGTCCGTCAGTGACCTCAATTATTACTATGGTCTGGGCCTGCGCCTCACCAACTATTTGGGTGAAAAACCTAATGAACTAGGCCTAGCACTCGGTTATGCCAAACTGAATAATGAATTCACAAGCGTAGCGAACGAATACAACCTCAATAGTGAAACAATTATAGAGGTCAACTACAAGCGCGAAATCTCCAATTGGTTAAGCATTCAACCTTACTTTCACTGGATCAATATGAATGAGATTACTGAGCCTCAAAGAAACCCAGTCATTTTCGCTTTAAGGGCATACATAGAGTTTTAAACAGCTATCGCTTTTATCACATTAGAGTCTGAGATCTTAAGGTCATTTTTTAAAATCTAATCCCTATTTTTACAGCCAAATTAAGACGAACAAACTATGTCACATAACCTACTCAAAGGAAAAAGAGGAATCATTTTTGGAGCTTTAGATGAGCGTTCTATCGCTTGGAAAGTAGCGCAAGTAGCCAAGGCAGAAGGCGCAACATTCACATTAACCAATGCCCCTATCGCCATGCGTATGGGAGCTATTAATCAGTTAGCTGAAGAATGCGGTGCAGAGGTAATTCCTGCAGATGCTACTTCTGTTGAAGATTTAGAGAACCTCTTCACCAAGTCAATGGAAATACTTGGTGGTAAAATAGACTTCGTTCTGCACTCTATCGGTATGAGCCCCAACGTAAGAAAAGGACGCGATTATGGGAATCTGAACTACGATTGGTTACAAAAGACATTAGACGTTTCTGCTATATCATTCCATAAAGTGATGCAAACAGCAGAGAAACTAGACGCCATGAATGAATGGGGATCTATCATGGCCTTATCGTACATCGCTGCGCAGAGAACTTTCCCAGACTACTCTGATATGGCACATGCCAAATCAATGCTTGAGTCTATTGCAAGAAGTTATGGCGAACGATTCGCAAGACTTAAAAACGTGCGTGTCAATACAATTTCACAGTCTCCAACAATGACTACTGCCGGAACTGGCGTAGGTGGTTTTGATGTTTTCTTTGACTATGCAGATAAAATGTCTCCACTTGGTAATGCAAGTGCCGAAGACTGTGCAAACTATACCGTAATGTTCTTCTCAGACTTTACGCGTATGGTAACCATGCAAAACTTAATGCACGATGGTGGATTCTCTTCATCAGGAATCACGGATGCATTAATTGAGCAATTAAAGAAAGACTAAATACAGCGCAACGCCACGCGAAGTAGTTAATTATAGGCTTAGCCCTACTCTTACTACTTAGCTTGGCGTTTTTGGTTATGATCTCCTTCCCTAATGCCAAAATCAATCTGGGCTTACAAATCACAGGTAAGCTGGCCAATGGTTATCATACCATCAACACCGGTATTTATCCCATACCACTCCATGATGTCTTAGAGGCCCTGCCTAGTAAGAAAACAAGTTTTGCTTCCAGTGGTATTGAAATTCCCGGAGACGCTAAGGACAACCTAATACTCAAGGCTTACAGGTTGCTCAAAAAGGATTACCAAATACCGGAACTGAGCATTCATTTATTGAAGACCATTCCCATGGGCGCAGGACTTGGTGGCGGCTCGGCAGATGCATCCTTTATGCTCAATATGTTAAACGAAGAGTTCCAACTCTTTTTAGACGACTCAATTTTAGAGGAGTACGCGGCTCAGCTCGGTAGTGATTGCCCATTTTTTATTGCTAATCAACCAGCCCTTGCGACTGGTACCGGTACAGATGTGGCTCCGCTCAATTTAAATTTAAGCGGTCATCACCTACTTCTAATCAACCCCGGCATCCATATTTCAACTAAAGTGGCATACGCTGGCACTCACCCAAAAGAACCAGCATATGACCTTAGAGAAGTGTTAGAATCTAGGGATTTTGAAAAATGGAAAGAGGTCTTGACAAATGATTTTGAAGATTCAGTCTTTGCCCTTCACCCCAAACTAGAGCAGGTCAAATCAAAATTATATAAGCATGGGGCAGCTTATGCAGCAATGAGTGGTTCCGGTTCAACCTTATTCGGTATATTTAGTCAGGCTACTGACACGATCGAATTTGGAATTGAAGACTACTATATCAAGCACATACCGCTTTAGGTACACTACCTTACTCATTCTTCTTTTCTTATGCACAAAAATTGGCTATGCCCAAAACTCGCTTAAAGTATATGACGAAAAGACCGAAGAAGGCATTATCCTTTATGCGGACAACGATGAACTTTTCCCTTACACCCTCAAATTAGATGTAAAAAAGGAAGGCCTAACCTATGATCAGCCTTTACCAGAATTCATTGTAGTACCCGGTGGTCAAAGCAGGTTTATCTTGACGCAACTCACCTTCGCCAAGAATCAGTCCTGGAAAATCAACTATTCATTGCAGTATATGGAAGGTGATGCTAATGCTATCCATAATGAAGAATATGTATATCAACTTCCTTTTAAGGAAGGGAGATTTGTAATGTCACAAGGCTACAATGGCCGCTCTACACATGCTGGGATAAATGCTTTAGATTTTACTATGCCCGAAGGGGAAATCATATTAGCTGCCAGAAACGGCTTGATTGTAAAAATTAAAGAAGATTCAAATCGAGGCTGCCCTTCGAATGACTGCATGAATGATGGAAACTTTATTCGAATTTTACACGATGATGGTACGATGGCCGAATACCATCACCTTCAGCTTAATGGTGCTTTGGTGGAAGAAGGAACAACTGTGAAGCAAGGAGAAGAGATTGGAAAATGTGGAGCGACAGGGTTTGCAACAGGCTCACATCTTCATTTTGTTGTTTTCAAAACGGATGGCATAAATCAGATTACTATAAAGACTAAATTCAAATACACTCCTGATAGAATCGGGTATCTGAAGCAGGGCATAATTTACAGAGCGTTTTAAAAGACTAGGCGACAAGCTTTCTTGCCTCTCTTCTTCTTTGCAAACGTTTAATCAAAGGATAAGAGAAAACTGCGACAATAATAATGAGCGTTCCTAAATAAAAACCACTGCTCATTTGTTCACTTTCACCATAGATTACCAACGCCATCAGTATACCGTAAACAGGTTCCATGTTAATTGAAAGGTTAACAGCGAAAGCCGATATTCTCTTCATTAATTCAACTGAAGCGGAGAAAGCATATACAGTACAGACTACCGATAAGAGAATCAATAAACCCCAATCTTCAAAACCGCTAGGAATCGCATAGCTCCCTACTGTATCCAGAAATGTGACTTTATAGATTGGTATGAAAACAATCGCAGCAATACATGCCGCCAACATTTCATAAAAAGTAATTCCGTATTGTGAATGTTGCTTGGCTAGACCGGCATTAAGGACGGAAAATGTAGCAGATAACATTGCTGACAATATGGCCAAGCTCAGGCCTAAGACATTGTCCAGTTCGAAACTGAAGATCACATAAAGGCCTCCTATAACAACAAGACCTAAGAACACCTCAATCGCATTCACTGACCTTTTTGTAAAAATCGGTTCAATTAAGCTCGTCCAAAAAGTAGTGGTAGCCATTCCTGCCAAACACACAGAAACGTTAGAAATTCTGGCTGATTCGAAAAACAAAAACCAATGTGCAGCAATAACCAACCCAGTGATAAAAAATTTAAGCAGTACCCTAGGCGGGTAACGCATTGGGTCGTTTTTAAAGTGCATATAGACACCGACAACAATGGCGGCAAGCCCAGTTCTGTACATTACCACATCTGCACTTGAAATGCTTAACTCTTTTCCAATAATGGCTGTAAAGCCCCAGAGGAAAACAATAAAATGAAGCTTAGCAAAGTCTTGTAAGGTGGGATTCATTATTTGGGTACGAAACGATACAGTAAAGCACCCAATATAGAGAATACTATGTTTGGTAGCCATATTGCCAGAACAGGATTCATTGAGCCTGTTTCAGCATTACTCTTAGCGGCAATAAATAATAGTATGTAAATAAAGGCAATAAAGAAGCCTAGGGCAATTTGAAAACCAACACCTCCTCTGGTCTTTCTGGAAGAAAGTATAACGCCTATAAATGTGAGTATGATAGCGGTGAATGGGGACATATAACGCACTAACTTCTCAATCTCATAGACTGCAATATTGTCAGCACCTTTCATTTTTAATTCCTCAATGTATTCTTCAAGTTCATTAATTGTGAGTGTCTGTTCGAAGCTTTTCGTATTGCCAAAATCGGAAGGTGTCATATTGATCATGATCAACGTATCAGTGGCTTCATACTTGTATGTCTCACCAGACTCTTCCAGCCCTCTTAAACTCCAATTCTTTAACTTCCAGCCGAGTTCAAGGCTATCCCATGCTGCTTCACGGGCGCTCAGTTTCCATTTGAGTTGCCTATCAACAATCTCTTCTAGCGTAAACCTATAACCTACATCCTTCCGACTATCGTAAGAAGAAACGTACACATACTTTGTTGGTGCTACCTTAAAGTGTACATCGCGATCATTGAAGTTGAATTCTTTGTCAAAATACTTTATCTCGAAAGCCACTCTAAACTTATTGGCATCAGGTATAATCCAACCCGTAAAAGCAAAACTAACCACCGCTATAACAAGCGAACCAATGAAAAATGGCTTCAGCATTCTTGGGTAACTAACTCCCCCACTAAGAATTGCGATGATTTCTGTATGGCTAGCCAACTTAGATGTCACAAAAACAGTGGCAATAAAAACAGTAATCGGTGTAATGAGGTTAGCGATATATGGGGCGTATGACAGGAAATACTGTAGAATAAGCTTCGCAGGAACACTATTTTTTATGAAGCTCTCATTTCTCTCTGAAAAAGTAATGATCAAAACAATGGCCACAAGAATGGCCACGACAAATACGAAAGTGGTTAAGAATTTTGTTAAGATGTATCTGTCTAGAATCCTCATTACAGTCTTCTCACCAGTTTTTTAACCATAATGTTCTTCCAATCAATAAACGTGCCTGCCTGAATATGCTTTCGAGCCTCTTTCACCAACCAAAGATAAAAAGTCAGGTTATGTATACTGGCAATTTGAGCAGCAAGAATCTCTTTGCTATGCGTCAAGTGTCGTAAATAGGCCTTGGTATAAAAACTATCTACATAACCATCTAAATTTGGGTCTACGGGAGAAAAGTCGTCTTTCCATTTCTCATTTCTGATATTAATGATTCCCTCTGAAGTAAATAAGAGTCCATGACGGGCATTTCGAGTAGGCATTACACAGTCGAACATATCCACACCCAGCGCTATGCACTCCAGTATATTTTCTGGTGTTCCGACACCCATCAAATACCTTGGTTTATCCTTCGGCAGAATATCACAAACAACTTCCGTATGTTCATAGAGCATTTCATGAGGTTCCCCAACTGAAAGCCCTCCAATGGCATTACCATCTCTTCCAAAAGAAGCAATCGTTTCTGCCGACTTCTGTCTTAAATCCTTATAAGTACTCCCTTGAACAATCGGAAAGAGCGTCTGATTAAACCCATACTTCCCTTCCGTTTGGTCAAAGCGATCGCAACAACGCTTCAGCCATCTATGCGTCATTTCCATAGAAGCTCTTGCATAACCATACTCACATGGGTAAGGAGTACACTCATCAAAAGCCATGATAATGTCTGCACCGATGATACGCTGAATGTCTATGGCGTATTCAGGGGTAAACGTGTGTTTGGAACCGTCAATATGTGATTTGAAAGTAACACCCTCTTCTTTAATTTTCCGGGTATTCGCAAGTGAGTAGACTTGATATCCTCCCGAATCTGTTAACAAAGGCTTGTCCCAGCCATTGAACTTGTGTAAGCCACCAGCTTTTTCTATAATTTCTAGCCCTGGCCTCAGGTATAAGTGATAGGTATTACCCAGAATAATTTGAGCTTGAATATCATCTTTTAACTCACGCTGATGAACGGCCTTTACAGTCCCTGCTGTTCCCACAGGCATAAATATGGGTGTTTCAATCTGACCATGGTCAGTTGTTATAGTACCCGCTCTTGCCTTTGATCCAGTATCTTCTGCTTCTAACTTAAAGTCCATTCTCACAATTTGATCGCACAAAAATAGCAGTATTGGTCAATTCTTGTTTCTTTGGAACTTATTCTTTCCCATATGACAGAGATCCTTTTCGTGCTTTTCCTACTCTGCTTGGGCATACAGGTCACTTTTCATCAACTGGTCTTCAAAAACCTGCTTTCCAGTGATGAAAGCTCAGAAATAAGAAACGACCTCCCTAGTGTTTCGGTAATAATTGCATCTAGAAATGAATCGAAGCACCTCCCTGACCTTCTTAGGGCTTTAAAATTACAAGACCACCCAAACATGGAAGTAATCTTTGTCAATGACCGATCAGCTGATAATTCGGAAGAGATTATCAAGTCTGCAATGGTAAATGAAAATGAATTTCAACTTATTAATATTCGCACCTTACCAGAAGGTTGGACTGGCAAAAAGCATGCGCTCTACAAGGGAATTGAAATTGCCAAAAACGAAGTTTTGTTATTTACCGATGCTGATTGTGTTCCTAAATCTAATCAATGGGCATCCCTAATGGCCGCGAAATTCTTTGGGCCCATAGAGATTCTTTTGGGGTTCTCGCCTTATGAAAAAAATAGTGGTTGGCTGAATAGACTCATCCAATATGAAACGCTTTTAACCGGTCTTCAGTATTTAGGTTTAGCGAAATTAGGCAGGCCATACATGGGTGTTGGCCGAAATTGGGCCATTAAAAGAGAGCTCTATGACCTAGCCTATTTAAAGTCAATGTCACACATTACAGGGGGTGATGATGACTTGATGATCAATCGTTTAGCAACAAACACCAATACGGGTATTATGACAACACCATCAAGTCAAACACTCTCTAAACCGATGATGACTTGGCAACAATTAATAAGGCAAAAAACACGTCACTTATCCGTTGGGAAGTTTTATCATAAAAAAGACAAAACGCTATTGGGACTTTTTACGTTATCACTGGTGTTCGGATGGATATTCTTTTTCTCTTTGTTGGTTAGTGCAATTAATCCTTATTTGATTTTGACAGTCTTTGGTCTAAGGAGCTTGTCTTTTTATAGTATATTTGCCCGCGTTGGTCAAAAATTTGATATTCCTATTAAATTTTGGGCACTTCCTCTTATGGATTTGAGTTATAGTATTTACTATCCTGTTGTGGGCATTCGAGCATTATCAACAAAAAACATTGAATGGAAGTAGGTAAGCAGTTTTCTGATAAGGCACTTCAAGACTTTCGTCTGATAGACTCAGCCGTTTCTGGACAAGATCAGCAGGCCTATGCTGATCTAATGCAGCGTTATAAAAAACCCGTCTATCACATGATTCTGAAAATGATCAGAAACGTGGATGATGCCGAAGACCTAACCATTGAGGCTTTCGCAAAGGCCTTTAAAAATCTACATAAATTTAAAAAAGACTTTACTTTCAGTACTTGGCTCTTTAGAATCGCCACTAACAACACCATAGACTTTATTAGAAAGAAAAGGCTCGACACTATGAGTCTAGACACATCTTTTAAAGATGATAATGGAGAGTCAGTAACAATTGATGTTCAAGACAAGAATCTCAATCCTCAAGAAGAAGCCATAAAAAGTCAAAAAATAGAGCTTGTACGCATGTTTGTCACTAAACTCCCCGCTAAATATCAGCGGTTGGTAAAGCTTAGGTATTTTGATGAACTCAGCTATGATGAGATTGCCAAAGAGTTGGAAGCTCCATTAGGCACTGTTAAAGCTCAATTACATAGGGCACGTGAGTTAATGTATGATCTTGTAAAGAGTAAAAAAGATCATATTTAATCGCTCAAAGCCTAGCCCCTCATTTATCATTTCGTAGCAATTGCCCATGGATCTTATCCTTAAATATTTCCCAGATTTAACAGAGACACAGAAAGATCAATTTGCGCAATTGCAAGACCTTTATGCAGACTGGAATGAGAAAATCAATGTAGTATCTAGAAAAGATATTGAAAATATCTACGAACGACATGTTCTACATTCTTTAGGTATTGCAAAAGTGATCAACTTTAAAAAAGGGACTACCCTGCTTGACGTTGGCACAGGTGGTGGATTCCCCGGTATTCCATTAGCCATTCTTTTCCCTGAAAGTAACTTTCACCTAGTCGATTCGATTGGAAAGAAGATAAAAGTAGTGAATGCTGTGAGCGAGACCCTCGGCTTGACAAATGTGAAAGGTGAACATGCCCGAGCAGAACAGATTAAGGAAGAATATGATTTTGTAATTAGTCGCGCAGTCACACAGCTTGCACGTTTCTACCCGTGGATTAAGAAAAACTTTAAACCGAGGTCTAAGCATAAACTCAAGAACGGCTTGCTTTATTTAAAGGGAGGTGACCTACTTGAAGAGCTTCAAGAGTCTAGGTTAAAAAAAATAGCCACTCATAAGTTAAGTGACCATTTTGAAGAGGAGTTTTTTGAGACCAAGAAGGTAATTTACGTACCCGCTCAATAATCTTCGTCAGGCTGTTTTGCAGTGAAAACCAGAATACAATAAACACCAAGTGCGGTCCCAATAGGGAAATTTATTAAGCTGATGACGCCATAGACTAAAGATGGAATATTCGCCCATTTTTGACCTCTAACCAATGCTATCCCTAACACCAAACGAGGAATAAAAAACAGTATGGTAATACCCCAGAACACTGAACTGATGATGTCAAATACAAAAAACACATCCGGGTCTCCTGCTGATTCTTCAGCAGCAATATTCATAAAGAAGTCTAAAAATTGATCGAAGAAAACCATTGCCATTAGCCATAAAGCACTAAAAACAATGAATGAAATGCCGATTACTTTCTTGTGAACAGGGTCTTGAAGGTTCATAGTATTAGAAATTTGTGAACCTTAAGATAAAAAAAAGCCCCAAGTAATGGGGCTCTTTCGTCAGCAGTACAAACCGCTTATTCAAATCTTAATGACTCAATAGGGTCGAGCTTAGCTGCCCTTTTCGCTGGAACGTAACCAGAAACCACACCTACAATTACGCAGATCACCAGACCTACAGTAATCCATAGCCACGGAATTACGAAAGCACCACCAAGAAAGTTTGCAATAACATTGCCCACTATTATTCCTAAAATAGCTCCAACAATACCTCCCATTTGACAAATTACGATTGCCTCTATCAGGAATTGTTGCAGAATTCTTTGTGGAGTAGCACCAAGGGCCTTTCTAACGCCAATTTCTCTTGTTCTTTCAGTAACAGTCACCATCATGATATTCATCAAGCCTATGGCTGCACCCAATAGGGTCACGGCCCCAATGCTGAACCCTGCCCAACGCATACCGTTGGTAATGTCGTCTAGTGCCTCACTTACAGAATCACTACGTTCTAGTTCAAATGAATCTTCCTCACCCAACTTATCTCCTCTTACTTTTCGCATAAAGCCCGTTGCCTCACCCATGGCGTAATCAATGTTCTCTGGGTTTGCAATCATGGTAGTAATGCTGTAGCGCATTGATCCTCTTCTGTCTAACCTTTTGGCATTTAAAAGAGGGATAATAATATTTCTATCTTCTTCCGTTTCGCCACCAAAACCTCCTTTTTCTTCCAATAGACCAATTATTCTATAGTTGTTACCATAAAATTTGATCGTTTTATTGATGGGGTCTTCATTATCGATAAAAAGCTTTTTCGCTACTTCAGTACCCAGAATACAGACATAATTTCCATACTGAACTTCTAAAGATGAGAAGTTTCTTCCTTTTTCAATTTCAACTCCCTTGATCGCAAAGTAATTCTCGTCACCTCCGGTAATTGTAATGTTTGGATTTGTTTTTCTCTCCTCATACTTTACTTCGGCACTACCGCTTGCCCTAGTAAACACAGTGGTTGTGGAAGGGTAATCGAAGTCCTTTTTAAAGCGCATGGCATCATCGAACTTGATAGGTTCAAAAGACTTTGACTTCCGTCCGTTTCTATTTCCTCGAGCAAATTTTGAATTGACATCAAAACTATTCGCCCCTAGGTTAGACAAACTAGCATCAATTTCACTCTTAATACCGTCTACGGCTGTTAACATTCCTACCAAAGAGGTAATGCCAATTGCAATGATGAGGCCAGTCAGAACAGTCCTTAAGACGTTTGACTTGATTGAATTAATACCTTCGCTGATATTTTGTCCTAAATTCATTAGTCTTTTTGAGTTTTTGCTCGTTACAAATGTACCTGACCACTAGTCAGATTTTAGTAACTAATATGTAAATTAAACGATTCCTCACTTAAACGGTTTAAAATCCTGTTCATGATAAAGAGAATTTCGCTTATACTCCTTCTGGTCGCCATTTCTATTACTGGATATGCTAACAAGATCCTTGTCCCAATGGATCAATCTCAATCGAATCACATGAAAGCCTATGGCGTAGCCTACTGGGTTCTTAGTCAAGACGAACCAATCGATTGGATGTTAAATTTCAGAGGTGGAAGTTTTTTACTGCCTGCTAGAACGGGGATTCAAAATGAGTTAATCATCCGCGGTGTTTCTTATGAGATGATCTCTGATGCTGATGCACTACGCTATGAACGAGAGCTCTCATCTCCTTCTACCAATATGGACATGATGCGTCTTGAGAAAGTTCCTAAAATTGCTGTTTATTCACCCAAGAGTAAGATGCCTTGGGATGACGCAGTGACATTAGCCTTAACCTACGCTGAAATACCCTATGAGGTGGTGTATGATGACGAACTCATGGCCGATGAACTGACGACTTATGATTGGCTTCACTTACACCATGAGGACTTTACTGGTCAATATGGTAAATTCTATGCTTCTTTTAAGAACTATAGCTGGTATATACAGCAGCAAAAAGACTACGAAGCAATGGCTAAAAAGCATGGCTTCAAAAAAGTATCTCAACTCAAATTGGCGATTGCCAAAAAAATCCAAACATTCGTTGCTGGTGGTGGCTTCTTGTTCGCCATGTGTTCAGCTACCGACAGTTTTGATATAGCCCTCGCTTCGTCAGGCGCAGACTTTATAGAAGCCATGTATGATGGAGATCCTGCTAATCCATCTGCTGAGTCACAGTTTGACTTTTCCCAAACATTGGCGTTTGAAAATTTTAAAATTAAGAAAGACCCTCTGGAATATGAGTTCTCAAACATTGACAACACAGATGCCAGAAGACAAAGGTCATTGAACGAGGGGAATGATTACTTCAAACTTTTCCAATTCTCAGCAAAATGGGACCCAATTCCAACCATGCTTACGCAAAACCATATTAACCTTGTGAAAGGGTTTTATGGTCAGACTACCTCATTTAAAAAATTCACAGTTAAGCCAGATGTGGTGATTATGGGAGAAACCACTGCTGCCGATGAGGCCAAATATATTCATGGCGTGTACGGTAAGGGTTTTTGGACATTTTATGGTGGTCATGATCCGGAAGACTACCGACATCAAGTTGGTGAGGAACCTACTGATCTCAATCTGTACCCTAATTCACCTGGCTATAGGCTCATTTTGAACAACATATTATTTCCTGCAGCAAAGAAAAAGAAGCGCAAAACCGAATAAGTATCAGTGCATTCTGTCGGCTCTTACCTCAAGTGACTGAAGAATCTTAGCTTCCTCTAGTAAAAACTCTTTCCAACGGTCTCTTACATAGTCTTCAGACATGTACTCCTTGGCTAGGCTGATGAAGTTCTTGTAGTGTCCAGCTTCTGATACCATCAGTTCATAGTAGAACTTTTGAAGCTCTTCATCTTCAATTTGCTCATGCAGCAGCTTAAATCGTTCGCAGCTTCTGGCTTCTATCAAGGCATTCATCAATAGTTTCTCGACAAGCTGAGCTTCTCTACTTCCACCTTTCTTTAGAATACCCGATAACTTAATCACGTATTCATCCTTTCTCATCTTTCCTAATGCCATTCCACGCTTTCGGAGGTGCTCAATAACACGCTCGAAGTGGCTCCACTCCTCTGCTACTACAGGTGTCATCATTTCTACCAGTGCCTCTTTCTCAGGATATTGAACAATCAATGAAATACAAGATGATGCTGCCTTCTGTTCACAGTAAGCATGGTCTACTAAAATATCTTCAATATTCATTTGTGCTATACCTACCCAGCGCGGATCGGTTGGAAGCTGCAAACCCAGCATATTATTTTTGAATTTCGTCTCCATGCTACAAATGTAAGATTCGAAACAAGACGGAAAAAACTTTCACAATAGACGTCATAAATTGTGTTGTTTTTTGAAAGTCCTCAGATAAGCGTCATTTTTGCATCTTAATCAACAACTCAATAAACTATTATGAAGAAATACATTTTAATGATAACCCTTCTTATTGCCGCGGGGACAGTTTACGCGCAGGATGCCGATTCTGTAGTCGTTAAGAAACAAGGCTCTTGGGGAGTCAACTTTGCAAATGTAGGCCTGTCTAACTGGGCCGGTGGAGGTGAAAACTCACTTGCCATAGGAACAGTTTTTAATACGGCAGTTACAAGAACCAAAGGAAAGGGTGCTTGGAAAAATCAAATTGACTTTGCTCTAGGTGGAGCCAAAGTGGGAGAACAAGACTTTCGAAAAACTGATGACAACATCATACTTTTATCTCAATACAGTAAGACAATCAAAGAGAATCTTGCTTGGAGTTTAACAGGAATTCTGAGAACACAACTGCTTGTGGGTAACACTTTTGCCAATGATCCAGCGAATGCAGGTGAAGAAATAGCGACTAAGATTTCTAACTTTATGGCTCCTGGGTACCTTTCTATAAACCTTGGTATAGACCACCAAATTGGTGACAATTTGAGTCTCTCATTTGCTCCGGCTGCAGGTAAATTCACTTTTGTATCTGATGATGACCTTGCTGGTACTTATGGAGTTGATGCAGGAGAAAATTTTAGAGCTGAATTCGGTACAAACTTATTAGCCACACTGTCACTTCCGATAATGGAAAATATTTCTTTTAAAAGTACTGCCAACCTATTTACACCTTACAGCGATACGTTCGGAACAATAGATGTAAACTGGGAGACACTATTAGTTATGAAAATTAATAAGTGGTTTAATGCTACTTTCGGAACGCAGCTCATCTATGATGCTGACATACTATTTGCGCAAGAGGGTAGTACACCAACTAGGGAATTACAGTTCAAACATGTATTGAACTTTGGTGCAAATTTTGCGCTTTTCACAACAAATTAGTCGTAAAAAGACCATCTAACACCCATATCGAGGGTTCGACCAGTGCCGGTAAAGAATGGCGTAATAAAATAGCCGTCATTGGTCAACCCTTGATTGAAATGCCCAGACTTTAAGAAGAACAAAAAGGTCTTTACCTTGAAATTCAGAAAAAGGTCAACCTTAGCGAAGGCATCTTGCTGGAAACTATTCTGTAAATAAAATTGCTGGGCATTCGGATCATAAGACTGACCAAAGTAGCTGCTTCTAAAATGAACATCTACACCAGTATGAATAATCATTTTTCCGTCAAACAGTAAGTTCTTATAGGCAAATTGCGTTAAAGCCAATACTTCTGGAATTCTATAAGTATCTGAAGCACCTCCTGAAACGCTATTGTAGTGTAGAGAAGTACTCCAATTCCACTTACTTGAAACTTTCCAATCTAAGTGAAAGCCTGGCGAAAGTAGCACTACATCATTTGCCGCCTGCGCTGGAGCCCTATTTTCATCAAAGTAGGTATAGTTGGTAATTCGATTAAACCTTAAAAAAGGTCTAAAGCTAATATTTCCGGATTGGAGCTTGATCGTTCCTTTCAGGTTATCGGATATTTGATTGTCAAATGAGTTTGTCCATTGGCGTTGTTCTCCTTCAAAACGATCCACTAAAAATGACGGTCGGCTATTAACTCGACTGTAAGTAGCGTCAAAAAAATCGCTTGTAAATTTACCTTGTGCGTAGTAGTTACCTCCCAAAAGTAATTCTCCAGAAGCGGTCAGAAATATCTTTGGGGTAATTTGTTGTCTCAGTGTTCCCCCTACATAATGTTCCGTTTCATTCACTTTGCTGGTAATCTGAGCAACATCATAAGTCAAGAGCCTGTTTTTATAGAAGAGTGTGTAAGAAAACTTTTTAGTCCTCCCCTTTAAGCCAATTTCATTGAGTACCTCTCTGAACGTAGTTCTTTGTGCAATTGTACCCGTAGAATCTTCATTTACCGGATTATACAATAGCGAATCAGATGTAGTTGATGCTCCTGTAATGTCATAGACATCATTAAAACGGGTAATCTGCTCTAAATAGTTAAATGTATGATAGGTCTGAAAAATAGAATCTAGGTCATACTGTTGATAAATATGAAAGCCTCCTCGCTTGTCTTTACTAAAAGCATCATCCAGAATTACGTTAGCTTCAGCATAACCGAAAAATGAGGCGTCTGGATTGGAAGTATCCAATTCTGGGTCAATAATGCCGCCTTGCTCATTTAATTCATGATCAAATTGAGTCAAATTAAAGAGCATCAAATATTTAGGCAGCTTTTTAGGCCGAAGAAAACCGAAAATATTCCAATCATTACTTTTTACACTTCGGTCTCCGCGGGTAAGAAATGCCAACTGCTTATCTGCTCTAATTGCATTGAAATTAAACCCTATGTTAAAATGGACGCTATCATTAAGCGCAAATGTAACATTAGTGACTGCCCTGCCTCCACCACCAAAAGCGGCAAAAATATCGGTATAGGGAGATCTTGTATCGTAATATCGGATTTCTTCTGGCCGCGTATAGAACTCATCATAGACATGGTATCCAGATGTACGCCCTATAGTCGTACTAGGCTCAAATAGTAAAGATCTAAATGGAGTACCAATGTTTCCTAAATTTTGAATTAAGTGGCCATTTTTCTCCAAATCACTAAATCGATGAAGATTATCTGGAATTGTGTCGGGGTTAGAAAACTTAATATTGTTGAACTTAAAGTTTTCTTCGAACGTGAAGCGAGTTGTATGCGCCCCGTAGTTTCCCGTTTTTACCTGCCTTTCTTCTCTCGCCTTACTTCTTGCTAAAAGCAGTGAATCTGTTTTGCTGTTTTCAAAAGAACCTAAGGTCTTTATCTGGCCCATGGCCATACAACTCAAACCGACAAACCCTAAAAAAATGAGAACTCCCTTACGCACGGCCAAAAATACAAATTCAGTTTACCTTTTCCCCTTTTGAATCACCTTCATTATTGAAGATAGAAATTCACCTTCCTTATCTATGCTTACCTCTATTGGCAGGTAAAACAAATCGACTATTTCAAAAATTGGATGAGACTTGAAAGGCAAAAGTCGTACCATATCCTTCTCAGTGGTAATCAAGGTATTTGTATCCAATCCACGAAAGGCTTTGCCGATGTCATCTAAGTCACTAGACCGAAAGTTATAGTGATCCGCATACTCCATATGCTTTACAATCACATGATCTTTCGACAAATGAGCAACAACGGGCTTAGCCTTTGCTATACCCGTGAGCAGGACAACCTCCTTCGCAGCTTTTCCTTTTGCTAAAACAGGTTCAATATCTTGATAGTTGACACGCGAGAAATAGACTGGGGCGGTTTCGTTATAAATTTTAACACTTTCAACCACCTCACTTTTTTCTTCCTCAGTTAATTCAGGGCATTTAGTGATCACAATGGCATCAGCACGTTTTGCCCCTATCCGCGGCTCTCTTAAATTACCTGTCGGTAAGACATAATCATTATAAAAGGGATGACCGTAATCTGATAGCAAAATATTGAAATCTCTGGCCACTTTTCTATGCTGATAGGCATCATCAAGTAAAAAAACTTCGATATCCTCTTTTTCTAGCAAAAGTGAAGGAATTGCCAGTACCCTTTCTTCGCAAACAGTAACCGATATCTCACGTCCAAACTTTCGGTAAAACTGAAATGGCTCATCGCCTATCGTTTTAGCATTATCCTCATCATTTGCCCATCGAAAACCCTTTGTTCGTCTACCATAACCACGACTTACCGTGGCAAGTTGATAGTTTGCCTTCAGGTTCTTTATCAGGAACTCTATCATTGGAGTTTTTCCTGTACCACCAGTAGATAGATTACCAACCGAAATTACTGTTCTATCAAATTCTGTCTGGTTGCGTTGGCCATGATCGAACTGTCGGTTTCTGACTTTCATCAGCCAACCGTAGGCAATTGAAAAAGGAAAGAATAATGCCCTGATGAATTTCATTCAATTCAGCTGATTATCTTTAGAGGTTTTAAGGCTGCAAATAAAGTCAAATATGACAAAAATCAAGGATATCATTTCTGTACTAGAAAATATTGCTCCTAAGGCTTATCAGGAAAACTATGATAATTCTGGGCTCATTACCGGTGAGTACAACACCGAAGTAAAGGGTGTGCTCATAACGCTAGACTGTATTGAATCAATAATAGATGAAGCCATTCGTAAGAATTGTAACTTAATTGTAGCCCATCATCCCATTGTATTTAAAGGGCTCAAACAGTTAAATGGCAAAAATTATGTGGAAAGAACCATTATAAAGGCCATCAAAAATGACATTGCCATTTATGCCATCCACACCAACCTAGACAACGTACATAATGGAGTCAATGCAAAGATTGCTGAAAAACTAGGCCTCGTCAATGTTCGGGTATTGGCACCGAAGGCAGCTACCCTTTTAAAATTGGAAGTCTTTATTCCCTCAGAAGACACGCCAACCGTATTGGAGGCCTTACATAAAGCAGGAGCTGGCCATATTGGCAATTACAGTCACTGTAGTTTTAAGGTGGTCGGTACCGGAACGTTCAAACCGAACAACTTAGCCAATCCGACCATAGGTCAATCTGGTCATCAAGAATCAGTTCAAGAAGATCGTGTTGAACTCATCTTCCCTGCTGTCTTAAAAAGCGACATCATCGCGGCAATGAATGAAGCCCACCCATATGAAGAAGTAGCCCATTATATTCAACAGATCGAGAATACAAACCAACAAGTGGGTGCTGGTATGATAGGTGAACTGCCAAATGCCCAAACACCTGAAGCATTTCTCTCCCATTTAAAAGCTCAGATGTCTCTCTGCGTGATTAGACACACCTCTTACGAAAGAAAGACTATTAAAACAGTAGCTTTGTGCGGAGGTTCTGGGAGCTTCTTATTAGGCCAAGCTAAAGCCAAATCAGCCGATGCCTTTGTCACTGGAGATTTCAAGTATCATGAGTTCTTTGACGGAGAAGGAAAAGTAATGATTGCAGACATCGGTCACTATGAAAGTGAAGTCTTTACAAAAGAGTTGATTGATGGGTTTATCAGAGAAAATTTTGCTAATATTGCAACCTATTTATCAGAGGTGGATACGAACCCCGTAAAGTACTTCTAAAAAATTCGTCAATGGAAAAAACAGTTTCACAGAAATTAGAGGCGTTAAAAAATCTACAATCAATTGACTCTCAGTTAGATGAGATCAAAAAAGTTAGAGGAGCATTACCTGAAGAGGTAGCTGACCTTGAAGACGAGATTGCAGGATATGAGACAAGAGTTGAAAAGTTCAATACAGAGCTTTCAGAGCTAGAAGGCAATATTTCTGATCACAAGACTCAAATAAAAAACTCCGAAGCACTCATAAAAAAATATGAGGAGCAGCAAATGAACGTTCGTAACAATCGTGAATACGATGCAATTACGAAGGAGATGGAGTTGCAAAACCTTGAAATCCAAATCTCTGAGAAGAGAATCAAGGAGGCTTATGTCAAAATAGAGCACAAGAAAGAAGAAATTGAAAAGACTCAAGGAGAGCTTAGCGAAAGGCAAAAAGACCTTGTGACTAAGCAATCAGAGTTAGAGGTACTTACGAAAGAAAGTGAGTCTGACGAGAAAAAACTTGTTGGAGCAAGAGACAAAGCATCAAAGGACATTGAGGAAAGACTCTTGATATCTTATACCAAGCTAAGAACTAATGCAAGGAACGGCCTAGCGGTTGTCCCAGTAGATAGAGGCGCTTGCGGTGGTTGTTTTAACGTTGTTCCTCCACAAAGACAGGCTGACATTAGAGATAGTAAGAAAATTACTGTTTGTGAGCACTGTGGTAGAATTCTGGCCGAAGTGACAGACGAAATTGTTACTGAGGAGAAACCAAAAAGAAGTAGGAGAAAAAAGGAAGCCTAGGCTTTGACTTTTTCTATCAAATACAAAAGATGGATAGGCTTAATAGTCTATCCATTTTTTATGCTCTTTACTTTTTTGACAGTCAGCGGACAAGATGAAGCCCGAACCCAGCTACTCAATTTAGACTTTGAACAAACGCGGAAGGTCACATTTAATTCTGAAGCTCCCCTAAACCTCTATTATGCCAACCTTGCAGATATTCTGGAGCTCATTCTATTAGAAAACGAGGCCCGTTTTGAGGCCTTAGCCGATAACCAAGAGCTTAGACTCAAAATCATTAGAAGTCAAGATGAAGACTCTCCATGGACAGGCTTTTTGGAAGCAGAGGTCAAATTGCAATGGGCATTCGTCAATTTTAAGTATGGTAACGATTGGGATGCTTTTTGGGGCTTGAGAAGTGCCTATAGAACCGCCAAGAAAAACCATTCTCGTTTTCCGCAATTCACACCGAATAATCGCACCCTAGGGGTTTTGAACCTAATTTTCGGTAACGTACCAAGTAAGAATCAATGGCTCATGAACCTTTTTGGTTTAAGAGGAGATGTTCAAACTGGACTAACTCAATTGGCTGCCACCGAAAAAACTCATCCCGAATTTAGAGTCGAATCACTGCTGGTCTTAGGAATGGCCAATGTATATCTTCTAGAAGACTTTGATGAAGCGATTAAACTCATATCTGATGATGCCGTTGGCAACGAACCGCTCAGCGAATATGTAAAATCACTGATCTATTTGAAATCTCACCAAGCATCCAAAGCCCAAAAAAGCCTCTTTAACAGTAGTAAGAAACTCCCCATCCATGATTACCTGATTGCTGAAACGTTCTTTCAAGCTGGAGAATATGCCAAAGCCATAGTTCACTATCAAGACTTCATTCAGGCAAATAGAGGAACTTCTTACATGAAAGACGCCTACTTAAAACTAGGGATGTCAAATGGATTTTTAGGTAACGTCAAAGCATATGATGATAATCTGGCTAAAAGCGAGAGTCAAGGTGTAGTGAATTCAGAAGTAGACAAAAATGCTGTTAAACTAATACAGGATCTTCAACGCCAAAACCCTACAGCGCTAAAGATAAGATTTGCCATAGATGGTGGATATTATGCAAAGGCAGACAGCCTGATAAAGCTTTTAGAATTGAAAGTTGATTTATCCGATTATGAAAGACTAGAGCTCATTTATAGAAAAGCGAGAATGAATCACTTGAATGGAAAAACCAAGGAAGCCAACAATTACTACAAACAGGTAATCGGCAATTCCGAACTCATCTCAGAGACCTACTATGGCCCCAACTCATATCTTCAATTAGGCTATCTAATGAGAAAAGAGGGAGATTCAGAAAGTGCAAGAATGTACTTTAATCGCGTATTAACTTTCAAGAAGCATCCCTATAAGAACAGTTTGGACAGCAAGGCGAAAATTGCCCTTAAACAACTAGACCTGAAAGATGAGTAGTATCGCAGTACCTATCAACCACAAACATAGAACCAGTATAAGTTAACTCATACAAGCAAAGGTTAGTATGCTCAAATAGGTCCATATATTTCAGTGGATAGTTAAGCATAACAGCCAACATTACACGCATTGCTCTACCATGCATACAGATTAAAACAGTCTCCTCATCCGGCCTGCTGAGCATAAGCGATAGCGCTCTTTTCAATCTTTTAGCTACCTGTTCAGGGTTTTCTCCACCATCAATAGCAACATCAGTGCGTCCTTGCTGCCAAGCAAGAATCATATTTTGGTAATAAGTCTCCCCTTCTTCATCAACAGCCATCCCTTCTCGATTGCCCCAGCTGATTTCATTTAAGTCCTCAAGCTTTTCATGAAGAATCGGCTTATCAATAAAATTTATAACTGATTGATACGTCCGCTTGAGTGCTGAAACATAGACCTTGTCAAATGCCACATTACCGTATGCTTTAAAAAAGGCATCACCCTGCGCTTTGCCAAACGCATTCAAATCAGAATCTATACCGCTCCCTTGCACAACACCCATTTTGTTAAAATCGGTTTGTCCATGTCGCGTGATGTATATTTTTTTGGTCATCAATTTCTCCTATTTTTGCTTCGCTCAGCCGCAAAACTAGAAATTAATCTTAATCTATATGTTCCACCCAGAGGTAACTATTGAAGCGATCAACCAAATGAGTCAAAACACTTTGGTCGAACACCTTGGTATTGAGGTAATTGAGCTAGGTAGTGACTTTCTCATCGCTAAAATGCCTGTTGACAAACGGACTCACCAACCCATGGGCCTTTTGCATGGTGGAGCGTCCGTTGTTCTGGCTGAAACGATTGGGAGTATTGCAGCCTCACTTACTGTAAACCAAAAGCTACAACACTGTGTTGGTTTAGAAATCAACGCAAACCATATCAAAAGTGTTAAATACGGGTTTGTTTATGGGAAAACTAGACCTATTCACATTGGGAAACGTACACAGATATGGGAGATACATATCACGAATGAACAAGATGAAATGGTATGCATCAGTAGATTGACAATGGCTGTAATGGATAAAAAGAATTAATGTCTTCCGTTCAAAGGGATAAAACAATAACAACAAGCCTCTCCTCTTTTTCAAAGGAGCAAATCATTGCTGCCGCCTTAAAGACGGCCGTTGATTTAGATATTCCTATTGCGGTTTGGCGAATGCCCGATCAGAACGAAATTCAATTGGTCATGAGTGCCGATGCTGCTATTTCATTGGATGCTATTGATTTAGATGAGCTGGGTAGTGGTTTTGTAACTGCTCCTTTTCACTTTGACGAACAACCTGCCTTATTTATTGAAGCACAGTTTAGTCTGTGTTTTGATTTTGACGAGGTAATTAACGTTTCCAAAATAGAAGGACAGGAAAGTGAAAAACTTCAGGTACTTAGGTCAAAATTTGAATCCTATTTATCAGAAAGTGTAAAAGCCCATGCTTACCATATCAACCCGAAAAAGTCAAAAAATATAGATAGCGACTACCGCGATCTTATAGAAAAATCAGTTAAAGCGATTAATTCTAACCTATTTGATAAAGTAGTACCAGCCCGATCGAAAGAGATTGACCTATCAGAAAACTTCAGTCCAGTAGATTTACTAGTAGACCTTTGTGAAAACTATCCAAATGCTTTCGTTTCCTTCATTTCAATACCAAATATTGGAACTTGGATAGGCGCTACGCCTGAGATACTCATTGAAAATAAGAAAGACCGGTTTAAAACGATTGCCCTGGCAGGGACACAAAAAGTAAACACTTTCAAATCTATCAGTGATACTACCTGGACTCAAAAAGAGATCGAAGAGCAGGCAATGGTTAGTAGATATATTATTAACTGCTTTAAGAAAATTAGATTAAGGGAATTCGAAGAAGCTGGACCAAAAACAGTTCAAGCTGGTAATTTGTTGCACCTAAAGACCGTCTATTCCGTAGATACAAGTGCGACTAATTTTCCTGAATTGGCCACAGTAATGCTCAAATTATTACATCCTACATCTGCAGTAGCAGGAATGCCTAAAGCCTCGGCATTGTCATTCTTAAAAGAACTAGAAGGTTTAGATCGTGAGTTCTTCAGTGGCTTCCTTGGACCAATCAACATGGAAAATAGCACCAATCTCTTTGTCAACCTTCGCTGTTTGCAGTTACTAGGAAGTAAAGCACGCCTCTATGCTGGTGCTGGCGTTACATCCGATTCTCACCCGGAGAAAGAATATCAAGAAACGGAGATCAAGTTTAAGACACTTTTGAACATTCTTAATCCAGAACCTTGATTTTAAAACACATCAATGATTTAGCCTCAGTTTGTGCAGGCCACAATATCGAAACGGCCGTTATCTCTCCGGGCTCACGATCGGCCCCACTAACACTGGCTTTCAACGAGCACCCCGGTATAGAAGTTAAAGTAATTGGTGACGAAAGATCTGCAGCCTTCATTGCATTAGGTATTGCCCAGCAACAGAAAAAGCCAGTAGCCCTCATTTGCACATCAGGTTCAGCAATACTTAATTATGCACCTGCCATAGCAGAAGCATACTATCAAGAAATACCTTTAATCATTCTGTCAGCAGACAGGCCTCCAGAATGGGTCAATCAATATGACGGGCAAACCATTCGGCAGTCAAGCGTATTAGGAAGTCACGTAAAAGCCAGCTACGATTATCCCGTTGAAGCAGAACATTCAGATGCTTTTTGGCATGCCAATAGAATAGCAAACGAAGCAATATTAAAAGCCCTATCTTTCCCAAAAGGGCCGGTGCATATCAACATACCTTTGCGTGAACCTTTCTATCCTGCTAAAGATGAAAGCCTTGAGTTCTCAGAGACACGGATTATAAAAAGTTCGGACACAGAAGTTCAATTGACTCCTGCCCTACAAGAAGAATTGAGGCTTGAATGGAGTCGTCATGAGAATAAGGCGATTGTCATCGGTCACACGCAGATGGACCCCAAACAGTTTGTAGCTATTTCTGATTTTTGCCAACGTACCAATACTGTCCTTATCAATGAAGTGATTGGTAATCATCATTTAGCACCACGTGCCATTCAAAAACAGGATGCATTCTTACAACCAAGTATGCAACCTTCCTTATCAGAAATAAGCCCTGGCTTGCTAATCACCGTAGGCAAATCTCTGATATCAAAAAACCTAAAAATATTTCTTCGTAAGAACCCTCCAAGAGCGCATTGGCATATTCGGAATTCTGACCGAATCAATGACACCTTACAACACCTGACCAGATGGGTAGACATGAAGCCAGAAAGCTTTTTCAATACTTTCGAGCCATCTGGTAACCAAAAAGGCTTTCTCGAGAAGTGGGTAGCTATTAATGAGAAGGCAAATAAGACCACAGAGCAGTTCCTATCCAGTTGCCCATTTGGTGAGTTTCAAGCCATCCATCGATGCCTAAAGGCGCTACCAAGCAACAGCCAGTTGCATTTGGCGAATAGCATGACGGTGCGCTATGCTAACCTCATAGGACTTAGCTCAGATATTGAAGTATTCTCTAATAGAGGAACGAGTGGAATTGATGGCAGCAATGGAACAGCTGTTGGTTCAGCGCTTGCGCAAGATAAACTGGTCACGCTCATAACAGGCGATATGGCCTTTTTCTATGACCGGAATGCTTTCTGGCATAACTATGATTTAGCAAAACTCAGAATCATCATCCTGAACAATCATGGTGGAGGTATTTTCAGAATGATAAAAGGACCGCAGGGACAAAAGGATTATCAAAAGTTGTTTGAAACTGACCAAGCCTTAACGGCTGAAAACACTGCAAAAGATCATGGTTTCATCTATCAGGCTTGTTCCGATTTAAATGGACTCGATCAAGCCATGAAGGACTTTTTTGACACTAGCGATAAACCGAAAATTTTTGAGGTATTTTCAGACAGCAAGAAGAACACTGAGATTTTCAGCGCTTTCAAACAGCATTTCGAGGCTTAGTTATCAGTCTTCGGACGATAATCCAAAGGTATCATTTCAGCGATTTTTTCAAATCCCCAGTAACCCGCAGAATAGAAAGACACGGGATTATATATGTAACCATTCGGTTCAAATTCGATAGATTCAAAACCATCCATAATTGAAATCCATGACTGCTGCGGTTTCTTCACCAATTTACTAGTCGAAACATGTCCAATTCTTCTCTTATTTTGAATCTCTTGGTATTCTTTAGATTCAAGTTCCTTGTCATATGTAACATATAAGAAGTTCTCAAATGGTAAGTTCTTTGAAAGATTGTTAGAGCCCTCTGTTAAATATTGAAAAACGTTGGCATTCCTGGCGTCCAGAACACGTCCAGAACCATTAACGTCTTTAGCCACTTGTACTAAGAAACCCTCTTGTTCTAACTTATTCTGGTACAACGAAGTGAAGAAATGAACTGGAGAACCCTCATATGCTTTTTTTCTATTTGCCTCCCACCTACCCATTCGCCTCTTGCTTTTTGAGTTCATCTCCTCAAAAACTGTATATCCATAATAGCTACTCATGCTAGAAGCATAGTTAACTTCGAAGTGCTCGAGATAATACTGAATTTTATACCCTAGTGCTTTATTCTCAATTATAATTGGCTCGGAAGAAAAGGCTTCTAGTATAACCTTTTTCTCATCATAGATGAAATCAATTACTTCCTCATTTAGAATCTTACATTGACGTGCATTGGCTGACTCTCCTAAAAAAGTAAGTCTGAATTGGCGCATATGCTCTTCCCATTTTTTATCTTTATTAGCAGTGACTTCTACGCTACCGAGACTCTTTGCATCTACTTCAATTAAAACATCCATTTTAATTTCTGTTTGACCACCCAATTTAACCTGTGCTGCATAGGTTCTGTACCCTACAAACTTTACAATGAGATCATATGTGCCTGGCTTAGCAACCGTTAAGCTGTATCGCCCATCATCATCAGTTGCTGTTCCGAAAGTTGTCTCTGCAAAAAATACTGTGGCAAAAGGCATCACTTCTCCACTTTGAGCATCCTTTACAACACCACTAACAGTATAGCTATCCTGAGCCAGACTATTAAAACCAGCAAGTAAAAGGAATAGAAGTATGTAGTTTTTTAATTTCATTTTAAATAATTGACTTAGACTTGTAAGGCCTCACTACCAATGTACCTCAATTTATTTAACTCAATTTTTCGGGCTAGGTTGGAGAATTTCTAAGCTATTTCTTGGGCTTATAATTGACAGGCAACATTTCCGCCACTTTTTCAAAGCCCCAGTAGCCTTCTGATAAAAATGAAAGGGGGTTATAAATATGTCCGTTCTCATCAAAAACTATTGACTCATACCCCTCAAGCATAGTCAATTTCGATTTCTGAGGGGGTATGCTCCAATCACCGTTTATTAAAGGTGATATATTTCTATCACCCTGACGAAATTTAAAATCTTGATAACGAACAGACTCGTATTCGTTGTTATATGTGATATAGAGTATATCACTGAGATTCAAGTAGGCCAAATCAGTCTCAACATCATGCCTTACATAAACGTTTAAATCAGAATCTTCAGCATCCAATACAAGATCTTGTACACCGTCCTCTTTCCTTGCAAACCTAATGGAGTAACCCTCTTCATTAAGTCTATTTTGGTATAGAGCTGTAAAAAAATGGTTGCTAGAACCAAGATATGCTACTTCTCTATTTCTTTGCCACTTTCGAGTAAAACGTTTACTCGGACTATCAATTTCTTCAAATAAAACATAACCAGAATGAGCACTAATACTGGAAGTATAATCTAGGATAAATTTTTCTAAATAATAATTTAGTTTGAACCCAAGAGCCTTATTTTCAATAACCAAAGCCTTTTCTGACAGAACTGTCAACATATTAGTTTCTGGATCAAACGTAATATCTAAATCATCCTGATTCAGTAGTTTACAATCGACCGCATTCTTCGAATAACCAAGAAATTCTTGCTTAAAAAGTTTAAGGTATTCAGACCTTTTGCGATCATCTTTAGAAGTAATAACAAAAGCTCCTAAATCTTTTAACACGGGTTCTAAGAGAACAGACACTACTATTTCAGGCTTATCAAGGGTTTGTACCTGCGAGATAAATGTTTTGTAACCAACAAATTTTACAACTAAGTCATAAATACCGTCTCCAATTCCTTCCATTACAAATTTGCCTTGGTCGTCCGTAGAGGTGCCATATGTTGTCTCGGCTAAAAACACATTTGCAAATGGCATCACCTCTCCACTTTGAGCATCCTTCACAACACCACTCACTGTATAGCTATCTTGCGCCAGAACATTAACGCCAGTGATAAAAAATAATAAAAGAATGTAGCTTTTTAAGTTCATTTTAAAATCATTGAGATTGAGTATATAGGGACTTCATATTAGTAAATTCTAAAATATTTAACTCTACTTTTCGGACTAGGTTAGGGAAATCTTATCCTATTTCTTGGGCTTATAATTGACTGGCAACATTTCACCTACCTTCTCAAAACCCCAATAGCCTTCAGATAGAAATGAAAGTGGGTTATGTACATAACCTTTAGCGTCAAAAACAATCGATTCAAAACCTTTTCTCATAGTAATTTTTGACTTTTGAGGTGGTCTAGACCAGTCGCCATTAATCAAAGGTGAAGTTTGACTTTTAACACCTTGTCGAAAGTTGTATTCCTGAAATCGGACCGATTCATATTCATTTTCAAATGTTATATAAAGCACATCATCAAACCCTAAATATGCCAGTCCAGTTTCAGAGTCGTGTTTAACATAAATATTCAAATCTGAGTCTTCTCGATCTAATACTAAGCCCTCTACCCCATCAACTTGCCTTGCAAAACGAACCTTATACCCTTCCTCTTTCAATCTATTGGCGTGTAACGCTGAGAAGAAATGCGTGTCTGAACCGAGGTAAGCTACCTCTCTATTCCTTTTCCACTTGCGTTTGAAACGTTTACTATCGCTAGTCATCTCCTCAAAAGAAGCATAGCCAAAATGTCCGCTAATTTTAGAGTTATAGTCTATTGCAAATTCTTCTAAAAAGTATTTAAACTTATAGCCAAGTGCATTATTTTCTATAATGAGAGGGGTTGAAGATGTAGCCTTAAGCACATTTGACTTTTTGTCAAATGAAAAATCTAAATCATCTTCATTAAGCAGGGTAGATTCAACAGCGTTTTTAGAAAAACCAAAAAACTCCTGCTTAAAGTTATTGAGATACTCTGACCTTTTTCTATCATCCTTGGAGGTTATGACTACTGCACCAAGATCTTTTAGTTCTGGTTCGATTAAAATAGCTAATTCAAGAACCTTATTTGCCACAACCTGTACTTTCGTTATAGAGGTTTCATAACCAATAAACTTTACGATCAAATCATAGTTTCCTAGATCGGTGACTTCAATCACAAACGAACCATTATCATCAGTAGAGGTTCCATAAGTAGTCTCGGCTAAAAACACATTTGCAAACGGCATAACTTCTCCGTTTTTTGCATCTTTAACCATTCCTTTGATGATTTGCTTGTTTTGAGCCATCACAAAAAATCCTTGAAGTAAAATTGATGCAACTAGTAAAATTCTTATCCTCATATCCTGCGATTTAAACGATGCCGTGGAACCTCATATCATAATAAACACTCAATCTTACCCATTAACCCTATTTGCCCAGCTAAGTTTGGAGCCAAACCTAAATTGGGCTAATCACGCACAAGACTTTCTTAAAAAATGGTTAAGCGGAGAGCAGATTTTCTCGCTCACTACCTCTGGCTCAACAGGCAAACCTAAATCTATACAAATAACACGACACCAAATGATTGCAAGTGCCGAAGCAACGATTGAAGCACTTCAATTGCAAAAAGGAACCAAGGCACTTCTTTGCATCAACACAGCATTTATTGGTGGTACAATGATGCTCGTAAGAGCGATAGTCGGCTCTTGGCAAATTGAATTGATTGAGCCCACATCAGCAGTTCATGAAACATTAGAAAAAAAGGAATACGACTTTGCCGCTCTTGTACCCCTTCAATTGAGTGCCCTATTAAATCAACCTGAAGGTGAACGTTTGATGAACAAAATTGATAAAGTCATTATAGGCGGAGCGGCTATCTCTGAATCGTCAATTGCTAGCCTCCAGCCATTAGAGTGCTTATGCTACCACACCTATGGCATGACCGAAACAGTCTCTCATATTGGTTTACGCCCTTTAAATGGTGATGAAAAATCTGATTGGTTTCGTTTAATTGGTGACAATGAAATCAGGCTTAATAAAAACGGGTGCCTAGAAATAAAAGGAACAGTAACTCACAATGAATGGATCACTACTCATGATATTGTTGATATTGATGGAGCACGCTTTCGATGGATGGCCCGAGCAGACTTAGTGGTAAACAGTGGCGGCATTAAAATTCAAATAGAAAAGGCCGAAGAAGAAATAAATGCACTGCTACCCCGGTCATTTAGCGGCACGTTAATACTCTGGAAAAAACCCAATGAAATCCTCGGTGAAGAGCTAGTGGGTATTTCTAACCATCAAGCCACCATAGACTACATTCAAGCGAATAGAGAAGCTTTGAGTCAGCAGTTATCTAAATATCATTTACCAAAAACATGGTTCATATGTGAACCATTTCTTTACACTCAAAGCGGAAAAATTGACCGAAAAGCAAGTTTTAATCAACTAAGCCTTTGACCGGAATAAGGTATTTAAACAGACACTTTATGCGATAAGGTGGTCTAATCAAAGTGATTTTTCTTTGAGAATCATTAAATTAATGAAGCAAAAAGCACTCAATGAGAAAGCTCTTCCTATCAGGTTTTTTCTTAATTGCTCTTCATTCACTAGTGTTTGGGCAACAGTTATATCGAGAAGGTTATATTCTTACAAGCCCCTTTGATACATTAAGGGGCCAAATAAAATACCAAAGCTATAACCAAGCAGCCATTCAGTGTACCTTTCGCGATGGTACTTCTGGGGTAGAAACCACTTATTTACCAAAGGACTTATATGGTTACGGAATAGATGACAATCTTCTATTCAAAGCCAAACAGATTGATCAAAATCAACCGGTCTTTTTGGAGGTGATTTATGAAGGCACATTGGAGCTCTACGGTTATCGAGATCGGTTTAGAAGAGATTATTTTTTCCTCGAAAATCCAACTACCGGAGACTTCGAAGCACTCACTCAAAAAGTGATCGGCAACAATAGAAGAAATCGTGTATACAGAACTTACATTGATGTTTTGAAAATAATGCTGGCGGAAAGCGACCTAGTTTTAGATGAAATAGATAAAACCATCCTATCACATAGATCACTTACAAATCTATTAGTCACCTATGACGAAAGATACGCATCATTTAAAGGCAAGGTATTTAACGGGTCAAAGATCAAATGGCCATTGAGTTTAGGGGTTTATACCATTCAAGGGCTCTCTCAACAAAAATTACTCGATTATGCAGGAACAGGAAACTCCTATTACTCAGGACTGGGCTTAACCATTCAAAAAGAAATCTCTCGAGGGACAAGAAGACTCTATTTAGAAGTTAATCCAACAGTAGGATTCGAATCGTTCGGCCAAGACTATACTCGGTCCGAAGAAATAACTGACCGATCAATTATTACGAATAGTCTGAATTTTTTATTTGTGTCTGCAGATACTGACGTAAGAGGAATTGTAGACCATTCAACTACCGTTGACCTAAAGAGGATAAACTTGACCCTTCCCGTAAATATTAAATACATCTTTCCGGGTAAAAAATGGCTAGTGTCTCTCAATGGAGGGCTAAACCCACAATACACCGTATCTAAAAGCGGGCAAATCAGAGGATTACTTACTCAGAATAGCGATGTTCTAGTAGATATTACGAGTAGAGAAGAGACAGAGAGGTTTCGAGTAGGCATAAATCTCGGTTTCGGATTAATCTTGAAAGGGAAACGAGATTTTTTCATCGATTTTCAACATTCACCCACATGGTTTAACCAAGGTGTGCTAAAGTACAAATATAGCTTCATTCGAATTGGAGCCATTCTTACCAAAAAAGCCCAGTAAAATCAGTTTTTGAGTTTAATCACTTCTTTCTGAAGTTCTAAAACAATATCCTTCAAGTTATCGAAGCTCATATCTTCATCACTGACCTCTGGAATATCCATGCTGATATAAGCCTTCGCTTCCCAAACTTCTATGACATCACTCACCTCAATTCTATAAGGTGAGTAAGCCTTATTATCAGAGACTAAAAACAGCTGTCCATGCTCTTGGGTATAATCAAATACTCTTTTGTAAACCACCCCCTCTTCTTTCGAAAGGATTATGTAGCAACGTCCATTTTTTATATTCGACAAGCCATCTAAGTACTGACCAATCACCACTGTCCCCGGCTTTATCGGTAGCATGGAGTCACCCGTAATCTCAAATGCTCTATAAGTAGCACTTTTTGGAAGATTTGGTAATTGGAACTTAGGCATTTCCTCTAAATACTGAGGGTCTGCATAACCATTCAGGTAACCTGCAGAAGCCTTTTGAGGTATCAAATCGATGAGTTCCTTGTCATCATTATCAACAGTAAGTGCCAAAACCTTCAGGTTATTAGATCCACCAATCTCATGCAAGGATTCAATAGACTTCAAATCCATTTTCGTCAGATCTTTTGACAAAAGGTTGTCTACCGATACCCGAAAAACTTTGGACATATTCAAGAGGTTGTTCAACCTTGGGTCTGCTCTACCCTCTTCATAAGCTCCGACAAGAGATCTTTTTATACCGATTCGATCAGCAAAGTCTCCTTGTGTCCATTGATGCTGTTTGCGTAAATGCTTAATATTACCTGAAATAATGCTCATACCGCCTTTATTTACCTAAAGGTAATGAGTATCACTAATAATATTAGTCTTTTGTTAAAATTTTTAGTTCATCTTTGGCATATAATTGGCTAGAGAAAAGTTGTCAAATCTTCAATCATGAGAATAATACTTACATCTACAGCCCTACTTATTAGTTCTCTCCTTTTTGCACAAAACAATTCAACCTTTGGATTTCAAATGCACGGCTTCATTCCGGCAGGCGAATTAAAACGTGACGCTTCTGAAATATGGGGAGGCGGTTTCGGCATAGAGGCAGCCTTTCAGATTAATGAATCCCCCGTTTACTTGGGAGGCATATTTGATTTTACACGCTATGGCTCAGAAGTAAGAAAAGGCTTCTTTAACGCAGATTTACAAGACGTTCGTTACAGGCATCATAATGAAATGATGAGACTCCTTTCATTGGTCCGAATAAAACCAGAAACCAAATCTAGGTTTTTACCTTATGCTGATTTTCAATTTGGCTTAGGCTTTGTCTATACCCGTGCTCGGGTTTTTGACCGAGAATTTGATGAAGTTGTAGATGAGTTCTTTGAGGTAGATGACATTGGGTTTACCTATGGATTTGGTGGCGGAGTAGAATATTTAATCGATGAGCATGTTAGCATTGACTTTCATCTAAAAACTAACTTCAGTGCTCGGACTGACTACCTCACCCCCAATACCATTCAATATGATCCTGATATTGAAGGGTACAACCTGAACGTTCAGCAATCAAGATTCAACTCCATTACCTTTGGATTTGGGGTGAAGTTTCTTATCAGAGAAACTTGGTAATCAAAAGCCACTCATACCCTCATACTCGCGCTCTTAGAATTTGAATTTTTACATTGGCCTTCTTGGTCTATTTTGAAGGTTAAATCAATCAAAAACCAAGAATCTAATGAATACCTTAAAACGTCAAGATTCCTATTCAAGAAGAATCTCGCTGATCTGTCTCAGTATTCTACTTAGTACTCCACTCATGTTTGGGCAAAAAGTAGATATGGACATGTTTAAAAACATGAAAGCACGAAGCATTGGTCCGGCCGCCATGAGTGGGCGTATTACTGCTATCGATGTTGTTGAAAGCAATCCTGAAATCATATTTGCTGGAGCTGCTTCCGGTGGTGTATGGAGAACTACAGGCGGTGGCCTAGACTGGGAGCCTATTTTCGATGACGAAACCGTACAAGGAATTGGCGCAATCGACATCTACCAAAAAAACCCTGATGTCATATGGGTTGGAACAGGTGAAGGAAACCCGAGAAACTCTGTGAGTTCTGGCTACGGAGTATACAAGTCAATCGATGGTGGTGACACTTGGGAATTGATGGGCCTAGAGAAGACAAGAAACATCCATAGAATCATCATTCATCCTGACGATCCTAATACTGTTTTGGTAGGTGCCATTGGATCACCTTGGGGAGAACATGATGAAAGAGGTGTCTATAAGACAACTGATGGTGGAAAAACTTGGAGACAAGTACTCTTCACCAATAACCTTTCTGGTGTATCTGACATGGTTGCTGACCCGAGTAACCCTGATAAAATCTTTGTATCCATGTGGGAACACAAGCGTTTCCCTTGGTCATTCACGTCTGGTGGCGAAGGTTCAGGATTATATATGACTTTAGATGGTGGTGAAACCTGGAAAAACCTTCAAGGCGAAGGCGGACTACCAAAAGGAGATTACGGAAGAATTGGTTTAGCAATTGCGCAAAGCAGACCTGACTACATCTACGCTATGATCGAAAACAAGGCCAATGGTCTTTACAGGTCTACAGATGGTGGAAAGACTTGGGAACTAAGAGCTGCTGCTTCTAAGCAGCCGAACATGGGTAACAGACCTTTCTATTACTCCTCCATTTATGTGGATACAAAAAACGAAAACAGACTTTACAGTTTATATTCAATGGTTTCTCGTTCTGAAGATGGCGGTAAATCATGGGAAGTAATCATTCCTTACTCTGGCGTTCACCCAGATCACCACGCATGGTGGATTCACCCAGAAGACCCAACCTTTATGGTTGATGGTAATGACGGTGGGTTGAACATCACGAGAGACATGGGTAAGACCTGGAGATTTACTGAGAAAATTCCAGTAGGTCAGTTCTACCATATTAATGTGGATAACGAAATGCCTTACAACGTATACGGTGGTATGCAAGACAATGGTTCTTGGGTAGGTCCTGCTTACGTTTTCAACTTTGCTGGTATCAGAAACCACGATTGGCAAGAACTAAGCTTTGGTGATGGTTTCGATGTAGCACCAATTAGTGGCGATTCTCGCTATGGCTACACCATGTCACAACAAGGTAATGTCACGCGATATGATAGAGTTTCTGGTTACACTAAAACGGTGAAGCCTACATCTCCTGATACTTCAATCACGTTAAGATTTAACTGGAATGCTCCTGTAGCTGTAGACCCACATAACCCTGATGGTGTGTATTACGGATCGCAACACCTACACTATAGTGCAAACAGAGGTGATGACTGGGAGGTGCTTTCTCCAGATTTATCGACCAACGACCCTGAGAAACAAAAGCAAAACGCGAGTGGTGGTATGACAATTGATGCAACTGGTGCAGAAAATCATACAACTACACTTGCCATCGCTCCAAGCCCAGTAGACAGAAATGTAATCTGGGTTGGTACTGATGACGGTAACGTACAAGTGACGCAAGATAGAGGTGATAGCTGGACAAACACCGCTGCTAATCTTCCTGGTTTACCTGCTGGTAGCTGGATTCCACAGATTGTGGCTTCAAGATACAATGCCGGTGAGGCTTTCGTAATTGCTAACGACTATAGAAGAAATAACTGGTCGGCTTACGCTTATCACACTTCTGACTATGGTCAAACTTGGACTAGAATTGTTGACGATAGCGATGTATTTGGTTATACGCTTTCTATTCTTCAAGACCCAATCGAGCCCAACTTGATCTTCTTAGGAACTGAGAATGGTTTATACGTAAGTTTCGACAAGGCGCAAAACTGGAACAAGTGGAACCACGGTTACCCATCAGCCTCTACTATGGACCTTGCCCTTCAGGAAAGAGAGCATGATTTAGCCATCGGTACTTTCGGTAGAGCTTTCTACATTTTGGATGATATTCGTCCATTGAGAGAGTTTGCTGCTAGAGGCGTAACAAACGCCATGAAAGAGGATATCGTAGTATTTGACGTAGCTGATGCTTATCAAATGACTTACAGACAACCTGCAGGCATGAGATTCCCTGCAAGTGGCGGTCCATTCGAAGGTGAAAACAAATACTTAAGCGCTGCTAACGTCAAGTACTTTGTGCGTGATGATAAGCCGAAAGAAGAAGTTAAAGAAGAGCCGAAAGGCAGACGCAAGAGAGGTAAAAAAGAAGAAGCAACTGAAGAAGCTGCCCCTAAAAAACTTCCTGCTAAAATAAGTATGACTGTACTTAACATGTCTGGTGACACCATTCGAACAACCTCTGGTACCGTAAAGAAAGGTCAAATGAATACTTTGACTTGGGATTTGAGAAGGAGAAACCCATACCCAGTAGCTCGTACTGGTAATCAGGGCGGTCGCTTTGGTGATGGAGGTTCTGGTAGAAACCGTGAGCAATCTGCCGGTTCAGCGTTGCCAGGCGACTACAAAGTGCATATTGACTACAACGATCAGAAGATTGAGAAAATGGTGAAGGTTCATTATGACCCTCGCATAGACGTTAATCTGTCTGACCTAAGAGCCAAGCAAAGTTTTGAAGACGAAGTCTTGAAAATGTCTAAAACTTGGGCAGAAGTAACTGGTAGAGTTAGAGATGCGCAAAGTGTAGTTGACAAGGTAGAGGCACAAATGAAAAATGCAGACAAAGACGCTGTCAAAGACCTGAAGGATGCTATCAAAGCAATGAATGAGAAGTTTGACGAAGTAAAGAAAGTGACTATCGGACTCCCTAGAGACCGCGCTCAGAATGCACCAAGAGTTGACTACCCTAATGCCGGCCAATGGATTGGTCAGGCTAGAAGATATGCCAGCTCTCGTCTAACAGCACCAGGTACGAACGAAAAAAGTCTAATGGAAAATGGTCAGAAGATGATGAACGAGACAATGGCTACAGTCAACGAATTCTTCGAAACAGAGTGGCCTAAATTCAAAGCAGCTTACGAGAAAACAGATATGGGATTCTTTAAAGATTTCTCAGACCCGATTAAGAAATAAGTAATACTTACCAAAAGTAAAAAGGTCGCCAAATTGGCGATCTTTTTTTATGCCTGAATAAAAGCTTTGCTCCTCACCTATTTGAATGTATTTTAGTGCCCTAATAAATTAGGTTATTAAAATTCTCTGAAAACCCACTAATAACACTAAAAAATCATCTACTATACAAGTATAGATACTTAGAAGAGCGTGTAAAAGAACTTTGTACAACATGAAAAAAATAATTCGATCAGTAGTAGTCTTTATTCTCTTCACCATCACGCCCCTAATCTCATTCTCTCAAGGCAAAATAGACACGGTATATTTCGATGCTCAAAACAAAGTGCTAAATGGTTCGGCTAATGCAGCAGCTTACGAGATTAGAAGTTTGAGTAAGAGAGGTAAGGCAGATGGAGTCACTAAGCGGTTTAATCTAAAAAACGAAATAATAGAGAGCACCACTTATCAAAAAGGCAGAAAAACTGGTGCTTACATGTTGGTTAAAGGTGACTCCATAATCAGAGGAACATACGAGCGCGGCAAAAAAATCAATCTATGGACCTATGAGCATAAAGAAACTTCTGCTGGACGCATCGAGATGTATAGTGAACAAGGCGAAAGAAGTAGGTTAGACCAACCTTTAGCAGATGAGGTAGCCGAGAAACTCCAAATTAACAGCGATGCGTTTTTCCCAGGTGGCCCAGCAGCATGGACGGGTTTCTTAAGAAATACTTTGAGATACCCAGCCTCAGCAAAAAACAGCGGTGCCCAAGGTGCTGTAAGAGTTAAATTCATTGTTTCTAAAACTGGCACAGTAGAAGATATCGCTGTGGTATCCAGCCCTGACGCCAGTCTGTCGGCAGAAGCCATTAGGATAATGCAAAAGAGCCCGAATTGGGTTTCGGCACGGGAAGAAGGCAAACGAGTTTCAAGCGAAATGAACTTACAAATTGTGTTTCGATTAAAATAGCAAGACTTAAGACACTCACCCTCTTTGCTACTTCTGCCTTTAGCCGTATTTTCGTGTCAAACCCTCTGATATGAGTAAAGTAGCCTGGAAAACTGTCAAAGAATATGAAGATATCACCTATAAAAAATCTGGTGATGGAGTAGCCCGAATTGCCTTTAACCGACCAGAAGTTAGAAATGCCTTTAGGCCGAAAACTGTAGGTGAGCTCTTTGAAGCATTTTTAGATGCTCGTGAAGATACTTCCATTGGTGTAGTGCTATTGTCTGGTGAAGGACCGTCAGCAAAAGATGGTGGCTGGGCTTTCTGCTCAGGTGGAGACCAAAACGCACGTGGCCACCAAGGCTATGTTGATGACGATGGCATGCCTCGACTTAACATTCTAGAAGTGCAGCGCCTAATCCGCTTTATGCCGAAAGTGGTCATTTGTGTAGCACCAGGATGGGCAGTTGGTGGTGGACATAGTCTACACACCGTTTGTGATCTAACGCTCGCAAGTAAAGAACATGCCATCTTTAAACAAACCGATGCAGACGTCACCAGTTTTGATGGTGGGTATGGTTCAGCCTACTTAGCCAAAATGGTAGGTCAGAAGAGGGCTAGAGAGATCTTCTTCCTAGGAAGAAATTACTCAGCACAAGAAGCATTCGAAATGGGTATGGTAAATGCTGTTATTCCGCATGACGAATTAGAAGACACCGCTTATGACTGGGCTCAGGAGATTTTACAGAAGTCCCCTACCTCTATTAAGATGCTCAAGTTTGCCTTTAACATGACAGATGATGGCATGGTAGGACAGCAAGTATTCGCAGGAGAAGCTACACGACTGGCTTATATGACGGAAGAGGCAAAGGAAGGTAGAAATGCCTTCCTTGAGAAGAGAAAGCCAGACTTTAAGGACATTAAGTGGATACCTTAAGCACCAGTGCTTGGTTAATAGTTATTGGTAAATCAGGCTTTTCGTATTCTTACTCAACCGATATACTGATAACTGATAACCGATTTCCCCAATGATTAAAATAGCTCAAGCCACCCTCTCCGACTATGCTGACATCCATCAGATGATTATTGACTTCGCTACTTTTCAGAAAACCCCGGAGAAAGTATCCATTACGCTGGACCAGATGTTAGGAAATGCAGATGATTTCAAAGCACTGATTGTCCGAGATAACGGTAAGCCCATTGGCTTTGCTACCTATTACTTTGGCTTTAGTTCATGGTCTGGCAAGCACCTATTTCTTGATGATCTCTACTTAGAAACCGATTATAGAAAACATGGACTTGGTGCCCAAATCATGGATAAACTGGAAATTATTGCTAGAAATCAAGGGTGCAAATCGATGCGCTGGTTAGTCTCTAAATGGAACGAACCAGCGATTTCATTCTACAAAAAGAGAGGAACAATTATTGAAGACACCGAGATGACTTGTCAGTTCAAACTGGACTGAATTAGTTCTTTACTCCCGCTAGTACATTTACTCCTTCCGGAATAGGATTTCCCGACATTCTACGCATCAATACGACCTGACCAGTATGGTAAATAGCATCTGCAATTGGGCCGTTAATGGCATTCCAAAATGGCATCTGGCTTCCATTGGCGAACTTAATGTTATAGTCTGCAAAGTCCGCATCCTTGCTACTCTTTAGAATAGTCACTGACTTCTCTAAGTTCTCAAGTGTTTCTGTCCTTACCTGTTCAAAAGTCATCTCATTAGCTTTACCTGCATCAAAAACTTCCTTTTCAAGTGCACTCAGCAGAAACCTTGTTAGACTATAAAGATGGTCGATCGTTTCGCGTGAGTTTCTTCCCTCTTCGGCAGGCGCAAACCTTAAGTCTTTATCCCTTAGGCCTTCAGTTGCCCAGTAGTACCTAAACCCAAGTCCTTCCACCATTCGTGCGGCAATATTTCCAGAGTTGTAAGTGTCCTCAGTTTCGGCAATAGATTTAAAGTTTAACTCTTGACTTTGGCTCACATTGAAAAATAAGGTCAAGCAAATGATAGTAACCAGGTATTTCATTTTGAAAAAATTATCTGTTCTTAAGACTGTCCGCAATGATCTAAAGATTATCGTTCATATCCCAACCTCCAAATCATGGTCAGTTCAAAAAACAACAAAACTATTCAATAGCCTAAGTAATGATTTTACTTTTCGCCAAAAGAAAACAACCAATGTGATTATACTATTTTGAATCAGTAAAGCACTGTCAATGGAAACCAAAGGATTTTTTGATTAGGCTATAAACGCATCTGCATATTGCTTTTATTTAAGTACTATGAAAAAAAAGATTTTTAAGCTAAATTCTATTTTGGCCAATAGGTATCAAATAAAATTTTGACGCAAGACTGGATATTGTGACATTTGAATTTCACAGACTAAGCCCTCCTTTGAATACATGGATAGAATCCATCTTCTACTTCAAGGATTTTCAGCCTGATCACTCCATAGAAAGGGTTGTACCTACCGGACACCTATTCATCATTTTCGAGCTGGACGGTATGGATCGGAATACTTTCGATAATGGTACCCTAAAAATCAAAGATACCTTTAGCAAGGTCTGGATTTCGGGTATGCACAAAAACTACCTATCGATATCTGCCCTAAAGAATTCAGAAATGTTCGTGATCCAATTCAAGCCCTATGGATCACTACCGTTTCTACACGTTCCCATCCATGAACTAAACGACAAAGTCTTACAGGCGCAACAGGTACTTGGAGACAGTGTCTTATCATTAAGAGAAGAGATTAAAGAACAAGCCTCACCAGAGGATAAATTCAAGGTGGCGGATCGTTGGCTAGAAAATCGCTATAACTCCAATCTTGCTCCAAACGAAGCATTCTTAAACGTTATGAATGACCTTCAGACGAAAGCTTTCAATAAACATAAATCGGTCATAGATGCTTATCCAAAAACACAGAAAAGCCTCATTGAACAATTCAAAAAGTACTGCGGCTATACACCCAAAGTCTTCCATAGAATTTTCAGGTTTAACGAACTACTAAAGTCAATAGGAAATAAAGAGGTTATCAATTGGTCTCAAATAGCCTATGAATATGATTATGCCGATCAGTCACACTTCATAAAAGAGTTTAAAGAGTTTTCAGGTTTCAGTCCAGAAGAATTTATAAAACAGGATTTCCAGAACGAAGAGCCGAATTTTTTCCCCTTAGACGGGAAAGGTTAATTTTATTCTATCAGTACCCAGTTTGCCTTACTTCCTTTGGAGTACAAAACATCGACATGAAAAAAACCATCGCAATACCTTTCCTATTCTTATTCTTTTGTACTCAACTATCTGCACAGACTGAAACTGAATCCAGAGTAAAATCATGGGTTGATTCTAGCCATACCAATGAGCTTGTTCTTATTCAAGAATTCGAAGTAAAAGTTCCTATCAAAGCAGCCTGGGACACTTATGCTACCAAAAAAGGTTGGGAAGGCGCTTTCGCATACAAAGCTGAACTAGACTTTAAAGTAAATGGAACAATAAAGACCATTTATGATGAAAACGGTGTAATCGGAGACCAATCAACTATTGTTCTCCATATCATCAATTATGTACCGCAAAAACTCATTACGCTGCAAGCAGAAGTTTCTAGCCATTTCCCTGAGTTTATGAAGGAAGATGAGAAAGACCTATTCAACCTTGTCTATTTTGAAGCATTAGGCCCCAACCTTACGAGAGTGACTTCATACGGAATTGGCTATAAAAACAACCCAAAATACCTCTCACTAATGAAGTTCTTTATTGAGGGAAATGAGCTCTCCTATAACAATATGATCACCTACCTAGAAACAGGTAAAAAGGCTAAGTATTGAAATAACTAGCTAGTCAACCTCTCTGATTCATAATGCGGACTCATCACCTTTCAATTCTCTTTGCAAGAAAGTCTCTTTTACTTCTTTCATAACACTATTTCAGGACGAGACAAAGGCTAAAACAAGAAAAGCCACCCCGACTAGTCGGAGTGGCTTCTTTACTAATTTATCAAGTCTCTTATAAATCTCTCTTGATCACAAGTCTTGTAGTTGCCCAATAGAACAACCCTCCATAGAGAAGCACCAAGCCTAATTCTGGCAGGGCTATATAGTCCTGAATCTCCATAAAGGCATACTTCTGAAAGGGTACATGAATCAATGAGTTAATAGACTTCACGGGTAAGAAGTACTCCACCCATTGCTGGTTCTTAACTTGCCCCCAAACAAAGAGTCCATTTTCTATTAATACTACCCATAAGAACATAAGTCCCATGGTCATAATAGGCTTTCGTATCAGTGTGGCGATGAACTGCGTAAACAGCAAGAACGCAAACAACTGCAGGAAGAATGCCAAGAGAAAGTGCATGTCTTCGAAAATTAATGCAAAGGATATTTCTGATGAATAGATCAACCCCGTAATTAGGCCCATAATCAAAAGAGCTATTGCCGAACCCGCACTAAGAAACCCTGCCATAATGATCTTAGACCAGATAAACTCCTGCTTACTCAGTCCATCGATTACATTCTGACGAATGGTTCTATAGGTATACTCATTCGTGATCGAATAGATCAGCCCAAGAGCGAGCAGAATCTTGAAGTATATTGCTACACTCGTTAAGTTTTGCCAGATATCTGGAAATTCGTAGAAAGGCAGAATCGTTGGATCAATTTGTTCAGCATCAAACTCCGCAAACTTATTCTTCAACCATTGCAAGAATGGCATCACACCCATACTTATCAAAAACAAAGCGATGATATACAAAATGGATAAGACCTTAAAAGATCTATTATTACGCACCTTGTGCAGTTCAATTTTCAGTAAACGTATCATTTGTTATCCCCTCCTTGTCCGGCTAAAATTTCTAAGAATTGTTTTTCTAGGGTTTTGACCTTCACAATCAAATGTTTGGCAGTGATGCCTTGTTTGAATAGATATTCATTCACATCAACCGCACTATACCCATCAGTCATGGTAAGTATATACTTGTCTAATTCCCTCTTGACAAGACCTGTCATACCAGATGCTTCTAAAACTTCTAGCAGGTTATCGGCATCTGCTTTAACCTCAACGATTGTAGCACCTTTACCAACATCTTCCACTAATCCGTCATGAATGAGCTTACCCTGTTGTAGCACACAAAAGTGAGTACACACGCGTTGCACTTCATCAAGCAAATGACTGGCTATGATAATCGTTTTACCACTATTAGCAATATCAATAATCAGTTCTCTGATCTCTGCGATTCCTTGCGGATCGAGCCCATTTGTGGGTTCATCGAGAATCATAACATCAGGATCACACAACAAAGCCGATGCGATAGAAAGGCGTTGTTTCATACCCAGTGAAAAAGTCCTGAACTTATGATCCTTTCTATCCGCTAAACCTACCTGCTCCAGCACCTCATCGATACGTGAATAAGGCACTTCCTTTATATCGCAAACGATCTTAAGGTTTTGAACTGCGGTGAGGTAAGGATAGAAAATTGGGTGCTCTAGAATAGCACCTATCTTTTTTCGTGTATTCTGAGTGCTCGGCTTACCGAACCACTCAAAGTCTCCGCTGGTTTGATTGATTACGCTGAGAAGTACACCGAGCGTAGTCGTCTTTCCGCTACCATTGGGACCAAGTATTCCATAAACGCTTCCTCGCTTTACTTCCAGCGAAAGGTTGTCTACAGCCTTGATCCTTCCATAGTGCTTGGAAAGATTTTTAATTGATAATACAGTATCCAAATCGTGTTGTTTTTGAGTAAAAAATGAGCCTAAGCTCGATGTATGGTTATCTAAAGGCGTCTTTCAACCCCATATTAGAACCATTACTATTCATGAATTGAGAGAATTTCAGGATATTATTGACATCAGGATATCCTTCAATATCGATAATGCTATAACCGTCCTCCATTGTAATCAGCACTACAAAACCTTGTGGGTTTCCGCGCCTCTCCTTCATCATGATGTTCATATTGTTGCCTTCAATTCTAGCCGACATCATAGATTCGTAACCTTCTTCTTCTATTCTTTTCTGTAAAGACTTAAAATCAGAATCGCTTACAAATTGATCCTCGGTACTATTCTCAAACAAAAAGAACTTGACCTTTTCAATTCCTTTAATCATATCACCAATAGGTGGCATGTCTTGGAATTCACTAACATCAGCACCGCCAAGCATGCTTAAGTCAATACGAGAAATCATTTTGAGGGTGCTCTTATAAAAAAAGAGCGTTGTCGAAGGACTATTGTCCTGACGAAATTCTTCGACACTTCGGCTTTGAGCAAAACCGCTTAGTGCCGTACTAAAAAGTAGACTGACTATTAAAAGCTTCTTCATACATCCAATTATTTTGAGCTTTGACCAATAAAGCAGAGGATGCCGAAGCATCCTCTGTAATCATAATAGCAATATTCTAGTTGCCATCCATCTTTTCTAGGAATTCTAGTTCCTTGAAACCATCCATCCCAATGGACTTAGATAGCTTGTAAAGTGCATTCAAATCAATGCCGTCTCCTACGATACTCAAGAGACCAAACTCATTGTCGCCTCCCATGACCATGAATAACTCACTGATCTTATTGTTCTTTTCTTTGATCATGAACCTGATGTCTTTATCCTCTTCTCTCAAAGACATCAATTCTTCAAAATCATTACCTTTGATAGCCTTCATTGCTTCAGCGTACATTTTTTTGCCATCAACATCTTTGTCTTTGCCCAAAACTTGTACTCTTTTGATTTTACCTAAAGACTCTTCAACCATTTTCTGTTCTGCTGGATCATCAAACTCTAATCGAGCGATCATTTGGAACATTTTGCCACTGAAGTTCAGGTGCATAAAAGACGGATCATCTACGTACTTATCGAAGTACTTTGAAATTGCGTCACTTTGGGCGTTTGCTGATACAGCGAACAAACCCAATACCATTGTTAATACTAGCTTTTTCATTATCTATTTTCCTCTAATTGTTTTTTAAATTCATTTCACTTAGTAATTCTAGACCTTCTGAAGCTTGGCTGATTTTAGCAAAGTCTTGAAGTTCTGTTCCAACCTTTCCTAGGTTAGCTAATTCACTCATTGTTTCATTTCCTTTGTTCATGTAGTTAGACACCACAAGTAATTGTCTTTTCAATTCAGCATAAGCTTCTTCAGGTGTTTCGAAAGTATCTTCAGCGCTGTATTGATTCTGATTTTCAACGAACATATATCCGCTTACCGCCATCACAATCACTGCCGCTGCTATACTTGCATACTGTTTAAAGTAGCCCGAAATACTGATCACTTTAGCTTCCTTCTCTTCTGAAATCATCTCAAGAATTGACGCATCAAATGACTCGTCTAGTCCTACTGAAGCTTCTGAATCAAAATGATTGAAAAGTGCTTTCACCTCCTCTAACTCTTCACTCTCTTGGGCTTCACTGATCAAACGTTTGAGTTCTTTTTCATCCTCAAGGTTTGTCTCAGCCTCCCAGTACTTTTCTAATAATTCTGCTCTTCTAGAGTCCATAAGCATCAACTTTCATTAAGCTCTCTTTTAGTTTTCTTCTGGCACGAAATAAATTCGTTTTCACCAGATTGATATCGATATCGAGGCTCTCTGCTACTTCTTTGTAACTCAATCCTTCAATATCTCTGAGTTGCATTACTTCACGTTGTCTGTTAGGCAAGGCTTCGATCAGATCTTTGATTCTACTCATTAAATCTTCTCTCTCTGTTACAACAAATGGGGTATCACGTTCCTTTCTCGTATCGAATTCGACTTCAAATAAGTCTGTCTTCTTTACATGCTTCGATCTTAGTTTATCCAGGGCCTTGTTACGGGTTATCTGCATACACCAAGCTTCCAGGTTTTGGATTTGATCGACATCCGATCTTTTCTCCCACACCTTGATTAAACATTCTTGCACAATATCCTTTGCTAACTCTTCATCTCTTACAATGTTGAGTGCAAAGCGGTACAGTTTGTTCTTCAAGGGTAAAACCTCTGCTTTGAAGCGTGATACATCCATAATCAAAAAGTAGACGAGCTTTTGTTAAGCGTTGTTAACACAAATAGTATATTTTTTCACTGTCGTAAAAAAACACTCGATTACAGCCTAATTAGAACGATTTTGAAGGAAAGGTTTTTGAACAGATTGGGTGGTCGTTCAAAAGGGTTTAGAATTTAATGCTCAACTACAAGGTAGTCCAGCCTTTGTTTGAGGCTTAACTTCATTAGGTGCCTGCTTCATTTTTTCACAAGCTTCATCCATTCTGCCCAAGGCTTTTAGTGAGGCCACCCAATAATCAAGCATCATTGGTACACGTCCCTCTAGTTTTTCTGCGCGTTCAAAGTTTCGGATAGCCCCTTCATAGTTTTCTTGGAGATGTAATAGTATGCCTCTATTCCTATATCCCCATGCATTTTCTGAGGCTCCAATAATCGCCCTCCTGATATCTGGGCCGGCCTTTAAGAGGTCTCCTAGCATGAGATAGATAAACCCTCTATTATTCAAAAAGTATGGATTTGAAGCGTCTATGGCCAAAGCTTCCTCCACTAGCGCCAACGCTTCATTGTAATTACCTTTGCTAGATTCTATCAGCGCTTGCGTATTATAAATATTGGGTTCAGTGGCATCAATCATTTCGGCTTGCTTCAAAAGGCCTTCTGCTTCCTCGAAATTTTTCAACATAAAATAACCATTCGCTGCATTAATCAAGATTTCCGGATTTCCCTCATCCTTCGATAGCGCTGAGTTAAACGATTCAATTGACTTAGTAAAGTCTTTCATTTCATGATACACCAAGCCCCTATTAAAATCTACATATGCCGAATCGGGAAATAACTCTTGTAGCACTTGAAGATCGCCAAGGGCTTTGTCATAACGTTTAGAATCTAAATAAGCATTGACCCTATTCCTTCTAGCATCAGTAAAGTCTGGATCGATCTGTAGTAAAATGGTTGTGTAATCGTTAATGGCCTCAATGAACTTTCGATCGCGATAATAAGCCACTCCTCTGTTATTATAGGCATCTGTATACTTATCATCTTTAGCGATAGCCTCTGAGTAAAACCTCACCGCCTCGTTATAATCACCCTTATTTAAAGCTTCATTACCCTTGATAAAGAACCGGCCAGCCTTGTTTTGATCACTGTCGCAAGCACAAATCAAGAATATTAAGCTTAAAAGGATTACTTTCTTCATCACTGAAATTTTGGTCAAAATAAACGGTCTTATGAGTCTTTACCTAGAGAAGAATTAGTTTAGACCATTTGTTTACTTTTATAGCCATGGGTGGCTTCAACCTTCGCGACAGAATACTCAGCTTTAAGTATGCATTAAAAGGCATTAGAGCTGCCTTATGGGCAGAGCATAATTTCCGTATCCATTCGGTAGCCACCTTAGTTGTAATTGCCTTAGGCCTCTATTTCAAAGTGTCGCACCAAGATTGGTTATGGTTGATCCTTGCAATAGCATTAGTTCTAATTACTGAAATGATCAACACGGCCATCGAACGACTTGTAGACCTTGTCGAGCCAAACCATCACCCCATTGCTGGCAAAGTAAAAGACATTGCAGCGGGAGCTGTTTTAATTGCAGCCATCACCTCTGTAATCATTGGGGTAACTATTTTCTGGCCATATTTTTGCTTGTAAAATGCTTAAAATCAACACTATGAAACGGCTCTTTATAACTACCTCACTACTCATCCTAATTCTAAATATTCAAGCACAAAGTCCAGTCATTAAAATAGGTGATCAAGACTTGGAGAACTCAAAAACAGCGCTTGACTCCCTAAAGCCTCTGATTGTCTTTCAACTCAAACAAGAAAAGTTTCTTGTTGAATATGCTGGAGGCAATGACGCATTAAGCGCAATACGTCCAGAATCTATTAAGGCTCTTGATGTATTAAAGGGAAATGCCGCCATTAGTTTATATGGTCAAAAAGCCAGTAACGGTGTTCTAATCCTGACCCTTGCGAATAACAAGCGTAATGCGTCATTCTTCAAGAAACTCCAGAATGGAACACTGGCCCCATCCTTAATCAATATGGGTGAAAAGACAGGAATGGATAAAAAGACTTCTTTTTCACTTGATCCTGACCCTTCTCAGGATTATCGCCAAACCAATACTGGAAGAAATGAGAATTTGATTCTTAGCGAGTTAAACCAAAATGTGTTCATCCAAATTGGTTCTCAGAAGACTCAAATCATTGACCTTGATTTTTTGCTTGACCTAGATCAAAAGTTCATCAAATCCATAGATGTAGTTAAGAAAAATTCTGATGGAGCAAATACGGCTAAAAACAAAGATGAAGTCACGATTAGACTAGTGAAAAACGCTAAGACCAAAAAGTTTGTTAGAAAATTAGATCGGATTCAACAGAAGAAATAGCGTAGACCTGAAATAGATCACCTTAATCGTTTTTCCTAAATTGGAGAAACGATTTTTTTTTATGGCCTTTAATACCAAAGCAAATAGGTACATCTTGAGAGCCTTATGACTTAAAAACCGACCTAGCAGAAACCAATGATATCAGTAACTCAATGCCTGAAATCACCGAAGAGATTGCCGCTATTGTGAAACTAGCTCATGAAGATGCTGAATTACCTAACTTCCAAATACCGATCATTAACAAATCAAAAGAAAAAGACTGATGGCAAAAGCTCAAAACAAAACCAAGGAGAACGAAGCTAGTGTTGATACATTTTTAGCCAACGTTCAGGACGAACAAAAGAAATCAGACTGCCTAGAATTGAAGTCTTTGATGGAAAGGATTACCAATTGTCCTGCCAAGATGTGGGGTGGATCGATTGTAGGCTTCGACACTTATCACTACGCATATGACAGTGGCCGAGAAGGCGACTTTATGAAAGTTGGTTTCTCTCCACGAGCACAAAATCTAACCGTGTACATAATTGCTGGGTTTGATAGATACGAAGAGTTGATGAATAAACTAGGGAAATACAAAACAGGGAAATCATGCCTTTACATCAAGAGGTTAGACGACATTGATAGAAACGTTCTTGAAGAACTAGTGCAAGAATCGTACGACTACATGACCCGAAAATATGACTAAGCAAAAAGTCAAACCCAACTGGATGATTGTGCTTATGTTCATCGGTGGGCTTTTTTATAGCATAAACTTCTTTGATGCACTATTAGCGGCAGAAGGAAGTACCTTTGAATTTATCAGCTTTCAAATGGGTAAATGGCCTTATACCATCTTTACTCTAGTTTGTGGTTGGTCTTTAACTAGTATTGCAATCAATTGGTCTAAACAGAAAAGAAATGCAAAAAGTAATACTTAGCCTTGTACTTATTCTCTCCTCTACTTTTGCCTTGGCGCAAACTTCGTTTGACCATATGGCCATTATGGTCAAAGACCTTGACGAGAGCAAAAAATTTTATACCGAAGCATTAGGCTTTAAAAATATCCAAGACCCAACTGGAAATCCATTAATCGACTGGGTTCAAAATGACAAGGGCCAACAAATCCACATGATTCAGGCTAATCTATCGACCATCAAGCTTACCAAGTCCATTCATTATAGCTTCTCAGTAGTAGTCCTTCGCCCATTCATTGAAAATCTCAACAACAGAAAAATAGCTTTTGAAAGCTGGGAAGGCGAACAAGGCGGTATAACAATTCGCCCAGATGGTGTGAGGCAAATCTACCTCCAAGACCCCAATGGATATTGGATTGAAATTAATGATCGACAGCTATAAATCGTGTTCCATTACATCGCCTACATTGAGTTGACCTGAAGAAATAGTTCTTACTTCAATATCTGGGCAAAACTGCTGTGCAATTTTAGTAAGCATTTCTTTCTTGTTTCCATCTACCTTAACACCAAAGATCAACTCCTTAACTTTCACCTTCACAAAAGCATTATGATTTGTAAATACTCGAAATTCCTGTTCATGCTCCCATAGCCGAAGCTTTTGACTAAGAATGAACTTTGCCGGATCCTCCTCTACATTTTCTAATCTAAGCTCATCCACATACTGAATGGGTTTTACATCCACATTCTCTTCAATTATTTCTACCCCTACTACAAAGCCTGAATGCCCACCACTATAATAAGACCACATGAGCATATTATCCGGCCGATGACCAAGAGAAAGGATGTTGTATTTGGCCTTTGACCCGCGAATATCTAGAAGATCAACACCATTAAGCATTCCCTTTGCGTAAACAAAACGCCCCTCCATGGGGTCATTTAAGGTTTTGAAATTCGCTGCATACAGGCGCTGATTGATAAAAATGTCTAAGGCAAACTCTAGATTATTAAAGTCTCTGTATTTATAAAGTATCATAACAAATTATTGATGTGTCCTTTATGAAGATATGATTTAAGAAGGACATTTTTCAAATTGCATTGTGAGAATAGAACGGGCTTCCAAATTAGACAATTCAAGAAAAAGCGAAATATTTCGTCTTTGGAATACAGAATACCCTAAGAACCTATCTTACCAAAGTGTATCGGAATTCGATGCGTACATAGAATCATTAGGAGGTGTTCAGCATTTTTTACTGATTGACGAAAGTGACAAAATCATAGGATGGGCTATATCCTTCACTCGGGAGAATGGCGTATGGTTTGCGCTGATCATAGCCTCAGCGGCTCAGGGAAATGGCTATGGAGAGTTAATGCTCAACACCCTGAAGGATAATTACCCCTCCTTAAATGGTTGGGTAATTGACCACTCCAATTACATGAGGTCTGACGACACACCATACAAATCGCCTTTAGGTTTTTATCTGAAAAATGGGTTTAAGTTAGTTCCTAATAAAAGCCTGAAGAACGATAAAATATCAGCTGTAATGATCGAGGCTCGGGGTTTGACCAACCACTAACGCCTATTCCAAAGCAGGTTTTTAAATTTGAATTGATTATTCGAACGAAAAAACCAAACTTCATGAAATGGAATTGACCTTTCGGAAAGCTATCAAAGAAGATGTAGAACATATCGTGAGACTATTGGCAGATGATGCATTAGGGAGTCAAAGAGAGAACTTCCAAGTCCCAATACCTTCGTCATACATGGACGCTTTTGAGGCAATAAGTGCGGATAGTAACCAAGAGTTAATCGTTGTAGAAACCAATAATCAGGTTATTGGCACCCTACAGTTAAGCTTTATTCAATACCTCACATATCAAGGTGGTATTCGTGCCCAAATCGAAGCTGTCAGAATAGGGAAAGAATACCGTGGACAGGGATTGGGAGAAGCCTTCTTTCAATGGGCCATTCAACGCGCTAAAGATCGCAAAGCCCATGTACTGCAGTTAACCAGTGACAAACAAAGACCTGATGCCATAAGGTTTTACGAAAAGCTCGGTTTCAAAGCTTCTCACGAAGGTATGAAGCTACACTTCGAATAAATTAGTTTTAAGGAGTAGGGTGATCTAGTCCAAAAGTTTACTATTAGCAAGAATGAGAAAACTGCTCACTTATCTTCTTGCATTCAGCCTGTTCCTAGCATGCGCTATGAACGACAGAATTGCCCCTCGCAATATCTCAGAAACGGTATTCGGTTTTGTAAAAAGAAATATCCAAAAGGATCGTAACGAACTTTTCGAGGATATGAGAAAGATTACAAAGCAAGGTTTGATTCACTTTGAAGTATACGATGAGGCTGGTAAATTAATTGCCACCCTTCGCAAACCTTCAGACTTTAATGAAGACTTCGAACGAAACTTTCACATTTCTAAAATGTCTATTAAGTCCATTAGTGCTATACAATTGGCGCTTCCACCAAATTTGCTACTTCAAGATTAAACGGCAACTCTTGCCGCCCACTCTGGTTTGGTAGTTCTCACTTTCGCTTTCAATTCATTAAGAATATTATATAAACCGAAATAAGTACGGTTGATGTATAAACCGTCCCTTGCGCCTCTTGCTTTTTCCGACTCTTTGAATTTCTTTGATTCGGAGATCACCTCACCCATCTGGAATATTTTCTGGAAATAAGAATCATCTCCAAAATCAAATTCGTCTTGGTGGAAAGGTTGCCCTAAGAGCCCCATCATATCTGTTATAACGGTTGAAAAGTAAGCTTTATCTTCTGCAGAGTCAGAATCATAAATGAATTGAAGTTGCTTAAACCGCTCATTTAACTCTGGCCCAGCGGTGAGCATGTCTTTTCTAATCAAGCTAAAATATGGCTCGTAGAACTCCTCTGGAATTACCTTTACACAACCAAAATCAATCACACCGAGAATACCATCATCGCTGATAATGAAATTCCCTGGATGAGGATCGGCATGTACTTGTCTAAGGGTATGAATTTGATAATCGTAGAAGTCCCACAGGGCCTGCCCTACCTTATTCCTTGTCTCTTGATCAGGGTTGGTCTGAATGAACTCCTTCAACACCTTACCTTCTAACCAATCCATAGTAATGACCCTACCCGCAGAGTATTCAGGATAATACTTCGGAAACCTTAAATTCTCTATGTGTCCGCAAGCCTCAGATATTTCTATAGATCTTTCTACCTCTAATAGGTAGTCTGTTTCTTCTATCAGTTTGGTCTCAACTTCTTCCATGTAATGGTCTAAATCTTTCTCATTCAAACTCATTAACCTCACGGCAAATGGCCTAACCAACTTAAGGTCTGACTTCACACTATCTGCTACTCCAGGGTATTGGATTTTCACCGCGAGCTTTTTATCACCTAGCGTAGCTTCATGGACTTGACCTATAGAAGCAGCGTTTTTTGCATTCTTGGAAAAAGAATCAAAAATGGCTGAAGGTGACTTTTGAAAATACTGTTGGAATGTTTTTACGACCAAAGGAAATGACAATGGCGGAGCACTATACTGCGCCATTGAAAACTTATCTTGATAAGCAGTTGGGAGCATGTTTTTATCCATACTCATCATCTGAGCTACTTTTAGAGCACTTCCCTTCAATTCACTCAGTGAATTATAAATATCTCGTGCATTGTCTGCGTGTAACTCATCTTTTGTCAAAGAAGGGTTCACAACCTTTTTAGCGTAATGCTTCATGTAATTACCTCCAACTTTGGCACCGGTTGTTACAAACTTTGCTGCTCGTTGTACTTTCGAGGTTGGTATTTTCGACTGCTCCTTCATCTCCTTCTCCTATTTGTAGTTATTTTCTATTCTGGAATAAAAACTTGCCGAAGTCAACCATTGTATCCAACGGGCCACGACCCATTAAATCAAAAGCTAAGTTGACGGACTTCTCAATAGCAGCATCAGTCTTTTCAAATGACTTGCTATCATCTTTCATCCAAAAGCCTAGGATGAAAAGGAATTGTAACCAGATAGCGTCATCGTAGCGATCGCTTATCACTGGTCTTGTCATAACTTCATCAGTCTCTTTTGCCTCTAATAATATTTCAGATACCCAATCCTTGAAACCGTTACGCACATGCTCTAGATAATAAGGAGTGACCTCAGGCTTCATTTTCTGAGGAACAGATTGAAGAATATAGCTTCTGTTTGATTTCAGTTGCTCAATCCAAGTATAAAAGAAGGCCAACAGTTTCTCACGTGAAGAATACTCATTATAGATTTCTTCAGAAGTAATGGCATTGACCGTTGCGTGAAAAATATCAGACCAAATCGCTTTCTCCACATTTTCAAAAGAGTTAAAGTGGTCATAGAATAGTTCTTCTTTGACTTTTAATTCTTTTACAAATTTGAATATAGATGCTGGTTTAGCACCATTTTCGAGTAAGTGGTTTACGTAAGCTTCTTTGATTTGCTGGGCAGGATCTTTTTTCGCTGAAGTTTTTTTCTTTGCTGCTGTTGCTTCCATGCTCGATTAACACTTGTGGAAACAAAAAGGTTGTCAGAAGTTGATAATACTTAATACTTATATACTTCACGCAGGACTTCGGATAAAAAAACAGCCTTTTTCACCAACAATTACTTGAACTCACTCGCCTTCATATCGCGAATGAAGAAAACGCCATCGGCCATGTGCGCCCACTTGCCAGACATCTCAGAATGGCCATAGATCATGGTTACAAATCGCTTTGACTTCAAATCTGGGTTTCTAAAACTGAGAAAACCATTTGCAACTCCCATCTCGCTTAATTGATACTCTAATGTTGCCGGATCTGCTGGGGCTTTGCCATAAGCCCCCCCTTTTAGACTTCCGCCTTTACCTTGAAAGCTTGTGAAAGCAAGAGAGTAGAGCTTCTCTTGATAATTGATTTTTAAGTACTGACCTGCCGGAACCATTCCTTGCTCAGGCGCATCTTGTCCATTAAAACTTCCCAAAAGCCCCCTACCATAACCAAAGTGCGTATTCGCTCCCCAAGCGATAATTTTTTCACCCGGAAAGAGCACCTCCTTAATCAATTCAAAATTCTTGGCCATCTGATTATCACGAAGATTAAAAATATGAGGCGTATTCGATGGATTTTGAATATCAGCTTTTGAATACAGCGTAATGGTGCCCCAATAATTCAATATATATCTAGCGTAAATTTGCCCTTTCTTTGAGCTATCCACTTTCACTATTCTTTTACTCAATCTCTTAACTTCTAACCCAAGTTTTTCTACTTGATCTTCGGTGAGTGGATTGATAAATATTTCGCGCGTGTTTTCATAAACTTTGGCCAAAGTGGGATACTGGTCTACCCAACCTGGGTCAACACTTTCTATCAAATAGTCATCCAACATCTTAAATCTTTCTGGAGGTGAGATTCCGCCTGTCATTTGCATATCAAATCCAGTTAGAATTAATGGATTATCCGTTTTTGATTGATCTAGAATATATTGGAAAAGAGGTTTCACTTGTTCACTCGCTGTCCAAATATTGAATATTCCCAAACGAAAAACTTCCAGACTGTCAGCCCCATTCTGAATCGCTTCCCAAACTCTATAACAGTCAAACAGTCCGCTCTCAAAAGAAATCAGGTTATAACCTTGCTCCTCATGCAGGTATTTAATAAGCCTCGTTTTAGCCAAGAAAGTACTACCGTCCCCATGCCCTTGTTCGCCTAGAAGAACAATTTCTACTCCGCCAAGTTCTTTTTCTAAAAACCGTAAGTCTTGGTAATCATTTTCTGCTGGGTCGATGGTATTGACTTGTATCACATTGTCTTTCAAGAACTGATCTGTCAATTGTGTTTGTTCTTGCGAGAAAAGATTAAAAGCGCAAAATACTGCAACTGCGGGTAATAGGATATACTTCTTCATGACTGCTGTTTTCCACAAGGATACCAGTTACAAGTGAACTGATTACAGCTAATCTACCAACAGGAGGAAATCATAGATGAATCGGGCTGATCTCTAAATTGTCTTGTCCTTTACCAGCTCAAAAAAAGACTCTTTATATGTCTCACTAATAGGAATAAGCTGGTCACCTATCTTTATTTTACTTCTTTCGACACTATCCATAGCATCTAAGGATACAACGTATGACTTGTGCACACGAACAAAGCGATCGCTAGGCAAAGCAGGTATAAGCTTAGAAAAACTCTGCAAGGTCATTACCTTTTCTGTTTTGGTAACAATTCTCAAATAATCCTTCATTCCTTCGATGTAGAGGATGTCTGCAAGGATAATTTTCTTGATTCTATATTCGCTTTTAACAAAGATGTAGTCAAGTTCTTCCTTTGGAGATTGTGTATCTTGTTTTTTAATCCTCTGTGCTGTCTTTAAAAATCTATCAAAAGAAATGGGCTTCAATAAGTAATCTTTCGCCTCTAATTCGAAACCCTCAATCGCGTATTCGTTGTAGGCAGTCGTAAATACAATATCACATTTTCCCCTAACGTGCTCAGCGAGTTGAATACCTGTTAAATCGGGCATTTGAATATCTAGAAACAACAAATCAATAGTATGGGCATTTAAATATTCGATAGCGTCAACACCATTGTCAAACGTAGCTACGGACTCCAACCAAGGTATTTTCTGAACATATGCCTCAAGAATTTCGATTGCTAAAGGCTCATCATCAACAATGACACATCGTATATTATCCATTCGGCTTAATGATTAATGTTACTTTGAAACTATTAGACGCTTCTTGTACTGACAATGTGTACTTACCGTCATAAATAATAGCAAGCCTTCTTTTGATATTCTCCAGACCGATGCCTCCTACTAGGTCTTTATGCACAGTAGCTCCTGTTGGTATCGTTGGATTCTCAACTTCGTACTTAATATTTTCATCTACGATCAATCTTATCTGAATTGCCCCTTCTCTGTTTAAATCGTGTCCATGTTTAAAAGCATTTTCTACAAAAGGTAACAGAAGAAGTGGCGCTATAACGTGTTGGTTTACATTTCCTTCTACAACGAAAGTGGTGATGCCTGGCGTCTTAAACCGCAACTCTTGCAACGCAACAAAGCTTTTTAAGTGCTTAACTTCATGATCTAGAGGTACGAACTGGGCATCAGATTCATAAATCATGTAACGCATCAAATCTGATAGTTTCATAATAGCCTCTGGTGCTCCATCAGATTTTTTGTAAGCAAGCGTATGAATGTTATTCAGGGTATTAAATAGGAAATGAGGGTTGATCTGAGATTTTAAAAACGCCAACTCACTTGTCAGGTTCTGGTTTTCTAACTCTCTTCTGATGCGTTGATTTTCAAACCAATCAAAAGTGAATTTACCAATACCTGCCATGGCAATCACAAAAAGTGCGGCTAGCGCCCTAATACCAAAAACCATATTAAAATTTTCGACCGCGATAATGGTCAAAGGAGTTACCCCATCAGGATAATAAGTAGCAAAAAGAAGATCCAAACCATACCGCGCTAATGGGTAAAACAGACATACTGCAATCGTAAAACCGAGAAATTTCCAAACCTTCTTAAGCACTAGAAGATTGGGAATGGCTCGAGAATAGAAGTAATAAAAAACAGGAAGGTCTGTCAGCAAGATTGACAGTAAAAACAATACTTGAAATTCAACAGTACCATTCTGTTGTATGTAGGCTGTACGGTAAAAAGCTATGTAAAGAAACCATGCCACTATATGAATGACCATGATAGTCACTTTTTGATAGTGTGATAGGAACCAATTCTTCAAAGCTGTCATATGCTTAAAAGTAATAGATTCTTGGTTGAAGTAGCACCAAGCCTCTTGAGCGTACAATAACTTAATCGGTTTGGTATAGGCTTTTTACCGAGTCATAGATGTCATATTGGGAATGGTCGATTTAAAAAAAGATCCGTTACCAAAATGATTGTTACTGGCGTCATCTCACCAAACATCCAAACTATGTCAGAACCAATCATTCAGACCCATGGCCTAGATTTCTATTTTAAAGACTTCAAAGCCTTGGATCAAATTAATCTCGAGGTACCACAAGGCAGTATCTATGGCTTTCTAGGTCCAAATGGTGCTGGAAAAACAACCACCATTAGAATCCTACTTGATTTATTCCATTCGAAATCAGGCCAAGTAAAAATCTTTGGCCAAGAATTGAGAGCAAACAAAGTAGAGATCTTAGGAAGAGTCGGAGCACTTATTGAGAACCCCTCTATTTACAAGCACCTAAGCGGAAGACAAAACCTTGAGGTGATTCGTAAAATGGTTGATGTACCCAAAGCGCGAGTAGATGAGGTACTGAAAATTGTTCGGCTAGTAGACAATGCTGATAAAAAAGCAAAGAACTATTCCTTAGGTATGTGTCAAAGGCTTGGTCTCGCTTCGGCCCTATTGACCGACCCAGACCTTCTCATTTTAGATGAACCTACAAATGGGCTCGACCCAAGTGGGATCATTGAAATGCGTGAGTTGATTTTGGAACTGAATCAAAAACACGGTAAAACCATTTTCCTATCAAGTCATATTCTGACTGAGATTGAAAAGTTAGCCACTGACGTAGCCATTATCGATCAGGGAAAAATTCTTTACCAAGGAAAATTAGATGGGCTTCATCAAGGCGATGGTGCCATTGAATTAATCATTGAAGTAAACCAAGTGTCAGAAGCAGCTGATATTTTGAAATCAATGAACTATACCATATCGGAGCAAAACGGAAGATCAATTCACTTACCAATACCCGACAAAAAGGAAGTTTCAAAAATCAATAAGGCTTTGGTGGATAAGAACCTAGATGTCTATCAGCTAAAAACTTCTGAACAAAATCTAGAATCCATCTTCTTGAACATCACTAAAAAACTAGACCAATGAACACTGCAATCGCATTAAAGAGAGGTATTTCTGCCGAACTCTATAAGTACAAGAGAACCTTTATTCTATGGTTTCTAATCATTGGTCCCGCGTTTATTCCGGTAATCAACTTCATCATATTCATGACCAAAGGGTCTGAAGTTATGGCCGATGGAGGCAATCCATGGCAAAAGCTATTAGAGTTTAGCATAGACCCAGGAAATTTCCTATTCCCATTCTTCGTGATGATAGTAGCCCTTTTTGTGAATAGTATCGAATACAATGCTAACACATGGAAGCTCATATACGCCCAACCGCTATCAAGAGCTGCCGTCTACGTCTCAAAAGTTAAAGTCTTCACTTTGATGATCCTTATGAGTCTAATGCTTTTCGGAATATTCACAGTGTTGGTAGGTACTATTTTAGGCGCCCTAAAACCCGAACTGGGTTTTGATCAAGCATTTGACAAGAGTCTCTATTTCTCTCTACCATTTAAGATCTTTTTAGGCACAATGGGATATGCTTCAATTCAATTCTGGATGAGTCAGAGATGGAAGAACTTAATATTGCCACTTGGAGTGGGTATTGCTGGCTTCATTTCTTTTACAATCCTAGTTCAAGGTTGGAAATACGCAGGATATCATCCATATGGGTTTCAAGTCCTAGGTCTAGGAAGCGTTAGAAATCCGGAGTTTGAAGTTTGGGCTAACATGGAATTCATTTATCGAAGCCTAGGACTGGCGCTAGTCATATACACACTTGCAGGAATCGAAAAGGTGAGGAAGAGAATTATATAAGACAATATCTAGAATTATTTCCGACTTCTCGGAAACATCCTGAGATTCAGATCGTCTTAAAAGTATCCCACTTGTGGGATTTAATACATCCAAATCGTGCCCCAGCCGTTACGCGGCCGGGGTTCTTTTTTTTATCTTTTGAGAGTTAGCGCTTCTATCTACTAACTTCTGTCTTCCAACTGCAACCTTCTAAATCAAGAATTTGTAAATTCGAGCATCAAAACACAAGCATGGAAGAAAAGGAAAACATCAAGGTCATAAAAGGCTTCGAACACGTTAAATACAGTCACGTACACTATTCGCATGAAGAAATGATTGAGCGTAGTAAGAAGTTCTATGATTGGATGGAAACGCGAAGGTCTGTAAGAGAATTCTCAGACAAACCCGTCCCAAAAGAAGTAATTGACAATGTGCTGCTTTCTGCTTCTACTGCTCCATCTGGTGCTCATAAACAACCTTGGACTTTTTGCGTGGTCAGCAATCCCGAAATCAAATCAAAGATTAGAGAAGCGGCTGAAAAAGAAGAGTATGAAAGCTACACTAAACGCATGAGCGAAGAGTGGATTGACGACCTCAAGCCAATGGCAACTGATTGGAAAAAACCTTTTCTCGAAATTGCACCCTACTTAATCATTGTCTTCAAAAGACCTTTCGAATATGATGCAGAGGGCAAGAAACATCAAAATTATTATGTCAACGAATCCGTGGGGCTAGCGGCTGGTATGCTTATCACAGCAATTCATGATGCAGGCTTAGTTACACTCACACACACGCCAAGCCCAATGAATTTCTTACAAAAGATTCTCGAACGCCCAGACAATGAGAGAGCGTTTCTCTTATTACCAGTCGGCTATGAGGCTGATGAAGTCTATGTTCCCAACAATAGACGCAAGGGACTAGATGAAATGTCTGTCTTTTACGAATAATACTTTTTTTTGCAACTATCGATTTAACAACTAAATCTGAGGTATCACTTAGATTTAATTATCTGAAAATACCTACATTACGCAATCGTTTGAAATCAGTTAAAATCTATTCAAACCCACAATAACAACTACTAATGGAAATGGAAAATGGACAGGTTCAAAGAGTAATGGAAGACTCTTTTATGAACCGTTTGAAAAAGAACAACCCGAACGAACCGGAGTTTCACCAAGCCGTTTATGAAGTGTATGAAAGTGTATTGCCTGTACTGGAAAGACATGAAGAATACCGAATAAATCAGGTCTTTGAACGTATGGTTGAGCCTGAAAGAATTATCAGCTTTAGGGTGACCTGGGTAGACGACAATGGTGTACCTCAAGTAAACCGTGGCTATCGAGTACAAATGAATAGTGCTATCGGTCCTTTTAAGGGAGGGCTTCGGTTTCACCCATCCGTTAATCAAAGTATCCTTAAGTTTTTGGGCTTTGAACAGGTATTTAAAAATGCGTTAACTAGTCTTCCTCTTGGAGGCGGTAAGGGCGGATCGAATTTCGACCCTAAAGGCAAATCTGATAGAGAAGTAATGCGATTCTGTCAGAACTTTATGATGGAGCTTTCAAAGCACATAGGACACAGAATTGACATTCCTGCTGGCGACATAGGCGTAGGTAGTAGAGAAATCGGCTACATGTACGGCATGTACCGCAAGATCGAAAACCAATTTTCTGGAGTTCTCACAGGTAAAGGTGTGAAATGGGGCGGTAGCTTAATTAGGCCTGAGGCTACCGGATATGGGCTTATCTACTTCTCTCAATACATGCTTCAAAACCTTGGAGACTCTCTCGAAGGGAAGACTTGTTTGATTTCTGGTTCAGGAAATGTGGCACAGTATGCGATAGAAAAAATACTGGAACTTGGAGGAAAAGTAATCACAGCCTCTGATTCATCAGGCTATATTCTAGATGAGGCGGGTATTGATTCAGAGAAATTGGAATACATCAAAGACCTCAAGAACGAGCGCAGAGGACGAATATCGGAGTATGCCGATAAGTATTCATCAGCAATATTCTTTGCTACAGATAGGTCAGCTGATCATAATGCACTTTGGGCACATAAAGCAGACTGTGCTTTTCCTTGTGCTACACAAAACGAATTAAATGCCGTTGATGCCGACAACCTAGTGAAAAACAACATAAAACTGGTGGCAGAGGGAGCCAACATGCCATGTACACCTGAAGCCATCAACATTTTGAGAGACAACGGTGTGATGTATGCACCTGGCAAAGCGTCAAATGCAGGTGGAGTCGCAACATCAGGACTTGAGATGGTTCAAAACTACTCTGGTTCTCACTGGACAAGTGAAGAAGTAGATCGAAGACTTCAGACAATCATGAAGAACATTCATGACAGTTGTCTCCATGCCGCCCAAACATATAACTCTAATAATGACTACATGAGTGGTGCGAACATAGCAGGATTCATAAAAGTAGCTGACTCAATGATAGCTCAGGGATTGCTTTAGCAATCCCTTTCTTTTTATCTTTCCAACCTGATGAAAAGAGTTTCGTGCTTATTACTGGTTTTCCTATTGCTTGCCCCATCGCTGAGCATGGCCCAACGCTATCCAAAAAGGAAGATTCTTAAGGACCTAAATGAACTACCTGCCTTTGAAAATGCTTTTATCGGTTTCAAGCTTTACGATCCACAAAAGGGAAAAGTAATTGCGGAGCAGTATGCAGACCGGTACATGACGCCCGCTTCTGTCACTAAATTCTTTACTTATGATACTAGTAAAAAATACTTACTCGAAACGCTGCCTGCACTCGAATATGTGATAAAAGGAGACTCTCTGATTTTTTGGAGTACGGGTTACCCTTTAACACTTCACCCAGATCACCCTGATGCTACAGTGATCAATTTCTTATCAGAGAGTAATAAAGAACTATTCTATTGGTCTCGCCCAATGGCTGATAAGCGCTTTGGACCAGGCTGGGGATGGGATGACTATGCCGGTTATTATGGAGCTGAGAAATCCGTATTCCCGATCTACGGCAATAGTGTTCAAGTGATTATTGACAACGAAAACAAACAGTTCACAACCTACCCTACTCATCCCGGTCTTCGTTTTACCGAAAGTGACTCCACAGATACAAGAAGCAGGGTAAATAGAGATGAGTTCTGGAACGAATTCGAAATCAAATACAAGGCACTTGAGGCAACTGATACTGTTAAGATTGATACCTTAATCCGTCCATTCAGATATTCTGACCAGCTATTTCTCGATTTACTGGGCGATGCTATCGGAAAGAAAATTGAGCCCATTACGAAGCACAACCGACCTGAGAACTTTCAAACATTAGCTGGCGTTCCGGCCGATAGCCTTTACAAATGGATGCTGCAACCCAGTGATAATCTCTTTGCGGAGCAGCTGCTAATGATGGTAAGTGGAGCACTTACGGACACCCTAAGTACTGAAAAGGCGATAGCGCTATATCAGGATACGAAGGTGGAAGGGCAGGAAGTAATCTGGAGAGATGGTTCAGGGCTATCACGCTACAACATGTTCAAGCCAAATGAATTAGTTTACCTCTTGAATTCATTTGACATTGAAAAAATTCTCCCGCTACTTCCTCAAGGTCAAACTTCTGGTACTTTGGAAGATTGGTATAGCCCAAACGTTTATGCTAAAACAGGCACGCTGAGCAACAATCATAGTCTTGCAGGCTATATCAAAACAGACAGAGGTAAAACACTCATCTTCGTGATGATGGCCAATCATTATACGGCCTCTATCAAAGCAATTCGAGAAAGCTTCGGAACTATACTGGAGAAGATTCAGAAAGCGTATTGAGCTTCTAGCTTCTAGCTTCTAGCTTCTAGCTTCTAGCTTCTAGCTTCTAGCTT
>CAYGQO010000015.1:0-114094 GCA_964352205.1 uncultured Roseivirgaceae bacterium
TGCAGAGGAGGAGGGATTCGAACCCCCGGTACCTCGCGGTACAACGGTTTTCAAGACCGCCGCATTCGACCACTCTGCCACTCCTCTGTGTGTGATCTCCCGTTTGGGACTGCAAAGATAATTGGAAGTTTTTTTTGTGCAAGCCTAAAGGCTCAATTAAATGCTTTCTGCCTTGAGTTTTTTTGCTTTCGCCTTGTCAAAGGCAGCATTCATTTCAAAGCCTACAAGTAAAATCAGTGAAATAATGAATAGAAGGAGCATTAAGACGAGTAAAACGCCAATTGAACCATAAAGCCTATTGTAAGTACCGAAGTTGTTGACGTAATATGAGAATCCAAAGAATGCTACAATGATGGCAAAAGTCGAAAAAACAGACCCTACACTCATGAAATGCCATCTTTGATGTACTGCAGGTGCTAGGTAATAGATGCTCGAAATTGCAATTTGAAAAACGATATAGAGCACTATAAACCTCAGTACAATTAGAATGTCTATTGAGATGTTTTCTTGAATTAGCTCTCTGACACTGTTGTCAGTCAATAACTGTTGGCCAACGACTAAAAGTCCCACCGAAATCAGTACCGAGAGTGCTAAAATAAAAATTAGTACCGTGGCGATAAACCTCATCTTAAAGAAGCCTCTTGTTTCTACGGTTTTATAGCTGGCATTAAAAGCACTCATTAGGGAGTTCATCCCATTGGTTGATAAGATCAAGGTTAGGACAAAACCAAATGATAATAGGCCACCACGTTGTTTATTGATAATATCATGGATGGTAGAATCGGCAGCAGCATAGAGGTTTTGAGGCAGTAGGTTTTCCAAAAAGCCAATTATCTCCTCGTTCGTCACATCTGGGAAAAAATTTTGAATGTAAGGCGTGAGCGTAAAAAGAAAGATGATGGCCGGAAAAATAGCCATCGTAAAACTGAATGCTACCGCGTTTGCTCTTGACAGCAGTTGATCGTTACTCAACTTTTGGATAAAAATCACTATCGCATCGTAAAGGCCTACTTTGGCTTTGCCAACTTTTATATGCTGTAGCAGGTTGACCAGCTTTAGATATAGCGGGTTTTCTAGTATGAAGTCTAGAAATTTGCTTTTCATCCGAAATAGGGCTTTAAGATTTCGGTAAGTCCCTCAGGTGCCCGACATGGCCTTTTGGATTCCATATTTATAAAGACTAAGGTGGTCTTCCCAGTATTAACCAATACGCCCTGCTCATTGCTCACTTCGTATTCGAAAATCATTCGAACCTTAGGCATTTCTCGGATAATAACTCTCACGCTAAGTAATTCATCATATTTAGCAGGCGAGATAAACTTACACGACAAGTCGTGAACAGGCATCATGATGCCTTGTTCTTCTAGTCCTTTATATTCAAAACCTAATTGGCGTAAGGCTTCAACACGTCCCACTTCGTAGTACATGGCGTAATTGCCATAGTATACATAGGACATCTGGTCAGTTTCGGCATATCTTACCCTTATTTGGGTAGAGGCGCTATACATGCTTATCGATATATTTTTCTGTCATTCAAGGCCTTGTGGAGTAGCCTTGCGTTCTTATTGTGCTGTGTCAAGTCTTTTGCAAAGCGATGATAGCCCGAGAAGTCCTCTTTGGCACACATATAAAGATAGTCATGCTTTTCATAATTCAGAACTGCATCGATCGAAGCTATCGTTGGTAAATTAATCGGGCCAGGAGGTAGGCCTCTATACTTATAGGTATTGTATGGACTATCAATTCTAGTATCTGCTATCAGCACTCTTTGAATGGTGAAGTCGCCCAAGGCGAATTTTACGGTTGGGTCAGCCTGTAAAAGCATGTTCTTCTTGATCCGATTGATGTAGAGGCCAGCGATTCTTGGGCTTTCACTGCCAATATACATTTCGTCTTGTACTATTGCAGCCAGTGTCGATACTTCCACAGGCGACAAACCAAGTACTTCGGCTTTTGCCCTACGATCATTGCTCCAAAATTTGTCGTACTCTTTTTTCATTCTATCGAACAGCGCTTTTGGAGAAATCGTCCAATACACTTCATAAGTGTTTGGAATAAACATGGCCATTATCGTCTCCTTATTAAACCCGAGGGTTGCTAGGTAATCATTGTCATTGAGAAGGTTCAAAAACTCAGAACCATCAATTCCAGTGTCATTGGTGATTTTTTCAACCAGATCTTCTTTGAAACGAACGTTATTGAAAGTAATGTCTATCGGGATTTGATCGCCCGATCTTAGTCTTCTTATAGTCTCAATGTTGTTCATTCCCGGCTCAAGAAGGTATACCCCCGGCTTAACGTTGTCTTGGTAGCCCAACGCTTTGGCTACAAAACTGAAGGACAAGATTTCATCTACAATGATACCATCGTAGAGCTTGTTTCTTAAGGAATCGAAAGTATCATCCCGATCTACAAGTACTACTTCGGCCTGTTTTTCCAAAAGGATATTTGCACCATAGAATACCTGATAGAAGTAAAATGAAAAAGAGGATAGGATCACTGAGAAGATCACCATACCGATCATAAATCGCTTTCTTTTCTGCATAAGGGCACAAAAATAGTCAATTTGTCATAACTTCGAGTGTAAGTCAAAGCGATGCCGGCAGAATTTATAAAGCTATACCAAGAAAACCCTGAGATTGATAAGATCGATCGCATTGTTCGTGTTTTGAAATCGGGCGGTATAATCATCTATCCTACAGATACTGTATATGGAATAGGCTGTGACTTTAGCAATACTAAGGCCGTTCAGCGGGTATGCCAAGTAAAGAATACCAAACCTCAGGCCCTATCATTTATTTGTTATGACCTGAGCGAGATTGCACAATATACGAGAGGCTTGAGTACTCCCATTTTTAAGGTAATGAAGAAAGCCTTGCCAGGTCCTTTTACCTTTATTCTTAATGCCAGTAATAGTGTGCCGAAGGTCTTAAATGCCAAAAAGAAAACTGTTGGTATAAGAGTTCCTGACAACAATATTCCAAGAGAAATTGTGCGGAGCTTGGGTAACCCTATCATCACCACCTCTATTCACGATGAGGATGAAGTTTTGGAGTATTCTACCGATCCTGAGTTAATCTTTGAGAAGTATAAGAACCTTGTTGATATAGTGATTGATGGGGGCTACGGTGCCAATGTTGCTTCTACTGTGATTGACTGTTCGAATGATGAATTCGAAATCATAAGAGAAGGTTTGGGGGATATTAATGAGTACCTCTGATGAAAATCTTGATTGAGACACAGTATTTTCCTTCAATTGCTTATTTCACTTTATTGGCACACTGTGACCAGCTTTACATTGAGGTAAATGAGAATTTCGAGAAGCAATCTTACCGCAACCGCTGCGAGATTATCGGCTCCAATAGCATTCAAAGTTTAAGCGTACCGGTTCATCATGGCGGGCGGAAAGTGCCGATTCGAGATATAACAATCGATTATAAACAGAAATGGTCAAATAATCATTGGAGGGCCATACAATCTGCATATGGAAAGGCACCTTTTTTCGATTACTACGCGCCTTATTTTGAGCAAGAATTCAAAGCTAACTATGCGACTCTCTTTAAACTGAATAGCCAGTTGCTGACATTATGTCTCAAACTCTTGAAATTGAAGTTAAGCCCTAAGGTATTACAAGAATATTCGAAAAATGCTCCTGAGGGTATTATTGACTTCAGGTCTCAAATTCACCCAAAGAAATCACTAGACAGTCTGACATGGTTTAAGCCTAAAGTCTACCATCAAATCTTTGGCAAAGACTTTGTACCCAACATGAGCATCTTGGATCTACTCTTTTGTATGGGGCCAGACACATTAGAGGTATTACATTCCTCAAGTGTTATCAATAAGAACAATTAGGTTTTTGATTCGTTTCTAGTAGATCATAAGGTATATCTTATTATATTGAAATCGTGGTTTTAAGTACAAATTGAACCACCGAGAAAGGCAATAAATGGAAGCAAAATTTTCAAATAGAGTAAAGGAAGTCATCTCCCTGAGTAGAGAGGAAGCCCTTCGTTTAGGGCACGACTATATAGGTACTGAGCACCTCTTACTAGGGATGATTCGTGAAGGAGAAGGAGTAGCAGTAAGCATTCTGAAAAAACTGGGTACTTCGCTAGAAGAACTTAGAGAAGCGATTGAAAGAGCCACCAAAGGCACTGCCAATCACAATGTTAAAAACCTAGCCAATATTCCATTGACTAGGCAGTCAGAAAAGGTGCTTAAAATTACCTATCTCGAGGCAAAGATTTTTAAAAGTCAATTGATTGGTACGGAGCATTTGTTGCTCTCAATTTTGAGAGATGAAGACAACATTGCTACGCAGATACTAGAGAAATTTGACGTTAACTATGAAGTAGTAAAAGAAATGCTTGAATATCAGACAGACAACCCACTTGCATCATCCGATACTGATGATCCGGATGACGATTCTGCAAAAATGTTTGGCAGCAGTAGTGGTTCTGGAAGTGGTAGTGATCGCCCATCTGGAAAAGGTGGTGAAAAATCAAGAACACCTGTGCTTGATAATTTCGGAAGAGATTTGACAAAATACGCTGAAGATGGAAAGCTTGACCCGATTGTGGGTAGAGAGAAGGAAATCGAGCGCGTTGGTCAAATTCTATCTAGAAGAAAGAAAAACAATCCTATTCTGATTGGTGAGCCGGGTGTTGGTAAAAGTGCCATTGCCGAAGGCCTTGCCTTGAGAATTGTGCAAAAGAAAGTCTCACGTATTTTATTCGGTAAGCGAGTAGTCACATTAGACCTAGCTTCTTTGGTAGCTGGAACGAAATATCGTGGTCAGTTCGAAGAGCGCATGAAAGCTGTGATGAACGAACTTGAAAAATCTCCTGAAGTAATTCTCTTTATTGATGAATTGCACACCATAGTTGGTGCAGGTGGTGCTTCGGGTTCGCTTGACGCTTCGAACATGTTTAAACCAGCCCTCGCCCGAGGAGAAATTCAATGTATTGGTGCTACTACACTCGATGAATACAGACAATACATCGAGAAAGACGGAGCATTGGCAAGAAGATTTCAGCAGGTTATGGTAGATCCTACCACACCTGAAGAGACCATTCAGATTCTTGAGAATATTAAGGAAAAGTATGAGGAGCATCATCACGTAGGTTATACACCTGAAGCCCTTAAGGCTTGTGTACAGCTTTCGGATAGATATATCTCAGATAGATTTTTGCCAGACAAAGCCATCGATGTATTAGATGAAGCCGGAGCAAGAGTGCACATTAACAACATTCATGTGCCGGAAGATATCGTTAAGCTTGAAGAAGCTATTGAGGATATTAAAAAGGAAAAGAATCGTGTAGTTAAAAGTCAAAAATATGAAGAGGCTGCACAGTTAAGGGATAAAGAGAAAAAGCTGATCGATCAACTTGATAGTGCCAAAGAGCGCTGGGACGAAGAGAGTAAGGCAAAACGTTATACGGTAGACGAAGAAAACGTTGCTGAGGTAATCGCCATGATGACGGGTATACCTACCAAACGAGTTGCTCAGAAAGAACAAGCCAAATTGGTGGGTATGGGTGATCAGTTGAAGGGCAGAGTGATCGGCCAAGATGAGGCCATTGCCAAATTGACTAAGGCCATCCAAAGAACTCGTGTGGGATTGAAAGATCCTTCTAAGCCGATTGGAACTTTCGTTTTCTTAGGCCCAACGGGTGTTGGTAAAACGGAGTTGGCAAAAGTGCTTTCAACTTACTTATTCGATAAGGAGGATTCTTTAGTAAGAATTGACATGAGTGAGTATATGGAGAAATTCTCTGTGTCGAGACTCGTTGGAGCGCCTCCAGGCTATGTGGGTTACGAAGAGGGTGGACAGCTTACCGAAAAGGTGAGAAGAAAACCATATTCAGTCGTATTACTGGACGAGATTGAAAAAGCTCACCCTGACGTCTTTAATATTTTACTTCAAGTATTGGATGATGGTATCTTAACGGATGGTTTAGGGCGAAGAGTTGATTTTAGAAATACGATCATTATCATGACATCCAACATTGGTGTCCGTGACCTAAAAGATTTCGGTTCAGGAATTGGCTTTAGTACACAAACCAAACGAGATTCTGCTGATCAGATGATTAAGGACACTATTCAGAAAGCTTTGAAGAAGACCTTCAGTCCAGAGTTTTTAAATCGACTGGATGATGTGATCATATTTAACTCTTTGGGTCGAAAAGATATCCATAAAATTATCGACATCTCTTTGGGTAAACTCTTCGCTCGAGTAGAAGCGATGGGTTACAAAGTATCTCTGACGGATAAAGCTAAAGATTTCTTGTCGGACAAAGGTTTCGATCCACAATATGGTGCTCGACCATTGAACAGAGCCATTCAAAAATATTTGGAAGATCAAATTGCTGAAGAGATTTTGAAAGGTGATATCAATGAAGGTGATACCCTAAGTGCCGATCATGACGGTAAGTCTGAGGAATTGACCATCAAGATTAAGAAGAAGAGAGCCTCTAGAAAAAAGAAAGAGGAAAAAGAGGAAGAAGATTCTGCAGAATAGTAATCCTTTGAAATTATAAATAGAGCCATCTCAATAATTGAGATGGCTTTTTTTATTCATACATTTTGTCGTTACCATGATAATATCAAGATTCAATACTTAACTATATGGAATGAGACTCGAACTAAAAGTTGCTCTATGTGCGTATGGGATATTATTAATGCTTGGGGTTGGTTGCTCAAAAGCGGAATCTGTATCAGGGTATGACGATATTATTGATCGGGTAAAAAATAAGTATCCGTTTGCTCGCGATTATGACTGGCAGAATGACAAATCATCGAGTAGTATTGACGAGACCTCTGCAACACTCTATTTAAGTCGGAGTGATGGTGATACAACTATACAATTAGTAGTAGACTTTGCAATCTTAGAGAAGGAAGAATATATCTGGATCAGAGACTACCTAAAGGCCTATTCAATGGCGGGCAGAATTCATTCCATCCATTATGATGAAAACGAAGATACTCTGTACTACTTCAAAATGGATCCAAGTGATTACATGAATATTGAATTTGTGGTTGGAGAGTATGAGTATTTATATGAAAGAGGTGATATTGATTCGCTTGAGGCCCATTTTTACGAAGCGAATCGTGATTCTTTGAAGAAAGTAAGAGGCAATAAGTTACGACCTTTGCCGCGTCTTAAGAATTAGTTATAGACTGAATGCTATTCACTCAGTTCCTGAACAATCCCCCAAAACATTTTTACACCGCTTTCAATAATATCATCTGGAAAATCATAGTCTGGATTGTGGAGGTTTGGCGTCTTTTTTCCTGAGCCTAAGCCAAACATTGCACCTTTCGTATCCCTCAAGAATAAACCAAAATCCTCAGACCATGGGTTGGGCTTTCGCATGGCTTTATAAGTTAAGCTTTGCTTTGTAGCCACGGATTTAATGATACTTACTGCCTCTGTGTGATTTTCGGTGACTTCGAAAGATTCGTGATAACTTAATTCTATTCCCAAGTTGTGTTTTGCGGCAATGGCTTTCGTTTCTCTTTCGATCAGAAACTTTAATAAGTCAAAATCATGACTTTCAAAGGCTCTTAGTGTGAGCCAGATTTCTGAATGGCCTGCCGAGACTCCGAAACTCTGTTCGCCTATATGAGTATGGGTTAACGTAATTAGTGCCTTGCCCATAAACTCAGCGGTCTCTAGGATTCGGTCAAAACAAAACATCATTTGGGCAGTAGCCATGGCAGGATTGTTTCCTGTGTGTGGTTGGCTGGCATGTGCGGTTTTACCCATTAATTTAATTTTCAAACCAGTGGAAGCAGGACAAAATGGCCCGTTTTTGCAAAGGATAGTACCCTTCTTTCTCTTGGGTAGGTTGTGCAAAGCGTACGCATAGTCAAACGATATGGCTTGGAATTTTTGGTCTGCTAAAACCGCCCGCGCTCCTTGGCCCGTTTCTTCGGCTGGCTGAAAGAGCAACATCACATCGCCTTTCTTCGGCCGCTCTTTGTTTAGCAGCATGGCTAGTCCGCAGAGTATAGCCATGTGGCCATCATGACCACATTTGTGAGAGATGCCTTCATATTTTGAGGTGTACGGGAGCTGATTAATTTCCTGAACGGGGAGGGCGTCTAATTCTGCTCTAAAAAGTGTATGGTTGCCTTTTTCATTACCATTCCAAGCGGCAACTACCCCATGACCACCAATATTTTCGAGTATGCTGTCAGGTTTACATTCCTTTAGAAAGCTATAGACCAACTTTGCCGTGTCAGCTTCTTGTCCCGCTAACTCAGCATTTTGATGAAGCTGATGCCTTAAATCTATTAGCCTTTCTAGTTCAGTTGAATCGAGCACAATTTAAGATAGCCATAAAATGAAAAAGGAGCTCCGTTTGAGCTCCTTTTCTTCAACCAAAATACATAGTATATGAACTATTGTATGCTCTATTTAATTATCGACAAATGGGTCAGAGAACTTAACGTCAGCAGTAAAGGAATCATCTGTTAACGTGTTGAGAAATGCTACTAAAGCGTCAATCTCCTGACCATTAAGATTCATTCTTATTGGGTTACCGTTATTGTTTCCTCGGCCACCACCACCAGCTCTCAGTCTATTGTCAAGACCAGGACTGTTTTGTATTCCACTATTATAAAACTCAACTACCTCTTGTAATGTCGCGAACCTTCCGTCATGCATGTAAGGTCCGGTTAAGGCAATGTTTCTGAGTGAGTTTACTTTGAATTCTCCTTGGTCATTATTATTACCCGTAACGCCCCCTACTCCTAAGTCTGTTAAAATGGCATCTAGCCCATTGTTTCTGGCTTGGTCACCACTGAAAGTTGCTGTTTCGTGACAGTTAGCACATTGCGTTCTATTGCTGAAGAACAGGTTTTTGCCCAAGTTTTCAAGCTCGGAGAAATTTGGGAAGTCATCATCTTCATCACCATTTACAGCAATTAAACCGGCATCATATGGCGACTCATAAGAGACCATAGACCGTACAAATTGTGATAAGGCTAATGATATTCTGTCAGTAGTAACATCGCTACTACCGAAGGCATCTGTAAATAAGGGCTGATAATAATCTTGCGCTCGAATTTTACTAACCAATTCTGTCAGAGTCAATCCCATTTCTACCTGATCTTGAATTGGCAACAGTACTTGGTCTTCAAGTGTGTTGGCTCTTTCATCCCAAAAGAACCTGCCATTGTCGTAGTATCCAGCATTGGCTAGTCCCATGGAGTTTCTTCCTGTTAGTCCACCTTCAAAACCAATACTGAAAGCGCTTTCATCGGCAAAACCTCTCTCTTGAATATGACAAGAGGCACAAGAGACTGTGTTGTTCGCAGACATTATTTTGTCATAAAACAGAACCCTGCCCAGCGTGGCTCCTTCATCAGTAACAGGGTTATTATTAGGTGTATTGTCTATGCCTGCTACCTGTCCCGTTGCGAAGTGATTGGGTAAATCTGGGTTTGCATAATTGTAGTAATCACTTGGTAGATTCAAGGTGCCAGAAAAATCAGTTGTGATTGTTTCTTCAATCTCCGTCACTTCGTCATTTGGCGTACAACTGAATATGATTGCCAACATGCTCAGTGAAAAAATAGTCTTTTTCATCTCTTCTATATTTTAAGTTTGGGCGCAGCTCTATTGCCTAGAAGCTGAGGTAACTTGTCAATTCCTAGAAGGTGGTAAACCTTCAGGACCCCGTCCCTCTCGTGGCATTCTGCCATTCTGAGGGCCTGGTCGTTCGCCCTGTCTTAAAACATCTTGGATTAGCGCATCGAAGATTTTTTGTTGCTCAGGAGAACAAATTGCTCTGATCTGTGCAAAGTGGTCAAATGTTGCTTTTTCGATGGCCGCATGAAGAGTCCCCATGCGCTGGGTTAATTCAGTTACTTTATTAGAAGCATCGTCTTCAGCCCAAAGGCTATGAAGTCCTTTTCTTGTTTCGAGGGTTTGATTTCTTAACCGTTGTATGGTTTTGAAATGCTCATCTCGCAGCTGTTTCAGTTGTTTTGCCTGTGTTTCGTTCAGTTCTAGTCTTTCTTCGAAAACCCTTATGCCGCTATTTTTGGGCTGTCTGGGAAGTCGGTTATTACCGTTCCAAATAAAAACAAGGAGTGCAACATTGAGAATAGCTAAAAGAATCACTACCCATCCGATGTATTTGTTATTTTTCAAGGAGTTCATCTTAATAGCTATTTAGGTATTCATAATCATCAGTTCCTGAGAAGTAATCTTGCGATATCAGATCTACATCTGAACTTCCTGCGGTTGTCTGTTGCTCAGAACGACTCAGTAAAAATAAACTCGTCACATTTAAGACCATTATTATACCGAGAACAGCTATGCTCATTTTAAGATTGCCAACAAAAGCAAACCTGCCAATGGAAGAAGTTAGCTCGTCTTGCATCCTTACTTCCAGCTTGCTATAGAAAAACGGGCTCGCCTCAGCTTTACCCAACCCCTCTAGACTATTTAATGTCTGATTTATTTTTTCTTCTATGTTTTGACCAGCCTTCATAACACTTCTCTTTTCATTAGATGTAGTTTAACGCATAAACTTGCGTCATTCTTTAAAATTCTTTTCGTAGTAAGATTTTAGCTTTTGTTTCAAATTTTTTCTTGCCCTAAACATCAATGACTCTACCGAAGACACACTGGTCTCTAGCACCTCTGCAATTTCTTGATAAGGCAGGCCTTCCACTTTGTGGAGTGTAAAAGCTATTCTTTGATTATCGGGTAATGTTTTTATGGTATTGAATAGTGTTTGTGCATGCTCTTTATTTTCTAGAACTACCCCTGGGTGTTCGAATGTAGCATGATTTGCAGTCTCATAATCTTTGTCTCCACCAGTTAATGATTGAAAGAAGGCAAAGCGTTTTTGTGTTTTTTGCTTTCGGATACGCTCGAGTGATTTGGTAGTGGCAATTCTGTACATCCATGTCGATAGCTTAGCATCACCCCGAAATTTGTCTACCGACTTGTAAACCTCTATAAAAACATCTTGAGCTGCCTCTTCAGCTTCTTCTGAGTTTTGGAGCATACCAAGGCAGGTATTATATACACGATCTTTGAAATTGTCCACCAAATAGCGAAAAGCCGTTTCGGACTTTTGCTGTAGGGCTAATATAATTTCTTGATCGGTCACTGAATGTATTAAGGGCAGCCTCAATGGAAGGCTACCCTAATGTAAGAGATTGTATGATCTTTTTTAAATGTCAGAATTATCTTCCTCCTTTTGCTCCAGGTCCTCTGCGTAGTCCGTCACCTCTTCCAGATTTAGGGCCTTTTGCCATTTGGCTGTTAAAGGCTACTATCTGTTCCTCTGTAAGGATGCTTTTCACTTTTTGTTTTTGAGCGATTTCCAACTTCATCACGGCTGTCTTCAGGTCACCGATTTCTTCAATCACTTTGTTTACGGCCCGCTCATCGTACTTTTCAGCTGTTGTTAAGGTGCGAAGTCTGGCTTCTTTCTCCCCAACTTGATTTTTCAAAGGCAAAGCCTCTTTCTCGAACGATACTCTGAAGGAATGCATTTGCTCTTTTTGCTCTTCCGTTAGGTTAGGAATCTGTGGTCCTCTTGGTCCTTTTTCTGAAGCCTCTTTTCCTTGTTGCCCTCTAGGTCCCATTTGTTCTTGACCAGCCTGAGGTCTATTGCCCCTTTGCTGCTGTGCTTGTGCTGAAAATGCACCAGTGAACACTACCATTAATATGACCAATCCGTATTTTTTTAAGTTTTCTTTTTTCATAATTCAGATTCTTTATGTTTTGTAGAGTTAGATGAGAGTGCAATAGAAAACTTGCGATGGTTTTTGTTAAAGGATGTTAAAAGACTAACTGTCGTAAAAAGTATAATATTTATAGGTCAAGCTCATTTAAATTCGAATTAATCAATTGAACTTGTGATAGGATAATATTAGGCTTAAATGCACAAAGAGATACATAAAATCGAGCTCAGGCATCTTCAGATGGATGACTATCAAGAGCTAAAAGAATCCATGATAGCTGCCTATAGTAATTGGCCAGGCGCATACTGGGATGAATCACATATTCAGAACTTGATGGATGTTTTCCCTGAGGGACAATTGGTGATTTTAGCGGACGATCACATAGCCGGATGTGCTTTGAGCATTATTGTGGATTATGATAAATATGGCGATAACCATACCTATAAGCAGATTACCGGTGATTATACGTTTAACACCCATACATCAAAGGGAGATGTCCTCTATGGCGTGGAGTTATTTATCAAGCCAGATTTTCGTGGTATGCGATTGGGCAGAAGATTATATGATGCTAGAAAAGAGCTCTGTGAGAGTTTAAACCTAGAGGCCATCGTTTTTGGAGGAAGAATTCCATTGTATCATAAACATGCAGGTGAGCTAACGCCAGCAGCCTACATCAAGAAGGTACAAATGAAGGAGATTCATGACCCTACCTTGTCATTTCAACTCAGCAACGACTTTCATGTCGAACGTGTCTTAAAAAATTACCTACCGGGCGACAAGGAATCGAAAGATTATGCCGTCTTAATGGAATGGAACAACATCAATTATGACGAGGCTGTAGAAGTAATCAACTTACAAAAGACCATTGTTAGGTTGGGCCTAATTCAGTGGCAAATGCGTCCTTATAAAGGGCTGGATGAATTATTCGAACAAGTAGAATTTTTCGTAGATGCGGTCTCTAGTTATAAGAGTGATTTTGCCCTATTTCCCGAGTATTTCAACGCACCATTAATGGCGGCTTATAATCACTTGAGTGAAGCCCAAGCGATAAGGGAGTTGGCAAAGTACACGGACGAAATTAGAGAACGATTTTCTCAGTTGGCCATTACTTATAATGTGAATATAATTACAGGGAGCATGCCGCAAGTTGAGGACGATAAACTCTATAATGAGGGGTATCTTTGCCGAAGGGATGGTACTTATGAAAGGTATCGAAAATTGCATGCTACGCCCGATGAGACTAAATACTGGGGCTTAACAAGAGGTGATAGTATTAAAACTTTTGAGACGGACTGCGGTCCTATTGGTGTGCTTATTTGCTATGATGTAGAGTTTCCGGAGCTGCCAAGACTCTTGGCAGAGGAGGGTATGAATATTCTGTTTGTACCTTTTTTAACCGATACACAAAACGGGTATTCCAGAGTGCGCTATTGTGCACGGGCAAGAGCCATTGAAAATGAGTGTTATGTCGCCATTGCGGGTAGCGTGGGTAATTTACCCAAGGTAGAGAATATGGATATCCAGTTTGCCCAATCAGTGGTTTTCACGCCTTGTGACTTTGCATTTCCCACTACCGGAATTAAGGCAGAGGCGACACCGAATACGGAAATGATTTTAGTGGCAGATGTAGACATGGATTTGCTATGGAAACTTCATAATCAAGGAGCGGTAAGAAACTTGAAAGATCGAAGAAAAGACATATATGAAATTGTGTATCGTGGCAAATAGTGATGCCTTAAGGTGGTCAGTTTAGTAAAAAAAAGTAAAACATGAGCGTGGACATAGCAACAAATACGGTTGAGCAGTTATCGGCTTTGATCGCATCTTCAGAAAATGATGCCATCCATCAATTGCTAGAAAATCTCGAGACGGATGAAATAATTCACGCATTTAGTCACCTCAAGAAGGATGACAGGTCAGCGCTTTTGGATTTAATCTCAGCAGAAGATGGTGCCCGATTGATGGAGTTCATTCCGCAGTCTCAGGCGGTACAGGCCATAGAAGATGCTGAAGTTGAAACAGCCGCTGCTATATTAAATGAGCTTTATAGTGATGACCAGGTAGACATTCTTGCTGAGCTAGACGATGCAGATGCAGAAGCCATTCTAGAAGAGATGATTCCAGCAGAGGCTGAGAATATTCGAAGGTTAATCGATTACGATCCTGATTGTGCGGGTGGTATCATGATTACTGAATATTTGGCTTTTGAGGCTTCAGAGACGGTAGGTGAAATTACTAAGCAACTCAGAGAGAACGCGGACAAATACGAAGGGTTTCATGTCCAATATATTTATGTGATTGAAGAAGGGAAGTTCCTTGGTGTATTACAAATGCGGGATGTTTTGCTTTCGCGTGGCAATACCAAATTACAATCCATAGTGATCAAAGATGCCCTTGTTGTAAAGGATTCCGATTCACTTGATCATCTGATCGCTTTTTTCGATAAATATGATTTTTATGGTGTTCCAGTGGTTGGTGAGTTAAACGAACTGCTTGGTTTAGTGCTGAGGAAGGATGTAAGGGAAGCAGAATCAGATAAGTCTAATTACGAGTTGCTCGAGACACAAGGTATTGTGGGTGGTGAAGAACTTCGTACAATGCCGGTGCTACTGAGGTCTAGGAGAAGACTTTCTTGGTTGAGTGTAAACATTTTACTGAATATAGTAGCGGCTAGTGTGATCGCTTTGTACCAAGATACATTGCAGGAAGTAATCGCCTTGGCCATCTTTCTTCCAGTTATTTCAGACATGTCAGGGTGTAGTGGTAATCAAGCCGTGGCGGTTAGTTTAAGAGAGTTGTCATTAGGGGTTGTAAAGCCTTATGAACTGATGCGCGTATTGATGCAAGAAGTGAAGGTGGGCTTAATTAACGGAGTTGTATTAGGTGCTCTGATAGGCGTAGCTGCATATTTATATGTAGGTAATATGTATCTGGGCTTGGTTGTAGGAGGCGCCTTAGCCATTAATACAGTGGTGGCCGTTGCCATAGGTGGTACCATACCACTTTTCTTAAAGCGTATGAAAGTCGATCCTGCCTTAGCTTCAGGACCAATCTTGACCACTGTTACCGACATGTTGGGTTTCTTTTTAGCATTGACCTTTGCAGGAGCAGCTTTGAATTACTTAGTTTAAACAAAGAATAACCATGGCAAGAACCTCATCCAATATGATGCCTTTAGGCACAGTTGCTCCCGATTTCTTATTGCTTGATACTGTTTCAGGAAAGCGTTTAAGTCTGTCCGAATTAAAGTCAGCTAAGGCCACGGTGATCATGTTCATTTGCAACCATTGCCCTTTTGTAAAGCATGTGGATGCAGGACTCGTGTCACTGGCGAAGGACTATCATGCAAAAGGTGTTTCCTTCATCGCCATTAGTTCAAATGATATTGAGAACTACCCTCAAGACGCACCTGATTTAATGAAGGTAGAGGCCGAACGTGTCGGGTATAATTTTCCATACCTCTATGATGCCACGCAAGAAGTTGCTCAGGCTTATGACGCTGCATGTACGCCTGACTTTTACATCTTCGATGGAGATTTGAAATGTGTTTATCGGGGACAATTGGATGATTTCCGACCTGGCAATGGACGTCCGGTGACAGGAAGTGATATGCGCGCAGCCTTGGACGAAATCTTAACTGGTAAGACCGTTTCTGCGCCTCAGATTCCGAGCCTTGGCTGTAATATTAAGTGGAAGGGTTAAAGTTTATATCACTTAAATAACCATTCAGTTTTAGCGCTTCTTTATTCTTTTCAATCGCTTTGGTTTGGCCCGAAGATATTATCAATAGTCTGTCTGAGACTTTCAGTATTTCGGAATACTTATGATCGGTGATTATGATGCTCTTTTCAATTGCCTTTTTGCGAATCAATTGCTGCATAATCTCAATACTTATCGGTGCCATTCCTCCAAAGGGCTCATCTAACAATATAAAAGGAGAAGGCGTTTTCATGAGTAATGCACACTCAAAGATTTTCTTCTGACCTGTGGAGAGTCCGTTAACCTTTAGTTTTTTAGGTGGATTTAACCCGAGTTCTAGAAAATCGTGCTTCGTCCATTTTTGACCAAAAAGCTTTAGCACTTCATTGATCGATATATGGCCAGGCAAGAAACCCGACTGCGGTAAAAACTGAACCAGCCTTTTGTCATAGCCTCTTCTTCTCTTGATCCCGTCTATATAAATACTACCAAAGTTTGGTTTCAACGCTCCGAAAATGATATTAAAAAGCGTTGATTTACCACTTCCATTGCGACCAAGAATGCCCAAGACTTCTCCTTCTTGTGTGTTAAGAAAAGCTCCACTTAATATGTGGTTACCGTTCTTTTCGTAGTAGATACTATCGGCCGTTAACCTCATGTAATTGTCAAAATTAGTCCGATTGAAAGTAAGCTGTCTAATCCGAAAATTGAAAGCAGTAGTGTGTTTGGATTAACCCCAAGGTTCATGTAAATGTAAAGCTTGGAAAGAGCGTAGCGTTTGAAGTAAGTGGTAAGCGCACCATACGCAATGGATTTTACAAAGAGGAATGTAAACAAGTACTGCCCTGGGTCTGCATGTGGAATAAGAAACCCAAGTGCAATCTGAAATGCAACAAATATGAGCCAGTATTGCTTGAGAAAAATACTGAATGCTCGGAACCTCATGGTGCTCCGACTATCAATTATTAAGCCAGATTATGACTTATTTGGAGTTCAGTATTGAGTTTATAATCATTCCGGAATGCACTCTCGTATTTTCGATAAACAACTTACTGGTTTGAAGACCTGCATTGATTACACCGGCCACATATACTCCTTTTAGGGGAGTTTCCAGCGTTTCTTCATTGTGAATGGGAATTTTAAAATCATCGTCAGATATTGGAAGACCGAGCTGCTCGAACAGTGAATAGTTTGGTTTGTAACCTGTCATGGCCAATACAAAGTCATTTTCGATAGTAACTTTGCCTTCTGGAGTATTCAATACTACTTCGCATGGCTTGATTTCTGAAACGGTTGTATTGAAATAAGCTTTGATCGATCCTTCGGCTATGCGATTAATAATGTTCGGCCTGATCCAGTACTTTACTTTAGGGTATATCTCAGACTCGCGAATGGCCATTGTTACTTCTGCGTCTTTGTAGAAAGTTTCTAAAGCCACATCGCAGGCCGAATTGGCAGCGCCTATCACTAGAACCTTCTGACCCAAATAGGGGTGTGGGTCATCATAGAAATGCTTCACCTTCGGCAAACCTTCACCTGGCACTCCCAATTTCCTGGGGGTATCATAAAATCCAGTGGATACGATTACGTTAGTCGCCTCAAATTCACCTTTGTGCGTATCGATTTGGTACACACTATCTTTTTCGACCATGCACTTAACCTCTGTATAAAGACTAATGTTAAGGTCCCAACTCTCTTTCACACGTCTGAAATACTCAAGAGCTTCTTTTCTTGTGGGCTTGTCACTGTGTGCAATAAAGGGTACATCTCCAATCTCCAACAAATTGGAAGTAGAGAAGAAGGTCATATTCGTTGGAAAATTATAAAGTGAATTGACCAGAACACCCTTCTCCAATACAATATAACTTAAGCCCGCTTTTTTCGCTTCTATGGCACAGTTAAGGCCGATTGGACCACCTCCGATAATTACTAAATCGTATTTCAAAGTATAATTTTAGTTTCCCTACTAATTAAAGCAAAATGAAGAGAATTGGTTCATGTATTTCACGATAGAAAATACAAATAGCCCTTTAGCTGAGGGCAGAAAGCGCTACGTCTACAACTTGAGCAAGCTCTGCTTTGGAAATATCTCCTTTGGCCAACAGTCTCATGCCACCAGCAGTATTGAAAATGAATCGGGCGTACGCCTCACTGCTATGTTTCATAGAAAATTCTCCGCTCTCTTGCCCCTCTCTAATTAATTCATTGAGAACAGCCTCCATCTTTACTCGGTTATCTGTAAACATAGCATTGACTGCTTGATTACAATTGCCAAGTTCAGTCGCTGAGTTAGAGAGAAAACAGCCCTTTTTCATTTCGTCAGCAGAAGAATCGACAACAATATCTTCTAGAAAGTCTTTGACTATTTCTTTGGCAGACTTTTCAGACCGAAGTTTTTCTAAAAGCTTAGTAGAGCTGTGTTTGCGGTATTGCTTCAGCGTCTCTAGATATAGGCCATGCTTATCACCCCAAGTATCATAAATACTAGCGCGATTGATGCCCAAATGATCGACAAGGTCTTGAATAGAAGTGGCATTATAACCTTGTGTCCAGAAAAGGTTGAGGGCTTTCTCGAGCACTTCGCTTTCTACAAAACTTTTGGTTCTAGCCATTGCTTAATATGTAAACAACGGGCGGCCGTTATACAATTGACCACCCGTTGTCATTAAATTTAACTGATCGTTCCAGAATTAGCAACTTAGATAGTCGCAATTCCTCCGTCAACAAGGATTTCTTCTCCTAAAACATAAGATGAATCATCAGAGGCTAAGAACAAGGCCACTTTTGCTACTTCGTCCGAACTGCCAAATCTTTTCATCGGTACCATAGCAGTAAAACCTTCAGCCATTCCCGCCAATTGCTCTTCCGTCATACCCATTTTACCATAGATTGGTGTTTCAATAGGACCAGGGCTTACTACGTTTACTCTGATTTTTCTTGGTGCGAGTTCTGCAGATAAAGTTCTGGCAAGGTTTCTTACCGCTGCCTTAGTTGCAGAGTATACCGATCCGTTATCAAATCCCTTGCTGGCTACAGCTGAGGCGTTCAAGACAATGGATCCTTCGTCATTGAAAATAGGGAGTAATTTCTGAATAGTGAAGAAAAGCCCTTTTACGTTGGTGTTGAATTGTGCATCAAAAAATGCCTCATCAGACATACCAATTGGAGCGAACCATGCGATACCTGCATTGGCAAAAAGCACGTCTACTTTACCGAATTTTTCTTCTACCTGAGTTACTAAACTGTCAATGTCCGAAAGCTTAGAAGTATCTGATTGGATAGCCGTTAAGTTGTCATTGTTGATTTCAGCAACGGCAGCGTCAAGTGTTTCTTGAGTTCTGCCAGTGATTACTACTTTGGCGCCTTCGGCCAAAAATGTTTTAGCGGTTGCTAGGCCAATACCGGTACTACCTCCAGTAATTACGGCTACTTTGTTATTGAGTTTGGTCATTATTTTATTTTTAGAATGATTGTTCCAGAATATGAATATTTAATACAGAACAATCATTCCAAAAAAGAGTTCAAACTGACTTGAATATTTTTAGAAAAATGGGATTATGGCTTGCTTTGACCGTTGTATCGGCTAAAATGGTGGTAGAGTGTATTGATAAAGGACAAGATTAAACCAACCCCAATGATGATGTAGGCAATTGTGAAAGCCTTACCTAGATCCGTTTGTGGTGAAAAATCTCCATAGCCTATGGTTGTTAGTGTTATCACCGAAAAGTAAAGTGCGTCCAGCCATGTCCATCCTTCTACAAAGTGGTATACTACAGTACCGACAACCACAATTAAGCCCGATGCAAAAATGAGCCCGCGGTATTCTTTATCTCTTAAGAATGATATAAGCGTCCTTATAAAAATCATTAGAACTTAACAGGCGCGGCTTTTAACTCCTCGCCCCTTTTATATTCAACCATCGTTTGTTGCCCTGCGGCAAATCCACTCAGTGCTCTCATATAGCTCATCATATCTACAATGGTAGAGTCTCCAAGCTTTACAACAATGTCGCCTTTCTTCATACCAGCGGCAGCAGCTGGCTTACCATCTGTTACACCGTCTATACGCATTCCTTCACCATCATATAGGTAGTCAGGAACAACGCCTAGTGAAACAGTAAATCTTGGGCTATCTCCAGAGCTATCTTGGGTTTTTGTAAATGCTAGCTTCTCTTCGCTATCCATTTCGTCCACCAAACGCTCTATATAGCGTATTACTAATACTAGACCATCATAGTTGATCTTATCGGCATCGTCAGAAGGTTTGTGATAGTCTTCATGTTGCCCTGTAAAAAAGTGAAGTACAGGAAGGTCTTGCAAGTAGAATGAGGTGTGGTCAGAAGGGCCTACTCCTGATTCGGAGGTGACCAATTTCAAACTATCACTATTGACTAGGTCTAGCTTTTCAGTCCACAGTGGACTTGTACCCACGCCATTGATGGCCAACGTTTTTTCTTCATTCATACGGCCAACCATGTCCATATTGATCATGTAGTTGACGCTATCGAGAGATACGGTAGAATTTTTTGAGAAGTAGTTAGAGCCCCAAAGACCATTTTCTTCTCCAGAAAATGCCAAGAAGAGAAAGTTGTAGTCGCTTTTCTTGGCTTTCAGTATTCTAGCCAGTTGAATCACTGCCGCTGTACCACTGGCATTGTCATCAGCACCATTATGAATTTCCGGCTCATCACCTCTAAATAGTGAACCTTCGGCACCATATCCTAGGTGATCAAAGTGTGCCCCAATAACTACAGTATACGCGCTACCGTTGTCAATGAATCCGGCAACATTTCTACCCGTTACTCCTTCACCGTTAGATCCAACCACAGCTTGTTCATGTGGGTTGGTAGCTTTTTTTACTGTGAAAGGCTGAAGATATCCTTCAGTTCCTTTTGGGCTAAGCCCAATTTCTTCAAATGCTGCGGCTATATACGCTGCAGCTTTTTTCTCACCTGGCGTACCTATGGCTCGTCCTTCCAAAGCATCATCTGCTAAAAAAGCGATATCTTCTTTCAGACTAGTTCTAATCTCTCTGTTGGTGGTAAAATCTGTACATCCTACGAGAATTATGCAGGAAATTAGGAGAAGGGAAATGCGGATAGAATTCTTCATAATTGAAACTTTAGCACAAAGATAATAATCATTATCTTCGCGCCATTATTCAACGAATCTTAATTCCATGCGATATATTTCTGTATTAGTAGTCCTTTTAGTTTTTGGCTGTGGTGCACAAAAAAACAGTGAAACAGCTTCTTCCGAAGGCAGATCTAAACAAGACTCTCTATTACTTCATCCTGAAGAAATGAAATACCTCAAGAATATCAAGCAGTTGACATTTGGAGGAAACAATGCAGAAGCTTATTGGAGTTTTGACGATAAACATATTGTATTCCAGTCGGACTACAGCGAGTGGGGTGTTGGTTGTGATCAAATGTTTGTAACCGATTGGCGTAATGACGACTTGAAGAATAACATTCCTGCCATGGTAAGCACGGGAATGGGTAGAACTACCTGTTCATATTTCTTACCTGGTAACGAGACTATCGTATATGGATCGACTCATCTCGGAAGCGAGGATTGCCCTCCGGTTCCAGAAAGAAGAGCAGACGGAAAATACGTTTGGCCGATCTATCCGAGCTTCGATATTTTCACTGCGGACCTTGATGGGAACATTATCAATCAATTGACTGATTTTGAAGGCTATGACGCTGAAGCAACCGTTTCGCCAATGGGTGATAAAATCGTTTTTACTTCGTTGAGAACTGGAGACTTGGAATTGTTTACCATGAACATTGATGGTTCAGACGTAAAGCAAATCACAAGTGAATTGGGTTACGATGGTGGTGCCTTCTTTTCACCTGATGGTTCTAAACTAATTTTTAGATCTTCTAGGCCGAAAACTGAAGAAGACATTAAAATCTACCAAGACCTATTGAAAGAAGGTTTAGTAATGCCAACTGATATGGAGCTCTATATCTGTAATGCAGATGGTTCTGATTTGAAAAAGATTACTGACCTAGGCCAAGCCAACTGGGCACCATTTTTCCATCCATCAGGAGAGAAAATCATCTTCGCTTCTAATCACACAGCAACGAGAGGTTTTCCTTTCAATTTATATATGATCAATATTGATGGGACAGGTTTGACACGTATCACAAGAGATGAAACTTTCGATGCCTTCCCGGTATTCTCAAATGACGGCAAGCATATTGTCTTCTCGTCTAACCGTAATAACGGTGGCGGAAGAGATACTAACTTATTCGTAGCTGAGTGGATTGGAGGGTGATCTTAACCTTGTAGTCGCTTATTTACTTCCGCTTTGTAGCTTCGGCTGATGGGTAGTGTGGTCTTGTCTACCTCGACATATTCTTGCGTGTAAGCGTTGATGTAGTCGATTCCTATGATGTAGGAGCGGTGAACTCTGATAAATTTAGCCTTTGGTAGCCGAGCTTCAATATTACTGATCGTTTCTCTGGTAACGATAGTGGCCTTTGCTGTGTGTATTTTGAGGTAGTCTTTAAGGCTTTCAATGTATAATACTTCGTCAAGCACTACCTTGACCATTTTTCTTTCCACTTTCACAAAGAAAGACTTTTCGACTTCATGTGTTTTTTCTACTATCCGAACCGTATTGGGTTTGTCAAAGACCTCAAAATAGCGATTCACGGCTTTGAATATTCGTTCAAACGAGATTGGCTTGAGTAGATAGTCCAACGCTTGAAGTTCAAAGCCTTCAATGGCATACTCTCGATAAGCAGTCGTGAAAATCACTTTTACGTCTTTGTTGAGTGACTTTGCGAACGATAAACCAGATAGCTCTGGCATATTGATGTCTAGAAATACTAAGTCAATGGATTGCTGATGAATCACATGGAAGGCTTCAAGAGCACTACGGCAACTAGCAACTACATTGATGCTGTCGATCTGCTCCAAATGGTTGCAGATAATATCTCTGGCCACCTTTTCGTCATCAATCACGAGGCAATTGATCTGTACGCGAGCCTTAGCCATTCGTGTCAATTCTCAATTGTACATGAAACATACTTTCCTTTTCTTCTACTTTAAGATCGTGTTTTTCTGGATAGATCATTGACAATCTTTTCTCAATGTTTTTCAAGCCAATTCCCTCTCCTTTTTCAACCTCGAGATGCTCTCTTATGGAGTTTGAAATGTTGAAGTAGATACTGCCTAATTCGACCGAGATGTCAATTCTGATTTGCAGTTTACCCTCTTTAGATTTACCATGTTTGAAGCTATTTTCTACAAAAGGGATAAAGAGCATGGGGGCTACTTCCATGTCGGGAGTAATTCCTTGTGTTTTCATCTCGATATCCAGGCTATCGCTAAAGCGAGTTCTCTCAAGGTCTATGTAATCTTGAATGTGATCTATTTCACTCGCAAGGCTAACCATGGGTTTGTCCACTTGATAGAGCAAGTAGTCTAGTAAATTAGAAAGCTTCAAGATCATATCAGGTGTTTCTTCTGCTTTACTCAAAGCAAAACCATAGAGGGTGTTCAGAGTATTGAATAAAAAGTGTGGGTGAATCTGCATTTTCAGATATTTCAACTCTTGCTCTTTCAGTTTTAATTGAGTCTCTAATACCTTATTTAGAAGTTTGTCATTATTGGTTTTAGAACCATAGTAATGGCGTAAAAGGGTTATTCCGCTGGCCAAAAAGATCACCAAATAAACAGCAATGAGAATAAATGGAAAGCTCCGAGCGATGGGTAACTCAACAATCTTTAAGTCGAGAATAAAGATAAGCGCATAAAAAACCGACAACACAACCGCAAAAGCTGTGAGTACAAAGGTATATAGGCTGTAGAGTAAAAAGCTATAATATTTTTTCAGGAGTAAATACTTAGGGATCAAATAGTAGACGACTGCATAGCAAGTAGTAATGGTGATTGGCATCAAGAATGATGAAAAAGCAATGTTAATTTTCATATCACGGCTATTGAACCCAAACACGTATAAATAGAAGAGAAATACCGAGAACCAGAAAAGCAGGTGAACTCCTGATTCCATGACTTTTTCCAGTATGAGCTTCCTTGTCAAAGGCATACTTCGAATAAACAACCTTTCCTTTTAAAGGCAATACTTATGCGACTAATTACGGGTTTCAGGCCCTTTTTAACATCGCGCTGATACTTGGCAACAATACAGGGTAAACTGGTTAAACGTCTCGCTTTATCCTGAAGGAGTCGCATATTTCTGTTTAATCAAATTGGTTGTTTTATCATCGTACCGTGATAACAGTTAGGAAAGTTATCTATTTTGGAGTGGTGATATTTTTACAACAACTGACATTTGGTTCTTTTCTTAGAGATAAGATAGATGAAGGAGGTCCATTCATTATGATTCCATTGTTGACCATACTTGTAGTGTGTATTGTGTTGTCCGTGATTGGTTTGCTACAGGTGAAAAAAGGCAAAGCACATTCAGAGAAGCGTATTAAGTTGCTCAACTCGTTAGGGTTATTTGCTTTGGTCTATGGGGTGTTTGGTCAATTGCTGGGACTGATTGATGTCTTAGATCAGTTTAGTACTGACATTGAAGCCTCTGTGAATCAGCTGGCGATGGGGTTGAAATTTACCATACTGTCCACTCTACTCGGTTGTTTTATATTTCTCATCACCAAAGTCATTACCATACTATTGATCTCGGTGCAACCCGCCAAATAGTATACTTTCCGAAAGTCTTCACATTTTGTTCCTAAGGATATGATCGAGTGTTTTCACCGACTTGCCTATGGGGCTTTGAATCTAATTTTAACTAAGAAATAAAGCATATGTACAAGATTAAAAACTTTTTGGCCTGTCTCTTCCTAATGACTTTTAGCACAGGAATTCTCTATGGCCAGAGTAAGGCAGAGACGATCGCGAAAATCGATCAAATCATGGATGAGCTAGAGGCTAACAATGAGGCCATGGGGATACTCTCCATTTCCAAGAATGGGAAAGTGGTATACAGTAAACAAATAGGTTTTTCTAATGTGGAGAAGGGTACGAGGCTCGCACCCAATACATTGATGAAAATAGGTTCAAATACCAAGGTTTTTACCGCCACGATGATCTTCCAACTTATAGATGAAGGAAAGCTGACATTGGATACTAAACTAAGTCAGTTTCACCCCAAGGTGGAGAATGCTTCCAAGATCACCATCTCTCAAATGCTGAGTCACAGGAGCGGTATTTTTGAGATGATTGAAGATGAAGCCTTTGGAAGTTACCGAGTGAAAGGGCTAACCGAAGAAGAACAACTCGGGAAAATAGCATCTTTCCCTAGCAAGTTTGAACCGGGTAGTCAATACGAGTATTCTAATACTAACTATATTTTGCTGAGCTATATCCTTGAGGAAATTACGGGTGTTTCTTATGGGGAAAATCTATCGAAACGAATCGCAAAAAAGCTTAATCTCAGTCATACATTTTATGCAGCTGACCCGGGTGTATTGGACAAGACAGCTAGCGGCTATTACTATGAAGATGGTTGGAAGGAAATTCCTTCTACTTATATGAATCTGCCTAGAGGTGCAGGTGCTATTGTGTCCACTGCCGATGAATTGAATCAATTCTTCAGGGCGCTGATGAAAGGTGAACTCATATCTAAAAGCTCGCTTGAAAAAATGACCGAGTTTCGAGATGGCCGAGGAAGGGGCATTGATCAATTTCCAGTTCCTCCTTCAATAACCACAGAGAAGGCCGTTTCTCACGGAGGACAGATTGATGGCTTTTTAGCACAACCTGCCTACTTTCCAAAAACGGATATTGCCTTGACCTTTATTTCAAATGGGTTGAACTGTCCACCGCAAAAGATTATCGGACTCCTGGCAACTTATTTGAAGAATCCATTCTAAACAAGCTACTCTTTATAGGATGGTCATGGTATCAGAAATGTCTACTGAATGATGTTTTTGATACTTTGATTTTCCGATTAAAGAGATTGTGATAGAGAGACTATTTCTCTATTACTTCCATCACTAGCCTGAAGCCAGTGAAAGCGTTAGAATCCTGAAACGGATACTGGCTATCTATTGGTGCCCAATATTCACTTAAGGCATAACTTCCTCCTTTGGAAATAAGAGCATCCTTTTGTTCTGGATGTTCCGAAATAGTCATTTCTGCCACATTACCGACCATATCAAATAAGCCAAACTGAGTGGCGCGATAAGAGGCAATCGGGGTAGTGAGACTAAGAATTTCCGAGAGATTGTTATCAATGACTTCAAACTTTTGACTTCCATTATCATCCCAAGAATTTTTGATGGCTCGTCCAGGTACCTTAAGGATGTTTGCCAAATATTTTCCTTCCCTATCTCGAATGTATGGGCTGCCCCAGGGAAAGGCTATATGTTCAGGGTGATCTCCTCTTGCTGCAGTTTCCCATTCTAATTCTGTCGGAAGTCTAAAGCTCACTTTCTTGAACTTCCGCTTTTTTTGGCCATTGTATTCCTGGGTTAACCAAACGGCAAAAGCCTCAGCATTCTCTTTTGTTACATTAACCACTGGATAATTGTCAAAACCTCTATGGTTTTGATAGTATTGAACCAATTCTACATTTGCATCAACTAGTTTCTTCCAGCCGTCTCTGTTCGGCTTATGAACTTCCTTTTCTCCCCCTGATAAGGAAGCCAAAAAGCGTCTATATTCATTGGTAGTTACTTCATACTTAGAAATATAGAAATTACCTCTTTCTACTCTTTTAGTAGCCGTCTCTACCGAACTATTCTTAGTGAGCTCCACTTGTTTAGGGATAAAGGCCCAATGTTTTTCACTAAGAATATCTGGAATCTTTTTCGACTTGTTTTGTGCCTGAATTGCACATGATAAGACTGAAAGGAGAACGATGCTAAAAAGACTTTTCATAATGGTTGAGGTATTGTGATTATACAATTTAAACTAAAAGCGTGAGACTGTTATTGTAAGTTTTTTGAAATAAGTACTAGTCAGTTTACTGGGTGAAATTGAAAAAAGTGGAGGTCAGAAGTTTAAGTTTCTAAACTTTTCGCTTCCTTTGTCGTGTTAACAGAACAATGCAGTCAAGCGCTTCTACATATTTCCAAACCATTCAGCTATCTCTAGTAGCTGTGGAAGCGAGTGCTCTTAGGGCAAGGACTAGGAGGCGCTAAGCCTCGATATCATACCGACTGCCTATGTGGTGGTCATCAATTCCCCAGACCGTATTTTTGAATTTTTAATCAGTTTTGTCATTGCGAGTCTACCTGACGGTAGGAAGGCAGAACCAAGCAATCTCTTTAATTGAATAACAGATTGCTTCGATTCGTTTCACTCATTTCTCGCAATGACAATTAGAGAAAATGAAAACACAATTTATCATAAAGGAAGCCACGGCAAAAGACGTCATCTACGCACAAGAGGTTGTAGATGAAATAGCAGCATCAGCCCTAATACGTGGTACTGGTATCGCTAAGCGAACCGCGGAGTATGTAACCAGCAAAATCGAAGAAGGAAAGGCTATAATTGCCACCACTAAGCGTGGTGAGTGGGCCGGCTTCTGTTACATTGAGGTCTGGAGCCATGGAAAATTTGTAGCCAATTCTGGTTTAATTGTCTCTCAGAAATTTCGCGGAGAAGGGCTAGCGAAGAAAATTAAGGAAGCTACTTTTAACCTCTCTGGTCAGAAGTATCCAGACGCTAAAATCTTCGGTTTAACCACGGGAGCGGCCGTACTCAAGATCAACTCAGAACTTGGCTATAAACCAGTGGTCTATTCAGAACTCACACAAGACGAAGACTTCTGGAAAGGGTGTCAAAGTTGTGTGAACTTCGATATCCTCACGGCTAAAAAACGCCAAAACTGCATTTGTACAGCCATGCTATACAATCCGGCATGGGAGAATAATCAAAAGCCAATACGTACCCAGTGGAAAGGACGTGAGCTAGATAAAGACCTGAAGCTCTTCGAGCGATGGTTAAAATTTAAGAAAAGTATACTGCTCAAGCGGGAGGAAAAAAAGAATAAACGAAATGGAAAATAAGAAAGTAGTCCTCGCCTATAGTGGTGGACTGGATACCTCGTACTGTGTAAAATACCTGACTGATGAGAAGGGCCTTGAGGTGCATTCAGTATTAGTCAATACAGGTGGGTTTACCAAAGAAGAGTTGGTGGGAGTAGAAGCGCGTGCTTACGAACTGGGCGTTAAAAGCCATACCACAATTGAGGAAACAGTTAACTACTATGATAAAGTAGTCAAGTACCTCATCTTCGGAAATATTCTAAAGAATAGCACTTACCCACTCTCTGTTAGTGCCGAACGCGTCAGTCAGGCACTGGCAATTGCCAAGCATGCGAAGACCCTAGATGCTGCATTTATTGCACACGGAAGCACAGGAGCAGGGAATGATCAAGTGCGTTTCGATATGATCTTTCAGACCTTTTTGCCAGAAGCTGAAATCATCACACCTATTCGTGATATGAAGTTGTCGAGAGAAGAGGAAATTGAATACCTCAAATCGAAAGGTGTGGAGATGGACTTTGCTAAAGCCGCTTACTCCGTGAATAAGGGCCTCTGGGGAACATCCGTTGGAGGTAAAGAAACGCTCAGTTCAAATGGCTTTCTTCCTGAAGAAGCTTTTCCAACCCAAGTCAGCAAAGCAGAAGCCGAAGCATTAGAATTGGGCTTTGATAAAGGCGAATTAAAATCAGTAAATGACAAATCCTTCGACTCGCCTCATGAGGCAATCCAGTATCTGGAAACTGTTGCAGGTCCCTTTGGCATCGGTCGTGACATCCATGTGGGCGATACGATTATTGGTATCAAGGGCAGAGTTGGTTTTGAGGCAGCTGCGGCCATGTTGACCATCAAAGGGCATCAAGCTTTAGAAAAACACGTGTTAACCAAATGGCAGATTTATTGGAAGGACCAGATCGCAGCTTTCTATGGTAACTGGCTGCATGAAGGTCAGTTTATGGATCCAGTCATGCGAGATATGGAGTCAATGATGGATAACACGCAAAAATATGTGACCGGAAAAGTTTCCATAACACTGATGCCTTATCGTTTTCAAGTCAACGGGATTGAATCCGATCATGACCTAATGTCTGCGAAATTTGGCCATTATGGTGAAATGAATAATGCTTGGACAGGAGATGATGTAAAAGGCTTCTCAAAAATATTCGGCAATCAAAATGCGATCTATCACCAAGTAAATAACGAATTATGATACGAGCAGGAATTATTGGTGGCGCTGGCTATACAGGTGGAGAGTTGATCCGTTTGCTGCTTCAGCACCCCGAAGTTGAGGTTGGATTTGTACAAAGTAGAAGCCAGGCGGGTAAACAACTCAGTGAATTGCACCCCGATCTTTTAGGCGAAACGGAATTGAAGTTTACAGAAGACACGGATTTCGGCATAGACGTACTGTTTTTATGTATGGGACATGGAGCCTCTTCTGAGTTTTTTGCGCAAAACGTAGTCCCAAATAACGTTAAGGTGATCGACCTAAGTCAAGACTTTCGTTTGGACGAAGACAAGACTTATGGTTTGCCTGAGTTGAATAGAGAATCAATTAAGTCGGCCAATTTTATCGCTAATCCTGGTTGTTTTGCCACGGCCATTCAATTGGCACTTTTGCCTTTGGCGCACAATGGTGCTTTAAAAGAAGTGCATGTTTCAGGAATCACCGGATCGACTGGTGCAGGGGTTAAACCTTCGGCCACAACGCATTTTAGTTGGCGAGAGGGTAATGTTTCGACTTACAAAGCTTTTAATCATCAGCATATGGGGGAGGTCAATAAAGGTTTGATGCAATATCAGCCTTGGTTTGATCAACCCATCAATTTCATTCCTTACCGAGGAAATTTCACACGCGGCATTTTGGTGACTGCCTATCAATACATTGAATGGCCTTTAGAAGAAGCCATTCGCGTTTACAAAGAATACTATGAAGACCATCCATTTACGTGGGTAAGTGATCATCCATTGGATGTAAAACAGGTGGTGAATACTAACAAATGTTACATACACCTGAGTATGCATAACAGTTATCTGATGATTCAATCTGTGATTGACAATTTGTTAAAAGGAGCCTCAGGGCAAGCGGTTCAAAACATGAATTTAATGTTCGGTTTGGATGAAACCACCGGGCTAAAACTGAAAGGGAGCGCATTTTAAATCAAGGCGTCATTCGAGACTTGTTTGCCTAAAGGCAAGCTCGATCCGGAATCTCCTGAATTCATGAATACAGTCTCTAAATAAAGAAAAGTAAAAAATCAAGTATGGAATTATTCGATGTATACCCACTCTATCCGATAGAACCAGTGAAGGCACTGGGGTCTAAGCTATGGGATAAAGATGGTATAGAATACCTAGACCTTTACGGAGGTCACGCTGTAATTTCGATAGGCCATAGTCATCCAGCTTATGTAAAACGACTGACTGATCAATTGAGTAAAATTGGTTTTTATTCTAATGCAGTTCAAAATTCACTTCAAAAGGAGTTGGCGCATAAGATGGGGCAAATTTCAGGCTATTATGATTACTCTTTATTCTTGTGCAGCACAGGTGCGGAAGCTAACGAGAATGCACTAAAGCTGGCCTCTTTTCATACGGGTAGGAAGAAGATTATAGCGGTTGAAAAGGCCTTTCACGGCCGGACTTCTGGTGCGGTGGCCACTACCCATAATCCTAAGATAATAGCGCCCTTCAATGCCGATCATCAGGTAGAATTTATACCCATGAATGATCTGGAAGCTCTAGAATTAGCCATAGATGAAGATGTAGCTGGTTTTATTGTGGAGGGCATCCAAGGTGTGGCGGGCTTGTACACTCCGTCTAATCAATTTTTGAAAAAAGCACAGGAAGTTTGCGAAGCAAACGGGGCAGTGTTCATTCTAGATGAAGTACAATCGGGAGCGGGTCGTACTGGTAAATTCTTTGCCCATCAACATGCAGACATCCGGCCAGATATCATTACCCTAGCGAAAGGGATGGGGAATGGGTTTCCAGTAGCGAGTGTGTTCATCAGTTCAAAATTTGAACCATGGCATGGTATGCTGGGGACGACTTTTGGAGGAAATCATTTGGCTTGTGCCGCTGCTTTGGCAGTGTTGGAAGTAATTTCAGAGGAAGAGTTGATGAAAAATGCCAAGTACCTTGGAGAGTATACAATGGATCGATTAAGTGAAATCCCTGAGGTGAAAGAAGTTCGTGGAAAAGGACTCATGATAGGTGCTGAATTTGACTTTCCAATTGCCGATTTGAGAAAGAAACTTCTCTTCGAGCACAAGATATTTACTGGCTTAGCGGCCAATAAGCATACACTAAGGCTATTGCCCTCTCTTACTGTTACTAAGGAAGAATTAGGTCAGTTTTTTGAGGCATTAAAAAAAGAATTAAAGAGATGACCACCTCAATTGCTCCCCTTTTTAAGGGGGCTGCCCGAAGACTGAGGGGTAACATTACTTGTCCCCTGCTGGCGGGGGGTGGGGGTGGATAAAAAAAGATTATGAAACACTTTACATCCATATCAGACATTGACGATCTAGACGGACTAGTGGAAAAGGCGTTGATATTCAAAAAGAATGCTTTTCAACCGACTATTGCTTCGGGCAAGAAGGTCGGACTCATCTTCTTGAACCCTAGTCTCCGTACCCGTTTAAGTTCTCAAATTGCGGCTCAGAATTTAGGTGCAGAGGCCATCGTACTTGATATCGGTAAAGACGGTTGGGCACTTGAGTTTGAAGACGGTGTTATCATGAACGGTGACAAGGCAGAGCACATTCGTGAGGCTGCTGGCGTAATGGGCAGATACTTTGACGTATTGGGTATTCGGACTTTTCCTGAACTCATCGACCGAGATTCTGACTACCAAGAGTTACTTTTGAATGCGTTTATGGAGCATGCAGGAATTCCTATTGTAAGCCTTGAAAGTGCAACCCGCCACCCACTACAAAGTCTGGCTGATTTAATAACCATTAAGGAGCATTGGTCGGAAATTCGAAAGCCTAAAGTGGTTTTATCTTGGGCACCTCACACTAAGGCTTTGCCTCAGGCGGTGGCTAATTCTTTCGTGGAATGGATGCAAGTAGCAGATGTGGATTTGTTAATCACTAATCCCGAGGGTTATGATTTGTCACCTGAATTTAGAAAAGACGTTCCTGTGAATCATAATCAGATGGAAGCTTTGGCCGATGCTGACTTTGTCTATGTTAAGAACTGGTCGTCTTACGAAAGTTATGGGCAAGTTTTATCGCAAAACCCCGCTTGGACAATCAGTAACGAACATCTTGCTTTGACGAATAATGCCAAAGTGATGCACTGTCTTCCTGTCAGACGTGGTTTGGTAATCCATGATGAGGTATTGAACGGACCCAGTGCTATTCACTTAGAACAGGCAGAAAATAGAGTGTATGCTGCTCAGGCGGTTTTTAATGAATTGCTAAAATGAAACTATAAATAGAACGTCATTACGAGGAAGGTTGAAAGCCTGACGAAGTAATCTCCTAATTGGGGATTGCTTCGATATTCGCTTCCCTCATTCCTCGCAATGACGGAATAAAGAATGAAAAAACTAAGCGTCATAAAAATAGGAGGTAAAGTCATTGATGATGAGACGGCTTTGAAGCAGTTTCTTCATGATTTTTCAACTATCGATGGCCCGAAGATTTTGGTTCACGGGGGAGGGAAGATTGCCTCTGGATTTGGAAAGAGACTAGGCATTGAGCCCAAAATGGTTGAGGGACGAAGAATTACCGATTCCGAAACCCTAGAACTTGTTACCATGGTTTATGGCGGTCTGGTTAACAAAAAGATTGTAAGTCACCTACAGACCTTGGGCGAAGATGCCATTGGGTTGTCAGGGGCGGATGCAAACATCCTAAAAGCTACAAAACGACCAGTGAAGACTATCGATTACGGCTTCGCGGGTGACATTACTAATGACGGGGTCAATAAGAACAGGATATCTCAGTTTTTGGAAAACGGATTGACGCCAGTGCTCTGTGCCTTAACGCACGATGGAAAAGGAAGCCTGTTGAACACCAATGCGGATACCTTAGCGAGTGTAATTTCTGGATCACTTTCGTCAGACTATGAAGTTAGGCTGATTTACTGTTTTGAACAGAAAGGCGTTTTGAGCGACTTCGAAAATCAAGTAGTAATTGATAGAATTGATCTTAGTGCTTATCAGCAACTTAAATCGGAAGGAATAATTAATGAAGGCATGATTCCTAAACTGGATAATGCTTTTGATGCCTTAAAGTCTGGCGTTGATCATGTGGCAATCGGTCATTATAGCCAAGTCAAACAACTTGCTTCAATGGAGCGGGTCGGAACTAAAATTGAATTATGATGAACGACTCAAGTCAAGCCATATCACTCTTAAAGCAACTTATAGAAACACCTTCCTTGAGTAAAGAAGAGGATGCAACAGTGACCATTCTTGAGAATTTCTTTAATGAAAATGGGGTGGCTACTCAGCGAAATGGTAATAATGTTTGGGCAAAGAATCTTCACTTTGATGATTCAAAACCTACCATCCTCCTCAACTCACATCATGATACAGTCAAACCAAATGCTGGTTATACCAACGATCCATTCAAAGCGATTGAAAAAGACGGAAAGCTCTATGGTTTGGGAAGTAATGATGCTGGTGGATGCTTAGTATCCTTGATTGCTGCTTTCTTACACTTTCACAACCAAAAAGACCTTCAGTACAATTTGATTTTAGCCGCTACAGCCGAGGAAGAGATTTCTGGAAAAGGTGGTATTGAAAGTCTCTTGCCTGATCTTCCGGTCATGGAGTTCGGTATAGTAGGAGAGCCCACATTGATGGATATGGCTATCGCAGAAAAGGGATTGATGGTATTGGATTGTATATCAACTGGACAATCAGGTCATGCAGCAAGAGAAGAAGGTGACAACGCTATTTACAAAGCCATCAAGGATATTGACTGGTTTAGAAATTTTGAATTTCCGAAAGTATCTGAATCGCTCGGTCCGGTGAAGATGAGTGTGACTATGATTGATAGCGGTAGTCAGCATAACGTGGTGCCCGATGAATGCCGATTTGTGGTAGATGTTCGTACAACGGATGCCTATTCGAATCAGGAGACATTGGAGATTATCAAAGTAAACGTGAAGTCACAGGTTACACCTCGATCGACTAGGCTTAACCCGTCAGGTATCGGTTTGAATCACCCAATTGTGCAAGCAGGATTGGGTTTCGGTAGAAAAACTTACGGTTCGCCAACGCTTTCTGACCAAGCATTAATGCCGTTTCCAACATTGAAGATCGGGCCGGGTGATTCAGCCAGATCGCATACTGCTGATGAGTTTATCTACGTCAATGAAATTGAGGAGGGGGTAGCGTTATATATTGAACTATTAAACATCGTCATTGTGAGCAACGAGTGAAACGAATGACGAAGCAACTTCCAAAATGAATAGGGAGATTGCTTCGATTTTAGCCGATTTGCATCGACATAATACTCGCAATGACATAAGAAAAGACATGAAACTCTGGGAAAAAGAAACTAAAGTATCGGACATAGTCGAACGTTACACGGTCGGTAGAGACTTAGAATTTGACATTCAATTGGCACCTTATGATGTGTTGGGATCGCTTGCGCATACAGAAATGTTAGCGAGCATTGACCTCCTCACTTCTGAAGAGAAGGACAGTATCCATGTTGAACTCAAATCGATTTATAAAGACATTGAGGCAGGTCAATTCGAGATTCAAGCAGGCGTTGAGGACATACACTCGCAAGTGGAATTCTTACTCACGGAAAGACTCGGTGATGTCGGTAAAAAAATACATTCAGGGCGTTCGAGAAACGATCAAGTTTTAGTCGACTTGAAACTTTTCATGAGACAAGAGATCAAAGAAATTACCGAAGGCACTTCAGTGCTTTTTGATCGTCTCATACTGCTAAGCGATCGGTACAAAGACATTTTAATGCCCGGATATACCCATATGCAAGTCGCAATGCCCTCATCTTTTGGTTTATGGTTTGGCGCCTATGCCGAAAGCCTTGTAGATGACTTACATATGCTACACTCCGCCTACAAAATCATCAACAAGAACCCACTAGGTTCTGGAGCTGGATTTGGCTCGTCTTTCCCATTGAATAGAAAGCTGACAACAGAACTACTTGGGTTCGAAGACCTCAATTATAATGTGGTGTATGCCATGATGGGGAGAGGAAAGGCTGAACGTTCGATGTCCATGGGGATGTCGGCAATCGCGGCTACACTAAGCAAATTTGCCATGGACGTTTGCTTATATATGGGGCAAGACTTCGGCTTTGTTTCATTTCCAGATGAGCTGACTACTGGCTCAAGCATAATGCCCCATAAAAAGAATCCAGATGTCTTCGAGTTAATGAGAGGCAAGTGTAATCGCATACAAGCTTTGCCCAATGATATCGCGTTGATGACCACTAATTTGCCAGTGGGTTACCACCGTGAAATGCAGTTAATTAAGGAAGTACTTTTTCCCTCAATCCAAGACTTAAAAGATTGCCTGTTCATGTGCGATTTTATGCTGAAGAAAGTGGAGATCAATCAAGAATTGATCGAGAAGGACAAGTACAAATACCTTTTCAGTGTGGAAGAGACAAATAGACTTGTACTCAATGGCGTGCCATTTAGGGACGCATATAAAACAGTCGGCCTAGCCATCGAAAATGGAAACTTTGATCCACTGAAAGAAGTGAACCATAGCCACGAGGGAAGTATCGGAAATCTTGAGTTAGAAGCGTTGAAACGACTTATGGCAAAGTCTCTTGAACTTTTCGGCTTTGAAGTCTGGCAATCTAAACTTCATGAATTAGTGCGTTCATAATTCAAAACAGTCGAGATAATGTGCTGAAATATTGCTATTGTAATTTTTAAAAATTATAATTCGGTTTTAACGAATAAAATCGACTATGTTCAAGATTTCAGCTACACTCCTCTTCATAGGGGCTATTTTCCTTTCCTTCGCTGTTAATGCCCAAACTCAGGGTGATTTAAAGATATACACAGAAGCCGGTAGCGATGGCGACTATATATTTTACGCAGAAAACACGCTTGCTAAGCAAACTCACATTGTCATTATTTTCGATAACCTCAGTCAGCATAGGGCAGACGTTTCTTTACCATTTCAAAAGACAATTAGAAGCGGAAAGACACGGCTTTTCAAGTTGTCACCTATTGCCACTGCCCAACCAAATTGGCAATATAGATCCTTCTTTTTCAGAGGTGTCGGTAACCCAAGAATTACTGATGTGGAATATGCATTGCCAGCTGTAGAAGGAGAGTCTGTTGATGTGAGAGGCATAACGAGACTGAAAAGACCGACTGACGAGGTTGATTTAGATGAGTATTATGGAGTGAGTTTTTACGCTGATAAAGTGAAGGTGCTTAGACCAGGTCAGATAGAAGTAGTAAAAGCAGATGAAGCCAACCCCAACAAGAACTACGTGCGGATTAGGCATAAAGATGGAACTTTGGGTGTTTATAGCGGAATTATGGCAGGAACTTCCGATCTCGTCTTAGATGATTTTGTAAAGGTTGGTGATGAATTAGGGGCCTCGGTTACCGAAGAAGATAACAGACCTTTTTTTAACTTTGCTGTCTCTTATATGAAAGTTGTTGTTGATAACAACGGGCCAGTAAATTTAAAAGCTACCTCATCAATGCGCTACTTGGTGCCGATGTTCAGAACCATGGCCGGAGAGCGAGTGAGATTGGATACTCGGTCTAGCCATTCAGCCACTTTTCCTGATGATCTCATTACCCAAGAAATGTCTAAGCGCGAGAAGAAGAAATATTTGAAGAGTAAGAAGGGTTAAAGTAAGATTTAGCGAATAGGCTTATAAGTTTCAATTTGACTCTTGGGGTAATTAAATTGGCTATTTAATCTTTGAAAAAGACGTCTTTTGATAACCAGCTTTTTATTTGACAAGGAAAGCACCTCGATATGCCCCGTCAGAATTCCATCCTCATTTTCGCGAATGTTGCTCTGAAGTTTAATGGAACGCAGATTAAAAAGCCCTAACCAGTTTCCTGAATTAATGAGCTCATTGACTCGGAGTATATTATAACTATGGTCTTGTTTAAATTCAAGGACTAGTTTCTTTTCCAAGATATCGTTTTGTAATACTACACGGGAGCTATCATGTATATAGTCGGAGGGTACATATTCAATGAAATCATCGTCAATCGTTCCTAAATCAATTAAATCTCTTTTCCTTATTCGCCTTATTTTTTCTGGTTTTACTTTCTCCAATCTCCACTTTACCGCGGTAAGGTTAGACAGATTACGTGCTTTGGTCTCTTCGGAGTTTTTCCGAAGACTGGCAGTAAACCTGATTTTTCTTCCCTCTTTCCATAGATGGCCTTTTAACATCTTTCTGTTGTAACTTTCTACGAACAAAAGAGAAGATGAAATCGCTGTTCCAGTGCCTATTCCAATAGATTCAACTCTTAACACGGTATGGGAGTGATTTTCGCTTATATTCCAGAGATGAGGATAGTCATCAAGTTCCAAGGAACTTGGTAGGTAAGCATCATTGGCATACTTAATAAACTGGTTTAGTATCAAGGAGGAGTCTTGTATACCTCTCCTAAAATCGATGGATAATTCGCGCTTTTTTACCCAAGGTCTGATATCGAAGTCCCAGGTTTCTCCAATTAGAGCTTCTCTGAGTTTTTCAATATCGATACTGGAATTGGTTTTTTCTAAGGGTACATAAGTCACAGTATTGAATGAGTCAAGAAATAGCTTTAAACGATCTTCAGAATTTTCGATGACGAGTACTCTGACTGCTTTTTCGCCTGAAAACCCTAACTCCAGACTATCTTTGATTAGGCGATATGAAAAAAATCTTTTGAAGTCAGTGCCACCATATAATGTATTTCCGCTGGAGTCATTCTCAAAGGTTAATAAGGAAAGCATGTAGAAGGAATCCCATGAATTTGACTCCCCAAGATAATCCCTGACATCGGTTGCAACCCACGTATTTACAATGTTACTCTGCTGCGTTAATGCCTGAAAAGGCAAAGACATACAAAGGGCCATGAAAATATTAAATCGCATACTAGTTCAACGTGATAACTAAGGAAATGACCTGTTTATTCACCTAGAGGAGTATAACTCAGATAATCGGCTTAGTTCGTTGTTTTAAATCAACTCAATCCCAAAAACTAGGAAGGCATAAATGGCAGTAACAAAGGTCAGAAGCTGACTCTGCTTTTTCTCCTTTTCAGGAATACCCATTTGGCGAATAATCTTCACACTAAAGGACAGTGAGAAGAGTACAAAACCCAATGAAAGCCCAAAGGCTAGTTCAGGGTCCTTGTAACTAATCCATCCTTGGCTATCGCTGAGTTCTGTAAAAAGAGATAGCAAGAGCAGTACTAAAGAGATGAGCTGTAGTCGTTTGTTACTCATGGTAGCCAAAAGTCAAAGATGATATCATTCATACACTTAAAATGACCTTTTGGGCATTTGTCATATCCGATTTTTGAGCAAGGTCGGCAGCTCAGTTTTTTATTTTCGAGCAGTGTAAATTTGGTTTGATACGGATACATACCAAACTCAGGAATGGTATTGCCCCAGATAGAGAAAATGTTCTTGTTCATGGCTGCTGCAATATGCATCATGCCCGTATCATGTGTAAAAACATATGAGGCCTTCTTGATGATAGAGGCTGATTGATTGATACTGAACTTGCCACATGCATTATAGATTTCGGCCTTCTTGCCGAGTGCGTCCAAAGAATCCTTTTGGTCAGATGATTCGCCATTCCGATCGAAGAACGCTTCGATTTTAGCACCGTTTTCAGCATCTTCTTTTCCACCTAAAATCACGATTGGTTTATTGATTTTATCGCAAAGCTCAATCATCCGATCTAGTGGTAGTTTTTTTGTTTCATGTTGACCGCCAATGGCAAAAGCGACAAAGTTATTGCGATGCGTTTCTGGCAACCAATCGGCCTCAATTTGATCTTTCTCAGGAATGAAATAGTCTAAGCCAAGCGCGTCTTTCTTTACACCCAATGGTTTGGCGGCTTCCAAATACCGATCTACGATATGAACATTAGGCAATTTGTTAACCTTCAAGTTTACGATCAGCCACTTCTCCCAATTCAACTTAGGGAACGCACCAGATGGTTTGCTCAGTTTGCTTTTTAATAAGCGTGTTCGGAGGTTGTTATGAAGATCAACCACAAAGTCAAACTGCTCTGCTTTCAAAGTTTGCGCTAGTGCATTCAGGTCATCTTCTAGAAAATGAAACTTGTCTATGTATGGGTTGGCTTCGAGAATACTGTGATATTGTTTTTTGGTGCAATAGTGCACTTCTACATCCTCCAACTGAGTTTTAATCACTCGAATAATGGGAGTAGTAAGTACTATATCTCCTATAGAGGAGAAACGAATGATGAGAACTTTCTTAGGCATTCGCTTTTGCTTGTTCTTTTTTCTTCTCGAATTGGGTAGAAATTTCTTCCATTGAAAGTGCGTTATAAGTCATCTCTTTGGTCAGACCACCTTTGCGCCCCGCGAGTAAACCATATTTCATATGATGATATCCTTCCATTTGATGTGCATCAGGGTTAATTGAAAGCATAACTCCTTTTTCAATCGCATAGTTTACCCAACGCCAGTCTAAATCTAATCTCCAAGGGTTGGCATTGATTTCGATCACTACATTATGCTTAGCACAATGATCTATTACCGCCTTATGGTCGATTGGGTAGCCCTCTCTTCTTAGCAGTAGTCGCCCTGTCGGGTGACCCAGAATTGTGGTGAAAGGATTTTCAATGGCTGTAAGCAAACGTTGGGTGGCCTTCTGCTTATTCATTTTTAACACAGAATGTACAGAGGCGACTATGAAGTCGAAACTTGCCAATACATCATCGCTATAGTCTAACTGGCCGTCATAGAGAATGTCAGATTCGATGCCTTTGAAAATTTTGAATGGAGCAAGCTTTTCATTTAGGCGATCAATCTCCTCGTGTTGATCTTTCACACGATTTTCTTCAAGCCCATTGGCATAGAAGGCAGATTTACTATGATCGCAAATGCCTAAGTATTCATAGCCTAATTCTTTGCAATAGGTGGCCATTTGTTCTAAGGTGTGTTTTCCATCGCTATAGGTAGAGTGATTATGAAGAATACCTTTTAAATCTTCCATTTCTACCAATTTGGGTAGGTTATGGTTTTTAGCGGCCTGAATTTCGAATAATCCCTCGCGTAGCTCTGGCTCTACGTAATCCATTCCTGCTGCTTGGTAAACTTCTTTTTCTGAGCTGAAACTTTTTGTGCTGGCTAAATTACGGAGTGTTTCTTTTCCTAATACGGGTACTGAAAGGTGTAGTGAACTACCAGTTCTGAGAAATAGGTCTTTGATATAGTCTGCCGGTAAAGTAAAGGTGATTTCAAAAGGAATTAGGAGTTCCTTGTAAACACCTCTCCATGTTTTAGGCCCACTCTGTTTTTCATTTTGTTTAAAATCAGCAATGGCATTGATTGCCTCTTCCAGTTCATTGAAGTCATCTCCTGATATTAATAATTCAATCCGATCGATGATCTCTAGCTTTCGTCTTAATCCACCAACTGGACTTATGGCTTTAATTGCTTTAATCTGCTTAAGCACACTTTGAATTTCTTCAGACAGAACTTCAGCATCGGCAAAGTGGAGTTTATTGGCATTGGCCTCTTTAAACTCTAAGGCTTGAATGATGGCGAGTTGGGTTTTGTCTCCAAAGCCTTTCAGTTTTGCAACTAACCCTGAATTAGCAGCTTCTTTGAGTTCATGACCACTCTCAATGCCCAATTCTTTCCAAAGTACTTTAATCTTTTTTGGCCCAATTCCCTTGATATCCAACAGCTCAATGATACCCTCAGGCGTGGTTTCGAGGTACTGTTGCATGGCCTCGGAAATACCTTGTGTCGCAATCTCATGTATGGTCGCAGCAATGCCTTTTCCCACGCCATCTAATTGCTCCAACTCCTTCAAGCTGAGGGTCATTAGGTCAATGTCACTTTTATCTAGGTTAAATACCGCATTTTGATAACCACGGATTTTAAAACTGTTTTCATCGTGCAGTTCCATAAGTGCAGACTGCAGTTTGAGTTGTTTAAGTATTGTTGCGCTGTCCAAGTCTTGACAATTTGAGATGAGATGTGAATTTGATAGCTTTTTTTACCCTGTTGCTTTTCTTAAATTCAGGGAATCAAAGTTAAAAATAAGTCTTTATGAACTACTGGCTAATTAAATCTGAACCAAATGCGTATTCATGGGATGATTTAGTAAAACTAGGTCGTGATCATTGGGATGGTGTCCGTAATTATCAGGCAAGAAATAATATGAAGGCCATGAAAGCGGGTGATTTAGCTTTGTTTTATCACAGCGTAAATGAAAAGGCAATTGTCGGTATTGCAGAATGTGTGAGTGAACATTATCCAGACCCAACCACAGATGATGCAAGATGGGTTGTTGTGGATTTTGTACCTAAACAGAAGCTTAAAAAACCGGTGACTTTAGAACAAGTCAAAAGAGATACTCGTTTACAAGACATGGTATTAGTAAAGAATTCTAGGTTGTCCGTGCAGCCTGTCAAGAGGGAAGAGTTTGACAGAATTATAGCCATATCAGAAAAATGATCAAGAGACTTACAATACTATTCATAATAACATGTAACGCTAGCCTGGTCGCTCAGATCGATCATGTCGCTAGATATGAGTCACTCCATAATAAGGAGAATATTGATTATTTGGTGATTCCGAATGAGGATAAAGGCGTGCTTTTGGTAAAACCAGTGGTGGCGAGCGGGGCAAATGAGTCAAAAATAGAATTTAGCCACTTAGGGTCGGATTTGAAGGAGAAGTGGAGCGGTGTTCTAGAGACAGATACACGACAGCAATTGAAAGGCTATTACTATGCCGATAACGTGACTTATTTATTGTTACAAGTGAGATCTGACAATAGGTTTATCAGAATAATGACCCTCAATACATTAACGAAGGAGGTTAAGACTTTTGAACCTAAACAGATTACTGACCTTTCTATTTCAGAATTTGAGGTTATCAACGGATCAGCCGTTATAGGAGGTTATATAGAACAGCGGCCTGCTGTGTTTGTCTATAACATGGAAAAAGATGAAGTCAATACCCTCTCCAATGTTTACCAAAATGATGCTGAGCTTTTTGAAGTAAAAATTAATAGCGACAGCGTAACCTTTAACGTGCTCGTCTCTCAGTTTGACGAAAAAAGGGACAAAACGGTACTTGTAAGTACTTATGATTACGGGGGCAATCCTGTACGATCATACCAACTAGAAGTTGATCGTGACTATCAGTTACTTTCGGCAGTATCTAGTTCCGTTAATATTAACGATAAGTCGCAAGTCGTTGTAGGGCTTTACGGAATAAAGGTGGGTACTTATCCGAGTGGGATTTTTATCAATCATGTGGATAGGATAGGTCAACAAACCATGAAATATGTCAATTTCGGAGAATTTGATACTTTTTTAAACCATAACGGAAAGAAACGATCGGCCAAAATGAAGGCCAAAGCTTTAAGCGCAAAGCAAAATAATAAAGACTGGAGGTATAAGATAGATGCTGTCTGGCAAGAAATGATCGAGCAAGATGGCCAACTTATGATATCAGGAGAATTCTTTAAACCATGGACGGTAGGGACTAGTGGACTGTGGAGAAATAGAAACCAACTAGGGCGAACGGGTTTAAATAACGATGCTTTTTTGAGCCCATACGCGCTTAACAACAGTCCTGGCTTTAATCCCACTTCTTTGGGTGTAAGCACAGATTTAGATTATACACATGCCTTTGCCTTGGTGCTTGATTGGGATGGAAATATACAGTGGGATGGTGCCTTAGACATCAATGAAGATGTAGGAACGGAAGTCACTCAATTAGGGGCATTCCAATGGCATGAGGGTAAAGCATTCTATGCCTATCATTACGAAGAAGAGCTTAGGGCTCAGTATTTAAATGATGCAGATGATACTGAAGGGCATATCAGTGAACTTAAACTGAATTCGGATGAGGAAAAGCTTTCAAAAGGAAGAGGCACCTTTGTGCGGACATTGAAATGGCATGAAAATAAATTCTTGTTGTACGGTATTCACTATGTCCGGCCAACCGATAAGTCTGAAGGAACAAGGAAAGTTTTCTTTATAAACGCTGTGACTGTGGGACCAAATATGCCAGAAAAGGAAGATTAAACCGATTACTCATTTCACTGACCATTTCCTTTTCTTATATTTGTTTTCTGAAATGCAAAAAAGGCTACTACTAGGTCATCCCCAACTGGCCATCACCATCGGCCGACTCTGTCAACAACTGATAGAAAACCATCAAAATTTCCATAATACTGTATTGCTAGGGCTTCAGCCACGTGGAATATTCTTGGCCAAAAAGATTAAAGAACAACTCTCAGAGTTCATTGCAACTGATGTGGCACTCGGTTATTTAGATGCGACTTTTTTCAGAGATGACTTCAGGAGACGGGAAAGCCCAGTGCGGGCGAACGAAACTAAAATTGACTTCTTGATCGAAGGCAAGAAGGTTATTCTAATCGATGATGTCTTTTATACTGGTCGCTCGGTAAGGGCAGCATTAGATGCCATGAATGCATTTGGAAGACCTGAAAAAGTAGAACTCCTGTCATTAGTCGTAAGGAAGTACGCCAAGCACGTTCCAATTTTCCCAGACTATGTCGGAAAAGAAGTAAATACTTTGGATAGCGAGAAAGTTTTGGTGGAGTGGAAAGGAGAAAATGACGCCACAGAAGATACGGTGTGGTTAATAAATAAGGACGTGTAGATGGAGCAGCTGAGTACAAAGCATCTTCTTGGAATTAAGGACCTTACAGCAGAAGATATTGATCTGATATTTCGTACTGCCGATGAATTCAAAGACGTAATTAATAGGCCTATAAAAAAGGTTCCATCCTTAAGGGACATCACCATTGCTAACGTATTCTTTGAAAATTCTACTAGAACAAAATTAAGTTTTGAACTAGCAGAAAAGAGACTTTCGGCTGACGTGATAAACTTCTCAAGCAGTAGTAGTTCTGTCAAAAAAGGAGAAACCCTGCTAGATACCGTCAACAATATCCTTTCTATGAAAGTGGATATGATTGTGATGAGACATTCTAGTCCTGGAGCAGCTCACTTTCTATCTAAGCATATTTCTGCGAATATTGTGAACGCTGGTGATGGTACACACGAGCACCCTACTCAGGCCTTGTTAGATACGTTCTCAATAAGAGAACGACTTGGAGAAGTAGCAGGTAAGAAAGTGGCGATTATAGGAGACATACTACACTCTAGAGTTGCCCTGAGTAATATCTTTGCTTTGCAAAAACTAGGTGCTGAGGTGATGGTTTGTGGACCAAATACTTTGCTGCCTAAGTTCATAAGTACCTTAGGTGTAAAAGTAGAATTGGATGTGCGAAAAGCTTTGGCGTGGTGTGATGTTGCCAATGTTTTGAGAATCCAATTAGAAAGACAACACATTAAATACTTCCCTTCGCTTAGAGAATACTCCCTATACTATGGCATTAACAAAGCTTTGCTAGACTCCTTAGACAAAGAAATCGTAGTAATGCACCCAGGCCCAATTAATAGGGGAGTAGAACTTAATAGCGATGTAGCCGATGCAGAAAACGCGATTATTTTAGATCAAGTTGAAAACGGAGTGGCGGTGAGAATGGCCGTATTATACTTACTAGCCTCAGTTTCTAAATAAACAATCATGAAGAAGTTTCTCAAAATTATTGCAATCATCATTGTGCTGGTTGTCTTGGCTTTCTATTTCCTAGTGGTTCCTAAAACGGTGAGTATGATCACCGATTATGATCGGTACACTTTCGATTTTGTTTTGAACGATACTGCTATGGTGGCTGATTATGCTATCGGGGAGAAAAGAGGGCCAGCTGACTATGGGTTTCCTGATTTTGATGAAATCGACTATGAGACGCTAACTGATGGAATAAAATTGAATGGATGGTATATTCCTGCCTCAATTCCAGAAGTAGGTAAGACCTTAATCATCAATCACGGCCGAACTTCAAACCGGTTAAAAACAATGAAGTATCTAGCGTTGGTTAAGGACAAGGGACTTGACTCGCTTTATAATATTTTCATTCCTGACCTCAGAAATTCAGGAAAGTCTGAAGAAGCAAAAACAGCATTGGGTTACGAATTTGCAGAAGATATTACGGCCTCTATGCAGATGTTAAAGGATCGCTACGCACAGCAAGAGTTTGTATTATGGGGCTTTTCAATGGGCGCTATGGCAAGTGCCGTAGCCGTCAATAGGCCTGATTTGGTAGAGCACCAAAAAAGGGAGGGATTGAAAGTGACGAAACTTATCTTAGGCAGCCCCCTCAGTAACATCAAGGAAACAACAAGACTAGCCGGAGCTGAAATGGGTATACCTAATTTTATATTCAACCAATCTTGGAATAAGTTTGACAAGGTGGTAGACGGATGGAGTGAGAATATGAAGTTCTCTTACCTGCTTTCGAATGCGAAGCTACCCACACTCGTTCTGTATAGTGATGGAGATAAGACCACACCTTCCGAAGTCTTAGAAGCTGAAATTGAAGGACTCTATAATGTTTATCCGATTCTCTTTAAGGGGGTTGACCACGTTCAACTTTACACCGAACCAAAGTATAAAGATCGATATGCCGATAAGGTGAGTGAGTTTCTCAGGATGAACTAAGATTAGCTTATTGTAAAGATTACTTGTTTAAGTGTTTGCCATTTCGCAAACGATTGAAAAGCACTAGCTTTGTAAAAACTATAGAAAAAAGGAAAAATGCGTTACTACAATTCAATCATCGAGACTATTGGAGATACCCCGCTTGTTAAGTTGAACAAGGTGAATAAGGGAGTTCCAGGCACTATTCTAGTGAAAGTTGAATACTTCAATCCAGGTAATTCAATGAAAGACAGAATGGCGATTAAGATGATTGAAGATGCCGAGAAAAGAGGTGATTTAAAACCTGGAGGAACCATCATTGAAGGTACTTCAGGCAATACTGGAATGGGACTTGCCCTTGGAGCGATTGCCAAAGGATACAAGTGCATTTTCACTTTAGCGGATAAGCAATCACAGGAGAAAATGGACATCCTTAAAGCTGTGGGCGCAGAAGTAATCGTTTGCCCTACTAATGTGGAGCCAGATGATCCAAGGTCTTATTATTCAGTTGCTTCAAAGCTAAATAGGGATATAGAAAACTCATACTATCCAAATCAGTATGACAACACCTCAAATGCGCAAGCGCACTATGAAACAACGGGTCCTGAAATCTGGAGAGATACTGAGGGTAAAATAACACACTGGGCAGCTGGCGTTGGTACGGGAGGTTCTATGTGTGGAACTTCAAAGTACTTGAAAGAACAAAATCCAAATGTCGTTTCTGTCGGAATTGATACCTACGGTTCTGTATTTAAGAAGTACAAAGAGACAGGTGTTTTCGATGAAAAAGAAATTTATCCCTACTTAACTGAAGGTATTGGAGAAGACATTCTTCCTAAGAATGTTGATTTCGATATGATCGATCACTTTGTAAAAGTGACTGATAAAGACGGGGCCATCATGACCAGAAGACTGGCTCGTGAAGAAGGTATGTTTTGTGGCTGGTCTTGTGGTTCTGCTGTAGCTGGAGCATTGGAATGGGCAAAGGAAAACATGACCGATGATGACGTGATGGTGATTATTCTTCCCGATCACGGTACGCGTTATTTAGGCAAAATCTACAATGATGATTGGATGAAGGCACGTGGTTTCGTAGAAGAAAGAGAATTTGAGACAGCTGCCGATATCATATTCGGTCAAAATGGTACTGGTAAACTGAATACCATCGATAAAGGTGCTACCGTGGCTGAGGCCATCAGGATGATGACGTCTAATAGCATCTCACAGCTACCGGTTACTGATGGAGATAGCTTTGTTGGGAGCTTGGTAGATTCAAGGTTATTGGCCCAAATGATTGATGATTCTGAACTTAAAAGTAAGCTAGTATCTGAGGTTATGGATAAACCTTTCCAATTCGTTCCGTTGGACAATACCCTAGATGTGCTTTCTTCTGTCATCAACAAGGACAATCCTGCGGTGATGGTTAGAGATAGCAACAAAGAACCACGTATCATCACAAGACATGATATTCTAAAGGCGATGACTTCAAACTAAGTCATCGTTCTTTTCTGACAACTCATCAATGACTGATTTAATACTACCTCTGCATTACATTCAGATGGTACAAAGTATACTGATGATTGCCAACACGATATCATAAGGCTGATGAAAGTATAATTGTGGGTTTGCAGCTAGTAAGAGTAAAAAGTTCTAGTCCTTTAAAGCGGCTCCCTCGAATCTTTTGGCAACTGCGAGAACAAAGATGATCGCTGCAACACTTGCTGCAACCCAAGCCAGTCCTATTTGAAGTCCCCACTGCTTATGGGCAATGGCCGAGAAAGCCCATACACCCACTAAAGCGAAAGTAATCATACCTCTTTTAACAAGTACGAAGATGTAAATAATGGCTGCAATGATAAGCATTGAAATGGCCCAGTTAGGTTCCGTCATCCAAAGAGACCAGTTGACCTTCGTGAGATAAGCCGAAATATTCGCTACTGTTGCCACAGTAATCCATCCGGCATACAAGGAAATAGGCCACCAAACCCATCGTTTGATCGGCTTAGGAGAATGATCGGATTTTCTTATGCCCAACCTAAGAACAGCTAAAATCAGGCTGACAAGTATGCCAAGCATAATGATCACACTGAATCCAGTTCGCTCAGTTAACCACAGCCAAATCCATAGTGCATTACCTACATTGGCAATCATTAGGTAGGGGCCTAAAGGCTTAAAAAAAGAGGTGTTGATATTTTTGAATGCTGCGCTCAGCTGAAATACCGCATTGGCAAACAAGGCGATGTAGATAAGTCCCCAAATAGAAAAAGCATAACTGGAAGGTGTAAATAAGTTATCGTACTCAGCACTCAAAGAGCCCACTGAGTTTTCATTGATACCTTGGGCATTTGCGTAGTAATTCCAATAGATCACTAAAAGTAGAATAAGAGCATTTGAGATTGCCCATACTTTATTTGAAGACTGAGTCATTTCAATGTTTATGATTATAACTGATGAAATGCCTAAAATGATTAAAAAATTGAGCCCCGAATGAAATTCGAGGCTCAGGTCTAGATTCTTGTGTCGCGATAGAATTGACTAATATTTCCTTCAACTTGGCCATAGACTCTATCAATAAAACTGATAAAAAGCGTTTGAGGCCCTGGAGGTGGTAGCTCTTTTTGTTTTGACTGTCGAATTTCATCTTTCGTCAAGGCGCGTTCATCGCCATTGAAAGATGCCCACTCATGTTTCCAAATATCTTCACTGGCAATTTTTCGGTTGGTGAGTACTTTGCCAGTATAGGCGTCTCTAATCTCAAAATTCAATATACCTGCCGAAAAGAGTGTCTTTTCGTTTGATGTGAATTCTGCCTTTACACTTCCGAATACATCATGTTCGACACCACTATTGTCAGTGTATTGGCCAACAACTACGCTATCTCTTTTGAGCTCGACAACTTTCGAAACGATTTTGGCTTGGCCAAGAACGAAATCGTCAAATGCCATGGATAAAATATGGTCTGGCTGTATGTCGCGCTGCTGTGATTCATCAACCGTAAAGAATTGCACAAAACGATCCTGACTGTATCGATCCAAGTATTCAAACATCTTGTTTTCGAAATACTCGTTCGTTAATGCTAGGTTTCTCGAGTGAATAGGAATTGGTTCGATAAGTACTCGTACAGTAGCTACCTGTCTAGATTGAGTTAAAAGTGAGTCAATGTCAGGCAAGTTATTGGAATACCTCAAGGCCATTTCAAAATGGCTGTAGGCTTGTCTTCCAGTTTCTATAGTATTGATGGCCAAAGCATCTTTACCTAGCTGTAAATGAACTTTCGCAGCGTTTTCTCCAGCGTCACGCTGTTCCACTATGTATTCTCTAGGAGCGACTAGGTCCATACAAGAAGGGCATCTTTGGATGTCTCTGTAATAGCGATTCAGTTTGGCATATTCATTATAAATACCTTCCCATTTAAAAGTGTCACCACCCTTGTTGAATTGCTGTACTTGTTTTAAATGAAACTGTGAAGCGACCCTGTAGCCATCTATGAGCACATCTTGTGCTTTTTTATTGTTTGGGTTTGCTTGAAGACGCTTTACTGCGCGATCTAGAGCAGTTTCATAGTCACCTTTGTCAAATGCATTTTTACCAGTTGCACATGCCGCAACGGAAAGTGCTATGAACCCAAGTATGATAGTTTTGTAAAAAGTGTTCATAAGCTTTTATGTTTGGTTTCGTGTATGCTCTTGAAAAAATGATGCCAACAAAATTAATGGCTTCCGTTGAGCTCCACTATCTTTTCGTACATCATTTTGTGTACGCGTTCTGATAAATCTTCTACATCGGCTTCTGTTAAGCCTTCGACAGGTACTTCGGGCATCACATAAGAATGAACAATTCCCGGTTTTAGAAGTAAACTCCCTCGTTTCATCAGTTTTGAGGCATTGTGAATGACTACAGGAATTACGCTGATTTGCGATTCAATCGCTAGGCGAAATGGTCCATGTCGAAAAGGCAATAAAAGTTCGTTCGTGTTGTTTCGAGTGCCCTCGGGTGCGATCAGTACCGAGGTGCCACCATTTAAAATCTCCTTTAGTTTAAGGCTACCTTCACGCCTGCTTTCGGGGCTAGACCTGTCTACCCAAACTGCCCATCGGCTAGTCACCCACCCGAAGATTGGAATCTTAGATAATTCTTTTTTGCCTAAACCAACTAGGCTAGATGGTATTGCAATAGGTATGGCGCAGGCATCAAGAAATGAGGTATGATTGATGACAAATATGTATGACCTTTTGCGGTCAACGGATTTTTTATTGTGGCCGACAAACCAAATGCCGGTAGTAATGCCAAACATGTAGACCCAACATCGAATAAAAAAGAAAGTGATGCCATCTAGCTTTCTTGAAATTAGAAGTGGAATCACCATCAAGGGGGTAAAGATAACCATGGGGATTACGAACATGATGCCGCACCAGCCTGTGTAGATATATTGGATCAAATTCTTGAGCACAAATTTTTCCGAATAATTGTTGAAAATAGTTTTTTTAAGTCAATCTGCTATTTAGATTTAGACTGGAAATTTAATGAAAACAGTTGGTACTGACTCATCCTAGGTACCAGCTTTAAAAAGGGATGAACCTAACTCTTTACTTGCAGTCCCAGTGTACTATACATTGGGACTTTTTTATTTCTATCTCTTATCGGATTGGCTACATTAGATTTACTTAAAGCAGTAAGTTATTAAATTCGGAAGCGTTGATCTGCCAGAGCTTGTAGATTTTAAATTACCTCAGGATCATCCAGATACAGTAAGGTTATTGAAAGGCTCTTCTCATAGGGGTAAGCCGAACTTTATGTTGGCTGTGCTAAATGGAATAGGACAGACCTGAAGGGCTTTTACTCCCGAGGAATCAAGGATGAACTGACCTACTACGCTACTCAGTTTAATAGCATAGAGCTTAACGCCACTTTCTATAATTTTTATAGTACCGAACAATTTGAAAACTGGCGTGATAAAACGCCTGAAGACTTTCGTTTCATCCTTTAAAGAAAGCTTACTCGTTTTTCGTTTTGAAATAGGCCATGATAATATCTCTGATGTCATTTTTTACACCGTTAAAGTCAGCCGGTGCTGTTGCCTGACTTTTATAATCTCCAATGAACTCAAGGTTTTTCTCTCCACCACCCATCACAAAATCAGGTAGGGCCAATTTGTAGGTTTTTCGGCTTACAAGTCTTGATCCTTTTACATACCAGCCGTCAGCTTTCTTTTCGGCATTGGCAAGTTGTAAATAGCCACCTATGCCAACATTAGTTACTGTTCCGGTTTCAAGAATTCGTTCTATTATGTCCCCTTCTAAATCGACAATGGCAATTCCTCCCCCGAAAGGAAACGATCTAAGAATATCATATTCGGTAACGGTTCCCGTCAATTGGTCATCAAGGCGAATGGAGCCACTATTGAATATGGATAGATCAGCTTCGGGAGCTACAAATAGAAATGACTCGGCCGTCATGATCGGGTAATTGGTGGGTCTATAACGAATACTACTTTCTCGGCCGTCAAGGGTATCCTTAGTAGTCATTACTACTTCATCGGGAGTATAGCCCATTGCCGCCATGCTTGCATTGCCGATGTTGACCCATTTATCCACTATAGCTTTGACCTCAGGATCACTGGCTACCTGAGCATTAATTTTGACCAGTTCCGAATTGATGGTCTTTTTACCGGTAGCCTTATTGTAACTCACACGGTGAACATAAACCGTTTTGGCATTTGCATCGGCTTTTGTCATCACCGTTTTACCGAACTGAAGCTTCATATTGGTATGGTCGTGCCCACCAAGAATCAAGTCGAGTTGAGGAACGAAGTACGTTGCGAGCGAGTCGTCCATTTCTTCTTCCAAATGCGTAATGGCCACCAATACTTCCGCCTCGTCTTTTACCTTATTATAAACCGCTTTTACCGATTCATATTTATCGGTATAACCCACATAATTTGCTTTATTAAAAGGCACAGTAGACCCAAAGAAAGCGATATCGATTCCATCAATTGAATGCATAATATGGTCTGGAAAAGGCTTGCCGTTCTGTTCCCAAGGCACTATCTGCTTATCGACCATATGAAAAGAATTGGTTGTTGTCCACTGAAAGTCCGACTCAGCGATCCGCTTTAGGTGTTCATCTTCTTTGATGTCATACTCATGGTTACCAGGTACCACATAATCTACCCCAAGGGCGTTCATGACCTCTACCATATGGCGGCCGGCAATTTTTTCTCCTTCATATTGAAGGGTTCCGATAAGCGAAGGGCTCACAAAATCTCCTGACATGGTAGTGATCACGTTAGGATTCTCTGCTAAGAGTTCTTTTCGGATGGTGGCAACCCTGGCCATTCCTGCAGATTCTCCACCTTCAATAGGCGCTATTTCATAAACGTCATTGAGCTGAAGGATGATAAAACTTACTTCATCATTGCTTTCGCAAGAAAAGGTAAATAGTAGTGTGAGGAGTGCTAATAGCTTAAGGTTTTTCATTGTAGTGTGTTTTGTTTAGTCAAGTTATGACTATCAGATAAACCATCAAAATAAGAGAGGCTACTCCTGTGTGCTTACACTGCCGAAGGTGAGCACTAAACTTAGCGAGATTACCACCGCTTCGATGACCAATATGTCTACGTATCCTAAAATAACAAAGAAGAGGAAGGCAGTGATAAAGAAGATATACTTAACCGAGGCCTCTTCATTTATTCCTTTCCACCTTATAATCTCATAATATAATAGGGCCATGATCGGGATAATCAATACCGTTTTGATGAGTTCAAAAACATTGACGTTCGAGAGGTTATTTCCAAAGAAAACTAAGAAATCGGGTAATGATAGGATTAAAAAGGTGATGCTATTTTTTCCGAAGAGATTAAGCTTTGACAATGGAAGATTGCGGTAGAGCTTTAACGCATCCTTTTCGAAAGCACTGTATTTGAAACTAAAGCTAGCGTTAACAGCAGAACTCAGCAATAGCCCAAGGGCTAAATACCTTAAGTCGACTCCTTCTACATTGAAGATAGCAGTGGCACCTAGGACGATGCCAATTGAAAAGAATTTAGTCAGCACGAGTGAAATTCCGTGCCTTTTTGCCAAATGATGAATAAACAGGAATGAATAGGTCCGTGGTAAAAGCTTTGTCCAATCGCGAGACTTTTTTGAGATAGAAATATCGACAGGGGTAATCAGCCGCCTGTGCAAAAAGTGTGCGGCTGTCATCAATATGGCTATGTTCGAAATGGTCAGGATTAAAACGGATTGGACCTGGCCAAGTTGAGCTGCAATTATGGTCATGAATATACTGTAACCCAATACTGGAACAAGCAGCAAGAACTGGATGTAAATTACTAGAGGCTTTAGTTTAACACTTTTTAGTGTATTGATATCTGTCAAAAACCAGTTCTGAGGTAGTTGTTTGATCCTGAAAAAGAAGCTTAATGTTTTAAGGCCATAAAGAATCCAAAGCCCTAAGGGTACCAAGTAGTAAACAGGCTGATAAGCCAAAGCAGAGGCAATGTCAATGTGCTGAGGAGTTTTCAAAAAAGCAAAGCCAAAGCCTATGACTACTAGTAAGAGCCCAGCATTCTCTTTGTAGAACTCAATAACAATAGTTCTAATCAAAACCTTTTTCAATGCACTCATGAGATGGCAGAGATGGTTTGATCTTTTACTTCATAAATGTAGTCTGCTTCGATTAGCTTGTTTTCAAAATCTTGGTGGGTAGCGAAAATAAACGATGTGCCCTCTTTCGCTTTTTTGGTGATGAGGTCCATCACAAGGCCCTGTGCTTCCTTATCGAGAGTAATCAAGGGCTCGTCTAGGATAATCCAACTAGGGTTACCCAAGAAAGCGATCACCAAGGAGAGCTTCTTTAGCATTCCACTTGAGTAGTTGCCCACGGGTTGATCGGCATATTCATTAACTGATAATTGTTTGGCTAAACGGTCGGTTCTAACCGAACTAGAACCTTTCAATTGGCCAAAATAATTAAGCAAGTCATTGCCGCTTAAGAACTCTGGGAAGACAGGCTCGGACTGGCTGTAGTTTAATAAAAGCTTGTAGGGGATGGGGCTTCTCTTGAGATTATGCTCGCCTAAATGAATGTCTCCCTCGTATGGAGATAGCCCGGCAAGGCAATTAAAGAGTGTGGACTTACCCGAGCCATTTTTTCCTTTTACCCAATGAATTCCAGGTTCGAAAACCAATTTGGGGATATCAAGAATTAATTGGTCTCCATAAGCTTTGCGAAAAGATAGTATGGATAGCATTTAAGAAGTAACATACGAATTTTGAGTGCAAAAAGGTTTGGGGCAAAAAAAAGGAGTGCTTTTAGCACTCCCTTAAATTCTTAGTAATTCAATGTTTACTGTATGGTTACAGTGAAAGTTACAGATACATCTGTCTCTCCATTAGCGTTAGTAGGATCACCACTACTTACATTTGCGGCATTCTTATCCGGCTCGTGAAGAAGCGTTAGCGTAAGGTTTCCAGTACTGGCAGCACCAGTGGTTACTGTTCCCCTCAATCCGATTGGATTGCCATCACCATCCTCATCATTGTAGGCATATGTCAGGTTCAATCCTGCAGCAGGAACGATAAATACTTGATGCTCGTCAGCTTCCTCCTCTACTTCTTCCGTAATGTCTTCTGCTGGGCTTTCTTGCTCATTTAAGAATTCTACAGCTACGGTATAAGTTGCATTTGCTACAAGTGTAGGGTTTACCAATACAGGATCAGTTCCGCCAGGACCATCTAAATCTGTAAACGTAGCCTCAACCGTTGGATTGGTTGCGCTTGTGAAAGTTACACGGACAGTTGTGATTAGCTCTTCTTCATTGACCGGCTCAGGATCGTCTGATCCACAGGCTGATGCGATTAAAATCATTACAAGAAATGATAGATACTTAATGCTCTTGATTGTCTTCATGAGTAATTTTTTCTGAGTTTATAAATGCAACAATAGTGCATTCGCAACATTGTTGCAAGTTCTGTAACGTGAAACTTTCAAAATTTGTTTGAACGGTATCCAAGTTGCAATGACTATATTTTATAATTAATCAATGATAAATTAATGTGTACTCTTTTTATGAAGATTACTTATTTACTATATTGAAGTAGGACTTTCTAATAGTTACTATTGATAGAACCTATTAATTCACACTTTACCCCTTATCCATTTAGGAGATTGCTTCGTTTCGCTAGACTGCTCTCGCAATGACGAATACGATTCAAACTCAACGAACACTAAACAATCTTAATCATGAAAAAATTACTCTTATCCATTTTAGGCCTTTGCCTCGTTAATTTTCTTCTTGCACAAACTCAGCTTCATTCCGGGCACCGATTTATTCGTTGAATGGAAAAATTGGGATAGGTACCTCTTCACCAGCATCTACTCTTCATATTCAAAGTTATGCCTCAGCCGCAATTCGATTTAATAGAACAGGTTCTAATGATTTCGGTTATGAAATTGGAGGAACCACCTTTGGCTTGTATGACTATTCGGTTTCAGAATATCGGTGGAGAACCAATAATGGTAATGTTATTTTAAATGAGACAAGTGGTAATGTAGGTATTGGTACAGATATACCTACGGCAACACTGGATATAGTTGCTTTGCAGCCCTCCTTAAGAATTAGAGGTACACTAGATGCCAATGAGTCTATAAAGTTAAAGCTAGACTGGGGAACTAATGATGCCTCTGGGCTCGAATTGTCATATCATCCTAATTTGGCTGTTGGATTTATTGATAATAAGTATCAAAATGTTGCAGGGACAGTTTATGGTGATATTCAATTTAGAAGGAAAATAGCTGGATCTATGTTAGCTTCTTTGATCATCAAGGCTGAGACAGGTAATTTGGGTATAGGAACAATGACACCCAGTGCTAAATTAGAAATAGTTGATGATGAGCCATCCCTTAGAATCAGAAGTACTAATGTCAATAAAAGCACAAGACTTAAATTAGATTATGGTATAAATGATGATGCTGGTTTGGAGCTTTCCTATAACCCTCAATTGGCAGTGGGGTTTATAGATAACAAATACGAAAGTCATGCTGGGACAGTTTACGGTGATATTCAATTCAGAAGAAGAATAGCAGGATCAATGATGCCTTCAATGATCATAAAGGCTGAGACAGGTAACATTGGCATCGGCACCACCACCCCATCAGAAAAACTCTCTGTAGACGGTACCGTCTTAGCCAAAAAAGTTCGTGTCTCGATTACTGGCTGGCCGGACTATGTTTTTAATCCAAAATACAAGCTCAGAAGTCTAAGCGAACTCGAAAGCTATATCCAAGTCAATCAACACCTTCCCGAAGTACCATCTGCCAAAGAAGTAGAAGCAAATGGTCTTGACTTAGGAGATATGGATGCTACGCTACTAAAGAAGGTGGAGGAGTTGACGCTTTATATGATTGAGTTGAATAAGACTGTTAAAGAGCAAGGGATGAAGATTAAGGCTCTAGAGAAGGAAAATCAAGAATTGAAAAGGAAATAAATTAGCTTTTCGTCATTGCGAGAGAAACGCAGTGGAATGAAGCAATCTCAAAATTCAAGAAGGGGACTGCTTCGCTAAAAGGCTCGCAGTGACGTTCTGTTTCGTCATTGCGAGGACGTAGGACAAAGCAATCTCCTTAATTATGGTAGACTATTATTTCCTCGCTCGCCTTATCAGTGAAGTAAATGGTTGAATTATGTCAAAAGGAGGATTTGTATACATAATGACCAATGCACATCACACCACGCTATATACCGGAGTGACAGAAGATATTCAATCACGAGTTATCCAGCACAAAGAAAAATACTTTCCTAAGTCCTTTACCGCTAGGTACAACATTACCAAGCTCGTTTACTTTAGGTTCTTTGATTCTATTGAATCCGCTATCGAAGAGGAGAAACGTATCAAGGGAGGCTCTAGGCAGCAGAAGATCAATCTCATTCAAGAGTTGAATCCAGCATGGAATGACCTCTTTGATGACATTAAGGATTGGTGAATTGGGAGACTGCTTCGTGCCTCGCAGTGACGGCTCATATGGACATCCTTACTCATAATTTCTTTATGTGTTTAATGGCCTAATTACTCATCCGGAGGGTAAAAAAAGCCAGTTTATAAATACTGCGTATATTTGCACAGTTTGAAAAGAATAGCCACCATATTATTCACTACGCTGTATCTAATGGCTTCCTCTGGAATCTTAGTAGGTCAGCATTTGTGTATGGACAGGGTCAAAGAAACTTCTCTCTTCAAAAAGGTAGAGACCAAATGTGGAATGGCCATGGGGATGCATCAGGGTATGGAAGACTGCTGTGATGACGAATGGGCTTTGAAAATTGTAGAAGATGATCAACAAGTTTCAGTATCAACTGACGCACCACTAGGCGTTTATCATTTACTTTTCGAGACACCTTATTCTGACTTTGAGTTATTATTGACAAGTCAAGAAGATAAAGTGGAGGTGAATAACACAGGGCCACCTGATATTCCAAGTCCCAACCTCAATATTCTTTACCATAACCTCAAGCTTCCAGCTGCTTTACAGTCCTGAAGTTTTTCGTTTTGTCTGTCTGAGTGAAATGAAGGATTTCCTTATTCAAAAGAAGGAATCGCTTCGTATGACTTCCCCTCATTGACATAAACAAAGGCTTCTCAGCTCATACCGAGCCACTCTAACAATTAAAGGATTGTAAAAGCACAACTTAATGATCAATACCCTTATTAGATTCTTTCTTGAAAACCGCCTGGTGACCATGATACTCCTCGTACTCCTAGTGGGTTGGGGACTAGTGACTGCTCCTTTTCAATGGAATACCGGATTGCCTAGTGATCCCGTGCCAGTCGATGCTATTCCAGATATTGGTGAAAACCAGCAGATCGTTTATACCCAATGGAATGGGCGATCTCCACAGGATATTGAAGACCAAATTACTTACCCATTGACGTCTACATTACTGGGGGTTCCGGGTGTTAAGACCATTAGAAGCTCGTCCATCTTTGGAGTGTCCTCTATTTATCTCATTTTCGAAGAAGATGTAGAATTCTATTGGAGCAGAAGCCGAATTCTTGAAAAGTTAAACTCTCTTCCTAATGGGCTTTTACCTGAAGGGGTACAACCTTCCCTTGGCCCAGACGCGACAGCTTTGGGACAGATTTTTTGGTACACCATCGAAGGACGTGATGAAGATGGTAATCCAGCCGGAGGATGGGATCCGCAAGAGATTAGATCTATACAGGATTACACTGTCCGTTATGCCTTAGCCTCAGCGAGTGGCGTCTCTGAAGTAGCTTCTATTGGAGGTTTTGTCAAAGAATATCAAGTCGATATTGATCCTGTGGCCATGGAAGGCTATGGAGTTACACTGGCGCAGATTGCAAAGGCCGTCAAGGAGAGTAACCTTGACATCGGAGCAAAGACACTAGAAATCAATCAAGTAGAGTACTTAGTAAGGGGGTTAGGTTATATCAAAAGCCTTGAAGACTTAGAGAATGCTCCAGTCAAGGTGGTCAATAACACACCAGTTTTATTAAAGGATGTTGCGAAAGTAAGCCTGGGGCCTGCAAGTCGGAGAGGAGCCTTAGATAAATCTGGAGCAGAGGCAGTAGGAGGAGTTGTGATTGCCCGATATGGGTCTAATCCGTTAGATGTAATTGACCAAGTGAAGCTGAAGATTAATGAAATCAGTGAAGGACTTCCCTCAAAGTACCTCGCGGATGGTACCAAGTCTAAACTCACTATTGTACCTTTTTATGATCGCACCAAGCTAATCAAAGAAACGATCGGTACGCTTGAAGAGGCATTAACACTAGAGATCATCATTACCATAGTGGTTGTATTGGTAATGCTGCTGAACCTACGCGCATCGATTCTTATTTCCTCTCTCTTGCCCATTGCGGTACTCATGTCATTTATCGCGATGAGGTATTTCGGTGTAGACGCGAATATTGTGGCCCTTTCAGGTATTGCCATTGCCATAGGAACCATGGTGGATGTGAGTATTGTCTTGACAGAGAACGTCACGCGTCATCTGGGCATGAAGGATGATCGCAAGTTGATCGATCTCATTTTTGAAGCGACTAAAGAGGTGGCTCCTGCCATCATCACCGCAGTGATGACGACAGTGATCAGTTTTATTCCAGTGTTTACGCTTGAAGCTGCAGAGGGTAAGCTTTTTAGGCCATTGGCCTACACAAAAACCTTTGCTTTGATTGGTGCTATTATCGTTGCGCTACTCATATTACCTACGCTAGCCTACTGGTTTTTTGGCTTTAAGCCTAAAAACCAATGGATGAAGATTTTATTGAATACTGGCCTGTTGGTCTTTGGTCTTTGGATTCTAATACTGGGCCATCATTTGGCCGCCTTTGTAGTTGTTGCCTTTGCAATTCTGAATCTAAGCCGTCATTTCGTACCTCGATTTTCTGGTTATTTGAAATATGGAGATATCGTTATCTCGCTTGTGGCCATTACCATACTCTTGAGTAAGGAGTGGTTGCCTTTGGGCGTTGAAGTTAGTGGTCTGACGAACCTCCTATTTGTTGCCCTAGTAATTGGCCTAACCTTGGGCGTTTTCAGTCTCTTCATTAAAGTATATCCTATAATCCTCAATTGGTGTTTAGACCATCGGTTAGTATTCTTACTACTCCCAGCATTTATTGTGCTCTTCGGTACCACCATCTGGTTAGGTTTTGATCGTGTTTTCGGATTCATTCCTGCCACTTTTGGCGATGGTGTAAGGTCTAAGAAAGTCTATTCAAACCTTGCGCACTCATTTCCCGGAATCGGAAAAGAATTTATGCCATCACTTGGCGAAGGAGCTTTTCTTTTAATGCCAACTTCTATGCCTCATGCGGGTATGGATCAGAATAAGCAAGTATTGAAAATGCTTGATATGGCAGTTACAGCCATTCCTGAAGTGGAGTCTGTGGTCGGGAAGTTGGGTAGAACGGAGAGCGCACTTGATCCTGCACCCATCTCCATGTACGAGAACCTGATCAATTATAAAAGTGAATACATTACTGACGAAAACGGAAGACGACTCAGGTTTAAGAAAGAAGACGGAGAATTCTTACGCGATGAGAAAGGAGCACTTATTACTGATGCCAAAGGCGAATATTTCCGCCAGTGGAGAGAGGAAATCAAGTCACCGGATGATATCTGGAATGAAATTGTTAGGGTAACCAAGTTACCGGGGGTTACCTCCGCCCCTAAGTTGCAACCCATTGAAACAAGACTCATCATGCTTCAAACAGGCATGCGTGCACCCATGGGTATGAAAGTGAAGGGGCCTGATTTAGCGACCATTGAAGCTGTTGGTTTGCAAATGGAGAAAGTCCTAAAGGAAATTCCTTCGGTGAAATCTGAAGCAGTCTTTGCGGAGCGAATTGTCGGCAAACCTTACTTACTGATAGACTTAGATCGTGAAGCACTGGCTATATATGGCTTGAGTATTGCTAAGGTGCAAGAGTACTTGCAGGTGGCTGTTGGAGGAATGCAATTGTCTACCACGGTAGAAGGCAGAGAGCGTTACCCGATTCGTGTGCGTTACCCTCGCGAGCTTAGAGACGATCCGGAAAGCTTAAAAAACATCTTAATTCCGGTATCCGGAAACCAAAGTATTCCTTTGGGAGAACTCGCTTCGATTAACTATCAACAAGGGCCTCAAATGATCAAGAGTGAAGATACCTTTTTAGTGGGCTATGTAATCTTTGATAAAAGGGATGGTTATGCCGAAACACAGATAGTTGATCTTATAAATGATGTTTTGGATCAAAAGATTGCCTCTGGTGAACTGAATATTCCGGCAGGTGTATCTTATGAATTTGCTGGTAATTACCAGAACCAAGTCAGGGCAGAAGCAAGGCTAGCTATTGTGATTCCTATTGTGCTGGTTGTGATCTTTCTGATTCTCTATTTTCAGTTTAAGTCGGTGGCTGTTTCTCTGATGGTGTTCAGTGGTGTAGCTGTAGCATTTGGTGGAGGTTTCTTAATGCTGTGGCTCTATGGTCGAGAAGGCTTTATGGATTTCAGTCTTTTTGGTACCAACATGCGCGACCTCTTTCAAATAGCACCACTCAATTTGAGTGTCGCGGTTTGGGTAGGCTTTATTGCCCTATTCGGCATTGCAACTGACGATGGAGTGTTGATGGCCACTTATCTGGATCAGTCATTCGATCAAGAAAAGGAGCTGGATAAAATGAGTATTAAGGCACGTGTAATTGAGGCCGGTAAGAAACGAGTTCGTCCTTGTTTAATGACCACGGCTACTACTTTACTGGCTTTGCTTCCAATTCTCACCTCTACCGGTCGAGGTTCCGATGTGATGATTCCTATGGCTATTCCTTCTTTCGGAGGTATGCTCATTGCCCTCATTACACTATTTGTTGTGCCTGTGCTCTACTCATTTTATATGGAGTTGAGGATGAAATCTTTTAAAAACTTAGAAAATTGAAGTACCTAAAATTATATATCGCAGTAATGATAATGACTTCTACCACGGGCCTTTTCGGTCAGGAAGGCGATAAAGGTGTGGTCACCCACTACGGTGTGTTGCGCGAGATAATGCGAGAGCAGAAGATTGGTGCTAATGCCAACTTGAAAGATTTTGCTAGCGCGAAGCACCTTTATGCCCTTGGTGCTTTGGAAGGATTGTCAGGCGAAATTCTCATTGTGGATGGTAAACCATTTCATGGCTTGGCAAAGAAAGGGGAAGTTATAATAGATAAAGGCTTTGATAAAAAAGCTACGCTATTGGTCGCTGCGGAAGTTTCCGAATGGTCGGAGGTATCAATACCCTTAAAAGTTGAAGACCTGAAAGACCTAGCGTCAGAGATTGCAAGGATTGCTCAGGAAAGAGGTTTCGATACGAGTAAGGCATTCCCATTTCAGTTAAAAGGAATAGTGAGTCAATTGGAGTGGCATATTATTAATGCGACAGAAGCAAAAGAACAATCGCACGATGCTTTTAAAGAAGCTGGTCTCAAAGGTATTGAGCGCAGCCAAAGTGTTGAGATTTTAGGTTTCTATTCGGAAAATCATCAAGGCATATTTACCCATCATGGAAGCTTCCTTCATCTCCACTTTAAGGATAGCGATGGTACCAAGATGGGGCATGTAGATCAACTTAGCATTAATGGAGATATCGTTTTGATGCTTCCTAAAACTAACAAGCCATGAAAAAACTCAAGTGGTTATTCATACTGATCTTCTTGGGGTCGGGGCTAGAGGCTCAGACTTCTATGAGTGATTATTTGCGCATAGCGGCAGAACAAAACCCAGGCTTAAAGGCCAAGTATAATTTGTATTTAGCCGCCTTGGAAAGTGTTAATCAACAAGCGGTCTTACCAGACCCAACACTCAGTTTCGGTTACTTTATTTCACCAGTGGAAACCAGGGTAGGTCCTCAACGCTTTAAGTTATCTATTGCACAAATGTTTCCTTGGAAAGGGACTTTAAAAACGCGAGAGAAGGCTAGTGCGGCCATGGCGAAGGTGCGGTTCGAAGAGTTCCAAGAGTCAAAGAACCAACTATTTCTTAAGGTTAAAAACCAATGGATTGCTTTATATGAACTGAAAGAAGAGATCAAAATTACAAGGGCCAACCTTGAAATATTGAAGTCATACGAGCCAATAACTAAGACTAAATATGAAGCCAATCTAGTCTCATTGGCAGATTTAATTCGTGTTCAGATTAAAGTTGAAGATGCCGAAACGCAGTTGAAACTACTGGAACTCAAGAGAACGCCATTGCTCAGTGATTTCAATACTTTATTAAACAGAGCATTAGATACTCCTGTCGATACTAATGAGGTACTTGACAACAAACAGCCCGATCTACTATTAGATTCTGCCCTAGTTAATCAACCCAGAATTACGGCAGCCCAGGCTGGTCTTGAAGCCGCTGATGCTCAAATTACCTTGGCAGAACTCAAACGTATGCCTAACCTTGGCTTTGGACTTGACTATGCTTTTGTAGGTAAGCGTAATGATATCAATGTGCCGGATAATGGTAAGGATATTCTCATGCCGATGGTCTCAGTGAGCCTGCCCATTTTCGGTAAGAAAAATGCGTCAATGAAGAAGGAGGCCGAGCTCAGGAAAGAAAGCCTCAGTGCTGGTTTAGAAATGGTTCAAAATGAAGTAAAGAACCAATGGACTAAAACACAGTACCAGATAGATAAATCTGAGACAGAACTAGGGCTTTATCAAGCCGAAATCGAGAAGACAAATCTATTGCTTCGGGTACTAACTACCGAATACAGTAACGACAACAGAAATTTCGAGGAACTGCTGATTACGCAGCAGCACCTCCTTCAATTACAGCTTGCCCAGATTCGAGCAGGAGTGGAGTATCAAGAAGCACGATTTCAAAAAGAATATTTAACAGGCGGATTACTAAATCAATACTGATGAAAAGAACATTTTTAGTGCTTATCGTATTTGTGACTGTGCTATCCTGCACACCGAAGGAGGTTGAAAGAGTTGTTTTAATTACCTCGCCTTCGGAAGACAACAGCAGTCTACCAAGGCTGGTGACAAGTGTTTCGGGTGATGTCTATCTCTCTTGGGTAGAAAAAAGTGCTGACAAAACAAGTGAGCTATTGTATGCGCAATTGGAAGGTGAGGGTTGGGCTCAGGCCCAGTCCATCGCTAAAGGAAATGACTGGTTTGTCAATTGGGCAGATTACCCTTCCCTAATGATCAACAATGAGCAAATGGCAGCTCATTGGCTTCAAAAGAGCGACCAAGGCACCTATGATTATGATATCAGGGTCAGTTTCTCCAGTAATTCAGGCGAGACTTGGGGCGAAAGTATTATTCCACATAAAGATGGTGTAGCGGCAGAGCATGGTTTTGTGAGTATGCTGCCAATGGAGAATGGAAAGACCTTTATTACTTGGCTTGATGGTAGGAATACTAAAGGTGGAGGCCATGAAGGAAATGACCATGGTGGAGCAGGTGCAATGACCCTTAGAGCGGGGATTTTCGATAAGGAAGGAAATACTTTGGAGGAATGGGAGTTGGACGATCGCATTTGTGATTGCTGCCAAACAGGGGCTGCGATGACGAGCGAAGGACCAATTGTTGTGTATCGAGATCGTTCAGAGAACGAAATAAGAGATATGTCTTTCGTAAGGCTAGTCGATGGCAACTGGACAGCGCCTGAACCATTGGCAATTGAACTTTGGGAAGTGCCTGGCTGCCCAGTAAACGGCCCTGCGATCAGTGCCTATGGAAGTAGTGTGGCTGCAGTTTGGTTTACCGCGAAAGACGGTTTTTCTCAAGTCAAATTAGCTTTTTCTACTGATGCCGGAGCCACTTTCGGCACACCTATTATTGTAAGCGAAGGAGTGACTAATGGACGTGTAGGGATTACCTATTTAGAAAACGGCAGTGTTGCAGTCAGTTGGATGGATACTAAGGACAAAGAAGCGAGTGTTATGGTAGCCAACTATGGGACTCAAGGCGAGTTATTGAAAAAAATAGAAGTGACGAAAACTTCAGCGGCTAGAGCCAGCGGTTTTCCGGTGATTACAAGCCGTGGCAATGAAGTCTTTATGGCTTGGACAGAGACAGCGGATAAATCGAAAGTACAAACAGCGAAAATTAATCTATAGAATCATGCAGATAAATAGATCGACAATCATAACAATCCTGATTACACTAACTGTTGGTGTTCTCATTGGGGCACTTTTCCTTGGCGGATCAGGCAGCCCGACTTTGGATGGTCATGAGGGAGAAGGCCATGAGTTGACCCAAAACGAAGCAGGCTTATGGACTTGTTCCATGCACCCGCAAGTCCGTCAAGGCGAACCAGGATCTTGCCCCTTTTGTGGGATGGGCCTCATTCCAGTAGCGTTTAATGATAACGGTGATCCGACTGTACTTAAAATGTCTAACGCTGCTGTTCAACTAGCCAACATCCAGACGGTTGTTATTGGTGAAGGATCGCTCAGTGGTACACTAAGTCTGAACGGAAAAATCAAAGCTGATGAGCGAAGGGTCAATACTCAAACCACGCATTTTGGCGGGCGCATTGAACGACTCTACAAAAATTTTGAAGGTGAACTGGTGAGAAAAGGAGATAAAATTGCTTCGATTTATTCACCTAAACTTGTTGCTGCTCAGGAAGAATTGATCGAAGCCAAGAAACTGGAAGAGTCGAACCCAGTATTGCTCGAAGCCACCCGAAAGAAATTGGCCTATTGGAAATTGAGCAAGGAGCAAATCGCGACCATTGAAGCATCTCGCGAACCAATGAGGAACTTTGATTTGCTCTCTGACTTTGATGGAATCATCACGAAGAAACTAGTGAATACAGGTGATCACCCTATGGAAGGCGAAGGCCTGTTAGAACTGTCTGACCTATCTAAAGTCTGGGTCGTTTTTGAGGTGTATGAAAGAGATCTTGACAAAGTTAAACTGGGTCAAAGCATAGTCTTTAAGGCGAATGCATTGAGAGAAGAAATGGAAGCAAGGGTAACATTTATTAATACTGAAGTTAATCCGCAAACGCGTATCGTAGAAGTTAGGGCCGATGTAAATAATGCTAAGGGTTTATTGAAACCTGACATGTTCGTGAATGGTGAGCTGAATGTTTCATCCGGCCAAAGCACCCTGGTACCGAAGTCGGCTGTGCTATGGACTGGCAAGCGATCGGTGGTATATACCAAAGGAGATGACTTAAGTTTTAGCCTACAAGAAGTAACACTAGGCAATTCAATGGACGATCAGTACGAAGTCGTATCCGGCCTGAATGCTGGGGATGAAGTAGTAACAAACGGTGCTTTTACTTTAGATGCAGAGGCACAATTACAAGGTAAAATCAGCATGATGAACCAGGTTGTTACGGTAAGTAACCCTGAGGATAACGAATTCAAGGAAGTCGAGCTTACGGAGTTCAAGGACTATAAAAATCAAGTTGATCCGAAGTTTCAAGAGCAGTTGATGAATCTTTCCATGAAATACATTGCCCTAAAAGACCTGATGGTTGAGGGGAACGGGAGTAGTATTCGTAAGGAAGGAATCAAGGTGAAAACGGCACTAGATGAAATGGATATGTCTTTGGCTAAAGGAGAAGCTCACTTGCATTGGATGTCATTATTCAATCCTATGATCGAAAGCTTGAAGCTCATTAATGCTTCTGGTGATAGAGACGTGCAAAGGCTTCAGTTTATCAATCTTTCAAAAGCTTTGATTAACGCAGTTCAGTCGTTCGGAACCAGCTTTGATAACCCACTCTATGTGCAGTTTTGCCCCATGGCGAATGATAATAAAGGTGCTACTTGGATTAGCCTAGATGAGAATATTGTGAACCCATACTTTGGGGATGTGATGTTGACTTGCGGAAACGTTGAGTCAATTGTGAGTAACGAGTAAAAGACAAAGGACAGAATTTAGATTCAAACAGAATGAGGATGAAGAATATTTTAATAGTAGTGCTATTAGTTCTTGTAGTGAGCGCATGTGGTGGCAAGAGTGAAAAGGTTGAAGTGAGTACAGAAGGAGTAAATATGGTGGAGCGGTACCTCGCAGTCAAAGATGCCCTAGTGGCTACTGACGCCACAAAAGCAAAGGCTGCTGCTAATGCTTTTCTAAAAGTAAACACGAATGAAGCACTTTCGGCCGATCTTGAAATGATTGCTGCTAATACTGATGTTGCTTCTCAAAGAAAAGCATTTGAAGGCTTGTCTATGAAAATGTATGACTTGGTAAAAAGGAGAGGAAGTGAGAACGTCCTTTATAAGCAGTATTGCCCAATGGCTTTCAATAATAAAGGGGCTTATTGGTTAGCGGCTGAAATGGAAGTGAACAACCCTTACTTCGGTGATGCTATGTTGCACTGTGGAAGCGTGCAAGAGAAGGTCGGAGGATGATCGATAATGTCCCGGTAATCAGTCGGTGACGTCATGAGAGTAAACGATAAACCATGAGAATATTTTTTATACTATCCGCGCTGTGCTTTAGCCTTGTTTTTTTTGATACAAAAGCTCAGAAAGCAGATTCTTTCTTTACTCAGCTTGAGGGAGCTTGGATTGGAGAAGGAAACCTCTTTGGTACACCCGCCACTTTTACTATGAATTGGACAAAAGAATTGTCTGGAAAATTTGCTGAGTTGTCATTTAGCAATGCGTTCAAAGATAAAGATGGCAACGTTCAGAAAATGGAGGCTAAGGGACTTTATAAACTGACAAACGAGCCGTCAAGTGCAGGTCACTGGTTTGACTCAAGAGGCATAATGTTTGGTTTGAAGTATACGATTGAGAATAATGTACTTACAGTATTATGGGGTGACAACAAGATAGAAGAAGGAAAGACTGAGTATGTGATGAGCAATGCCAACCAGATTGTGGTGAAGGATTATGTACTGCGAAATGGAGCCTTTAGTCAGTTTGGGAAAGCCACATATCAAAGAAAATAGTGTCGGGTAAAATATAAATTCCTAGATTAGAATATCTCGTCAGTTTACTGATGAGTCGTGTGTGTTTGTGTGACCACCTGGGGCAACCTAGGTGGTTTCCTTTTTTTATGATCAATGCTGATTTAATACAATTGAAGCCTTGTTGCATCTTATCGAGTATTATCTTCGCACCAGTCAAATAGAAACTCAATGTACTTTAGAATTCTTTTCACCTCTCTATTGATAACATTGTCTATCAATGTTGCCGCTCAAAACGCTGTAAAATTCAAAATAGTAGACAAAGAAGATGGTATGCCATTGTCAGGAGCTACCGCGACTGTGAGTCCGACCAATGGGGCTATTGCAGATGCAAATGGCATCGCTAACCTAAACCTGGCTGCTGGAATCAATACGGTCAAAGTGACCTTCTCTTTTGTTGGTTATGCGGCCCAAGTTAAGACCTATGCCCTCCCCATCAGCGAGTCCCAACCCATTCTCATCTTGCTTGAGGAATCATCCGAAGAGATGGAAGAAGTTATTGTGACAACCACTAGAACTTCCAGAAACATTGAAGACATTCCTACAAGGATAGAGTTTCTGGGTACCGAAGAATTAGAGGAGAAGGCCGTAATGCGTTCAGATAACATTGCCATGCTACTGCGCGAGAGTACAGGTATTCAAATGCAAGTGACATCACCAAGTTCGGCCAATCAGAGCATTAGAATTCAAGGGCTTGATGGCCGATATACGCAGTTACTCAAAGATGGCTTTCCGATTTTCGGTGGTTTTTCAGGGGGGCTTAGCATTATGCAAATACCGCCTTTAGACCTAAAACAAGTAGAGGTAATCAAAGGAAGTAACTCTACATTATATGGTGGAGGTGCCATTGCAGGCCTTGTCAACTTGGTGAGTATACAACCAGAAGAAGATCCAAGACTCAAGATTATGATGGATCAGACCTCGGCCGGAGGAACCACTCTGAATACCTTTATGACCAGAAGAAATGATAAATTCGGGATTAGCTTCTTTGCCTCTGGTAATCGCCAAAGCGCATACGATCCAAATTCGGATAACTTCTCTGAAATTCCAGAAGTCAGAAGAGTGACCATTAACCCAACCTTTTTCTATTATCCAACAGCAGATAGCAAGCTAAGGCTTTCGCTTAATGGCACCTTTGAAGATCGATTGGGTGGTAACCTGAATGCCATTGATGCTGAAGCGTCTAGTGCAAATCAGTATTTACAAGACAATAATACAAACAGACTATCCTATCAGTTGACTTATGAGAAGAAGTGGGATAATAACCGAGAACTGATTATAAAGAATAGTTTGCTTCATTTTGATCGCTCCATCGATCAGTTTAATTATGCCTTTAATGGAGAGCAACTGTCCTCTTTTAGTGAGGCGACCTACTCTTTTGGTAACGAGAATAGCAGTTGGGTTTTAGGAGCCAATGTGATTTCAGACAACTTCAATGAGGGTGACTTGACAACGAGCGATCGGAGTTATGATCAACTGACAGCAGGTGTATTTGCACAGCAAGTGTCAAAGCTATCGGATCGATTCTCAATTGAATCTGGATTTAGATTAGACCATAATGATGACTATGGTTGGTTTGCGCTACCGCGTGTGGCTCTATTCTATAAGCCGAATACTCACTTCACATATCGCTTAAGTGGAGGCTTGGGTTACAAGACCCCAACCATTTTTACCGAAGACACCGAAAGACTTTCGTTTCGTGGATTGAGTGCTTTCAACCTAGAAGATCTTGATGCCGAAAGATCCTACGGAGGAAACTTTGATATCAATTATACAACTGCATTCGGTACCGACTGGACGTTTAGCTTGAATCAACTCTTCTTTTACACAAGCTTGACTGATCCGTTGGTCTTAACCGAGAATCCAGGGAATAACTTCCTTTTTGAAAACGCGACAGGGCCTGTGAGTTCTCGTGGTTTAGAATCAAACATGAAGTTGACCTATAAAGACTTTAAACTCTTCTTCAACTACGCCTTAATTGATACTAGGCTGGAATATGAAAACGTAAATGATCAGAAGCCACTGACAGCCAAACACAACATTGGAACCGTGCTTGTTTATGAGGAGGAGGGCAAATGGCGATTAGGACTTGAGGCTTACTACACCAGTAGACAATTGCGTAATGATTTGTCAGAGACTGATGATTATTGGATTGTGGGTTTTATGGCGCTTAGAAAATTCAAGAACATAAGTGTCTACCTCAACTTTGAGAACTTCACCGATACACGTCAATCTAGGTTTGAGAATATCAATTTAGGTGCAAGCATGACTCCAGAACTACTGGACGTATGGGCACCGCTAGAAGGTTTTGTTGTGAATGGTGGCATTATCGTTGAACTCGCACGTTAACTGTCTTTCGGGCACCTTTCTTATTCAGAGTCTCTCGCAGAGGACTCTGAAGATTAAACTCAATTCCCACCACCAGAGTCCTTTATGGGAGGCTCTGATGATGGCATAGAAAATAAATAACGGAGCCAGTAACACCTTCACAACTCACTATCAGAGTCTCTCGCAGAGGACTCTGATAAGTCAATTATCATTAAATTCAATCATGAGTACACACAGAATACATGAGGCCAAGCATACTGTGTTTTTTATTACGTTCACATGCTTTAAATGGCTTCCTCTAATCAACTCAGCAAAAGCTTATGGTGCTTTCGGAAAATGGTTTGAATACCTATACTCCCAGAAAGCAAGCGTTTTGGGTTACGTTATTATGCCAAACCATTTTCACGGATTGATTTTCATTGACGAAAAGTGCGAGAAAAACTTAAATCAGTTGGTTGCCAACGGGAAGCGATTCTTGGCATATGATATTGTGAAGGGGCTGAAAAAGCAAGGTAATGACCGTTTATTAAAAGAGTTGTCTCAAGGAGTTGGAAGTAAGGAGATAGCTAAGGGTAAAAAGCATCAAGTGTTTGTTCCTTCCTTTGATGCAAAAGAGTGCTTTAGCAGAGAGATGTTGGAGACAAAGCTTGATTATATACACCATAACCCTGTAAGTGGAAAATGGAAGTTGGTTGATGATTGGGTCGAATACCCTTATTCCAGTGCTAGCTTTTATGAGTTGAATAGCGTTAATGCTCATCTTACTCATTATATGGAAGTGATTTAAGACCCATCTCAGGTCTCAGAGTTTTCTTATTCAGAGTCTCTCGCAGAGGACTCTCCAAAGACATCAGAGTCCCTTTCAGGAGACTCTGATGATGACAGAGCAAATAAGTAACGGAGCTAGTAATACCTCCACAACTCACTATCAGAGTCTCACACAGTGGACTCTGATATTAACACGGCATTGTTTTCAGTAGACACAGCGGTTTTGTTTTGTTCTCTATTTTCTCGTTAGTCACTTTTAACACGTCCCAAAAACATCAGAGTCCCTTACAGGAGACTCTGATTAAAGCATTGGTGGCATTATCGTTGAACTCGCACGTTAACTGTCTCTCAGAGTAAGCACCATTTGAACATCACATTGGGGGGTGCGTTCAGCAGATGAGTTATCGAATTGGAATCCAATTTTCTCATATAGGCTAATAGCAGCTTTCAGCTTTCTACTTGATTCTAGAAACAGGTAATCTAAGTCTAGCTCCTTTGCCTGTTGAATTACGTGTTCGGTGAGTAGTGAGCCAATACCAAGGCCTCGATGCGATTTAGAAACTCCTAATTTGCACAGTTCCCAGCGAGAAGCTGATTTCTGCACTAAGGCACAAGTTCCAACGGCCCTAGTGCCATCCATAGCCATAAAGATGAATCCGCCTTGGTCTATGATTTGTTCCTTGGGATGATTCAAGATAGCAATATCAGCTGCCTCAAGGCTCATATATTGATTAATCCACTCTTTCCCAATTTGCTTAAAAGCTTCGGCATGATGGTCTTGAAATGCTACGATCTCAATCATAATTCAATATGGTTGATTTTTAAAGGGTAAGCAATCGTCTATTCAGAGTCCCCTGCGAGAGACTCTGAATAGACGATTTATAATTAATAAGTTCTACAAATGTTGTAATAATGATTTCCATTCTCTTTATTTGTTCTACAATAGTTGTAGAAATATGAGTCAAAATTTAGGAAATCTAGAAGAAACCGTCTTGCTGATTGTGGCGGTAATGCCAGAGGAGGCCTACGGTTATACAGTTTCGGAAGCCTACCATCAATACATGAACAATCGCATCTCTATCTCTGCTGTACACACGGTACTCAAGAGATTAGAAAAGAAAGGTATGATTGGGTCAAAAATGGGAGGGGCTACAGCCGAAAGAGGAGGTAGGCGCAAAAGAATTTTTGAGGTAACCAAAGTGGGACTGACCACGCTTGAGCAAATCCAATCCAATAGAATGAAGCTTTGGGATATGATGCCTAAACTCAATTTTTCAGCTTAATGTCAGCGCAAAACGAAGGTAAGTCACCACCGAGGTGGGCCAATCGATTTTTAGAATGGTATTGTGCCGATGATCTTCTAGATGAGATCCAAGGCGACCTTTTAGAAGCTTATTATTATAGAATACAAGAAGTCGGTGAGGGAAAAGCTAAACGGTGGTTCGTTTGGGACGTCATTAAATTTTTCAGGCCCTCTTCATTCAAAAAAAAGTCAAACAATTCAACGCAAGGAATTATGCTAAAAAACAACATCAAAATAGCCTTAAGGATTATTTCAAGAAAGAAATGGGCCTCATTTATCAATATCATTAGTCTTACCTTAGGAATAACGGCTGTGACCCTAATCTCTTTTTTTGTCGCGGACGAATTCTCTTACGATGATTTCCATGAGAATAAGGATTCGATATACAGACTAGTGACGGATAGGTACTTGCCAGACGGTAGTTATGACTATACAGATGCAGGTCACCCACTTCCGTTGGCCAAAGAATTAGAAAGAGATTTCTCTGAGATAGAATCAACCACCAGAGTCTCGACTGCAGAACGATACCTTAGAAAAGATGGTAACGTACAAGAAACGAAGGTACTCTTAGTAGATTCTTCTTTTTTTCAAACCTTCAGTTTCCCATTTCTCATTGGGAATGAAAGTACGGCCATGCAGTTCTCCAAGAGTATTGTGATTACTGAGTCATTGGCTCAACGTTACTTCCAATCAATCGATGTGGTTGGTAAAACCTTGGAACTTAGGTTCGAGGAAGCCTTTACTACCTATCAGATTACAGGAGTAGTGGCTGATGTCCCTTCAAATTCTAGCTTTCAGTTTGATGTCGTCATGAACTACGATCAAACAGATTATTATAGTTGGGCAAGCAACAGTTGGGGGGTACGGATCGATGAGATCTATCTAGGTTTAGGCGATAATGTAAATGTTTCAGCCCTCAACGCTAAGATTAAGGACCATTGGAAAAAATATATAGGCTATGCGGTTGAGGAGAGCAAGTCATTTAAAGGCGACTACCAGAATTATTGGTTGCAGCCTTTGACTGATGTACACATGGCTGCCGATGTGAGTAGTAGGTTTTCAAAGAGTGACCCAATGAACTCTTACATTCTGTCTGGAATAGCTGCCATCATTTTGCTCATAGGTTGTGCAAACTTTACCATTCTATCCATAGGTCGAGCTACTATGAGAGGAAAAGAAGTGGCCGTCAGAAAGGTGGTTGGTGCAAAGAAATCACAATTGGTAACTCAGTTTTGGGTAGAGGCGATTACCCTCAGTTTTTTGGCCATGTTCTTAAGTATAGGGCTGGTTTTTCTTCTGCTTCCGGCTTTTAACTCATTAGCGGAAAAGAGTTTTATAGTGGATGACCTATTAAATGTTAGGCTCCTAATTACATTACCTCTGATAGCACTTATTACAGGCTTAGCTGCTGGGACTTATCCTGCTATGGTATTGTCGGGTGTGAAAATTCTAGATTTCTTCAAGAAGAAGATGAAATTGGGCGGTGCAAACTTCTTCACTAAATCACTCATTACAACTCAGTTTAGCCTCTCAGTAATGCTTCTCTTGGGAACCATAATCGTATTTCAACAAATCGATTTTTTCAAGAATAAGGACCTCGGTTACGACAATACAAATGTTATAGTGTTGGAAAACACGTTGAATGCTGAACCTGATAAACTAGAGATATTTCAGAACTTGCTAGCCAAAAACCCAAAGATTGATAGTTGGACTGCCATGAGTTCATCGTTTGGTAGAGGTGGGTTTTCTTCAGTCTACGAAAAACCTGACGGGACTGAATTAAATTACTCAGCTTACATAGTTGAACCATCTTTCTTTGAAGTTTTAGGAATTGATATAGTTGAGGGGAGAAACTTCATAGAGCAGTCAAGCTCGGATAGTAGTAGCATAATTGTGAACGAAAGGTTCATGGAGCAGATTTCTGGAGACTTTAGTGTCGAAGACAATCTTATGAATGTCGATAACATGGGTTTAAAGAACCCAAAAATTATAGGGGTTGCTAATGATTTTCATTTTCAGTCTTTGGCTAGTGAATTGAAGCCAGTGGTTTTGTTGATGTCATCCTCTAAAAAGTCATTTTATAACTTCTTAATTAAGACGACCGATGCTCCAGATTCAGAATTACTGCAATTTATAGAAGAGTCTTGGTACGAGGTTGCACCAGATTCTCCTTACAGTTATGCCTTTATGAATGAAGATGTCGAAGGTCAGTATGAGGCAGAAATGCGATGGTTTAGCATTGTAAAATATGCAACAATTTGGGCCTTGGGCCTTGCTGTATTGGGGCTATTGGGAATTGTCGGTATGTCAATTGCGGGAAGGTTAAAAGAGTTGAGTATTCGAAAAGTATTAGGTGCGAGTACTTTAGAGTTATACTATATCTTATCCAAGCAGTTTGTGTTTCTGTTGGTGTTGGCGGCTATAATAGCCATCCCAACAACGGTCTACTTTGCCAGTGGCTGGTTAGAAAACTTTGCTTATCATATCGAGCTTAATTCGTTCGTATTCACGGGAGTCCTTGTGTTTATCTTTTTGCTCATTATGGCGATTGTTTACTTCGGAACATCCAGAACTCTGAAAGGTAACCCAATTGATTCTTTAAGAATGGAATAAGAAATGAGCGGTGATGCGTTAGCGTATCACTCCGCATGTTTACTTTTTCGAAGAGTTTACGGTGTTGGAAGAGAAGTTAGTTATTTCAATACCCAGCGGCCTGACCATCTTTCCTTGACTCTGAAGCCCCATAATAGACTTTGTTCTTGTCGTCCCACATAATGGCCTGATAACCACCATAGCTACCCACATTCCAAGACATGGTATGACCCATTAACACAAGTTTGCGTATGACTTCATAGTCGATTCCGCTTTCAAGTTGTAGGGTGCCTCCATCTGTCATAATCTCGCCAGTTGGTTGAGATGATCCAGTATGGAGAATTCGAGGTGCATCACCAGCTTCTTGCAGGTTCATGCCAAAATCGATGAGGTTGATGACAATTTGAGCATGACCCTGAGGTTGAGTGGCACCGCCCATTAAACCAAAACTCACCCATGGCTTTCCATCTTTGGTAATGAAAGCCGGAATGATGGTATGAAAAGGTCTCTTGTGTGGCTCATACACGTTCGCATGCCCTTCTTCTAGTGAGAATAGTTCTCCTCTATCTTGTAAGATAAAGCCTAAACCAGGAGGTGTCATTCCAGAGCCCATGCCTCTATAATTACTCTGGATAAGTGAAACCATGTTGCCATCCTTGTCCGCCACGGTCATGTAGATCGTATCACCGTCTTTTAATTGGCCTGCAGGAACGGATTTCGCAGCTTTATTTTGGTCAATAAGCTTTCTGCGTTCTGACGCATATTCTTCAGAGATCAACCAATCGATAGGCGTTTTATAAAAATCTTGGTCAGCATAAAATTTGGCACGATCTTCAAAAGCGAGTTTCTTCGCTTCGGTAAATGTGTGAATGTATTCGGCACTACCAAAACCCATTGATTTCAAGTCATATGCTTCTAAAATCTTTAATTGCTGAAGGGCAGCTATTCCTTGTCCGTTAGGCGGAAGTTCCCAAACATCATAACCTCGATAGTTAATCGATACGGGCTCAACCCACTCAGAGGTATGATCTGCTAAGTCCTTTTCAGAGAGAAACCCACCCAATTGATCCATGTAGTCTGCAATCGTCTTTGCGACTGGTCCTTTGTAAAATGCATTTCGACCGCCTTGTGCGATGAGACTAAGGGTATTGGCTAAGGCCGGGTTTCTAAAAACCTCACCTTTCTTGGGTGTTGCTCCATTGGGCATGTAGACTTCCTTGAATCCCGGAAACCTTTTCAAATTAGCAGCACCTTTTTCCATATACCAAGCGATCAACTCGCTGACAGGAAAGCCTTCGTTGGCGTAAGTAATTGCAGGTTGTAAGATTTGCTCCATTTTCATGGAGCCGAATTTTTCATGTAATTCAAACCAACCGTCAACGGCACCAGGTACAGACACTGGGAGCGGGCCGTATGATGGTATTTTCTCATATCCATTGCTTTTAAAGTATTCTAAGGTAAGATCATAAGGAGAACGACCAGAGGCATTTAAACCATAAAGTTTCTCAGTTTTAGCATCCCATACAATGGCAAATAGATCGCCACCAATGCCGTTGCCTGTGGGCTCTACTAAACCTAATACAGCATTGGCTGCAATAGCCGCGTCAATGGCATTACCACCTTTCTTTAAAATATCTAAAGCAACCTGAGTGGCTAAAGGCTGACTGGTGGCCGCCATTCCGTTTTGCGCAATAACTTCTGATCTTGTTGCAAACTTGCGTCCAGTGATTCTGTCTTGTGCCTGTGCTGTGCATACTGTAACCAGTAGCATAGCTGCTAAGAACTTCTTCATATTAGATTTTAGTTAATTGATGATTTCGGCTCCTCCAAAGACGATCAATCCTTTGATATAAAGCTTCTCTGGATTTTCTGTGTGATCTTTAATAACACGTTTATCTGTCATGCCACCGAAGATGCTTGTTACGCGTAGTTCGACATTCCAGTCTTGGGGTACCCTGATTTTAGACCCACCGAAAAGATAAAATAGCTCGATGTTAGCTGATCTGGGAGATAACTTAGACGTTGTAAGGTCAATATTGCTACCACCGAAAATTGCGGTAAGGGTACCTCCTCTAAAGTTATAACTGGTAATTACTTTGTCGCCTCCGCTAAAAATAGCGGTATCCTCAATAAGGTCTTTGTCTTCTGCGCTTTCAGTTTCTATGTCGGCAGTGGTAGGTGTTTTTCTTCGAATAATGTAAACGCCCACAACAATAAGGGCTATAGGCCAAAGATCCCAAATGGATACATCTACATAGAACCAGTCATCAATGACAAAAATGAAACCAAGGCCCAAAAGAATACCACCGACTCGTTTATTTTCATCAGCCAGAATAAGGAATAGGCCTATGAGCATGAGAATGTTTTCCCATTGAAAAATGTATCTTCTAACGTACCACGGTAATATGCCAAGGTTGCTCATCACGATGACCAAACCGATGATGACGAAGATTATACCTAAGAGTGTTGTTTTGTTGAGTTTATTCATTTTCGCTAGATAAGATTTAAATCTAGAAAACTAGTTGCCCGTAAACAAAAAGGAATTGTTTAAAGGTGTTGGTTTGTTGTTTGAATTAGCTCGATTCTTATTTACTTTTGCCAACCTTCAATTTCATGCGCACGTGGTGGAATTGGTAGACACGCCACCTTGAGGGGGTGGTGCATTCAGTTGTGTGGAGGTTCGAATCCTCTCGTGCGCACAAGAGCTCCTAAATGGAGCTCTTTCTATTTATATACCCTGATTAGCTCTCTCCTTTAAGTTTTTAAATTTGGCTAAATCATTATTGACGGACTATAATTCTGCGTTTCTGCAGCTTCGCAAAACGATTATTGTGTAAAAAATCGACTCTTTATACATACAAAAGATTGCCTGTCACACCGCGTATAAGGCCAAATATCAAAAAAAGTAGTCTCAGGTCGCGCATTTAGCTATTTATAAATTATGAGAAATCGTTAGTTATTACATATATTTGAAATACCTAACATCAATGGACTAACTTATTTTGACTACGCGTCTTCCCAGCCTCTGGAGATTTCTCTCCGTGACTGTGTTCGGTGCATTAATTGGAATCATCACCGTTTCTCAGGTGAATGCCCAATCTGATGTATTCAACACTGGCTTTAGACTCGACTTTATCAAGTCGAGCGAGACCGCGTCTGTCGATGAAGATGTCGTCAGCAATGTTGTGAAAGCCACAAATAACACATCTCGAGCAATACGATTTAACCTAGACCTAGCATCTCCGTTCGGATGGAGGGTTGTTAATGATTTAGAAAGAGTATACAGTGTTGCTGCAGGCGATTCTTTATTTATCCCCGTAAGACTTATTCCTTCAAAAGAAACTGTAGGTAACGTTAGCTACTTCATTAGTGCTACAGCCTATACTGAGTTTGGAGATGCTTTGGCATCGACACCGTGGTCAGTGGAAATCAAGAAGGTTTCTAAATGGAACTTAACCGTAGAGGAGCGCCAGTTATACTTCACTAATGATTCTGATAGTACCACCATTAATGTTCATTTGACCAATGACGGTAACTCTGTAGAGAATATTCAGGTCAATTTTACTCCTGATGCGCGGCTCGAAGTGCTAGATGCGGATTGGAAACCGATAAGGGATAATTCGTTTTTAACTTCTTTAAGAGTTGGAATTGATACGACATTTAAAATTAATGTGCGTATTAAAGACGATAAGAATAAAGGATACTTTTTCAGTGATACCCCGGATGATGAACAAGAAAAGGTAGATAATAAGAAGTATCGGCTTATGGTGAGTGGCTTTAGAACGGACGAAAGGAATAGCAGCAAAGGAAGGCGTGTAAACTTCACTAAACTAACCAGTAAGGCCGTTTTTGCATCTAATGAGGGCTCCTCAGTTATTCCGCTAGATATTGAACTCAATTCCTACAACGTGCTTTCTAGCTTCACCAATTTTACGCTGGACCTGAGCGGAGCTGCTGATTTAGGTAACCAGCGCAATGTGAGATACAATTATCAAGCGCTGATTAATACCAATTCTGTTACCGGAACGGAATTCAATAGTGGTAACCGATTTTTACAATACGCTACAAAAAACTATCAGGTAGCTGTAGGTAATGTTGGTGAGAATATGGGTCTTTTTGTTAGTGGATTAGGGGCAAAGGCAAGTTATATGCCTTCGGAGAAGTTTGAATTGGGAGCTATATATGCAACTAATGTGAGTCGAGGCGGACCAGTCGCACCTAATGACTTGACTTTCTACGGTGGTCGGGTAAAGTATGAAGTGGATAAAGGAACAGACGTTGAAGCCCAATATTTAAATCAGCAGGATGATTTTAATTCTATAAATGGGGATATTCTTCGATTACAGACCAATGTTAAACTTGCGAATAAGCATCGCTTAAGGTTTGCGGGAGGTTATAGTCTCCAAACTGACAGTTATAATCCTGATAGTGTTTTTCAAACTACTGGCTACGGAGGAGAGATGAGGTATGTGGGTTCGGTTAGGAAATTGAACTTTTCGGTAAATGGTGGCTACTACACTGACATGTTCATGGGACAATTCGGAGGTTCTCGGCAATTAGGATTGAACGCTCGGTACGTTTTGGGTGACAATAAGAGTTTGACATTGAGAGGAGGTATTAATGAGTCTCAGCCTGTCCGATTTAGAAGAGGTAATCAATTCGAGACTCCATTGAATAAAAGGAATTTATATGAAGTTAGATATGAATGGCGTACAGCGGGTGCCACCATGACACTCATTCCTTCCTTTAATGATAGTGAAACTTTGGGCTTGAGAATTAACACAAAGGGCCTTTCTATTGGCTACAGTAAGAATCAAGGCCGAACATTAAGAGTTTTTTCAAGGTTTTTTGCGGGCTATACTGAGGCGCCTGATTTTGATGTTAATCCATTTCCTGTAGCAAGATGGGAAAGCCGCATTCGGTTCAAGAATCTAAATCTATTGGCCAGATATAATTATGGGCCGGCATCTTTAACGGAGAACTTCAGAGTTATCAATGATAAGATTAATCCACAGTCGGTATTTATATCTGCCTTTGCAACCCTTTATTTCAGAAAGCATGGCCTTTTGTTTAGACCGAGATTTAATACGCGATATGAGTCTGTATTCGCTAGATGGAGAACTAACTTTTCAAATGATTTAGAGTATCAGTCTAAGAGTGGGTATACCTTCACTATGGGTGCTGAGTATCTGACAATTAATCAAGGTGAAAGTCAGATAGCAATAAGAAATGCACTGTTAGGAATTGAAACGAATTCAAATACTTTCAGTCAAAAGAATTTTTTCTTAAGACTGGGAATAAGAAAGAGTTTAGGCTTTAAACGTCCAGGAGGAAAGTCCTTTCCTCTTAAAGTTGTAGTGTTTAAGGATGCCGATGCTGATGGAATAAGAGGTAGAGGAGAGGCTTATGTAGAAAATGTATTGATCAAGGTCAACGGTGAAACGGTCATTACAAATAGAGATGGACAAGCAGAATTTTCGAATTTGGCCAAAGGAGAGCATACTATGATTTCAACTGTATTGGGAGATACGGAAGGCTGGTTCAAGGCTGATGATAATACCTTCTTTATGGATAAGGAGAAAACGATTTACATTCCATTAACGCGTGGTGTTCAGATATCGGGTAACGTATTGGTGCAAAAAGCTACTTACTCTCGTTTCGCCAATGAAGTGAATCTTTCAGGTGTTAAAATCACCGCAATAGGAGATGATGAAAAGGTTTATTCTGGAATAACAGATAGGGCAGGTCAGTTTAGACTCTTTGTCCCATTTGGAAAATATACCATTGCCGCAAGCTCTAGTACAATTGATGAGCAATTTCAATTTGCTCAGGACGCGTATGAGCTAGAAATCAACAGTGCGGATTCAAATTATAGACTTACATATTATCTCATAGAGAAAAAGAGAAAGTTGAATATTAAAAAATTCGGTAATAACAATTAACAAATAAAACAATGTACAAACTGTCCACCTATACCAAAACTGTACGTACCCTCACATTGGCTATGATGCTAATGTCATATTTCGCTTGGGATGCCTCAGCACAAAAAATATCTACCTCTCCGACAAGGATCAACTTTAAAGTTACTCCGGGAGCATCTGGAAGAAGTACAATAACTGTCGCAAACAATTCAACTGATCGACAAGGGTTTCAGGTAAACTTTGGGGATTTCAGCGCAAATGCGAGTGGTAAAAGTCAGTTTTCAGAGAAAGGCGTGATTAGCCGAAGCTGTGCAGATTGGTTAACGGCAACACCAGGCGTGTTTGAACTAGCCCCTGGTGAAACACAGGATGTCTCTATATTATTAGATGCGCCAGCTGATTCTTCAGCGCTATTGGCTAGATGGGCAGTGGCCTATGTGAGACTTCGTCCGCTAGATTTTGGAACCAAGGATGCCTCGGATGGCCTGAACGTTAGGGTAAATCAGTCGTATCGTTTTGGGGTTTATATTTTCCAAACACCTCCGAGTGCGAATGATTCGAGGGGAGAGATTAGTGGACTAGACTTTAAAGACAATCTCTTTACCATTCAAATGCGAAATGCAGGGGAGACTTTTTTGACCTGTAACTCATATATAGAATTAACCAGTTTATCAACCGGTGAAACAAAGAGAATTAACACCCGGGGCTTTACTATGCTACCGGCATTAAATAGGAATACTGTATTTACAATCCCACCAGATATAGCACCTGGTAGGTACTCGGTACTGGCCGTTATGGACTATGGAAATAGGGAAGAGGTAGAGGCCGCTGAGATGGAAATACTCATACCTGAAAAAGGAAATCAACATTAATATCATAAATGGCAGATGATCGAATGAAGCTTATTTACCTCATTATAAGGCAGTCACAGAAAAAAAATTGAGTTTTTTTTGTTGAATGTTGTTATATATGAAAATAAGTCCATATATTCACATGTCGAAACTTTTAACCTAAACATTATAATTATGAAAAATGTATTTAAACTAAGAATGTTAGCAGCAGTTGCTGTAGCTTCTTTCACATTAAGCACTAGTGCATTTGCACAGCTTCCGACAGATAACGAAAACGTTTACGTGTCTTTAGAATTACAGGGAGTTCTTGATTTAACTTTGGTGACTGATCCAAACTTAGATTTTATCTTCAGTACTATCCCTCAATATGTAAATGGTATTACTAAAACTAATGCTACTGAATTGAGAGTAGAGTCAACTGTAAACTGGGATTTAACTGTAAATGCTGAGACTGCATCATGGGAGAACTTTGAAGCATATTCTCAAGCAGGAACTACGGTTATTCCATCAAGTATCATTGGTATCAGAGCGATTGACGCTGCTGGTAATTCATTGATTGATGGAAACGGTACTGTAAACGTTTACACTGCACTTAGTGGTACTGATGAGCTAGCTATTATTGGCGATGCAAGTGGTACTGTAGATGCAACTGACGTTCCAGGTGCACCAGGAACTTACCTGACTTCACCTAGTACTCACCAATTCAGAGTTGATTACCGACTTTCTCCAGGTCTGTCTAACTATACAGCTGGTTACTACGGTATTAACTTAGTATACACTTTGGCAGAAGACCTTTAAGAATAAAGAATTTTAATAAAATAACTTTTACTAATACGTAGTAAATAAGTTAGTTCGATTTATGTTGATTGGTAAAAGGGGTAACAATATTGTTACCTCTTTTTATTTTTATAACTTTAACAATGCGTGTACTGATACTCATATCGGTTTTGCAATTCACCTTCTTCCTTGGTACTGCCCAAACACTAGATTTGGCGATTACTAAGGGTACTGATTTTGCTTTTACATTCAATTCTATTAGGGCTTATACCACAGGTTCTATTCTGGGCAATGCTACCGAGGTCAGTGTAGAATCTACTGTTGAATGGGATTTGTATGTTGGAACAGAAACTACAGTAGCTGGTTTTTGGGACCTGATCGAGTCGTATTCTGATGCTGGTACGGACAATGTGCCAGTAGGGATTCTAGAAATTAGAGCCAATACCCCCGGACTTACCTCACAAGAGGCTGCTTTTTTCCAGTTAACAGATATCTCTGTTCCTACTTTTTTAATTGGTTCTACTGGCAATGATGCTACCGTTGGGACTGGTATCGGTACAAATGATCCTGGTGACGCAGGAAGTGATCCGTTTACACACAAGTTTAGAATAAGCTATAAGCTCACCCCTGGCTTCGATTATTCGCCAGGTATTTATGGTTTGACTGTTCTCTTCACAATTGCTGAAGATTTATAATACTCTCTTCCTACTAATTTACTTTCCTTCTATATTCGTGACATAACCCTAGTCACTATGAGTATCAATGTACCCTTATTAAAAAAGATCTGCGAAATAGCAGGTGCACCAGGTTTTGAAAAAAGAATTCGCGACTTGGTGGTCAAAGAAGTGAGTCCTTTGGTAGATGAGCTCAGCGTTGACAATATGGGAAATGTAGTAACCCTTAAGAGGGGCCATAACAACCCGAAGGGTAAAAAGGTAATGGTAGCTGCTCATATGGATGAAATAGGCTTCATCGTCACGCATATAGACGAGAATGGCTTTGTGCGCTTCCATACCTTGGGTGGTTTTGATCCGAAGACGTTGACCGCTCAAAGAGTTATCATACATGGAAGAGAAGATGTTATTGGAGTCATGGGAAGCAAGCCCATTCATGTGATGACGCCTGAGGAACGTACTAAGGTAGCTAAGATTTCAGATTACTTTATAGATCTGGGTATGTCGAAGGAGGAGGTTGAGAAACTCGTTTCCATTGGTGACCCTATCACCCGCGAAAGAGAGCTCATCGAAATGGGCGACTGTGTTAATTGCAAATCAATAGACAATAGGGTATCCGTTTTTATTCTAATCGAAGCACTCAAAAGGTTAAAGGATCAGCCTTATGATGTCTATGGTGTGTTTACTGTGCAAGAAGAAGTAGGTATAAGAGGAGCCAATGTTTCTGCTCATACGATCAATCCTGATTTCGGATTTGGGCTAGATACAACGATAGCGTTTGATTTGCCAGGAGCACAGCCACATGAAATGGTAACAGAATTAGGTAAAGGAGCCGCTATCAAGATCATGGATGCATCTACTATCTGTGATTACCGTATGGTAGCCTATATGAAGCAAATTGCAGATCAAAAGAAAATAAAGTGGCAGCCTGAAATTTTAACAGCTGGCGGAACAGATACTGCTGGTGTTCAGCGCATGGGTAAGGATGGCGCCATCTCCGGTGCTGTATCGATACCTACAAGGCACCTGCATCAGGTGATTGAAATGGCCAACAAAGAGGATGTTCAGGGAGCTATTGACTTGCTAGTAGCTAGTTTAGAAAACCTAGACCAATATGACTGGTCTCACTAGGCCTTAGTGAGCTTATATCCGAAATAGGCAGCTAAAAGGCCGAAAATAACACTCAGGCCGATATATAAAATTGCTTGGACAGGCTTGCTTGAGATAAACAAGGCATTTCCTTGGTGGGCAAAGGTTGAAAAGGTGGTAAAGCCTCCACAAAAGCCTGAGATAAGTAACAAGTTCATAGAAGTGTTAATGAGCTTTTCCTGTTCAGCATAACCAGCCAATATGCCGAGTAATAAACAACCTGCTATGTTCACTACGAAAGTACCGTAGGGCTCAAAGTTGTCTAATTGCTTATGCAGTGTTTCTTGTAAAAAGTAACGTAGTGCGCTTCCAACACCACCTCCAATCGCTACTATGACAAGGTTTTTAATCATCACTCTTGTACTTCCTTTTTCGGTGCTTTGCGCTTAATATATTTATATACCTTGTCGTAATCGCTGTTTTCCTGATTAGATAGTTTTACGTATCCTTTATTCAAGAAGACGAGTTTTAACTGTTTGAACTCGGTCTTGTTAGTTGTAATTATTGTCTCTTGCCAAGCACCTAAATTTCCAATGTCTTGAACTGTTTTAAAGAAACGGAAAGGATAATAGATATGGACTTTGTCGTGACTAATCTTAATCACTTTGTACCCAAAGAGTAGCTTAGATAATAGTATGGTGGTAGTAAGCACCAAAATACCTAAAACAATGTATCGCCAAGTGCCCTCTGGATCGCTGAGTATTTGACGCAGAAAGTAAAGAGAACCAAATCCACAGATGACTGTGAACACAGTAAGCGAAAATATGGTATTTCTTTTTGGCTTAGAGATAATCATCTAGGCGAATTAATCAAATCTTCTCGGAATTGAGAAACATGGCGCACGATCTCTTTGAAAAAAGAATGAAATTCATCTTCAAACACATGGCCATTTTCATACAGATCTTGAATTGCTAATTCGAGTTTAGAGTCGAATTTTGTTCTGCGTGCTAAGCCTTGCAGTGCTCTATGCAGTCCTTGTGGTTTAGCATAATTAACCAGCCAATTTCCTTTGATCATATAGTGTAGCATGTTTTGGCCTTTTGCAGGGATAACAGCCCAGTGTTTCTGCATAATTTTATAACTGGCTTGCGCAAAGTCTTCTAATGAGCTATCAGAATACTGAGCGAAGTTCTTAGCCAAAAAATGATCGTAGTACATGTCTACTATCACACCTGAATAGTGCCTATATTTTTCGCGTAATTTATCTTTGCTGAGGGATACAATAGGGTGGGTATCCGTGTAATGGTCAATCTCTCTATGCAGCAATATTCCTTTAGCTACCAAAGGTTCAAAATCGTTGAACTGCTTTCCTTTTACAAAGTCACCAATAAAATTGCCAACCTTGATTTGCTCATTGCTTCCGGAAAGATATAAGTGGGCTAGATAGTTAATGGCAAAGGTTTTGACTAAAGGTATTAAGGCTAGAAGCCATTAGCAATCCTTATTTCCTAAAGAGGTTTCTAACATTTAAATAGTCAATGAAATAGACTAATCTGATGGTGATGGTATCAAAGTTAGGTGCCCCTAAAGTGTTGTCAAAGTTCTCAAAGAAATCAAGTTGAGTATTAAAGTCGTTGGTTCCGATGGAGCGCTTCCAAATGGCTCTGACTTCGCTACCAGGAAGAAACTGCCAATTGTATTCCATATCAATGTTAAAGACATTGAAGTTTCTGTTATGAATTGGATCGTTAGTTTCAGCATCTATACCGGTATAATCTGTCTCTAGCAGTTCACCGTTTTCAGTTAGTTCAAGGAAACGGCTATACTCAACTCTATCCCAGTTGTGTCTGAGCCTAAATGTAACACCCATTCTGTTGCTAAAGATATAACGGGCGTCTGTAATATTCGTCAATGTTTTTCTATCGCGAACCCCAAACATTACGTCAGTCAATGTGCCTGCATCATCATATAGTTTGGTCACATAGCCTCGGTTGTTTTTCCGGTCGAGCACTTCAATTCTGTGACTAACCTCTGCCCTTTGGCCAATTCTTATGGTTCCTGAGACATTATAAGAGTGTTCTACAAAATCCCATTCAGGCCTTACACTTACTCTGTAACGACCGTTTCCACTCAAAAGCTTTCGGCCATCCGTTCTAAGGGAAACGCTGTAGCGCTGACTCTCAGGTCTTCTGAAAACGTAACCACTTGTTCGAGCTTCGAAGAAATCATTGTCTGTTCGTGGGTTTCCACCAATTTCTCCAGAAAGGGACCAGAAATTTCTTAATTGTCCATTCAGGTTCAAATTGACGAACATATTCGTAAAAGTGTTTGGTTCATACAATTGATTGTAATTTCCATTTAAGCGAACTGACCAACTGTTGAATATTCCTTTAGGACTAAATTGATTATAGGATACTTGCCCACCATGTTCAACTCTATTGGCTCGTCTTAGGAAACCTAAATCATTGATGTCATAGTCGTCCGTTTCAACATTCCTTCTCATATTGAACTGGAAGTTTCCTCTCGTCTTGGCGACACTGAGGTTGTATTTATAACCAGTTTTGTTCTCACTAGTGGCTGTTTCTATGTCATGAGAAATTACTTGACTATAACCATAGAATCCACCGACTCTCCATGATAGTGATTGATCATTGAGGCTTAGATTGAGGCCAGTGACATTTGCATCATCGGCATTTTGTCCTCGCCACACGTTAGAATTAGTGAACGTAACGCTTGAGTTATTTTTGAGGTTTTGATCTAGTACCAATAAATTAAAATTGGTCAATGGATCTGCCTCTACTTGACGCGTGGTTCCCGTCTCTGAGTCTTCTACTTCCACGAATGTCCTGTCCGTTATGGCATTAAAAAAACCAATACCTAAACCGCTATTGGTTCGCCCTGTAATCTTACTAGCATTGATTAGTTGAGCAGCTGCAGGTCTTGATATAATACTTTCACTCTCACTGAGGGTTTCTGTGACGTTGCCAAAAGTCTCCCCTATTCTTCTTGAGTAGAATAATCCGGCTTTATTAAACAATTCAACTCCTTCGGTAAAAAACTGCCTTTGTTCATCAAACCTTACTTCAAATGGAGAAAGGTTTAAAACTTGGTTGTCAGAGCGTACGCCACTGAAATCTGGAATCAGTGTTACATCTAGGGTAAAGGCGTCATTGATTCCGTACTTGATGTCCATACCGCCATTTAATTGCGGAGTGACAAAGCCTGTTTCCGTAGATCTGCTGATGACAGTAGATACATAAGGATAGAAAAACAAACGAGTTGGGGTTTCTATATTTTCTAAGTTGGTCACTTGGCCTGCTTGGTTCAAGTAGCCATTAATTTCAGGATCTATTGGATTCCAAAACGAATCTTCATTTAGGAAGGTCGATTTTCGGAAAAAGTTAATTCCCCAGTTTTGAACATCATTTGATTTAAACCGAAGTACTGCAAAAGGAATTTTGTATTCAACCGTCCAATAGTCATCAAATATTTCGGTTTTTGATAACCAAACAGCATTCCAGTCTTCGTCATTTCTCCAGATACGTTCGTTACCACCATTTGAGTATCGCGTGTCATATTGAACACCTGCCACGGTTACAAACAGGCCTACACCATTGAGCCCGGCATTGAATGGATCTATAGAAATACCAAAGTAATCTGAATCACCTATATTATCTCTATTGGTTAAAAGGTTAAAAACCTGATCTCTTTTCTCATAAAGTTTAGCGGACACGTAAATCGCCTCGTCATCATAGACAAATCTCACCTCGGTTTTTCTACCTGAGGCAACACCCGGAGAGGGTCTTCTTTGTACGAAATCTGTAAGAATTGGTGCACACTCCCAAGACGCTTCATCGAAAATTCCGTCAATCTTTATTTTATCGATTGCTCTTACGGCTTCGAAAGACTTTTTGGGAATATCTAAGTCTTGCCCAAAAGACATCACTGACACGCAGCAAAGCGCCAATACAATTAAACTATTTTGGATCAAACCTTTATTCATACCACGTTATCAACACGTAAAGATGGATTTTGTTATTCGCTTGGAGAACGAAATTTATCCCAAAGACCGATTTTTGGTATGAGTGGTAGCATATTAATAAGTCCTTGTAAATAAGGAATTTATAAACCTTCTTTTCTTGTCTCTAATCCGACAAATTTTTGTTTGACTTACGCTCAGATGCAATGATTTCTTTGGGTTGTCAGTGTTTATGCAAAACTATCTTTTGCCTAGTCATTTTTGTCTATTTTGATTTGACGATGGAAGTGTTCTTTTTTGCTTGATGGACCCATATGGACAGGCCTTGAAGGATTTTAGTGAAGAGAAAGAAGTTTCAAACTTGATGCTCAATAATTCCTACGGAGCGCCAGAAGAAATGCCGCTATGGTATTTTTTTCGAGAGTTTGATGAAATGCCAGAGCTTGAGAAAATGGCACTTTCTATCTGTGAGGGAAAAGTATTGGACATAGGTGCCGGCACAGGTTGCCATGCTATTTGCCTGCAGCAAATGGGCTATGAAGTAACGGCAATTGATACTAGTGCGCCCGTTGTTGACATTATGAAAGCCTCAAAAGTGCGCGATGCAAGGTTACTGGACTTTTTTCTGATGAATGACGGGCAGTTTGATACGTTAATTTGTTTGATGAATGGTATCGGGTTTATTGGTAAAAAGGATCGCTTGAAGGACTTTCTGTCTCAGGCTGATAAGCTCCTAAAAAATGACGGTCAGATTATTTTAGATAGTAGTGATATTTCATACCTGTATGAAAATGAGGACTTACCGAGCCAAAGGTATTTCGGTGAAGTAAGTTTTCAATATGAGTACAATGGTCAGAAAGGAGATTGGTTCGATTGGGTTTATTTGGACAAAGACACCCTAGCGCTTGAGGCTGATGTACTAGGGTGGTATGTATACTTTCTTCACGCTGACGAGAATGGTCAATACCTAGCAAGGTTGGTAAGAAAATAGCTGTGAATTTTTTAATAACTTTCTAAACAGAAATTTTTGGACATGTTTAGAAAATCAATAACCTCCTCTTTCCTCCTTTTTATTCTTATTACTGCCAGTTTCGCGCAGCGGACTATAATTCATTGTAGCCGTAGAGGGCAATCCAATCGAAGATATTTCTGCTATGACTAAGGTTACCTTTGTAATGAAAGACGGAGTAGTTTATAAAGACTAACTCGTCTTTGAAGCATGGTTTAAATACGATAATACATTACCAAAGTGATCGACCTGTGCCATAATTTCATCTGGCACTTGGGTGTCATTCATTCTGGCAATTAGCAATCCGAATATTCCATTTAGACAAGCTTGTATTGGATTAGCAATCAGTCCTTTAGCGGCAACTATGTTTTCTCGAATGGCTGGTCTGGCAGCGTTAAAAACTTTCTGATAATGAGTGTCTTCCGTCAAGAGTTTCAGGCTCAGTTCACTTAGTTTTTGGACTTCTTCTTGTACATAGGACAGGTGCCCCTCGTTGAGTAAACCTTCCGCTTGCATCTCAGTGATTACTTGTCGATACCAATTCAGAATTTCCTCCCGAGTTTCAGTACTCATTTTTTCGTCTGGAATATTTCCAAGTACCTGTACTTTGATTTTCTCTACATCGAACGCAAAGTTGCGAATCAACATTTCGGTTTGGTACATGTAGATGATATACTCAGAAATGTTCTCTCTCTTTTTCTTGTCTGCCAATAACATAGCTGCAAAATTAAAGGTTATCGCTACAAAGCAAATGATCCACTTTTTTCTATTTTTGCAGTTCGTTAAGAAAGCATGGAGAGAATACGGAATTTCTGCATAATCGCACATATAGACCACGGTAAGAGTACCCTGGCGGACAGGCTATTACAAAGTACTGGAACGGTCAGTGATCGTGATATGCAAAATCAGTTGTTGGATGATATGGATTTGGAACGCGAACGTGGTATAACCATCAAGTCGCATGCCATCCAAATGAATTATAAGTACAAGGGTGAGGAGTATACGCTCAATTTGATTGACACCCCTGGTCACGTGGATTTTTCCTATGAGGTGTCTCGATCTATTGCCGCTTGTGAAGGGGCCCTTTTGATTGTTGACGCTTCTCAAGGTGTTGAGGCACAGACCATTTCAAATTTATATTTGGCACTTGAGCATGATTTGGAAATTATACCTGTGCTCAATAAAATTGACCTCCCAGGAGCCATGCCAGAAGAGATGACCGATCAGGTTGTTGAATTACTTGGCTGTGATCCTGATGATGTCATTCACGCTAGCGGAAAAGAAGGCCTCGGAATTGAGGATATCCTAGAGGCTATCATAGAAAAAATACCTGCTCCAAAAGGCGATCCAAATAAGCCGCTTCAGGCTATGATTTTTGACTCTGTCTTCAACTCTTACCGAGGCATAGAAGTTATTTTCCGTGTATTTAATGGTACAATTAAGAAGGGAGACCGAATCAAATTTGTCAACACCGGAAAGGTTTATAATGCCGATGAAATTGGTGTTTTAAAATTGAAACAAGACCCTAAAGAAGAAATTAGCGCAGGCAATGTGGGTTACCTTATTTCTGGCATTAAGGTAGCTAAAGAAGTAAAAGTGGGAGATACGGTAACACACGTTGACAACCCAACACAAGAATTGATTAAGGGCTTTGAGGACGTTAAACCAATGGTTTTTGCGGGTATCTATCCCGTGGAGACTTCGGAATTTGAAGAGCTACGTGCATCTATGGAGAAGCTACAACTGAATGATGCTTCTCTCGTTTGGGAACCAGAAACCTCGGCTGCTTTAGGTTTTGGTTTTAGATGCGGTTTCTTGGGCATGCTTCACTTAGAAATAGTGCAAGAAAGACTCGAGAGAGAGTTTGATATGACTGTGATAACCACGGTGCCATCTGTACAATTTCATGCCATCATGACGGATGAGTCAATGCAGCTCGTAAATGCTCCTTCAGAGCTTCCCGAGCCGAATTATACGCAATATTTAGAAGAGCCATTTATTCGTGCTCAAATCATATCAAAGGCGGAATATGTGGGGCCAATCATCAGTCTTTGTATAGACAAGAGAGGCCAGATTTCTAATCAAGTATACTTGACATCTGACCGCGTAGAATTGACTTTTGAAATGCCACTGGCTGAGATTGTTTTTGACTTCTTCGACAAGCTCAAAACCATCTCTCGTGGTTACGCTTCATTAGACTATGAATTGATCGGTTTTAGGCAGTCAAACTTGGTGAAATTGGACATTCAATTAAACGGTGAAAAGGTGGATGCTTTGTCTGCAATTGTTCACCGAGACAAGGCTTACGACTGGGGGAAAAGGCTTTGTGAAAAGCTAAGAGAGCTTTTGCCAAGGCAAATGTTCGAAATTGCTATTCAAGCCTCTGTAGGCACAAAAATTATTGCGAGAGAATCTGTTAAAGCACTTCGAAAGAACGTTTTGGCTAAGTGCTACGGTGGTGATATTTCTCGTAAGCGCAAGCTTCTAGAAAAACAGAAAAAAGGTAAGAAAAGAATGCGCCAAGTAGGTAATGTGGAAATTCCGCAAGAAGCCTTCATGGCCGTACTGAAATTAGACTAATATGGCGTATCAATTACTCGATGGAAAGGCTACTGCTCAATCGATCAAAGATGAGCTTTCAGGCAAAGTTGCAGACATTAAAGCACAAGGTGGAAGAGTTCCGCATTTAGCCGCTGTTTTGGTAGGCGAAGATGGTGCTAGCAAAACTTATGTCAACGCTAAAGTGAAGGCTTGTAAGCAGATCGGTTTTGGATCGACTTTGATACACTTGCCAGAAGATACTTCTGAGGAAGAAGTTTTGGCTACAGTTGAGCGTCTAAATAATGATCCAGAGATTGATGGATTTATTGTTCAAGTACCACTACCGAAACAAATTGATGAGCATAAAGTAGTAGAGGCCATTTTGCCCAAAAAGGATGTGGATGGTTTTCATCCGTCCAATTTAGGGAAAATGTTGCTCGATTTGCCAACGTTACTACCAGCCACTCCTAAGGGTATGATGCTGCTGATGGAGCGCAATGGAATTGAGACTTCTGGGAAGCATTGTGTAGTGATTGGGCGAAGTCATACTGTCGGTACACCTATTAGTGTATTGATGTCGAGAAACTCAAACCCTGGTAATGCCACGGTTACCCTTTGTCATAGTAGAACTCAAAATTTAAAAGAGATTTGCGCGCAAGCGGATATTTTGATTGTAGCCATAGGGCGAGAAGGTTTCGTTACTGCCGACATGGTCAAAAATGGAGCTATTGTAATTGATGTAGGAATACACGGAGTACCTTCTGATCAGACTAAGTCTGGCTTTAAATTAAAAGGAGATGTAAGATTCGATGAAGTCGCCCCTAAGTGCAGTTATATAACGCCTGTTCCTGGTGGAGTAGGTCCAATGACGATTGCCTCTCTTCTCTGGAATACATATTTAACCAACCAGAAATTGGTTTAAACCACTAGCAGTTTCAACACCTGCTTTAAAAAATTGATTATGATCAAAGAACGCAATGCGCTTCCCGTGATGGAGGCTTTCTATACCATTCAGGGAGAAGGACACTTCTCAGGCAATTCTGCTTATTTCATAAGACTTGGTGGCTGCGATGTGGGCTGCGTGTGGTGCGATGTGAAGGATTCATGGAATGCCGACCGATGGCCCAAGCAGTCTGTTCAAGAAATAGTAAGTAAAGCCAAAGCACACCCAACCCGATTAGCAGTTGTAACCGGAGGAGAACCCTTAATGTATGATTTGTCTGAATTGACAGATACCTTAAAAAAAGAAGGGCTTCAGACCAATGTAGAAACTTCTGGCGCTCATCCATTAAGTGGAGACTGGGACTGGATCTGTTTTTCTCCAAAGAAATTTATGAAGCCACGCGATGAGTTTTATCAGGTGGCCGATGAACTGAAAGTGGTAGTGTATAACAAAAGTGACTTTAAATGGGCAGAGGAGCATGCTGCTAAGGTAAACCCTGATTGTTTGCTCTACCTTCAGCCAGAGTGGGACAAGTCAGAAACCGTACTTCCAGAAATAATTGATTACGTAAAAGACAACCCTCAGTGGAAAATTTCGCTACAAACACATAAGTTTATGCAGATTCCATAATAGTGCGTTCGATTATAATCCTTTTATTCATCATTCTTTCTTCTGGCCTTACGGCTCAAACACTCCATTCCAAGAATAAAAAGGCGATTGAAAGTTATAATCAAGCGAGTGAACTTAGCCGAATAGGAAACTTATACGAATCAGAGCAACTTCTGATTACTGCTTTGAAAAAAGACAAGAGCTTCGATGAGGCTATTTTACTGCTTCATCAGATTTATTTGAGAAGGGATGAATTTGAAAAGTCGAAAGAAGTTTTTGACAAGTATCAATCTGCTTTAGGTCAGACCTTCCAGAATAGGGTGCTCTCGGATCAAGCGAATTATCAATATGAGTTGGGTAAATACCAGGAGGCCAAATCCTCTGTCTCCTCCGTTGAGGGTACAGTGTATGGTTTGCCCGATAGTATAATCACAATGTTGGTTCAGTCAATCGACTTTGCATTGAATCAATTCGCTAATCCACTGAGTATCGATTTCGAGGAGTTGCCAAAGCCGATCAATGAATTCGATCGTCAGTATTTTCCCTCTATTACTTTTTCAGAACAGCTGGTGTTTACCGTTAGAGAAAGCAGGGGGCAAGGAGGAGAGAACTTATACACAAGCTCTTTTATAGAGGGCAGCTGGACTAGGCCCATGCCTATCTCTGGAAAGATCAATTCCGATCGCAATGAAGGCACCGCCTCGATTTCTCTCGATGGCTCCACCTTGGTATTTACAGCATGTAATTTGCCAAGTAACATCGGCAGCTGCGACCTTTATATTAGCTATTTGAAAAATAACGATTGGACCGAGCCCGAATTACTGACCGCAAGTGTGAATAGCCCTGAATGGGACTCGCAACCGTCTTTGAGTAGAGATGGGTCTAGACTTTATTTTGTCAGTAGGCGACCAAGCGGTTTAGGTGGGGCTGACCTTTGGGTAAGTACCAAGCTGAAAGAAGGGTGGAGTAAAGCTGAGAACTTGGGCCCCGAGATTAACACAAAATACGATGACCTGTCCCCTTATATATACGCTGATGAAAAAACCCTTTTCTTCGCCTCTAAAGGTAGAATGGGAATGGGAGGGCTTGATCTTTTTGTTTCTAAGCTAGTTAATGGAAAATGGGATAACCCAAGAAACCTTGGCTATCCTATCAATAACGCTTTTGATCAGGTTGGTTATAGTATCAGTCCGAAGGGGTGGGCCTACTACAGTTCTTCAAATGACAATGGTAGCATTACGCTTAACAGGTTTAAGGTACCTGAGCAATTAGTTGCTATTGATAAGGTAACATTGATTGAAGGAAGTGTCTTAGATGCAATAACGAGAGAGGCTATTGAGGCTTCAATTACAGTTTACTACCCAGACTTTGATAATCGTTCATCACGGCTCGGTATTGATCAAGGCAAAGGCCTCTTCAAGCTTTTTATCGAGCGTGATTCAATGACGCTTATTTTCGAAGCTGAAAATTACATAACAAGAAAATTGAGTGTCAAAGACATTGCAGAATTGACTAATCATGAAGTCTTGCTTCAACCCTTGAAATCGGGTGAGACCATCCAGTTTGGGACAATCAATTTTGACTTCGCGAGTGCTGAAATAAAGGAAGAAAGTTATCCCATTTTAGATGAGGTTATAGACTTCCTCAAAACTAACGATAGTGTCATAATTGAGATAGGGGGGCATACAGACCAAATCGGTGAAGGAGTTGACAATATGGTACTGTCTGAGGACAGAGCAAGGTCTGTTTACCAATTTTTGTTAAAAAAAGGTGCTGCCAAAGAAAATTTGGTATATCGAGGTTATGGAGAAGATCGTCCTTTGAGTAAAGAAAATACAGAAAACGATCGCATAAGGAACAGAAGAATCCAATTTACGATAGTTGGATTATTGAAATAATCTGGCCTCTGAGCTTAATATTGGGGTAACATTGGCATTTAACGAGTGGTGCGTGAAAAAGTTATCATCGAAACTTGTATTTACAAGGCTTTTCGCACTACGGATTTCTTTAAAATTGGTTTACCCTTACTCTACCAAACAAAATTCTTAAATCCGCAGAAAAACCCCTTAAACACAGAAAAACCGCATTTCCGAGGGGGCTGAATTCATCAAATTTATTTGGCAAATGTTATTAAATGATGACATTTTATTTTATGTTTGGCTTTCTAAACAAATTAATTATTCATCAATTAAACTAAAACGAAAGCAAAATGAAGAGAATTTTACTGACTTGTGTCATGCTTGTGTTTGCGGTTTTAACAACCACAGCGCTGGCCCAGAACAGGACAGTATCTGGAAAGGTGACTGGTTCAGACGATGGACTAGCACTGCCTCAGGTATCTATCTTTTTGAAGGGTACTCAACAGGGTACTCCTACAAATGCTGACGGAACTTATTCTATAAGTGTACCGTCTAACGGAGGAACTTTAGTATTCCGTTACATAGGCTACGTTACTCAAGAGGTTCCGCTTGTTGCGAACCAATCTGTGTATAACGTAGTATTGGCTGTTGATGCAACTTCTTTAGGAGAAGTAGTTGTAACAGCTCAAGGAATTGCGAGAGAGAAAAAATCTCTTGGTTATTCTATCGGTGAAGTGGACAAGGGTCTCTTGGAAGCTAGACCGCAAGCAGATCTTAGTGGTATTCTTAAAGGAAAAGTAGCTGGTGTAACAGTGACCAGCCCTGGAGGATTCTTAGGTCGTCAAGCTGCTATCCAAGTGCGTGGTCAATCTTCTGCGACTGGTGATAACAATGCACTTGTTATTGTGGATGGTGTATTTACAAGTTTTGAGAGATACCAAGATATCGATCCAAACAACATTGCAGACTTTAATGTATTGAAAGGTCTTGCTGCTTCTGCCCTTTACGGACAAGAAGGTAGAAATGGTGTGTTATTGATTACTACTAAGACGGGAGCTGGGCTTGATGAGGACCAAGATTTTACGTTAACAGTAAATCAGCAGTTCATTATGAACCAAGTCTCTAACTTACCTGATTTCCAAAATACTTACGGCCAAGGTGCGGATAACAATCCTAACGTAACATTTATTGGTAACTGGGGTGGTAGATTTGATGATAACTACATTGTTCCTGGTCACTACGCAACTGGTCGTGTACCTGGTTTAGATGTAATCTTCCCAGAATTACAAGAAGATGTTCTTTATCAGGCGTTCCCTAACAACGTAAATGACTTCTTTGAGAATAACTGGGGTACAAACACAAATTTGAATGCTAATGCAAGAGTTGGAAAAACTTCAATTGGTTTTACTACTGCATTTGTTGATCAAACGGGTTATATCGATGAGAATACTCAAAACAGATTTAACTTAGGTACAAGTATCAATTCTCAACTAACAGATAATTTGACTTTGAACACCACTTTCACTTATACTGAAAATGATGTAAAAAGACCAACTTTCAACTTTTTTGATAGGTTATTGTTCTTACCAAGAAACCTTGATATTCAAGGCCTGCCGTTTGAAAATCCTGCAGATGGGTCTAGTATTTTCTACAGACCAGATTTAGAGAACCCTCTTTGGCAACTAGCGAACACTTCGCAGAAAACAGAGAGAAAAGGATTCTTAGGTAAAGTAGGATTGACTTGGAACATCAATGATAAAATTTCTGCTCAATATAGATTGGGTATTGATTCATACAACACTGTTTCAAGGTTTACTAGAAATAGAGGTGGTTTAGTTGAGCAAGGTATTGGTAGTATGACTACTTCTAATGACGAAAGACTTAACTTTGACCATAACTTCTTATTCTCAGGTAACGGGTTCCAATTGACTGATGATCTTGAGCTTAACGCTCAGGTTGGATTGAACCTAAGAAGTTTAAACACTCGTACTTTCGGTATTAACAGTACTGACCAAGTAGTGTTTGGTTTCTTCAGACATTCTAACTTCAGAACTCACTTACCAACAGGTAATGTGAACAGAAGAACTAACGTAATTGGTCTTTACGGTCAAGCTACGTTGTCATATAGAAACTACTTGTTCTTAGAATTTAGTGGAAGAAATGATTGGGGTTCTCAAGTAGAACGTGAGAATGCAAGTTTGTTCTACCCATCTGTTTCTGCGTCTTTCGTTCCTACAGATGTATGGGAAGGTTTGAAGTCTAGCACGTTGAACTCACTAAGAGTAAGAATGGGTTATGGTACTTCAGCTGGTTTCCCTGGTCCATTCCAAACAAGAGCGATACTTAATGCAAACGCGCAGGCGTTCGTAACAAACGATGGTGTTAATATTTCTACCAATGGTATTTCTACTTTTCAGCCAAATCCTGACTTGAAGCCAGAGAGGCTGAGAGAAATAGAGGCAGGTGTGAATGCGAAACTTTTTGACTATAAAGTAGATTTAGATATCAGTTTGTACAAGCGTATCAGTGAAGATCAGGTGTTAGGTAGGTCACTTCCTGCATCAACTGGTTTCTCTAGTACTGTGATTAATGCTGGTAGAATTGATACTAAAGGTATAGAAGCAGCAATTACTGTTTATCCTGTGCAGACTAATAACTTTACTTGGAGTATCATGAATAACTTCACAGCGTTTGAAACTACTGTGATTGATCTTCCTGAAGAGTTTATTAACCTTGCGAATGGTTTGAACTTTGCAATCGAAGGTGAGCCTCTAGGTGTATTTAGATTAGGTTATCAAGTGAGAGATGATGAGGGCAATGCGCTAATCAATCCTGAAGATGGTACTATCATTACAAGTGGAGAAGCAGGTTTGGTTAATAGAGTAGTTGGAGATCCTAACCCGGATTTTACTTACACTATGATTAACGGATTCACTTATAAAAACTTGAACTTAACAGTACAAGTAGATTATACCCATGGTGGTGATATCTTCTCTAATACAGCTTCTACATTACTTAGAAGAGGTGTGACACAGGATACTGAAGATAGAGAAGGTACTTATGTGCTTCCAGGCTTCTATGGAGATCCTAACACAGGTGAAGTGATTTTAGATGAGAACGGACAGAAGATTCCTAACAATATTCAGTTAGGTGCAAATGACCTTTTCTTCTTGAATACTATTGATGTAAATGAGAATATAGTATTTGATGGTAGCGTATTGAGAATTAGAGAGATTAACTTAAACTACTCTATGCCTTCAAGATTGCTTCAGAAATTACCTTTCCAAGGAGTTAACGTTTCTTTTAACGTTCAAAACGCGTGGTTCAAGGCATTCAACTTCCCTGAGCACATGAATTTTGATCCTGAGGTAAGCTCTAATAATCCAAATGGTAGAGGTTTTGATACACAAGCAGATCCTACTATGAGACAGTATTCACTATCATTGAGATTAACGCTATAATTTTGAGAAAGATGAAATTAAACTTTAAACATAAATTTTTCATGATAGCCATCTTCGTAGGATTGGCATCATGTGAAACGTTAGATTTGGACATTCAAGAGAACCCGGACGCACTGAACTTAGAGTCTGCAGATGTAGATTTAGTGTTCAACACCATCCAGTTCAATTTCAATGGACAAAATCAGACGATGGGATTCCAAACTGACCAATTAATGCGATTGGTATATCAGTTTGGTACAAATACGCCAGGTCAGGGTACTATGAACGGTGTTTGGAATCAGGTATATAATACTGGTACAAACCTTACGGCACTTCAGACCTTTGCGGAAAGAGATGGTTTTACTTACCATTATGGAGCAGCTCAAATCATGCAAGCCACTATGTATGTCAACTTGGTTGATTACATTGGGACTGCTGTATTTTCTGAAGCCAATAACTCATTAGAGTTTCCAAATCCAGGACTTGATCCAGGAGCAGATATTTACGCTTCTGTCATGAACCTGATAGATGAGGGAATAGCTAATGTTGAGGCTGGAGGTAGAGCTCCTGCGAATGATTTCTATTTTAATGGAGATGCTGACGGTTGGGTAAAGTATGCAAACACGCTCAAATTGAGAATGTGGTTACAAACTCGACTTGTAGATCAGGCTGGTGCAACAGCTGGAATTTCTAGCCTTTTGGCAGGTGGTCAACTTATTGATGAGGCAAGTGAAGATTTGCAGTTCCAGTACGGAACTAACACTGCACCTATCGAAAGTAGACACCCTTTGTTTACCGGTAACTATATTAATGGTGCTGGTCAATATATGAGTAATGGCTTGATGTCCTACATGAAAGATTCTATGACTGTTTCTGATCCACGTTTGACTTATTATTTCTACAGGCAAACCGATCGTGATGAGGCTGACCTCATAGCAAATGATTTGATTACTTGTATTGGTGATCCTCAATATAATTTCTGTAGTGTTGGCGATTTGTACTACGGCAGGGATCATGGTGATAACGAGGGTATTCCTGGTGATGCGAATTTAAGAACCGCATATGGTATTTATCCAGCAATGGGTGCGTACGATGATGGGTCTTTTGTTGCTGCCTCTGCTTCAGGTGCTTCTGGTAATGGTATTCAGCCAATTATGCTTTCTTCATGGACACATTTTATGTTAGCTGAGGCGGCTTTAACACTAGGTGTTAATGGTGGCGATGCTACTAGTCTATTAGACTTGGGTATGAGACAGGCATTGGAAAAAGTGAGAGGTTTTTCTCCTTCCAATATGACTACAGCTCAAATTGATGCTTATGCTACTGAAGTATTAGCTGAATATGCGGCTGCTGCAAACGATGGAGAGAGATTAGACATTATCATTCGTGAGTGGTATTTGTCATCTTTTTCAACTGGTTTGCTTCCGTTTAATAACTACCGTAGAACTGGATATCCTTCTTTCATACAAGACCCTGTAATTGCTGCAGGTGCTTTCATAAGAAGTTATTTCCTACCTGAGAGTGAACTGAATTCTAACCAGAATGAAGATTTTGCTCAGCAGAAAAGTGTTACGGATCAGGTGTTTTGGGATACTAACCCTCCAGGTTTTATTAACTAATAAATATATTGGAAACTATGAAATTGAATAAATATATATTCTTGCTGTTTGTTCTTGCCTTTGCAGTCTCATGTACTGACGAAGATAAGTTCAACAACGAAGTATTCTTTGAGCTCGAAAGAGGTGGATTCGTTAGGTTCGTTGAGGACGTGAACCCACTGATAGGAGCTGAAGTGGCTGATAATTGGACTTACAATGAAACAATCGAAGACGTGAATGGAAACTTATCGTCTTATGATTTATTCGTTGTTGCTGGTGGTGATACCTCTTTGGTAAAATCATATACCAACTTATCAGGTCCTACTCCAATGGCCTTGACTTCTGCTGAATTAGCATCGGCATTGGGTGTAGCGGCATCGACATTTTCGTTCGGTGATTCGTTTAACTTTATTGGAACTGCTACTAGAAGCGATGGCACGGTTTTTACTAACTCGGCTCTTTCTGTTGACTTCGATGAGAATGATTTCTCAGGAAATACGCAAGAGAACTTGTTAAATGAGCCAGGTTATAGATCAGCGATGGGCTTTACTTTGACTATTGCTTGTCCTACTCCTCCAGATGTTAGTACTTATCCAGGTACTTATACTATTGAGTCTGGTGTTTGGTTTGACGCAGCTCAGCCAGCCGTTGTAGTTGCTGGGCCAGGGGCTGATCAGATAACTATTACATTACAAGCTTCACCAACTGTATCTTCTGGTAGAGTAAGTGGAACAATCAATGTAGTGTTGACTATAAATGAAGATCAAACGGTCTCTTTTGGTAGCTCTCCTGGTTTCTCACACACTGCTTTTGGTGATACTTCTTATGAGCAAAGAGCTGGAGCGAATTTTACATTCCAATGTGCTAATAATCAGATTCTTCTGAGAGGTGGTATGAGAGTGGCTGCAGGAACGTTCGGTAGTTTTAATACTGTTCTGACGAAGAACTAAATAAGTACTACTTATAATAATTAAAATGGGTTACTGTGAAGTAACCCATTTTTTTTTGTTCATCATTTAGGGTAGTTTTGTTCAGTATATATCACATTCTATTCTTTAGAGTCTAAAAGGCCGAAGAAAGAGGTAATTTCTGTTTTCTAGGGTCTAAAGACAATTTTTTCTAAAATATTAGAGTGTAAATATCAAGACTGTGTCCTTTTTGTAACTGGACAAAAATGGTGTTGCCCTATCAGGGCTGAATGAACTTAGGAAGAACGGTATGAGGAATTCGATACTACTATTAACCTTACTCTTTTTTATCAACGCAGGCCTCAAGGCTCAGATTTTTAGCGACTATTCAAACTACGGTGACTTAAATTTAACCACAGCGTCTCAAGGTGTGGCTGCCGCAGATTATGACAATGACGGTGACCTAGATATTTACTTGACCGCTTTTCGGCCTTTTGTCGAAAATGATCCTGATACATGGTCAAGACTTTATCAAAATGATGGCAATGGTAGGTTCTTAGATGTAACCATAGCGTCAGGTCTAAGCAATCAGAAAACGAATACCACTCCCTTTGATATTACGGTTGGAATAACCTCAGGTGTGTCTTGGGGTGATTTTAATAGCGATGGGTATGTTGATCTATTTTTAGCAAACGATGGATTAGATGTTTTGTATAAAAATAATGGGGACGGAACTTTTACTGATGTAACAAGCCAAGCAGGTGTGGCCGGTTGTGAAAAATGCTATAGCGCATCCGCTTTATGGTGGGATTTTGACAATGATTCAGACTTGGATATCTACATCTCCGATTATAGAACAAAAAATAGGTACTATGTAAATAATGGAGATGAGACTTTTACCGAAAAGGCCAATGAACTAGGCGTTGATGACGAAGAAGAGAGCTGGGCTGCCATGCCACTAGATTTTGATTCTGACGGTGACTGGGATTTTTATGTGTCGAATGACAACGGGCCTAATCGACTTTTCAGAAACGATAATGGATTATTTACGAATGTGGCAGAAGAGTTTGACATAGATGATGAAGGTAATGGTATGGGTATTGGCTTGGTTGATTATAACAATGACGGAACCTATGACATTTATGTAACGAATATTCACTCGAATCGACCTAATCCGTTTTATGTAGGACTAAAGACTGAGGGAGGAACTGAAGAAGAGGGGACGATAGTGTATAACGAAAGGGCTAACGCTTTAGGAATAGATAATACTGCTTGGGGTTGGGATATGGCATTTTTTGATGCTGACCACGACCTGGATAATGATTTGGCTGTAGCTACCTATGGTAGCGAAGATTTTAACTACTTCTTTTCGAATCTCTTGGATGTAGGGAGAGATGGATTCAGTAACCTTTCAGGTCAATCTGGTGTAAGCAAGCAGGGTGGTTCGTTTGGCTTGGAATCTTTTGATTTCGATACTGACGGAGATATCGACTTACTTTTTAGTAGTAGAAATAAGAGTCCAATACTGCTCGAGAATAATACGATTAATGAGGGTTCCTCAGGTAAGAATTGGGTACAAATTAATTTTATCGGAACCGATTCTAACCGTAATGGCTATGGAGCTGAAGTATTTTTGACCGTTAATGGCAAAGAATATAGATCGCTTTATCACGGTGTGGGTGTCGGTAGACAGAGTTTGAAGCCTATGCACTTTGGCTTAGATAATTTTGAGTTAATAGAGAAAATGAAAGTTGTATGGCCTAGTGGTGTGATAGACAACTTTGAAGATTTATCTGTGAATCTACTATATACAGTAATTGAAGGAGAGGAAATTCAATCAAAGCAATTAATTCCTTCCTCGGCAGATGACGGCCTTGAATTTGACTTATCAAAATCTATTGCCAGGGTTTGGAATGAAGAATTACTAGAGGCTATTCGTAATGATTTTGCAAGGCCTACAGTTCATGCCAGAAATTTACACCATATTTCATCTGCAGTTTATGACGCATTTAGTGTGTATAGCGATAAGAAGACCTATTTCTTAGGAAATACGATTGGAGATTTTACTTGTTCTTTTAATGCATCATTTACAAAGCCTGACGATAGAGAATCCGCTATCAGAGTATCTATCAGCTATGCAGTTTATAAAATTATGTCTCACAGATTTGCTGAGTCTCCCGGTGCTTCAATAACCAGACAACGCCTCAGGTTGTTGATGGATGAGTTGGGTTATGATACGTCATTGAGTTCAACCGATTATGCATCTGGAGAACCGCATGCTTTGGGAAATTATATTGGTCAATGTGTTATTGATTTTGGTTTGCAAGATGGTTCTAATGAGGTGAACGATTATGCGAATAGGTTTTACGAGTCGTCAAATACGGCTTTGGATATTTTTTCTCCAGGAGCTCCAAATATTGAAAACCCGAACAGTTGGCAGCCACTGACCTTGGAGAAGTTCATTGACCAATCCGGTAATGAAATCTCAAATACCACTCCGGACTTCTTAAGCCCAGAATGGGGTGAAGTGGTACCATTTTCAATGGGAGCGAGTGACTACACAGTGCATGAGCGAGATGGAAATACTTATAAGGTATATAAAGACCCTGGGACACCACCACTTCTAAATGTTGACCAGGGTGGTGGTATGTCGGATGAATACAAGTGGGGCTTCTCTTTGGTATCCGTTTGGTCAGCTCATTTGTCGTCAGAGAATGGTGCTAGTTTGGATATATCACCTGCTTCATTAGGTAACATCAATAGTAGTGCTATCCCAAGAGACTTTGAAAGTTATCGAAATTTTTATGACCTAACCGAGGGAGGCGACATAGGTGAGGGCTATTCTGTTAACCCTGCAACCGGACTTCCCTATAATGAAAACTTGGTGCCAAGAGGCGATTACGCCAGAGTATTAGCTGAATTTTGGGCTGATGGCCCTGATTCGGAAACTCCTCCAGGCCATTGGTTTACGATACTGAACTACGTAAGTGATAATCCGGACTTGGTGAAAAGGCTTGAAGGGCAGGGCGAGATTCTTACAGACTTAGAGTGGGACGTGCTGAGCTATTTTACCTTGGGTGGAACCATGCACGATGCAGCTATATCTGCGTGGAGTATTAAAGGTTACTATGACTACATAAGACCTATTTCTGCGATTAGATATATGGCTGGGCAAGGACAAAGTTCTGACCCGGACAAACCGTCTTACTCTATCAATGGTATTCCTCTGATTGAAGGTTATATCGAATTGATTGAAGAAGGAGATGAACTGGTTGGTAATAACGATGAGAACTTGAATAAAATAAAACTCTATGCTTGGAAAGGCCCATCTAATATTGTCAATGAGAAGACGGATGAGGCAGGTGTAGGTTGGATTTTAGCGGAAAACTGGATGCCATACCAAAGACCTTCTTTCGTTACTCCTCCGTTTGCTGGGTATGTTTCTGGACATTCTACGTATTCAAGAGCTGCTGCAGAAGTATTAACACGATTTACGGGCGATGCATATTTTCCTGGAGGAATGGGTGAGTTTTTGGCGCCTAAAGATGAGTTTTTGGTGTTTGAAGATGGACCGAGTGTCGATGTTGTTCTCCAGTGGGCTACCTACAGAGACGCCTCAGATCAGTGTAGTTTATCGAGAATCTGGGGTGGTATTCATCCACCTGCTGACGATTTGCAAGGACGATTAATTGGTGAAGAAATAGGTAATAGCGCATATGAATATGCTAAGTCCTATTTTGAGGGTGTTATTACTAGCACAGAGTCTCCGGTCAACGAGATTGAAGGAATTAATGTCTATCCCAATCCACTATCGAACGGAAGCGGCACGCTTAATATTCAAGCAGGTTCAGGTCTGAGGATAATTTCAGCATCGTTGATTGATACAAACGGGCGAAGCCTGAGTGTAAAGCGTTATGAGGATTTTCAAAGTGAAGGTTATAAGCTACCGCATCCGAGTCTTAAGCCAGGTATATATTTGCTTAATCTGTCGACTTCGCAGGGAAAAGCAGTGAAAAAACTAATTGTTAGATAAAGCCGATAAAGAGCATAAAAAAAGCACCTTGATCAACTCAAGGTGCTTTTTGTGTTTTTAGACTTCTTTTTTAGTTAATAAGGGTAATCAAAATTACGCCAGCTCTACCTTCTTGACCATAGCGGTTAGTAGCGCTCAGTCCATTGAGAATTCGAATTTCCTTGATATTCGCAGGTAAAACCGCAGCGTTTACTTGGCTATAGTTATTACCCATTAACTGGTTATTAACAACAAACAAGGGTCCTTGATTAGAGGTACTCCCAGTTCCTCCGCCTCTTAATGTAATCACCGGAGAATCTTCGTTCCCTGTTACCGAAATACCACTAACAGACCGTAAAGCGGCATATAAGCTTGAATACTGAGCGAAACCTCTTTGATCCGCTGGTCCTGCACCACCACTGCCAGTGGCACAGCCAGTAGCAAATATAAGTCCTGCAACTAGGATGATTGCGCTTAAATTTTTCCTCATAATAGTAAGTTTAGTTATCTAATTTCTAAGTTAAATTAGTATTAAAAATAGTCTTTATCAAGACATAGATAACAAAGTCACTCATATAGAAGTGGCTCTGTTGTTATGCCGTTTGTTAACGCAAATATAGTACTAAGAAACACTTTGGTAAGTGTAAAATTTAGTCTCTATGTAATCGCTATTTCATTGAGTATATTTGCGGGACGTCAGATACTTAACAAAAAATGATTGTAGTAACAGGTGCAGCGGGTTTTATCGCAAGCTGTTTAGTAGGTAAATTGAATGCTGAAGGCTATCGGCAAATTGTGATTGTCGATAAATTTGACAATCCAAAGAAAGGTAAGAACCTGCAAGACAAGCAGATTCTTGAAAGAGTCGAACGAGACGATTTTTTCGATTGGTTATCGCTTAATGCTACAAAAGTTGAATTCATTTTTCACCTAGGCGCTAGAACAGATACCTCTGAATTTGACGTGGAACTACTAAATCAGTTGAATTTAGAGTACACCAAAAAGGTATGGAAGGCATGCATAAAGCATCAAATTCCTCTTGTCTATGCTTCATCAGCTGCGACTTATGGGGATGGAGAATTTGGCTATCAAGATGATCATGATCAGTCTTTTCAATTACAGCCACTTAATCCTTATGGTGTATCAAAAAATGAATTCGATAAATGGGCTTTGGTTCAACAAGAGCAACCGTTTTTTTGGGCAGGGCTTAAGTTTTTCAATGTTTATGGTCCAAACGAATATCATAAAGGAAGAATGGCTTCAGTAGTGTTTCATGCCTTCAACCAAATTAAGAGTACGAAGGGGATGAGGCTCTTTAGATCCCATAATTCCGATTATAGGGATGGAGAACAAATGCGTGATTTTGTCTATGTCAAGGATGTCTTGGAGGTTTGTCTCTTTTTTATGCATCATCGTAGTAATTCTGGAATATATAATCTTGGAAGCGGTACGGCACGAACGTTTTTAGATTTGACGAAAGCGGTTTTCAAGGCACTAGACGTAAAGGAGGATATTGATTTTATTGATACACCTGAAGATATTAGAGATAAGTATCAGTATTTCACCGAGGCCCAAATGGGAAAACTTGCGAGTATCGGGTATGATAGACCATTTACCTCGCTAGAGGATGGTGTCGGAGATTATGTAAAGAACTATCTACTAGACAATGAATACATTTAATCATCTAGCGCTTCAAGTTCTTGTTTAGTTTTCTAATCTAAGAAAAGAGATTTTAATCTATTTAATATATTTGCAGGCTAATTGTCAACAGGAATGGTTTACGTCAGTAGAAAAGAACATTTCAATGCAGCCCATAAACTGTATAACCCCAACTGGTCTCTGGAGAAAAACTTGGAGGTATTTGGTCCATGTGCCAATTCAAATTGGCACGGTCACAATTTTGAATTGATTACAACTGTAAAAGGTAAGCCAGATCCTGAAACTGGTTTTGTAGTTGACTTAAAAGCCCTATCCATCCTGATTAATAAAGAAGTCATTGACAAACTCGATCATAAAAACCTGAACATGGATGTTGATTTTATGGAATGTAAAATGGCGAGTTGCGAAATTCTTGTGATGGAAATTTGGAGAATTCTAGCCCCCAAGGTGAAAGAGATAGCCAATGATGGAGAACTACATTCGCTAAAGCTCTACGAGACACCTCGAAACTTTGTAGAATATTTAGGAGAGTAAAGACATAAAAAAGTGGCCTAAGCCACTTTCAATTTTTTGAATTTCGATTTTTCGAACTTCTCTCGAGCGTAAGCCCCGTCAATTTCAAGCTTCTTAACATTCTCATCTGAAGGAAATTCAAACATGGCGTCTGTCATTATTGCCTCACAAATGGATCTTAATCCACGAGCACCAAGTTTGAATTCCAGTGCTTTTGTGACGATGTATTCTAGAGCATCCTCTGTAAAGCTCAATTCCTTCTCTTCCATTTCAAAGAGCTTTGCATACTGCTTTGTTAGCGCATTCTTTGGTTCAGTAAGTATACTCTTCAAGATTTCAGTATCCAAAGGATTGAGATGCGTAACGATCGGCAATCTTCCGATCAACTCTGGAATGAGCCCATAGTCCTTGAGGTCTTGAGCATTAATGTATTGGTGTAAATTATCACGGTCTACATCATGCGCTTCATCGCTAGAAGCAGCAAAACCAAGAGGCTGTGTGTTCAGCCTATTTGCAATATGCCTTGCTATACCATCAAAAGCCCCACCACAGATAAAAAGAATATTATCAGTATTCACAGATATCATCTTTTGATCAGGATGCTTCCTACCGCCCTGGGGTGGTACGTTCACTGCAGTACCTTCTAATAGCTTAAGCAAAGCCTGCTGAACACCCTCACCGCTCACATCGCGGGTGATGGATGGGTTATCCGACTTCCTAGCAATTTTATCGATCTCATCAATATAAATGATACCCCTTTCGGCAGATTCAACATCATAATTAGCTGCTTGAAGTAGGCGTGTCAAAATACTTTCTACATCTTCTCCCACATAACCAGCTTCTGTAAGTACCGTAGCATCTGCTATGCAGAAAGGTATTTGTAGAATTTTGGCAAGGGTTTTAGCAATGTAAGTTTTACCAGTACCTGTCTCACCTACCATAATTATATTTGATTTCTCAATCACAATATCGTCAGGGTCTGACTTCTGAATGAGTCGCTTGTAGTGGTTATAAACAGCGACCGAAATGACTTTCTTTGCCTCATCCTGACCAACTACATATTGGTCAAGATACTTTTTCATATCAATCGGCTTGATCAAATTGAATTTTGGAGCATCGTCAGACGTTTTAGTCTTCAATTCTTCAGATAAAATCTGATTTGCCTGAGTGATACAGTGGTTGCAGATGTGGGCATGAATGCCGGAGATCATCAGATCTACATCTTTCTTATTACGCCCACAGAATGAGCAAGTCACCTCGGCCATATTGTTTTTATTTTCTTTCAAGTACTTCGTCTATTAGACCGTATGACTTAGCCTCGGCAGATCTCATCCAATAATCCCGGTCAGAATCATTTTCGATTTTATCATATTTCTGCCCAGTATGATGTGCCAGAATATCATAAAGATCTTTTCTGAGCTCTTGCATCTGTTTTAAAGTAATCTCCATATCTCGAGATTGTCCTTGCATACCACCACTTGGTTGGTGAATCATTATACGTGAATGTTTTAAAGCAGCTCTTTTGTTAGCTGCACCTCCTGCAAGAAGTACCGCGCCCATTGAAGCAGCCATACCAGTGCAAATGGTTGCCACATCAGGTTTTACGAACTGCATGGTATCATACATACCCAAACCTGCATAAACAGAACCTCCTGGGCTGTTGATATACATTACAATGTCTCTATTAGGGTCAACGGACTCCAAGAATAATAACTGAGCCGTAATAATATTGGCGATGTTATCGTCAACTCCCATGCCTAAGAAGATGATTCTGTCCATAATTAATCTCGAAAAAACATCGATCTCCGCAAATCGCGTAGGACGTTCTTCAATTACAGACCTTGTCATATTTTCTATATGATTAGAATAATCATCTATGGCCGAACCACTAACCCCTTGGTTGTGTATAGCGTATTTTCTAAATTCTTTACCGTCAATCATTAGTTTTATAAACCTTAATCCAACAAAATTAAAAAAAAAGCCCTCTTTTGAAAGGACTTTCAGTTAACATATTAAGTGGGGTAGAAGTTCGTCCTAAGCCCCAACTATTTCCTTAAACTTATCAAGGCTTACTTTTTTTGGCTTTATTTCAATGCTTTCTTTCACAAAACCTAAGACCTTTTCTTGTTGCACTTGCTCAGCCATTTTCATATAGTTCTGACCATTTTCTCCTTGAAGGTAGTTGTCAACGAAGGCATCCATCTGATCTCCAAACTGGCCCAGTCCAGAGCCCATGAATTGCGCTTCAATCATTTTCTGAGTAGCCGCTTTAATGTCGTCATGCTCAGGCTTAATTTCATTGTCCTGTGCAACTTGGCCAGAGATTAAGTTCCACCGTAGTTGATCAGCATACAAATCATACTCTTTGGCAATATCTGCATCAGTTACTTTACCCTCTCCTGAAAGCTTTAGCCAGTCTTTCAAGAAGTCATCAGGAAAACTGATTTTAGTTTTCTTGATCAGTTCGTCCTGAATGCTCTTATTTAACCAAGCATCAGTCTCTCTAGCGTAGTTTTGGCTTACAGTCTCAATCACCTTAGCCTTAAATTCATCTTCAGACTTCACTACATCAGGACCAAACGTCTTATCAAACAATTCTTGGTCAATATCAGCGAGTTCTTTTCTGTTTACATTCTTTACTTCGAAAACGAACTTCATGTCCATGCCTTCAAGCTCATCGGCAGTTTTACCAATTTGAGCAGCTTGCTTAGGAGTCTCTTTGTAAAGCTTAGAAAGGTCTAGTTTAATCTCATCACCTTTTTTCTTTCCAACAAATTTTTTGGCGTTAGCCGCAGTCATTTCACTTGGATCAATGGTAGAGTCATGGCTGAAATCACTATCAGCTTGAGTAAAGGTGCCGAAAAGAATATCGCCAGCCTCACTTACCTCAGGGTTAGTCATTTTCCCAAACTGAGTTCTAACGTTGTCCATAGTTTCTGCAACTACTTTATCGTCCACTTCAATTTCGTAAGACGTAACCTTCACCTTTTTATCTAGGCTTACGCTAAAGTCATTAACCAAACCAATGTTGTACTCAAATTCAAAGTCTGTCTGATTTTCCCAGTCAGTGTCCTCTATTTGTTGTTTGTTTGGCAGCGGCTCGCCTAAGATTTTTAAGTCATTGTCTTTGATGTAGTCTTGTATAGCATGTCCAACAATGTGGTTAATCTCGTCTATCAAGATAGACTTACCATACATCTTTTGAATCAAAGAAGTTGGCACTTTGCCAGGTCTGAAACCTTTGATTTGAGCCTTCTTACCATAATCTTTGATTTTTTCGGCTACTTTCGATTGATAATCACCCTCGTTTAATTTAACTTTAATAGAGGCTAAATTCGAATCTTTTTTGTCTAACGTGATATCCAATGTTTTACAGTTTTATGTCAACATAAATAAAAACCCTCAAATCTTTCGACTGAGGGTTCTTTCGGTGCGGATGGAGGGACTCGAACCCCCATGCCCTGAGGCGCTAGATCCTAAGTCTAGTGCGTCTACCAATTTCGCCACATCCGCAGGCACTTTGAAAATGGAATGCAAATGTAAAAGATTTACTTTTTAAATCAACAAGACTTCGGTTAAAATTTTACGAAAAATTCACCCAAAATCCTCCATAACTTTACAACATGATTGCGGTCGATATAGAAGAAGAAAGAAAGGAGATAATCAGAAGGTACCGGAGGCTTTTAAGAAAGGCAAAACCGTTCCTGAAAGATGATGACGCCAAGCTGATTAAAAAGGCATTCAACACCTCCGTTGAAGCCCATAAGGAGATGCGCAGAAAGTCTGGTGAGCCATACATCTACCACCCATTGGCCGTGGCCGAGATATGCGTTGAAGAAATCGGCTTAGGTACTACATCCATTGTGGCTGCACTGTTGCATGATGTAGTAGAAGATACTGAAATAGAGTTAGAGGAAATCGAGGAAGATTTCGGTCCAAAGGTTGCGAAGATTATTGATGGACTGACAAAAATCTCCGGAGTCTTTGATCATGGTAGCTCTCAACAAGCAGAGAATTTCAGAAAAATGCTTCTTACCTTGTCTGAGGACGTTCGAGTAATTCTTGTCAAACTTGCTGATAGACTGCATAACATGAGAACCTTGGGTAGTATGCCAAGGCACAAGCAGTTAAAAATCATCTCTGAAACTATTTATCTGTACGCCCCTTTAGCACATCGACTGGGTTTGTACGCCATCAAATCTGAGTTAGAAGACCTTTGGTTGAAATACTCTGAACCAGAGGTCTACCAAGAAATAGTCGCGAAAATTGCCGAAAACAAAGCCTCTCGAACGCGGTTTATCAAGAATTTCATGGGACCCATTCTTGATGAAGTCATTAAGACAGGCCTCAAGTTTGAAGTGAAGGGTAGGCCAAAATCTATCCATTCCATTTGGAATAAGATGAAGAAACAGGATATCCCCTTCGAAGAGGTGTTTGACCTGTTTGCTGTAAGAATTATCGTTGAAACACCTCAAGACTATGAGAAGGCTGCCTGTTGGCAAGTGTACTCAATAGTGACCGACTTTTATACACCCAACCCAGATAGGCTAAGAGACTGGGTAAGTACACCGAAGGCCAACGGCTATGAGTCATTACACACCACTGTAATGAGCAGAACGGGTAAATGGGTAGAAGTACAAATCCGGACCAAGCGTATGGATGAGATTGCTGAGAAAGGCTATGCAGCGCATTGGAAGTATAAGGATGGAATGGTGAGTGCTCATGAGTCGGGCTTAGAGCTGTGGGTTGAGAAAGTCAGAGAAATGTTGGAAGGAAATGATACAAACGCAATTGAGTTTGTGGATGATTTCCGAGCAAACCTTTTCAATGAAGAAGTTTTTGTATTTACTCCTAAAGGAGATTTAAAGATACTTCCAAGTGGGTCTACCTCCTTAGACTTCGCCTTTGACATCCACACCGAAGTAGGAGCTAAGTGTTTAGGAGCAAAAGTCAATAACCGCCTTGTTCCACTCAATTATGAATTGAGAAATGGCGATCAAATAGAAATCCTTACATCCTCCAAGCAAAGACCAAACGAAGACTGGTTAAGGTTTGTGGTAACCTCTAAAGCTAAGTCGAAGATTAAGGACACGCTCAAGGAAGCTAAGAAACAAGCCGCTTTGGACGGAAAAGAAATTATTCAGCGTAAGCTGAAGCAAATGAAAATACCCTTTGATGGTGATGTGGCTAACCAGCTGAGGGCCTACTTTGAAGAGAAAACTGTCACAGACTTCTACTATAAAGTCGGTAAAGGAGTAATTGATCCTTCAAAGATCAAGAACTTTAAAGATTTCAAAACAGAGAAACAGAAGTCTACTAGAGTCAAGTCTAAGAACTTTGAGTATTCTGATGATTTTACTAAAATGAAATCTTCAGACACCGATATCCTGCTCATCGGAGATGACATGGATGTACTGGATTATAAGTTTGGCAAATGCTGTAGCCCAATACCCGGTGATGATGTTTTTGGCTTTGTTACAGTAAATGAAGGCATCAAAATTCACAGAACTACCTGTCCAAACGCCCCCAAACTCTTGTCTAACCATGGTAATCGGATTGTAAAAGCCAAATGGCAATCTGAACAACAAAATGCCTTTTTAGCTGGGCTCAGAATTATTGGTACTGATAGAGTGGGGCTGATGCGAGATGTCACAGACATCATTTCAAGCGAATTGAAAGTGAATATGCGATCTATCAGTATAGATACAGAGACTGGTATTTTCGATGGGCAAATCCGATTGTACATTAATAATACTAAACACTTAGATGAATTAATTACCAAGTTAGAGGTTGTTCAAGGGGTTATGCGCGTAGCTCGTTTTGAATCAGTAGATGAGAAAGGGACTTCTTGATTCCTTTAATGGCAAAGAATCTTATATTTGCAGCCTAAGTAATACGCATGTCGCTGAATACAAAAGTATTTGAAGAAGTAAAGGAGATTTTCACTGCCTATTTAGAAAATAAGGCTTTGAGGAAAACTCCTGAGCGATTTGCAATCCTCGAAGAAATATACTCTCGAGATGGCCATTTTGATGTAGAGTCACTTTACATTAGTATGAAGAATAAGAATTATAGAGTTTCCCGAGCTACTGTATATAATACCTTAGACCTGTTGGTAGAATGCGATTTAGTAACCAAACATCAGTTTGGTAAAAACATGGCGCAATACGAAAAGTCCTATGGCTATAAACAACACGATCACATTTTAATGGTTGACTCCTCAGAAGTAGTTGAGTTTTGCGATCCAAGAATTCAAAACATAAAGAATACCCTAGAAGAAATGTTTGATATTGATATCATGCATCACACCCTCTACTTTTTCGCGAAACGAAGATCTGGGAGTTCTAGTAAAAAAGACTAAATCAGATTGACATGGATTTTACCTCAAAAGACCAAGATGGCGTATTTATTCTTTCATTAAATGGAAATTTAATCGGAGAGGAAGCAGGTTCGGGAATAATTGAAGCTGCTAGTGAGGCAGTCAATCGAGGGACAATTCTATGCTCAATTGATATTGAACATGTGAAATACATCAACAGTAGTGGGATTGGAGTGTTAATTACATTGTTGACAAAGTTCAGAAATAATGAAGGAGAAGTAGTAATCGTAAAACCTTCCGAACATGTCAATAAGCTATTGATCATAACAAAGCTTACCGCGATATTCAAGATTGCTGATTCTGTAGAAGAAGCTATAAAAGAACTTAAATCATAATCCACGTGCTCTTTTGCACGCTAATAGAAAATCATAGATGAAGGTAGACGTACTCTTAGGTTTACAATGGGGAGATGAAGGCAAAGGAAAAGTAGTTGACTACCTAGCCCCTAAGTACAATGTTGTAGCAAGATTTCAAGGAGGCCCAAACGCAGGCCATACACTAGAGTTTGACGGGCATAAGCACGTCCTTCATCAAATACCATCGGGAATTTTCAGAGAGAACATTAAAAATATCATTGGTAATGGCGTAGTGCTAGACCCTGTGGTTTTTAAAAGAGAGATTGAAGCACTTGCAAAATTTGAAATCAACCTGCAGGCCAACCTCTTTATCTCCAAGAAGACACAGCTCATTCTTCCAACCCATAAGTTGTTAGATGCCGCTTATGAGAAGTCAAAAGGTAAAGATAAAATCGGTTCGACTTTAAAAGGTATTGGACCATCATATCAAGATAAGATAGCGCGTAACGGTTTGAGAGTGGGGGACATATTAGCCCCAGGCTTCGAAGATCGCTACCGCAACTTGGTGAGCAAGCACGAAAATACTTTGGAGCATTATGACTTCGAATATGATTTAGCTGAAGCCGAAGCACCATTCTTCGAAGCCATTGAGTTTTTAAGAGGATTCAACCTTGTAAACTCAGAGTACCTGATTAATAAAAGCATACAATCTACCGAGACAGTCTTGGCCGAAGGAGCACAAGGGTCTTTGCTAGATATTGATTTCGGTAGCTATCCCTACGTAACCAGTTCTAACACTATGGCTGCCGGTGCATGCACAGGTTTAGGAGTAGCACCTCAGAATATCGGTGAGGTATTCGGAATTTTCAAGGCATACTGCACACGAGTAGGAGGAGGCCCATTCCCAACCGAACTGTTCGATCAAACGGGAGAAGCCATTCAAAAAGAAGGAAATGAATTTGGTGCTACAACTGGTAGGCCAAGACGCTGCGGGTGGCTAGATCTACCTGCACTCAACTACACCATTATGATTAATGGCGTCACTCAGCTTTTCATGATGAAGGCAGATGTACTTTCCATTCTCGATGAAATAAAGATATGTACAGCCTATAAGTTAAAGGACGGGTCAATCACCGAGGAGATGCCATTTCAATTACTAGATGAGGAAGTAGAGCCAATCTACGAAACACTTCCCGGATGGAAAGATGACATTACTAAAGTGAAGAGCATGGACGATATGCCAGAAGAATTGTCCTCCTATATTCGATATATCGAAAAAGCTACGGGAGTTCCAATTAAGATTGTATCTGTGGGGCCTGATCGAACTCAGACCATTATTAACTAGTAATTTCCTAGCGCTAAGGCACTTAAAAAATTAATCAAATTTCTTTTGTCAAACCTTTCCCTGTGAGATATAATTAGCTTACCTTTGTCGTCCCTTCAGCAGGAAGGGTTTTGAAAAGTTGAAAGGTTAAAAAAAGAGTTGAAATTATTTTCACAATAAAGTGTTTCGATTC
>CAYGQO010000016.1:0-52418 GCA_964352205.1 uncultured Roseivirgaceae bacterium
AAAAAATCCCACCTAAGGGCGGGATTCTTTGTTTTAAGTTGGTCTACTAGGGCTCGAACCTAGACTCTTCTGGACCAAAACCAGACGTGTTGCCAGTTACACCATAGACCATCCTGTAATTGGAAGCACAAAAGTAGTATTTGCCTCTTTATTTGAAAACCTTTTCGGTAAAATTTTTAGAGTTCTTTTCTTAGCGCTCTACTTTCCAAAAAGCAATACCACCAGCTTGTTTTCCGAGGTATGCTGTGTCAACTACCTTAAGGGTCTTAAGGTCAATGATATCTACCATTCCTGGGTCGTCATTCTTACCTTCTACAGACACAAAAGCGTACCTGCTATCAGAAGAAATGGCTACACCATGTGTCACTTTCTGACTGTTGTCTAAGCTTGCTAGCTCTTTACCTGATTCTAAATCCCAAATACCAGTTTTGGCAGCGGTCTTATAGGAAACTACCATATACTTGCCGTCAGGGCTTAAATCAATGTTATAAGGTCCTTTGTCTGTTGTGAACTTACGTGTAGCTTTCCATGTCTTGGTGTCGATCTCTAAAACTTCAGCTGCACCGTTTCCCGCTACATAGACTAAATCTTTACTAGGATGCGGACTGACCCATGTTGGCTTAAAGGCAGAGTGCTTCATGCCACCCATATCCATCTTGCTGTGATCCATTTTAGAATGATCCATTGGCTCAGCTTTCTTCTCCTCCTTTTTCATATCCATGGCTGAGTGGTCCATTTTGCTATGATCCATAGTAGCGTGATCTACTAAACCTTTTGAGGCTTCATCTAAGTCTAGTGTTCTAGCTACTTTTAGGTTGAATGCATCAATTTCAAATAGCTCGCCAGACATCATCGCGACAGAGTAATGTTTCATGCCATCAGCCGATATGCGGCTACCATGTGGCATAGCACCTGTGGTAATCTGATCTAGCTCTGTCATGCTCTCTACATCTACCACGGAGACAGTACTCGGTACCATGTCACCATGTAGGTTAAAGTTTACCACATAGAGCAAACCAGTTACAGGAGAGATTTGCATAGAGGCAGGGAAGAGGCCAAGCTCTACTGAGCCCATCATTTCATCCGTACCTGTTTTGTACTTATAGAGCTTTCCATAAGGGTTGCCATGGGCTAGGCTCAGGTACCAATATTCTCCTTTAGGGCCTACGGTAATACCATGAGGGCCTTCAATTTCCTGAGGCCAAACACCTACTTTAATGTTCTTGATTGTTTCGGCCTTCTTGCCGTCAAATTTGATAACGGATACTTCGTCTTCAGACTCAGCAGTCACATAAACGTAATAGTTCTGGGCTTGGACTACGGTGGCTGTTAAAACCAGAGCGATAGTTAAGAGTACTTTTTTCATCTATTTATTGTTTATGAAATGTAAGGGTCAATCAGCGATGAGTTCTTTTTTGTCCATCATAAATTCGCTTCTTTACCTTATTTGCTTTCAATTTTAATGTTTTCTGTTTTAGGTGGTTCTACTCTTGAGACCCAAAGCCCGCTGTGCATGTCTGAATAAAAGAGGTGTCCTTTATGCAATTGGGCACCCCAGGTTTGAGGCATATTAGGAATGAAGCCTTTCGGATCGCCAGGCATGAAAAAGGTAATCTGTCTGCCTTGCGCCAAAAGGTCACCCATTAATTCTCCGCTGATGTCTACCACTCTAACGCCACCGTTGTAAAAGGTAGCATATAGTGTTTCAGTCTCCTCGTCAACCCAGAAGTTGTGTGAACCTGCAAAAGGTACTTCAAATCGTGCGACCTCTTCAGGGTTATCTAAATCTGTAAAGTCAATCATGTGCAAATATCCACCGGCCAAATAGGAGCCATTCTCTCCGTAAGGAAATACCTCGTCTCCACCGATTACATAGAATTTGCCGGTAGATTTACTTTTAAACGGAAATGCGGCATGATTATCACCGCTAGGGTAGGTGTAACTGGCAAATTGAACCGGGTTTTCCGGTGAGCCTCCAGCAATTCCATTTCCTACATCTACCAACTGAATGCCGTCTGACCAGTTTGAGGAATAGGCAATACCGTCTTTAACCCACACATCATGAATTGAATGACCGGGCGTATCTAACTCGAACTTACCTACCGCTGTTGGATTTTTTGGGTCTTTAATGTCTATGACATAATATTTCTGTCCGGCACTAAGTGCATAAACATAGCCTTTGTCAATAAACACATTATGGACTCCACCTGTAAGGTTTTTGTCGTAGGTGGCATGAATCTTTACATCTCTAGGGTTAGAGGTATCGAGAATAACCAGCCCATTTTTTCGGTCTGAAGCACCTTCTCTACTGATCACAGTAACATTGCCATCTTCGGAAACCTTTACGTCATTGACTGTTCTTGCATCCACCCTAATGCTATCGATTCTTGAAATATTCGATGGGTCTGTAACATCCCAGAAGTAGGCGGTACCATCTGCACTCCATGTTCCTGTGACTGCATAGTCTCTACCATCCTGACCTTCCCATACCCAAAGGTCAGAAGTGAATTTTTCGCTGACAGTTCCTTGTCCTACGGTGACAATTTTTCTTTCAACGTTCCTTGGCACAATCTTCAGCGTTTTTTGAGCTGACGCTACTCCAACAGAGGCTGTAACGGTATAGATTCCTGCTTTGTCTGCTACAAAACTTCCGTTTTGTCTGATTAAACCAGAAGCACTGGTCGAAACGTCATCAGCGATTCCATCAAATGAATAACGGACTGGTATTCCTTCAATCGCATTTCCTTTGTTGTCAACTGCTTTGGCCGTAAAGTGAAAAACGTCACCAGTTCTGCCTCCTTCATTATCTACCTCCAATTCAATACTGGCTATAGGATTTTTGAGAACAGTCAAACTTACGGTGTTTTTGATTTCTCCAAACTCTGCTGTGATTGTTACTTTACCTTCTTGTTTGCTATGAATATATCCAAAAGCATCTGCGGTAGCGACTCGTTCATTGCTTGAGCTGAATTGGACGCGTGCATCTGCTCTAGTCAATCCGGCTTTATCAATAACAGCGTATTGGAATTGAACAGGCGTTCCTCGATAAATTTTTTCAGGAATGTTACTAATCCTAATTTCTGAAATTTCCGGAAAGTTGACCATGACGTCAAATTCATGGCGAACACCAGCGGCAAAAGCCAAAACTTTGACCGTGCCCGGCAAGAAGGCGTGAGCGACTCCAACGGAGTCGACAAAAAGCTTCTTTTTGTCGCGAGAGAAAATGCGCACTTTATCTGCTGTCTTCTCACCGTTCTCAGTAACATAGGCCGTCAATGCCTTTTTCTGACCAACTTCAAGGGTCAGGTCTGGCGTAGAGACCACTATCTTTTTTTGAGCCCTTGCGATGGTAGGGCTCAAAATCAAGATTGCGACAATAGCAATTAAGAAACTTTTAGCTCGGTTCTTCTTACTCTTGGTGTCTTTCATTTTAAATGTTTACAGTTCCTTTTGAGTGCTTATTTGCTTTGAATCTGCGTTTCTTTTGGCTTTTCTGGCTCTAGCTTAGCCGACCATAATCCACTGTTGAAATCAGCATAGAATACATGGCCCTTGTAAAGTTGAGCACCCCAAGTGAATGGAGAGTTTGCTGAGTAGCCATTAGGATCGTTAGGAACAATCCAAGCCATTTCTCTGCCTTGCTTTCTTAAGTCTCCCATGAGCTCACCGCTCAGGTCAACAATTCTAACACCTTCATTATAGAACGCTACATATAGAATGTCATCTTCTATCCAGTAGTTATGAGAACCTGCATTAGGTACTTCAAATCGCGCGATTTCTTCAGGGTTATCTAAATCAGTAAAGTCTACAATGTGCAAGTATCCGGCTGCTCTGTTGACTCCACCAGGCTGTGTATTTAAACCATAAGGGAAGATTTCGTCTCCACCAATCACGTAGAATTTACCGGTTGATTTACTACGGTAAGGAAAAGAGGCGTGGTTGGCATTGTTTGGGTAGGCATAACTCGCGAACTGCGTAGGTTTTTCAACAGAACCACCTGCAATACCATTTCCAACATCTACTAACTGAATACCATCAGACCAGTTAGAAGAGTATGCAATACCATCTTCCACCCACACATCATGGATTGAGTGACCAGGTGTGTCAAGTTCAAATTTAGAAACTGCGTAGGGCTTGGTAGGATCTTCGATATTGATGATGTAGTATTTCTGTCCACCACTTAGGGCATAAATATGCTTATCAGCAATAAAAACATTGTGAACACCGCCTGTCATGTTTTCGTCAAAACGAGAGATGATTTTAGCGTCTCTTGGGTTTTTAACGTCAATGATAACAAGGCCATTCTTTCTGTCTGAAGCACCTTCACGACTGATCACACAGATGGTTCCGTCTTCTGAAATCTTGACATCATTCACTGTTCTAGCATCTACCTGTACAGAGTCGATTTTTGTGATGTTAGCTGGGTCAGTTACATCCCAGAAGTAGGCAGTACCATCAGCACCCCAAGTCCCTGTTACGGCATAGTCTCTACCGTCAATGCCTTCCCAAACCCAAAGGTCTGATGTATGCTTGGTGTTTACAGAACCATGTCCAACAACTTCAATTTTTCTAGCGACATCTCTCGGAGATATTTTTACGCTTTTAGAGGCAGATGCTACACCACAAGAAACTGTTACAGTGTACATGCCAGGCTCATCGGCCACAAAGCGACCGTCTTGCTTGATAAGACCGGATGCACTTTGGCTTACGTTGTCAGAAACTCCACTGAAGGAGTAATACATAGGAGCGTCACTAATTTCTCTTCCTTTAGAGTCAATTGCCTTTGCTGTGAAGTGAAATACATCACCAGTTCTTGCTTGATCACCATCGGCAGTTAATACTACTCTTTCGATTGGGTTTTTTACAACGTTGATATTTACTGTATTGGTAACGTCCTCTGCCGTAACTTCTATGGCTACTTTACCTGGCTTGTAGGTGGTAACCATACCAAATGAATTTACTGTAGCGACACCCTCGTTTTTGGAAGTGAACTTTACTGGAGCATCTTTTCTCACAAGATCGGCCTTGTCTATAACCGTGTAGCTGAGTGTAATTGGCGTACCGGCATAAATCTTATTCGGCACATCATCTACTTGAATCTCAGCAATTGGAGGGAAGTTTACTTTTACTTGGAATGTCAATCTAGGCGCTCCAGGAGAAATTGCAATGACATCGAAGGTGCCTGGAAGTATGGCAGTCACATTGTTTTCGGCATCAATAGAAAGGCTTTTTCTAGCTCTTGAGAACAGCCTAACAGGTGATTCTTGTTTTTTGCCATCTTTGGTGACATAAACATCAATTTTTTTCTTTGCCCCAACATCGAGTGTGATGTTTTTGGTGGCAACAACGATTTCCTGGCCAAAAATGGCAGCTGGCATCATCAGTAGAAATGCCAATAAGTAAATGCGGGTTAGCTTCATCTTAATTAGTTTAAAGAATTTTAGGGAATGTACTCAATCCATGATAGTGATACAAGGTGCTTCTATATGTGCGGTTACCAGATAGATTTTAACTTATAGGTTGTGAATTCTTTGAACCAAACCTCATCATCTTGGGCAAAAATGAGCGCCTCATGGAAGGGTTTGTTAGGGAATATAAGTTCGGTCATAACCGATTGCCCATCTTCAATAAAAATCTCGACAGATGATCGGTCTACTACCATTTTTACCTTGAGTTCTTCTTTGCTGGCATAGTTAGGGATTTGGCCTGTATGCGTTTTATTAGCAAATTTTTCGCTAAAGTCAGTTTTTCCTGCGGCCGTTCTATCACTTAAGAAGGCGCCATCTTTTATGACTAGATAGTAGTTTTCGTTGAGCTCATTGGTGAGTTGAATACCGAACATTTTGCCTGTCGAATTCTTAAGGTCGAAGGTGACCTCAGTCATATAGGGTACTTCAAATTCTAATTTAGAACCCTGAAGATCGGACCCGCGGGTAAGGGCAAAAAATACTCCTGGTTCCACGTCTCCACCACCATGTGTAATGCTGTCGGTTACAATGGTGTTAATTTCATCGACCAACCGAGATTCTACGGTATAAATGCCCGTTTCTGTATTTCGCTTTAAATGAAGGCTTCTTGGCAAAGTCATAGCACTTCGCCAAGTCTCTGTTGGAACCACTTGGGCATAGTCCCAATTACTCATCCAACCTATAAACAGTCGCCTCCCATCTTTTTTGGGTATATCTGACCAAGTAACACCTGCATAGTTGTCTCGGCCATAATCAAGCCATGCTGTTCTTTCGGGGTAATGGTTGTTGGTGAATTTCTTTCCATCAAAGTCACCCACAAAATATTGTGTGCCTGAGCCGCCATTTGGTCCGCCAGGGTTAATACTGAGAAGCAAAACCCATTTTTCTCTGTCTTCACCCTCAACTTTTAGCTTAAAAATGTCAGGGCATTCCCAAACGCCTCCGTGAGCACCTTCTTGCATACCAAAGTCACTTGCGAATTGCCAATCGATGAGGTTAGGCGAGGTATAGAATTTCAAGCGATCACCAGCAGCAAATACCATTACCCATCGGTTTGTTTCTTCGTGCCAAATAACCTTTGGGTCTCTGAAATCTCTAATGCCTGGGTTTGGTATTACAGGGTTACCATCATAGACGGTCCAACTTCGGCCTTTGTCGAGACTATAAGCAATGCCTTGTGTTTGGAAATCGTTTCTACCCGCTTTCTCACCTTCCATTAAATGTTGTGTGAAAATGGCCACCATGGGAGGGTGTTCCCCATTTTGAAAACCAGTGGTATTATTCCAGTCAATGACGGCACTACCTGAAAAGATATGACCTAGACTGTCGGGAAAAAGGGCAATGGGTAATCTTTCCCAACTGATCATGTCCTTACTTACTGCATGTCCCCAGTGCATTGGCCCCCAAACATTACTGTCAGGATAGTATTGATAGAATAAGTGGTATTCATCGTCATAGTACACCATTCCATTTGGATCATTCATCCAATTGGCGGCAGGCGTAAAGTGTATTTGTGGTCGGTATTGTTCACTTGGGTCTTCTATGGCATCACTTTTCTGACAACCTAGAAAGATTAAAAGGAGCAGAGCCACTGCACCGTTGTATCTGTTTTTCATCTTATTTAATTAGTTCTCTTTCTAATTCCTCCAATGATTTTCCTTTGGTTTCTGGCATTACTTTCCATGTGAAAAGTAACTGTAGACACATCATAAAGGCGAAAAATGCAAAGACGGGCCAAGGATTTTCACCAAATATCCCTTCTTCTTTATCAATAAATACTGGGGTTAATAAGGTGATGAGTGCTGCAAACACCCAATGTACGCCACTCCCAAATGACTGGCCGAAGGCTCTCACTTGATTTGGGAATATCTCAGAAATAAATACCCAAATAACAGCTCCTTGACCAATGGCATGCGATGCAATGAATAAAAGAATAAAACAAAGTAGTAATAATGGATCTGCTCCGCTTTGAAAGGCCCAAGCTGTGCCGCTGAGGCCAATAATGTAGCCGAAAGACCCAATGTACATTAGCTGTTTTCTACCTAGTCTGTCTATTAAGAACATACCAAGCATAGTGAATACCAGATTGATCCCTCCAATTGAAATGGAGCTTAATAGTGCATCTTTTATCCCAGCAGTTTCCAGTAATTCCGGGGCGTAGTAAAGAATAAAATTGATGCCTGATAGTTGGTTAAAGAAGGCTAGCAGGAAGGCCAGCATGATGGGTCTTGAATATTTTTTAGAAAAGAGCCCGGTGTGCGTGCCTTTTGGTTCTATGTCTAATTCAATCTCTTTGAGCTTCTCAAGGGCATTTTTGGGGTTGATTACTTCCAATATTTTAAGTGCCTCGGCACTGGCTTTTTTCTTTAGGACAAGCCAACGTGGGCTTTCAGAAACTCCGAGTACCATAATGGAATACACTACCGCAGGTAGACCTTCAATCCCTAACATATAGCGCCAGTCGTTTTCTCCGCCAATTCCTTCTAACAAGAAGTTAGAAATAAAGGCTATCAATATGCCGAACACAATCATGAACTGATAAAGTGCCACCAGTTTACCTCTGTCTTTTGAACCGGAGATCTCAGAGATATAAGTTGGGGCAGCTACAGAGGATGCTCCTACGCCTAAACCACCAATAAATCGGAAGACTGAGAAAGTGTATGGATCTGGTGCGAGGGCCGAACCAACTGCCGAGACTAGGTATAGGATACCAATCCAGAAAAGGGTCTTTTTCCTGCCAAATTTGTCACAGGGTATACCTCCGAATAATGCCCCGAAAACGGTTCCCCAGAGGGCCATGGACATTATAAATGTCCCATGAAAGAAAGGAGACATGTTCCAAAGGTCTTTGATGGGCTGGTTAGCGCCTGAAATGACAACCGTGTCAAAACCAAAGAGAAATCCTGCAAGGGCGACAGTAATGGCCCAGAAACGTAATTTGTTAGATGGCATAAGGTTGAAGTGTATCTACGAAAGATAGCATTTTCTCACTAAATCTATTTCCTTGTATTGATCATCCGCATTAAAGGAAGTTGGCGCCCTTCGGGTTGGCTTGCTACCATTTCGATGGTTTCAAACCCAAACTTCTGATAGAAACCGTGGGCATTTGGATCGGACAGTACGGTAAAGGTTTCATCCATAAATTTATCTTCACTTAAGGCATGGGCCAATAGTTTTGCTCCATAGCCTTGTCCCATGTATTGCGGTAAAACCCAGCAGTGATCAACTTCATAGTGATCACTTTCTGCAATGATCACTAAAAAGCCGATTACTTGATTCCTAATCATTAGTACATAGGTGTAATGTTGATTAAGGAAGTCAGCCGAAAAGGTGAGGTCGTTTCCCCAAAGTTCAAGCCATTCCGCAGGGTATTCCCAATAGGCTTTGGCTTGTTTGGCTATGCTACTAAGTAAAAAGGCATCTTCTTCAGATGCCTTAGTTAGTCTTGTTATTTTCAACTAGTACTTGAGTTTTTTCAGGTGCTTAATGCTTGTTTTTAAGCTTGCTACTGAATTTTCAGCAAAGTTTCTGTCTTGTTCTACAAAGAAATACTTCATCCCAGCATCGCTTTGGTGCCTGAAGATTTGTGGCCAGTCAATAATACCATTTCCAACTTCAGTCATTGGCTTGCCTTCATCTAAGGAAAGATCTTTGACATGCCATAACGGTATTCTACCACTATGATCTCTAAAGATTTTTAATGGATTTTGTTCAGCGAATCTCGTCCAATAGATATCAAGCTCAATTTGAACGGCCTCTGGATCGGTCTCAAGAATAATATCAAAAGGCATCTGACCTTCCATTTCTTGAAACTCGAACTCATGATTGTGATAAGCAAAGCCTAAACCTGACTTTACGCAGAGTTCTCCAGACTTTTGAAGTTGCTCGGCAAGTCGTTTGTATTGATCTATATTTTGTCTTTCAAAATCCATTAAATATGGACAAACAAGGTATTCAGCCCCTAATTCCTTCGCATCATCAATCGCGCGTTGGAACTCATGGTTGATTGTACCAGATACCTTCTTGTCTCCAGCTCCTGTTGGAACGTGGATACTTTTAACACTCAATTTTGATTTCTCTATTATGGCTTTTGCCTCTTTAATAGGTTTACCAAGAATTTTTCCTTCTTGGAAATCAAAAAGCTCCATGTACTTATAACCAGCTTTTTTGAGGGCTTTCAGCGTGCCGGGCATGTCTTTGTAAATGACATCTCTAACGGTATAAGCTTGAAAGCCAAAAGTGCCAATGACATCGTCTTCCAAAGTATTTGATATGAGTGGGGAAGAGGCCATAATTCCGGCCGAAGCCAAACTGGCTTTTTGGATAAAATCTCTGCGTTTCATTTAATACAAATTGTAATTCGACTCAAACTAATAAAAAACGATCTTTCAAACTACTGATTGATCATCTTAGGGCCAATCAATTCAATAAACATACCATTTGTCGCTGAGTCACTGAACTACATCTTCTCATACATCTCGCGGAGTTTTTTCCTTGTGATGGTGTCTTTCCAGTTACTGCCAAGGGCATTTTCCCAAAGTGGCTCAAGGAAGAGTGCCACGTCAATCATTTTTTCGAACTGATCGTTACTAAGCCCTGCACAAATTCCTTGAGGAATATCGATTTGGTGCTTATCTACCATGGCTTTGAATTTCTCTACGCCTTCTGGATAGAATTCTTCTAATTGATCAAATACTATGCAGTTACCAATACCGTGCTTTGTGCCTAACAAGAAACTCAATCCATAAGAAACAGCATGCGCAACACCTACTTGCGAGTAAGCAATGGACATTCCTCCGTGGTAAGAAGCCATCATCAACTTGGCATCTGAGTCTTCATCCCAGACATCTTTCTTGAGAAATACATCTTCGCAGAGTTCTAATGCCATTTCACCATAGGACTGAGAGAAGGTGTTCAGGTAGGTACCAGTAAGTGATTCAACACAATGGATATAGCAATCCATACCGGTATAGAAACGCTGATTTTTTGGTGCGTTTTTAATCAAGTCAGGATCAAGAATGATTTGATCAAAAGGAGTGTAATCAGAGTTCATTCCAAGTTTTCGCTCAGGACCAGTCAAAACTGTAGTTCTTGAGACTTCTGCTCCCGTACCAGATAGGGTAGGTACGCCTACATGGTAGGCGCCTGGTACTTTTACTAAATCCCAGCCTTGGTAGTCTGCAGACGATCCTGGATTGGTCATCATTAAGGCAACAGCCTTTGCTAAGTCAAGCATGCTGCCACCACCCAAACCAATGATGCCTGATACTTGTCCAAACTCATCTTTGAGCGCTTTTGCAAGGGCGTCTACTTGTTTGGTTTTTGGTTCGTCATCGGCACTTGCGAATACAACTTTGTCTTTTCCTTCCAAGGGAATGCGAGAAATAAGACTTTCTCTATTCTTGAAGATGTCGTCTACTAGGAATATAAAAGGGTAATCACCTTTTCTCTGGGAAGAAAGGATTTCAGCGGTTTGGTCAAAAGATCCACGGCCATAAACGACCATTTTAACCATCGGAAAGTTTTTGAATGCAGTCATTAGTCTTCGATAAAAGCTTTTGCGTTTTCTAAATCTTCGGGCGTATCGATTTCGATGCCCATATATTCAGTTTCGACCATCTTGATCTTTTTACCTATCTCAAGGTAACGAAGACATTCGATTTTCTCAGTGTCTTCGAGTATTGTCATAGGGGTATTGTAGAAATCAAGTAAGGCTTGTTTTCTGAAAGCATAAACCCCGATGTGTTCATAGTATTTCGGGTTTGCAGCGTTGTTTCTTGGGTAGGGAATAGGAGAACGGGAGAAGAAGAGTGCGTAGTTTTCTTGATCTACCACAACCTTTACATAATTAGGGTCCTCTATTAAATTCACCTTATTCAAAACCTGCATTAGGGATGCCAAGTCAATTTGATCAGCATCTGGCCCTTCAAAAACGGATAATAGCTCCGTGAGGGGTTGCTTCTTGGTAAAAGGCTCATCTCCTTGCACGTTAACAATGATATCAGCCTCTATTTGTTCCGCAGCTTCCGCTATACGGTCACTTCCACATTCGTGTTCTTTTTGGCTCTTGATGGCCTTTCCTCCGCTGCCAACGATCTCATCATAAATGACTTCAGAGTCTGTGACCACATATGTTTCAGCAAATAGGCCAGTTTTTATAACAGCTTCATAAGTGCGTAAAATCACGGACTTATTGCCAAGTTTGGCCATGAGCTTACCCGGAAACCTTGTCGCATCATACCTCGCTGGGATTAAGGCAACAACTTTCATGAAAGCACAGCTTTAATGGTAGCGGCCATTTTTTCAGCTCGCTCATTCGCTTGCTCAGTTGTCCAGGACAAATTGATGAGTGAGGAAATGGCGCGTCCCATTACATCATCCGACTGTTTGAAGTTTTCAAAGTTTTGCGCTTCAATGCCAGCAATAAGTCCTGGGTTAAGCGGGAAGAGGGAAGTGGCCTTTTTTAAGTGATCCCACTTCTTTATGTAGTGCCAATTGTTATCGTACCAGTAGAAATTTCCGCCAAGACCATTGGCTAAAAGTGCTTTGTGTGCTGCTCGCGTCAAATCTTCTGTAGGTAAAAAGAAGGATAGGAAAGAGGCGTTTTCGCCTGCTGGGTCAGGTATTCTTCTGAAAGTGACGCCTTCTACTTGGCTCAGTGCTGCTTTGATAATTGCGTTATGCTTACGCTGCGTTTCAAGTATCCAGTCTAATTTTCTGATTTGCCCAAGGCCGACAGCAGCATGTAATTCTGATATTCTAAAATTATAACCGAGGAATGGGTGCGTTTCAGCTCCACGATCGCTACCCTCATGGTCATGGCCGTGATCAGTGTAATGATCGGCATTTACATAATATTTTTCATTATTGGTCAAAAACACACCGCCTTCTCCACAAGTAATGGTTTTCACAAAGTCAAAAGAGAATGTTCCTCCATGTCCGATAGTCCCTAACTTCTGTCCATTAAATGTTCCACCAATTGCTTGACACGCGTCTTCCAAAAGCAAGAGGTCATGTCTTTTACAAATATCTTGTAGTTGATCCATTTGTGCCATTGATCCACACATATGGACAGGCATTACCATTTTTGTGTTTGGTGTAATGGCTGCTTCTACGGCCTTTGGGTCTAGGCACAAGGTGTCATCTATATCGACTAAAACAGGAGTGGCCCCAGCGGCAATAATGGCCTCAAAACTTGCTACAAAAGTAAATGTAGGCATGATCACTTCATCGCCTGCACCTACACCCATAACCGCCATGGCAGTAGATAGGGCCGTGGTACCACTTGAAGTTAGCTGAGCATGCTTAACACCAAAAGTGTTTTGAACAGCGTCTTCTAGTTCCTTAGCCTTCCAGTGGCCATTGCGCATGTGGTCAAAGCCGTAGCGCATCAGAATGCCTGATTCAAGCACATCATTTACTTCTTTTCTTTCTTCTTCACCGAATATTTCAAAACCTGGCATATGGAATGGATTTTAGTGCCAAAAATAGACAGAAAAGATGATGTCTCATAAGGAGAAAAGTGAATTGAAATCCCAATTTGGGAAAATCAGTCTAGATATGATACAGTTTTGACCAATTAGAAGTGTATGCAAAATCATAAATAATTGATTATTAGGTATTTGAAGGATTGTGTGTTTTTGGCAAACTACTTGTCTTTAGTGGTAACAGGTTAAGTAATTAACAAATGTGAAGTTGGTAGGTGAAGTTGATGGTTATTTTATCTATTTGGTTGAGGTGAATCCCGAAAAGTACGTTTTCGGGATTCTTTTTTTGTATTGACTTCTAAAATTTAAGCATAAAAAAGCCCCACGGAGTGACCAGTGGGGCTTTCTGTTTAATTGATTTCTTAATCTGTTGTTAGTACACCACGTAGTGCTAAAACATTGACTAACGGAATTGAAGCGCCTTTGCTTGCATTGAGTGTTTCAATGATCAGGTTCGCTACAATGCCATAGCCACGTGGGTTAGGGTGGATACCATCTGTTGAAAACACACCATTCGGACTAAAGTCAGGAGCGAGGTTAACGCCATTTACTCTGATGCCGAGTTCTCCATCAGCAGCGGCAGCCGCAGCATCGCCCATCGCAGTTAAGAAGGGACTAGCTCCTGGAAGTGGATCTACTAACATTCTGGCTGTAGCCGCATCAAGACCGAAAACATCTGAGAAAGTAGGCTGTACATCAACAAGCGTAATTACTTCTGCACCAGCACCCTGATTAATACCAGCTACTACACCTGCAATAATTGCATTGTATCTAGCACTGGTTCCAACTACAGTTTCTACTTCGGATGCGGATAAGATTAAATTGTCAGGAGCTGGAAAGCTTACGCCAATCACAGCTGTTGGTTGTGGCACACCACCTACTACCAATGGTTGTCCGAGTGATGTAGCTGCAGACAGTGTTGGTAAATCACGAGGTGTTGCTGGTCTAGACTGTCTAAATGGCTCTAAGGCTGCTCTCTGAGCAGCGCTAATTGCACCAGCACCAACCAATCCATCGAACAAAGGTCCAATATCGTCAAGTGCATCATCATGCATTAGTATTGGGTTTGCACCAAGTTGGTAGCTTACTTTTCTTGCATTGGCTTGGTCTACTGTCAATAACTGAAACTGTGCTAAACCATCTAATGCTGCATTAAGCCCAGCGAATCCAGCATTCAACTGATCAACAGTTGCTTGATCTGTCATTGGAATGGAATTGTAAGGAACAGCCCTAAAGAAAGGGGTAAGGACGATTTGTGGTATGGTCATTACCACACCTTGTGCACCATTTTGCGTTAATCCACCTAATGATTCAACTAGTGCTGCTTGAAACTCTGCCTGCCCAGTAATGGCTGCTTCATTGGCTCCGCCACCCGCAGCGTAGCCAAGGATGTCGTTGTTGCCTAACCAGAAACTGAAAAATGTACCATTTGCTTGGATTGCGTCACCTAAGACAGTACTAGTACCTAGGTTGCTGGCAAAGCGTCCATAAAGACCTCTTGATGCTAGAGATGCATCTGTAGCATCAATCAATCTCATACCCGGAACTCCAAAGTTGTTTAGTGCAGATTTGTCCCCGGCAAATTCAGTAGGTGCTTCGCCCACAGTAGGGACTGGCCTTAATAAACTAAGGCTTAGTTCCAATCTTCCAAGAACATTGGTTCCACTGGTGCCAGAAAAGCCATTCGCTGAATTGATGTCGGGCTGATTAAAAACACCACCACCAACACCAGAGACTCTAAGTTGTTGAGACAGTAAGTTGGGAAAAGAGTTTTCTTGACCACTTGTATACAATGCCCCGTCCATGAAACCCGCAGTTAAGGAATTTCCAACGGCAACGTATTTGCTAAAATTTAAAGCTGGCCCAGCAGAACCACTTAATGGATCTGGAATGGGGTTTTCTGCTTCCAGCTGTGCTAGAATAGTATCTTCCTCATCACACGACTGTATGAAGAGTGTCATAACTAAAGCCGCGATTAAATATATTTTTAAGTTTTTCATGTTCGTTCTGCGTTTTACTTGAAGAATTCGTCAAAAGTGACTTGGATGTAATAAATACCTCCAACAGCTGGGTTACCGAAAGATGTGGTGTAACGCTCGTTAAGCAAGTTGCTAGCACCAAGTTTTATCACTGATTTCCACTCTGGTAGCCTATAACTCACTTGAGCATCAAGCGAACCATAATCAGGAACAATGCCTACACCGAAAGACGATTCCCATAGGAAGGCTTGTTGCCATCTGTAGTTAATATTGAATCCGATTCTGTCAGTAACTTTTCTGTTTCCGAACTTCAAGTTGTAACGATACTTTGGTGTATTGTAACTCGCTCGGAAACCTTGACTTAAAAGATCATCTTGAGAGATAAGCTCATTGTAAGCAACATTACCGCCTACAAAGTATCCACCATCTAAGGTATAATCCGCTTGGAATGCCCAACCTTGCGATTTTACTTGTCCATCTGCGTTGATGTCAAAGCCGAAACGTTGTGTAAGCACAGTGCCGTTAACAATAGCATTTCGTTGAGCTGCTGAGCCTGACTCTGGATTAGCCCCAGTTAAACCATTTGGAACAGCTTGAGTGAAATCTATCTCGGCAATGAAATCATTATAAATACTATAGTAGTAGTAAGCGTCTATTAATAGGCGGCCATCCATGAAAAGTCCTTTATAACCCACTTCGAAAGTATTTACTTTCTCTGTTTTGAATTCCTGATTTACACGATCTTCAATCTGTAGGAGTGAAGCATCACCAGCTGCACGTGCTGCATTAACACTATTTGTTTGATAAATCTGGTTGGTTTGGAAATTGTATCTGTCAACCAATAAACTATTGCTACCAATTAGCCTTCTGGTTACTACGTCAAGATCGATGAATTGATCTTGTGTAGTTGGAATACGGAAACCTCTTTGGAATGAACCTCTGAAGTTATGATTTTCTGATACTGTTCCTACGGCTGAGATTCTTGGCGAAAGCTGACCTTCAAAGAATTCGTTCTTATCATATCTAACTGAACCTTGAATTTTCAAATTGTCATCTAAGAAACGCTTACTGATTTGAGTATATGCTCCCCATTCGTTAAAACTGATTTCTTCACCGTTTTGGTCTAAAGCAAAGAGTGTTCCTTCAGAGTTCAGGCTGTACTGTCGCCAGTTACCACCTACGACTACTTCAGCCCAGTCAATTTTATCAGATAAGTCCCAGCTACCTTCAGCGTGGTATAACTTTGATTTGTCAAGGAACTTAGCACCACCCTCGGCAATTGATTGACCTCTGATTTGATTCGCTAATGCGTCAAACTGTGGTGAGCCGGGTAGTGGTTGTACTCCGTCAGCTGCTGCTCTTGCAGCGGCATGAGATGCATCAAGACCAGCACCTTGTAATCTTGCACCTGCAAATGTCAAAAGGTATGGCTCTAAATATGTTGCCTGATTGATAATTGAAGCTAATGTATTGGCCGCATAACTATCTCCAGAATTCTCTTGCGTGGTATAAGCTCTCACATAGAAGTCAGATCCTTTTAACTCTAATTTTGCCGTAGATATACTGAAGTTGTCAAGCACAAAACGGTCATTGGCGGTATACACAGTACTTCCTGATCCGTAGTTGAACTGTCCTAATAATTCAAGGTTATCATTTAATCTGTAGTGAAGGGCACCTCCTAGTTTGATACTTTCAGTAGTATTGTCAACGAAAGAAGCTTCATTAAAACCTCTAGGAGTGAATAAGCCATCAAGTCCGTCAGGTATCAGTGTTCTAATGGCTGGTAGTGTAGTATTGCCACCGGCAATCGCAATGTCTGCAATTTGTCCAACGGTAATTCCAAAATCCCCATAGGTATTTACACCGTCATAAAACCTGTTACCTCCTCTTTCAGTAGCACCACGTTCAACAACACCAGAAGTTGCCAAGCCTTGATCTCTGGTGTCTGTTCCAACAAAATCGGTGGCTGTGAGGTAAGAACCCGTAATTTTAAATGCTAATTTATTGTTGAAGGATTTAGCCCATCTAAAACCGTAGTCTTGATAGAGCTCAGCGTTTTGGGTCAAAGGACCTTCAGCATTGGTTTCAACACTGTTTACACCAGTTTTTGCATAAGCACTAAAACCTTGATACTCGAACGGGTTTTTAGAGTTAAGCAGCAGAATACCGTTAATCGCGTTTGGTCCATAGAGTGCAGAGGCAGCGCCTGGTATTAATTCGGCAGACTCTAAATCCAAGTCATTTATACCTACAATGTTACCTACCGCAAAGTTCAAGCCTGGCGCTTGATTATCGATACCGTCAATAAGTTGCACGAATCGCGTGTTACCATTGGCACCGAAACCTCGGGTGTTCACTGACTTAAATGTTAAACTCTGAGTACTAAAGTCAACACCTTTTAATGAAGCTAAGCTTTCATAGAATGATGCTGCAGGAGTATTCTGAATGTCCAGAATGTCAAGTTTTTCAATTGAAACAGGAGATGTTAGGATGCTCTCTTCAACTCTTGAGGCAGAGACGACCACATCTTCACCGAATAAAACCGACTCTTCCAGTCGAACCTCCAGATTATCAACAGTACTTTGATTAATTTCTACTTCCTGAGCTTTATACCCTACATAAGAGAAGATTAATGTTAACGGAGCGTTGCTGCTTACGGCTAATGAAAACGTTCCATCCGGTAGGGTTATGGTTCCTACTACCTTGTCCTTTACCCGAATATTGACTCCGGGTAATCGTTCTCCTGTGGCGTTGTCCACAACAGAACCTTTAATGGTGACCTGGGCTTGGGCTGACAATGTAATCGTTTGCATTGCCAGAAGCACTAGTATTGAACATGTAAAAATTCTCTTCAAATTCATAATCGTTAAGAGTTTTGAAACAAAATAAAGTTTGGCTTGACTAATTATATAAGATTGTAAAACATAGGCGTAATTCCAAAAATAAGATGTTTTTGGAAGTAATAATGCTCTTTACAGAAAAATGTTCGTCATGCATAATATTTTTCTGACCGACTTGGGGCTTGGCAACCATAAAATCAGTAGTAATACTCGTAAAGTATTATTGATTCGTTTTATTTTCTTCTTCTAGGTGTTTTACCATTTTTTCACAAAGCCTATTCATTGCTGTTGACATGAACTCATCTCCTGTGGAGTTCAGTACGCTTTGCGCAAGGCCGCCTAGACAATCTACGTAGAACCGTTTCATTTCATCTAATGGCATTTCTTTGTTCCAAAGGTCTATGCGTAAGGTGCTTTTATTATTGTGGTCCCAAATCGATAGGCTAAACGACTTCGTCTCTTCTTCTTGGTCACCGTCTTTGTCGGTGGCGTTCCAGAAGATTTTTTCGGGTATGTTTTCTTGGTCTAGTTCGACCCTAAGATTAATTTCTGATTCTTTCATGCTCTGGTTTTAGCGCAGCAAATATAGTATATATCTCTCCTTAAGGTGAAGATATTGTTTAAGACAAATTATTTAGGCGTTGTCTCCATTGCCAGCATTATAACTTTGATAATTGATAATGGTTAATCGATTTGCATTTCGGGTATATCGCCTTCTATAATTAATTTACCCTCTGTGGCTGCCTGAATTTCTTTAATAGTGACTCCAGGAGCGCGTTCCAATAATTTAAAGCCCCCTTCGGCAAGTACTTCTAAAACAGCTAAGTTGGTAACAACCTTTTTCACACAGTTGATTCCTGTTATGGGAAGCGAGCATTCTTTTAAGAGTTTCGAATCACCACTTCGACTGGTGTGTTGCATGGCCACTATGATATTGTCTGCGGATGCTACCAGGTCCATGGCGCCACCCATTCCTTTTACCATTTTACCCGGAATCTTCCAGTTGGCAATGTCTCCATTTTCTGAGACTTCCATGGCGCCAAGAATGGTTAAGTCTACATGACCGCCTCTAATCATCTCGAAGCTTTCCGCTGAGCTGAATAGGGAAGAGCCCTTAAGCGTGGTGACTGTTTGCTTACCCGCGTTGATTAAATCAGCATCTACGGCCTCTTCTTCTGGGAATGGCCCTATTCCGAGTAATCCATTTTCCGATTGAAGTACCACATTGATGTCATCAGCGATAAAGTTGGCTACCAAGGTTGGAATACCAATACCAAGGTTGATATACGTGCCGTCTTGAACTTCCTGAGCAATACGCTTTGCGATTCCGATTTTGTCTAAAGCCATTATCCCTTAAGTTTTGTGGTTCTTTGTTCGATTCTCTTCTCGTAGTCTTTTCCTTGGAATATGCGCTGCACGTAAATGCCTGGCGTATGTATTTGATTGGGGTCCAAATCACCAATTTCTACGAGCTCTTCCACTTCGGCAATCGTAATCTTTCCTGCCATTGCCATCAGGGGGTTGAAATTTCTAGCTGTTCCTTTAAATACTAGGTTGCCAGATTTGTCCCCTTTCCAAGCTTTTACCAGGGCAAAATCAGCTTTCAACCAACTTTCTAGTAGGTGCATCTTTCCATCAAAAGCTCTTACTTCTTTGCCTTCTGCTACTTCAGTACCATAGCCGGCAGGGGTAAAGAAAGCGGGAATACCGGCTCCGCCTGCACGAATTCTTTCTGCAAGCGTTCCTTGGGGAATCAGGTCTACTTCTAGTTCTCCTGATAAGAGTTGGCGTTCAAATTCAGCATTCTCGCCTACATAAGACGATATCATTTTTTTCACCTGCCTTGTTTTTAGCATAAGGCCAATGCCGAAATCATCGACACCTGCATTATTTGAAATACAAGTCAGTCCCTTAGTACCTTTTTTTACCAGTGCTGCAATGCAGTTTTCTGGAATACCACATAAGCCAAAACCGCCTAGCATAAGGGTGGAATTGTCTGCAATGTCGTGAATGGCTTCATCGGCATTACTTACTTCTTTATTAATCATGTGATGTTGTTATAGTTTACTTAAACGATTTCTCACAGCCTTTTCATCTTCCTCCAACTGATGCTTCAAGCTGTCAAGTGAGTCAAACTTCATTTCATCGCGGATGTAATCCACAAACTCAATGCTAATCTCACTCTCATAAATATCTTGATTAAAGTCGAAAATATTTACTTCTATCGTTTTGTTCTCGCCTCCAATGGTTGGTTTTTGCCCAATATTGAGCATTCCGTCAAATTTGGTGTACTTATTACAAACTTTAACGGCATAGACGCCATCGGATGGGATTAGTTTGTAGTTTTCTTTTATTTCAATATTAGCGGTGGGAAAGCCAATGGATCTCCCCAGTTTATTACCATGAACGACCCTTCCTGTTAGGCTATAGGCCCTTCCTAAGTATTTATTGGCTGTTGCAATGTCTCCGGACTGAAGCGCGTTTCGAATTTTGGTGGAGCTAATGCCAATCTCGTCAATGTCTTGTCGCGAGATCTCTTCTACCTCGTAGTCGTATTTTGGCGCGAAAGCTTTTAGGTCTTCTAAACCACCACTCCGATCTTTTCCAAAGCGATGGTCATAACCGATGATTACCCGGCTCGTTTTTATTCTTTCATGCAATACCACCTTTATATATTCTTCGGGCGACATTGAAGCAAATTCTCGCGTGAATGGAATCTTCACTAAATGGTCAACACCATAAGTTTCCAATAGGTTGGCTTTTTCTGGGAAGGTAGAAAGGAGCAAAAGCGTATTGTCCCACGGTTTTAAGACTAGCCTTGGGTGAGGCCAGTAAGTCACAAGTACAGTTTCTCCTTGGGTTTGATCAGCGATGTCTCTAATTCTGCCAAGGATTTTTTGATGACCTATATGCACACCATCAAAGGTCCCGGCAGTGACAACTGCATTTTCAATTTCATTGATTTTTTCTGTACCGAGGTGAATCTTCATAGTTTATGGCAACTCTTTTAAAAGCGTAACTAATTCTTCTAAATCATAGGCATCTTCCACACTAAACTCACCTATACGAGTTCTCCTTAAGCTGCTTAAATGTGCTCCAACCCCCAAAGTTTCGCCAAAGTCGTGTGCTAGGCTTCTGATGTAGGTGCCTTTGCCGCAAACTACTCTAAAGTTAATTACTGGCAAATCTATTTGGGTCAATTCAAATTTAGAAATGTTTACACTTCTAGTTTTTCTCTCTATTGTTTCACCCTTTCGGGCGAGTTCATAAAGTCTTTTACCACCTACTTTGATCGCAGAGTGCATAGGAGGTATTTGTTCAATGGCTCCGATAAACGGTTTTGTAGCGTTTATTAAGTCTGATTCAGAGATATGGCCGAAGCTAAGGGGCTCGCTTGGTTCGCTTTCCAAGTCATAAGTAGGCGTGGTTTGGCCAATTGTAAAGGTACCGGTGTACTCTTTTTCTTCGGCCATGTAAGACTCAATACTCTTGGTTTTCTTGCCTGTACAAAGTATTAAAAGCCCAGAGGCCAATGGGTCTAATGTGCCAGCATGCCCCACTTTTTTGATGCGGATGAGGTTTCGGATTTTCTTGACTACGTCAAAGGAAGTCCATTCAAGTGGCTTGTCTATGAGTATTACTTGGCCAGCGAGAAAGTTTTCTTGCTTTGTAAGTTGAGAATCGAGTTGCAGCATTTAAACGAATGTATAGATAATGGCTGCCGTTCCGACAACGTAGCAATAGTAGGAGAAATACTTGAGCTGACTTCTTTTTACAATACCAATCATCCACTGACAAGCGATCAACCCGGCAATAAATGCAGCAATGAATCCGACTACAAGAAGTGAAGTCTCAGTTTGACTGGCCATTAAGTCGCCACTGGCCAAATCCTTTGCCATTTTCCCTAAGATTAAGGGCACAACCATTAGGAAAGAAAAACGAGCTGCCTTTTGACGGTCTATACCAAGAAGTACTGAGGTAGAGATAGTAGCACCTGATCTTGAAATACCAGGCAAAATGGCTATCGCTTGGGATATACCAATGATTAAGGCATTTGGTGTGGATACACTTTTTGAAGTGTTTTTGGCCCTATCTGCTAAAAAGAGAAGTGTTCCCGTAACTAGGAGCATCAATCCTACGAGCAGGATTTGTCCACCAAAGAGTTGTTCAATTTCATCTTCTAGTAGTACGCCAACTAAAGCTGCTGGAATCATCGAAATGACAATCTTCAAAGAGTATTTGAACTGTTCGTTATTCTTCAATTGAAAAAGTCCGCTGAGTAAGTCAAGTATGTCTTTTCTGAATATGACTATAGTACTGAGCGCTGTCGCAGCGTGAAGAACAACTGTCATCAAAAGACTTTCTTCCGGCACACTGTTATCACCTAAGATGGCCTTGGTAAGCTCTAAGTGTCCGCTACTACTGACAGGCAAGAACTCAGTAAGCCCTTGAACAATGCCAAGGACAATTGCTTCGATAAGACTCATAAATTACTTCGACTTTTTAAAAATGGCGAAGAACTGAATGATGAAGCCGGTCATGATGATGATAGGGCCTAGGTTGAGACCAAGAAAACCTTGACCATGTTGTGTACTGTCTAGTGACATTACGATAAAACCCAATAGGAGTACCGCCAAACCGATTAGCATCCATTTATAGTTTTCCTTGCCGAAAGCGAAGTTGTTTTTCTTCTCTGCCATAGTGTTAATAGAGTTCGTCTAAAGACATTTTTAAATATTTGTTCATTGCCCTCAATGTGCTAAAGTAGGCAATTATTGCTCCTAGAACGATGAGGAGTCCGTAAAGTGCTAATACTAGCTCTTGTTGTTGTAGTTGATCAAGGCCTTCAATTTGGCCGTTAGCAAACTGTTTTAGTCCGTATAATAGCCCTGACGCGATTAGTCCGGCCAATGCTCCATGGAACAGCGAACGTTTCAAAAAAGGAGTTCTGATAAAGCTACTTTTAGCGCCTACTAGTTGCATGCTTCTAATTAAAAACCGCTGCGAAAACAGGGCGAGCTTAATAGAATTGTTGATTAATAGGAGTACCACAACTACTAAAATAGAAGCGATACCCATTAAAAGGAGACTTAGTTTGGTCAGGTTCTCGTTGATAGAATCGGCTAGGTTCTCTACATAGGTGACTTCAAAGACCCCGCTGATGCGTTGAATTTCGGCTTTGATTTGCTTGAGTTGTTCGTTCGATTGAAAACCTTCATTCACCTTAATTGTCAAAGCATCTCGCAATGGGTTGTCACCTAAGAATTCAGTAAAGTCTTCCCCAGTATCTTTTACAAACTGCTCTGCCGCGGTCTCTTTAGAAATGAAGGCAATTTCCGCTTTGCCATCAGTTGTCAATATATAGTCACTTGCCGCAAGCTCACGCTCAATTCTCGTTCTTTGGTTAGATGAGATGTCCTTGTTTAGGTAAATCTGTATTTCTATGTTTTGCTTAATGACTGAAGTGAGCTTGTTGGCCTGAAGAATTAAGGTGCCGAATAGACCGATAACGAATAGGGCAAGGGTAGCACTAAATACCACACTGAAATAGTGGTAAGCCCCTAGTTTCTTTTTTCGTTTATATTTCTTTGAATCCTTGGCCAATGCTCTGATTTGCGATCAAAAATAGTAATTAATTTACTAGGTAAACTTCGCCTTCGGGTTAATATTACTTAAGGTCAGTTGATTTTGATCACTTGATTTTCAGCTATGCCAAAAATGGCATCAGTTTTTTCAATATTAATGCGTGCAGTACCTGTAAAGTTTCCGAAGGCTGGTAGTATAGCGTTTTGGCTACCGAAGTAGTAGCATGGCACCCTTACTGTTTGTTTAGCCTTTCCTCGCAGACGAATGGCAGGATGGATATGACCTGCGATATTATAAAGGGAATGTTCCTCAGGTATGTGGGTAAAGTTAAAAGGCTCAATATCTATACTTTCTACCACTTCCATATTCTGGATACGATAGTCTGAAAAATCTAGCACATCGTGGTTTCCTAAGACAAGCTTAAAGTTGAGCGGAGCTTTTGATTTGAGCCACCTTTTAAATATTTCCCAACCTTGATTGTGTTCACTATGAAAGAGGTCGCCCAGTAAAATAACTTCGGCAGGCTCATGTTTTTGGATGAGCTTATCTAGTGTCAGAATGTCTTTGGAGTGTACCAAGTCTGAGACAGGAATACCAGACTTTCGAAAATGGCCAGCTTTGCCTAAGTGTAGGTCGGCAATGATCAGTAGTCTTTTTTCTTCCCAAAAAAGTGCCTTTTCAGGAAGAAGGTATAATGTTTGTTCTCGTAATTTGTGTTTAATCATTCCAACAATTCAAAAAGCTTTGAGTTAGTGAAGTTAGGTTCAAAGCAAAATCAAATATAAGACAGCAGACGCATGAAATTTCAACTACTATTTTTTCTTTTGAGCAGCTTTATCCCATCGGGTGGTGCATTGAATGATGGCGATGAAGTGCTCGGCATTTGGCAAACGGATGATGGCAAAGCGAAAATCGAAATCTACAAGGAAGCGAATAAGTTTTATGGTAAGATTGTCTGGTTAAAGGAGCCAAAGAATGAGCAAGGACTAGATAAGGTGGACAAAGAAAATCCTGATAAGGCATTACGAAGCAGGCTTATTATGGGAATCAACCTGGTGAGGGATTTTACTTTTGACGGTGACGACAGATGGGAGGGGGGAAAGATTTACGATCCAGAAAACGGTAAGACCTATTCATGCTATATGAAAATAAAAAGAGGCAAGCTTGAGGTAAGAGGCTATATCGGTTTAACCATGTTCGGCCGAACCGTAGTTTGGACGCGTTCTCAGCTTTAGTCAGCTTGTTTTTTATGCATGATGAACAGTATAATGGACATTACAACAGATGATAAGGCAGTGAATACTACCAAGAGTAAAGCCAATAGCATTGAATCTCCGTCCAACTGAAGATTCCTGTTGGTCATAAGGAAGTAAAAGCTAATACAGAACAGAACTACTGTCACGGATAGCGCAAACTTTAGAAAGGTAGCGATGGTCTTTTTCATCTAATATTAAATCACTTTTTCCTCTACGATTCCCTTTAACTGATCCGACCAAAGGACGCGATAATGGCCCAATTCCTTCAATTCGATCATCTCAGATTTTGGCAATTGAGCATGGACTTGTCTGCTCGCTTCTATAGGGAGTATCTTGTCGTCTATGGAGTGGATAATTCTGATTTGGCCTACATTCTCAATTTGAGCGCAATACTTTTCCATGCTCAAATCATCGACTAACTGATTTGTATCGGATTCAAACTGGCTAATCAATTTTGAAATGGTTCTTTCAGTGACGTTAACCATTTGTCTTACGCCTTCCAATCTTTCTCTAAAGCTAAATGGAGAAGTTACTAATATCCATTGCTCAATACTTAAGTGTTGATTTTCAGTGAGCGCAACCGCAGATGCAATGCTACCAAAGGAGTGGCTTAGTACAAATTGTGGCTTGTGTTCACTCATCAATTGACTTACTAGACCTATATATTGGAACAGATTGGTTGAGCCTTTGCTACTATGGCCGTGAGATGGAGCGTCAAAGGAAATTACTTGATAGCCTTTTTTCAAAAGTAGGGGTACTATTCCTCCGAAATTACCGGCTTGGCCTTCCCATCCATGCACCAATAGTGCGGTACGCTCAGATGAATCTCCCCATGCATACGTCTGAATATTGAATTTACCATATTTGATTATGGCTCTGGTCGCTTGATCGAGTACTTCATTTTCAAATGCTCTGAGCTTTTTCACTCTAGGGTTTGACATTACCCGATACACTTGTTTGGCAGCCAATGATGGGGCAACAGTATCTAAGAAAGAAAGATAAGCTCTGAGTAGTTTCATTTAGAGGTAGACAATTACCCAAAGCTAATAATCAAAACGTAGAAGATTTGTTTACGATTAAAAAAGGATCATTTGTTGCGAGGCAATGTTAATTACAATAGTTGGCCAATGCTATACCAAATAAATTGGTCAGAGAACCTTGATTGGTCGTCTTTGAGGTGATAAACTTCATCAATACCTTTTCTTCAGTTTCATCCGACATCAGCATTATAGCATGTAGTAACATGGCACCCGTTAAATAAAAATGATCTTTTTGCTGTGCACTATACCTTTTAAGCAGGGCATTCCGATCTGCCATACCAATGTCGAATAGCTTTGTCCAGCTTGCATAGTCTGCAATGCCTTCTTCAGCTTCCATGATGGCCTCTGCTACTTCACAACTGCCGGGTAAGCCATCAGCTTGTTCTACCTTGATATTATTGAGGGCCGAGTACCGTTCTCTTCTGAGCTCCAAAAATGCCTTACCTGAAGCACACACTTCGCCCTTTTTATTATCCAATAGGTTACTAATTACCTGATTAAGTCTAGCCAGTTCTTGCTCAATAAGTGATTTCACAGCGTCACTATGCGTGTAGCACTGTAGTATTTCTCCTCGTTTAGGCTGTTTGTCCCATGCAGGCCAATTGCCCTGATCAGTATACCATTTTCTCAGTTGAACTTCTATGTGGAAAGACTCGTGAACGGCAATTTGTGTTTTAACCAGACTGGAGATTTTAAAAGGAAACTTGGGGAAATCCACAGGCATATAAACTGCCGTTTCGATGTCAAGATCGTTCATCCAATTGACGAAATCTGGTGACGCTTTGGTGGTGAAGAATGCCTCGGGGACAGGGGATGTAATCGGTTCTTTATAATTCAAATAGTAGCTATATAGTTGAGTCAACATTTTTGGCTTATCAGCTAAACATTGATAAGAAAGTACTTTACCTTTTTTCCATAAGCCTAAACAATGCTGGCCTTGCTCATTCAAACCCGCGTCAAGTACGATGGCTCCATCACCTAATTCAAAGTCAAGCCATACGGGGTGGTTACTACTGCCGGCTTTTTCTAAGTCTTTAACAAATTCTTGCGCAGACGCTGTAGCCCATAAGTCATCGCAGCCACAGGATGGGCTTGGTTTTTCTTGTCCTACGCTGGTTTTAACAATAAAGAAAAGTAGGACAGAAGTAAATGTTATGTAGTGTGATAATGTCTTTTTCATATCGTTCAACTCAGTTTGTTATTTTTCGATTGTTATAATGTCTCCAGGTTCGCAGTTTAAAGCTTCACAAATGGCGAGAAGGGTGGCAAATCGAACTCCTTTTGCTTTGCCCGTTTTCAGTAGGGAGAGATTGGTTACGGATATGCCCACTAGTTCTGATAGCGTGTTAAGCTTCATTTTCCGCTTAGCGAGCATTACATCTATGTTGATAACGATCCTCATACGATGGAGTGGTTATCTTCGGAAAGCCGTGCACCCTCTCTAAATATTTCGGCTAGAATTAGACATCCAAGGGAGAAGGCTAGTGGAACGAGGGGTAACGAGAAATGCCAGTTAGTAGTCCCGCCTACTTGAGCAAAGTTAAAAGCACTCAGCAAGGCAGCTATGAAGCCGTAAGTAGCCATTCGCTTAAAGCTCAAAACGTTACCGCTGTAAAAAGCTTCTCTTGAGCCGATGGACCTAAGTATGCGCAATACGCTATTGACTACGAGAAACAACAGTACGGAGAATGTGCCGCCTCTTACTAGAATCCAGATTTTTATACCAGTCCCCAAATCGCTTAGGAGAGTATCCGTTGTTTTTGCACAACTACTGCATATTTTGAAGTTGCCTATGCCAAATCCAGATTTGGAAATGTCGGTGACAACGATATGCTCAAAAGCTGTTGAGTCAATAATACTGTATACGATAACCCATATTAAAGCTATAAAGCATATCAGATTTAACCCATTGATCAGATAGCACAGGTTTCGAGCATAGAAGAGTAGCTTATTCATAATCATATTTTACCTTAAAGGTATATAATTTTATGTGAAACATAAAAAATATGACTTTCGGAGAGCTGAACTAAAAGCACCCACAGGGTGAATAGATTGCCTATAGCGTTGATTTACAAATGCTTATGACTCATGTTGAATTGTTGCCGGTGAAGCGTAAAAGGCTTAGCAGATAACTGATGTTCGTAAATCTGATTTCTTCCTAAAAATCGATTACAATACCAATAGAAGGAAGCACACTCGCATTCTCTAGGCCCATAATTTCCACAAGACTTCTAGGAGATATCTCGTTTCCTTGTGCGTCTCGTGAAAGCCCAAACTCTGGTTCTTGAGGTATTTGTGAGCCGAAGATGTTTTGTATTTCCAAGAAGACATTTAAGGTCCATTTGGAGTAGTTCCACTTCTTATCGATTCTAACATCTACTTGATTAAATGTGTCCAGTCGGTCAGACCCGATTTGCGAGAAGTCTCTGATGATGGCAGGATAATTTGCCAGTGTTGCAGCCTGATCTACAGGAGCGAAAGGTGTTCTACCCAAATATCGCATTCGGCTACTAATCTCCCAGTTATTACCAAATTTGTAACCGCCTGTTAAGGTCAATAGGTGCCTGCTGTCCCAAGTGCTGGGTAAAAATACATCTGGATCAAAGGCAGTATACTCACTCTTATAAAATGTGTAGGCGGTAATCAAGTAGTAATTGTTCGTAAACTTCTTTTGATAAAGAAACTCTATGCCGTACGTTCTGCCGAGCCCAACACTTGCGATTGGTTCATTTCCAAGTACTGAAAAATCTGCACCTAAATTAGCCAATGAGACACCATTGGTGATGGAGACAGGATAATTATCATATCGCTTGTAGAAACCTTCTAGCGTAAAACGAGCTGACGGAGTCACTAAATATTCTAACCCCAGTACAGCATGGTCGCTTTGAATGTACCTGGCTGATTGATTTACCATGTTGCCAGTATTGTTGGTAAACCCTAAAATGGTGTAAGGTGGTATTTTGTAATACCGACCCAAAGAGGCGTTGATTGACCATTTCCTCAAATTATCAAAGGTATAAGCAGCGGATATCCGAGGGCTAAACGTTTCCAAAAGGTTGTTGCCATCTTCTGTAAAAGTATTTGCATCGAAACGGATGCCTAAAGAGAGGCTTAGTCTTTCGTCATAGAAAGACCTGTTGGCTTGTCCGAAGATCCCGTAGCGTAAAAAGTCTAAGTTCGCGTTGTATTGAAAGTTATTGACCAAGTCAAGGGTCTCATTTTGATAGTTCACCTGTTGAAGACTTAAGCCCCAATTGACAGTCCACTGGCTTAAAAATTTTGTGTAGTTATAACGAAGTTTAGTCTCCATCTCAACCGACTTGTTCTGAAGGAAGAGCCCTGTTTGGTTAACGTTATCGGTGAATTGCTTGAAGTCATTTGCCAATCGGTTATTACTTAATGTGGTGGTCATAAAACCAGTACCATCTTTAAATCTGTTTTTCCAGCTTACACCAATTGTATTGGTTTGCTGTTTTATAATGGGCACTTGATCTTGAGTAGCTTGTTGCTCCTCATCAAACTCATCGAGTGCATTCACTTGAAAATCATCAATTGAACCTACGCCCGTGATAATCAGTTCATTGTACTTATCAAACTTGTGTGTCACTTTGTATTGGTAATCCCAATAGTCGGGAAGAATGGGTAGCCCAATTAGTTCAAAAAGTAACTGCAGGTATGATCGCCTCACTGAAACAATGAAGGAAGTATTACTTTCTTCTCTATTACTTTTGAAAAGAGGAGCTTCAAGGGTCAATGCCGTCTCACTACTTCCAACACGTATGTTGGTTTTCATTTCTCTAGCGTTGCCATTTCGCTGATCGAACTGAAGTACACCCGACAAAACATTATCATATTGGGCACCAAAGGCACTTGTAGAAAGCGTTACTCCTTCAAAAAAACTTACGTTTAATAAACCCACAGGGCCACCAGCACTGCCTTGCGTAGCAAAATGATTGATGTTTGGGATTTCAATGCCATCCAAATAGTAAACATTTTCATTAGGCGCTCCACCACGAATAATCACGTCATTTCGGAATCCACCGACTGAACCAGAAACACCAGGGAGTGATTGTACCACCTTAGCAATGTCATTGTTTCCACCAGGGTAAGTAGCGATTTCTTCTCGTGATAGTTTCTGGATAGAGATAGGGGTTATTTCATCTTTTTCAAACGGGTTCGCCACTACGACCACTTCATCTAACTCAGCGATGGACTCTTTTAATTCAAAATTTAAATCCGGTGTACCACCCGATCGAATGACAACTCCGTACCTGATGATGGTTTCATAACCAACAAAAGACACTTGTACGCTGTAAGTTTGGGTAGGTATATTTTCGATGATATAAAAACCTTCGACATTCGTGTTTGTGCCTAATTGTGTGTCGAGTAAGCGGACTGTAGCGCCAGGAATGGACTCGCCTGTCTTTGCATCTTTTACAAATCCGGTAAGTTTTCCTTGACTTTGAAATGCAACGGAAATATTAAAGGAAATAATTCCTATCAGGCTAAAAAGTATTTTGGTGCGCATGGCAGTTTTAATGTCGTTTGTATCAGTACGACATTAACAACAGGTGGAGGTTAGAACTGTTTTAATTTTAAGAGATTAATTATGCTTCTGTTTCTGCTGCAGGAGCAAAAATGCGCTTATCCGCCACGAAGGTTCCAAAAGGCAATAAAGACGCTATTCCCGCAAGCATCATAGTTTTGAAAGACCACTTATACTGAAGGGTTACGATTAAGACCATAACGCAATAGGCCACGAAGAGAACACCATGGGCTAAACCTATTGGGTGGGTGGGTTCAGGTATATCGAAAATATACTTTAGCGGCATACAAATGCCTACGAGTAATAAGTAGCTAATACCCTCTAATACAGCAAGAAGCCGTAGTGTTTTCAAAGACTTAGGTGACTTAGCGTTCATAGATTGGCGAAAATAGTACTAAATTCGGCTCATCAAAAATCAATCGATTAATACTATGAAGAAGTCGCTCCGTTACGTTTTATGCATTTTAGCCATGGGGGCTACTACCTTGGCCAGTTGCCAAAAAGAGGCAGTTATCGATCAAGCTGATGTCACAAGAATTATTACTACACTCGCTTCGGATGAGATGGAGGGAAGAATGATTTACACACCGGGCATCGAAAAAGCATCACAATTCATTCAAGCCGAGTTTGAGAAAATTGGCCTTGATTATCTTGACGGATTGAACAGTTATGAACAACAGTTTAACATGTATGAGCTTAGTGGAGCCGGTAGTTCAGCAACCATCAATGGGAAGACCATTCCTGCGGAAAGCATCATCGGGATGGCTAATTCTAAGATTTTGACAATTGACGATGCAGCCAGTACCAATTTTATAATAGTGAGTGCTACTGACAACATGCAAGCAAAATTTGGCGAAGCCAGAAATATGGAAGGGAAAACTGTCATGCTGGTGAATAGTGCACATGCGGATTTTTTCAACAGATTTAAAGCTTTTTTCGCTCGTCCTAGAAGCGTGATGCAATTAGATGAAGCTAACGGAATGGTTATGATTCTTTCTGATGAGCAATCAGTGAAATCATTGGATGTCAAGTTCAATTCTAAAGTTGAGGCTAAGAGCTTATCTAACGTGGCGGGTAAGATTACAGGCAATAGGCCCAATGAGATTGTGCTTTTTAGCGCACATTATGACCACCTGGGCATAAGGGGTAATGGTGAGGATAATATTTTCAATGGGGCTAATGATGATGCTTCCGGAACTACCGCTGTAATGACATTGGCCAAGTATTTTAAGGATACTGGTAAAAAGCCAGAGCGTACCATCATGTTTGTCGCTTTTACGGCTGAGGAGAGTGGAGGCTTTGGTTCAAGGTACTTTTCTCAACAATTGAATCCTGACGAAATCGTAGCAATGTTCAATATTGAAATGATAGGTACAAGCGCAAAAGAGGGTACTAACTCTGCTTGGATCACCGGCTTCGATAAGTCCACATTTGGTGAATTGCTACAAAAGGCTGTGGAGGGTACGAATTATAAGTTTTATCCAGATCCATATCCTACGCAAAACCTTTTCTACAGATCTGATAATGCGACACTTGCTCGTTTGGGAGTTCCAGCACATTCGATTAGCACCACGCAAATCGATGTTGATCCATATTACCACAAAGCAACTGATGAAATTGGTACCATAGATTTAGATCATATGACCAACACAATTAGAGCCTTGGCCAAAGCTGCGGTTGGAATGATTTCTGGTGAAGATACTCCTACAAGAGTCGATCCGGCTAATGTAAGATAAGCTTCTCCATCACGACATAAGACTGCCCATTTCTGACAAAGGAATGCGCAGTTTCTTTTAGCCCGAACTTGTGGTAAAATGAAGTCTTGTCTAGTCTAGCATTACACCAAAGCCTATCGATGCCATGTGACTGTGCCTCATTGATCATGTAGGAGAGTAACTGTGATCCGTACCCTTTTCCCTGTCTATTAACACGGGTAGCAAATTTTCTGAACTGTGCTTCTCTATTTTCTATAAAGAGAGAGACAACAGAAATAAGCTCCTGGTTCTCGAATAATCCATAATGAAGACCTATTTCGTCATTGGGTAGTTTTACATAATCTAGTGGTTCATCGGGCCACATTACCTCTTGGCGAATAGGCCATACTAAAGGGGCAAGAATCGTTCTGATTTCAATCTTCAATTGCCGAGGATATTATCCATTACTTCTGAAAGCTGTTTGGCACTAATCCTTTTACTCAAGATTTTTTTATCACGATCGAGTAAATAAATCATAGGAGTTGAGGTGACATTATAAGCTTTCCATATGTCATTATCATTATTGGGGTTTCCAAGATGAATCCACTCGTTGTAATTTTTTTTCTCAATGTAATCCCAACAGTCTTGTGCTTCATAGTTAGTATTAGTACATATCGCAGATATTTTTACTCCCTTATCCTTATACGCTTGAAAAAATGTTTCCAAATCTGGATCGGTTTTTTTGCAATTTTCGCAGTTTGATTTCCAAAAATAGACAACCGTATATTCACCATTTAAGTCGTGCAGATTTACTGTATATCCGTCTTTAGTTTGCAATGCCAAATTGGGAGCTGTTTTACCTATTAAAAGTGGTTCAAGCGCATTGGCATTCTCAATGATCTTATTCAGTTGACTGGCTTCTGTCCATGGAGCTAACCCTTTGGCATAGTAATTTAGTGCGAGATGCACATACACTGCATCCATGCCCACGATTTTTGATTTGGCATATTTATTCAATAAATCAATAAGGAAGAATTTAAAAATAGCGCCATCGGTATCCATCAAAGACAAAACCCTGTCAGTAGCAAGAATAATATCTTCAGGGCGCTGTACATGCAGTTTCTCTACAAAATAGTCGATCTTTTGCACCAGCAAGGGGGTATTCAATAACCTTGAATCTTTAAGGTCGATATTATCGAACCAATGTTCTTGTGTAAATCGCCATTTGGATTCATCAGATTGATCCTTCAGACCTGAATAATCTAAAGGTAGGTTTGCCTTTATGATTGCCGCAGTGAGGCTATTGGGGTTGTCTTTGATCAGTCGACTTTGATAATAGCTCACGAGTTCATCAATGGCCTCTTGTTCTGATTCTGCTGCTTTAATATCAGACTCATCAGTTGAACCTTCTTTCCTAGCTTTTAGGCCTTCAGTTTTCGTTCTTTGAGTATTTAGAAAAGTAAGATATTGATAGAACAATATATTCTCATTGGCATTCCCTTCGAACTTAGATGTACCCACCAAATCGACTACGGAGGCGGATATTGAAAAGTATTGTTCGCTTTCCACCATGAGAAGTTCCATGAAGTTGTTTTCTGGTGGAATAACAATCATATATATTCCTGACTCCAGTTTTTCGTCTTTTCTTGTAAACGTAAAGGTACCATCAGGATCTCTATAGGTGGTGTCTTTTATGTATTGCTTATCGCCTAAATGATAGGCGAGGTAGAGTCTGTCTCCGTCAAATCCATCAAGGTTCACCTTGATTTCATGGCCATTCTGTGCAGTGATGGAATGAAAAGAACAGAGAAGGAATAGAGAATAAATGAATAAGCGCATTTCAAATTTTTATGCGATCAAAGTAGAGAAATCAACCTCAGAAAACAAAGAATGGTTTTAGGTAAACCGCCACTCTGAATTCAACGGAGAGTCTCATGAATTGACTGACAGACTCTTCCCTGCACTATGTTTCGCTCAGAGTGAAGTAGGGAATTGGTTTTATCGGCCTTTATGGGTAAACTCGTACAACTAATTTTTTCCTCATGTCCATTGCTTCAAAGCTACGAACCGCCTTTTCATTATTCCTCATTTTAAGTGTAAGCTCTTTATCGGCACAGCAGATTCCGTCATCGGCATATCAGCACCTTGATTATCGCATGATAGGGCCATTCAGGGCCAGCAGAACCGTAGGTGGAGTAGGAATTCCAACTCAACCCAATGTCTTCTTTATGGGCGTTAATAATGGTGGCGTTTGGAAAACAGATGATTATGGCCGAACATGGAATCCAATCTTCGATGATGCCCCAACCGGCTCGGTGGGAGATATTGCGGTAGCGCCAAGTAACCCAGATGTTATCTATGTAGGTAGTGGGGAAGGGCTGCATCGTCCAGATTTGGGGGTTGGCGATGGTATTTTCAAAAGTATTAATGGTGGCAAGACTTGGGAGCACATTGGACTCAAAGATGTACAGCAAGTAGGAAGGCTCATTGTTCACCCGACCAATCCAGATATAGTAATTGTGGCTGGCCTGGGGCATCCTTATGGGGCCAACGAGCAAAGAGGCGTTTTTAAAACCATGGACGGGGGCAAAACATGGAAGAAGGTCCTTTACATCAACAAGAATACTGGCGCCATCCAAGTAGAGTTCGACCCAAATAACCCTGATATCCTTTTCGCAGACATGTGGGAGCACCAAGAAGGACCATGGGAAAACGCAAAGTTCTCAGGCCCAAATAGCGGACTCTATAAAAGCACGGATGGTGGTGAGAATTGGAGAAAGATTACGAAAGGATTACCAGGGGCTAAAGAAGGCTTAGGTCGAATTGGAGTCGGCATTGCACCCAGTAACTCTAACATCATGTTCGCTACCGTGGATGCAAGACAAAACGGAGGAATCTATAAAAGTACCGATGCCGGAGAAAGCTGGTCTTTAGTAGACGATAACAGAAGGTTATGGGGTAGAGGAAGCGATTTTGCTGAAGTAAAGATTCACCCTAAAGACCCAGATCGAATTTATGTCGCTAATGTGGCGTCTTATACATCGGCCGATGGAGGCAAAACTTGGTCATCACTCAAGGGCGCACCGGGAGGTGATGATTATCACCGCATTTGGATCAACCCGATTAATCCTGATATCATGCTCTTCGTTGCCGATCAAGGGGCAGTCGTTACGGTAAATGCAGGCCGCACTTGGAGCTCTTGGTACAACCAACCGACCACCCAGTTGTATCATGTGAGCACCGACAATGATTACCCATACATGGTCTATGGTGGTCAGCAAGAGAGCGGTGCCATTGGCATTGCGAGTAGAGGCGATGGCGGACAGATTAGCTTTAGAGAATTCATGGGCGTTGGTGCCGATGAATATGCATACGTGGCACCAGATCCGAAAGATCCTAATATCATTTATGGAGGAAGGGTCATGCGCTTCGATAAGAAAACAGGGCAGGCCCAAAACATCACACCTGAAGCAGTCCGTTCAGGAGATTACCGATTTGTAAGAACCATGCCATTATTGTTCCATCCCGCTGACGATAATATGTTATTGTTTGCCACCAATGTATTGTGGAAAACAATGAACGAAGGGCAGAGCTGGGAAATCATTAGTCCTGACTTGACCTACGAACAGCCTGAAGTGCCATCCAGTGTCGGTCACTATAAGACCAAAGCAATGGAGACTATGGCGAGAAGAGGAGTGATCTATGCCGTAGGGCCTTCACCACTAGATGTTCAGACCATTTGGGCAGGTACAGATGATGGAAGGGTGCACATTACTAAAAATGGAGGAGGGGATTGGACGGAAGTGACGCCTCCAGCCATGAGTACATGGGATAAGGTGTCTCAAATTGACGCAGGTCATTTCGATGAAGGCACAGCTTATATCGCGATTAACGCTATAAGGAAGGACGATATGACACCCTATGTTTACCGAACGCATGATAATGGTAAAACGTGGAAATTGATAACAAACGGCATGAATCCGAATGGTTCGGTGAACGTGGTGCGGGAAGACCCCAAGCAGAAAGGTTTACTCTATGCTGGTACTGAACGAGAAGTCTATTTCTCTGTAGATGACGGTGATAACTGGCAATCACTGCGTAATAATATGCCTGCTACTTCTATTCGAGATCTAGTCATTCATGAAGATGACTTGGTGGTAGGCACTCATGGACGTTCTGCGTGGATTTTAGACAATATTGCGCCATTGCGTGAGGTTGCTAAATCAAAAGCAGGTGGTGCTTATTTGTACAAGCCTTCATTGACGACAAGGGTGCGCGATAACATGTTTCATGATACACCATTGCCTCCAGAAGAGCCCACAGGTGAGAATCCACCAGATGGGGCGATCCTAGATTACCAGCTCAATGTCAATGCGCGTTTGGTAAAATTGGAAGTATTGCATTCCGATGGATCTGTGATCAGAACTTATACAAGCAATGATGCTCCCGAAAAAATTGACACTACCACGCAGCGCCACCCTACCTATTGGATGCGACCTGAGCAGAAAGTAGGAATCACCAAAGGGCACCATCGCTTTATTTGGGATTTAAAGCATGAGCCGCCAAGAGGAGCCAATAGAGAATTCTCAATTGCAGCAGTTTACAAAAACACCCCAAGCGGTCCTTTCGGGCCATTGGTAAATCCGGGTACTTACAGGGTACGCTTGACAGTTGATGGAAAAGCAAGCGAGAAACCTTTGACTATTCGTATGGACCCAAGGGTGAAAATGACTGACCAAGCTTTAAATCGTCAGCGTGATTTGAGCATGGCCAGTTACAATGCCTACCATGAGTTGCAAGACATTGTGGAGGCTATTGATGCGAAAGAGAAACCTTCAAAAGAGATGCTTGCGTTAAGGGGAAATGGGAATGCTAGGGATCAAGACGCCATGTACGGCAGTATTCGTGTTACACCGATGGATCAAGAAAGCTTGGTGAGCTTACAGAACAAGTTCATTTATATGCTTAACGTACTACAAGCTGCTGATGTAATGCCAACTACACAAACTCAAAAAGGGGTAAGTCATTTACTAGAGTCAGTTGAAGGGATTAAAGCCAGGTGGGAAAAGATGAGGTAAGTTTAGCTGCTAGCTTTGAGTTGCTAGCTTTTCGTCATTACCAACTTACCGTCATTGCGAGCCTTCGTACCTCAGAATGGCGTTCTCTTTTTTCTCTCAGGTTAGGCTTAAAGAAATGGCGAATATGACTACGCCATTCCGTATTTTTAGGCAAAAGCCAATTGTGATGAAAAAAGCCTTCCTATTATTGATAATCGTTTTTGTTAGTGCGAGCTGCCAGCCTACAGCTAACAAAAAAGTGTTGCGCCATGTCGTGAGTTTTAAGTTTAGCCCAGAGGCGACCAACAGTCAAATTGCGGGCTTAATTGAGGCTTTTCAAAAGTTACCTGATGACATTCCTCAAATTAAAGCCTTTGAATGGGGTTTGAACAATAGTCCAGAGGGCTATGATAAAGGAATGACGCACATATTCCAGCTTACTTTTGATAGTGAGGCTGACCGCGATATTTACCTGCCACACCCTGCGCACAAAGCGTTTGGCGATGCTCACGGTGGTATTATTGAAGACCTAGTTGTAGTCGATTATTTGATTCAGTAGCTGGTGTAAGTCATGAGTTGCGAGCTTCTAGAATAGGCCTCATTACTTTTCGTCATTGCGAGGAGCTTGTTGAGTGAAAGCGAAACATGTGACGAAGGCAATCTTCTTGCTCATTGCAGCTGTCTCTCTTAATTGGTCAGTCCCGTGTAGGTGTGAGCCTCCCAGTTGCTAGGCGTATTTGTTTTTCATTGAATCTCGGTCTCAATCATTCCAATCAATTTCCTCATGTAAGGAGGAATTCGAGAGAGTCTTCTGGCCTGCGACTTTGCATCATATTCGGCTAATCCCACGAGTCGAATGAATTGATCGCTATCAATTTGATCAAGACTTGGCAAGAATGACTTTAAGTGTACCACCTCACCGTTTTCAATTCTATATCCCCGCGCTTTCACCAAAGATTCTTTGAGTGGACTCAAAATGGCTGAGTTTTCTTTTTGTTGGGTTTCTATTAGGCCTTTCCACCTCGGATAAACAAAGTCATAGACATAAATCATTACACTGCGCAGCGAATCATTGGAGACCTTGTCTAGCCCAGTGCTCTTTAAGGCTTCATAAGGTCCACGGTTGTATGTGACTTGAAAGCCAAAATCTAGATTGTTAAAATGAAATTCTATAGAGTCCGGATTGATTTGTTTAGTGAGGTAATACTTATTAAAAAATGCAGCAGCTTTAGCGGCCTCTTTATTTCTAAAGCCAATGAGGTGGTTTTCGAAAAAATCTACGTCTTGCTCTAATGCATTTTTCACTTCAACAAGCATTTTCTCCTCGAAAACCCGCGCCTTGTTGCGTTCATTGCTATTATTGATTTCTAGGGCGATTAGGATACCAACAAGAACTAGAAGAATTTCTCCAACGGCATAGGCAAGATAGCGCGTAACTTTTCCTTGCTTGAGGAGGGATTGGCGTATTTTTCGAAAGATAGTGATCATCAGAAATCAGGTTTTACTAGAGTAGAATCGAAAGGTGTAAATGAGATCGATCTCCTAGACAATTCTTCTTCTAAGAGTGAGGATATATGGGTGTAGTGGTCCTTCAGACCATCGAGTCTATATCTTTTGTTTACAGCACTATCATTAATTAAATCAACGATCTGGTACAGGTTTTGACTTTGAGCTAAGCCCTTATTTTTCAACTTAGAAGATATCCATACTTCCCCATTCTCGCTCTCGTTAGTTTCATAGATTAGTATTTCATTTTCAAGTGCATATATATCCCGTGAGAGACTCTCGTCATCTTTATGTATGAATGTTAGTGCACGTGGAACCTGAGTTTCGTAAAAATAGAAAAGAGAGAGTCTGAGGGTATCGTTTTTTATGATTTCAATCCCTTTGGCTTTTAATGCATCGTAGCTTCCGGTTGTGACAGACAATCGAAAGCTAGTTTTCATTTTGACGTAATCATCACCTATGCCATCTAAGGGAACCTGATCTCCAAGATGTAAACGTCTTTTCATCTTTTTAAGGCCTTCTTCAATGTATTTTAGTCTAGGTTCTATTCCCGAGTATATTGGACGCTGATCGGTCTTTAGGTCCTTATGGATTTCTTGGAGCATGACCGAAAGATATGCTTGGTTCTTTCGCTGACTATTCCATTCATTTAAAGCGAGTGCTAATAGAATACCCACCATCACTAGCATGATTTCACCTATCGCATAAGCTAAGTATCGCGTTGTTTTGTTCTGGCCAATGATGGATTGGCGGATTTTACGGAAAAAGGTGATCATTTTACTTTTTTACCTAAGATTATATCAGAATCAAAACTAGCAGCGAGGTCGGTCACTTCTCCGTCATTGTTACGTTTGAAAACAAAGAGAAAATTTTCATTAAACGAATACACGACACTATCTCTACCCAATTTGGATATCAAATAGTATTGTCCATAAATATCTTTTGAGCTAGTAGTTTTGTTTAAAAGCAATCCATGATCTTCGTAGAAGACCATTTCGAAAGATTCGGAGTCAAACTCATAAACTCCAGCATAGTCTTGGATTTCATTTTTGTCAAATAGTACACTCGATTTAATTTGAGTTGGCAGTATGGAGTTCGGACTAATTTGATCCCTTATTATTAAATAGCTTAACATTAAGTTGTTGTATTGACCTTGCGCGTATTGTTTGACTTGTTTGGTCAAACTTCTGTACTCATTGATATACTTTGGATACGTCTTATTATTCAGGAAAAAATCAATAATTTCTTCGTTCATTCGACCATTCTCTAGATCTACATACCATTCTTGCTCGAAAAGAAATTCATCCAATTTATTTTTTAAGTCCGACACGTCTTGTTGACTTAATTCCATATAAGTTCTTGTCTCTCCATAGGTGACATTGAGCTCTGATATGATGTCTAGGTATTGGCTCGGGATTTTGTCCTTATAATTCTGAAGAAGTTGAAAAGATTTGTCGCTCATAATAATTGGATATTCGTATCGACCAATTTGGACGAGGTCACTAGCATAACTTGAATTATAGTCCTCGTATGTTAGTTTTTTGTCAATTATAAGAGCACTAATTGAATCCCAAGTTAAAAAATACTCTTCTGCATACTTAATTTCTTGCATATCACTAAGAAGGTCAGATTGAACCCCAATTAAAACCTGTTTAATCGCATTTTCGTCTTTTCTCGCTTCATTCCAATTATTGAATTGAATGGCAATGTAAATCCCGATGACCACCAGCATAATCTCGCTGACGGCATAGAGGAGGTATTTGGATACTTTTTTCTGCTCCATAAGTTGCATTCTGATTTTACGGAAGAAGGTGATCATGGTATGTTACTAGAAAATATGATAGCCTTTATTTAGCAAGTCAGAAGTAGCCGTAATTCTAGAAGTAGCTAAGGTAATTCCCTTATGCACTTGGTCTGGTACGATGTCTTGTTTGACCATGGATTGTCCGCAAACAACAATTTTAACACCAGCAGCCAAGAGCTTGTCAAGTACCTCGGCATTGGGGTTCGGCACGTTAAAGCGTTTTTTATACTCTTCGCTATCAATTACTAAAGGTGTAGCTCCGCTTGATATCACGATGACCATCTTTAGGTTTTCTTTGGGTACACTTGCGTAGGCATGTGCATTCACAATTCGTGCAGCATAGTCTAAGCCACGATAGAACTTTGCCTTGTCGTCATACCTAAAAGACAATTCATATATGAGTTTATACTCGCTCTTAGGATCGGGCTTTTCTGTTTCGAAAGGCACAGGGACAATGGCCCCATACCCTTTGATGACGGGAAAGAGTTTGTCTTGGGCATTTAGATTAAAAGAAATGGAGAATAGGCAAATGGCAATGGTCAAATAGTTTTTCATTTTACTTATTTGCTGGTTGATCTTTATAGGCGTGTTAGTGTCCTGTGCAATAGGCATTTAAACTAATCATTCTGAGCGCTAAAATTGTCAGTATTAAAGAAAAATTTGGCTTCGGTATTAATTCTATATTTTTGGGCAAAAGCCAATTATGATGAAAAAAGCCTTCCTGTTATTAATACTTGTTATTGTAAGTGCCAGCTGTCAGCCAACAACTAACAAAAAAGTCTTACGCCATGTGGTATGTTTTAAATTCAGTCCAGAGGCTACGGATAGTCAAATCAATGGCTTGATTGAAGCCTTTCAAAATCTACCCAATGATATCCCTGAAATAAAAGCCTTTGAATGGGGCTTGAACAATAGCCCTGAAGGGTTGGATAAAGGCATGACCCATATTTTCCAACTAACCTTCGATAATGAGGCAGACCGCGATATCTACTTACCTCACCCTGCGCACAAAGCATTTGGCGATGCACACGGTGGTATTATTGAAGACCTAGTGGTAGTCGATTATTTGATAGAGTAGGAGTTACTAGATAGGAGCCGCAAGCTATGAGCACTTAGCCCTAAGCTTCGAGAATAGAGTTCATCACTTTAGGTAATTGCAAACGCTTGGGCCTTAGCTGCAGCGTTGGCGCAGAAGCTTGTTGACTGAAAGCGAAACCTGTGACGAAGCAATCTCCCAGTTGTAGGACGCATTCGTTTTTCATTTGCAGGGATTGCCGCAGTCGCCTAAAAAGTCTCCCTCGCAATGACATCAACTGTCTAGTCCTGAACTCGTTTCAGGATCTATTCGAATGAGATACTGAAACAAGTTCAGCATGACGTACTTTTTATTAATTCCCCTTCTTCCACTTGCGCTGAAGCTTCAGCGAAGGAGCAGGAGGGGTTAGGGGTGGGTTTTTCAATTCAACAATTGAGATATCAATGACATCAATGTTTTTATTCCCCCTTGGATAAGGGGGCTAGGGGGATTGAATGCTAATTCAAAAGTTGACTAATCAATGAAACGCTAAATATGGTCAGCCCCGAGTCGCTCTTCAAGCTCTAGGGATTTCCCGGAAAAACTCTTTTTCAGTTTGATAATTATGCCTCAATTCAAAAGTTGACTAATCAATGACACTGAGAATATGGTCAACATAAACCAACCGATAAAGCCTTGGATAATGGCTAAGTAACGTGGCAGGCCTTTAATCGGGATTTCTCCAAAACCTAGAGTAGTAAAGGTGTTGATGCTGAGCATTAGGGCATTCAGCATTTTGATGAAGATGTCGTAGGTTAAAGCAATTAGGAAAGCAGAAATCAGTAAAACAGACTTCCAAACGCGTTTCGATTGGGGTAGCTCACTCCAAGTCCCTTGCATTACGTCCACTCGGCTGAGGAACCCAGCAGTAAGCTTAGTACCAGAGATCGCCCACTTGTAGAGAGGTAGCCCAGTGGCTTGGAAGAATTTAGGAACATCTTTTCCAGCGCTCTCTAAAAGTTGTTTGTACTCATCGTATGCGAGAATGTCACCTTGTTTTCCCTCAAGGTAAACATCATGCATACCGGCATCGCGTTTCATGTATTTGAGGAAGAAGCTGAAGCGATCTACAATGCGGGTCTTTCCATGACTGTCCCAATGGTTAGGAAAGAAAAGGTAGACTAAGGCAAAGGCTAGGATTACGTACATAGAAAAAATGATTGCCTTAGAAGGTCGAGTGCCGTAATCGGAAAAAACCTTTAGAAACTGATTGATCTTAAAAGTGAAAAATGTGTCAAAGCTTGGGTTTTCCTTGTAGAGATATTCTAAACGCTTGGTTTCAAAATTCTTCATAGCTACATAGATAGCGTTGTAGGAATCCTGGTCCCCTCTAGCGGTATAGGTACCCTTGAGCATAGTATATTGGGCATTCAGTCGACTATAGGCTTGTTTGTTTTTGAAGCTCTCAGGAGAGTCTGTGGTTAACTTCTGGGGTGAATTTGTACTGTCATTCTCCACTACAAACAACTTATTTTGTATTTGGTCAAAACTGACGGCTGTGTTTCCCTCCGGAGGCCTTAAATTTTCCATAAGAATAGCGGAAATATTCGATCCACGTATGGTGAAATTGTTATTAATAATTCCTTCTAAGGATAAGTTATCGATTGTAGATGCGGATATGTCGAGCGAGTTCATAGCACTATTCCTGCCGATATGAGCTAGCCCTTTGATACTTGAACTTTCTAAGAATAGACTTGGAATTCCAGAATTTGAACTACTAAAAGATAACCCATCTTCAAGTTGGCTTTGGGCAACCGTTAAAGTCATATTCCTCTCAGGGTTATTAAATACAAATGGGCCTTTGAAACTGCTGTTGATGATGTTCATAAAAAAGCTAGTTTCTACCAGTCTGAGTTGAAATAATTTATTGAAAGTCAGGTTATTGAGTATCAGTCGATCATTTTTCAAATTGTATAGAAGAAAGTCTTCCTTGAAGTTGAGTCTTTGAAGCAGGACGATGTTAGACTCTCCAAAAGTGGGGAATCTGAGTCCATAGAGTACTACCTTTTTGTTGATAGAGACTTGTTCATTTATGGCGTAACTGCCTAGTGTAGTTGGGTTTGGACTTGAGCTCACAAATTTTTGATCCTTTTCCATATCAAAAAGTACAGTAAGATCATATTGCCGATAGACTTCTTCTGGCCAGTTGTTAATCTCTTCGATCCAATCTGTCATTGAGTTGATTGTTCTATTTCGGTTGGCTTGCTGAGCCGAGCATACGGTCACATAGAAAAGACAAGAAAGAAGAATGGCTAGCGCTTTTTGCATGGTTAATTAAGCAGTTGAGAGATGAGTGAAACTGAGAATATCGTCAGTCCCGATACGCTCTTCGTGCCTCGAGCTATCGGGATTTCCCAGAAAGATGCGTTTTCAAATGTTTGTTCAATCATCAGTTTAATAATTGAGAAATTAAGGAAACACTAAATATAGTCAGTCCCGATACGCTCTTCGTACCTCGAGCTATCGGGATTTCCCTGAATGATTCGTTTTCAAAAGCCTGTTCGATCATCAGTTTAATAATTGGCTAATTAAGGAAACACTGAAGATGGTCAACATAAACCAACCAATAAAGCCTTGAATGATCGCCAAATAGCGTGGTAGGCCCTTGATAGGAATCTCTCCAAAGCCCAAGGTAGTAAAGGTGTTAATGCTTAGCATTAAAGCATTGAGCATTTTGATAAAGATGTCGTAAGTGAGGGCAATCAGGAAAGCCATAATTAGTAAAAATGACTTCCACACACGTTTGGATTGTGGCAACTCACTCCAAGTGCCTTTCATGACATCTACGCGGCTCAAGAAGCCAGCGGTGAGCTTTGTACCAGAGATCGCCCATTTGTAAAGGGGCAGCCCCGTAGCTTGGAAGAATTTGGGCACATCTTTCCCGGAGCTTTCTATTAGCTGTTTGTACTCATCATAAGCGAGAATGTCTCCTTGCTTTTCTTCCAGGTACACATCTTGCATACCTGCATCACGTTTCATGTACTTTAGAAAGAAGCTGAAGCGATCTACTATGCGGTTTTTTCCATGGCTGTCCCAATGGTTAGGGAAGAAAAGGTAGACTAAGGCAAATAAAAGAATTACATAGACCGAGAAAGTAATGGCTAAAGATGGTCGCGTACCATAATTGGAGAATACCTTCAGGAAACGATTAATCTGTAGACTGAAAAAGTTATCAAAGGTAGGGTCTTGCTTGTACAAGTATGCCAACCTCTCCGTCTGCATATCTTTTATCTCTACATAGACTGCATTTTTACTTTCGTGATTTAAAGTAGCGCTATAGTGATTGTATAAAATTCCTCGAACTGAATTTTCACCTTCAAAGACTGATTTATTGGCTATTCTAATGGAATCATAATAGGGTTGAACGTTTTGAGCGTTTAGAAAATAAGTGTCAGGCTGGTCAACCCAATAATCAATATATTCTTGGAGGTTTATCAGCTTGTCTTCAAATTGTGCCCACTCCACTTTATGATTTGTTTTTAATTCTGGAAGCGTGAGTTTTACATAGGTTTCAAATTGATTCCCTTTAATAGAAAGTTGGTCAATCCCTTTTAATTGATTTATAATCATCTGGCTTTGAATGCTATCTATCTTATTGTTGCTGAAATCAGTCACTTGATTTCCATCGCTTACAAACTGCAACCTTCCCTTTCCTACAATTTCATTGTCAATAAAAACCGAATTAAAGGATGCTCTTAAAAAAAGGAAAATTTCAGGCTTAAAGGTGTTTTCAGATCGCTTCCGGTTTATATTGATTCTGTTATTGTCTAAAACCATGATAGAATTCTCAATATTATCCGATTCCCTAAACCCATAAAAGAGCTGTAATTCATCATTGATCACTGAATTAGAAATCTGTATTCCTTCAAGATTGAATTTATCTACTGCCGCTTTTATTGCGCCTGAGGCGTTCGCCACTATTCCCTTCTTGAAAGTGCACTGATTGAAAGTGAATTCACCTGTATTGCTTAGAGTTACTTGTTCCTCAAAAACATAGTGTTGAATGACTCCTTTAAAACTCCAGTCTTCTTCATTATCCAAAAAATCTATAAAGCCTTGAGTGTCTTGTAAAAAATGCACGTTATTTAGCGTTATTCTAGGTTTTAGGCTTATTCTATGTGCATTTTCATTAATTAAGAATTTGCCACTTTTCTGGTCATTCCGATTGACAAAAGCTGAATCAGTTGCTTCATTGTACTTGACCACAGCGTTTTCATAGGTAAATACCGAATCTTCCGTTTCTTCGATCATTCTAAAGAATTCTGAGTAAGAGAATTCTTCGTATTGAACCTCCTCCTGAGCAAGTGAAAACAGGGGTAGGAATAGTGTAAGGCTGAGGAGTAGGTATCGCATAAGGTTGACGGTTGCTATAAGGTAAGCAGGAAACAGGAAACCAGGAAATCAGTTAGATCAGTGTTGAATGTTTAAGTATGAATGTTGAGATTTTGTATAGAGTACATCGTAGTACTCGGTACGAAATACTCAATACCCCCAAAAACCATCCGAACAATTAGCACTACTTTTTTCGGCATGAAAGTAGTAGTATTAGGCCTTCAAGAATAGAAATGGTATTCCAAAAAACTGATTTTATGAAAACTAAGTATTCGCTAACGGCCTTGTTAGCACTTCTTATCTGCCTGTCGGGAGTAAATCTTCAGGCCCAAGATAAGCTCAAAAATATGCCTGGCTACGATCAATATCGTAAAGTGGCACCTCAAATTAGAGCGTCCGTTAAGCCGGGCACGCTGTCGGCCAACTGGGCAGAGGACGGCAAGTCTTTTGAATTTATCAAAGACGGCAAATTATGGTCTTACGATGTGCGCAAAAAGAAAATGACGGACATGGGTGACCCACCGCCACCACCACCAAGAAGAAGATTCAATCGACCTGCCAGAGGTAGACAATATGCCTCAGCAGACTCGCCCAATGGTGAACTAAAGGCGTTTACAAGAGACCGTAACATGTACATCAGCAACCCAGATGGTAGTGGTGAAATGGCCATTACTACAGATGGTAACATGGATAACCTTGTAAAATATGGTATTGCTACTTGGGTATATGGTGAAGAGCTAGGGCAGTCTACCGCCATGTGGTGGTCGCCTGATAGTAAGAAAATAGCCTTCTACCGATTTAAAGAGGAAGGAGCTAAAAGATACTATGTGCTGCTCGATCAATTGGCACTTTATGATTCACTAGAGATAATGTCTTACCCTAAAGTAGGAGAGCCTAACCTACCGGTTGATCTAATGGTCTATGATTTGGACACGAAGAAAATCACTGAATTTGATGTACGAGATGGTCAATCATTTCAGGATGGCCCTGTAGGTACTTACCTGTATGGTATGAGCTGGACGCCTGATGGAAAGGAATTTCTTTTTCACAGCACCAACCGCAAGCAAGACATTATGGAGTACCGCGCTGGTGACCCAAATACTGGGAAAACTAGGGTAGTGGTTCGCGAAGAATGGCTACCGAGTTTCACAAAGAACACTCCTGAAATGAGAGTTTTAGAGGATGGGCAGCACTTTATCTGGGCTTCGGAAAGAACGGGTTTCAACAATTACTACCTCTATAATTTTGATGGCACCCTAGTGAATACACTCACACAACACGATTTTGAAGTAAGCAATATCGTGAAGGTAGATGAAAAGGCTGGCCTTATGTATTATATGGCGCGGAGTGGTGACAACCACATGAAAATGCAGCTGCATCGTGTGAAAATGGATGGTACAAAGGATGTGCGTATTACTGACCCAGCCTTTAACCATAGCGTCAACATTGCGCCTGGCGGAAATCACTTTATTGATATCGCGCAGACGCACAATACGCCTCCATTCACGAATTTGATCGATGCTAAAGGCAAAGTGATCGCTGAATTGGCTAAGAGTGATATTTCTAAATGGGAAGAACTTGGACTTAAGACAGTTGAGGCATTTACGTTTACGTCTGCCGATGGTGTAACGGAATTGCATGGTTTGATTCATTTCCCTTCAACCTTTGATCCTAATAAGAAGTATCCTTTGATCCTTGCCAATTATGGAGGTCCTGCAACCAATGAGTTTAGAGAGACATTTACAATGCCTAATCCACTCACGGAATATGGATTCTTGGTGGTTGATATTGATGGTAGAAATGTTCGTGGACGTGGTAAGCGTTTGCTAGATCAGCTATACGGAAACTTGGGTATTGTAGAACAAGATGACTTCGCTGAAGGGATCAAGTCGTTGTATGATCGCCCTTATTTCGATAAAGATAGAGTAGGCGTTTACGGAACTTCTTATGGCGGTACAACCGCTGCAATGAGTTTGTTAAGGTTCCCAGATGTATATCACGCTGCTGTATCTAACTCTTCAGTAACCGACTGGATAAACTATGACAACATCTATACTGAAAGATATATGAACACGCTGGAGAATAACCAGGCGGGTTATGATGCTTTCAACCTAATGAATTATGCCAAGAATTTAGAAGGTGAGTTAATGATCTACTACGGTACGGCTGATAATAACGTACATCCGTCAAACTCGCTTCAATTGATCAAAGCATTACAAGATGCTGGTAAGAGTTTTGAAGTTCAAGTAGGGCCAGATAGGGGACACACAGCCGTCTCTACCGATCGTATGATGGAGTTCTTCATTAGACACTTGGTAATGAATGAGAATACAAAACTGAATATTAAGCGATAAGATTTTTGTTGCTATTAGAAAGGGGTATTGCCTATGGCAGTGCCCTTTTTTATTTGGTCCTTTCGGCAGTTAAGAGCTCACTGTTTTGATACACGGTGAAACCCGTATAGATCCCTGAAGAGTCTTTTTGAAAATTAAGTATCGATTTTCCATTAAGAGAATAGAACTGAGTGGGCGAGAGTGGAAACAACTCATAAGGCTCTTGTCCTTCCCGTTTCAACATCAAATGTCCTTCGTCAAATACGATTTCTAAATCGATTCTATCCAATATGCGGTAGGCTCCAGGTAATCCTTGATATATATAGCGCGGTACAATGAATGGCTCCTCTATAGGTTTGGTAGGATCGACCAAAGCGGCAATCATAAGGTAACTTTTAATGGCATTCGTTCGGTACTTCTTAATGAAGACAAGGTGGTTTTGCATAGAAATGACATTGTAGGTTACCACCTCATTTCTATAAAAAGGGCTTTTCAAAAAGTAGTCATATGCGGAGTCATCCGTAAATCCAGTAAATAATTCAGAATACCATTCGTATTCCTGAGACCATTTCTCCAGTACTTTATTAGCCACTTCAGAAATGCTGTTGTTGTAATAGTCGACTTGAGTTTTATCATCAATATAAACCTGATTTAGTCCCGCAATCAAGGGTTCAAAGCGCTCTGGAATGTTGTCGATGTTTCTCATCAGACTGTTGTAGCCATTATTTGTGGTGACTAGGTCTACCACATTAGTAACAATGGAGAAAAGACCACTGCTTTGGTCTTGATAATCGGCAAGTGTAACCTTGTCATTGAGCACGAGCGATATCAGAGAGTCTTTGACCCTGTAATATTCGATCAGTTTGGTTGCTTTGTTGATGTCTATCGCTAATTCTTGTTGAATCTGCAATAAGGTGGAAATCACCTTTTCCTCATTTTTCCGAGCCTCGTTGCTATTGTTGATGTTGAGCGCGATTAGGATACCAACGATCACTAAAACAATCTCTCCAGTTAAATACAAGAGGTACTTGAAGAAGCTGTTTTTCGACAATAAGTTCTTTCTAATTTTTCTAAGCGCGCTGATCATGGCTTGGGGTTTCACTCTCAAATTGATTAAAAGTTTTGAGAATTGCATGATGATGGCTCAAAAGTGAGTGATGAACCTTTATTGAATAAAATAATACTACAATTAGGAATTTATTATTTAATCCCTTTGCTTTGCAAATACTACAATTAGGAAATTATTATCATGAAGAGAACACAACTTGGTGAATTTGAAGAGGTGGTAATGCTTGCGGTGGGGATTCTATATGAGGAAGCCTATGGAGTTTCTATCAAAAAGGAGATTGAGAATAGAATGTCTCGAAACGTAAGCGTTGGTGCTTTACAATCGGCTTTGAAACGTCTTGAAGAAAAAGGCTTTCTAAAATCTCGAGAAGGAGAGGGTACTGCCGAACGTGCCGGACGCCCGAAGAAGTATTTTTCCATTACTGCTGAAGGTAAAAAAGCTTTGGAAGCTGCTCGAGATATGCGCAACGCTATGTGGAATGACATACCCGACATATCCTTCGACCTAAAGATTGCCTTTTAATGAGCAATACTCCCAACGATATAAGGCCTCCTTGGCTCATCATGAAGTTCTTTCGCTGGTTTTGCGATCGCGAACTTCAGCCATCTGTAGAAGGAGACCTGATAGAACTCTACCAAGACCGTGTCAGTGAAAAAGGTCGATTCATTGCCAATTGGAGGTTTCTAGTAGATGTAGTACTGCTATTTAGGCCGGGCATAATCGGCTTCGCTAAAGAATTTTACTCAAATAACAACATCGGTATGATTAGAAATTACATGAAAGTAGGGGTACGGAACCTCTGGAAAGATCGGTTCTATACAGGCATTAACCTTTTTGGGCTTTCGGTCGGGCTCGCCTTTAGTTTTCTGGTCTTACTATTGGTCAACTATGAATTCTCTTTTGAGAACTTCTATCAGAACAAGGATGTCATTAAGCGACTGGGGGTTCACTATAATGTCGGTGGTAAAGAAGATACCTACTGCAATATTGGGCGCCCGGTCGGCCCAACATTAACGGAGGAGTATCCTGAAGTATTGAGCTTCACTCGTGTCGCTGGTGTGAACGGTTTAGACAGTCATAAAGGTAATTTCAAGTATAAGGAGGGTTTTGTAAAGTCTCAAGATGCTTACGTAGTCGACTCGACTTTCTTTCAGGTATTCGATAGAAAGTTATTAGAGGGTAACATGAAGACAGTACTTAATCGACCGAATACAGTCGCCCTGTCTGAGTCTTTTGCCCAAAACCTTTTTGGTAACGAGAGCCCTATGGGCAAACTCATTCAGCTGGCTGAGCGAGACAAGTATTTTGAAGTGACAGGAGTTTTTGAGGACGTTCCCAGCAATACACATTTACCATATACTGTATTGATTTCCTGGAACGGATACTACGATGCTGAGCTCAACACTAGGTGGTTTGGAGCCCATGTTTATACTTATGTAAAACTTCAGGAAGCCTATCAGGCTCAAGGTTTATTAGACAAATTTCCTCAGTTTTTCGAGAAACATATGGCCTCCAATTTTGCGCTAATGAATGCTACAGCAGATCTGGTAGTTCAAAATATAGAGGATATCCATCTTAAATCTGACTTGACTTGGGAGGTCAATCCCAATGGAGATTTAACCAGTGTATATGTTTTATTAGCGATTGGGGTCTTTCTCGTAATTATCGCCTTGGTAAATTATTTAAACCTATCACTGGCTCGAAATTCTCTCAGGAAGAAAGAGATATCTGTGAGAAAAGTTATTGGAGCCTCGCGATTCAACGTTTCTGGACAGTTTCTGGTAGAAACGCTTTTGTTCATCGTCTTAGCTTTGACGCTTTCACTGTTGATTGTAAAGGTCATTTATGGTCAGTTTCTAATGATCTCAGGCGTAGATGTACTGCCTTTTTCATTCAATCATTTGTCAATCTTTGCGACTGTAACAGTTGCTTTAGGTCTCCTTGTAAGTATTTATCCTTCGGTAATTCTTTCTGGTATTAGGTTGGTTGAAGGCTTGAAAGGAAGGTCTAAAAGCACCAGAGAAAGCAGTAGACTTCAGCAAGGACTTGTAGTACTTCAATTTGCCATTTCTACCATCGTGATCCTGTTCACTTTTGTGGTGAGACATCAATTAGACTTTATCACTAAGATGGATTTGGGTTTCGAAAAGGACAATGTGGTGGTTTTTCAGTTAGAAGATTCTACGCTGTCTGCCAATAGCAGTTTGATTAAGGATCGGGTGAAAACTGTCGCGGGCGTTGTCAATGCTTCATTTGCATCTAATAGGCCAGGGATCAACCTAAACCACACCATAGTGAATGTTGAAGATGATGGCGAGTTCATCGCGGTGGGTAGTCAATACATGCAAGTCGATGATGATTTTGCTACTACGATGGGTTTAGAAGTTTTGGAAGGGCGATCGTTTATCTCAGGTTCAAACCAAGACGCTGATTGGAACTTTATGATCAATGAAGCCGCAAAAGCCAAGTTTGGTTGGGACGATCCAATTGGTAAAAAAATGTATTTCTCCAGTGATGAGAACGGAAACCCTCGACATTTGACAGCTATTGGCGTATTCAAGGATTTCAATGTTGGTTCCTTACATACAGCAGTTGAGCCGATCGTCATCTTTTACAATAGGCAATTTGGAAACCAACTGTTAGTGAGGCTTTCTCAAGGTTGTCATCGAATGGCAGTAGAACAGATTGAATCGGCTATCAGTGAATTTGATCCAAAATTACCAATAAGGCATGATTACCTAGATATTGAATTGGATAGGCAGTATAGTAGTGAAAAGAGATTGGTGAAATCGATGGCTTATTTATCAGGGCTGACCATCATCATATCGGTCTTAGGGTTCATCGGTTTACTAAGTTTTGCGATCAACAAGCGGCAATCTGAAATTGGTCTTAGGAAAGTCCTTGGTGCGAGTGTGGGCAGCGTGACCTTTCTTTTTTACAAACAGATTCTTGTTTTGATAATTATCGCACAAGTAATTGCTATTCCAGTGAACCAATTTGTCTCGAATAAATGGCTAAACAGTTTCGCCTACAGATCATTCCCTAGTTTTATGGAATTAGGCCTGATTCTGTTGATTATCGTTTTCTTGTCGCTAGCCATTATGGGTTTTCAGGTTGTAAAGGTAGCTTTTATGAATCCAGTCGATGTTATTAAGGAAGAGTAAAAATCAATCCAACTTATTATGTTGCGCATTTGCAATCCTCTATGGTGCGCATTTGTAATGCGTTCCATTTACATTATAACATTTAAAATCACCATGGTGCACATTTGCAATGCGTTCCATTTATTTCTCATGTTTAAAATCAAATCAATTGTATCTATAGGCAGTATTCCGTTATCTAAATC
>CAYGQO010000016.1:52518-84815 GCA_964352205.1 uncultured Roseivirgaceae bacterium
TCCATTTATTTCTATTCTTTAAAATCTAAACGATTGGATCTATCGCCAGTATTCCATTATCTAAACCCTGATCGAGGGTCCTTTGTAAATTTCGAACGCGTTGCAAACGCGCTCGATTAGATATGGTGCGCATTTGCAATGCGTTTCATATACATTATAACATTTAAAATCACCAGGGTGCACATTTACAATACGTTCCATCTATTTCTCATGTTTAAAATCTAGACGATTGGATCTATCGCCAGTATTCCGTTATCTAAATCTTGATAGAAGGCAGCACTACTGAAGTAATAATGGTGAGGTTCTAATACTATCATTTGTTTTACTGGGTTCATATGAATGTAATCCAGTTTTTGCCAGACCATCTCCATATCTGTTAATTCGATTGGGTGGAAACCATCTTTCCAAATCTTGTAGCTGTCGACTCTTTTGATTCTATTGGCAGCGAAGGAAAACTTCTTTAATAGCCAAACACGCCTACTCTCATTGATTTCTACTATTGTCTTTATGAATTCTTTCGAAGTAAACTTCTTAATGTCTCTGACAATGTCATTTAACGGAGTTTGGGTCGAACTTAGAATGGCATGAAAATGATTGGACATGATGACAAAGGCATGAACTTGCAAACCTTTGTTCTTTTGGCAATGCTTAAAGGATTCAACAATAATCTGTTTATAATCAGGCCTTGTGAATAAATCTACCCAGTCGATGACTGTACATGTAATAAAATAGACGCCTTCTAGGTTTCTAACCTTATACTTCTCTGACATTGTAGTGCTTTACTAAATATAATAAAGCTCCATATAAATTTCGAACGCGTTGCAAACGCGCTCGATTAGATCTTGTAGCTACTACTATGGTGCGCATTTGTAATGCGTTCCATCTATCTCCAATCTTCAAAAATTAAACGATTGGATCTATCGCCAGTATTCCGTTATTTAAACCCTGATCTAGGGGCCTTTGTAAATTTCGAACGCGTTGTAAACGCGCTCGATTAGAAATAGTAAAAATGAATCAAACTACCATGGTGCGCATTTGCAATGCGTTCCATTTAATAAGTCCTGTATAATCAATCGAACTCAATCTGCATTTTGGCGATTTGATCTGAGAGTTTTTCAGAAGTGAATCGTTCTCTAAAGCGATCGACCATGATCGGGAAGCAAAGGGGAGTAGGCTTCAATAACTTCTTGACAACTATCTCTTGTTGATTGATTCGTGCAAGCGATTCATTCAGGCGAGACTTTTCAAATTGTAAGGAAAGTACTTCTTCGTTGGCCTGCTTCATCAAAAGGTTTTCGGGGTCATAGTCCTCAAAAACTTTGAAAATCATGCTAGAGGAGGCTTGCAGGTGTCTGTTGGTAATTCCTTTTCCTGGATAACCTTGAAAAATGAGTCCTGCAATCGTAGCAATATCCCTAAACTTCCGCTTGGCCATTTCAGTATTGTTGATACTGGCATAGATATCTGTTAGAAGATTTTCCTCTGAAAAGAGATCTAGTTCTAAAAAGTCTTCGATCTCTAATTCTTGATCGGTCAGCAATTCAAAGCCATAATCATTTGAGGCAATGGAGAAGGTAATGGGTTGGCTTACGCTAATGCGATAAGCGCACAGGGCTGCTAACACATCATGAATGTATTTGCCTTCTAATGGGTAGATAAAGAAGTGAGTGCCTTCATCGGACCTGAGCTGCTCAATGAGTAGCTGGCTTGATTTAGGTATGGCCGAGAGCTCTCGATGCTTTTCTAATAAGGGCTTTATGGCTTTCATCTCTGGGCCTTTGTATTGACCATTTGAGGCCTCTTCAAGTTTGTTTCTGAGACCATGGGAAAGGAGAGAGGTAAACGATGCTTTTCCACCACCCCAGCGTGGAATAGGGCCTGTTTTCTTTTTTGACTTCCTTACCTGAGCCGTCATGTCCTTTACGCGTATTAATTCGAGGCTCCTTCCTGCGAACCAGAAAGTCTGCCCCGGTTTAAGCCCAGCGATAAAGATTTCTTCCACTGTGCCGATATATCCTCCCGTTTGGTACTTGACCTTAACCATTGGGTCTGATACAATCGTGCCCATTGACATACGATGTCGCATGGCCGTTCTGCGGTTGTTGACCTTGTACTTTCCATCCGCCTCAATCTCTACTTTAGCATATTCATCATAGGCACTTAAGGTGCTTCCGCCTGTCGTGATAAATTCGAGACACCATTGCCACTCGGCTAGGGTTAAGGCTTCATATGCGTGTGATGATTTGACCTGCTTATAGGTTTCTTCTTGGTAGAAACCCGGTCCAACAGCTAGGGTGACCAAGTATTGAATGAGTACATCGAAGGACTTTTTCAAGGGTATCCGGCTCTCAAACTGCTTATTCGCAATTGCCTCTTTCAAAACAGCGGCTTCAATGAGTTCAAGCGAATGCGTAGGAAGAAAATACACTTTACTGGTTGCGCCAGGGCGATGCCCACTTCGTCCAGCACGCTGAAAGAATCTGGCCACGCCTTTAGGTCCACCCACTTGAATGACCATGTCTACAGGCCGAAAGTCTACGCCTAAATCAAGACTAGATGTACATACCACACATTTGAGCTTGCCGAGATGAAGTGTCTCTTCCACCCACTGGCGTACAGAAAGATCTAATGAGCCGTGGTGCATGGCCACAAGCCCCGCATACTCCGGCAACTCCTGCATCATTTTCTGATACCAAACCTCGGTTTGCGACCTCACATTAGTGAACATGAGGGTGGAGGTGTGACTTTCTAGTATAGGCACAATTCGTGGGAGTAAATGGATACCTAAATGACCTGACCAAGGTAGTGTCTTGACTGAATCTGGTAATATAGATTCGATTTCAATTTTCTTATCTACGTTGGCTCGAATGGTTTTACAGGTCTCGTATTGCTCACCTAAAAGTACTTTGGCCGCTTCTTCTAGGTTACCAATCGTTGCGGAGATGGCCCAGGTTTTAATGGGCTTGTCCTTTAAGTGTCGCATATATGCAAGGGCAAGTTCCATTTGCACACCACGCTTACCGCCAATGAGTTCGTGCCACTCGTCTACGATTACTGCTTTAACGGTACCGAAGGTCTTTGCAGCATCCTTTTGAGCTAGTAGGACATGGATGCTTTCGGGTGTAGTCACCATTGCCTCGGGCATGTGCTTTTTTTGACGGGCACGTTCAGCCTGGGTTGTGTCACCTGTTCTTAATGCGATATTCCAGCCTAGGTCTAGGTCATTGCTCACCTCTTGCATGGCTGCTTGTATGTCTTTTGCGAGCGCTCTTAATGGGGTTACCCAAATGATTTGAAGTCCTTTTGCCTTCTTTGGTGAATTGAGCGCTTCTAAAACACAGCCTAACCAAATGGCGTAGGTTTTACCACTTCCGGTGGGGGCATTCAGAAGACCACTCTTGCCCGCCAAATAGGCTTTCCATGTTTCTCTTTGAAAAGCAAATGAGTTCCATCCTTTGGATTGGAACCAGTTTTCGGCAGCGGAAAGGTCAATTATTTTTTGTGGCAATGCGTTAAACTAAAGCCATCAATTTCGGGTATTCTAATGAGGTATGGAAATAATTGTGAAGACTTAAAAAGTAGCTTGATGATCAACTCTCATTTCGAGTTGTCTGAGCTCGTTATTAGGCGCTGGCAGCGTTCCTAGTCCACCAGGAAAATAGCCCGTCCGTTTGTTGATACAGATTAAGGCCACATATTCATTGTCATTAGGGTCGAATTGATAAAACCCCTTTTTATTAGGTGTTAGGACGAACTTTGGCTGAATGTCCTGCTTTTTGATTTTTTTAAGACTGTAGAACTTCTTGTCGTTCTTAGTGTAAGCTGTGGCTTCTATTTTGTCTTTATTTGCGGCTTCATAGATGAGAACGGTGTAAGAAGCAGGTACTGGTGTTTTAGTATTTGTAGAGTCTTGTACGGAAAAATCTCCCTTATAGAGGTTCATCTGTCCGTAATAGCCATTGATAATTGTAGGTTCTGTAATCTTGTTACTGATGTTTACCTTAAAAGAAAAGAAGTAACTTTTCTGAGGAACATCCTTCTTATTACAGCTTGCTACGGCAATTAGAACAGCAATGGCTAATACCAGTTTATTCAAACCTCTCATTTCATTTAGCATTTACGGCCACGAAGTAAATAAATAAATCGGGCAAAAGGGAGAGCGAAGCGTTAAAGATTCATAATACTGCTACTAGGGCAACGAAATATTATCCATTACTCCAAGTTGCGGTCGCTTACTTGATCATTAACCTTATGGCATCATAACTAGAAGACCTAATGCCTATTAAGCCCGTCTTTGATTCTCCTCTTTTAATTGTCTCGCCTAGCATGTTATAGTTCACTAGTTCCGCACCGAACCTTTTATTAGAAGAACTTGCAGTAATTATATTGTATCCAGCAATCCCTGGGCCTACGGCTAAACCGACCGGTGTCGAACTGGTGACCTGACCATTTTCCGTAACATCAAAAGTCATTGGGGTCAGTAAGAGGTATAGTAAATAGGTAGCACTACTTTGTTTCAAAGACTTGTAAACATCACTAGTTTCCATCATAAAGAGCTCTTTTCCATCTTCATACATAAGAGACACATCTTTTCCGAAAACAATGTCTTTTTCGGAATCATTCGAAATTTTAACTGCTATTAATTTGATCCCTGCTTTGGTTTCTTTCTTAGCGTATTTTCTCTCTAAGAGCTCATATTTATACTCTAGAGTAATCAGGTTTTTTGAGTCGTTTGATAGGTAGCCAATTGACGCAGGATTAATGTCATTGTATAGCGAGGCACAGCCACTAATAGTGAAGGCTACAAACATTAAGGCACACGTTTTATATAATTTCATAGTCTGATTGATTCGGTAATTTGTAGTTATTGTGAATTGAATTTGACCTACCCTAATAGATCGTTTTAAGGATGAAAACTCGTTGTTTTTACGGAGTAGATTAAAATGAGAGCAATAAAAAAGGCCACCCAAAAAGTGTATTAGGGTGGCCTTTTATTGCGAATAGGCTTACTTATTTGTCCAATGGTCTTTCATCACTATTGCTTCTTTTGTGATGGTTTTTCCTCCAGACTCTAAAACTACTTGGAAGGTGCCAGGGCCTACAGGGCCGGTAACATACTTCGCTGCTTCCATACGCTGTTCAAGATCGCTTCCTGACATGCCGAAACGTTCGAAACGAGCTCTCATTCTGGTCAAATCTTCTGCAGAACGTTCGCTGATGATTCTAGCGAATGGCCATACAGCATGGTTTAATCCCGCTTTGGCATCCATCTCCATTACATATACTTCACGTTGGCCTTGCATCACTTTTACTGTTGCCTTGCCGCCATTTGCACTGTAGAAATAGATGTGTGATCCTGGTCTTTTGCTTTCGCCATTAAAGTTGGTGTAAGCTGAAACGTTAGTTGGTCCTGTAACATACTGAATGCTAGGAGTGATGTCAAATAGCTCCATTCCGCTGTTCATTACTGCGGAAGTCATGCCTTGCAGCGGAGAAATATCAGCAATGAATATACCTCTACCATGCGTTGCCACTACCAATTCGTTTTCTCTTGGGTGAATTAACATGTCATAGGCTGGGTTCGTAGGCATGCCCGTCATGAACTTAGTCCAGTTTTTACCACCATCAATACTGGCGTAAGTACCTAATTCTGTTCCAGCAAAAAGAAGGTTGGGGTTCTTGTGATCTTCTCTAATCACGTTAACTCCCTCAGCAGGAATACCATCGGCTATTGATGTCCATGTTTTACCATGATCAGTCGTCTTATAGAGGTAGGCTGTGAAGTCGTCTCTTCTCATTCCATTAAAAGAAACATAAGCTGTTCCAGCATAATGATTGGAAGTTTCGATACGCGTTACCCAGTATTCAGGATTGTTTGGAATGTTGGCGTTTAACAATGTCCAATTTTTACCACCGTCCACAGTCACCTGAACATTTCCATCGTCAGTACCAGCCCACAGTTCGTCAGGATTTAATGGAGACTCTTCTAAAGCAGTAATTGTACCGTATTGAATGTTCCCTGTACCGGCAGCTTTTACGGCATCGTTCTTACTTAAGTCTGCACTAATTTCTTCCCATATTTCTCCTCTATACACTGATTTCAATACTTTATTACCAGCGTGATAGATAACGTCACTGTTGTGCTGAGATACTATGATAGGAGCATTCCAATTCCATCTCATGCTACGATCAGCATATCTAATTGCTTTTGATTCGCCAGTTTCCATATCTAGTCTTCTCAATGGACCGAACTGCGATTCATTATATAGATATCTATTGTTGCTTGGGTCAACCACATTATACATGCCGTCTCCGCCACCAACACGCGCCCATTGCTCATAATTAATTGGGCTACCGTCTTTCATTGTACTAGGACCTTTTACGGAGCCATTATCTTGAAGGCCGCCATAGACATTGTAAGGGTAGGCCATATCTACACCTACTGCGTAGAACTGTGCTAAAGGAATTTCATCCGGATGATACCAGTTTTTTCCACCATCATAAGTAATTCCCATTCCGTGGTCATAACCTAAGATAAAATGATCTGAATCTGCTGGATCAATCCACATGGCGTGATTGTCACCACCGAACCTAAAAGCAGAACCCCAATTTTTTCCACCGTCCTTAGTTTCCCAAACTCTTATGCCAATTACATAAACATGGTCTTCGTCATTAGGGTCAACTCTAACTTGCTGATAATAGTAAGAAGGCGCACCTCCAATATCTTCACCATCAGGACTGATCTTTTTCCATGAAGAGCCGCCATCGTCAGAGCGATACATTTCCACACCTTCAACAGGCTGGTTTCGCTTAGGAGCTATACCTACTTCAAGCATATTTCTTCGCTCTTTGTCGGAAATACCTTTAATGTTTACATTCTCAATGTTGGCATACACTACATTAGAATTGCCTGGTGCGTAAGCCACACCAATTCTTCCTAGGAAACCACCTGGCAAGCCTTTTGAAAGCTTTGTCCAAGATTTACCAGCATCCGTACTTTTATAAATTCCACTTCCTTCGCCACCTTCATTAAAGGTCCAAGGTCTTCTTATTTTGTCATATGCTGCTGCGATAATGGTATTCGGATCATCAGGACTCATGGCCATGTCGACCACGCCAATGTACTTGCCATCTTTTCTTTTTACCTCGAGAGACTTAGTCCAGGTTTTACCACCATCAGTAGTTTTATAAAGACCTCTTTCAGGGTTTTCAGAATAGAGGTGGCCCAAAGCCGCTACATAAACTGTGTTTGAGTTATTTGGGTCAATGAGTATTCGGCCAATGTGATGCGACTCTGGAAGCCCCATGTTGGTCCAAGTTTTACCACCGTTAGTAGATTTGTAAATACCGTTACCCCAATAGGAGCTTCGAGAATTATTTGCTTCGCCAGACCCAACCCAAACCACACTTGTGTCTTGCTGATCAACGGCTACTGCCCCAATTGAGATAATATTTTCATTGTCGAAAAGAGAGTTCCAAGACTGACCATTATTGACAGTTTTCCACAGACCGCCAGAGGCAGTTGCAGCGTAAAACACCTTCGGTGCTTTGTCTACCACAGCAAAGTCAACATACCGACCTCCTTGTCTTGTAGGACCAATTTCTCTGAAATTGATACTTTCTACGACTTGATTGGGTATTTTCTGTGCATGAGAGTCTTGTAAGCCTATAAGCGCAACAAGCGCGAATAGTGCTAAAAATTTGATATTGTTGAGAGTCCTAATCATCATATTTTTAAGGTTAGAAGTGATTGAATTTAAGCCAAAATGATTTCACGGCAAAAGCCATATTCTAAGTTTATATAAATGGTATTTCTGACTGTTCACACCGATGTCATAAACCTATTACGGGTAAGGCGCGTAAGTAATGTTAAAAATGCAAATAGATGTTTGGGACGAATCCTTCATCTAGACTACCTATCAGTTCCAGCCCTAGCTGGAATTATTTTTTTAAGCTAATTTTAAGGGTAATGAGACTACTTTTCATACTAAGCTTTTGCTGTTTATATCACTTGAGCCTGAAAGGGCAAGAGGAAGGGACTGTTGATGCTTTTTACAAAGTGGCAACCGAGGCCTATGAAGCTAAAGACTATGAACTCTTTCTAAAGAATATTCGAAAGGCTGATGAACTACGACCGAACCATCCCGCCATTGTACCTAAACTAGCGGCAGCATGGGCCTTAACGGGTAGGAAAATTAGAAGTATCCAAAAGTTAAATCAAATGCTACTTATGGATGCAGGTTTCAACTTCACGGATAACCCAGACTTTGACAAGCTTAAGAATCATAAGAGTTACAAACAGCTTTTAGCGCTGCAAGCTAGACTACAGACACCACAAGTTAATGATGAGAGCTTTTTATCCATCGATGTTGGCTATCTACACCCCGAGAGCTTTGTATTATTGGATAATGGAGAATTATTGTTAGGGAGTATTCGCGAAAAGAAAATTGTCAAAGTCAATAAGGATGGATCGATTACTGACTGGGTAGAAACACCCTACGCGGTACTAGGCATGAAAGCTGACTTTCAACTAGGAAACTTATGGGTGGCTACGGCTGCTATTCCAGAAATGAAGGGCTATGCACCAGCGGATAAAGGGAAATCCATCATTCTACAGATCAAATTAAGTAATGGCGAAATTATACAAGGTATAGACTATGATGAGGAGTCAACCATTGGTGATTTGGCGGTAGACGGTGCAAATAGACTTTGGTTGTCTAATAGTATGACGCCTTACTTGATGAGAGATGGTACGGATACGGCTCAATATCTTGGCGCCTTTAGTAGAAAGTACTATGACCTGAGTGATAGGTTTTTTAGCCTACAAGGTTTGTCATTGACAGATGATGAGAAGTATTTATATGTATCAGATTATATTCGAGGCATTCTACGAATAGATATTGAAGGAGCGGATATTGACGAGGTGTTTGCACCAGAGACAAGTTTGCTTAAAGGCATTGACGGGTTGTATTTTTATAAAAACACGCTCATAGCAATCCATAATGGAACAAAACCTTACCGAATCGTCCAGTACTTTCTTAATGAGTCAGGCTTAAATATTGAATATGAAAGCGTGATTAATAGGGGTGGAGAAACTTTAGGTGAACCTACCTTAGGTCAAATTAAAGACGGTTATTTCTATTACCTTGCCAATAGTCCTTGGCAAGCCTATGATCAAGAGATGAATCTCGATTTAAGTAAAGTGAAACCCATTGAGATCAGGAGAATTAAACTTGACTAATGTCTAAACCTCGCAAAGACGAACCCTTGAAGATGCCACGTTATCGTGGGGGTGAAAATACGCTTAAGTCCTTCATAGAATCAAACCTCAAGTATCCTCAAGATGCAATAGATGCAAAAACTGAAGGCGCGGTTGAAGCCGCATATGATGTGGATGGCGTAGGCAGGGTATTCAACATTAGAATCCTAACGGGGCTAGGGTCTGGTTGCGATGAGGAAGTAATCCGATTAATAAAGCTCCTAAAGTTTGAACGTGCTTTCAACAAAGGAAGAAATGTCACTGCCCATAAAAAGCTAAAAGTTGACTTTAAACTGCCTAAAGTAAAGAAGTCCGCGCAGACAATAAGCTATCAGCTTACATCTAAGCCCTCTAAGCCAGCCTCGAATCAAAAAAGTCAATCAAGTTCCTATTCTTATACCATCAATTTAAAGCTGAATACAAAGGATTGATTTTTAGGGTTTTGATAAAAGGATTATCTTAGACCAACATCAACCTTACACACAATGACTGGATTAGGATTTCTCGACCTAGTAATAGGCATCATCTTTATCTATTTTTTACTCAGTATAGTGGTTTCTATTCTTTTGGAGATTAGATCAAAGACTTTCAGTCTTAGGGCAAATAATCTTGAAGCTTGGTTAAAAGATACCTTTGAAAAAGAGGGCTTGGCAGACAGTCTACTAGACCATGACCTCATAAAAACACTTGTGAAGAAAGGTCGGAAGCCCGCCTATATCCCCGATCAAAACTTCGTAGATGCGCTATTTGATATTGTAAATCAGGAGAAAGGGAATGCGCTTACCTACACGGTAGAGGAGATTAAGGACGCATTTGAAAAATCACAGCTGTTACCGAATGATCTGAAGCGCAATATTTTACAACAGATTTCCGAATCGGAAACAAAAGCGCAGAACTACATTAAGGCCAAAAAGGATGAGGTTATAGACGAGCTCCTAGAAGTGAAGAACGGAGTGGCGCAGTGGTTTGATAATTGTATGATTCGCGTTGGCGGTACTTACCGAAATATGCAGCAGAAATGGTTGCTCTGGTTTTCATTCACGGTAGTCATACTTTTTAACGCTGATACCATTAGCCTCTCAAAGTACCTTTATAACAATAAAGACGTGCGCGATGCCTTGGTGGAGCAAGCTTCCCGAAGTACGCAAGATTCTCTAACCGTGGCATTCTATCAACAAGTCATGGAAAGCTCGGCCATAGCTCAAAGTACCGATTCTGTAGTGATTGGGAAGGATGGTATGGTCTTGATCAACGAAATCAAAGGTAGCGTTGCCAATTTGGAAAAAGTGAATGCTGAACTTGAAGCCTTAAGTCTTCCCTTAGGTTGGCAGTCTTTTGCTTTGGAATTCAAAAAAGTTAGAGAAAAAGGAAGTGGTGGGAGTATGTTCTTACTCTTTCTCATGAAATTAGTGGGACTTGCCGTCACTGGATTTGCGGTTTCCATGGGGAGTCCGTTTTGGTTTGATATATTGAATAAGCTCGTCAATCTCAAAGGAACAGGAGGCAAGCCCGCTACCAAAAAGTGACGGTTTTGATGCTATTCTATTAAATGGATCATTGATTAAGCGGATTTTGTCCGGTCAATTCCCAATGCCCAAGCGAGGTAGGAATACTGCCACTGGCATTCATCCTATCAAAGAATTCTTTGACATTAAAAGGTTCACCCTTAGCTTCTTTGGTCTTTGCAAATTCGGCTAGTGCACTTTTAACCAAATGCTTTCCAGTAATGTAACTTGTGCCGTAGCCCGGTTGTCTTAAGTATAGATGTTGCTCGAAAATGAGTAACTCTTTTTCCGTTTTCATCCAGCCTCGAGGTGTGTATTCCGAATGGATACCGCCCGCCTCTTCCATTGTCATTTCATTAGCGTGGGCGTACAACGATCCAAGCCCTCGAGCTGCGCGTTGAGCAATCATGATGTAAACAATTTCCCTAGACCGTGGCGAATCTTCATAAAGGCCTGCATCCATAAACAATTCTTCTACCGCGGTGGCCATGCCTTCATTTCTTGAGTCAAAGATGTTATACAAGACAGGGCCTCGTCTAATTTCACTTTTATGTGGCTCATTGTCTATAATGGCTAATTCAAACCAATGATAAAAGTGGGAGTAGAGCGGTCGAGGGTCAAAGTGTTCTCCAATCAAGAAGAAGTTACGCTTGTCTTCCGGCACAAAGGAACCTAGGTGTTCTCTTAATGCCGGTTCAAAATAGTCTTTGACCGTTACTATGTCTTGGTCTTCCAAGAAATTCATAAGACTTGTGGCTGCTTTGTCGGCCATGGCGTCATATTCCTCCGGTGAAGCTGCGGCTTTTAATTGTGGCAGATCTCTATTTTTATGCTCCTCCAGCTTCAACGCTGACCAAGCACCTGCTAGCTCTGTCTTTAGCAGCATCACTTCGTCTTCCCAAGTCATAGGAACAAGGTGAACGTTTTGCAAATACCAAGAATAGGCTTCTTTTCCTATGCCTGATGGTCCTGTTTTATTCGTTGATTGATCTTCAAGCCATGTGACCAATTCGTTGGTAGAGCCAATGGCATTATCAATTGCTTCCATCACCTTTGCATCTTGGCTGAGGCCGGCAAGAGATTTTAGCCCTTCTAGGTTAATGCTTTGTGTTTTAATGTCGCGAATGCCTGTTACCCACAGGTCTCTCGCATTGCCTGTAAGGTTTTGTTGTGCTTGACTATTGAGTGAAGGAATCACTTTTAAGTCACTGAGAAATGCCAAGCGTGCATCCTGATCTAGTGGAAAATTGTATGTCCAAACTTCCGTGGTACCGTGATGTGTGGGGCCTTCATGTGCTGGTACATCACTTCTCGACATCCAGATAGATTTGTAAAATGCAGGGTCACGAACCCAAGGTTTTAGGGTTTTGTAGTTGAATTCATAGCCGTTCATTTCGGTCCAAACAATCATCCAATCTACTTTTTGATGGGTAGCCCATAGGGTAGTGTCTACCTGAGTCAATCGATCTCTAAGCACTAGAAATTCATCCCATCGCTTATCAAAGGTAGTGGCTGTATAATCTGGTGCTCCGTTTAATAGAGGAGGGTTTTCAAAGCTTCTCCAGTCTTTGAATAATAAGACTAGGTCGTTATAATCGCTGGTTGCCGCTTGTGGTGCGCTTGATTGACAAGCCAAACAAAAGCAGACAGCAAGTAAGTAGATAGGATAGAGGTTAGCTTTCATAGTTTAAGGATATCCATAAAAATAATGAATCGCTTAAACTTTTATTGACTTTAAGACCGATCTAAATATTCGAAGTCTAACATTCACCCGAAACTGGGTCACAAGAGTCGCCTTGCACAATAGTTGCTAGGGTTGAAACAGATGCAAGTACTTCTAAAAATACTTCACTAGGCTGAGCACCACTGACGCCATATTTATTGTTGATGATAAAATAGGGGACTCCCGAAACACCCATTTGTTGATAATGTGCAATTTCTCCTTTTACGGCATAAGCAATATTATCGTCAGCAATGACCTGATTTACTTTTTTAGCATCCCAACCAAACTCAGTCATGATTTGCACTAAAACGGTAGCGTTATTTAAGTGTAAGGTTTCTTCAAAGTAGGCTTTTAAGAAACGCTCTTTCAAAGCGTCTTTGAAGCCTTCTTGACCTGCCACGTAAAGTAACTGGTGCAGTTGAAGTGTATTTACTGCCAACCAATTGGGCCCAAAATCAAAGTTGATGCCAACTTCTTGGCCGACATTGGTCAAGTGATCAGTCATTCCTTTTACCTTATCTAAGTTTCCGAATTTATTAACAAGGTAGGTGTCTCTGGTGAGCCCTTCCTTCGGCATATTCGGATCTAACTGATAAGGATGCCATTCAATCTTTACAGGTGCGCCTTTCCATTGATCGAGTGCTGCTTCCAGCCTACGCTTGCCTACATAGCACCAAGGACAAGCTACATCTGATACAATGTCGATAGTTATTTCCTCTTTCATATACCTAAAATTGAAGTCTCTCTGTGCAGTAAATGCTATTTCTTCCAGATTAGTTCAGGGATTTCCTGATCTACAGAAATGATGTTCGCAGCTTGTAGGTGAAAGATGACACTCTTAATCATTTTATCACTCACCCAGCTATCAGGCGCCCATTCAGTGCTATGGTACCATCGCTCAATGTCTACCAATTGCTGACTATATCGCTCACTCACCAATGGTATCACGCTGTCATCCTTCATAAACTGATGACAGCTTTCTTGAATGATATCTAAAAGGTCATCTATGGCTTTTGGGTGTTGCGCCAATATCTTATCAGATGCTGCAATGACAAAACATGGCCAAGGCGTGAGGTATTCACCAATACGTCTAATCCGTCCAGCATCCACATAAGGTTTAGTGGTGTATTTCTCCCAATAGAAAATGTCGGTTTCAAGGGCATTGAGTGAAGCTAAGGCACCGTCTAGGTTGTTGATCACTGTAAACTGATCATCGGTCATCGATTGGCCTTTACTATTCGCATGCACGATCGATATGAGGTGTGAGCCTGATCCAAACCTGCTGATGGCATGTTGCTTATTGAAGATATTGTCATGAGGCTTAATCGGATTGTTGAGCCCTGTATGAATGCCCCAGGTTAAGGGTGTAATGACGTATTCGCTAATGATTTTACTCGGGTTACCCTTGATAATGTCAGCTATCATCCCCTCGGTAAGCAGAATACAAAGGTCTATTTCGTCTTCACGAAGCGCTTTGGTCATTTGGCCAGTGCCTCCGGGAAAATCAGTCCACTCTATGTGAATGCCGCTTTTGGAAAAAGTGCCATTCTCTTTGGCCAAATGTATTGGAAGATTAAAGTGTTCTGGTACTCCACCAATTCGGATTGTAGTGTCGCTCATGTCGCTGGATTGTGCTGCGCTATTTTTTGATAAGCGAATTTAAGGTTTTAGCTAAAGATGATCACCCCCTGAGAGAAAGAGTTCCTACTAGTTTTTTGAAAGGTCTTCTAGCTCTTTTTTGGTTTTCTATTTACTGCCTCAAATTTATTTATTTTGACAGTACGGAATAATTCTAGTTGTCTTAGCGGTTCTTAAGAGCACCTCAATTATCCTTTATAGCGCTAATGCACATAAAAGCAGGAAACTCATTCAGTTCTTTGTAGTGCTTAGGATCAAGTTGTTCAAAGGCTTTCACAGGTTTAGGTTCTAGCAGTTTGTCAATTGAAAATCCATTCTCAATCAGAGGTGCAAGACACTCTTGCAGAGGCCTTCGGTAGCTGTTGATTTCAACGGGTTGTCCGAAACCATTCCAAGTACATTTTACTGGCTCCACTTCGAAGTAGCGTTCAGATTTAAAGTATAGATGTTCAAAAAATGGATGTTCTATCGAAATCACTAGTTGTCCATTTGGTTTTAATACGCGATAAAATTCTTGCATTGTTAAGCTCCAATCTTCTATATAGTGCATTGCCAACGCGCAAAGCACAGTATCGAAAGACTTGTCTTTCAGCGTTGTAAAAGACTGACTTAAGTCTTGAACAAAGAAAATTCCTTTCTCTTGATTTCTTTCATTTGCATGTTCGATCATCCTAGGACTGATATCAAAACCCGTAACTTCTGCTCCTTGGTTAATCAGTATTTCGGCATATTTTCCGGGTCCACAGGCCGCATCTAACACACGTTTTCCTTTTACTTCACCCACCAGACTGAGCGTGTTGGGCCGATCGTAATAAGCATTATGTGGTTTGTGGTCTATTAATGCACTATAGCTATCTGCTAAAGTTTCATAGGCTTGCTTAATCTTTTCTTTACTCATCTCTCGAGGTGATTTTTAAAGGCACAAAAGTCTGAGTAAAGTAAGAGAGAACTACTTGATCGAAATCAAGAAAGGTGCAAATGAGTACTATTTTTTCAATTTCAAATCCCAAGCAGAGATCACGTCAATTGCCTCATAGGCTGTCCAATCAAACTTCAAGGGCGTCAGCGTAATGTAGCCTTGTTGATAGGAGTAGGTGTCGCTTTTAACATCTTCCGCCTTTGATAGGCCTAATCTTTGTTGATAGATTAATGTGTTTTCCGATTCACTCTTAAGTACATAATTACTCATGTCTAGGTAGGCATCACCCATAGGGTTTACCGTCACACCTTTGAGTTCGCCAGCAGGAATATTTACTGAGACAACTATTCCCTTTGGAGCTCCGTCTTTTTGATATTTGCTGACCATTTGGGCTATAAATAGGGAAGAGGCCTTGGTATCGACTCCTCTTACTTCTTGAGAAACCGCAATGGCAGGTACATCATGATAAAGCGCTTCCATAGCGGCACCCACCGTGCCTGATAAATGAGATAGTTTACCAACGTTAGATCCTCTGTTAATACCTGAGATGACGAGGTCAAAAGGGTCGTCCTTACCCAATACACTTAGACCAAATCGAACTGCATCTGCTGGTCGTCCGCTTACAGCATAGCCAAAAAACTCTTCCTCATTAAATATCTTCTCAATGGTCAACACCCTGCCGTCTGTAGATTGGCTACTGCCAGATTGGTTCTCTGCAGGAGCAGAGATCACAACTTCTACGTTGGGCAATTTGGCAATCTCTTCGCTGAGCGTTTTGAGTAAAGGAGAGGCAATGCCGTCATCATTTGAGATAAGTATTCGGTACGTTTGTGCTGAACCCATGTTGAATAAACAAGCCAGCAGAATAGTAGCAATGAAAGGGGTCTTCAGGAATCTCATTGGAGGGTTTAGTTAGAACAGTAGAAATTTAGTACTGATCTAACTTAGTGCATCTGAAAACGACAAGCAAAGACCTTCTTGTCAAGCGGTAGGACTGATTTAATAAAAACGAATCACTTTGCCGTTGTCTTTACCAAGTACACTTCTCACATAAGCATTGATAACCATATTCATGGGGATCGGGTTGTGGCCAGGAAAATAAGACTTGTACTTGTCGTAGGCAGCTTCTACCATGCCGAGCGATACGGCATTAATACGGATACTTCTCTCCATTTCTAAAGCAGCGGCTTGTACAAAGCTATGTACACCACCGTTGACCATTGCAGCACTGGCTGTTTTGATCACGGGATCATCCGCTAGAATTCCTGTAGAAAGGGTAATAGACCCGCCATCGTTCAAGTATTCTTGTCCTATTCGAGCCATATTTACCTGTCCCATGAGTTTACTCCGTAGGCCGATATAATAATCTTCTTCCGAAAGGTCCTTGAAGTCTGCCCATTTGGCTTCACCCGCAATGCAGACAATGGCGTCTAACTTGCCGATTGTTTCTAGTGCTTTACGAATCGAATCGCTATCTGCAATGTCAATACTGACATCAGATCGAGTTCTACCCGCAATAATGACTTCATGATCTGCCATAAAATGGCTTGATACAGGTTTTCCGATGGTTCCGTTACCACCAATGACTAGAATTTTCATAAACTTTCGATTAAAAAATATACAGTCAAGTTAATTGATATTGACTATTTATAGTTCCCTAAAAAGCTTATCAGGTAAAATCGAATGCAATTAAAGAAGTTTTTCCTTTTAGACTTAAAAGGGTAGACTAGCTTTCTCTTGAGTTAATTTCATCCTTCATTTTCTTCATAGACATCAGTTGGATAGGGATCATACTACCGCAAGAGATGCCAACGGCTAAGAGAGCCCAGTTGGTCGACTTGTCATCCTTAGTCAGTAAACCGTAGATCGTTAAACTCAGCAACAATACGACTACTATAGTTAATGCGATGGTTGTCACTTTAAGTGCCTGCACGCTGTTTTTGAGTTCGTTAGTAGTCTTGTTTTTGAAGGTGTCTATCGCCATGGTATTTGTTCGCTTATTGTTTTGTTAAACCAATTGGGTTGTTGTTGTTGTTGTTGTTGTTGTTGTGAGTTTTACCTTTAGGCTAATCCTTAGACTGTTTATGCCTTACAGTGACCATAAAACTAATTAATAAAGTCAAAACTAGTTTGTCAAACTGTGTTTTAGGCTACCCCCATGGGTAGTTTTCAATTTTTAACTTTATCAAATCGACATTTATGAGACATTAATATGTCTCAGGATGTGTTTTTAACCTGTATATTTAATTTTCTATGGCTAAGGTCAACGACTTCTTTTCTGCTAGTAATACGGTTAGAGATTTATCTCAGGCAGATGCGCAACAACTCTCAAACTATATAGAAGTCATAGAGGCCATTTCTCGTACCACTAATCAAAGCATTTATGTAATTGATTATCAGAAGAAGGGCTTTGAATATGTTTCAGGAAACCCGCTGTTTTTGAATGGGCATGCGGCTGGAGAAGTTGTAGAGATGGGCTATGATTTCTACCTAAAATACGTGCCAGCGAAAGACTTAGAACTTCTTCTGAAAATCAATCAAGTAGGTTTCGAATTCTATGAGAGGCTTCCTTTGGCCGATAGAAAACAATACTCTATCTCTTACGATTTTCATTTAACTACCAATGACAGCAAAGCGATTCTGATTCATCAGAAATTAACCCCGATTTTTTTAACAGAAAAGGGTCAGTTGTGGAAGTCAATCTGTGTAGTATCTCTTTCTTCGCGGCAGAAGGCTGGTAATATTATTGTGGATAGGAGTGGACATAATGAAAGCTATGCTTATGATTTGGACGCCAACTGCTGGAGGCAATTAGAAAAGATAGTCTTGTCTGAAAGAGAGGCTGAAATTCTACAACATTCCATTAGAGGGTATTCAATTACCGAGATTGCTGAGCGCATATTTGTGTCACCTGATACTGTGAAATTTCATCGAAAAAAGATGTTCGAAAAGCTAGATGTCGGCAACATTAGTGAAGCGATTTCTTTTGCTACATTGAATCGCCTCATTTGAGTTTGATCGCTCCGCTTTTTCTAGCCAATTTTATTAGTGCTTTATAACGATGGTTGATACTATTGGAGGGGAGAGGGAAATTGTTAGCGCTGAGTTAATACTCTCAATCTCCTAGCCAATTAAAGGGTCGAGTTTTCGTAATCATGCTCCCAGGTTCTTTGAAAACATATTTAATTTGCCCAACAAAAGTTCCTTTGGAATATTTTGACAACACAATTGGTAAAGCTCGATCCTCTATCTGATTGAAATCTTCATCACTATCTAAATAGTTTTTAGTGAGCGTAAGAATTACCGAAATATACTTAAGGTTTGGGTCTTCTTCTATTTCATCATAGACTCTGACATCAGCCGTCAATTCATCTCCAAACCGTGTTTCAAATAGTTCAACAACCTCTTGAGCTTCAAGGTCATTTAAAGAGGTTTCAATGTATGAAACTTGATTAGTTTTCAACATCGAGTTTAGTTTTTCAAATGGAAGCATAAGGAGTATCATTAATCCATAGGCCAGCGTGATTGATATTCCTACGAGCCTGAAATCAGGTTTTGGTTGCTCAACATCAGGATAAAAGGGTACAACCTTAGTTCCAGCAACCATATCGCCAATTCTTCTGTCTGGACTAGCGATGGTTACAATTACTTCCAAAGGCCAGAGCGCACAAAAAAGATTCCTGACAAAGCATTTGATGGGAGATGCGGCTTCTCCAGTTTTATCGTTGACTACCTGAATTTTAAATATCCTCTTAGCAATACTCCTGCCATTAATAGAATCTTTACATAGGTAAAGAGCCAACCCAATCAGTCCAACATAACTTAGCCCACTGAGGACATCAAAATTTGTCGGCTCATGATTTATCGTAAATGCTGTTGCAAAAGTTGATATCAGGCTCGGGATAAAAAATATCATGGCGATAAATGTCATCGCAAAATGATCGATCAGCATGGAAGCAAGTCGCGATATGGTATTTGTTTCTCTTATCATTGTACTAGGGCTTGTCCCTAATTTCGAGGTAAGGCCATTAGGTATTCCTGCTAAGGTTAACACCAAATTAGTAAAACTTGCTTATGTTGGATAACCGATGGACTCGTAACAATAGCTCAGAGTCATTTGTCCCTGCTTCAATGGCTAGTTTTGCTTCTTCTATTGAAGACATACAACATATTTAGATCAGAGTCTGCCTAGTTGAGGCCATGGTGGCTAGCGGTTAGTATGAAGTGCATTTTAAAGCCTTTTCTGTGTGTAACAATTCTGTTGTTTATGATTTCACACCTAATATCGAGAACAGGATGCCTAAATAATTAATGGTTACCTTTCTTCAACTATTTTTTAAAGAAGGAAATTATGAAGAGTAAATTTTTTGGAATTATCGGTGTTCTATTTTTTTTGGTCTCTGCGTGCGGAGATAGTGATGATACCGGGAGTGATGAGGTTCTTTCAGTAGTAGGTGTCTGGGGTATTGTAAACGGAGAAGAATTTTCTTATTTAACACTTCTGTCAAACAATACATTTTTGTATGCAGAAAATGACCTGTCTGTAAGTTCAAGTGATGAGAATGGTTTAGAAGTAGGTACATATCAGTATGATTCTAATGATGGAGAAATAACATTCAATGTTCTATACGATGATAATTCGCCTGGCAATGATTCAGGTATTGGTGATATAGGAACACCAGTGACATTCAGTGCAGCACTTTTAGACCAGAGTTCTAGATTAAGCCTTTTAGATGGGGAGTTAATCTTCAATAAAATGGAATTAGCAGCTACTTTTCCGGTTATTGGTGTTTGGAGCACTGTAAATGGGGTGGGATTTTCCTATTTGGTGCTTTTGTCAAACAATACATTTTTATACGGAGAAAATGACTCATCTGTAAACTCAGGTGCTGAGAATGGTCTGGAAGTGGGTACATTTTTTTATGACCAGGGGACGGAAGCAATGTCATTCAATGTTACCTACGATGACAACGACCCAGGTAATGACTCGGGTGTAGGTAATATTGGAGATAATAGTGCGGTCAGTGCAGTGCTCTCGAATGAAGATAACACATTGACGATTGCCGGTCTAGAACTTTCAAGGGACTTGTAGCCCAGAGGTGGATATCATATGTTCAATCCACTTAAGAAGTGGCCGTACCTTTCACTGACTTAGTGTAAAACAAACATAAAACCCAGACGATAGTGGCTGGGCTTCATAAGTTCTAGACTATTAACCACTCCGTCCTTATAGCACGTCAAGGCGATTAAGCTCTGCAAAGGACACCTCTCCTTACAAGGAGAGGGTCAAGAATTAGCTTCCAGCTTGTTCTTTGATCAAGTTCAAGGCAGAGCCTGCTTTGAACCAGCCAATTTGCGCATCGTTATAAGTGTGGTTAGCAGCGATTACGTCTTTGCTACCATCAGCGTGTACAAACTCGATCATCAATGGCTTACCAGGAGCGAAGTCTACTAAGTCTAAGAAGTTGATCGTATCATCTTCCTAGATTTTGTGGTATTCAATCATATTTGGGCGAAGCTATTTTTGATAAAACCAATCCCCAATTTCATAAGATTCGTGTTAGAGATGGTTCGATTTTTGTGCCTTTTGGTAAGTTTAGTTATTGATTTTACGCTAGTAATGCTAGCCAAGATTATGAAAAAAGGATTGATTTCGTTCCTAATTTTGATTGTACCGAGATTCGGAATTGCTCAAATTGACCTTGGACCAAGGTATGAGCAAATTCATAACTCCCAAACTTTAGATTATAGCTTGATTCCCAATGGGCATGAAGGCGTTTTGCTGCTACAAAGAGAATACACCTCGGCTCCTGAATATCCTTTCATTCTAAAACACTTGGACAAAGAACTCAACGTGCAATGGGAGCAGACCCTTAAGATAAAAGAGCATTTTATTATCAAAGGGTATTATTACTCAGAGAACAAAACTTACCTATTGATATGGAACCGATCCTTTCATTTCGTGAAGATCTTGAGAATTGATGTAGTACAGCGTAAAGTTGATGAGTTTGAAGCGCGCAAGATGCCTGAAATTGACATTACTGAATTTAAGATAGTCAAAAATGTCGCTGTGATAGGAGGCGTTTATGAAGAGCGACCGACTGTGCTAGTTTATGATTTTGAGAGGAATAGTCTAAGTACACTTCAGAACATATATCAAAGTCAATCGAAACTTGAAGAGATAAAAGTGAACGATGATAATGTAACTTTCAACGTCTTAGTTTCTGCGCTAGACGAAAAGAAAGATCGCACAATAATGGTTAATACCTATGATTTTGTGGGTAATACCATTAGGTATTATCAGTTGGAAGTAAAGCCAAACTACCAATTAATCAATGGAGTTATTTCCTCTATTAATGATGTTTCTCAGGTAGTGGTGGGAGAGTACAGTATTGGAAAAAATAATATGATTGCTGGCATTTATGTGAATTATATCGATCGGATAGGAAAACAGAAAATGACTTATCACAACTTTAGTGAATTACCGAATTATTTTGATTTTATGGTCAAAAGACGGGTGGATAAGCTAATGATGAAAGTGGCATCCGAGCTAAGATCTGGTAAGGAACTACAGTATCGTAGGCATATTCAGATAAGAGAAATAATAGAGAAGGATAATAAGCTCATCATCACCGGAGAAGTGTTCAAGCAAAAGCAGTTCACACATGTCTATATGATGGTGATCGATCAGGAGGGTAATATTGAGTGGGGCGATTATCTAGCAAAAGATAAGACTAATACAGGTTGGAATACGAATTTAGGGGTGTTTAAGTGGTTCGGAGAGAATAATGGAATTTATATCTATTATTATAAAAAAGGCCTGCATCTCAAAATAATGGATGGTACTGGGATGAATAAGATATTGGATGAACAATTACCACTTAAAAGTAGCCTAGATGAGCTTAGATACGAAAGGGGGGAAACGATAGGTGTAGCACCTTGGTATGATAACAATATTGTTGTTTATGGAGTACAACACGTTAGGCCCAGAGATAGATCAGAACGTGTTCGTACGGTATTTTTCATTAACAAAATCAATACTGGGAGCATGGTTAGACCCTTTGGCTGGAAAGATTGAAATGAATTAATTAAAAGACTCACAGACTTGAACAGACTGAATCCCCGGATGGTAAAAGATAAATAAGGATAATGTAAAAGAAAAAACCCAACCCACAAGGATTAGGTTTTTTCAATGTCTAAGAGATCAAATCTGATGTTTAAAATGAAAAGTCTCTCGGCTTAGCTGTCTAACATTAAGCGGCTATTTAGCTTGCTGCTTGTTGCTTGATCAGGTTTAGTGCCGAACCAGCTTTGAACCAGCCAATTTGCGCAGCATTGTAGGTGTGGTTTGCAGCGATTACATCTTTGCTACCATCAGCATGTACAAACTCAATCATCAACGGCTTACCCGGTGCAAAGTCTACTAGATCTAAGAAGTTGATCGTATCATCCTCTTGGACTTTATCGTAGTCTGCTTCGTTCGCGAAGGTTAGGCCTAGCATACCTTGCTTCTTTAGGTTGGTTTCGTGAATACGAGCGAATGACTTCACCAATACTGCTTTTACACCTAAGAATCTTGGTTCCATTGCAGCATGCTCACGCGAAGATCCTTCACCATAGTTATGATCTCCCACTACTATAGAAGGAATGCCTTCAGCTTTGTACTGACGGGCAGTCGCAGGCACTGGGCCATATTCTCCTGTAATTTGGTTTTTTACCTTGTTTGTATCCTGATTATAAGCGTTCACTGCACCAATCAAACAGTTGTCTGAAATGTTGTCTAAGTGACCTCTGAATCTCAACCATGGACCAGCCATAGAGATGTGATCCGTAGTACACTTACCAAATGCTTTGATCAAAAGTTTAGCACCTGTAATGTTATTTCCATCCCAAGGGGCAAAAGGGGCAAGGAGTTGTAGGCGCTTAGAGTCAGGTCTTACCACTACTTCTACACCAGAACCATCTTCGGCAGGTGCTTGGTAGCCATTGTCTTTCACATCAAATCCTTTATCTGGTAACTCGTCACCCACAGGTGGATCAAGCTTCACTTGTTCGCCTTTATCATTGGTTAAAGTATCTGTGATCGGGTTGAAACCTAAGTCGCCCGAGATAGCAATTGCCGCTACCATTTCTGGTGAGGTGACAAAGGCATGCGTATTTGGGTTACCATCCGCTCGCTTAGAGAAGTTTCTGTTGAACGAGTGTACGATGGTGTTAACGCGTGTATTATTACCCGCTCTTTCCCACTGTCCGATACATGGGCCACAAGCATTCGTAAAGATAGTTGCGTTTAAATCTTCGAAGATGCTTAATAAGCCATCTCTTTCAGCTGTAAACCTCACTTGCTCTGAACCAGGGTTGATGCCAAAGTCTGCCTTAGTTTTTAATCCTTTATCAACAGCTTGTTTCGCGATGGAAGAAGCGCGTGACAAATCTTCGTAAGAAGAGTTGGTACATGAGCCAATCAATCCCCACTCTACGTCCATTGGCCAGCCGTTAGCTTCAGCTTCAGCCCTCATTTGAGAAACTGGCGTTGCTTTGTCTGGTGTAAAAGGACCATTGACATGAGGCTCTAAAGTGCTCAAGTCAATTTCGATCACTTGATCGAAGTATTGCTCTGGGTTGGCATAAACCTCTGCATCACCTGTAAGGTGCGGTCTAACACCATTGGCAAGGTCAGCAACATCCGCCCTGTCTGTAGCTCTTAAATAGCGCTCCATAGAGTCGTCATAACCGAAGGTTGAAGTAGTCGCTCCAATTTCAGCACCCATGTTACAAATTGTACCTTTTCCTGTAGCGGACAATGAAAGTGCACCTGGGCCGAAGTATTCTACAATGGCACCTGTTCCACCTTTAACGGTTAGAATACCAGCTACTTTTAGGATTACATCTTTGGCCGAAGTCCAGCCATTCATTTTTCCAGTAAGTTTCACACCGATCAGTTTAGGGAATTTGAGCTCCCAAGCCATACCGGCCATTACATCAACAGCATCAGCACCACCAACTCCAATGGCTACCATACCAAGTCCGCCTGCGTTTACGGTATGAGAATCTGTACCGATCATCATTCCGCCAGGGAAGGCATAGTTTTCGAGCACCACTTGGTGAATGATACCTGCGCCTGGTTTCCAGAATCCTATACCATACTTATTTGAAACTGATTCTAGGAAAGTGAAAACTTCCCCTGATGCAGTTAATGAATTTCTTAAATCATCTGCAGCGCCTTCTTTGGCAAGGATTAGGTGGTCGCAATGTGCTGTTGACGGTACTGCCACTTGATCTTTTCCTGCTTGCATAAATTGCAAAAGCGCCATTTGTGCTGTAGCATCTTGCATGGCTACTCTATCTGGGGCAAAGTCTACATAAGACTTTCCTCTTTCGAAAACCTCAGAAGGAGTTCCTTCCCACAAGTGGGAGTAGAGAATTTTTTCTGATAAAGTAAGTGGTCTTCCAACTAAGTTTCTGGCTGCTTCAACCCGGGCGGGCATTTTTTCATAAACAGCCTTTATCATGTCAATATCAAACGCCATGGAAAAGGTTTTAAAGTTTTAAAAACTACACTATGAGTATAACCCTCATAGGGGACGCAAAGTTATTAAAAAACGGAGGAAATAAAACTTGTATTGCGCTTACATACGGTCAAAAAACCTTAGTTGGCAGATAGGCCTAATTCTCTTTCAAGTAGGTTTTTCATTCCGTTAAGATGCCATTGCATTGGGTTCTCAAAAAAGATCACGTCTTGAATGGTATAAATTCTTAAATAGACCAAGTCGATGAACTTTCTTTCTCTTAAAAGCTGACGGATCATTCTGTCTTTTTGGTCGTTTGAAATATTAATTTCATCCAAGTCTTCATGAGGCTCTAAAAACGAAAGCAATTCCTTGTCTAAAAGATATGGTTCAAGCTGATCGGATATAAGGTTGACATCTCTATTTTCCGTACTAGGTACCCTTGAAAGGGCCCGTCTATAATTCATAAGGACTCTTTTGAATTCGTTTGATTTGATGATTCCGAGATTGCCTGATGAAACAAGGTCTTGATAAACGGCATCGGTAGGAGAGTACAGCCTCACCATAAGAAGCACATCCATGGCCCTACGCAAAGTATCTGAGTCTACTTGACGTAGTGGTGTTTCCAAGATTTTCTTTAAGTAAACTACTTGATTTTTACGCGCATCTTGATCCGCCCGCAACTCAATTTCGTTTATTTTAACTTCCTCCAAAAGTTGCTCTAAGTAACTCCGTTCAAGCGCATTTTTATTCTTGGCTTCTCGGTTATTCTCTAATTGAAAAGCGATGTAGATACCAATTACAATGATGATCAACTCCAATAAGACTCTGATTATGGAGCCAAATGGGTTTTGCCTGCGATCATTAGAAAGACTATAACGGTTTGCCAAATCACTTGCGTTTAATTAATGAATATTTTTCTCAATTTAACAATATTAAATTCTCAAAAGGCAAAGACCGCCATAGCGCTCGATAGAAATGCAAAGAGAACTAATAAAACGGATACGATCGTGAAACGTTTTTCTAGGGCAATGGCTAAGAGTGTCTTCTTACTGTCTCCAAAGTAGTTTGACATAGGAGTAAAGAAGCCAAAGACTTGTATTAATTCAGAATCTGAAAAATTTTTCTGATTAGACCTTCTCCTCCATAATGGAGAGTTTTCGGGTGGTCGCTTCAAGGTATTGTAACCGTGGTTAGGATCTTGTCCAAACTCCATTTCATGAAGAAAATCCTTGCTTAATTTATTTCTCCAATATAGCATCGTAATAGTGGCGATACCGAACAGAACCGAGAGGATTAGAAAAACAGACATGTTTCAAAATAAGAGAAGCACGACTAAAAAAATAATAAAGCCACAAAACATTATTACCCCGCTATAGGGTAATATGTCTTTGGCCTTCAACTTGGTAATGCCCAACAGGGGTAGCGCCCAGAAGGGTTGGAGCATGTTGGTAAGCTGATCGCCATAGGCAAGGGCCATCACTACTTTGGGAATTGGAACATTGAGTGCTTGGGCAGCTTCAACGATGATGGGGCCTTGAACCGCCCATTGCCCACCACCACTTGGTACGAATATGTTTACTAATCCTGCACTTAGAAAAGCGTAGATAGGGAGTGATAATGCGGTTGAGATATCCACAAAGGCGTATGAAACACCTGCTGCCAAACCGGAATACTTCATGATACCCATAATGCCGGCATATAAAGGGAATTGTATAATGATTCCGGCTGCTCCTCCGATTGCTGCTTGAATGGCAGTAAGGAATTTCGAGAATGAACCATGCAAGAGAATGCAAAGTCCGAATAAAAAGAAATTGATAAAGTTAAGGTTGATAAAGTCTAATCCTGCTCCTGATGGTGAGGTCAACATTTTTCGCAAAGCAATCAAACAGATGATTCCACCTAGTATCACTGCTGCCACTTTAGAGTGATCAATTCTCTCCGCACCTTTTAATGATCCATGAGGATCAGGTGTTGAGCGTTCAGTGTTTTGCCATTCAAGGTTCAGTACGGTGCCAGAATTCCTTTTGCCTAGTAGATAAAAAGTTAAAGGAATGAGGATGATCAAGAGTAGACTTGTGGTTAGGTTCATAGAAGAGAGCAGGGTTTCATCAATGCCAATTTGACCGATTTGACTTGATAGAAAATGATCTGAGCCAGCCACGGTTAAAGGAGCAGAACCTGAAAAGCCACCATGCCAGCACATCATACCACTATAGCCAGCTGCACCGATCAGTGGGTAGTTTAGTTTCCAGCCCTTGGCTTTGGCCTTTTCAGCTACTTTTCTTGCGAAAATGGCACCAAAAACCAAACAGAGGCCCCAATTGATAAAGCTAACCGAAATAGTGAGTAGGCTTACCCACAGGGCAGCAGAAGCAGTGTTGTTACAGTACTTGGTGAAAATGGAAATGATGCGGTTAAAAAGAGGCGTCAGCGCAAGTGTATGACCCAGCATTAAGATCAAGGCCATTTGCATGGTGAATTCAAGCAATTCCCAGAAACCAGTTTCCCAATATTCTAGAATGACCAGTGGGTATGCCGAACCTGCATTTTCAGGTCTTTCCGTAAAGACAAGTGCCAATACGAAAGTGATTAGGGTAAGTATGACGGCAATTGAGAAAGGGGAGGGAAGGACGTTTCGAACAAACTTTAAGTACAGGCTGTTTTCTCGCATTACTCAAGTTGTATCAAAAAGTCATATTTGGCAACTATATTGGGGTTTGAAAAAGTATTTCTCCGTTTTATTAATGCTTATCAGCTACTCCGTGTTTGCCCAGCAAATTAGGATTAGCACGGTAGATTGCACAATTACCAGCGAAGAGGTACAAGAGATCAAGGAGCGTTTGAAGTTTCAGAAGCTTTTTTACACTAAGTTACTTCAGGAAATTCCTACCAGCGACATTTCAGTAAAAGTCTTTGGTAACTATGCTGATTTCTCTGCTTATTCTTCGGCTTGTTGTCAAATGGAAATGGTAACCACTGCTTTCCTGAATGTGAATAAACTCGAGATTGTTGTTTTTAAGAATCAGGAATTTATTAGATCCTTGAGCCATGAGGTTAGCCATGTACTTACCATCAACGCTAAAGTTGATCTTCACTTTTGGCTTTCAGAAGGACTTGCAGATGTGATGTCTTCATTTAAACCTGTAGCAGATAATGGTCAAACGGAAGAGGTGCTCTACCGTTCAAAAGACCTGAGGTTCAATGAGAAGAGCACAAAAAAGCTAACTCGATTTCTCAGTGTTAGTGCCGAACAATGGAGCTCCTTAAGTACTTATGACTCCTACGGAGTGGCTTGGGCTTTGGTCAACTACCTTTATAAGGAAGACAGGATGCTGTTAAGAGAAGTAATCAATGCTGTTGAGCGTGACCTTCCTTATAAGCCCATTATAGCAGCCCGCTATAAAAAAGGCCTGAAAGGCTTTTTTCAGGAGGTTAGGGCCTACTATTCGCGATAAAGGGCTATTATAAAGTTCCGAGAAACTCTAAGGTGTCAACGCCATCGGCATAGTCCCAAAGCTCAGGTGTTTGGGCCATTCCAAAGTCTAGACTTCCTTCATACCATCCATCGGCAGATACCATACACTGAATTTTCTCACGCTGCACAGAAAGCTTCAAGTCCAAAGCAGCCTGACTATCATAGGTTTCGTAATAAATAACCGAGATAGGAGAGACAAGCTCTTCGCTTTCGCGCATCAGGAAGAAACCAGAGTCGAGGTGAGGGTCGCGGTTGACTAGGTAGATGGATTTATTATAGTCGTAGTTGTTGACGTATTTGTGATGATCGAGTATGGTCGAGAAGCCTTCCAATGACTTGATCAGTTTAGGGAGTTCAAAACCTTTAGGTACAAAAACTTTAGAAACGTTTCGGCATCCGAGCCCAAAATATTGGAAAGCGTCAGTACCTATCTTGGCCAGTTGGTCCTCAGTTTCATTTCCATCAATGATGGCCACAGAAACTCTATTCTGTCGAATGATGTGCGGATGTTTTGCGAAGTAGTGCTTGAAATACCTTGCGCTATTATCAGAGCCAGTGGCAATAATGGCATCAATATCATTCATTCTTTCAATCACCTTTATTCGGTCATGAAAAGTGGGGTTAATTGTAATGAGTTGATTGACTACGGCACTCATCAGTGCCCGATCTTGCGAAGAATATTTGATGTGTGCTTCGTTTCCTGAAATCAAGACCGTCAATAGATCATGCAGGCCTACCAGAGGGATGTTTCCTGCCATGATTAGCCCAACACGTTTGGCAGAAGATGGAGAGAGTTTACTTCCTTCGGTCCAACGCTCGATGTTATCAAGGGTCAATACTTCTCCCCATGCGGTAAAAGCTGATTTGACACTTTTGGCTGTGAACCAACTGTTCTCATTCCTAGCCATGCGTGCCAATTGATCTAAGTCATTAGTATCAATTGTTCTAAACCAGTTGCCTAGGGCAGATAATCCTTCTTTTCGCTCTTGAATCGTCATTTTTCAATCGTTGGTGCAAAAATACGCCTTAAGTTTACTTCCAAGTGAATTTGAGTATTACTTTTGCGACTGAAAAAAATCTTAATTGATGAAACTTCGCTGAACGTTTTGTGTTAATTAAGACGAGTAAAACATTAGAGAGAAGGATATGGCGATTATAATCACTGATGAATGTATTAACTGTGGGGCTTGCGAGCCAGAATGTCCTAACACAGCAATATATGAAGGCGGTATGGAGTGGACCTGGGCCGGAGGTACAGACTTGAAAGAGATTGAACTGGAAGATGGTTCAAAAGTAGATGGCAACGAGGCGCAAGAACCTGTTTCTGACGAATTCTATTATATCGTTTCCGGAAAATGTACGGAGTGCATGGGTTTCCATGAAGAGCCCCAATGTGCAGCAGTTTGTCCAGTAGATTGTTGTGTTGATGATCCTGACTACAGGGAGACTGAAGAAGAGCTCTACGCCAAGAAAGACTGGATGCACGTTTAGTGAAACGAGTAACTGAGCATTGATAATGATTTGTAGGCTTCCAAAAGGAAGCCTTTTTTATTGAATGTTTAGGACTTTGCGGTACTTGGTTTCTTTTGCCAATCTTAGTCCATATTGAGAAGATAGCTGTTCCGAAATTCCTTCGATACCATCTTTACGTTTAAGCGTAAGGGAGAATGATTGTGCTTTTAGCGTATCAGAAATTGCCAGTTCAACAGGTAATGCTAAAGCTTGTTTTCCCAAAACATTAGCTAATTGTTTCATAGATCCATCTAGCACAATTTCTTTACTTGTGGTTTTAATCATACTGGCTGTGCCTCCATCGGTCACGTAAATGTTCTTAAGCAGCAGATCCTCATTTTCTACACTTAAGGTGTAAATTTCATGGTCTTCTTTACCGTAGAACACTTCGTGATTAGCGTCAGTAAGCCAATCAGCAAGGGTTTGGTTGATAATGGAACGAATATTCACTCCATCTGTGACCTTTACTTCTACTTTGTAGCCTTTATCTTTTTTAGACAGTTCACTGATGTCTAGGTCAGCGTCATCTGCATTGTAGATGTTTTGGATTATGTACTGTAAATCTCCATTAGCATTGATCATGCTCTCACCATTACTAGTGGATTTAGGATCATGCATCCTTCTGTCAATTTCCCATACGTTTATTTCAACGCCATTGGTATTGGCGTTATAGACAAGATCGGGCGCTGAACGATTAGTACTGCATGAAAGAAGCTGTATTGACAAGGCAGCGACAAGACTTAATGAGGGAGAGACATTTTTCATGTTGCTAATTTGGATATGATGATTTAACGGAAGACAGGCCTTTTGATAATTGGTTGTCACCATGTACTAAGCGGCTTATAGCTTCGGCAAGAGTTTCTCGTAAAATTCTAGCATAGATTTCTTGACAGCATTTAGGACATTTTTCCTCGCTTAATCAAGTATGATTTTAGAATTTGATCAAATCCTTCATTGATATCAGCCTCTATTAAATCGATTTTTAGCTTGGCACATTTAAGGTAGAGGTCGTGATAATAAATGTCCATCTGCTTCTTGAAGTCTTTTTTTATGGTAGCTGGGTTTAGTCTAACACGCTCCTTGGTTTCTGAGTCTATAAATTCATAAGGACGATCTTCAAATTCGAAATTGAATTCTGTTTTATGATCTGTAACATGGAAAAGCAGCACCTCATGCTTTTTATGCTTTAAGTGTTGAAGCGCAGACATCAACTCTTCTTCGTTATTTGAATTGTCGAACATATCGCTAAAAATGACTATCAAAGAGCGCCTGTGGACTTTTTGCGCTAGCTGATGTAAAATCTGAGCCACGTTGGTTCGCTTCTCCGTTTTTTCCTTTTCGAGTAAACCGTTGAGCTGTAGAAAAAGCTTGTGCACATGGGCAGGCGATGATTTGACCGGAGTTTCTAATTCTAATTGGTCACTGAATGTATGCAGGCCTATGGCGTCTCGCTGCTTATGGAGCAGATACGTTATGGCAGCAGCAGCCATCACTGAAAAGCGCATTTTGCCATAGTTTTCGGTAGGGTAGTACATTGAAGAGGATTGATCTAAGACCAGCTGACACCTCAGGTTAGTTTCCTCTTCGTAGCGCTTTGTATATAAGCGGTCGGTTTTAGCGTAGATTTTCCAATCTATATGTCTAGTGCTTTCACCATTGTTATAGAGTCTGTGCTCCGCAAACTCAACTGAAAAACCGTGGTATGGGGATTTATGCAGGCCAGTGATAAAGCCTTCAACCATTTGCTTGGCTAATAGCTCAATGTTTCCGAACCTTTTTATGTCTTCTAATGAAAATTGCATCTGATGGTGAATCTATCTGAGTATGATATCAATGGCTTTTAAACCCATATTGACCTTACTCTTTTATGAACTTCAAGTTTGCCCTTTTATTTCTACGGTTGTTGCAATAGTAATTATTAATGATTTATATTAGGCCATACTTTTTGAATAATTCGACCTTGAAAGGGATTTAAAACGAAGACAGTGGAAGAGCAAAAGGACCGGAATGAAATTTTTTCGAAGCGGGTAAGAGCAGGGAAAAGGACATATTTTTTTGATATTAAAGCAACCCGATCAAACGATTACTACCTCACCATCACCGAAAGCAAAAGAAAATATAAGGAGGATGGCTTTACTTACGAAAAGCACAAAATTTTTCTATACAAAGAAGACTTTGCAAAGTTCGTAAATGCATTGAGCGAAACAGTTGATCATGTGAAAGATGAACTAATGCCAGACTTGGACTTTGATCAGTTTGATCAAGAAGACAGTGAGTTGAGTGTTCAAAACGCAACAGAAGATAATTCGGATAGTCAATTGCGCTGGGATTAAAAGAGTCTCTTCCTGTCATAGGTTGACCCTATTTGGTGTCGCACTGGTCTTCGTCTCTCGTTAATAGCTACCCTAAAGCAGAGAATCAATGATTTCATTTGTCTTGTGCTAACGACCAGATATGGCATGTGCCTCTGAACTATTTTAATGTCTACAATCTAGATGTTTTGCACATCAGTTTCAAGTAACTAAGTAGAGGCATATGCTATATCGTTTGTTGTATGTCGTTTTTTTACCAGCTGAAATTTAAGTATTCAGGAAAACGTCAAACAAATTTTATTTCCGGTAGGGTCTAAAAACCAATTGCAATCGTCTTTTGTCTCAACACCAGTCAGGTTATTTAAGGCCAAGTCAAATTTTTCCTTGTTGTTAAAAATGATATTGAAATGTCGCATTCCTGCGCTATCGCTTGGAGCCAATG
>CAYGQO010000017.1:0-66084 GCA_964352205.1 uncultured Roseivirgaceae bacterium
AACCAATCAACCAATCAACCAATCAACCAATCAACCAATCAACCAATCAACCAATCAACCAATTAACCAATCCTACCAATCAGGCTTGTCTGAGCGCTTGCGTTCTGTGGCTTTGCGTTTTTTCTGCTGAACGTACTGGGTTTCGTTGTTTTTCATGGCTTCGAGAATCATTTGAGCCTTTTCCAACGGTATGTTCATCTCTTTCAGTTTTTCCATGAGCTTTTCCATTGGGTCTTCTTTTTGCTCGCCCTCTTTCTGCTCTTCGTTTTCTTTACCCTCTTCTTGCTGCTGCTTTTGTTCTTGGTTCTGCTGCTGCTCTTGATTCTCTTGCTTTTCCTGATCCTTTTTTTCTTGATTCTCGTCCTTCTGGTCTTGCTTTTTCTGGTCTTTGTTCTCTTGATCTTTCTTTTCCTGATCTTGCTTTTGATCTTCTTTTTGTTCCTGATCTTTTTGCTCTTCGTTCTGTTCTTGTTGTTGTCTGATGAGTTTTTTCAGCAGTTCGTAATTATATCGCGCTTGATCGTTTTGTGGATTCTTCAAGAGTGCTTTCTTAAAATTACCTAATGCCGATTGGGTAAAAGATTCCTTTTCGTCTGGAGACTGCTCTCCCATTTTGTAGGCTATAATACCGAGCTGATTATGCGCCATTGATGCTAAAGATGCGTCAGAGGCATCTACAACTCTTTTGTAGTTTGAGTCAGCTATATCGAAAAATCGAATATCATCACTAATGGCATTGAGTGCAGCAGTATCTTCTATCATCGTTTCACCCGAGCTTATTTCGCTGAGCAAACCCATATTATCACCTCCATAGGACATAATGTAGGCTGCATTGGCCAAGTTCAATCGTGCGCGGTCGTCTTCAACTTGCATTGAATCCAGCAGTAGCTGATAAGACGTAATGGCTTCTACGAAATTGCCATCAGCATAAGCAGAACTGGCAGACCTTTTCAGCTTATTAGATTTGGCAATCTTGGTTACCGGGTCTGTAATGCTGGTAAAAAGAAGAACTATACTCAATAAATACTTCATATTCTTAATGTCTTTCTTCTGATCATAGCGTCAAGTACCAATAGGGCAATTGCACCGATGAGGAAGTAGTAGAACTTATTAGCAGACGCATCAATAACGCGTGCATCTCTCAATTCGCCTTCTACTTCATTTATTGAACGAATCAAACGATTCACGTCATTTTGGTCTTCGTTGATCTCGAAGTATTTACCACCAGTGTCAGCAGCTAGCTTCCTCAACGACTTTGAATTCAGTTTTGTTACCACATCAGCACCTTGTCTGTCTCTTTTGAAACCGTTGCCTTGTCTTATTTTAGAACCCGTATCAGTGCCAACACCCAGAGCAAAGAGCTGGATGCCCGATTTTACCACTTTATCGACCGCATCCTGAGTTTCGTCACCGAAGTCTTCGCCATCACTAATCATTAAAATGATTTGGGCTTTCTGTTGCGTTACCGAGGTTTCTGTGTCTTCAAGTTTTTCTAGGGCAATGCTCAATGGCGAGCCAAAGTCAGTCCCTGCATTTGGCACCAAGCCCGTATTGAGGGTGGTAATGAAAAGGTTGAGTGCACTTTGATCATATGTTAAAGGACACTGTACAAAGGCTTCAGAAGAGAAAATGATCAGTCCAATACGGTCTGAATTGAAAGCTTCGACTATTTTTTTGAGCTCATATTTTACTTTTTCTAGTCGGGTGGGTTGTACATCGAAGGCATTCATGGACTGAGAAAGGTCAACCGCCACATAAATGTCTTTGCCTTCAGACTTTACTTCTTTGGTCGTTTCTCCGAATGATGGCCCTAGAAGCGCAACAATCAATAGTGATAACGCTAATGAGCGCAATAAAATTTTGAAAAGTAATGGGCGAAAAGTAGTGTTCATGCGCTTTGCCAAACGCATAAGTCGGAGTATATAGACAATGTAAGCCACCACAAATAGGCCTACAAAAATCCCTTCTATCAATCCAATACTCTTAAACCAAGTCATCTATGTAATTCTTCGAACGAGCAAATATAATCAAGCGCTGAACTTTATGAATACCATTCGTAAATAGCTTACGTTTTCCCAGAGTTAAAGATTGTTAATTAATGTGAAGGGTGAGGTCTTAATTGGGCTAGTTATTCTTTATTTTTATCTGAGAAGCGTTTTATTCGATGCTGGCTGCATGACTTCAAAATCTCAAAATATCGATGACCTAGTCCTGGGCGTTGCAAATGCAACTAATGCGCTCATCGCTGAAAAACTCAGCTTAGGGATTAATACGGCATTAAAGGAGCTGTCTCAACCACTAGGGGTAGATGCGGGATTTGTTTCTGTTAATCATGAAGATGAGCGTGGTACTTTTTTAACTTCAGTCAAATATTCTTGGACTCCTCAGTCTAATCCTGATCGGTACGACAGAAATCAAAACGTAAGTGGCGCAATGCTCGGTGAAATATTAACCACGCTATCTGGGGGGGATCACTATGAATTGGTTTACTCTCAAGCTAATGATGAATTGAGGACACACATGGGCTTTGATGGCAGCAAATCAGTCATCCTACTTCCTATTAGTGTAGAAGAGTCTTTCTGGGGGATTTTGGGTTTGGTGGATTTTCACCAGGAACGCGGATGGTCTGGCCCTGAGCTTTCACTTCTTTCGTCTTTTGCCAATTCTATCGGTAATGCTGTAAAAAGAAATATGCTAGAGGATAATCTAGAGCGACTTGTTGAAGAGCGTACGAGTGAATTACAAAATAGCCGAAGGCGATTTCAGTTGGCCATTGAAGGCTCACAAGATGGTATTTGGGACTGGCAACCTACGGAGGGCAAGGCCTACTGGTCACCAAGAATGTTTGAGCAACTCGGCTATGAGCCTAATGAAATCCCAGTGCCTAAAGAGAGTTTCTTTGATATGATGCATCCCGATGATGTGGCAGACACCACTAGACGTTTGAATAAACACTTACATGAAGGGGAGCCCTATGAAGTAGAGTTTCGATTAAAAAAGAAGTCTGGCGATTATCGCTGGTTTAAATCCACGGGGCAGGCCCAATGGGACGAAGCGGGTAATCCCGTTCGGGTAGTGGGAAGTCATGAAGACATTCATGAAAAGAAGATGTCAGGGTTGGCGGTCAAAGAGAGCCACCGTAGAATGAACAGCCTAGTTAATAATTTGCCTGGTATGGTTTATCGATGCCTCAATGATAAAAAGTGGACGATGCGCTATATAAGCAATGCTTGCAAAGCGATTACAGGATACAGGGCTGAAGAATTTTACGGAGACCCGGGTGATATTACCTATGCTAATCTCATTCATGTGGACGATCGCGCTGAGGTATGGGATCAAGTACAGCAATCACTTGTAAAAGGTAATCCATTCAGAACTATCTACAGGATAGTGGATAAACAGGGTAAAGAAAAGTGGCTTTGGGAACAAGGAAGCGGGGTTTTTGATAACAATGGAGAAATAGAAGCCTTAGAGGGATGTATCTTTGATATTAGCCCTGTAGTTAGAAATCAGGAGCTACAGCATCAAGCCATTTATAATGCGGAAGACAATGAGCGCAGGCGCATCGCTTCCGATATTCATGATGGTCTTCAGCAGACGCTGAGTGTAAGTGCCTTGAATTTACAGTACCTCGAAGATGGGGTGGCGGGCCTTTCAGAAAGTAACCGAGAACGCTTTAAGAAGTCAAAAGAGTTTTTGGAAAAGGGAATAGCAGAAAGCAGAAGTATTGCGCATAGGCTAATGCCAAAGTCTATAGATCAATTGGGCCTCGACAGGGCGCTGCAAGATTTGATCAAAGAACTGGAGGCTGCCACTACAGGTTTGGAATGTAAATACTACAGTAACTTAAAAACACGGTTGGATCGAGATATTGAGTTGGGTTTATATAGAATGGCACAAGAGGCATTAAACAATGTACTTAAGTCTTCGAAAGCTACTCAGGTTAGTGTGCAGTTAGTAAAGCTAGAGGGCAGCGTTCAGTTAATGATCGAAGACAACGGGGTTGGCTTCGATAAAAATAAATTGAATCTATACGAAACGGGCTTCGGCCTAACGGGAATGAAAAATAGGATAGGGGCTCTTTCAGGTAGCCTGACCATTGATTCGAGACCAAAACATGGGACGAGCATCATCGCCTTGGTTCCTTTAAAAGATTAGATATGAACACACCAATAAGCATATTTCTAATAGATGACCATCCCATGATTATCGATGGGCTGAAAGGCTATCTGGACAATCCTGAACTGTTTGATGTGAGAGGAACAGCAGAGAACGGACTCGATGCACTTGAGCAATTGATGTCTATTTCTGTAGATGTGATACTGACAGATATTCAAATGCCTTATATGGATGGGATAGAGTTTATAAAAAAGATAAAGCTTGATAAGCCCGACCAGAAGATCATTGTACTCACTATGTTCAATGAGGCGCAATACATTAAAAAGATGCTTCAGTTAGGTGCCTCTGGCTATGTGCTCAAAAGTGCCAGTAAATCAGAATTAACTCAGGCGATAGATTTTGTGCATACTGGAGGGCAGTATTATTCACCGGAAGTTACTGAGGTCATTATGAACAAGCTGCGTGGTAATCAGCCCGCAGTAAGCATGGTAACAGAGCTCACAGATCGTGAGAAAGAGATTCTCTATTTGATTCTTAAGCAGCAGTCTAATCAAGAGATTGGAGATGAGCTTTTCATTAGTTCGCGTACGGTAGAAGCGCACAAACGAAACCTCTTAGAAAAAACCGGAAGTAAAAATGTTGCCGGCCTAGTTATTTATGCCATTGACAACCATCTCTTCGAAGATTTTTGATGCTGTTTTCTGCCTTTACTAAGGGAAACACCTATATCGATATTTAAGTATTCACCTGATTTTAGGCATGTTAGCCCTTCATACTTTTGTGTGGGAATTAAACGCAGGGTATGGAAGAGCAGTTGGACAAGAAGAGTATAGAAGGGGAAGTTGCGCCCAAACCCGCTTTAGTGACCACATTATCGAAGGAACTCCTTTTCACCTTAGGCAACCTGGAGCAACAAGCTAAAGAACTGCGTGACAAACCATTTGTGATGAAACGCCATAAGCCCATGCTGGACGAAATGGTGGACGAGGCACACAGAATGGATGGTTTATTGCAAGCATTACAGAGAGCATTGAGATCGCTTAAATCGGACATGGATTAGTTTTTGGTTGAATTGTGTGTGATCGACCGATTTAAGAATGTGATTTAGACTAAGCGAAGTATGTAGTCAAAGTGCTCATTAAGGGTCATCCGAAAGGATGATCTTTTTTTGTGGCTAGCAATCAGAAAACAAAAAACCCACTCAATTTGAGTGGGTTTTTTCTGTGATCCCTTCAGGACTCGAACCTGAAACCTACTGCTTAGAAGGCAGTTGCTCTATCCAGTTGAGCTAAGGGACCAACGAGCTCTTTCAAAAGCGAGTGCAAATATAGCAAAATAGGTTTTTCATTATCAACGTGATTTGAAAAATCTTTAAGCTTTTTAGGACATTATTTTCGAGAGAGATTTATTACTTTCATAAACCAATCCCTTATGAAGACAGACTTGACCAGCGATAACCTCAGAAACGCCTCTTATTGGGTGATTATCGTGGCGGGTATATTCTTTGGTCTTATCTATTTTAGGTCCTTTCTAGAGCCCATCGTGCTGGCACTAGTGGTTTGGTATTTGATCAGAACTGCTAGAAAATACGTAGCCAAGATCAAAATCAAGGGAAAATCATTACCGGGTATTGTCCAGCGGATCATAGCCTTCATACTTACGCTATCCTTACTTTATGGTATTTACACGATTGTGTCAGTAAACGTAAAGCTGATTTCGGCAAACGCTGATAGCTATGACGACAACCTCCAGGTCTTTATCACCCAGATAAAAGATTTCAACGAGGCAAATAGTAATTACATACCGGAAATCAATGTTCAGGAAACGATAGATAAAATTGACTATCAGGCAGTTGTTTCCAGTGTTTTTAATTCTGTAAGCGTTGTTCTAGGAAATTTTGCGCTGGTCTTTGTCTACGTCATCTTCTTCCTAATAGAAGAAAATTACTTTAGTCAAAAGCTCGATAATCTTTTCAAAAAGGAGCGCAACCGTAAAAATGTAATGGGTATTGTTGGTAGAATCAGCAAGGCTGTGAACAAATATTTCACGGTAAAAACAGAAGTGAGTTTGCTTACTGCTGTAGTCAGCTACCTTATTTTACTAGCCTATGGTGTTGACTTTCCGGTGCTCTGGGCCTTCATTATCTTTATACTAAACTATATACCGTATATAGGTTCGCTGGTAGCGAGTTTGCTTCCGGCCATCTTTGCCATTTTTCAATTCGCATCTTTTTGGCCATTCGTGTGGGTATTCCTCACTGTTGAAATGGTTCAGATCTTTGTAGGTAATTATGTGGAGCCCAAACTCATGGGTAGAACCCTTAATCTAAGTCCTCTCGTTGTGATCATAGCCCTTTCTTTTTGGGGATCTATTTGGGGAATATTAGGTATGATTTTATCAGTACCAATCATCTCTGTGGCGGTAATTATTTGCGCCCAATTTCCTTCCACTCGAGCCATTGCAATTATGATGACTGAGAATGGTTTTATAGAAGAGATAGACCCCAAAGAATAATCATGAAATACAGGAAGCTTTTAAGAGCCAATCTGGAGGTTTCTGAAATCAGTTTTGGGTGCATGTCATTAGGTGTGGATCATAGCCTAAATCAGTCACTCATCCATCAAGCATTCGATGCCGGTATTAACTATTTTGATACGGCCGATATCTACAAGAATGGCTTTAATGAAGTGTCTGTTGGTAGGGCGATTAAGCCAATAAGGCAGGATGTTATGCTAGCGACAAAAGTAGGTAACGTACCGAATGATGAGGAAAGGAATTGGGAATGGAACCCCTCAAAAAAATACATTCTTCAGGCAGCTGAAAAGAGTCTGAAAAGGTTGGGAACTGACTACATCGATCTCTACCAATTGCATGGAGGAATGATAGAAGATAACTGGGAAGAAACAGTTGAGGCCTTTGAGATATTGAAAGAGAGGGGGATGATTCGTCACTATGGTATTTCTTCAATTCGACCCAACGTGATTAGGAGGTTTGCCAGTCAAACTGCAATAGTTAGCAACATGATTCAGTACAGTCTTTTAGATCGAAGACCTGAAGAGTCTGCCTTAGAGGTTTTGTCTAAGCAAGATGTCGGAGTAATGGTAAGAGGAGGTTTAGCAGGTGGTCTATTGGCCGGAAAAGATTCAAGTAATTACTTAAATTATAGTATAGAAGATGTTGATATACTGTTAAGTAAGTTGAAATCATTCTCAATTGAGAAAATGTCATTGGCACATCTGGCGTTGAAGTGGGTCTTGAGTAATTCATCTGTCACTACAGCCGTGGTTGGGGTGAGAAATCAGCACCAACTAGAAGATGTTTTGGGTACGGTTGAAGCCCCTGATTTAACAAGCAAAGTGCTTAATGAATTGGGTGCCGTCTTGGTGCCTAATCTATATACCAAACACAGATGAGTTTTGGTGATGAAGAATTTTCTCGATCAGCGAAAATCATACTCGGGCAGTATTTGGCAAAGGAAGAATACTCGCTCCATGCACTCGAAACTTTCCTAGAAAATATCCAAACTCTAAACCTTAATAATCTTCAAAGTGATGATGAGAAGAAGGCTTTCTGGATCAACGTTTATAATGGTTTGACTAACCATCAAATCGTGAAAAATATGTTGAAGGGTTCGGTTTGGGAGAAGCAAGATTTCTTTAGCGATCGGTGTTTGCATATTGATGATCTCACCTTTTCTCTAGACGATATTGAGCATGGTATACTGAGAAAGAATGGTGTTAGAAAAAACGATAAACCGAGGCAGTTTTCTAAGAGTGATTTGAGGTTGACACTGATGCCTGAAAACTTGGATTATCGAATTCATTTTGCCCTCAATTGTGGGAGTGTTTCTTGCCCTCCAATTGCCTACTATTCGAGTGCTAAAATAGAGGCAGAATTAAGCTTGGCTGAGGAGGGTTTTTCGGCTACTGAATTCGTTATAAATCACGAAGCAAAAACTATCGACTGTTCGTCAATTTTTCTTTGGTATCGTTCGGACTTTGGAAACCATTATCTTAACGATTCAGTTTTGTCCCAGTACACACTAATCGAACGTCCTTACACCTGGAAGATTCAATAAACTTTAAACGATTCAATCAATGGCACAAATAGCAAAGACCTCTTTTGACTTTTTAAACCAGCTAAGTGAAAACAATAACCGTGATTGGTTTACGGATAATAAGCCTTGGTATCAGGAAGAGCATCATAATGCCTATGAGTTTGCAGAAGCATTGCTTCAGGGGCTTAAAGAACATGATGAGATTACCACACTCAGTGGTAAGAAGAGTCTGATGCGTGTTTATCGCGATGTACGCTTTTCCAAGGATAAATCTCCTTATAACCCGCGCTGGGCAGGAGGTTTTAATAGACAAAAGCCACACTTAAGAGGAGGATATTACTTCCATTTAAAACCCGGTGAGACAGTGGTTGGGGGTGGTTTTTATGGTCCGGCACCCGAAGACCTGAAATTGATTCGAAACCAGATTGCGCAAGACGATCAACCGTTGCGATCGGTTCTGAATGATCCTGACTTTAAAAATACCTTTGGTGCGCTTCAGGGTGACCAAGTAAAAACAGCGCCTAAGGGTTTTGATAAAGAGCATCCATCGATAGACCTATTGCGGTATAAGTCTTTGTACGTTTTTAGAAGTTTTAGCGATCAGGAGGTACTTAGCCCTAATTTTCTATGGGAAGCTTTGGGTACTTTTATTGCCCTCCGACCATTTTTTGATGTAATGACTGAAATGTTGACGACCGATCTAAACGGTATATCTCTAATTGATTCATAATTCTATAATGGCGAAAAATAACATATTTCACTTTCTAGAAACACTTATGGCCAACAACTCTAAGGAGTGGATGGACAAGAACAGGTCGTGGTACGAAGAAACAAAAGGAGAGGTGGTGGCACTTTTTGATCCTATTCTTGATGAAATTAAAAGAGTTGACCCCAGGATTGTCCAACCAAACGCAAGAAGAGCTATAGGCAGAATTAATAACAATCTGATGTTTCACCCCGATAGGCCTACATATAAGGATCACTTTGGTGTTGGTTTCGGTTATGGAAAAGGGTTGGCAGACTTTTATGTAGGGCTTGGAGTAAGTGAGGTAATAATTGCTGGAGGCCTTTGGCACCCAGACAGTGAACGCTTAAAGAAGGTGAGGATGGAGATAGACTATGAGGGAGATAAACTCTCTTCCATCATTAACGCTGAAAATTTTCAAAATACATTTGAGCTTTATACAGAAGATGCGCTAAAGACAACACCAAAGGGCTATTCACAGGATCATGAGCATATAAAATTGCTGCGACTAAAGACATTCGCAGCCTTTAAACAGCTCAAACGGAAAGATGTCTATTCACCAAATTTTAGAGACGTGGTAGTTGAGTCATACTTAGCGATTGTTCCTCTATTAGACTTTATTAATACTGCGATTAGCGAGAATTGACGGCTAACTGCCTGATGTATTGGGAAATAATTGTGCTCGGATGTGAGCGATATTTTCAAGGGTAAAAAAATCTTAAATTTTATCTCTCGGGCAGTATAACAAAAAGAAAAAAGAATCTATATTTGCACTCCGATTTGAGACGTATGTTTCAAGTTTTAGGGCTCGGGGTGTAGCGTAGCCCGGTCATCGCGCCTCGTTTGGGACGAGGAGGTCGCAGGTTCGAATCCTGCCACCCCGACACAAGAAGAGCTGGTTTATGACTGGCTTTTTCTTTGTCAAGTGACCCGAGTTTGAATGGTTTTTATTTAAATTCACGTGTTGAATGACATGAATGCTAATTCAGTAAGTAATCCACGGAGAGATGGGTGAGTGGCTGAAACCACATGTTTGCTAAACATGCGTGCGGGAAACCGTACCGGGGGTTCGAATCCCCCTCCCTCCGCAACGAACCCCAGACCACAGGTCAGGGGTTTTTTTGTTTCATGCATGTTGAACTCGTTCATATCATGAAGTGAAACAAAAAAAGCTTACACTGAGCTTGCTCAGTGGGGTTCGTTGCAGGCCCCACCCAATGGATCAACGAAGTTAATCCCTAGTTCTTAAGGCTCTTTTATTTTGCATGGGTGGTAAGAACACTAGGGTTCGAAATCGTGGCGCAGCGAAGATTCACGAGGGGCATGGCGCATGCCTGTGCGTATGAGTAATTCCCACTTAAGTTATTATTGTTACTCTTTGTCTAAATCTTGAGCTTGCTCAATAGGTCAAACAATAAAAAAAGGCAACCTCGCATGGCGAGGTGAAGGACTTTGTTGCAGGCCCCACCCAAGGGATCAACGCAGTTAATTGGAAATCTTATTTGCTAGGAGATTTTTGTCTTCGTAGCAATGATGTTTAAGCCGTATCCAACCCAAGTTTAGTCTCAGAAAACAAATTGTAGGCGGCTACTACAATTGAATTATTCCTCTGATGTTCAGCAATTTCATCTCTTCGTTCTAGGTAGACAGGACAGTAATCCTGTTCGCCTTCTTCCCAAATGACCAACATAAACTCGTAATTGATTTTACTCTCTCTACCATTGACCAGCCATTGATCAAAGGTGTCTTCATCTAAAGATTTGGAAAAGCCTAGGCCATCAAACATGAAGTAAAAATACTATAAAGAGCTTAATGGGTGAGTAAGCGTTGTAAGGAATGCATATGTAATTTAAGTTTTCTTGAAACTTTTTGGTCTAAGAGCGTTTATTATAATGTTAGCAGCTTAATTACAGCTAGTATGTTGCTGTTCCTGTATTGGTTATCTAATCAGAATCTAGTAATTCAGAAATGATTTTGACAATATTGGTTCGGTTTTTGATCTGAAAAGGATATCTTATATAGAGATTAATGAATCACGTTGACCACTAAAACTATTAAGAATTGAGAGCGCTAAGAAAAAAAGTAACAATTGCTTGTGTAGGTCTTGCCTTAAGTCTCGGTCTATTTTCTTGTGAAGATACAATTGGCACTAACCCAAGAACGGTTCCAGGACTTTTTGTTGACTGGGAATTGATTAGAGTGGACAGGGACTGTACTCAGAGTGGATTTAATTCTAGTGTAGTAGAAAAACCATTTGAATTGAAACTCAAACAAGACTTTACATTTTCATATGGTCAGAGTGGGGCAGATGCTATCACTGGTGAGTTTATTATTGACAATGAGAATATCACGTTTATCCCACCTATTTACCCTGAAAGTATTAGTACAACGCACAGGTATGGCTTTGGAGGCCGAAATATGGTGATAAATACAACGGAATTCATACCCAGAGGAAATGGTGATGTAGAGACTTGTGAAGTTAAAAGACTCTTCCTTCTGGTTCCTTGATCTTACGTTTAGGAGCCTTAAAAGGCTTTTCGTCTTTATAAAAAGAGCCTGCCAATTTTTGGCAGGCTCTTTTTATGCTATTCCCTGAACCGATTCTATGCTTTTTATTCGTAACGCAATGCCTTCACAGGGTTTTGACTCGCTGCCCTTATGGAGTGATAGCTAACCGTTAAGAATGCCACAACGATAGAAAGTACACCAGACAGGATTGCTGCAAACGCTAGCATTTGAACCAAAGGCATCTGATAGGCAAATTCTTGCAACCATTGCTCTATAATGTAGTAGGATACAGGAACCGAGATGACAAATCCAATAATGATCAAGTTCAGTACATCTTTAAAGATCATATAGACCAATTGGAACATAGAAGCACCTAATACCTTGCGTACGCCAATTTCTTTAATACGCTGTGAGGTACTGAATGAAGCGAGTCCTAACAGGCCTAGGCACGAAATGAAAATACAGATATAAGAAAGTAAGCCCGTTAACTTACTCTGTCTATCATCCTCTCTGTAGAGTTCTTCTGCACGACTGTCTAAAAAACGGTACTCGAAAGGGTGGCTAGGGTCTAGTTCGGTAAACTTTTGCTCTATAAAGTCCATGGTCTGTCGCATTGATTTACCATCTACATGAATCATAAACGAGGGCAGCGCACCTTGTGCTTTTAAGAAAGGATTGAAGTCATAATGGAACATAACCATCGGTTCTACGGCAGTATGCAATGAGAAAGCGTTAAAGTCCTTTACTACACCAATTACTTTGCTGGGCTGTATTCCCGGAATGGGTAGGCCTAACTCCCTACCGATTGGGTCAGACCAGCCCATGTTTTTAACCATAGATTCGTTGACCAAAACACCTAGGGTCCTATCAGAAGGTTGATTTTTATCGAAATCTCGGCCGGCTACTAACTCTAGCTGCATGGTTTTTACATAATCATCACCAACGAACATTACCGGGTAAGTGTCATCTCTGCTGATAGAATCGGCTGATTCTGCTCTTATCAATGATTTAGAAGCACCCAACAAGTTGTTTCCAAGGTTGGTGTCTCCACCTACCACAATGGCATCCGTCACATTCACTATACTAGGGTTTTGCTTCAATTCTGATTTTATGAACTCCACCCGACTACTCATTGAAGTATCCTGCATGTTGATAATGACCACATTGTCTTTGTTGAACCCGAGATCCTTATCAGCCAGAAATTCAATTTGATTCTTCATTAGGAGGGTAGAAATGATTACCGCAATGGAGATGAAGAACTGAAAAGCCACTAGTCCTTTTCTCATGTTCATGCTGCCCGGTCCACTTTTGGATATGCCTTTCAAGGCTTTAATTGTGGTTACACCTGACAGGTAGAATGCAGGGTATAGTCCTGAAACAATCCCGATAAGTAAAGTGACACCGAAAGCGCCCAAACTCATGATAGGATTTGAGATAGGATCGAAGATGAGTGTTTTACCCATGATATCACCAATACCAACGCCATTGATAAGAATTGCTACTAGGCCGAAGGCAAGAAGCAAGGATACCAAGGCAATAATGATCGATTCGCTAAGGAACTGAGTTACCAGCGCACCTTTGGTAGAGCCCATTACTTTACGAATACCTACTTCTTTAGACCTACTAGTAGACCTTGCCGAAGCAAGGTTCATATAGTTAATAGAGGCGAGTAACAAAATAAAAATGCCAATCGCAGTAAATGCATAGGTGTATGTTTTATTTCCTGTTGGGTAGTCAAACTGAGGCGATTGCGCATTAAAGTGAGTATCTGCAATGTTGGTTAGGTCAATGGCAAAAAGACCTTGGTAGTTGATCAATTTGGCAATTGGAGCCATATACTTATCGTAGAATTCAGGAAATTTTGCTTTTAGGTCTTGCGCATTATAATTCTTGGCAAATAGGAGGTAAGCAAAGTCAGATGGAGTCCATAGCCCACCTTGTTGTTCTTGTTGGGCTAGGAGTGCTTTGTCCGCCTGTAGCGTTTCGTAAGATATCAAAGCATCAAAGGTCATGTGCACATTTTCTGGTAAGTCCTTCATTACGCCTGTCACTTTGAATTGATTGGTAGCGGTTTTAAGCGTTTTCCCAATGGCGTTTTCATCTTTAAAGTACTTTTTAGCAAGGGACTCCGTAAGCACTATGGAATTGGGTTCATCTAAGACGGAAAGAGGGTCACCAACGACTAATGGATAATTGAAAACAGTGAAGGCAGATGTGTCTGCAAAGAAGATATTGTTTTCGTAGAATTTACGATTATCAATATCAAAGAGCACTTTTCCCGCAGATCTAAAACGCACATAGTTCTCAATTTCGGGATAGTCTGCTTGAAGTCCTTTTGGTAGAAACTGGGATACGAAGGCATATTTATCTTCCTTTTCCCCTACAATAAAGTTGGATTCAATTCTATAGATTCTTGTGTAGTCACCGAACTGTTTGTCAAAACTCATATCGCTCTGGACGAACAGAAAAATGATGATGGCTACGGTTAAGCCTACAGCCAAACCTAAGATGTTTAAAAGTGAGTAGAACTTATTCTTAAGTAATACCCTAACCGCGAGCGTGAAGTTCTTCATAATATTGATGTTGAGTTTTGATATAGTAAAAGTCTGAAGAATAGGCCTTGGGGTTCAATAAAAGATGAAGAACGCTTTAATATTCCTGCTCTGTGGAATACGTATCTGCTGAATGGAGTGGGGTAATGCCGAAATATTCCACTTTTCTTGTAACGAACAAGAAGTTTTAGAGTCTTATCCGTGTGAGTGCTTTTATGCTAAAGACAATTATTTTTAAGGTTCTTACCCAGTTACTTTATGGAATTGGAAATAATTTCTTAATCTTGTCGCTATATTATTTACATAATAATAAAATATGAAAGGCACATATTTAGGAGAGTTCGAAGAGGTGGTTCTATTAACAGTCGCTATGCTAGACAATGAGGGCTACGGTATAGCCGTGAAGCAAGAAGTTGAACAGCGGACAAAAAGAACCATTAACCTCAGCGCTATTCATGCCACACTCTATCGATTAGAGAAAAAGGGGTTTTTGAATTCTCGCCTTGGAGAGGCAACGAAAGTAAGGGGAGGTAAGCGAAAACGTTTTTTTTATGTCACGCCTTTTGGCGTAAAAAGCTTGAAAGAAGCAAAGTCACTCAGAGAGGATATTTGGAACGCAATACCATCCGATGTCTTACAGAAGTGATATACCAACCCCACCACGCTTTGCCACTTGGTTTCTAAAGCTTTTTTGTACCGATCGCTGGTTAGAAGAGATAGAAGGAGACTTAGCCGAGGAATTTGCGCTCAATGTGGAGGCGAAAGGACTAAGGAAAGCAAGGATTAACTACGTATGGACGGTCTTGAGGTCGTTCAGATTCTATATACTCAAGGATAAATTTTTATCAGGTCACAACTCAAATAAAAACGTCATGTTCTCAAATTATCTCAAAATTACCCTAAGGGCACTGTTAAAAAACAGGGTTTATTCCTTTATCAATATTTCCGGCTTGGCCATCGGCATAGCTGGAGCCTTGTTGATTTTTCATTATGTCAGTTTCGAATCGAGTTATGAAAAGTATATCGATGACGCTGATAATATGTACCGTGTTAGCCTTGAGCTATATCAAAATGGTGAATTTGTCTATCATAGTGCAGAAAACTATCCACCAGTAGGAGAAACAATGGTCAATGATTTTCCAGAAGTAGTAGAGTGGGCGCATCTCTATAATATGGGGTCAAAGAATAATGTAGTGATCACTTATGAAGAGGGTTTAGGTGAACCCATAAAGCTGAAGCAAAGGAAATTCCTGTATGCTAGTCCGAGCACTTTGTCCATGTTTTCAGTGAAAATGTTGGAAGGGGATGCTGCTACTGCCTTAGACGAACCCTACACCATGGTGATTTCAGAAAGTACCGCCAAGAAATATTTTGGAAATGAAAGCGCAATAGGTAAACGACTTCGCCTGCGCGATGACGATTATAACAATGAGAATTGTTTGGTTACGGGCGTTTTTAAAGACTTACCCGCTAATACGCACTTGAAATTTGATGTGCTTATATCTACTGGAACAATTTATGGCCGATGGGATGGCGCATTAACACGTTACAAAACGGGTTGGGTAAGAAAGGATTTCTATTCATACATTAAACTGCGCCCGGGTACCGATATAAGAGCATTAGAGGCTAAAATGCCGGAAATGATCAGCAAGTACATGCCCGAATTGGTGGATAGAAACTTGGAGCATAGAATGCACCTGCAGCCACTGAATAGAATTCATTTAGATTCGCATTTGGCCGATGAGGCAGAATTAAACGGTGATGGAGAACCCTTAACATTCCTGTCTATCATCGCCATATTCATTGTAGTCATTGCGTGGGTAAATTATGTGAACCTAGCTACTTCGCGGTCATTAGATAGGGCAAGAGAGGTTGGCATTCGCAAAGTACTTGGCTCTCTGAGAGGGCAATTAATCCGACAGTTCTTATTTGAGTCAATTATCATAAATTTTCTTGCAGTAGCATTCGCCATAGGTATTGTTGCTTTAGCGCTACCATCTTTTTACACCATTAGCGGAATTCCCAAAAGCGTGCTGCTTTGGCAAAACGGATCTGCATGGATTCTTTTAGGAATTGTCTTCTTAATGGGTTCTTTGGTTTCTGGTTTTTATCCGGCCATGGTATTATCCTCATTCAAGCCAGTCAGTACTTTAAAAGGGAAGTTTAGAAACTCTAGCGCAGGTGTTTTCCTAAGAAAAGGCCTTGTCGTCTTTCAGTTCGCCACCTCAGCAGCCCTGATTATCGGTACGCTGACGGTCTCGAAACAAATGAACTTTATGCAGTCATCAGATTTAGGTTTCGATTTAGAACAAACCATCGTTGTAGAGCGGGCGGCTATTGCGGATACCAGTCAGTCAGTCAGAGCCAGTCGAATGGAGGCCTTTCAAGATGAGTTGAGGGCAAACGCAAATATCAAGTCAGTAACCACGAGCGGTATGGTGCCTGGCAAGAAATTGAGGTTTCAGGCTGCTGCTAGGGGTTATGTGCAAACTGCCGGTGAAGTCCACTCCATGGATGTAGTAGGTGGTGACTACGGGTTGATAGAGACACTTGATATGGAGATTATTGCTGGCCGTAATTTCTCAAGAGCGTTTCCGAACGATAGAGATACTGCCATTATCGTGACGCGAGCTGCTGTCTCTTTATTTGGTTATGACGATCCAGAAGAAATCATCAATCAAGCCATTGTGGTAGAGAGTTTTGGAGCCACGCTCGTGGTAATTGGTGTGGTAGAAGATTATAATCATGAGTCGCTCAGGGTAAAAGCCTCACCGTCTCTCTTTGTACTAGACCCTCAGTGGGCAGAATACTTTCTATTTAAGGTAGAGGGATCAATTCCTGCTGCGCTTGCTGCTATTGAGAATCAATGGAATGAGGTTTACTCAGCTAATCCGTTTGACTTCTTCTTTTTGGATGAGTTCTTTAATCAACAGTATAAGTCTGAGCAGCAATTTCAATCCATGTTTTCTGTGTTTTCAATGTTAGCCATTCTTATTGGATGTCTCGGATTGTTTGGCCTGTCTGCCTTTACAGCAATGCAAAAAACAAAGGAGATCGGGATTCGAAAAGTACTTGGAGCATCCGTTCAAGGCGTTTTCTACATGCTGTCCAAAGAATTTGTTGTATTGATATTAATCGCAAATGTAGTGGCTTGGCCAATTATATATTTTGCAATGGATAAATGGCTCCAAGGGTTTGAATACCGAACTACAATTGATATCGGAATATTTGGACTGTCCCTGCTGGCCGTACTGGCTGTTGCCTTGTTGACCATTAGCTTCCAAACGATAAAATCAGCAAGACTTAACCCTGTAGACTCTTTAAGATATGAATAGAGAGCGGTAGCTCAGGCTACCTTTTTTTGAAGTTGCGCTTACCAAAGTTTCTTTTGTTACCGCGGCCAGCGAACTTTTTAGGATTGTACTCAGGTCCGGCTCCAAGTGATTCGGGCATGGGTACTTTTCTAACTTCAGACTCTATAAGTTCTTCTATCTTTTGGAAGTACTCTTGGTCGTCTTCATTGATAAAGGTAACAGCTTCTCCTTCTGAAGAGGCACGCGCTGTTCTACCAATTCTGTGTACATAATCAGCTGCATCATTCGGTACATCATAGTTGATGATCATGTCGATGTTGTCTACATCAATGCCTCTTGAGATAACATCGGTCGCTACAATTATCGGTAGCAGTTTGTTCTTAAATTCCCGAAGAATACTTTCTCTTTCTGTTTGTTCTAAATCACTAGAAATACCTTTTGCATTAAAACCTTGCTTCTGTAATGCTTTGGTAATGTCCCTTACCTTGGATTTTCGAGAGGTGAAAACAATTAAACTTGGGATATCGCCAAAGCGCAGTAAATGCTTTACCAAGTCAATTTTTTGGGAATCATAAGTAAGGAAGGCTACTTGAGTGATTTTCTCTGAAGGTTTAGCTATTGAGAAACTGACCTCCTTAGGGTCATTCATGATGTCTTTTGCCATCTTCCTTATTTTCGGAGCCATAGTGGCCGAAAAGAGGAGGTTTTGGCGGTCTTTAGGTAGAAAAGTGATGATTTTCATGATGTCTTCATAAAAACCCATGTCTAACATTCGATCTGCCTCGTCAAGCACTAGGTGTTTGAGTTGATCTACCTTAACATAACCCAAATTGAGGTGCGAAATCAATTTCCCAGGTGTGCCGATCACAATGTGCGTGCCTTTGGCCAGCGCATTTTTTTCTCTTGTAAAGCCAGCGCCATCACCACCGCCATATACGGGTAATGAAGTAATACCACTGAAATAACTTAAGCCTTCAAGCTGTTGATCGATTTGTACGGCCAATTCACGCGTAGGGCAAATAATCATGGTATTGATGTGCTCATCTGATATACCACTCTCCGCAATTTTGTGCATTAAAGGCAACAAAAATGCAGCGGTTTTACCAGTGCCTGTTTGTGCGCAACCTATAAGGTCATGATTATCTACGATTATTGGGATGGCTGCTTCTTGGATTGGCGTAGGTTTTTCAAACCCCATAGCATCTAATCCGGCTAGCACATCTTCATGTAATTTGAGTTCTGAAAAGGTCAAAGCTTGAACTATATTGTAAATTGATTTGTAAGGCTATTAGGAAGCCTTTTCGAAAGATACTAAGTTCAGCTGACGCGGCAATAAAACTAACCGAAAATGAAAAAAGCTATTTATAAAACCAATATCAATTGTGGTGGCTGTATTGCCACTGTAACTCCTTTTATCGAAAAGTCTGCGCGTATTGAAAAGTGGTCTGTTGATACAGCATCTAAACATAAGCTTTTGACTGTTGAGGGTGCTGACCTTGACAAAGATGAGGTGGTTGAATTAGTAAAAGCTGCAGGTTTCGAGATAACAGAAAAAAAGAAGCTATTCTCATTTTGATTTAGCTCTTTCTCCAAAAGTGAGGGGAGAGTAACATTAACACGGTAAACAGCTCAAGTCTACCTAATAACATCAAGGCCGATAGTAACCATTTACCTGCTGTTGGCATGCCGGAGAAGTTATCTACTGGTCCTACATCTCCAATGCCTGGTCCCACATTACCAAGTGAGGTCGCCACGGCACCAAAGGCAGTATCAAAGTCCACATTCATGGAAGACAGCAAGGTCACACCTACCAAAAAGACCAGAATGTAAATCATTATAAAGGCAAGTACATTATAAACAATGCTCTGTTCTACGGCCTTTCCACTTATTCTCACTGGCATGATAGCAGATGGGTGCAGTTGTCTCTTTAGTTCTAGAAATGAATTTTTGAACAATACGATATGCCGAATCACCTTAACACCTCCAGCTGTGGAGCCTGCAGAACCACCAACAAATAATAATATAAAGAAAAGCACAGATAAGAACGGTGCCCATGATGTATAATCAGCTGAGACAAAACCAGTTGTAGTTATTAAAGAGACCACTTGAAAAAGTGCATCTCTGAAAGATGTTTCAATCGGCTGATCTTTGACCACTAATAAGGTGATGGTTACTATCAGTGTGATCACTACGGTAAAAAGGAAGTAGACCCTAAATTCTTCGTTCTTGTAGACCTTTTTGAAGTTTCGCTTTAACCCGAAATAGGTAAGGGTAAAGCTGGTTCCTGCCAAGAACATAAAGAAGATCACGATGTACTGGATAACAGGTTCTGCGAATTGAAGACTGTCATTTTTTGTAGAAAACCCACCTGTGGCCATAGTAGTAAGGGAATGATTAATGGCATCAAATGGACCCATTCCTGCAAAATACAGGGCAATGGCTTCGGCCAATGTCAATCCGACATATAGAAACCACAATCGCTTGGCTGTTTCTTGAATTCTTGGTTGTAGCTTGTCTGGGGTGATTCCAGGTGCTTCTGCTACAAACAACTGCATACCACCAATGCCTAGGAAGGGAAGAATGGCCAATGCAAGGACAATGATTCCCATACCCCCAATCCATTGGGTTAAACTTCGCCAAAAGAGAATACCATTGGGTACGGCTTCAATATCATTTAGAATAGAGGCCCCTGTGGTGGTATAACCAGAAATAGTTTCGAAAAATGCGTTACTAAAGTTGGGTATGGAGCCACTGATAATATAGGGTAGGGCACCAAAGATAGACATGACAATCCAACCAGCAGTAACTATTAGATAACCGTCTTTCTTTTTAAGCTCTTTACTCTTTTTGTTTCTAGTGAAGTACCTCAGCAGAAACCCTGTACCGAGCGTGATTAATCCAGATGTCAGAATGGCTATCCAATCATCTTCTCCGTAATAAAAGGAGATGGGTAAGCAAAGTGTCATGAAGCCACCGTTGATCAGGAGTAAAATCCCTAAAATATCACCGATAACTTTTAAGTTGAATCTCATTAGAATGTGCTAGATGAAGTATTCTTCGACCTTTTTGATGCATTCAAGTTTGGACAGTACAACTACGCGATCTTTCGGCTGAAATTTAAAGTTGCCAGGTGTCGTCAACCCTTTTCCATCGCGTATCACACCTCCAATGATCGCTGATTTTGGAAACTCAAGATTGCGCAGCTCTTGCTGTGTAATTTTAGAAGTCTCTTGTACTTCAAATTCTAGTATTTCAGCGTCTACACCATGAATACTAGCGATAGATACAATTTCACCTTGGCGTATATGACGGAAGATAAAGTTCGCAGCGATGAGTTTCTTGTTAATCATGGTGTCAACACCAATACTCTGAGAAAGATGGATGTAATCCATATTCTCTACCATGGCAATGGTCTTTTTGACACCCATTTTCTTAGCGACAAGACACGAAATGATGTTGGTCTCAGAATCGCCTGTCACGGCTATGAAGGCATCTATTTCATTAATGCTTTCTTCCTCTAGTAAGTCCACATTTCTACCGTCACCATTAATAACCATGGCATCTGGTAGTTGATCGGCCAGTTCAAAGCATTTTTTTGAATCGCGTTCGATCAACTTTACATTATACCTAGCACTTAACAGCTTTGCGGCATGAAATCCGACTCTCGATCCCCCAAGAATCATAACACTTTTCACACCCTCTTTTTTCTTTCCTGTTAGGAAAAGCAATTTTTCTACACCGTCAGGCTGGGCAATGAAGTAGGCGTGATCATTTTGTTCAAAGCAAGTGTCTCCGTAGGGAATGATTGTTTCATTGTCTCTTAGAATGGCTACGGTCATAAATGACTGATCTGGATTGATCTTGGCCACTTCTAACATTGACTTTCCTTTCAAAGGACTCTTTGCGTCAATATTTACTCCTATTAATTGGAGAAGCCCTTTTTCAAACTCAAAGCTATCGGTGACGGCAACTTCTTTTAAAAGTCTCTTAATCTCTCTCGCAGCCAAAGACTCTGGAGAAATTACATCGTCTATGCCCAAGTGTTTGAGATTGAGTTTGTCTTTTTGGTAAAGAAATTCTGTATTAGAAATACGGGCAATCGTTCTTTTAGCACCTAGATGCTTTGCGATAATTGCTGTGGCAATATTGGTTTCTTCAGAAGACGTAACAGCAATCAGCAAATCGGCATTTGCCACATTAGCCTCTTCTAAGACACTGTATGATGTCGAAGAACCTTTGATAATTGCAGCATCAACAGTGTTACTCGCTTGCTTTAATTTATCAGCAGCTCTGTCAATCAGTACAATATCTTGACCCTCTTGACAGAGAAGTTTAGCCAAATGAAACCCTACATTTCCTACCCCCGCAATAATTACTCTCATCCGATTTCTTTATAAAGTGCGCCAAATTTATGAAAAATTCGTCTACCTATTGAAAATAACCTTGATTCCTATAATTGGTCATTTGGGTTTTTCTGCATTTGGCCAGCCAGACTTTAGGTGTAAATCTCTTTGTGGGAATGGAATTTCGATGTTTCGTTCTTTGAACTTTTCGAAAATCTCGTAATAAAGTTGACTCTTCAACATAATTGGTTTATCAATATAATTACTGGTCCAAATAAGGAGATCAAAGTCGATAGAGCTATCCCCATAACCGATAAAGAGTACATCGGGTGCTGGTCTTTTCAATACATCATTATTCGCGATAGCAACTTCAAGGAGTACCTCCTTTATAACGGCAGGGTCTTCTTTGTATGATACCCCCACAGGTACATGGTATCTGATTCGTCTATCGTTATGACTCCAGTTAATGACTTGTTTGTTTATAAAGTCTGAGTTTGGGATAATGATGGAAATATTGTCGTTGGTATTTACGGTACTGGCACGAGAAGAAATCTTAACAACATCACCGGTAATGCTGCCCACTTCAATTCTATCGCCTACCTTGATCGGTCTTTCGAAGAGTATAATTAGACCTGAGATGAAGTTGTTCGCAATGTTTTGAAGACCAAAACCAATACCTACACCCAATGCACCTGCTAATACATTGAGAGAGCCCAAGTTAATCCCTGAACTCTGTATCACTACAAAAGCACCAATGATAATAAAGAAGTATTGAATAATGGTACCGATAGATTGGCTTACACCAATGTCATCGGAATACTTAGATAGAATTTGCTTGACAAAAATTGTCTTGAGTTTTCCTGAAAAGAAAACCAGTAAAGACATAAAAACAATGAGCCTGATAACATCGAAAATCTTCAAGGCTGGCTTATCATCCTTGTCAAAAGTTAGTGTATAGTTGAGGTCAGAACTACTGCTGATGCCTATAGCTGCCAATACTGTGGCCGCTCCTAAGGCGAGAATGATATACTTGGTGGTATTACCAATTGATAAAACCGTTTTGCGATCTTCTACATACCGAGAAAGTATTTTATTAATGAGTATAGACCTGACTAGATTACCAAAGAGGTTGGTGATGAAGAGAAAGACAATTGGAATGATGACCTCAGTTGCCGTAAAGGTTAATCCTTCTCCAAAGATCGTAATAGGGTCCCCTAAGAGCGGGACATTAGAGTTGATGTAGTTGATCAGCCAATCGTAGACTTTAGACATACCCGAATATAGTTATCTTTTAATATTTAGGGAGCAAAAGAGAGGAGTCACCGTAACTCAAAAAACGATAATTATTGTTGAGCGCATGTTCATAAACCTTTTTCCAATCTTCGCCTATAAAGGCTGCTACGAGTAGCATCAAGGTGCTTCCTGGCTGGTGGAAGTTGGTGAATAAGCCATCGCAGACCTTAAAGCGATAGCCCGGCATAATAAAGATTTCGGTGTCACCAGAAATTTTATCAACTCCTTTATGCGTCATCCAATCAAGGATGTTTTGAAACGATTCTTTCCTTGAGGGAAGGCCTGGTTCTTCTTGATATAACTCAAGTTTGGCTATTGAGAATTGTTCAATGCCTTTTCCCAGCCGAACGCCATACCAATAAAGGCTTTCCAGCGAGCGCATGGAGGTAGTTCCAACGGCAATGATTTGTTTAGCATTGATGACGTCTTTAATACTGTCAATAGTCACCTCGATTTGCTCAGCGTGCATCGGATGCTCCCGGGCATCATCTACTTTGATGGGCTGAAATGTTCCTGCGCTTACATGTAGGGTAAGAAATGATTCCTTCACTCCATTTTGTTCCAATTTTGCCAGAATCTCTTTAGTGAAATGGAGGCCTGCAGTAGGAGCTGCCACCGCGCCTTCTTCTTTTGAATAAACAGTTTGATAGCGTGGCTTGTCTTCTGGCTCTGCTTCCCTATTGAGGTAGGGTGGAAGGGGGACTTTGCCCACAAGTTCTACGATTTCGGCAAATGAGTAATTCTTATTGTCCCATTCAAAGCCAACTCTTCTTTCTTCTCTATCGATGAGGGTTGCCACAATTGTAACTTCATCTGGCCCAGAGGATAAGGTTCGTTTGAGCGGCCCGTCCTCTTTCCAGCGCTTTAGGTTGCCAATCATACATTCCCAAATCACACCATGGGTTGATTCCATCACGGTGCTTATGATGGTAGTCGGGGCAACAGGTTTAAGAAGGAAAATCTCAATTTGAGCACCAGTATCTTTTTGAAAATGAAGTCTGGCCGGAATTACTTTAGTGTTATTGAAGAAAAGAGTCGTTTTGGCATCTAAGAATTGATCGGATTCTTTAAACACCTTATCTCTAATTTCTCCCTTCTGGTATAGAAGGAGTTTTGAGTCATCACGATTTGCCAATGGGTGCTTGGCAATTTTATCATCGGAAAGATGATAATTGATAAGTGCTAAATCGGGGGAGTTTGGAATGCTCATAATGCTGGCGCAAAATAAATGCAAAACTTCAATTAATCCGCCTGAGCGACCGTTAAACATTTTTAACACTTCTCATGCAACTTTTTTCGAGTCGGTTTTCGGACAAAGTTGTCCGCTTTTGTGAACGAAATTGAACAAATCCGTTCAGGACTATTTTTTGATTTTCGATATAAATAATTGATAATCAGTGCATTAAATTTTCTGGCACAGGGATTGGAAAAGAGTTGGCAGGTCAAAAACAACGGTCAATTTTTAGGTCAATCTTCCGTCTTCGGACGGAGCTCAAAATATCAGAACAACATGAAAAAGGTAAGTAAAAGAAATATCTCAGCGCTCTTCGCGCTATTGCTGGCAGGAACCATTCTAACCTCTGCCAAGTCAGACTCAGTTGCAAGTTTATCGGAAGTACCCGCTATTGAAGATGCTCATTATGCAGAATATGTGGATGAGTATGTTGACGATTACTTTGAGGCAATTGAATTTGAAGCGTTTGAATCACCAGAATTTGTAAAAATTTATGACACCAACAACGAATTAGTGGTGTCAGGGGAAAGATCTGAATTAGATAAGGATCAGCTTCAGGTTTTAAGGCAAGCCGATTTGCTCACAGAGCAGTTAGGAACAAAATATTATCAATTGAATAATTAGTTAGTAGTTTTAGTTTAAGGTTGATTAAGGCGATTTCGAACGGAGATCGCCTTTTCGCATTTTAGGACTCTTCTAAGCTAATGAGCATGAACTTTAACTCGTCACCGGGTTTCATCTGCGCCACTATTTCCAAATCATCTGATATCACATTGGCAATCCTTGGGTAGCCGCCAGTCGTTTGGGCATCAGCCATTAATATGATCGGCTTACCAGCATTACTGATTTGAATAGTACCAATGACTATACCTGAAGAAATCTCTTCACCCAAAGGGGTGTAGTTCTCCAAACTACCCTTCAAACGATATCCCATTCTATTCGAATCCCCATGTATCGTGAAAATCTTGTTGAAGAAATCTTGTATGATATTGATGTCGAATTGATCGAACTCTGGTCCAGTGACTACACGAATGACGTAACACTGGGAATAGATAGGCCGCTGAGGTTCAGGATAAATCTTTAAGCTTGTTTTTTCATTTGTGTCTACCGTAAAGCTATGGCCGTCATTTATTCTTGACGGCAAGCCGGGTATCTCCATTAAAGTAGGGAGTGCACTGAAGCTATTCTCCCATCTAGGAACATTCCAAGCGCCTCCAATGGCCATATAAGCCCGACAACCAAAATCAGTATTGTGAAACTCAAGTGTATCTCCTGACTCAATGTCAATTGTGGTGTAATTCTTTATCGGTATACCGTTTAGTGTAGGTTTCATATGGGCTCCTGCCATGGCAATTTGACCTCTGCCCTCAAAGGCAAAAGTTGGCCCAAACATGGTCATTTCAAGGACTGGCGAATTGGATGGATTACCGACAAGTTGGTTAGCAATGTGCATTGAGCTTTTGTCAAGCGCACCACTAAAAGGAATGCCTTGATCTTGAACGCCTAGGCGTCCTTCGTCTTGAACGGAAGTATAAAGGCCTGCTTTTAAGCATGTGATTTTGAGTACCTCAGACATGCATTTCCTCCAGTTCAAAAATGCCCGTCTCAATTTTCAGTTGAATGATCTTGAATTCTTTTAACCCAACGGACCTAAACTTGACTTGATCGCTAGGTTTTAGCAAGCTCGTTGGGTTTCTACTTGGGTCAAACATATGAAGTGGGGTTTGACCGATAATCTGCCATCCGCCAGGTGCCTCTGTGGGGTAAATTCCTGTTTGAAGACCGGCTAAACCAACAGATCCCTTGGGTACTCTCAGTCTGGGAGTTGCTTTGCGCTGACAATAGACATTGGAAGGTAGGCTACCCATGTAAGCAAACCCTGCAACAAAGCCCAGCATATAGACTCTAAAAGTCTGATGGGTATGGATGTGAATAATTTGCTCTTTGTCTAAACCTGTTTGAGCACATACTTCCTCACTGTCAAGATCATAAGGTTTTTCGTAGCAAACAGGTATCGAATAAGTCTTTCCTTGTTGGTCAGGTGCCGTTTTTGATAACTCTTGAAATGTAGCCTTAATAAGTGCTGTGGCGGTAGTCATATTCCAGTGAGGAGACGATATGCCCACTGTCAATGAATTATAAGCAGGTATTAAATATGTGAGGCCTTTTATAGATTTCAAGGCATTGTATAGATCGATCACCTTCTGATTAACCTCTTCGGAAATCACTTTTTCAAAAGTGATAACCAATGCACTGTCACCAAAAGGCTGGATTCTCATCTCAAAAGTGCTTTTTATCCATATTGTGTGCCTTCAACAAGACGTCAATTTCTTTGAGAATATCTACAGCAGCAGGGTTATCGCCATGAATACAGAAGCTATCGGCTGTCAAGAATACTTTTTCACCTGTTAAGGTTTCCGTCTCACCTTTTTCTGCGATAGCAACTACTTGTTGGGCAGCAGAAACAGCATCATTTATGACTGCATTTGGTAGTGATCTTGATCTAAGCTTACCATCGGCTTCGTACCTACGGTCCGCGAAAGCTTCAGCCACATAGGCCATTTCAATCTCCCCAAGAATTCTTTCAACATGACTACCCGCCAATCCCATGATTTTAAGATGAGGGTCCATGCTTTTGATGGCCTTATAGACAGTTTCGGCCACTACTGCATTGCTGGCAATTTCATTGTACAAAGCGCCATGTGGTTTCACATAGGTAAGTGATCCACCAGCACTGGCTACCATTCCTTGTAGGGCCGCTACTTGATATTTGATAAAAGAGGATAGTTCATTTTGTGCCATTGGGATTACCCTTCGGCCAAAGCCTTGCAGATCGGGGTAACCAGGATGAGCCCCAACCTGAACCCCATGCGCCAGCGCTAAATCGATTGTTTTTTCAATATGATATGGATCGCCCGCATGAATTCCGCAAGCAATGTTGCATGAGGTGATATACGGGAAAATAGCTTCGTCATTGCCAATTTTGAAGTTGCCAAAACTTTCACCCATGTCACAGTTAATATCTACAGACTTCATAGCCAGTCGTTGGTCTTAAACTATGAATCTAAGAAAATTGCCTGATTATTAACCGGGGGACTTGACTTTGTATAAGAAGAGCTGATTATTACCCATCAAAAGGGCCACTCAGTGGAACTACATGACAGCAATCATGCCCTACTACAAAGTCCTGCTGAACAACGATTTGATCACCCTGCAAGCCGATAAAACGAATATTGGTGCCGTTTCTCTGAATTTCATCGATTTCATTATCTGTGATCACAGTAAAGGTGGTTGTATTTAATAAGTTGCCTGAAGAAATGCTGTAAGTATTGCCATTGTCTAAGTTTTGGGCATAAAAGCTATCTAAGGAAATTGGCTGATTGTTTGCATCCTTTGGACTGAAGGTAAGGGATGTGAATACGAGTGTGCATACTATGTCCGCAGGGCAATCTGATGTATTTAATGAATCATCTTCATTGGTACACGAAAATACCATGAGGAGGGAAAGGATGAGCGAGAAAACCAGTTTTTTCATTTCTTATCGTTTTATCCTTAGACCTGATGATTGACTAAACAGTTGGAAGTCGTGTTCGAAAAGATTGATTGGTCAATTGATATATTTCTCCTGCTTGAACCAATTAAGTGCCCTGTGTACAGCATCATCGGCTGAGAGTTCTGGTGTATAACCAAGCTCGTTTTCAGCTTTTTTACCATCTAAATGCTGACCGCTTGAAAGTACAGCAATGGCTGTAGATGACAGGGTGGGAGGAGTGCCTCGAAAGAGGGCATATTTTGTTTCTTGTACTTTAGAAATGACTTTGGCGACTTTGATGGAGAGGGTCTTTTCAAGTTTTTTTACTCCTGCCTTTTTACAAATAAGAGCGACAAGATCATCTGTATTGGTGTTTTCTCCGGAGATGAGATAACGCTCACCAAAACGACCTTTTTCTAGGGCTAGTAGCAATCCGCGGCCAGCATCACCGGCAAAAACTACGTTTCTATCACCTTTCACATAGGCTGGCAGTGTTTGGTTAGCCAGTTCTACAATCAATCTACCCGTTGTTGGGCCAAAGTCATATTCACCAAAAGTCATCGTTGGAATTCCAATGATGATAGGTAAACCGGCTTTAGCGGCATTTCTGGCCATTTCATCCATCATCCATTTCACCTGTACGTAGGGTGCTGTGTTTTCAGGTGCTTTCTCGTAAACCTCTGATTCGTCAGCAGTTCCTGATTTGGACTTTGGTATAGCTATGGCACCACCTACATACAGCGCACGCTTGACTTTGGCTTCTCGCACCGCATCAATAAAAAACTGCATTTGGAGTCTGGCAGTTTTGAGCTCTGCTGTGAGTGGTCTGGGGATGGTTGGATAATAAGCAGCGGCATTCACCACATAGTCAAGGTCATTGAAAGCCTTAATGAGACTGCCTCTATCATTTAAATCGGCTACTCTAGATTCAAATTTGAGGTCGCTGACTTTGCGGAGGTTGGACGCCTTTCGGTGAATGATGACAATTTCATACTGTTTAAAAATGGCGGCAATGGCAATGTGGTGCCCGAGCATCCCGGTTCCTCCAATGATTCCTAGCTTCATGAATGAATTGTCTGGTAGAATTTGAATGATGACGTATTAGTCTTCGTCATCATCTTCCGCATAAGGATCATCATCTTCCGAATCTTCATCATGCTTGTCTTGATATTCCTCTTTGATATCATCTTTAAGATTCCCATCATCATCGTAGTCTTCATCGTCTTCAATGATTTGTTGTGCCTCTTCGATGGTCATCCTCACAAGGTAATGCTTTTCCTCTGTCTCAAAAGGCAATGCAGATACACGTTTTCCTTCCTTATTAGTGAATGAAATCAAGTGATCTTCGAAGCCTTCGGGGTATTCCAATTTGATTTGTTCTTGGATATCCTGATCGAGTTTTTCAAAATCTTTGATTACCCGTGGTTTGGCGTTAGGTGTAGGCATGAGCTAGGTTTTTAATATGTTAAGGCAATATCAAGCAAAAACTATGAGAAAGTCAATAGGCCAATGTTAAAATATCCGTGTCCTTAGTCAATTGCCGCACTATTTAACCTCTTGGGCCACGATTTTTAATTGCGCGTCCCTTTTATACCTTTCCAAACCGAGCGCTATTAAGATGTCGATTAGTTCCGGGTAGGATATGCCAGTGGCTTGCCACATTTTAGGATACAAACTGATGCTTGTAAACCCTGGGATAGGGTTGATTTCGTTAATCAAGATTTCGTTCTCATTAGAAATAAAAAAGTCAACCCGTGATAAGCCTTCACAGCCCATGGCGAGATAAGCCTTTATGGCAATCCGTCTAATGTCTTCCAGTTGTTGCTCAGGTAAGTCGGCCGGAACTTGTGTTGAGGAAGCATTTTTGTCTACGTATTTCGATGTGAAATCATAGAAGTCAGTATTCATGATGACCTGGCCGGGAAGAGATGCCTTCGGCTTCTCATTGCCCAATACGGCACATTCAATTTCTTTTCCTTTAATGGTCTTTTCTATAAGCACCTTACTATCGTAAGTCAAAGCCTCGTCCAGCTTTTGTGCGTACTCTGCCTCAGTCTCAACCTTGAAAACGCCCACTGAAGAACCGAGGTTGGCTGGTTTAATGAATAGAGGAGTTCCTAAATCATTTTTAAGCTTTGAAAATTTAGGTTTGTGGTTTGGCGTAGCTATCGCATAAGGGGCGATGCCTATGCCCGCATCTCTGAGTATGCGTTTGGTAATGTCCTTATCCATACAAGCTGCAGACGCCATAACGTCACAACCCACAAAGGCCACATTCATCATTCTGAAGTAGCCCTGTATGGTACCGTCCTCTCCAAAGACACCATGCAGCACAGGAAATGCAATATCTATTTCACCAATGACTTTCCCAGTTTCAATGGCCAGGATAGAGGCACCTTTAACGTTTGAAATCAAGGTGACCGGAGTAACCGTCTTGCGTTCAATACTATCTACTAAAGACCAGTTACCATTGATATCGATATGGATGAGTGAAATGACGTATTTGTCTTGGTCTATCTCATTTAAGATGCTCTTTGCAGAGAGTATTGAGATCTCATGTTCGGTAGATTTACCCCCGAAGACAATGGCCAATTGAATCTTTGACATGGATGGATTTTTAATCTTTGTTTGAAGAACGCGAACAGTTCACAATTTTCATATAAGGAAGAGATTTATTTGAAGAGAATGATCACATTTGAGTTTCTTATTTGACGTATTGATTGAAAACTTTTGACAAAGAGAATGTGACCGACTGGGTCGATCACTTATCAGATCACGACTACGTGATTATTGACAATGCAATTAGTGAGTCGCTCTATAACGCGCTACGTAATTTTTTTTTAGACAAGTTAGACCAAGAAGATTTTAGACTTGCAGGAATAGGCCCTTTAACGAATCGTCTGGTTGAACCAAGCATCAGAAAGGACTTCATCTATTGGACCAAACGAAATGAAAGTCCTTGTTTGGATGAAGCACTTTCGGTTTTCGATGAAATCATTAGCACCTTAAATAGATACTGTTTCCTCAGTATTTCAGATTCAGAATTTCACTTAGCGCACTATCCCAAAGGAGCTTTTTATAAGAAGCATTTTGATCAATTCAAAGGCCGTGGAAATAGGCTTATTTCAACTATTCTTTACCTAAATGAGGACTGGAAACCTGGCGATGGTGGAGAATTAAAGATTTATCAGCAAGCAGGTGATCATATCATTGAACCGATAGGAAGGCGCCTGGTGATGTTTAAAAGCGATAAAGTTCCGCATGAAGTGCTAAATACGAATGTAAGTCGGTATAGTCTCACGGGTTGGTTGTTGAATAAGCCAAAGGACGTAGGCTATCTTTTAAGCTAGTTTGGGTTTAGCCATAATTTGTATCTTCCGAAATGAAATCAAAGTTCTGGAATTTCATTTTCTGGCTAGTCATAGCTGCTGCTTTTATTGGGCCAGGAACTGTCACTACTGCCGCTTCGGCAGGAGCTAACCATCAATATCAATTACTTTGGGCATTACTCTTTTCTACAGGAGCATGTATTGTCTTACAGGAGGCAGCCGCTCGTGTTTCCATTGTAACAGGACAGACTTTGGGTGCAGCGATTCAAAGCCGTTTTAAATCACCAGGGCTAGTCTGGTTTATCGCCATTGCAGTTTTTCTGGGGTGCGCAGCCTATGAGGCAGGCAATATCCTCGGTGCTATTTCTGGTTTAGCGTTAATCGTTACTGGTATACCCACTTGGGTGTTTACATTAATTATTGTCGCTGTGGCGGCCTTGGTATTATCGATTGGTAATATCAACACGGTCGCCAACTTGCTCGGAGTCATAGTAGCGCTGATGGGGCTGGCTTTTTTATATGCTGCTTTGAGCCTCAAAATAGATACGAACGCTTTCTTTAGTGGACTCTTTATTCCTAGTATCAACGAAGAGAGCGCACTGCTTACGTTGGGCTTAGTGGGTACTACAATTGTTCCTTATAACATATTCCTTGGCTCTGGCTTGGCAAAGGGCCAAAGCATTCAACAAATGCGATCGGGGATGATTCCTTCAATCATCCTAGGAGGTATTATCTCTATGGCTGTGCTTGTGGTCGGCACTTCGCTGGTTGGTGAGTTTGGTTTTAATAACTTGTTTCAAATACTTACTGAAAACCACGGTGCTTTTATGGGTATCGTATTTGCGATTGGGCTATTTGCCGCAGGTTTCACATCATCTATTACCGCAGCCCTAGCAGGAGCCATCACCATTAAAAGTGCTGGAGACAATCAGACCGATGAGAGGTCATGGAAGTTTAAACGTGTTTGGGTCTTCGTTTTATTGACAGGTTTAGTTTTTGGTGTAATTGATGTCAAGCCGATTCCTGTAATCATATTAGCGCAGGCAGCGAATGGATTAATACTGCCACTTTTGGCATTTATACTCTGGATGATGGTAAACCATGGATCGACCATGAAAGCGGAGCAGAATAGTATTTTGCTGAATATCTTTATGGGGATTACAGTTTTCGTAACTGCCATGCTTGGCTTCATCAATGTATTTAAGGCTGTCATTGCCGTCTTTGGCGGGCAGTTTGTTTTTAGTGGAACTAACAGAATAGCGATACTGACGTTGGCCTTGGTCACGTTGGTGTATGGCATTTTTAAGATTCAGCAGGAGCGATTAGCGTAATCGTAATAGAGGACTATAGTCTACTGATCTAGAAGGTTTTGGCATGAGGATTGTTATTCTGAGTCAAAAATCTCAATCATGCAAAAACTCAAATTGTTTATCCTACTTACTGTTGTAAGCCTGAGTCCGGTCAAGGCTCAGGACTTTGCAGAACCCTTCACAAACTTCATTAGTGATAGAGAATGTTATGTGATCACCAACGATGGAGAAACTATCATCGGCTATTTAGGAGGTGCTACCGAATGGAGTGGTTTTGTAACGCGCCTTAGAATTAGGGATGAAAAGGGCAAGCTTTATAAGTTCAAAGCAGAAGACATTAAAAGGTTTGCTATTCGACCGGGTGCTTTCGCCAAGCTTTCTACAATAAGCGAGAAGGCAACTTCCATTCGGCACATTATCAAAACAGATCAAAATAATATCCTTGATTGTGAATGGATTTATTATGATGCCCAGCCTATGCCTAGAAGAAGAAATAAGATTGCCTTACTCCAATTACTAAATCCAGGTTTTGACGAGTATGTGAAAGTGTATGATCACCGAAATGGTTCTAAGTCTATGCCAATTGGCGTTCAAGGTATCGCAATTGTTGGGGGAGAAGAAAGAACCTATTGGGTAGTGAAAGATGGAGGTAAACCTCAAATTGTTAGAAAAGCTTCTTTCAAAAAGTCATTTGTTGATCTGTTTGCAGACGAACCTGATTTGATTGCTAGTCAAAGAAGTCGACCAAAATTCAAAGATTTTGCCAGTCACATTCAAGCTTATAACGAATTGAAATACAGGAACTTTTTAAGTCAGAAGTAATTGAAACCGTACTTCGATAGTTTTTTATTGATTTTCGATTTTTCTAAAACTGATTTTTCTTGAATAGTTGATTTTTGCATCGTCAACTAACCGGTTGCCTTTAAGTTTCCAGATTGCGTTCTTGAAAGTGATAGAGTTGTTTTCTATTGCATTGAAAACAAACATGATTTCGTACGCATTATACTTGGACTTTTTGATAGTTATTGGGTAAAAGGTAAGAGCGTTAAGCTTAAGGCTATCAAAATCTTCAGATAGAGTCAATTCATTATTAGATGATTGGATTTTTGGTTTAGGGTTACCGTTGTAATAAGGAGTAACCGAAAAGTTGATTGGGTCTTTTGTTTCGTTTTCGTATGCAATAAGTCGTGTAACCGTAGTATCAATGAGAGCTTTATAGTTCACAAAAGATCGAATTTTAATATCTTTTTGATCAAAGCTGTTAAGAATTATTTCATCTTTTTTGAGGCGCCATTTTCCAGATGCAGTCCAAAAAATAAGCCCTTCTTGACTCCTATATTTAAAAGTTGAATCCTCTTTTAATTGAAAAATAGTTCCTCTTTCGAAACCTATGTCATATGCATATGTCCCTACGGCATCGTTAAATAACAAAGTCTTACAAGACTGTAGAGTTATTAGGGAAGCAATTAACAAGCAGACCTTGATTTTCATATTTATATAACATCGTTCAAACGGAATATCCTTAATTTTTTTGAGTTTTTATCAAATTCCCAATATTCCATTTGCTTTCAAAAAATCCTTTTTTACATTTGAGGCATAATGAAAAGAACAAACAGATATAATGCATGGTGGTGGCACGTAACGGGACTCCGATAACGTGAACTAAGTGCTATATCTAAAAGATAAATTGAAAGCCTGCAGTTCCTGCAGGCTTTTTTCGTTTTAACGCGATAAGAAAGAAAAATGACTAAGGTCAAATTACATACGAACTACAAGAAACTACTTGCCGACACGGTCACACCAGTGAGTATCTACCTGAAGTTGCGCGATAAGTATGAGAACCCGATTTTATTGGAGAGCTCGGATTATCATGGAGCAGACGATAGCTTCTCTTACATCTGCTGTGAGCCTATTGCGAGGTTCGAGGTAAAAGGGGATAAGTTTAAACAGTCATTGCCGGAGGAGGTCACTGAAGGACAGGTTTCCGGTCAGGAAGTAATGCAAAAACTCGATGCGTTTGTAGCTGCTTTCGAAGTGTCAGAAAATCCGTTCAAGTTTATCAATAATGGTCTTTTTGGGTACATAGGTTACGATGCAGTACAACACTTTGAAAACATTCCAGTTGGTGATCATCAGGCCGATGAATATGACATTCCTGACATTCTCTACCATGTCTATCGATACGTAATCGCTATTGATCATTTTAAGAATGAGCTATACATCTTCGAGCATTCCCCAGAAGGATCAACACCAAAAGGATTGGCTGAGATTGAAAACTTAGTCAATAATAAAAACTATCCTTCATACGCGTTTACGCCTGCGCAGCAAGAGATCTCCAACTACAACGATGAGGAGTTCTTGTCCATGATCGACAAGGGAATTCAACACTGTTTTCGAGGAGATGTATTTCAGATTGTACTATCCAGAAGATTTCATGATAGTTTCTCTGGCGATGAATTCAATGTCTATCGGGCGTTGAGATCAATTAACCCTTCGCCATATCTTTTCTATTTCGACTATGGCAGCTACAAGATTTTTGGCTCTTCACCTGAGGCACAGTTAGTAATTAAAGATCGCAAGGCAACTATTCATCCCATTGCGGGAACGTTCAGAAGAACGGGAAATGATGAAGCAGATGCTGAATTAGCGAAGGAACTACATCAAGATCCTAAAGAGAATTCGGAGCATGTGATGCTGGTGGATTTAGCTCGGAATGACTTGAGTCGTGCGGGTTCTAATGTAGAGGTAGATACTTATAAGGAGGTTCAGTATTTCTCCCATGTCATTCATTTGGTTTCTAAAGTGACCGGAACCTTGGGTGAAAATGTTAGTGAGACACAAATGATCTCTGGCACCTTCCCGGCAGGCACATTGAGTGGTGCACCGAAGGTGAGAGCCATGCAATTGATCAACGAATATGAATCCACTAGAAGAGGTTATTACGGAGGCGCTATTGGTTTTATGGGCTTCAATGGGGATTTCAATCATGCGATTATGATCAGGTCTTTCTTGAGTAAAGACAATACGCTATTCTATCAAGCAGGAGCAGGCGTGGTGGCGAAGTCTAATCGAGAATCTGAACTACAGGAAGTAAATAATAAATTGGCTGCCTTACGTAAGGCGATAGAATTGGCAAAAGAGATACGATAACCCCTCTGTCCTGTGGACATCTCCCCTAAAGGGGAGAACAATTGTCCTCCCTTGAGGGAGGTGGCTGAAAGCCGGAGGGAGATTAAAGAGATAATGAAAATACTAGTACTAGATAATTACGACTCATTCACTTTTAACCTAGTTCACTACTTGGGAGAACTAGGCCATGGAGCTGATATGGATATACACAGAAACGATCAGATTGATCTCGAATCGGTGAGTGAATACGACAAGATTTTGCTGTCGCCAGGACCAGGAGTTCCCAGTGAAGCGGGTATCATGCCAGAGCTAATTAAGAGGTTTGGTCAGCAGAAAAGTATTCTCGGAGTATGCCTAGGGCATCAAGGCATAGCAGAGGCCTATGGCGCTCAACTTTATAATATGCAAGAAGTTTTACATGGCGTTACTAGTCAGCTCAAAGTGACTAATTCAAGTGATAGTTTGTTCCAAGGGCTTCCTGAAGCCTATGAAATTTGTCACTACCATAGCTGGAATGTGGATAAGGAGCAATTAGGAAATGAAATTGAGGTTACGGCTATTGATGAGTATGGCGAAATCATGGCGATAAGCCACAAGGCGTATGACGTTAAGGGAGTACAATTTCACCCAGAGTCTATCATGACAGAACATGGGCATGCATTGCTACGCAATTGGGTGAATAGTTAACCGGTAATCGGAAATCAGGAAATGAAAAAATATGAGCAAAAGCTTTTAGGATTTGTTACTCCCCAATTAGAAGAGGATTTAAATCATAAGACTGAAGAGTGTAGTAGAATATTAAACGGGTCTATCAGGTTTTAACAGAAGTCAAAAAAGGAAGACTGATTTCTGATTTCTGATAACTATTCGACTGAATGAAATGAAGGAGATACTAAATCAACTGTTTGAATATAAGTCCCTTGAAAAAGAGACTGCTAAGGAAATTCTGAAGAACCTGGCGCTAGGTAAATACAACCAGAGTCAGGTTGCCGCCTTCTTGACAGTGTACTTGATGAGGAGTATCACTGTCGAAGAACTGGAGGGTTTCAGAGATGCGATGCTAGAACTCTGTGTGCCTGTTGAAATTCCCGAATACGATGCAATAGACCTTTGCGGAACAGGAGGAGATGGTAAAAACACATTTAACATCTCAACGCTATCTTCCTTTATTGTAGCCGGAGCCGGTCAGCATGTGGCTAAGCATGGTAATAATGGTGTGTCGTCAGTTTCTGGTTCTTCCAACCTGATGGCTCATTTTGGTTATGAGTTCACTAACGATGTGAGCAAGCTGCGTCAAAGCTTAGACGAATGCGGGCTTTGCTTTCTGCATGCACCACTTTTTCATCCAGCGATGAAAAACGTTGCGCCAATCAGAAGAGATTTAGGTGTCAAAACCTTCTTTAACATGCTTGGGCCAATGGTAAACCCCTCTTTTCCTAAGAAGCAATTGGTGGGAGTATTTAGTCTTGAACTAGCAAGGCTGTATGGCTACCTATTTCAGAAAACAGACAAGCACTTTGTGATTCTTCATGCCTTGGACGGTTACGATGAAATATCACTCACAGGTGGGTTTAAGAAAATATCTAATGGAAATGAGTCGATCATTAATCCAGAAGACTTAGGGTTTGAGACCATCAAACAAGAGCAAATTCACGGTGGAGAGACGGTCGAAGAGTCTGCAAAGATCTTTGAAACGATACTTAAAGGAGAAGGAAGCTTAGCACAGAATAATGTAGTGATTGCCAATGCCGCCATGGCGATTCAATGTGGAAAGGGTGTTTCTATTGAAGATGCATTAGGTATGGCGAAGGAATCGCTTGAAAGTGGTAAAGCTCTAAGGACATTTAAAAAGATAATTGAATTATAAAATGCAAATCACTGCGAGGCACGAAGCAGTCTCCCAAAACAAATAACGAGATTGCCGCGCTGCGCTCGCAATGACGAAATGAGAAAATGGATATACTAGAAAAAATCATAGCACATAAGCTTACTGAGGTAGAGAATCGAAGGGCACTATTTCCAGAAAAACGTTTGGAGCAAAGTGTGTATTTCGAAGGCAAAGCGGTGTCTTTAAAAAAGTACTTGCTCAGAGAAGATAAATCAGGGATTATAGCCGAATTCAAAAGAAAATCCCCATCAAAGGGAATGATCAATTCTCATGCAAAGGTTGAGCGTACCACTATCGGTTATATGCAGGCAGGCGCTTCGGCACTTTCTGTACTCACCGATACGGAGTTCTTTGGCGGCAAAAATGAAGACTTAAGTGAGGCTAGAAAATACAATTTCTGCCCAGTTTTAAGAAAGGATTTTATCATCGATGAGTACCAAATCATTGAAGCCAAATCGATCGGTGCAGATGCAATTCTTCTCATCGCTGCGGCACTTGAGCCTCAAAAATTGAAGGACTTAGCCGCCTTTGCTAAAGGATTGGGGCTTGAAGTTTTGATGGAAGTTCATAATCAAGAAGAATTAGAGAACAACCTGAGTGAACATCTAGATATAGTAGGTGTAAATAACAGGAACCTGAAGACCTTTGAAACGAGTATCGAAGTATCCAAAGCATTGGCATCGCTTATTCCTGAAGACTTCGTGAAGATATCAGAGAGTGGTATCAGCGATCCAGAGGCTATTAAAGACCTGAGAACTTATGGTTATAAAGGCTTCTTAATTGGCGAGACTTTTATGAAGACGGCTAGACCTGAGGTGGAAGCTCGAGAATTTATCTCTCGGCTTCGCAAATTATGAATGAAGAATGAAAAATGATCAATTATGAGTTTCGGTAAAACCATATTGGAAGAACTTTTTAAACCAACTGAATCAAGAAAGCAGGCCTTGATTATCCATTTTGACTATGGAAAAGACTCGCCAGACGATTTCGATAAAATGAGAGATGGACTAGATGCATTGGTTGAGAAGTCCAATTTGGGAGAATATGATGGACATGAAATTGCCATGGATTTGTCCGATGGGTCTTTTTACATGTACAGTACAGAAATTGAAGCATTGTTTAAGCACATAAGAAGCTACCTGCTTAGTTACGACTTTATGGTTGGGGCTAAAGTTTATATGCGCTTTGGAGAAATCGGTAGTGGCGCAAAAGAGATAGCGTTTGAACTACAAGCTGATTGAACATTAAACATTAGAAGTTGAACATTCGACTAAAGGTTTGCGGCATGCGAGAAAGCGAGAACATAGAGCAATTACTTGCACTACGTCCGGACTATATGGGTTTTATCTTTTATGGTAAATCTCCACGTAATGCAGAAGGAACATTGAATGAGGAACTTTTAAAGAATTTTCCACCCAACACTAAGAAGGTGGGCGTATTCGTAAATGCTGATTTGGAGACACTTAAGCAAACGGTCAGCACCTTCAGTTTAGACTATGTGCAGTTGCATGGAGATGAGTCAGTTGAGTATGTGGCCGAACTCTTTGCCGTGGGGATCAAGGTAATCAAGGTCTTCTCGGTAGGAGATGAGTTTGATTTTGAAGGACTTGACATTTACAATCCCTTTGTTGACTTCTTTTTATTCGACACCAAAGGGAGGGCCAGAGGAGGTAATGGTGAAGCTTTTGACTGGGAGATATTAAAAGGTTATAACCAAAAGGTGCCTTTCTTCTTAAGTGGAGGGATTGATTTAGACAATGTAGATGCCCTAGAAGCGCTTGGCGAAATGAACATACATGCTATAGATGTTAACTCTAAGTTTGAGTTAGCTCCTGGGCTAAAGGATATTGAAAGAATAGAACAACTAACATCTTCACTGCGAGGAACGAAGCAGTCTCATAATTAATGAGGAGATGCTCAGTTCTAGAATAGAAAAATGAATAAGGAAGACAGGACATATTTCGAAGCATTTGAACACGGCATTGGTACGTGGGTGAAAAGAATTGCTTCCAAAGTATTACCTGAGGCTCCTTTGAAGATTAGAGTGGCTTTGATTGTTCTTGGTGTTCTCCTTCTATTGATGTCAATATTTGCAATTAATGTCTTTTTTGGTTCAAGGGGTGTGTATGAGTCCTTCCCTGGAGGAAAGGAGTTTCTAGTGTTTGAAATCATCAAATATGCCTGTCTTTTTTGCGGAAGTATTGCCTTGTTATTTGGAAGGAAACTTGGGTGGTTTGTCGTCACTTCTTTTTTAATAATTCGGGCCTTACCAAGACTCGATAAAATACTGGGGTACTGCTTTTAGATATAAAGGAGTCAGACTTAATGGTCTATTTATATGGTCCGAGTGCTGATGTAATCACAATATCATTAACTGTTATTGTCATTGCTTTGCTTCTGGGTTTTATGTATTCAAATTCTGTACGATCACTTTACCGGATTGACAGAGGAACAAAGCTCGTGCCACCAGTGGCCACGTTATTAATTGGTGGTTTGTTAGTGTTATTAAACAATTTCTTGTGAAAGAAAGGTTAGAAATATGAAAGTAAAAGTTGACGAGAGAGGGTATTATGGAAATTTTGGGGGAGCCTATATCCCTGAAATGCTATACCCTAACGTAGAGGAGTTAAGAGATAACTATGAGCAAATTATGCAGTCTGAAGACTTTCAAGAAGAGTTTCAATCACTCTTGAAAGACTTTGTGGGAAGACCCACTCCACTGTATTTTGCCAAGAGGCTATCAGAAAAGTATGGCGCCAAAGTCTACCTCAAAAGAGAAGATCTCTGCCATACTGGAGCTCATAAGGTGAACAATACGATAGGTCAGATTTTAATGGCCCAGCGTTTGGGTAAAAAGAAGATTATTGCAGAAACTGGAGCAGGCCAGCATGGAGTAGCAACAGCCACAGTTTGTGCGCTCATGGGTGTAGAATGCATCGTTTATATGGGAGCTGTGGATATGGAACGTCAGAAGCCAAATGTAGAGCGTATGCGAATCCTTGGGGCAGAAGTTCGAGCAGCAGAGAGCGGGAGTAAGACCCTGAAAGATGCTACAAACGAGGCCATGCGTCACTGGATCAACAATCCAACAGATACACACTATATCATCGGTTCGGTGGTAGGACCACATCCTTACCCAGAGATGGTCGCTCGATTTCAATCTGTGATCAGCGAAGAAATCAGAAAGCAATTACAAGCCCACGAAGGCACAGAGAAACCTAATTATGTGGTGGCTTGTGTTGGTGGTGGGAGTAATGCTGCAGGCGCTTTCTATCACTATTATGACGATGAAGACGTACAGCTTGTGGCCGTAGAAGCAGCGGGTTTAGGCAACAAGACTGGCCAATCAGCTGCTACAACGGTACTTGGTAAGTCGGGTGTGCTGCATGGCAGTAGAACCCTCTTGATGCAGACAGAAGATGGTCAAGTGGTTGAACCGTATTCAATATCGGCAGGGCTTGATTATCCAGGAATTGGTCCTGTTCATGCACATCTCTTTGAAACAGGTAGAGCAACCTTCTACAGTGTGACAGATGAAGACGCAATGCAATCAGGAATTGAGCTGAGTCGGTTGGAAGGAATCATTCCGGCCATTGAAACGGCCCATGCCTTTGCTGCATTAAATCAGATGACTTTTAAACCAGATGACGTTGTTGTGGTGAACCTTTCAGGACGTGGTGATAAGGATCTGGAGACCTACATTAAATGGGGGAAATATTGAAAATATGCGTCACCCTGAACTCGTTTCAGGGTCTTTATTAACCAGATGCTGAAACGAGTTCAGCATGACGAAAGAGCTATTATGAATAGAATAGAACAACTTTTTAAAAAGAAGTCCAAGCGCGTGCTCAACGTCTACTTCACCGCTGGTTATCCAAAATTGGATGACACGACTGAGATCATAGCTTGTCTGGAGCAGTCAGGTGCCGACCTAATCGAAATTGGAATTCCATTTTCAGATCCCATTGCCGATGGCCCAACCATTCAAGAGAGTAATGGAGTCGCTTTAGACAACGGGATGACCTTGAAACTACTGCTCGAACAACTCGAAGGCCTTCGAGAGAAGGTAAATATCCCTATCATATTGATGGGATACATCAACCCAATCGTTCAGTATGGAATTGAAGCCTTCTGCAAAAAGTGTGAAGAAGTAGGTGTAGACGGACTCATATTGCCAGATCTCCCGATGTTTGAGTACATGGAAGTCCATAAGCCACTTTTTGAAAAGCATGGGCTGCTCAATATCTTCTTGATTACCCCTCAAACCTCTGATGCACGTATTAAAGAGATCGATGACAACTCCAATGGATTCATCTATATGGTATCATCGGCTAGCACGACCGGTGCTAAGACTGGGATCAGCAATGAGCAAGAAGCGTATTTCGCACGTATCAATGCGATGAACTTAAAGAATCCAACGCTTATCGGCTTTGGTATCTCTAACAAAGAAACATTTGATAAAGCCTGCCTGAATGCCAATGGTGCAATCATTGGTAGTGCATTTATTAAAGCGATCTCTCAAGAAGGAGAGATGGCGAAGAACATTAATGAATTTATTCAATCTGTAAAGGGTTGAACAGACTTAGCTTGAAGCTTGTAGCGCATGGCTCGAAACATTGTTGAATTTGTTAATTCGGTACTAGCCGAGGAATGATAAACTTAAAGGCCATATTACTGTCATACCTTTTACTCTGCCTATTGGCTTGTGGTAGTAGCAGAACTAATTCTGGTAGTGAGATTTTAGATGAAACTGAACTCGACTCTGAATATTATCTAGATGACTCTTCGGAGGAGGAGGGTTTGATTTCTGAGATCGAGGTATTGTCATATAGTTTAACCGAAGAAGATTCATTTTTGAAACCTTCATATGAGTTTAAGTTTTATGAATTGAAAGCGGAGCGTATTGATTCACTGATTTATGCTGTATCAATTGTCAAGAACTTGGGTTCAAAAATGCAGATCCAACAATTACTGGTAAATGACATTTCAGACAGCTGTTTTGTGCTGAACTATTTAAATAATGAGTCGGATACTCTGTGTAATGTGACACGAGGTGAGTATTTCGAGAAATATGAATTAATTGGTCAGTATCTTCATAGCTATGTAATACGAAGTAGTAATTGGGAGGAGAGTTTTCTTGATTTAAGAAGTAAAGTTGATGGTTCTAGGCATAATTTGAGTTCCGACTATACTATTAACAGGAAATCAAAATTGCTGTTAGATTATAATAGTGTAATTAGTAACCCACTTTCTAGCGACTATTTGAGTATTACAGATCTTTCGGATAGTGCTTATCTCAATTTAGGTTTACTATACTTCTCACAACTATACCCAGTTGATACTTATTGGGTAAGTGACAGCTCTCTTATTGTTAAATTTGCTGAGGTGAAAATAGGAGACTATGATTATGATGATAAAAAGTACTCTTACTATCGATTGCGACTTAAAAGTAAATTAGAAAAGTGACTTGTGATCGGCACTTAACCAATAACCAATAACCAATAACCAATAACGACAGTGATAATCCAATTCGAACAAGAAATAGAAGAGAGCCAAAAAGAGGCTATCATCAATAGAGTCAAAGGACTTAAATACAAGCCGACAGAAGTAAAAACCCAAAAAGGAGATTACTTGGTGGGGACAGGAAGTAAGGACTTTGATATACGTGGCGTTGGCTCCATGGATGGCATTAAAGACATTCATATCGTGTCAGACAGTTTCAAACTTGTTTCTCGTAAGTGGAAGGTAAGCCCGACCGTGATTGATCTAGGCGATGGCGTTGTGATTGAAGAAGGAGGTTTCCAAATTATGGCAGGCCCTTGCTCTATCGAAGGAGAAGATCAAATCAGAAAGACCATCGCACACTTGAAGTCTCAAGGCATTACCATCATGCGCGGAGGCGTTTACAAGCCAAGAAGTTCACCTTATGCCTTCCGCGGTTTAGGGATTGATGGTTTGAAGATGTGGTACGAGCTAGCCAAAGAAGCTGGCATGAAGATCATCACAGAAGTGATGCAAGTATCTCAGATCGCTGAAATGGATCCTTATGTAGACATCTACCAAGTAGGCGCTAGAAACACGCAGAATTTCAACTTGTTGGATGAATTAGGCAAAGGCACGGATAAGCCCGTAATGATCAAACGCGGTATTTCTGGAACCATTGATGAGCTGCTTTCATCTGCCGAATATGTGTTCAGTGGAGGTAATGAAAGACTTTTGCTTTGCGAAAGAGGCATTAGAACTTATGAGAATGCGACTAGAAATACAATGGACCTGAATGCGGTTGCTGTGCTGAAAGAAAAGACGCACTTACCAGTCATTGCTGATCCTTCGCACGGTATTGGCATTAGAGCACACGTAGAGCCGATCGCCTTGGCGAGTATCATGGCTGGCGCTGATGGAGTAATCTTTGAGTCGCATGAAATCCCTGAGGAAGCCTATTCAGATGGACAACAGACTTTGAACTATAGTGAGTCCAATCGTCTAATAGATCGAATGAGAAAGACGTTTGAACTGAGAAAGAGTTTTTAACTCATGATCGTCATTGCGAGGGAAGAATGACCGTGGTAATCTCCTCAATGATTAGGGAGATTGCTTCGTTGCACTCGCAATGACGCTGCATTAAGGCCTAAAACGTACCCTGATTTTAACTGTAGCGCTAACCGGTGTATTATTGACTCCATCGGTTTTAGGAATCCAGTCAGGACCTTCTTTGATCAGCCGGATGGCTTCTTCATCGCAGCCATAGCCCAACCCCTTAATGATTTTAAAATTGGAGAGTTCTCCATTGGCTAATACATCAAATTCTAAAGTAACTCTACCACGCACTCTTTTTGCTTTTGCTGCTTCGGGGTATTGAAGATTTTCTTTCAGGTAATTCTTATAAGTAGAAAATCCGACAAGGGGTGTTGGTTTTGAGACTTTGTCCAGTTTGGTCGTATGATCGATGCTATAGCCCAGAGATTTCTTTTCCCTTGCAATACCTTGAGTCACAACCACAACTTCGCCTAATGAAGTATTATCTATTTCAAGTTGAATATTCAGCACTCGACTAGTGTCAACTTTAACCTCTTGGGTTTGATAGCCTATATACCTAAAGACAAGAGTAGACCCGGGCATTAGATTGTTCAATTCATACTTTCCCGCTTGAGAAGAACTCGTGCCATTTTGAGAACCTTTTACAAAAATGGATACTTGTGGCAAAGCTAAACTATCATCAGCGCCCGTAATTGTTCCACTCACCATGAGTCTGCCGAAAGCAGGAGAACTGCTTTCAGGAGCAAGAGAGTTCATTAAATCCGAAACTTTCAGTTTTGGGACTGGCTTACTTTCCAGTGCATTTTGCTCATTAATCAATTCAGCCTTGCTTTTTGCGATAAAGGCGCTGTTCGATTGAGGATCGATGAGTGCCTTGGGTTGTGCCATTTGTGTTTTGCTGGTGTCCACTTGTACACCGGCTACTCTTCCTTTGAGTAAGTTAACACTAACTGAGTTGTCATCGGCTTCAAAAAAATCTTCAACAGGTTCGGTTTTAGCCGTCATTTCTTTTAGTAAAGGTTTTTGTGGTGCTGTTTTTGAAGGTTCAGTATCTGATTGTGAACTGTCAGGCTCTGCTTCAGGTTCTTCCGTGAACGGTGGTTTCACATCTGAGCTATCGTTTTCAGTCTTTTCTTCAATGCGACTTAGTTCTTTAGTAGGCAATTCGGGTGAATCAGTAAGGTAGAACAGGCTGATGGAGGAGACTAGTAGCAGGGTAATCGCAGCTGCCTTGGTGTAAATAGTCCAAAACCCTTTCTTTTTATTTTGTGTCTTCTCGTCTATGCGATCATTGAGTGTTTTCAGGTCATTTGCAAAGTCTTCGGCAGTAATGGACTCAATACCCTCCATTCCTTCGTCATAGAGAGGGTTTTCGAGCATTAGTACTTCCACCTGATGCATCTGCTTAGATGTCAGTTTACCAGAATGGTAGGCCTGAATAATTTCAGGTGTCAAATGATTAATATGTTCGTTCTTCTTGTCCACGGAGTTTTTCAATACACAATTTCAAGTTTCTTCGTCCATTCTGAAGGTAGCTCTTAACCTTCTTCATTTCATGTCCTGTTTGCTCACAAACCTCTTGATAACACTTCTTATCAAGGTAAAAAAGCTTAATACAGGTCTGCTGTTCTTCATTGAGTCTATCAATACAGGTTTCTAGCTTACTGACATCCTCTTCTAAACCTTCATCCTCATGATGCTCAGCAATAGATAATTCCATAAGCTGCGATCCATTAATTGATTCTGATTGCCCATTTAATCTGCTTTGCTTTCGCAATAACATCAAGCATTCATTCTTGGTGAGTACATGCAACCAACTTTTAAAGTTTTGAATTTCCTGATGGTGTAGGTTGAGTAATAGCTTCTCAAAAACCTGCATCACCATATCTTTTGCGGCCTCTCTATCTTTTAGGTATTTCAAGCAGACACCATAGACCAAAGGCATATATCGCTTGAAGAGCAAACCCACTAATTCTTTATCCTTACTTCGTTGATAAGCCGAAATAAGTTCTAGATCAGTCAGTTGGTCGATATTTAGTGTGCTCTTTTTCAAATGCTTTTCTATGCAATAACCTCCTCGATTACGTCATGCTGTCCCGAAGCTTCGGGATGTTTCAGTATCTACATTGATCTTTTTCAAATGCCTTCGTCATTACGAGAAAGGAGGTACGACTGCCGAAGTAATCTCCCAAAGGTTTGGAGAGATTGCTTCTCCCGATAAATTGGGATCGCGATGACAATTATTTTTTCTCAACAATTTATGGAATCAAGTTCCATGCCGCATCATGGTGATAAAGAATTCAAAATCTAAATCATAAAATCATGAAACAGGTATTAATCATAATGATGACACTTTTCGTTGGATTCCATAATCCAGCGGAAGAAAATTTTCAAAGCGTTATAACAGGGAAGGTAATTGGTGCGGATGATGGACTTCCATTACCGCAAGTGGCTGTCCTTATTAAAGGCACCAAAACCTCCGTTGGTACAAATAAGGATGGTCTTTACGAGATTAAGGTGCCAGGTAAGGGAGGTGTTTTGGTTTTCAGATATATAGGTTATCAAACCCAAGAAGTTAAAATTGGTGATCAAAAGGTCATTAATGTTGCGCTAGCAATAGATAGAACTCCGTTGGGCGAAGTTGTTGTTGCTGGTATTGAAAAGAGTCGACTCTTTGGGAGGCCAGTAAATGAGGCAGCGGCCTTGTCTGACTTGGAGTATGAAATGAATAATACCACCTTGCTACAAGGTAAAGCTACCGGTCTTCAGATACAGTCATCATATTTTTCTCAAATTGAAACAACCTCCGAATCCTATGCCGCAATTGAAGAGAATGGCTTCAAATCGCCATGGAAAAATCCTTACAGTACATTCTCTATAGATGTAGATGCCGCTGCCTATAGCAATGTGAGAAGGTTTATCAATTCAGGACAAATGCCCCCGAAGGATGCAGTGAAGATAGAGGAGATGATCAATTACTTTAATTATGACTATCAATCACCTAAAGGCAAACATCCTTTTGGAGTGGAACATGAGGTATCAACTTCACCTTGGAATAAGGATCATAAGCTAGTGCATGTTGGTATTCAAGGAGAGCGTATTGAAATGTATAACCTTCCGCCTTCCAATATTGTCTTCTTGCTTGATGTTTCCGGTTCGATGGGTGCTCCAAACAAGCTGCCTTTACTAAAGAAATCACTCAAACTATTGGTGAACGAACTTAGGCCAGAAGATCGAGTAGCTATTGTGGTTTATGCAGGAGCAGCAGGAGAGGTGTTGGCCTCAACACCTGGAAATGAGAAACGAAAGATCATCAAAGCCCTAGATCACTTGAATGCTGGCGGTTCCACTGCCGGTGGTGCGGGGATCAAACTCGCTTATAAGATTGCTCAGGAGAACTTTATTGAGGATGGTAATAACAGAATTATCCTTGCTACGGATGGTGATTTCAATGTTGGTGCGTCAAGCGATCAGCAAATGGAAAACCTTATTGAGAAAAAGCGAGAGAGTGGAGTTTTCTTAACTGTGCTAGGTTATGGCATGGGGAATTATAAACATTCCAAAATGGAGATTTTAGCCGATAAGGGTAATGGGAATCACGCCTATATCGATAATATCCTTGAGGCGAAGAAAGTACTGGTTAATGAATTTGGAGGAACACTCTTTACAATTGCTAAAGACATGAAAATTCAAGTTGAATTTAATCCTGCTACTGTTCAAGCTTATCGTTTGATAGGTTATGAGAACAGGAGGTTAAAGGATGAAGACTTTAACAACGACAAAAAGGATGCTGGCGAACTTGGGTCTGGCCATACGGTGACTGCATTATATGAGATTATTCCAGTTGGTGTAAAGAGTAGCTTTAAGCCACTAGATGATTTAAAATACCGTCAAAAAGAGAAGATTGAGTTAAGCGGAAATGAAACTGACTTGATGACGGTTAAGCTGCGCTACAAGAAGCCTGATGGCGACAAGTCTATATTGTTAGATACGGTGATCAAGAATGAGTCAATTGATTTAGACCGTACTTCTAATAACTTCAGGTGGTCGGCAGCAGTAGCTGGTTTTGGAATGCTATTGAGAGATTCCGACTATAAGAACGACTTGAGCTTTAGCGAAGTTATTCGTTTGGCTAAATCGGCTAAGGGAAAGGATGATGAAGGCTACCGTGCAGAATTGATCAAGCTAATTGAGATGGCTGAGTTACTTGATGAGGGGCAGTAAATGCTTGGGCCTGACATGAATAGTATTGACCGCGGGTACGTAAAAAGTTAGTTTTTGTTCGGTATCGTACTGTCTAAATTGTTTAAAGAAAATTAAAGCACTGAAATTCAGCGCTTTAATTTTTGGCATATCTCTTGGTAATCAGTTTTTGTCTAAAAACTCAAACCATGTTTAAAAACTACATGACGATCGTCTTTCGTCAAATCTTCAAAAACAAACTCTTCTCCTTCATAAATATTCTTGGCCTATCCTTCGGTATGGCCATTTGTCTTGTGATCTATCAATATGTAGGGTTCCATACATCCTTCGATAAGTTTAATACTAATGCAGACAGGTTATTCAGGGTAGAAAGCGCGACAACATCAACAGACAATAATGTAAGCTATACAATTACGCACCCAGCACCGCTAGGGGCAACACTTGCAGAACGGTCCCCTTTGGTTACTAACTCAGCTCAAGTCGCACGCTTAGATTACTTAAATGCATCAGTCGAGTTTAACAGCAATGGAACTTTAGTGGTTTTCAAACAGCCGGCTGTGATTGCCTTGGGGAAAGGCTTTTTTCAAATGTTCTCCACTGATTTTATCGCTGGCAGCTTTGAAAAATTCGATGAGCCTTACAAAGCGATACTTACCGAAAAGGCTAGTAAGAAATACTTCGATGATCCAGCCGCTTCAATAGGTGAGATCTTTAGTATGAAAGATAATACAGGCGAGCAGAAGTACGAGCTCATTGGCGTGTTAAAGGATATTCCAGAAGCCTCTCATTTTAGTTTTGAGCTAGCATTAAGCTTTCCATCGGTTGTAAAATATTTGGGATCACTCGATAGCTGGGATTCACCGGCTTACAGAACGTATGTTTTGCTTAATGACAGTAATGATAAGGAGGCAGTTGCTACGACTGCGACTGGTATTTACAGTGAGAATTTTAGCGAAAGCCTTAAAAACAGTGGAGATGAAGTGACTTTTGATCTTCAAAATATACAAGACATACACTTGAATAGTAAGGTGTCCGTAGATAGTGGGACTTCCATTGATAGTCGGGTTATTTGGATTTTATCGCTTGTAGCTATTGTTATTATGGCTGTAGCATGGATCAATTACCTCAATCTATCCTTCGTTAGAACCTTAGATAGAATGAAAGAAATGGGGGTGAGAAAATGCCTTGGTTCGTCCCGAAGACAACTTACGCTTCTTTTTGTTATCGAGTCAATGGTGATGAATTTACTATCCTTATGCATAACCATCGTATTAATTAACCTAAGTAGTAATTACTTAGCGCAGACTACCGCCCTTCCGGTTATCGATATTCTCAACATTGAGGTGCTATCCTTCCTATTTGGAGTAGTTGCTTTGGGTACCCTAGTCACAGGGTTCTATCCTTTGGTGCTCTTGAAATCATTTAATTTAGCTGCAGTCCTTGTGGGCAAAAAAGGTAGCGTGGTAAGCGGTAAATCGCGCAAAGGCTTAGTCCTTATTCAATTTGCGGTCACCTTCCTTTTAATATCCGGCACACTCACCATATTCCGACAAATAGATTTTATGCGAAATTCTGATTTAGGAATTGAGACCGAGAACATTTTGATGGTAGAGGCGCCACCTTCTGATATTAATGCTGACAACCGAGAAGATAGAGCACGTTTTAGAACCATGACTTCTGAGTTGTTAAAATATCCAGGGATTGAGAGTATGTCAATGGCAGGCGAGGTGCCTGGCCAACCCATCAGTTGGGGTTCAGCACTGTATTTAAATAACCAGCCCAAGGAGTCGGCCATTTCTACAGGACTCATATCTATGAGTCACACCTTTCCTGAATTCTTCGGCATTGATGTAGTTGCCGGTCGAGCATTGAGGCAAGATGACGATCCTTGGAGCAAAGGAGATGTTGTAATCAATGAGAAGTTAGCAGAACGATTAGGCTTTAGTAATCCAGAAGATGCAATAGGAGCTAAAATTGATGGTTTTTTTGCGCCTCTGCAGGTACGTGGTGTTCTAGAAAATCATCACCATACTTCTTTACATAATGACTATCGACCTATAGCTTACATACTCAGTGGCTGGACGCGATACTATTTCTTTAAGCTTAGAATTGATGAGAATTCTGATACCGAAAGAGTTGATCAACTCAATGCTATGATTGCGAAAATGCAAGGTGAGTGGGATGGAGTCTTCCCTAATTATCAAATGGAGTATTCTTTTGTGGATCAAGGTTTTGATCAACAGTATAAAGAAGACGTGCGCTTTGGTAAAATCTTCACTGGCTTTTCTATCGTGACAATTGTGGTGGCCTGTCTTGGCTTATTTGGGCTTACGGCATTGACTGTAAATCAGCGCATCAAAGAAGTAGGTATTCGAAAGGTCTTAGGCGCAAGCGGTGTGAGTCTTATGAAGTTACTCTCAAAAGAGTATGCGATTTTAGTTTGCCTAGCAGGAATTTTAAGTATGCCTTTGGCTTATTATTTAATGAACAACTGGCTTGATGGCTATAGCTTTAGAATTGATTTGGGCGTGTGGTTTTTCATCGCGCCATTTATGCTCATCTTTTGCTTGGCAGTTGTCAGTGTAGTCGGCAAAATATGGAGTGTAGTACGTTCGAATCCTGTGGATGCGTTGCGGTACGAGTAACTATTTAGAAGACACTATAACCAAAAGAGCCGTCAATATATTGGCGGCTCTTTTGGTTTAAATAAGCTTTTTCTTTAATCAATAACAGTCCTCTTCATCTGAATCTTTACAGCCTGAGGTGCTGTTTGGTTACCGCCAAAATAAGGCCAGAGCCAATAATTCTCTCCAGTTTCGCAATTTGAATTTCTCTCCATAGTAATGGATTGTAAGCCATCACCACTGTATTGATAAGTATTTCCAACTATGCGAATGGAAATATTAGTTTCTGTATTGAGCGGTATAGCTCCCATAAGCTCGAAAGATAAATCACCTTCTAGGTAAGTATAAGCCAATATTTGAAGTTCATCTTCATACCATCTCCATCCAATTCTTCCACTTTCACTCTGATGGTGTTGTGTACAATCCGAGAAGCCCACCAGTTTGTTGATATCTGCTTGGTCCGAAGTTTCCTCTAAGGTATACATAGCGCTATCATCAAAGATTACTTGAATGTCAATACCGGAACCAGTGAAAGCTTCATTTCGGATGATAGAATTATGTGATCCCGCGGGAATGGTGAATATTTCAAAGCCAGTATCGGGGTCTACGTCTATGGCATCACTACAAGCGCAAAACGTTAAAACCAGAGCAACTAGCGAGAGTTTGGCAATTTTAATCATGTCGTATAAAATAAAGTGTCATTCAAAGATAATAATTTATGATATAACCATCCATCCTTCATGACAAGACATTCTGTAGACGAGTGCCTAGTGTAATGATGGTGACTTCAGTTCGTCTAATAGAATATCCGGTTCAGTACAAAGAATTACGGATTCAGTACTTGATACTTTTACTGGCTCAATCTTTTAATTAGTTTTACTAATGGGTAAGATATAATTCAAATGGAAAGAAGACACTATTTAGGAGAGTTTGAAGAGACCGTTCTGTTAGTTGTGGCTACACAGCAGGGAGAGGCATACGGACTATCTATTACCAATGTAATTGAAGAAGAGCTTGGTAGATCGGTCAATATGAGTTCGGTGCACACAGCCCTTTATCGTTTGGAAGATAAGGGGTATGTAAAGTCCGACCTCAGCGGAGCTTCAGAAAAGAGAGGTGGGCGGAGAAAGCGGATTTTCGAAGTAACCGCTGCAGGTAAATCCGCTTTGCTAGAAGCGAAGCAACAGAGACAGTATCTATGGTCAAAGATACCAGATTATGTATTTGAAGGGGGGAAGTCATGAATTCAACGAAAAGTCAAAAACCACCAAGGCTCGCAGAGCGCATTTTTAATTGGTATTGCGATGATCCACTTCAAGAGGAGATTGCCGGGGACTTAGAAGAACGCTTTCTAGATCATTGTGAAAAACATGGCCTTCGCCAAGCCAAAAGGAAATATTGGTTGAATGTATTCAAGTTCATCCGCTGGCATACCCTTAAAAGAAGAAACTCAAAAAGATATACTCAAAACAATTTAGCTATGGTCAAAAATAATTTCAAAGTCGCCTTCAGGAGTGCCAAAAGGCATAAGGTGTATTCCATTATCAACCTCTCAGGATTGGCAGTAGGTTTGACAAGTTTTATACTGATAGTACTCTATGTACAGCATCAGTTAAGTTTCGATCAGTTTCACGAGCAAAAGGATAAGATATACAGAGTAACCAATGGTGAGGATGCCATTACGCCCAATATAGTGGGCCCCTTTCTTAAGCGAAATTTTGAAGAAGAAATTAGGCATAGTGTTAGGGTCATAGAACTTGGCGGTCAGATTCTAAAGATTGACAATCAGTCATTTACAACTCATACCTATTTCGCTGATCCGGCATTCTTCGATGTATTTACTTTTCCGCTAGTTAGAGGAAATAAAGAGAGTATTCTATCTAAGCCCAAAACCCTTGTTATCACTCAAAAGGCTGCAATGAAGTACTATGGTACTGAGGATGTTATTGGTAAAACATTAATAAGAGATGGGGAACAGTACGCCATTGCAGGAGTTGTCATAGACCCACCTGCAAATTCATTGATGCAGTTTGAGTTCCTGTTCCCTTTTAAAGCAGTTCGTTGGGCTCAAAGAGAGACGTGGTCCAATTGGAGTTTCCAAACCTTTTTAAGATTAGAGGATGGAGTAGATGCTTTAGCCTTTGAACAAAAAGTAGGAGAGCGAGTAAATGTGGAGCTTGACATGCCCACTGAGAGTGAAGAGAGTGGTACTTATTTGCAGTCCTTGAACGATATTTATCTTCAGAAAAGGTTCAAACTTAATTATGAACTCGGCAGAGTAGGTGATATTCAATACGTCTACATCTTTTCAGTAGTTGCGTTCTTAATCTTACTGATCGCTTGCATTAACTATGTAAACCTAGCCACTTCGCGTTCGCTAGAGCGGGCCAAGGAAGTAGGTATCCGCAAGGTAGTTGGAGCACATAGAGGCCAACTCATTGGTCAGTTTTTAGGAGAGTCATTCCTCTTTGTGTTCTTGTCTCTGATAATCTCTATTGCATTTAGCAATTGGTTGGTGCCCTACTTTAATGTGTTGGCAGGAGAAGAGCTGAGCGTTGCCCCTTTATTTAAGGCAGAATTTCTCCTCTTGCTAGGCGGACTTGGCTTAATTATCACGTTTTTGGCAGGTATCTATCCAGCGCTCGTACTCTCAATGTTTAAGCCAGTAACTGTGCTTAAGGGTAAGTTCACGCATTCTGGAGCAGGTAATAGGCTTCGAAAATTTTTGGTGATCATACAATTTGCTATTTCAGCCTTCTTGGTTGTGGCTACGCTAGTTGTCAAGAAGCAGCTGAACTTCATTCAAGACAAGAATATCGGTTTGGACAAGGAAGAAGTGATCTTCTTCACATTAGACGGTGATTTCAAGAAAAACTACGAGTCTTTCAAAAACACGCTACTGACCAATCCTAACATTAAGTCTGTGAGCATGGCATCTAATGTACCAGTGAGTGTTGGCTCTGCACATGGTATTCAAACAGGCCCCACCGAAGATGACTACGAATTGATTTACTTTTTAAGCGCAGACAAAGAGTTTATGGAGCTCATGGGTATGGAGTTGTTAAGTGGACTTAGCCTAATGGAGCGTGCGGTGCCTTTTAATCAGAGTGACTCTGCGGGATTGAACCCAACATTTATCATCAACGAAACAGCGGCAAAACTTTTTAACTGGTCAGCGGAAGATGCTGTGGGGCAGAACGTAACTATTGGTGGTTATGAAGGGCCTGTTCAGGGTGTGGTGAAAGACTTTCATTTCAAGTCCATGCAGCAAGGCATTGAGCCTTTTGTGATCTTATATAATCCAAAACAATCCTATACGGGGTATGTAAAGTTGGAAGCTGGGGAGATGGCTGAAACACTGCAATTCATTGAATCTAATCTAGTTGTAGCCGCACCAGATCTGCCATTCGACTATCAATTTATGGACGATTATTACGCACGCATGTATAAGTTTGAATCTCGTTTAAGCAATGTATTCCTCACTTTTGCTAGTATTGCCATTTTCATTGCGTGTTTGGGAATGTTTGGTCTGATCTCATTCATTGCCTTGAATAGAGCTAAAGAAATGGGAATTCGTAAGGTTTTGGGTGCATCCTTTAAGTCGATTTTGATTTTGTTATCTACTGATTTTCTAAGACTCATTGCGATAGCCTTGTTAGTAGGTTTGCCAGCTGCGTACTTCTTTATGGGAGATTGGCTAAGTGACTATGTGTATCGTGTGAACATTGGTGCTGATGTAGCTCTAATGACTGTGGCCTTCGCTGTTTCCATTACGCTACTGACAATCGCCTATCAGGCTGTGAGAACCGCCATGGTAAATCCGTCTAAAGTATTGAGGAGCGAATAATGGTGTCAAGATGACCGTTGGTTTAAAAAACCTAATAAGTCATTTGTATAAATTGAAATGCCTATTACCTTTGAACCAATGTCAAGAAACAAATCATATCACTACCACTATTATCACAACAGCTTGTTGCGGAACGGTAGTTATATGTAATTGACCAAAGAAATTAATAAAACATATAAAAAACCCGGTTCCGAAAGAGCCGGGTTTTTTTATGACCGGGCTTTTGATTTGAACCAAATCGAATAACAAAACATTACACCCCGTAGCAATGAAACAGAATTACGAAAACTACACAGCAGAAGATCAGAAAGTCTGGAATATTCTTTTTGATCGACAATTTCCATCCTTACCGAAAGCGGCAACTAAGGAATTTTTGATTGGCTTAGACAAAGTAAGTTTTACTGGAAAGGCTATTCCAAATTTCGAAGAGACCAATAAGGTGCTTCGTGAATTAACTGGATGGGAAATATACGCAGTACCTGGTATAGTGGAAGATGGGCTCTTTTTCGACCTAATGGCCAACAGGAAGTTTCCTGCCACCACTTGGGTAAGAAAAATGAGTGAATTGGACTACCTAGAAGAGCCAGATATGTTTCATGACGTATTTGCACATATTCCGTTGTTAGCCAACCAATCCTTTGTTGATTTTCTTCAAGCAATCAGTAAGTTCGGTCAAGAGTGGATTGATGACGAGTGGGCTATTCACTTACTGTCTCGTATCTACTGGTTCACTATTGAATTTGGTCTTATCAGAGAAGAAGGTGAATTAAGAATCTACGGTGCTGGAATCTTGTCTTCATCTGGAGAGACAAAATACTCCCTTTCTGACGAACCGAACCATTTCGAATATGATGTAGATAAGATCTTGGATACACCTTACCGCAAGGATAATATGCAAGAGAACTACTTCATTATTGATTCTTACGAGCAATTGTACGAATCGCTACCTGAGATCAAATCAAAGATTGAGGAGTTATTGAAGACAAAAGCGGCAACAGCCTAAACAGTAATGCAAGAGGAGCGTTTTTTAGAGCTATGAGTGTAGTCATTATCAACTACAATGCGGGTAACGTTCAGTCTGTTACCCATGCAATGAATCGATTAGGTGTTGAGCCGGTGCTATCTGCTGATCCTGAAACGATTTTATCTGCGGATAAAGTCATTTTCCCTGGGGTTGGTGAGGCTAGCACAGCCATGCACTTTTTAAAAGAGAGAAAGTTGGATGTGCTGATTAAGGCATTAAAGCAGCCTGTTTTCGGGGTATGCCTTGGTTTACAATTGATGTGTAAGCACTCTGAGGAAAATAATACCGAGTGCTTGGGCATTTTTGATGTTGAAGTAAAGAAGTTTGAGCCTAAGCTTAAAGTGCCTCAAATGGGCTGGAATACGCTAGAACAAATGAATTCTCCCTTGTTTAATGATCTCCCATCTGAACCCTATGTGTATTATGTACATAGTTATTATGCTCAATTAAGTACTGAAACCATTGCTGTAACAGACTATGTTAATCCATTTTCTGCTGCCTTGCATAAGGATAACTTTTACGCACTACAGGCCCACCCAGAAAAGAGCGGGAAAGTAGGCGAGAAGATCCTAGCTAACTTTCTACAATTATGAATTTTAAGTGTTTAATTTTTAATTTTAAGTATAAAAAATAAACACTATATATTATGAAGTTTTCAAGTAACCCAATTGAACAAAAGAGCTTTGAGTTTTCACTGATGATTATCGAAAAGTACAAGCAAATGCAGGCTCAAAAGGAATTCGTTATTTCGAAACAGCTGCTAAGATCAGGGACAAGTATCGGTGCTAATATTCAAGAAGCACAGGCAGCGTTTTCAAAGAAGGATTTTGCACATAAGATGTCCATTTCTTCAAAAGAAGCTAGAGAAACCAAATACTGGTTATTACTGTGTGAACATGGAGGCTTAGTTAATTTAGATTTGCAAGATGCTCTGGACAAAAGTGAAGAGTTAATTCGAATGCTTACTTCAATTGTGAAAAGCTCACAAAGAAACTTGAGCTAATGATTTGTCTTTCAATCTTTAACATTAATCATTCAAACTTCACCATTAACAATTCAAAGTGAAAATAATACCAGCAATCGACATCATTGAAGGTAAAGCAGTTCGGCTTACTCAAGGAGACTACAATCAGAAGACCGAGTATAATAGCGATCCTGAGGCTGTAGCCAAGGCTTTTGAATCTGTAGGCATTGAGCGACTGCATGTAGTAGACCTTGAAGGGGCGAAGGCTAGTAAACCAGTTAACCTAAGTACACTTAAGTCCATTACTACGTCTACAAACCTCAGTGTAGATTTTGGTGGTGGGGTAAAATCAAACGAATCGCTGCAGCAAGTGCTAGGCGCAGGTGCAGATCAGGTAACAGCAGGCAGTATTGCTGTCAAAGACAAAGACTTAGTCAAAACCTGGATTGAAACATATGGGGCTGAGAAAATTATTCTCGGTGCTGATGTGAAAGATGAAAAAATAGCCATTAATGGCTGGCAGGAAGACTCAGGAATCGACCTTTTTGAGTTCTTAGCAGAGTATATTGACTTAGGGATATCGCATTGTATCTGTACAGACGTGAGTAAGGATGGCTTGCTTCAAGGACCATCGTTTGAGCTTTACAGAAAAATGATGATCGAATTTCCTGATCTCAAACTAATTGCCAGTGGAGGTGTTTCTTCCATGGACGATCTCAAAAGGCTAGAAAATATGGGCGTATATGGTACGATTGTAGGTAAAGCCTATTATGAGGGTAGAATTAGTCTTAATGAATTAGCCTCATTTCAATAAAATGTTAACGAAGAGAATTATACCCTGTTTAGACATCAAAGACGGTAGAACCGTTAAGGGAGTCAATTTTGTTGGGCTCAGGGATGCAGGTGATCCTGTAGAACTGGCAGCTCAATACACTGAGGAAGGAGCAGATGAGCTGGTTTTTCTAGACATCACTGCAACGGTTGAGAAACGCAAGACTTTGGTTGAGTTAGTTCGAAGAGTTGCCAAAGAGATAAACATTCCATTCACCGTTGGTGGAGGCATTAGCTCCATTGAAGACGTCTCTGCATTATTGAACGCTGGTGCGGACAAAATATCCATTAACTCCTCTGCAGTTAAAAGACCAGGTTTGATTAATGAATTGGCTAAGGAGTTTGGTAGCCAATGCGTTGTCGTGGCTATAGATACTAGATTCGTAGACGGAGAACATATTGTTCATGTGAGGGGAGGAAGAACTCCAACGGAACTCAGAACTTTGGCTTGGGCCAAAGAGGTAGAAGAAAGAGGTGCCGGAGAGATTCTTTTAACTTCAATGGATCATGACGGAACCAAAGCCGGCTTCGCAGATTCGTTGACAGCCGAAATCTCAACAATGCTTTCCATTCCGGTAATTGCCTCTGGTGGTGCCGGTAAGATGGAGCATTTTGTAGACTCATTTACAACCGGAAAAGCTGATGCCGCATTGGCCGCAAGCATCTTCCATTTCAAGGAAATTTCGGTACCTGATTTAAAGAAATATTTAGCATCAAAAGACATCCCAGTAAGGATTACAGAATGAGAGAATTTGAATCAATTGAACAAGTAGTTTTCGATCAAAATACGGGCCTAGTCCCTGCGATAATTCAGGATGCTCAATCCAATAAAGTACTCATGTTGGGTTACATGAATGAGGCTGCTATTGAGGAGACTTTGGCCTCTAAAAAAGTAACCTTTTTTAGCCGTTCAAAACAGCGCCTTTGGACTAAAGGAGAGAGTTCGGAAAACTACTTAAATCTTGTATCGATTGCTGTGGACTGTGATCAAGATTCACTGCTCGTGAAGGTCAATCCTGAAGGGCCAACCTGTCATAAAGGAGACGACACTTGTTGGAAGGAAAGCAACGAAACAGGTGCTTCATTTCTTGACTATTTAGGAGAAGTCATAAAGAAAAGAAAACTAGAATCTCCAGATGAATCTTACACGGCTCGCATGTTTCAGAAAGGTATAAACAAGCTCGCTCAAAAGGTAGGAGAGGAAGCAGTTGAGTTGGTAATCGAAGCCAAAGATGACAATGAAGAACTCTTTAAAAACGAAGCAGCGGACTTAATTTTTCACTATATGATGCTCTTAGAGGCCAAAGGATTCGATTTAAAGGATGTCGTTAAAGTACTTAAACAAAGACATAAATAGATTTATTCTAAATAACTGATATAAAATTATTTAACGATAATTTTTAGATTAGTCTAAAAATCTAAGATTTACTTTTACTGCTCTTTTGGTAGCCTTTTACTGGCTTTTGACTTACTTGTTGACAAATCTTAATTTTCGAATATGAAACGATTGAGCTTAGTTTTCTTTTTATCCTTGTTTGCACTGCAGGTCCTTGCTCAGAATGAAGATAATTCTACCGCTACTATCGCAACTGATCGACCAACACAAACTACTTCACCATACATCATTACGCCAAAGTTATTCCAGATTGAGACTGGCTTTTACCAACAACAAACAAACTTGTCCGGAACAAATATTCTCAATAGTATAGACTCAAAATTTCAGAATATAGTTTACAATAGTTTGCTCTTGAGGTATGGAATTTCCGATAAATTAGAGCTCCGACTAAACCAAGAATATGGTAGGACAAGACAGTTGATTGACGATGTAGTTACGGAACAATCAGATGCTTCTTTTGGGCCTACCACAATTGGTGTCAAATATCAATTTATGGAGGAGAATGGGTGGCGTCCGGCAGTGGCTTTGAATGGTCATGTGGGAGGTCAGTTCTTGTCTAGTGGAAGCGGGGTAACCGGTGACTTGAGAGTAAACTTTCAAAACAATCTTTCAGACAAATTTAACGTCAGTTATAACGTTGGAATTATACTCATTGAGAACTCAAGTAATGTGGGGCTTTGGACATTGAATTTAGGCTTTTCTGTCTCACCAAAACTTACAGTATTTTTAGAAGGTTATGGGTTCAGTGATAGTTTCAGTTCACAGCAAAGTATTGATTTCGGTTTTCTATATTTGATTAGCCCGAATTTTCAAGTCGACTTTTTTGGAGGGTTTGGAATGTCAGAATTTGCGCCTGATTCTTTGTTTGGGTTCGGTTTAAGTACCAACATTGCCAAGCGTTAGAGAAAGATATAATTATGACTATGCAAGCGTCAAAGGAAATAATGATGGTAAGGCCGAAGCACTTTGGTTTTGACCATGCAACTGCTGCTTCTAATGCCTTTCAAAATGAGGAAGGGGCTAGTTCCACTGAAAAAATAAGCGCCCAGGCCATTGTTGAATTTGACGTAGCAGTAGCAAAGCTTAAAGCGAAAGGGATTACGGTGCATGTAATTGATGATACGCAGGAGCCAGTAAAGCCGAACGCGGTCTTTCCTAATAACTGGGTTTCTTTTCATGGCGACAAAACTTTACTCTACCCCATGCTTGCAGAAAACCGTAGATGGGAACGTAGGACTGAGATCTTTGATCAATTACGGGAAGTAAATGTGTCAATCGGAGAGGTCATTGATTTATCAGAATTCGAACGAGAGGGCAAGTTTTTGGAAAGTACGGGTAGTATGGTGCTCGACTATGATAATGAACTAGCTTACGCTTGCTTATCGGATAGGACTGATATGGAGGTCATTAAGAAATTCTGTGATGTAACTGGTTTTGATGCCTTTACTTTCGGTGCTTTTGATAGTAACGGCATGGCGATCTATCATACCAATGTGATTATGTGCATTGCTTCAGGCTATAGCGTTATCTGCGCTGAATCAATTCCAGTTGACGAGCGGCATACTGTTTTGGAAGCGCTGGAGAAAACAGGACATGAGGTAATCCTCTTGTCTTTGGATCAGATGTATGCATTTGCTGGAAACATGCTAGAGGTACTAGATGATGAAGGTAATTCAACGCTGGTGATGTCTAAAACGGCTTTTCAAAGTCTTTCTGAGGATCAAATTGACAGTATATCTAAATACTCAGAAATCCTTTGGGTAGAGATACCTACGATTGAAAAATACGGTGGTGGAAGTGTTCGCTGTATGATGTGTCGGGTGTGTTAGAATTTACTGATAATTATATTTGAAAGGATGAATATTGTATGTCAATAGAATTGTCCGTAAAATTGTAATAGCTGGTTTACTTATAAAATTTCAGAACATTTTTTAAGTGTACGTATTTACTGAACAGTGTCTACTTGTGTATGATTATCAAGTGGTTGATTAATGTAAACTGTATTTTTTATCGATTGTGCTGGTGCGCTGTATTTAGAGGAAGGAGAGAATGGATTTTAATTTAGAGTTCGAGGAAGGGAGAAATATTATTTCCGGTAGCATTATTGGAGAATTGACCAAAGATAGGGCAAAGGCTTATTTTTCAAAATTGAGTCAGATGGCGCATCAAAAAGCGTGTCAGCGATTGTTAACTGATGTTAGAAGGGCTGAATTATCTGGAACAGCCAAGGATATCCAGATTTTGTCAAAAGAGCTATCTGGAATTGGCTTCAAGCCGTCCTTTAAAAGGGCTATTTTACTACACGCAGATGTTGCAGGCTATAAGGTGTGGGAGAACTACTGTTTAATGGCCGGATTTAAAAATGTCAAACTCTTTGTAGATTCTGATCTAGCAAAGGAGTGGCTATTGGCGGAATAAAAACACCCCATTCAGTTCAGAAAGGGGTGCTTCATTTATTTAGATTTTGGAATTCCTTTTCTAATACTTAGCAGGTGTTCCTGGTGGTGGAACGGAATTCTTGATGAATATTCGAACGTCCTCATTGGCATTCTTCAGGTCTTCAGCACGCAAATACATCATGTGTCCGCTTCTATAGCCTTTAAAACTCATTCTGTCCTTTAGTTTGCCGCTAGGGTCTGTATGCCACATGTTATACTTCGCATTGAAGTAAGTAGTGGCGCCATCGTAATAACCACTTTGAGTCATTACATGTAAGTATGGGTTCATGGCCATAGCCGCTCGCAAGTTTTCACCAGTGTTATCACCGCTTCTGTCCCAAGGGTTTACAGGACCAAACATATTGTATTTAATGTCAGTCTTGTAATTCAAGAAATTTTGGAAGTAACCATTGATGGCAGGAGTGAAGGAGTGCAACCATGAAGTCAATTCTGAATTAAAATCAGGGCTCATGCCTGCGTTCATTCTATCGATTCCCTTGTATCTAGAGTCTAATCGTCCCACGGTGTGACCTTCATCTCTCAATAGTTCTTTCCAGAAAAATCCAGTCGGAACATCAAGGTTATGTTGACGAATTACTTTTTCATTCAAGCCAGAGTAGCGTGAGAACATTTTGATGGCTTCCTCTTTCTCTGCAGTTGGTGCCCACGCTCCTTTGGCAAGTGTCGGTAGCAGCTTGTTCATTGTATAGTTTTCGGCCTCCTCAAGAACCACTAACAAGTCCTTGCTTTGAAGATCAGAAGGAAGTTGTTTGTGATACCATGCTGCTGCTGCATAGTAAGGAAGCCTATTGGCCTGACCTACTGGCCCGTCTCTAGAGATGCCAAGGTCTGTAGGTGATACCAAAATTACCCCGTTGAGGTACATCCAGTGCGTGTTTTGAAGTCTGTAGGCTAAGCCCGAAACACGAGTCGTTCCATAACTTTCACCGATTAAGAATTTTGGTGAGTTCCATCGATTCACTCGAGTCATGAAGGTGTTAATCCATTCGGCCAAATAGCTGATGTCTTGATTTACACCAAAGAATTGCCTTTTATCGGCTTCTGGGTCTACTATTCTTGAATATCCAGTGTTAACGGGGTTAACAAAAACAATATCAGCTACATCAAGAATTGAATGAGGGTTGTCTTTTACGCCATATGGCTGAATAGGATAGCCTTCATCATCGATCTTTAGAATTTTCGGTCCAGTATAGGCTAGGTGCATCCAAACTGAAGCAGAGCCTGGTCCACCATTAAATGAGATTACCAAAGGCCGGGTGTCTTTGTCCTTTACATCTGTTCTCTCATAATAGGTATAGAACAAAGTGGCAATAGGATCTCCGTCATTATTCCAAACTGGCTGAGTACCCACAGTAGCCGAAAAAGGCACTTTTTTACCTTTAATGGTCACCTCGTGATTGGTGACTACAGTTGATTCTACATCAATTTTTCTGATTTGCGCATAAGCTGCTAATGTACAAGTACACAGCAGTAGCGCAATAAATTGGCTTCTAAGTTTCATATGCAGTATGGTTTATTAAGTTAGTCTTGTACGGTGTATCGGTTAGCCTTTTTTAATCCACGATTTAGCTTAGGGAGGATGTTTTTTAACATCGCGTTTCTTTCCATACCGAGCTTAGGAATCATCTTTGTGAAGTAGTCATACTGAGCTTCTTGATCTGCAGTCCAAGGGCCAATCCAGCCACTGACGCCAAAATATAAAGACCTTAGCCTGCTAGCTAATTCACCATATTTGCGGTTGAGCTCTCTAATAGCCTCAGCCGCTTCTTCATTATATTCGATATTATCTCTATCAAGCTTATTTAAGTGCCAAAGTACTTTTTGGGCATCGTGCATCTCCTTGTTGAGCACTTCAGAAAGACCACCAATTTTAAATAGTGAAGCAGTCCATGCTTTGCGCACATTGAAATCTACATCGAGTCGAGTGTCGTCAATAATTTTGAATTGCTGCTCGTAGCTTTGTCCATTCACCACCAATTTGGCAACATAGGTACCAGGCATGGCTTGTGGTCCACTTAGCCCAAAGCCACCTCTGCCTCTGCGCCCTGAATTTGGATCAGTGTTACTGGGTTCGAAACTTTGATGAGAGAAATTCCAATAGACGCGCTGTATACCTGCATTTGTCGATGGACGTAATTCTTGCATGAGGTTTCCTTCCAAATCATAGACAGACAAGCTAATGTTATCTTTGCCGACTGAATCTTTCAGGTATATGTCCATTGAAGCACCTCTGCGAGGGTTTTCTCCACGATAGTACATATCTCCAGTATGCGCCCCACCGATGTTGTAGTCGATCATTTCGGCCTCCGGAATACTAAATAAGGCGGCTTGCCGATTCATTACAGCTCCTAATTCTTGAATAGCACTGATGTTATCTAATATCCAAACACCTCGGCCATGAGTTGCTAGTATCAAGTCATTGTCACGTGGATGAATCACTAAATCATTGAAAGGTAGTGTAGGCATGTTGTTCTTAAGTTCTACCCAGTTTCGACCACCATTGATTGATACAAAAAGGCCGAGTTCAGTTCCAAGATAAAGGACGTCAGGGTTCTTAGGGTCTTCTCTCAGTGTTCTGGCCACGCGGTTAACCGGCAAATCACCTGCTACAGATTTCCAAGTTTGACCAAAATCGGTGGTTTTGTATACATAATTGGTGAAGTCATCATTTCGATAGTTGTTGATGGCTACATAGGCTGTTCCGGCATTGTGCCATGAGGCTTCGATAGTATTTACCCACGTTTCTTTCGGCAGACCCGGAAGTTTTGAAGTCACATTTTCCCAGGTTTTGCCATCGTCACTAGAGATTTGGATTAAACCATCATCGGTTCCTACATAAAGCATTCCCTGCTTTTGCTTAGACTCTGCAACAGCGGTGAGGGTAGGGTAGTAAGGAATTCCGTCATCTAAAGAAAGGGTGCTTGTATCAGCTCTCTGTCCCATTATGGTCAATTCTCTTCTGTTCACTCTTGTGGTTAAGTCACCCAGTGAACTCCAAGTAGCTCCTCCATCAGTACTTTTCCATAACTGCTCTGTACCGGCATAGATTGTATTAGGGTCGTGGTAGGAAAGGAAGAAAGGACCATCCCAGTTGGCAGGTGCCATGGCATTGCCTAGTTCTGGCTCTTCGGTACCAGGTCCCCATGAAGTCCAGTTTCTACGTGCTCCAATTCTACCCTGCGGATCGCCCGGTCTTATAGACTGACGCTGACCGTTTTTCATATTCAGTCGAGACAATCCCAGGTATTGAGATTCTGTATAAACGATATCGGAATTTGTGTGATGCGGAAGGTTCAAAAAACCGTCTCCACCCCCTAGTTTTTTCCAGTCTTCATTGAGAATACCGGCACTGCGATAAGTCTGACTTGGTCCGACCCAGCTACCATTGTCTTGAAGGCCACCGTAGACATTATAAGGTTTCGCCATGTCGACAGCTACTCTATAGTACTGGCTTACAGGAAGGTTGCTGACTAAGAGCCAGTTTACCCCTCTGTCATAAGAAATACCAATTCCTCCATCATCACCTTTCATAACGTGGCGCGAATCCTTAGGATTAACCCAGAAAATTCTATCGTCTCCATGCAAAGATTGACGTGCCGGTCTGAAGGTTCTACCGCTATCGCTGGAATAGCTGTATTGGTTCATCATGTAAATGCGCGATGCGTCACTAGGATCAACCAACGGCTGACTCGCGTACATTGGACGAGGGTTCCAATCGCTCATGAACTCCCAAGTTTCTCCTTTGTCTAGTGAGCGATAAAATCCAGCTCTTCTTTCGTTGTATGCGGTTGATGCATTGTACTGAAAACCTTGTTCTACAGAAGCGTAGATGAGGTTAGGGTCTTTCCTGAAGATGGTAATGCCAATTCGGCCATAGTCACCTTCTGGCAAACCCGTTCTTAATTCTTTCCAAGTTTTACCACCATCTGTTGATTTGTGAAGTCCGCTTCCAGGACCACCACCGTTAAACCCAAAAGGTGTTCTTCTGCGCTGGTAAGTAGCAGCATAGACGATTTGCGGGTTCTGAGGATCTAGTGCTACGTCAACTACTCCTGTGTCTTCATCTATAAAGATGATTCTGTCCCATGTCTTACCACCATTAGTAGTTTTATAAAGCCCTCTTTCGTTATTGGCTCCCCATAAATGGCCCATTGCCGCCACATAAACGGTATTGGTGTCTGTAGGGTGTAAAGCTATTCGACCAACGTGATGCGAGTCTTTCAGGCCAACGTTTGTCCATGATTTTCCACCATTAGAAGACTTATATACTCCATCTCCCCAGCCTGAGCTTTGGCGATTGGCACGCTCACCTGTACCAGCCCAAACCAAATTGGGGTGTTGCTGATGTACTGAAATAGCGCCTATAGAGTGTGTGGCTTCGTTTTCAAAAACAGGTTGGAAGTTGACACCATTATTAGTGGTTTTCCAGATACCTCCCGTGGCAGTCGCCACATAGAATGTATAGGGATCGCTTTCGACAACAGCTAAGTCGACTACACGTCCACTCATAGTTGCTGGGCCTATATTTCTTAGTCTCAGGCCTTCGAAGGTTTCAGATGTTAATTGTTGTGCAATGGCTAGCGGAGTGCATAGTACTATTGCGAATAGAAAGGAAAGTGTTTTTCTAAGCATATTGATTCGGTTGAATTAAGACCTTAATTTAATGATCCGTGTCGAGAGGACTAGGAAGTTTTTTAGGAATGGTAGGGAAGCGGGAAGTCTAGAGTCTGAAGACGGATGTAATAAGCAGCAAGCCCAACCCTAAATGTTGATTATCGTTTTTCGCTAGAAGCTAGAAGCTAGAAGCTAGAAGCTAGAAGCTAGAAGCTAGAAGCTAGAAGCTAGA
>CAYGQO010000018.1:0-1869 GCA_964352205.1 uncultured Roseivirgaceae bacterium
TAATTTCGATAGTAACGGTTTCATTGTCTTCATCAATAACATCTTGAACTGCTGTAAGTGTTGCCGTTCCAGTGGTGTTACCTGCGGTAATCACAATGCTGGTGGTTGACAAAGTGAAGTCGTTGGTGATCGTTGCTGTACCTCCTGCTTTTACGCCTACTGTTACAGTTACGTCTTTGCCACTGACTGCTGATAAAGTTGCGGTTACCGTGTTAGTGCCTGCTGCTTCTGCAAAGGTAGTAGTCGATTGACTTAAGGTTACTGTTGGCTCGGCATCGTCATCGGTGATGCTACTGGCTACTTCTTGGGTGCCATCTTCTGAACCATTCGTAACACCTGTGATCTCGACAGTAACTGTCTCATTGTCTTCATCCAAGGCATCTTGAACGGCTGTTAAGGTCGCTGTTCCTGTGGTGTTACCTGCCGTGATTACGATACTTGTCGTTGACAAGGTAAAGTCGTTAGTAATGGTAGCGGTACCTCCTGCTTTAACTCCGATGGTTACGGTTGTAGCTTGACTCGATGGAGCCGATAAGGTTGCAGTGATAGTATTTGTACCAGATGCTTCAGCCAAAGTAGCTGTCGACTGACTCAACGTAACACTCGGACCCGTATTAGCGGCACCCATGGTTACGGGTCCTTTTGTAAAATCACTATTATTTGCGTTTGTATCTAGACCATTTGTGAATCTCTGTACGGACTCATTGGCAACCGCAGTGGCGTCTCCTGTTGGTGCCTCACCGACACCTCCACCAATCACCACAGCATCAACAATTGCACCCCCTGGGTCTTTAAGGTTAATTGTAAGCCCAGTATTATTCATTGCACCTGCTCCATCTACATTACCTAAGACTAAATAATCACCAACAGCGGTATTATTAAATGTACCCGTCCCTGAATAAGCAGTTGCATCAAAGGCACCTGTATTTGTCAAATCACCTATTATGTTACTCCCATCATTGAGCTCAATTGTCCAACCTGTAAGATTTATACCGGCAGACTTTATGAGCAATTCCACGAATTCATCAACCCCATCAGAAATAGTACCTGCTCCTGCCGCACCATTAAAATTATTAGTACTCCAATCTTGTTGAGGATCAGTAACGACTTCATTAATCACCACATCGACAGTAGTAAAGTTCAAGGCAGTTGCACCTGATATGCCAGCATAAGAATTACCCGCGTCATCATCTAAAGCGGTGGCTGCAATCTCCAAGTAATAGCCAGTCCCTTTCAGTAAAGTTCCTGTCGGATTGATCGTTACCTGCGTTGTAGTAATGGTTACTGCTCCAGAGGTGACATCAATCGTTTCAAATGTTGAATTGTCAGCTGATCTTTTGATCAGGATGTTTCCTGTCCCTTTTACCATATTATCATCAAAAGTCAAGGTCAGGTTTTGACTTAGGGTTACGTTTGTGGCATCATCGGATGGAGCGCTGCTGAGGAGGGTGGGATTAACTGCATCCACCAAAACAGCCGTGGTGGCACCTACTGAGTTAAGGGTCAAGGTGGCGTTATTGGAGGCAGCATCTCTTAATGTACCTCCATTAGAAGCTAAAGTACCAACGGCAATACCATTCGCATCTAATTCACCTGCTTGTACTGTATACCTAAATAATAAGGCACTAGAACCTGAACCACTTTGATAAATGGCCTGTCGCGTAGTCGCACCTATTACGATACTCATTTGTGGCGTACCTCCTCCTGTATTGACTGTTACATTCTCACTAAAATTCACCGTGAAATCTAAGTTTTGCCCAGCGATATAAGTTGAATTGCTTGGTACGGTAACACTCGTAACGGTGGGGGCTACGGCATCCACCAAAACAGCCGTGGTGGCACCTACTGAGTTAAGGGTCAAGGTGGCGT
>CAYGQO010000018.1:1969-54484 GCA_964352205.1 uncultured Roseivirgaceae bacterium
AATCTAAGTTTTGCCCAGCGATATAAGTTGAATTGCTTGGTACGGTAACACTCGTTACAGTGGGGGCCACCGCACTTGAAATTACCGTGGTCGTATTATTGGTGGCATCCACAGTACCGTCATTTACCACAACAGTAAAAGTGGTTGTTTCTGAAACTGCCGCTCTGTTGTCGGTTGGGTTAAACACCAAAGCTCTTAAAGCCGTTTGCATAGCCGCAGGTGTACGACTAGTAATTGAATAAGGGCCAGAACCTGAAGACGCCCCTGTAATAACTCCTTTGGCATTGTTATCTAAGGTGATTGTAGCGGTTACATTGTCTCCATCAGCGTCCGCAATCGTAATTGCTGAAAAGGGAGAAATGGTTGCGTTATCGTTTACCGCTTGACCTGCAGAGGTACTACCAATCACTGGGGCGGAGTTGGACGGGCCAAAACATACCGAAACCGTGAATGAAATATCTCCAATTGTTATAGGAGTATCACTAATTGTCCAATTACCAGCTGTATTCACAGCATTACGAATATTCTCGGCTGTATTGTTGGTAATCGTGCTATTGTATTCAAGATTATCTTTTTCTGTTGGTGCTACAGCACTGGTACCTACTACAAGACCCGTAGGCAAATCACTACCCCTATCGTTTGATGGCGCTGCGAATGCACCATTTTCCGCCATTAAAGCAGCCACAAAGGTAGGTGAAGTAAAGGAACCTTGATACGCTATTATTTGGTCTCCTGAGCTATTGAAGGTAATACCATTCTGATTGGTTAGACCACTGACATTTGCGTTACCAGCTGTCCCTGTGGATGCCGTAAGGGTTGGCGAAGCGGCTACGCCATTAGAAGTAATTTTAACATGCGTACCACAAGAAACCCCTCCACCAGGTACTGTCCATTTTATTATACCATCGTTCGTGACTCCTGCTGTATAGAATGAACCACTACCGCCATTCCACCCAAAATCAGTGAAGAAGATTTCAGTGCCAGCATCTAAATCTCTCAAAACAAGAAAAGAAAATTCACCTCCATCTATAGCAGCCGTACCAGGTAAATCAGCGTTATATCCCGTAAAGACTAACTCCCCAGCAGAAAGGGTTGTCTGTGCAGAAGCTTTATTAGCCAGTGATAAGCATAATGAGAAAAAAACCATGCATAATCCTGCACGGAAATTGAAATTTGAGAATAATACTTCCATAATTAGGGATGGTGCTTTGACTAGAAGAAACAAATCAAGAATACTATTAAAGTAGGTAGTAACAAAAAAAGGGAACCAGTCCCTTTTTTTTTTTAGAATTATTTAAACCTAACTCCTTGATGGATAGACCCCTTGCATACAAATAATCCAATTGATTGTTAAGTAAGGCATCATATTATTGAAAGGTTGACCACTTCCAGAATTGTTAATGGTCACCGTACCTGCTACCGACACCGACCCACCAGCTTTAAGCGTAACGTCATTAGCACCAGTAGTATAAATAGCACTATTTCCACCTGCATCAGCGACACCTAAAGTCAGGGTATCGCCTGGTTCAGCTTCAGTGGCATCCGTTGTTGAGGCCCCTATAGAAACTGATGAAGCACCTTCTGTCCAAGTTGCAAAATGGTTATGACTAGGCATTGTCAATGCATTCAAGGTAGATTGTTCCAAACCTGATCGCTGACCTAAAGGCCTCGAAGATAAACCTGGACCATGGCCTTGCCCAATCGGGGCTCTACCTCTAAGGTCCGGCAAAGCAAAAGTTGTCCGGCCATCACCACCATAAGTCGTTCCTAAAATTGAAAAAAGTGCAGTATTTGACGAAATAGCCAATAAATCACCATTACAAAATGCCCATGTTCGTGGGGAAAAATTACCAGCAAAACCTCGGATTTCTCCTATTACTCCATTCATAATTTCTTGATTAAAAGATTAAAATTAAGATCTCGAAGGGAAAACTCCTTGTAGACAAATGATCCAGTTAATTACCAGATAAGGCTGCATGTTAGGAACCGCTTGACTAGCACCTGACATTCCTACGGTAACTGTTCCTGCTACTGAAACTGACCCGCCAGCTTTAAGCGTAACATCATTATTACCAGTAGTATAAATAGCACTATTTCCACCTGCATCAGCAACACCCAGAGTGAGAGTAGCTCCTGGTTCAGCTTCGGTAGCATCTGAAGTCGATGCACCAATTGACACAATACTTGCTGTTTCTGTCCATGTGGCGGAATGAGTATGAGCAGGCATTTGATTCTGAGTCAAGTAATTGTACTCTGCTCCACTTCTAGCGCCAAGTTTATGAGTTGACAATCCAGGGCCTGTTCCTTGAGATACAGGTGTTCTTCCTCGTAAATCAGGCAAGCCAAACGAAGTACGACCATCTCCACCATAAGTGGTTCCTAAGATCGAAAAAAGTGCTTGATTAGCATTGATAGATAACAATTGACCTTGGCAATAGGCCCAAGCTCTAGGGGCAAAATTACCCGCAAATCCGCGGATTTCTCCAATGGTTCCTTCCATAGTATTTAGTATTAGTGTGTTTTAAAAGTGTTTATTTTTCCGTATGAATTTGAATGTAAAGAAATTCAATTTGAATATCACAATCCAATGCCGATTTTTTTTGGGATGGTTATTGACTTTCATATGACTTCTGGTGCGCATGAATCTACCAAGAGCTCTACTCATATAGTTTGAGATGGCTACCAAAAAAGCCAAGCATATGGCTTTATCCGAATCTATGTCCCGTAGTAAATCCAAGGTTGAAAAGCTTAACTCCAGACATATAGCCTTCTCCTGTATGCGCAATTGTGATACGAATGCACTCTTTATCTGCACATGAAACCACTACCCCGTATATCGAGTCTGCGAATACAATCTGACCAGGCTTAGCTTCTATCTTTTTATCAAGTGTTACAGGAGTTACCTCCAGCACCCTAATTTCTGTTTCATTCATTTTTGTTCTTGCACCACCGTATGAAGGATTGCTAGCATTGACTAAGCACTCTATTTGATGCGCAGAGTACTCATTCCATAATATCTCTAAGTCAGATTCTTTGGGCTTTATCTCAATAACCGTATCCCCAGCAGGTAACTCAATAAATCTCTGGTGGTCTGACAATTGAAGGTTCTGAATATTCTCTATAAACCCCACACTAAATTGTCCTAGCCTCATACAGTGTAAACCATAATTCTCACCTGGCATTACCCTCATCTTTTCCTGAAGCAAAACGGGCCCTTCATCTATGGCTTCATTCATCAGGTGAACTGTAACCCCACCTTCCTCTTCTAAGTTTTTGAATTGCCAGAAAATAGGGTCAGCCCCCTTATATTTTGGAAGAATACCAAAATGGAAGTTAATGAAGCCATATTTTGGAACATTCAGTAGTTGGATTGGTATCTTCCATGGAAAGGTAAGTACCCAAACAGTTTCCGTATCAGTAGAATTAAGCATTCCTTTTAAAGTTTCTACCCAATTCATTCTATTAAGGACAATTGGTTCAAATGCAAGATTGAGGTAGGACAACTTCGGAAGTAGTAAATTTTGCGCCTTCTTGACAATTCCGACACCTGATAATTTACCATCAGCATTGAGTTTATGAATGACAGGTAAGGCTAAGGAATCCGAGTTACACAGTACGAATATTTTCATTGGGACTTGATTAAATTCCTAAATATGGGTTTACCCATGCCGATAGAAGCGTATCTCGAATTTGTCGAAACTCTTCGTTCTCTTCTAAGTCTACAACTTGCTCCATAACCCATTGAAAACTCAATGTATCATCTTTACCAAGTGTGACCTTTTGAATGGACACGGGAGAAGTGAGCCTTGGAGAAGCTGTTGAAGCATAAACTTTAGTACCATTATTTTGAGTAAGTGCCTCGTTCATGGCTTCATTACTTATTTTTCCGTCACTAGACAAAATTGCCTCACCGACTGCCGTACCTGTAGAGTTTCCCAAAACTCTAAACACATGCTTGTATACAAGATCTGCACCACCCTTTATATCATTGGTTGTATAGATGGAAATACCCGAAAGATCTGAATCACCTAACTCCATCAAGAAAGGCAAGCCAACTAGTTCAACCTTACCTGCTAGATCTCGTTTTTTGAATTCATCCAAAAATATAGTGGCCTCTTCTCCACAAAAAATAGGGAATAAAAAATCACATGACGTCATGTCTATAACATCAAGACCTTCTTTGATGGCCGATAACTCTCCTGCTTGAGGCAAGGGTAAAAGTTTGAGCTCATGCTCAATATCTGGATTCGCAGCTCTCATGCCCAACTCGAAAGCTGACATAAAACAATAGCCGGAGTCATACATAGAAGACAGGATCATTCCTTTCCCTCCTAAATGCTCAGCTGCATAATAGCCCAATAACCAGACCTGCTGCCATAGATGAATAGAATTTTGAAATACATAGTCATTGTAGCCTTTGGACGGCAAGAAGTGCTCACCTAGATTGCAATAGACCAAAGGCACTTTTCTTTTTTCGAAGCGATCAACTAGGTGCTGAATACCATGGCTAGAAACAATACCTGTCACCAAATCCACATCGTGGTAACCGAAGAACTTATCAAGCACTCCTTCTATTTGTGCGTGACTCCCATTTCCGATCATCTCAGGAATGATTTCTACTTCATAGTTGGAGCCTGCTAATATCTTATTGATTGATTCTTTAAACGCTCTTTCAAAATCTTTACTCATTGGGCGGATGCTAGAGGTTGGCAGCATCATACCAATAGAAATAGTGTCCATAATTATTGTCTGTGTTTCGGGTTCAAGATATAAATTATTGTAAGACAGGCTTTAATACTTCTCGTCCTTTATGAGAGAAATCTGAGGAATGGCAGATCTTAGCATTCAAAGCGACTTTAAGCCTAGACAAAGCAGCAGATCATTAGAGTTCAGCCCACATACGAACTAGGTTACTGTATACCTGCTGTACGGTCAGCTGCTCATCTTTTGAGTTTTCATGATTTAATGAGGCAGCCACTTCCGACAGGTTGCGAAGAATATCTCTTTTAAATGGGTCTCGGACAGCACTCTGTATCCAAGTAATCACGGCCTTACGAACGCCTGACGTGACAGGCAATACTTCATGCAGCCTAGTTGTGGGATACATAATGGCATCACCTGCCGGTAACTTGTATTTCTTTTCCCCAGATTCAGTCATTACTAGTAACTCACCCCCTTCATATTCTTGAGGGTCTGATAAGAAGAGCGTCATCCCCACATCAGTTCTAATAGTGTACTGACTACCCATTAGCGGACTATCCACATGTAATCCGTAAGACATGTTTTCTTCATACTTACTGATTAAAGGTGGAAGAATCATCTTTGGCATGACAGCAGCTTGAATCTCTCTACACTGAGAAATGGCCTGCATTACAATAGAACCAATTTGCTGTGCCTCTAGACTGTCTTCACTACGAATCTGAAGGTTCTTCTTTACTTTACTAGCAGCCGAAGTGGCCGTGGCTACACCGTCCTTGAAAGCTGCGGTTTCCATTAATTGACTGACTAATTGAACTTGCTCTTTCGAAAGGAGTTGTTTGACGTGTAAGTAATTTGTTTGTGTGTGGTTCATGTGATTCAGGTACTTTTAAACATATTGACTCAAGAATTCTGGCATCCTCCCTGTGTCGAAAGTGAAAGTTAGTATTTCTCATTCATAAAAAAATTAGAAATATTTTATCCATTTGGCAGGGAAATGTTGGCGCATTTCTTTTGATTTGATTTGTAGAACATTGGTTCTCAATAATCTTAATTTGATCGTGAGATCATAGAACACACACAAAATGACGAACACAAATGATGGACAGCCAACTCTCTTGAGTAAGGCAATGGCATATCAACATGCAGGCGATTTAGTCAATGCCGAAATCTATTTTAATCAAGCAACCGAAGAGCCCTCTTTAGCTGCAGATGCACATTCTAATTTAGGCATGTTACATGTGATGAAGGGAGACCCTCAAAAGGCCATTAATCATTGGAGCCAAGCCTTACAAATTGATGCTAATCACCTCGAGAGCCTCACCAACCTCGGCTATTCTATTTCTCAACTCGGCAATTATCCTAAAGCATTAGAATATTTAGAAGCCGCCTATATCATTGCTCCAAAACGAAGCGATATTGCTTTACAAATCGGACAACTTCGCTTTGAAACTGGGGACACCCAAGCGGCCATTGACATCCTTGAACAGTTGATTCGTTCAGAGGCTGATAACCAAAATGCCTACATGATGCTAGCTCAAATAAAGGCGAGCCAACAAGACTTTATTGGTGCGGAAAAACATTTAACAGACCTAATAGACAAGCAACCGAAACTTCCAGAACCTTGGATTAACCTAGCACACCTATCTGAGGCCAATGGTGATATAAATAAAGCCAAAGAGCTATATGTTAAAGCCGTTGAATTGATGCCTTTCCACTTTTTAGCCAATCTAGAATACGGCCGATTTCTCAGCAATAATGGACAAAACGAGAAAGGTCTAGAATTCCTGAACAAAGCCGCTCAGATTCAACCGAATGACTGGAGTCTCTTCGTACATATTGGTAACGCAAAACAAGAATTAGGAGACTTTGAGGGCGCAATCATAGCACTCAGAAAAGCAATTGAACTTAATCCTAATGATGTGGGCACGAAGCAAAATCTGAGTAGAATACTCAGTCGATTTGTACCACCCTGGCATTTAAAAATGTTAGCCGACCATGAGCGAAATGAGGCCTTTGACCAAGCCATTCGAAAAGCCGTGACTAAAGAGTCAACAGTCCTTGATATTGGCACTGGTTCAGGCATATTATCGATGATGGCCGCTCGGCAAGGAGCCAAATTCGTCTACACTTGTGAACAGTCAAAGTATATTGCGGATGCCGCAAAACAGAACATTAAGAAAAATGGCTACCAAGATAAAATCAAAGTATTCGAGTCTAAATCAACGCAGTTAAAACAAGCAGACTTTTCGGACTCTCCTGACATTATTGTCGCAGAGATATTTGATGCAGGGCTACTAGGTGAGCATGCTATCCCATCCTTTCGCCATGCGCTAAACCATCTGACTAAGCCAAATTGTAAAATAATACCACAGTCGGCAGTCGTAAAAGGGCGACTGATCCATACAGAAAAACTGGCCTCTGTGAATCCAATCAACTCGATCTCTGGCTTGGACCTGTCTGCCTTTGACCAGTTTAGAGTGCCCGATGAATACACTATGCAACACCTTTCTGAAATAAGTCATAATTTTTGCTCTGACGAGTTTCAAATACTGGATGTCAATTTCACCAAGCTTTGGGACCCTTTAGCACTGAATCAGTATAAGAGATATGAAGTACAAGTACCTGTCACTTCAAACAGCCCAATTCACGGTGTTGCCTTCTGGTTTGATTTGCATCTTGATAATGAAATAATTTTAAGTGGTGAACCTGCTCGAACGGACAACCACTGGGGGCAAGCCTTAGCATTCTTTCCAAACCCACTAAGGCTTAAACAAGATGACCCATTCAAACTGGCCATTTGTCACACCGATACAAAAATTTGGTTTGAACCAGCTTAGCAGATCCTTCAAAAGGAAATGATGGACTTGAAAGGTTAAGAGTCCATTGAGTTTTATTGAACTGTATAAAACGAAAAGTGCTAATAACCATTCTGTAAGAATTGTCATTAGCACTTTTACATTTTAGCCATAACAGCCATCGTATAGTGTGTGTTTTTTGTATTTAATGCTACGAATTATTAGTGATAAATTTAAATTTCATGGCAAAAATTTACCTAAAATATTTACGGCCGGTACTACACTCATTCAACTCTAAAATATTCACTAATTACCTACATCGCTGAGCATTTCTTGGATAGCACGTTCTAGCTGTTGGTCTCTATTCTTATCTACAACTCCCGGCATTTGCTTTACTTTAATCGTTGGTTCAGTTTGTAGGTTTTCCATCCAACGCCCATTTTTGTCTTTGGCACTAACTGGCACTACACCCCAGCGCCCGCCATCAGGAAGGCCTTCCCAACCTGCAAAACTACAAGTACCTGGCACTGGCATACCAACCGTCTTACCAATCTTAAGGTCTGTATAGCCTTGAGCAAAACAATGGCCATCTGAATACATACTTTCATTAAAAAGCGCTAAGGTAGGCTTGGTCCATCTAGATGTTGGTTCTCCTCCTACTACTTTAGCAGCTGTGGCATACGTAATAAATGGCTCTCCGGTGAAGAACATCGCCAAGTCTGCAACTAAATCGCCTCCACCGTTAAATCTGGTATCTACAATGATTCCTTTTTTCTCAAAGTATTTACCCATGATGTCTTCATAAATACTTCTATATGGCCCGTCTCCCATTCCTGGTATGTGTACATAACCTAGCTTACCATTGGATCTCTCTTCAACTTCTTTTTCATTAATCTTAACAAATCGATTATAAAGAAGACCTCTTTCGGCCCCTAGCGAAATTGGCTTGACGGTGATTTGTTGTCTATCAGATTTTTTAGGGCCTGTTATTTCTAAAAGCGTAAACTTGCCTGATTTCCTATTTAAATAAGTAGCAACATCACGATCTGGAGTGACCAATTCGCCATCTATTTTTTCAATAACCATTCCCGGCTTAATGTCAAATTTAGCCTTATCCAATGGACCGCCTTTTAAGACCTCGGCTATTCTGATTCCATTTCCTTTATGCTTATAGTCCATGAAAACACCTAAAGAGGCAGTCGCATCGGCATTAGGAATGCTATTACCATACCTAGCTCCTGCATGAGAAACATTTAATTCCCCTAACATCTCGGAAAGTAATTCTGAAAACTCGTAACTATTACCGATAGACGGCAGATGCTTAGCATATTCTGTTCTCATCAGATTCCAGTCTACACCATGAAATGTCGGTTCATAGAATATGTTCTTGGTTCTAATCCATACATGATCGAACATATAATCTCGTTCAGCAACAGCATCATACTGCATTTCACCACTAATGCTTATTGCCTCTCTTTTTCCTGCATCAGGATTGATCTTTGAGATACGCCCACCACTTAAGAGAAACAGATTTTCCATTTTCTCGTCCCATTGAAATGAGCCAAAACCACCATTCAGTTTGATAGCCATTTTAGTTTCTTTTGTCCTAAGGTTTGTAGTCCAAAGGTTCTGACCACCTTCGAAACTCGCCAGATAGTAAAGATTCTCCCCATCTTTTGAAAGTGTAGCATCGCCAAGACTTGAAGAATGAATTGTAAATCTTGCCTTACGCTCCTTCATGTCATCAAAATCAAAAGTCAAATCCTTTACAGCCTCTTTCTTTTCTTCTTTGCTGTCTTTATCCTTACTGTCTTCTTTCTTCTCGCCTTTCTTCTTCTCCTTCTCTATTTCCTTCATTAAGGCGTACTCTTCTTTGTTCAGCTGGTACTTATCCCAACCATCTTGTGTAAAGAACATCGAGTAAACATCGCTCTGAGACTGACCGCTTGTAGCGTAGCTCTTTAAGCCGTTTCTATTGCTAAACCATATCATTTGTTTGCCGCCATTCACCCATTTTGGTGAAGAATCATAATACCCGCTCTCGGTAAGGTTAATGCGGTTACTCCCATCTGCTGCCATCAGCAATACTTCACTATTGTTCAGGCTAAGACTCCAGTCTACTAACAACCATTTGCTATCTGGGCTCCATGTAAAATACTTGTCACCATCTCTCATGTGAAACAAGTCATTTGGGGTTAAGAGATCAACCGTAGTACCTGCGGCTATATCCATGATTCTGAGCGTTCTGCGACCAGCGATGTAGGCCATCTTCTTTCCGTTAGGAGAATACTGAGGCATGTAGTTGTCTTCTTCATTACTCAAAACACTCTCTTCTTTTATTAAGGTTGATGCAAAGAAGAAAGGCTCTTCTGTGGCTCTTTCTCGAGTAGACTTATAGATATTCCATTTACCATCTCTCTCACTGGCGTAGACAACGGACTTTCCTTCAGGACCCCAAGTCACAAATCTTTCTTGCTCTGGTGTATTTGTAATTCTCTTAGTAAGTGATCCGTCAACTGAAGTCACAAACACTTCGCCCCTTGCTACAAAAGCAATCTCTTTACCGTTTGGTGAAATTGCCATTTCACGAACGCCTCCGTTGATCGAAATATAACTGTCAGCATTTGACTTGTCCTGCGTTCTAATATTGACCGACAATTTTTGTGGCTCTCCACCTTCTCTCATCGTGTACAACTCACCATCAAATCCAAAACTGAGTGTTCCGTTTCCAAAGCTTAAAAAGCGAACTGGATGTAGCTTGAAGTTGGTGAGCTGCTCGCTTGATGATGGATTGTCAAGTGACATTTTGTGAATGTTGAACGTTCCGCTCGATTCGCTGAGATAGTAAAGACTTTTTTCATCTGCACTGAAAACCGGCTGACGATCTTCGATCTCTCTATTGGTTAGCATTTTGTGTGCGTCACTCTTAGCATCATACATCCAAATATCCCTTGTAATGGATGACTTATGATGCTTTCTAAATTCATTCTCCCCTCCTTTTTTATCATGATAGACCATATAGCGTCCATCCTTACTCACCTGTACATACTCGGCAGGGATAGTGAAAATTTGATCAACTCTTCCACCACTTATAGGTACTTGGTAAAGTTCTGGTTGAGAACCGGTTGGAAACTGTCTATGCTCGGCCTTGTCCTGACGCTGAGCACCGAAAATGACATGCTTATTGTCGTTTGAAAAGCTAAACGGACTTTCATTAGTAGAGTGAAAAGTCAGTCGATTTGCCTGACCACCCATGGCATCCATTACGAATACATCAAAATTACCGTACCGATTAGAAGCAAAAGCGATGTGCTTACTGTCTTTACTCCACACTGGCATATAGTCATGCGCTTGGTGAAAGGTTAATTGGGTGGCATCACCTCCAGAAGAAGCTACTCGATATAAATCTCCTTTGAAAGTAAAAACAATGTGTTCCCCATTAGGAGATATGCTCTGATATCGAATCCAATTGGGTGTTGTTTGAGCGCTTAGTCCTGTACAGGCTAAACACAATAAGAGAATGACCAGTTTTTTCATAATTTGATTGATTTGGCCTTGAATTTAGGAAAAGAAGTTGGTAGTCGGAAGCAGGAAATTTATAGACAGGAAGCAAAGGTCAGAAGCTGCGGTTTCATAGGTACAGAAGTCGATCCCTCAGACCAAGGGCCGCGATGTCAACTCCATGATGGTAATTTCAGGAAGGATTCCTATTCTGCCCGGAAAACCCAAAAACCCAAAGCCTCTATTGACATATAGATACTGGTTTTCCTCTTGATATAAATCAGCCCATTGCTTATAAATATATTTTGACGGACTCCAGCGAAAGTCTCCAATCTCTACACCTAACTGCATGCCGTGCGTATGACCTGCAAACATAATATCGATATCGGGCTGTTGCTGCCTTACTTGCTGGTCCCAATGGCTTGGATCATGCGAAAGCAAGAGTTTTACATCACCTTCGGCATTCAAAGTAGCTTGATCAAGTTGGCCATATTTTGCAAAGCGACCCGCCCCCCAGTTTTCAACTCCTAATACAGAAATTTGGTCGGTTCCAATCTTTATCGATCGGTTAACGTTCATTAACAAGTCCCAGCCCATACGTTCATGGACTTTTACCATATCCCTTAAGTTCTGATTCTTTTGCGCAACAGAACCCCAAGTTTTATAATCTCCGTAGTCATGATTACCCAGCGTGGAATAGACTCCTAGGTCGGCTTTCACTTTTGAAAATAAATCGAAGTAATCGGAGACTTCTTTTGTTTCATTGTTGACTAAATCACCCGTGAAAAATATCACATCAGGCTTTTCAGCCATTAGCATTTCAATCCCTCCCTTTACGGCTACTTTATCATAGAAACTACCACTGTGAATATCCGACAATTGGCCAATTGTTATTCCTTCAAATTGCTTAGGAAGATTAGGGAGGTACACTCTTTTTCGTCTAATTCTATAATCATAAGCTCCTCTGACAATTCCGAAACTCATTGTCACTATCGGGAGTGTAGCCATAACCACTGCACTTCGGGCCAAAAATTTAGATCTTGGCATCTTTTGGCCAGCGGCTACTCTCTTTTCATAACGCCTCTTTCTACCCGCAAAAAACAAGCGTAAGACTCTCTGTATGTCGTCAAAAAAGATAATGATCACTGCCAGTTGCTTAGCCGAGTAAGACATGAAAACAATAGATAGTAAAAAGGAGAAGGGCACTGTAACGGACTGCACAAACCTTAAGTAAACAACCAATCCTATGAGTGTAACTGCTTGCAACAAGTAGCCATACCTAATCAAGGACCTAAAACCGGAGCTTTTTCCTTTTATCAGTGTCTTAGTCGCTTGATACGCGTAGTAGTCTAGCCATCCTAAAAAGGCTAATATCAGCATAAAGAAAAGTGGCGAAATCCGCATATACTTAGTTAAACCTAAGACGCTTCAAATGGGTTCAAAAAAAAGACTCCCGAGTACCACCTCGGGAGCCACCAAATCAACCTTAACTATGAATGACCCTCACCAAAGAGGGCCATAATCACCACGTTAATATTGTTATCAAACATCAGGCCAAAACCTTTCGGGTATCGCCAGAATGATCAGTCATATCTATAACGTCTACTTTGCCTCTCCATTTCGCAATTCTTAATAAGAACTTATCGGCTAATAAATACATTGTAGGCACCATAATCAGTGTAAAGAATGTAGCGAACGTCAATCCGAAAATAATCGTCCAAGACATCGGCCCCCAGAATATCACGTTATCTCCGCCTACGTAGAAGTCAGCGCTGTAACCTACAAAAGCGCCAATAAAGTCAATGTTTAAACCTACGGCTAGTGGTACAAGGCCTAAAATAGTAGTGATGGCAGTTAGTAATACTGGTCTTAACCTAGTTCTACCTGCGGTAATGATCGAATCAACAACCTCATCCATAGGCAATGTTTCGTCATCACCCATTCCCAATTCTCTTCTTCGTCTCTTACGTGTTAATTCAATAAAGTCGATCAATACAATCGCATTGTTTACCACAATACCTGCTAGCGCAATAATACCTACCATGGTCATGATGACCACAAAGTCCATGTTGAAGGCAACTAGCCCCAAGAACACACCAATAGTACTTAAGAGTACCGACACCATGATAATGAATGGTGCAGTGATATTGTTGAACTGAGATACAATGATTAAGAAGATCGAGAACACAGCAATCAATAGGGCTTTGGCTAAGAAAGCCATCTCCTCAGCTTGCTGTTCTGCTTCACCTGTAAAGGCATAACTATAGCCTGATGGCATCTCATAGTCAGCCATCAATTCTTTCAATTGATCATTGATAACCGTTGCATTCGCGTCAGCCAAAACGTTAGAACTTAAGGTAACTACCCTATCAAGGTCTTTACGCTTAATCGATCCGTACGTAGAGCTATATCTTACACTTGCTACTGACGATATCGGCACTTGTACCAACTTACCAGAGTTCTGATTTCTAAAAGTGATGTTCTTATTCATCAGGGCATCGACATCATATCGATAATCCTCATTTAAGCGAACATTGATCTCATAGTCATCTTCACCTTCTTTGTATTTAGAAACTTCTTTACCGAAAAGCGCAGTCCTGATTTCATTAGCAATAGAGAAAGTTGAAAGACCAAAACGTCTTGCATTGTCTCTGTCGATATCAACGATTAGCTCAGGCTTTCCGAGTTCAAGAGAGCTCTTTAGCTTTTCAATCCCTTGAATTCCTGATTCAGAAATTCTCTGTTTAATACTTTCTCCTAAATCAATTAGCGTAGGAAGGTCTTCACCGATAATCTCCAAATTAACTGGCTTACCCGTTGGAGGCCCAGCTGCATCTTTATCAACAGTTAGTGTTACACCAGGCTGCAGTTTCACTTGTGCACGGATATCATTCATGACGTCCTTGGTATTCAAGTCACCACGTAGCTTACTTTCAATAAAGTTTACAGTAATTCTGGCTTTATGAGGCTCTTCGGATTGGCCAACAGCAGTCGGGTCATTTGGATCCGCAGCTCCTTGACTCACGTTGGTAGAAACTGACTCCACAATGGCAGAGTAAGGCTTTATGATCTCAAGTACTTGTGATTCGATGTCCTTAGAAAAATCATTTGTCTCCTCAATATCAGTACCCACGGGATATTCCACAAATACATTTACATACTTAGGCTCATTTTCAGGGAAGAAAAGAACGTTCGGTAAAAATGTACCGAAAATCATTAGTGAAATGACCAAAGTTGCAAATGCACCTCCAAGATACTTTCCAGGATGCTTTACAGCACTCTTCAACACTCTGACATAAACGCCTTCCAATCTAGGCAAGAATCCCGCCTGAAATCTTGAAGACAATGGCCCCAATACATATACATTAAGAAGTGTAACTACACCGATTAACATCAATAGGTTACCAAAACCAATCCATCCCACCCCAAAGGCAAATAATGCTCCAGCTACAATGGCTATGGTAGACCTCACAATAATCTTCTTATGATCGTACTGTCTATCACCATCTACGCGCATAAAGCTTGAAATGAACACTGGGTTAATGACCAATGCAACGAATAGAGATGAACCTAATGTAATGATCAGTGTCAATGGCAGATATAGCATAAATTCTCCGATAATCCCTGGCCAGAAAGCCAATGGGATGAATGCTGCCAATGTAGTGGCTGTAGAAGAAATAATCGGTAGCGCTACTTCACCAACACCTCTACGTGTGGCTGCCATTGGGCTTAAACCTTCTTCCATCAAACGATAGACGTTTTCTACTACCACAATCCCATTATCTACAAGCATACCAAGTGCCATAATCAAACCAAATAATGTCATGGTATTAATGGTGATGCCTGCTAAACCTAGAATCATAAGGGCCATAAACATGGACAATGGAATGGCCATACCTACGAAAAGTGAGTTTCTAGTGCCTAGGAAAAATAGTAAAACTGTCACCACCAGGATTACCCCGAAAATGATGTTGTTGCCTAGACTACTTACTTGTTCTCTTGTGTCCTTCGACTGGTCATTTGTAATGGTCACTTTGGTTGTCTCAGGAATCCGACCATTGGCCTTACTCTCGGCAATAAGTGCCATAATATTGTCCGTAGCGATCAATAAGTTCTCGCCACTTCTCTTCATTACATCAATCTTGACCACTGGACTCAAGTCAAGTCTAGCATAATTCTGTTTGTCTTTGTAACCGAACTCAACAACCGCTACATCTCTCAGGTATACAATGTTACCGTTCTCGTTACTAATGATGATGTCTTCCATCTGCGATGGATCATCAAATTCACCAATTACACGAACGTTTCTTCTAAGACCGTCAGCAATCACATTACCACCTGACATGGTCATGTTTTCTGAGGAGATGGCGTTTTCAATATCGTTGAATGTAACCTTTCTAGCTTCTAGCTTGAATGGATCAACACGCACTTCTACTTCTTTCTCATCTACCCCTACAATGTTAGCTTTTGATACTTGTGGAAACTTTTCAATCTCATCTTCTAGATACTCTGCTATGTCATTGAGCTCATCTAAATTCTTAGTAGGGTCGGTAAGGTTAACATTAAGAATAGGGAAGTTTTCAGAGAAGCTAAATTTGATCACATTAGGATCGGTCTTCAAATCCGATGGCAATTCTGATTTCGCTCTATCCACAGCATCTTTTACATCGATTACTGCCTCATCTACATCTATTCCTACCTGAAACTCAACCACAATTGCTGAGAAATCCTGAACTGAATTAGACTGAATATTGTCTACACCTTCAATTGTATTGATTTCCTTCTCAAGCTCTCTTGTAATCAAGCTTTCAATATCCTCTGGTGAGTTACCAGGGTGGGCCGTACTCACATAAACCGTTGGTTGTTCTACCTCCGGAAAGTTCTCCTTTGGTAGTGTGATATACGAATAGACACCTGCCGCAACAATAATCATTGTCAGCACATACACCGTAATTTTATTTCGTAGGGCAAAGGAGGTTAAACCAAATTCTTTGTCGACTACGTTCTTGTCGTTCTCGTTAGCCATTATCTATCGCTTTGAGGTTGATTAGTTTTGAATATTTACCGTTGTACCGTCAGCAACACTTCTGTTACCCTTGTCTACAACTACTTCACCACCTGACAAGCCTGCAATTACTTCCGTGTGGTTTTCATATGAATAGCCCAGCTTAACGTGCGCCTTACTTACTTTCTTTCCATTGACCAGGTATACGAAATTACCTTCTAGGTCTTCTTGAATAATTCTCGAAGGAATTACAATTGCGTTATCAGCAGCATAGTCAGTTAATAGAATACGCGTCACTAAATTAGTCTTTAGGAAGGCATCGTTCTTTGGAAGTTTTACTTCAATAGTAAATGTTCTACTCGCAGGATTAATCACTCTACCTACAGAGATGATTTGAGAATCGAAACGCTCTCCGAGCGATGGAATGCTCACCTGAACCTTATCTCCTCTTTTGAATTTAGCTATGTAAGACTCTGAGACTTCAGCAGAAATGTACATATCAGAATTACTAACCAAGAAGGCAACCGGTGAACCTGGCTGAATGACTTGTCCCTTTTTAACTGGTACTTGCTCGATCGTTCCGTTAAATGGTGCCTTGATTTCAGATTTATCAAGCTGAGTATTTAAAGTAGACAATTGATTCTCCAATGCCTCCTTATTGTTCTTTGCTTGCAAATAGTCGATTTCAGTACCTATGTTCTTCTTCCATAGTCTGTCACGCTTCTCAAAAATTGTCGTGGCGAAAGAGAGTTGCGTCTCTAACTCAACAATTGATTTCTTGAGGTTTTCTGAATCAATTGTTGCAAGCACTTGACCTTTACTTACATACTGACCTTCTTGAATGTTTACAGCTGTTAACAAGCCCATCATTTCAGCACTTACATTCACATTGGTTCGTGAATCTACGTTTCCTCTAACCTGAATCTTATGCTCAAAATTAGTTTTGGCTACAGGTAATGTGGTAATGAGCGTAGCTGTTTCAGTTGGTTTATTAAAGCTTGGGTCTTCAGCAACTATTTCTGCTTCAAGTGTCTCCATTTCAGTTCTTAAAGCCTTGACTTCAGCCTTAGCTTCGGCCAATCTAGCTTTCTTTCCTTCAACTCCCTCCTGCGTTTGCCCACAGCTTACTGCGACCAAAGCGATGAATAAAAATGTGATGATGCTCTGAGGTTTCATGTCTCTATATATTTTTGAAGTTCTGTAAGTCATTGTGTTGTTAGTTTAATTTGCCCAAGGCTTTATCTAAATCTACTTTAGCTATAATAGCCTGATAAAGGGCATTCAGGTAGTTAATCTCGGCTTCTTTATAGTCTTTCTCAGAATTAATAAGCTCGAGATTGGAGCCTACACCTTCAGTATATTTCTCTCTAGTGATATCTCCTACTTCCTTGGCCAGTGCCATATTTTCCTTTTGTACCTCTAGGCGCTGAAGGTTTACATCTAGTGCTTCTTGCGCGTTGAGCAGCTGCTGTTGCAAACTATTGGTGAGTAAGGAATATTGATTGTCAAGCGTTTCAAGTTGATATTTCTTTCGTGCCACTGTATACTTTTTTCTAAGGCCATCGAAAATTGGAATACTCACATTGATACCAATACTAGAGTTGGTAAACCATTGACGATTGTTATTCCAAAGGTTTCCAAACGAATCGTTACCCGAGTTTCTTCCCCAACCTGCGTTGAAAGTTACTTTAGGGATATACTGAGAATAAACATTCTTAATATCTAACTCAGCAAGATTTTTCAGGTAATCCATCTGGCGCGCCTCTATGCGTTCTTGAACATTAAACTCATTCACATCTGAAAGTGAATAGCCAAAATCAAGACCGTCCAGATCTCCAATCAGGTTAACCTCTTTGGTAACAGGCATACCCATGGTGAGTTTCAAAAGATTTTTACTGGAGGCTATTCCCTGCTCTACTCCCTGACGCTCGGTCTTCAAATTATTTAACTGAACCTGAAGCCTAGTAACATCAATTTTTTCAGCAAAACCATTCTCATACAAAGCGCGAGTGTCCTCAAGGGTTGACTCAATTGTACTGATGTTGGTATCGATTAAATCAGTTCTCACTTCATTTACTAGCACCAGGTAATACGCCTTAGTGACTTGCTCAATAACATCCAACTTAGTTTTCTCTTCATCCACCAACACTTTTTCTTTCAACATTTTAGCAGCTTGTAAGCCAATAAAAAAAGAGCCGTCCCAGATCATCTGAGTTGCCGTAACATTGAAATTACTCTGATGCTGAATCCCAAACCTAACAGCGGCAATCTCATCTGCCGGAGCATTAGGATCAAACACATTTGCAGGTACCAAATTCACCGGAATTTGGGTGTTGTTATTATAACCGAAGTTAGCATTCACTTGCGGTAGCCCATCTGCTCTAGTCTCAAAGACTTGGGCATCGGCATCAAGCGTTGCTACTTTGGCATTTTTTAGTTCTTCATTATTCGCTATCGCGTAGTTGATAGCGTCTTGAAGAGTGATTCCGCTCTGCGCATTAGCACCTATGGCTAACAGCATGAACATCGCTAAATAGTTTAATCTCCTAATTGAGCGCCTCATTGTTCTTAATTTTTGACGTGGTATATTCATTAAAAAGTTGGTGTCCTTCTATTGTAAAAAGGCCATGTATAAAGTGATCGAATAATTGCATTTGTACATCGTAGAGAGAATATTTCTCCCTTGGAAATAGATTTCTCATAATAAAAGTCTGGACTTGTTCTATTCTCATTACAGCTACCAAATTAGGATCTACTTCTGCTCTGAAAAGCCCTTCGCTCTGACCTCTTTTGATTACTGCCGTAATGGCTTCTAGCATAACTCCTTTTTTGAAGTCCTCATACATCTGCCATGCTTCAGGGTAGAATTTTTGGAGCTCGTTCATCATGCTCATCTTCATGTCCTTCATTGATTCTCTCAAACACTGAGACACCAATATCAGCTCATGAACACCATTCTCGCTCTCAGCTGCCGTCCCCTCAAACCTTGACTTCTCAAGATTCAGATGCAGGCTAGTGATTGTATTCACTAACTCTTTCTTATCCTTAAAGTACTGGTAGATGGTTTTCTTAGAAATTCCCAAATCGCGAGAGATATCATCCATGGTGACAGTTCGTATGCCGAACTCCAACATTAGCTCACTCGCCCTTACCGCTATCTTCTCTTTCATTTCCATTAGTTGGCAAAACTACGGAAACTCTAAACGTATTCAAAGTTTCCGAACGATGTAATGACGTGAAGATCAATACTTTTGTTCCAAGCTTTTTAAAAAAAATCTCAAGAATACCCTTGGAAAACGGTTGCACTAACAAAACATAATTGGGCATAATTATGAATTTGCAGAACCTAATAAACCTATTGCCAAAATCAATACCTGACATTCACCGGTGTCCTTTGAATGACTTATAAAATATTGGGATTTTAAAAGATGATAAAAAAACCAACGAGCGTAAACAAATTAAAAGCATTCGGCTTTTCCACTATACAAGTATCCCTTGAATTAATGATGATACTTTAGCAATTTGACAAAAATTCTTTCCATGCCGAAAATTTGGTTTTTCTTATTCCTTTTATGCTCACTTTCAGCCTTTGGACAAGGCAATGGTTTAATTGAAGCTAGAACGCTACAAGCTGAAGGAAAAATGACCGAGGCATTGGAAGTTATTCAACGTGCTGTCAAAACAGATGAATTCAAACAAGATGGCGGGGCATGGTATACCTATGCAGAAATTAATAAAGCCCTATTCAAAAGCGAAGCTACCGGAACTGCAAAGTCCAATTATTTGACAGGCGCTATTCTCGGCTACCAGATGACGCAAAAGCACCCATCATCTAATGTTAGAATTAACCTTTCTGCAGATCAAAGCATTACCCAAATCTATCAAGAACTGATTAATAATGGCGCTGCTTGGTACCAACAGCAAGATTATAAGTCTGCCTTAGAAGCCTTTGAGAACGCCTTAATTATTGAGCCCAACGACTCTACAATTATAACCTATGCTGCCAATGCTGCGGTACAGGGCAAGCTGTACGAAAAAGCCCTGGTGAACTTTCGAAAACTTCAGACCATGAGGCCAAAAGAGAGTATTTACCAAAGCATGATTAGCATTCAACGAGACTTGCAACAGGACTTTCCGGCCGCATTAGGCACAATTGAGGACGCGAATAAGGACTTCCCTAACTCTCCCGTCTTTAACCGCTACAAGTTAGACATCTACTTACTTGCTAAGGATAACGACAAAGCGATTGAACTCATTTCAGAACTACTTCTCAACGACCCCGACAATAGTCAATTATCTCTCAGAAGGGCCGTGCTTTATGATGCAAGATTAAAAGAGATCAAAACAACGGAACCGTTGGACAGTATAGCCCTTCAAAATGAACTCACATTAACTGAGGAGGCTTATCTAAAAACATTGGCAATCGACTCAACCAATCTCGTTGCAAATTTCAACTTGTCCATGCTTTACAATGACCAAGCGAATGGTTACTACCTCGCCATCAATAGCATGACGAATGATGAGTATAAAGAGAATGCGGAGGCATACGAAGAAAAAGCGTTAGCACTCATTGAAAAGGCACTACCAAGAATGGAAGCTGCTGCAAGAAAAGACACCACTGACTTGAATATTCTAAAGACCTTAGCGTCTTACTATGATAGACTGAGCATGGGGGATCAAAAAAGAGCCATCCAAAAGAAGATTGAAGAGAAAAGCGGTAATTAAATACGCTTAATAATATATTTTCTAGCTACCTCATTAAAAGCCTCCAACTGTTCGTCAACCCATCCTGAGTCCTGTCCCAATTCTTTAGCCATTATCTCGGCAACTTGTTCAGAAACCCTTAGAGATTCCTTAGCGTCTAGAAATAAACCCCTCACCCTTCTGGCCAACATATCTTCTACCGTTCTGGCCATCTCATGTCTTACAGCCCAAACCACTTGCGATTTTCTTAATGGTAAAGTCTGACTGATAATTTCGGCTAGGTCTGGATGCTCCTCCTCCAATTCCAACAATTGATACTTCTCCGTCCCGTAAACCGCCAAGGGGTCAGTAGTTAAATCAAGGTTCGTATCATAACCTGAAACGGGTAAATTCGCAGTGATACACTTGCGCTCTGCCAATGCCCCAATCAACATGGCATTGTCTACGGTATCCTCGGCCATTTTTCGATAAGTAGTCCACTTGCCTCCGATTATGGTAATTAAGCCAGACTGAGATATCATGACTTTATGATGACGAGAAATCTCTTTGGTCGATTTACCCTCGCCTTCTGGTTTGGCCAAAGGCCTCAGGCCAGAAAAAACGCTTAATACATCGGCACGCGTAGGCTGCTTAGTCAAATATTGACCTGCGGTTTCCAGAATAAAATCAATCTCTTGATCTTGTGCTTCTGGTTCCAACTCAGGCTTTTCCTTCATGGTATCGGTCGTTCCTAAAACGACCTTGTCATGCCAAGGCACTGCGAACATTACCCGACCATCTTTGGTCTGAGGCACCATAATGGCAAACTTATCTGGCAGAAATTCTTTGCTCACCACCAAATGAATTCCTTGGCTGGGCTGGATCATATCCTTCACGTCAGGCTCATCCATTTTTTTGACCTTATCGGCAAAAACACCAGTAGCATTGATAACCGCTTTGGCTTTAATGCTATAGTTTTTTCCGGACTCCATATCGCGAGCCTTCAAACCATCGATTATGCCTTCTTCGTTCTTTTCTAGCCCAGTTACTTCAAAGTAGTTCAGCAATACTCCGTTGTATTGGTCAGCCGTTTTCGCCAAAGTCAATGCCATTCTAGCATCATCAAACTGGCCATCATAATAAACGACTCCTCCTTTGAGGCCTTTCTGGTCAATGGTCGGAATGTGTTCAACTGTTTCTTCTTTTGAGAGTCTTTTAGACGACCCTATGCCCAGTTTTCCAGACATCAAATCATACACCTTCAATCCTACTTGATAAAAAGGTCCGTCCCACCATTCGTAATTGGGGATAATAAAGGCCTGATTCTTTACCAGATGCGGAGCGTTTTGGATCATTAGCCCACGCTCTTTCAGCGCTTCCAACACAAGTGAAATATCCCCTTGCTGAAGGTAGCGCACCCCACCATGTACAAGTTTCGTGCTTCGGCTAGAAGTACCTTTTGCAAAATCATGCTGTTCTAGTAGCAACGTTCTATAGCCTCTAGATGCAGCATCAACCGCTACTCCAAGCCCTGTTGCTCCTCCACCAATAACCACTATATCCCAAGGCTCCTTTTGCTTTTTGAGCCGCTTTAGCATCTTCTCTCTCTTCATGATTTTGCTCTCTTAAATAGAAGTCATTACTCAACCCAAGCCTTAGCGCGCTCAACGGCACGCGACCAATTTCTTTTGATTTCAAAAACGTCCTTGCCTGACGGTTCAAAAACCCTGTCTTTGGCCCAGAGCGATTGAATTTCTTCTTTACTCTCCCAATACCCTACAGCCAAGCCAGCTAAAAAGGCCGCTCCTTGTGCTGTTGTTTCCACAATTTGAGGCCTTACGATCTTTAATCCTGTAATATCAGATTGTATTTGCATTAAGAGATTGTTAGCAGACGCGCCACCATCTACTCTAAGCTCTTTTTGATCTATTCCAGAATCTAAGGCCATGGTATCAATCACTTCCATGCTCTGCAAAGCCAATGCCTCTAAGGCTGCTCTTGCAATATGCCCCTTTTCGGTGCCACGTGTTAAGCCAATCATAAGTCCTGTGCTGTACTGATCCCAATGCGGAGCACCCAAACCGACAAAGCCCGGCACGAAGTATACGCCTCCGTTGTCTTCTACAGTTTTGGCTAAGGCTTCAATCTCGGGGGCGTTATCAACAAAGTGCAGATTATCTCTCAAGAATTGGACAATCGCTCCACCAATGAAAATACTACCTTCCAAAGCGTAATTAACCTCATCACCAATCTTCCAGGCTATGGTCGACAATAACTTGTGTTTGGACTTGATCACTTTATCACCCGTGTTCATGATCATAAAGCAGCCTGTGCCATAAGTGTTCTTTACCATTCCTGGCTCAGTACACATTTGACCGAATAATGCGGATTGTTGATCTCCTGCAATTCCTGCAATAGGAATGGCTCCCCCAAATAATTCTGGATCAGTATGTCCATAAACTTCGCTACTACTCTTCACTTCCGGAAGCATGGCTTTCGGCACATTGAAAAGTTCGAGCAGCTCTTGATCCCACTCGAGAGTGTGGATATTGAAGAGCATGGTTCGGCTGGCGTTACTCACATCTGTCGCATGGACTTTTCCTCCCGTCAATTTCCATAGTAACCAACTGTCCACCGTACCAAAGGCTAACTCACCTGCCTCAGCTCGGGCTTGTGCGCCTTCCACATGATCTAGTATCCATCTGTTTTTCGAGGCTGAAAAATAGGCATCAATCAATAGACCTGTTTTGTCTTGAATGGTGTCTGCATGCCCTGCGGATTTTAAGTCCTCACAAAAGTCGGCTGTCCTCCGGTCTTGCCAAACGATGGCCTTATGAATAGATTTTCCAGTTTTCTTATCCCAAACCAAAGTGGTTTCCCGCTGATTGGTAATGCCAATGGCAGCAATGTCAGAAGCACTTGCGCCTTGTTTCTCCAGTACATCTGAGATTGTAAACTTCTGGGTCTCCCAGATCTCTAATGGGTTATGCTCAACCCAGCCAGGCTTAGGATAGAATTGCTCAAACTCTCGTTGTGATGAGTTTACAATCTCACCTTTCTTATTGAAAATGATTGCGCGTTCGCTGGTGGTCCCTGCATCGACCGTGATAATATATTTTGACATTGGAGGATATTATATGATGGATATCTAAATTATAACTTTTATCAATCCATTCCCCCAATCATGAGAAAGTCTTTCAATTGTCATTATACTTAAATTGGAAAATGATCGTATTCACAATAGACCAAACTTCTCTTTATGAGGATTTCAATACTGTGTAATGTATTACTCTTAATCAGCACAATTTCCATAAAGGCTCAGCATCTTAATGAGTCACAACAAATCAGACTGATGTATGATTTGATTAAGGCCCATAGCCCTGAAGGTCAACAAATAGTTACAAAGCTGTCTCGGCAGCCTAGAAAGTTTAAGATCAATCAATTAACAATAACAACAGGAGGAATAAGAAAGCCGGAAAAATGGTTAAGTGGCAAGACAGCAGAGGATATTAGAAGCTCCCTAAGTACCGTCATTCATGAGTCTAGCCACAGTTTTACAAGCTATTATGGCTACCAAATGCTCGTAAAAAACCCTCCAGAAGATTACCAATTTGAAGACGACTACTCGGCCTTTCTTATCACTGCAGACAACATAATTTTAGTAAAGCATACAGAGGTTTTTAACAGCAATCAACTCAAAAAAGACATTCCCAAAGACTTAAGAACATTCCGTTATTCACCATACATATCTCCCAAAAGTAATTTGGGTAGTCAAAAACAAGGTATCTATGGCCTACTTGACGAATTCAATGCCTATTACCAGGGGAATCTTATGTCCTATAATCTATACCCTGTCTATGAACAATTGGCGGCTGAAAATCCTAGGATTTACCAAAAATACATTCAAAACATGAGTAGTGACAGGCTAGCTTTTTACGAGTTTAAGTACTTTATACTGGCCTACTTAAAGAGAGCTAAAACCGAATACCCTGCCATCTATAAAGCACTGCTAGATAACGCCCCCCTACGCGAAGCCTACAGTCAAATACATAATGGGTATCAGAACTTAATGACCGCACATGACACAAGGCTCAATGAATTGATTGAAGCGCTGAACAGCCAAGGAATAGAGGCCTATTTTGAGGATGAATACTTTTATGTAGAAAACACAGGCGTAGGCATGAACACAGCTGAAATACTCATATTAAAAACAGCCCTCCTAAAACCAGAGTATATTTCGCTGCACAATGAATTTCTAATAAATTAGTTGCTATGAAAAAGTCTTTCGGTTTTCTATTGCTGTGTTTCATTCTCTTTTCTTGTCAAATCAAAACGAATCAAGATACCGTAATCATTGACCACTACGTTTCGGAGGAAATGGAGGCCTTAGGGTTACCATTTTCTGATGCAGTTCGCGTGGGCAATATGCTTTACCTTTCTGGTCAAGTCGGAAACATTCCTGGTGAAATGCAACTCGTTGAGGGTGGGCTAAAAGCAGAGTCTCGCCAGATCATGCAGAACATCCAAAAAGTACTCAAGGCCAATGGAAGCTCGCTCGACCATGCTGTTAAACTCACCATCTTTATTGATGACGTTGCCCTATGGGGACAGTTTAATGAGGTGTATAAGGAATTCTTTCCCGGAAAGAAACCGGCTCGCTCAGCTTTCGGTGCCGAAGGCTTAGCATTAGGGGCTGCCGTAGAAGTAGAATGCATCGCCTACATTCCTGATTAATAAGTATCCCTTTGTTTTCTTAAATTCAGATAAAATAAGCCTTCTATGAAAAGCCTTTATTCCTTATTGATTCTTATCCTTTGCATCAGCTTTGCAAATTCCCAAAGCACAGTCCTAGAAAGTGAAAGTTTCGAGAGCAAAATCCTTAAAACAGATATAAACTATTCAGTATATCTACCTGACGGCTATGCCTCTTCACGGAGATTGTATCCTGTAGTTTATCTGTTGAACGGCTTCACTGGAAATGAAAGTGACTGGATCCAATTTGGTGACATGCAAAGAATTGTAGATAAAGGCATATCTACCGGAGAGTTTCCTCCTATGATTATCATTATGCCTGATGGCGATGATAGACTCTATATGAACAATCATGACAATTCACATCGCTACCGTGACATGTTCATTGAGGAATTAATGCCATATGTAGAGGGCAAATACCTCATTAGAGCAGAAAAGGAGTTTAGAGGGATTAGTGGTCTCTCAATGGGCGGAGGCGGAACCCTTCGCCTAGCAATGCTAAACCCTGAGTTATTCAGTGCGGCTGCGGCATTTAGTTCATCGGTAAGAACCGATGAAGAAATTCTTGCCCGCGATCAAGCAGGTTTTGATGGTTACTCAGGAAGAGTATTAGGAACAGGACTCAAAGGAAAAGATAGACTCTCTGATTATTACAGAAAGAATTATTCACTTCTCGATATCGCCAAAACAGCCGATATCAAGAAGCTCAATTCCGTGAGAATCTATTTCGATTGCGGTGATGATGACTTCCTCGCAATCGGAAACGCCAGCTTACACATTGAAATGAAGAAACGTGGAATTAGCCACGAATACAGAGTGAGAGATGGTGCACATACGTGGGACTTTTGGAGAACTTCTCTTCCAATTGGTTTGAAGTTTATAGGAGAAAGCTTTACCAGATAATTTTCTTTGATTTTGGAGAGTAGCTCAACACACACCTTCGCACTGAGAAATGCCCCTATCATCTTTGGGATTTTATTCATCACAACAGGTTTTTTGGGTTATTTCCAAGAGGACAGCGTTGAAATAAATGGTGAATTGACCTCATTTGGAATCTCAGGCCTCATCATTTTTGAAATACTAGGCTTTGGTCTCATTGTGCTGTGGAACCGAATTAAAGACAAGGTTGTGCATGTTAAATTGGACTATGAAAAAGTAACAATACTGTCAACCGATCCGAATCTTAAAATTAAATGGACTGATGTAAAGAGTCTGAATAGAATTAGGTTTCTGGTTCCACCAGCATACCAAATAAAGCTTAGAGATGGAGCCACTTTCATATTCGTATCCAACCCAGCATACATCGACTTTGGCTTTGGAATTTTTGATTTCTCCAGAATTGGAGAGTTCGTAAAAAAGAAAAAAAGAGAGTTCAATATCTAAAACTTAAAAATCCCTTCACCCTGACTATCTAAAAGCCTTAAGTGACAATAGAAAGCCGATTGCCGTCAGCGCAAGCAGGAATGTAAACCCACTCGTCAAACCCCATTCTTCAGCAATAAAACCAATGATCACTGGCCCTGCTAACATCCCAACATAACCAGCAGAAGCAACTGAAGCGATCCCACTTGACGGAGTAACGCCATCGATTTTAGCTGATGCGCTATAAAGAATGGGCACAACAACTGAATACCCCAAACCAGCCAAACTGAAACCTAAAATTGCAACAAGAGGAACGCTCGTCAGCGTTAGTGCTAGTCCTATCACTCCAATGAGGAAGCCGGTAATCAGCAAAGGCCTACCCCCAAACTTCCTTTGTAAACTGTCTCCATTAAATCGCCCCAAGGCCATAAGCAACGAGAAGCCTGCAAAACCAAAACCTGCATACTCAGGGACCATTGAAAGATCATCTCTTAGTAGAATCGTACTCCAGTCGGTGATTCCCCCTTCACTCATCATCACACACAAACCGATTGCGGCATAGATCAGAACTTTGACCGGAGGCAATTGAACCCCACTTGACTGAACCCGTTTCTTTGAATCAATTAAGTGATGAAATTGGGGTACAATAAGAATCAGTAATAGGATACCGATTATTGCCATCTGCAACACAAGCCCCACCTCAAGGGCTATAAAAAGCGACCCTAGCAAAGCACCTATCATTCCACCCAAGCTGAAAAATCCATGGCACGAAGACATAATCACTCGAGACTTGGCCCTCTCAATCTCTGCCGCTTCCGCATTCATTGCCACATCCGTGAGGCCCATTGCCAAACCCACTACGTATAGACTGGCCATGAGCCAATAGATATTCGGAGCTAGCCCAGGAAACAGCATCACCGAGAGCAAAACACATAGTGCCCACGAGGTGGTCTTTCGCTCTCCAAACCGTGAGATGATTTTGCTGTAGAAAGGAAGTAAGGTAGCTGCCCCAAGTGGAAAGAAGAAAAGTGCCGTACCCAAATCAGCCTCGCTTAAATTCAGATCATCCTTAATCTCTGGCAATCGGGTAATAAATGCACCAAAAGCAACAGCCAGCGCCATAAATATGAATGCCGTTATCCGGTTTTCAGGGTGTGATAAAAGAAGCTTGATGTTTTTGATCATTCAGGAACAAGAAAGGCAAAGTCCGCTCTAATATATCAAATAGAACAAAAAACAAATATCTATTTTACCCGTGATTACTTCTATTTTACGATTTACCAAAAACTTGACGACCCAAAGAACTATACAAAAAAGTCATTTTTTAATTAAATTAAATTCAATAGTTTTTCCCGAGAATAAACAACCCCCGATCTAGATCACTCCTATATCTGAAGGCCTTACCACATATGATTACGTATAAGAAAAATACACATAATTTGCGAGCACACTTCTGGTGTCTTCTCTTGATTACTTCGCCACTCTTAATTACCTCTTGTCAAAAGAGCCTCTATGAAATACAAGATAATGCTGGTTATCTAGCATTAGACTCGAAAAACCCACTGACCAAGGAGATTTTACTACTTCAAGAATACGGAGTTTCTGCTGCTGAGATTCAACAGTTAAAGACAGAAATGAATAAAAATGACTACTCTCCCCTCAACTGGACAATGTTGGAAGAACCTATGAATTCTTTTTTAGAGTCCATAAGTTTGATGAGAAAAAAAGAGTACGAACTAGCCTTTAAGAAGCTACAACTATTAGATGATCAACTGTATCATTGTCAGGTAAAAGTTTTGAAAATAGACTGTGAATTTGAGTTAGGAAATCAATCGAACTACCAAAAACTCTACCAAGAAGCTTATGACTGCTCAGACAACGAGAGCGTGAAAGAAATAATTAAAAAAAGATTTAAACATGCCAAGTACAGCCTATAAAATCAATAAGTATACACTCTTAGTGTCCATTACGCTATTAAGCTTTTCTTGTACCTCAACAAAAAAAGTCTATAAACACTTGACTTCAACGCCAGCATCATTAAGCTATATTCAGGATTCGAAATTAGTAGAGTCGAAATTAGCATTTCATGTTGAACTAGACTCCGTATACGCGCCTCTTGAGAATCAATCTATCGCCTTATTAGATAAGACCAAATCATCGACCACCCCACTATTAATTTACAATGATTGGAAGTATGAATTTGACTACAAAGTAGGATACAATTCTTATCAAGAAAATCTTTCTTCCTTTATTCAAGAAAGCTTCATAAATGAGTCTTCAAGAAGCGGTGTATTCCAGTCCAAAGACAAACAAAATGATAATTCTGAGTATCGACTAAGTATTCACCTTGAAGAGAATTATGCCACAGGGCCTTTAAAAGTTGATGGCATGTTTTTATACCTACTAGTGGCATATAGTATATCGGAAAATCAAATGGCGGGCCCTGGAAAAGCCTTTACCAAATTTAAATACACACTAAAAAAAGGGAATGAGGTAGTTTTAGAGAGTAGTGTAGAATCCGAAAGTCTGACCGAACCGCTGCAAGCAATTTCAACTAGTAGCAAAAAATTGCGTCAAGACTTTAATACGAGCTTAGTGGAAGCTACATCAATGACCATTAAAGAAAATATTTCGAAAATCGTTTCTGAACTCAATTCCTATTTCAAGTCAATTTGACTCTTAAACACCTCGTTGATTAAAAATATAACTTAAGGCACCATTCCGTTAGGTGTACGTCACTTTATAGGCGATTCTATACCCAACAACTCCAAAACCTACCCTAAGCCTATTTTCGACTGTTTCCCTTTAAGATCGAACAAATGAAAATGACTAGATTAGAAGGTATAAAGCTCTTAATCTATCAATTATCGATATCTTAAAACAACGTTCTAGACCCTGATGACGAAGAAAAAAACCAAACAAGTTCTGAGAATAGTTTTTATCCTAGCGAGTATATCCTCTTTGTTTTTTGTCCCATGGTTACTGGTAAAGGCATGGATACTTCCACTGCCAAATACCATTCAGGAACAAATGGATGAAGCCATTGAACATGGATTCGATGGTATGATTCTTTATGTAGACCAAGCTGGCCAGCCGCCTCAGTTTTTTGCTTCGGGTTGGCACGATCGAGAAGCAAAAATACCTGCTAAGCCAAAAGCCCTATTTAAGATAGCTAGTATTAGTAAACTATATGATGCCGTAGCCGTCACCAAACTTGTAAATGCCGGGCGCCTTTCTTTAGACAAAACCATTGCGGATTACTTACCCGAACTTGTAGGAAGAATCGAAAACGCTGAGAAAATCACGTTGAGGTTGATGATTCAGCATAGAAGTGGTATACCAAATTTTACGGACGCCCCGAAATTTTGGGAGGCTCCAACCGAGACTTACGAGGAAAGTCTTGAATTAATAAAGGGCCTGCCAGCCAATTTTGAACCCGGTGAAGATTATGAATATTGCAACACCAACTACCTATTAATCAACAAGATAATGGATAATGAACTCGGTTTTGGTAATTTTCAATTTATTCAGGAAGAGATTCTAACACCGCTGAAGCTTAGCAATACATTCGCTTCACGCAATGAAGTCAATTTAGAGAATGTAATGAGTGGCTATCACGTAGGATATCCCCATGATTTAAAAACAAACGATTACGGCATGCATGCCACAGCAGAAGATGTGGGGACTTTCCTAAGGGCATTGAACGATGGATCATTGTTCAAAGAGGGGGAGCAGGAAATTTATTCATCCATCTACGAGTATGAACACTCTGGCTGGGTTCCGGGGTACCAAAGTTTCGCTAAATATCATAAAGATATTGATGCCGTGACTGTTGAGTTCTACAGCACAACAGACCCTAGACTGTACAATTGGAACTTATCTGAAATTGTGAATAGAAGAATTTTGAAAATTCTGAAAAGGCAAACTGAATAATAACATCGCGTGATGATATTATTTTTATAGGTTCGATTCTGTTGAATACTTCCTCCCACCCTGCAACAAGGGGCAACTAAGCCAAATGGCTACGCTGTCCTACTTTGAGAGAGGTGCTCGAAGAGCTGTGGGAGATCATCCCAGCTAACAACCGATTTCGGCTAAAAAGATTAACTCCACCCTAGCCCCCGCCAGTTCCTACGCTGAAGCTTCGGCACAAGCGAAGCGGGGGAAAACTAAGCTATATGGGTACTCTATCATCTCTTGAGGGAGGTGCCGATAGGCGGAGGGAGACTTACCTACAAAAGATCTTCAATTGTACCAAGAATCGATTCTCTCACCCTATTGATTTGAGTCAGCACTTCGTCATCAGTAAATCTAATGACTGTAAACCCAAGTTCTTCTAGTCTGGTCTGTCTAACAGCATCTTCATTGGCCACCTCACCATGTTCATGGGTAACACCATCTACTTCAATGATCAGTTTGAGCTTAAGACAAACGAAGTCAGTGATATAATTACCAATTGGTCTTTGTCTTCGAAATTGATACCCATTGAGCATTTTAGCCCTAAGCACATATTTCCATAAACAAGCTTCGGCCTTCGTCATCCTTTTTCGAAGGGCATTTGCGTTTTCCTTAAGATGCTTGTTATAATGGTTATTTGATGGCATGTGCGTATGTGTATCAAAAATCAAGATAATAAAAGAGAAGGGTTAAATCTACCCCCTAGCCCCCGCCAGTTCCTACGCTGAAGCTTCGGCACAAGCTAAGCGGGGTACACCTAAGACTAATGGCTGCGCTGTCCTCCCTTGAGGGAGGTGCTCGAAGAGCGGAGGGAGATTATCCCAACTAACAATCTATTTTAGGCTAAAGAGTAAATCCACCCCCTAACCCCCGCCAGCGGGGGACAACTAAGATTTATAGACACCCTGTCCTACCTTGAGAGAGGTGCTCGAAGAGCTGTGGGAGATCATCCCAGCTAACAACCGATTTCGGCTAAAAAGATTAACTCCACCCTAGCCCCCGCCAGTTCCTACGCTTCACAACCGCTAAAGCTAATGCGAACGCGGTGAAGCTTCGGCACAAGCTAAGCGGGGTACACCTAAGACTAATGGCTGCGCTGTCCTCCCTTGAGGGAGGTGCTCGAAGAGCTGTGGGATACTAAAGCAACTCTAAAAACTTAGCCAATGCCTCGTTTCTATTCTTTGCATCCCAAATTGCCATAAGCTTAGTACGCTGATGCAAGTGATCTAGTGGAATAAAGCTCACCCCTAAGTCAACACCACCTTGCAGGGCTGAGGGCACAATCGCCACACCGAGTTGTCTCTCTACTAATCGGAAAATACTATTCGCCTGAACAGATCGGTGTGAGACCTTCGGTCCAAAACCATGGTCAGCAAAAATACTCATGATGTTATCGTAGTACTCTTGACTATAGTCATTAGAGAAAAGGATAAACTGCTCATCGCGAAACTGGTCAAGACTCTTGAAATTCTTCGGTTGAACTACATGTTGATTTGAAACTACAAGTGAAAAAGAGTCCTCAAGCACCACTCGCTGCTCGAAACCTTTATGCACACTTTCCAACCGCACGAAACCAATGTCTAGCTTATCACGCGTAATCGCATCCAGCTGATCTTTATTGTCCAACTCATCTAATGACGCATGAATATTGGGGTGCACTTTGCTCATTTGCTCCAGTAATTCCGGAATGATATTCTGCATGGCAGAGCCCACAAAGCCTATTCGGATCTCACCCTCTTCACCCTCTCCTTTTCGTTTAGTAGCATCGACTACCCTGTCCAGGTGATTAATGATATAGTCAGCCTCGTCCATCAAGTATTTACCTGCGGGAGTTAATGACACGCTTCTTTTGGTTCGGTTTAACAATTTGGTACCCAGCTCACCCTCCAGTTGCTGAATCTGCTTAGATAAAGCAGGTTGGGTAATAAAAAGCTTCTCAGCCGCTTTCGCAAAGTGAAGCTCCTTTCCTAGAGCCAGTAAATACTTTAAATGACGCAGTTCCATTAATTACTATTAGTTATTATTCAATAATAATAAATCATTTATAAGAATTAATTATTCGAGGTAGATTTATATGCAACATCATTGACGATGTTGGGCTCAAAAGAAATTCATATGGATACATTCAATTACGGATCGGATCACCTTACCGCTAGCCTTGCTTTGAAAATTGCGCGTGGTCAGGTTAAAGCCATACTTTCAAAAGAAACCATAGATCGGGTCAACCAAAGTGCTCAATACGTTAAAGAAATCACCGAAAAAGAGACGACCGTATACGGTGTCAATACTGGTTTCGGCCCGCTTTGTACGACTAAGATTTCGGCCGAAGACACAGAAACCCTTCAGTACAATATCTTAAAGAGTCACAGTGTTGGTGTTGGTAATCCCATCCTTCCTGAGCTAAGTAAGCTGATGATGATCCTCAAAGTACACTCATTGGCCCAAGGCTTTTCTGGTATTCAATTGAGCACCATAGAAAGAATTATCTGGCATATTGATAATGATGCAATCCCTTTGGTTCCAGAAAAAGGGTCTGTCGGAGCATCTGGTGACCTTGCTCCTTTAGCTCATCTATTCTTACCGCTTATTGGTTTAGGCGAGGTCTACTACGAAGGAAAGACCATAAAGACAAAGTCACTTTTCAAAAAGACTGAACTTAAATCCATTGAGTTAGGCCCGAAGGAAGGTTTAGCCTTAATTAATGGTACGCAGTTCATTGCAGCACATGGAATTCATGTAGTCGATAGGCTCTATAACTGTCTTACGCATGCAGACATCATTGGTGCTATGATGATCGAAGCCCTGCAAGGATCGATCAAACCTTTCTCTCCAGAGCTTCATGCTCTGAGGCCTTTCAAAGGCAATCAACATGTTGCCCATCGCATAAAGACCTTACTTGACGATTCGGAAATTCTTTCGGCACACGCGGATTGCGATCGTGTACAAGATCCTTATTCCATGAGGTGTATCCCGCAGGTTCATGGAACATCGAGAAATACTTGGTTGCATTTAAAAGAGCTGCTTGAAATTGAGTTGAATTCCGTCACCGACAACCCAATTATTCTAAGTGCCGAAGAAACCATCAGTGGCGGAAACTTCCATGGCCAGCCCTTGGCATTACCGCTTGATTATGCCGCACTCGCTGCCGCTGAATTAGGTAATATTTCTGACCGAAGAATTTACTTATCCTTGGAAGGTAAGATTGACGGTTTGCCAACGCTTCTGATGAAAGATACGGGCATCAATTCGGGCTTTATGTTGCCGCAATACACCTCTGCTGCCCTAGTCAGTGAAAATAAGAGCCTTTGCTTTCCTGCGAGTGCGGATAGTGTGCCGACTTCGCTGGGACAAGAAGATCATGTAAGCATGGGATCGATTAGTGGTAGAAAAGCCCTCGAGATCATTGGCAACTTAGAAAACATTCTTGCCATCGAATTACTTTGCGCAGCGCAAGCCTTCGACTTTAGAAGACCATTAAAATCTGGAGCCATTTTAGAAGCTTGCCACGCACATACCAGAAAGAAAATAGATCATGCCGAAGCCGATCGCATCTTTGCAAAAGACATCCAAAAGGCACACAAAATCATTCGAAGCAGGGCTTTTCTCGACATCTGCAACGATTTGAACACTGGCGAACTCAATAACCAACACCACCACTCATTTGAAGATTATTAGGATGAACGCATTTCAACAAGAACTATCAACAGGCATTCCATCAGTTCTACCAGAGGTACCAATCTTTGATACTGACATCAATAGGGCTCCAAAAAGGAAAGACATACTTTCCATGGAGGATAAAAAGCTCGCGATTCGCAATGCTTTGAGGTACTTCCCTACCGAATGGCACACCACCTTAGCCCCTGAATTTTTACAGGAGCTCAACGACTACGGTCGCATCTACATGTATCGCTTTATGCCGAAGGAGTTTATTAGCGCTAGAGCGATCGAAGCGTATCCTGGCCAATCTGAACAGGCCAGAGCCATCATGCTGATGATCCACAATAATCTTGACCCTAAGGTGGCTCAGCACCCTTATGAATTGATCACTTATGGTGGGAATGGGGCAGTTTTTCAAAACTGGGCACAATACAGACTCGTGATGAAATATTTATCCGAAATGACGGATGAACAAACCTTAGCAATGTATTCAGGGCATCCTATGGGGCTCTTCCCATCTAGCAAAAATGCTCCGAGAGTAGTAGCCACCAATGGAATGATGATTCCAAATTATTCCAAACCCGATGATTGGGAAAAATTCAATGCCCTTGGCGTAACACAATACGGACAAATGACGGCTGGCTCTTATATGTACATCGGCCCACAAGGCATTGTGCATGGAACCACCATTACAGTACTGAATGCTGCACGCATGAAGCGACCTAATGGGAACTTCGAAGGACTACTATTTGTCACCTCTGGCTTAGGTGGAATGAGCGGTGCACAACCTAAAGCGGCTAAAATTGCTGGGCTCGTTTCCGTAACCGCTGAAGTAAACCCGAAAGCAGCTTACAAACGTCATGAGCAAGGCTGGGTAGACATTGTAATCGAAGATATTAATGAGTTAGTCACTGAAGTTGAACTGGCCAGAAAACAAGGAAAAAATACTTCCTTCGCCTATTTAGGAAACATCGTTGACGTATGGGAGGGTTTCGAGAAAGCAGGATCGACCATAGACTTTGGATCTGACCAAACCTCATTGCACAACCCTTTTGCAGGCGGTTACTACCCTGTAGGAATGAGTTATGAGGCTGCCAATCAAATGATGGCGGAGCAACCAGAAGCATTTAAGGCCGAAGTCTACAAAACGCTCCGAAGACACGCAGAAGCCATTAATAGACAAACTGAAAGAGGCACCTATTTCTTTGACTATGGCAATGCCTTCTTATTGGAAGCAGGTCGTGCAGGAGCTGATGTCTTCAAGGCAAATTCAAAAGAATTTAAGTACCCATCTTATGTGCAAGACATTATGGGGCCACTTTGCTTCGATTATGGCTTTGGTCCTTTCCGTTGGGTTTGTGCTTCAGGAAAGTCAGAAGACTTAGATAAAACCGACCAAATCGCTGCAGAAGTCATTGAGCAAATGCTCAAAGAAGCACCAGACGACATTAAACCTCAACTGCAAGACAACTTGCATTGGGTCAAAGAAGCAAAGAAGAATAAACTTGTGGTCGGTTCGCAGGCTCGTATTTTATATGCTGATGCTGAAGGCAGAATGAGAATTGCATCGGCCTTCAATGAAGCCATCAAGGCCGGAGAAATCGGATCAGTTATTCTCGGACGAGATCATCACGATGTTTCAGGAACAGATTCTCCCTATAGAGAAACCTCTAATATCTACGATGGCAGTCAATTCACCGCAGACATGGCAGTACAAAACTTTGTAGGCGATGCCTTTAGAGGCGCAACTTGGGTGTCGTTACACAACGGTGGTGGTGTAGGCTGGGGTGAAGTTATCAATGGTGGCTTTGGCATGCTACTCGATGGATCTGAAGCAGCAGGCAAAAAACTTAAGAGCATGCTGTTCTGGGATGTCAACAACGGTATTGCTAGAAGAAATTGGGCGCGAAACCCGCATGCAATGACTGCAATTGACCGTGCCATGGAAATCGAACCTAAGCTGAAAGTCACGAAACCTCAATTGGTTGAAGACGAATTAATCGACAACTTATTTGCATCAACCTGAACTCGTTTCAAGGCCTAAGAGATACTGAAACACCCCGAAGCTTCGGGGCAGCATGACGATTAATAATCAAAAAGAGTAACTTCAACTATGCAAAAAGTCTTCATAAACATTGGCAGTCTGCTTCAGGTAAGAAAATTTGGCACTAAAATCCTCAGAGGTGCCCTTATGGCTGATGTACCTTCACTTGAAAATGCCTGGCTTAAGGTCAAAGACGGCATAATTGAAAGCTACGGGGCAATGGATGACTTTGTATCAGATAACGATTACGAAACCATTGATCTCAATGGGCGAATGGTAAGCCCAACTTTTATAGATTCGCATACCCATCTAGTGTTTGCAGCTGATCGCGATGAGGAGTTTGTAATGAAGATTAAAGGCATGGACTATCAAGCCATAGCCGAGGCCGGGGGTGGAATTATCAACTCAGCGAAAAAACTTCAAGAAACACCTCTCGAAGTATTATTAGATAGCGCTCGCCAAAGACTTACTGAAGCAATCCAAAGTGGTACAGGTGCTATAGAGATCAAAAGTGGCTATGGGTTGACTTTAGAGGCAGAAATTAAAATGCTTCAAGTCATCGCGCAGCTAAAACAAGAGTTTCCAATTCCAATCAAATCCACTTTTTTAGGAGCACATGCATTTCCGCATGCCGATCATGACAAGTACATGAACACCTTGTTGCAGGAAATGCTCCCAGAGATTTACTCTCAACAGTTAGCGGACTATATTGATTGTTTTTGCGAAGACGGCTATTTCTCGGTAGACCAAATGTGCCATATTTTGGAGGCTGGTGAAAAATATGAGCTAAAGCCTAAAGTACACGTGAACCAATTTAACGCCATTGGAGGTGTTGAAAAAGCCATTGAGTTTGGTGCAGTTTCAGTGGACCATTTGGAAGTTTTACCAGAAGAAGAAATGCTCATACTGAAAGACTCGGACACCATTCCGGTTGCACTGCCTGGTTGTTCCTTTTTCATCAATATACCGTTTACGCCTGCCAAGAAGATCATAGAAAGCGGCCTCCCTCTAGTACTTGCATCTGATTTTAACCCTGGATCGGCTCCTTCATTTAACATGAGCTTGATCAACAGCCTGGCCACTATGAAAATGAAGCTTCTGCCTGAAGAAGCCTTCAATGCGACTACCTACAATGCAGCCTTTGCCCTAGAGCTAGAGCATGAATTAGGAACGATCACGCCCGGTAAACGCGCAAACTTCATCGTTTCCAAACCAAACAGAAGCCTTAACTCCATTTCCTATAATTTCGGTGTCAATTGGATTGATCAGGTATTTATTAATGGCGAACGCTATTAGTTAAACAGCGTGTAAACATCATTGGGTGTTTGAAGGCCTTTATGCACTTGAAACCGTAGAAGCCCTGCCGACAGACTGAAATCTAGGCCCACAATGTCATTTCCATCCACACAATTGGCACTACTGGGTTGTTTACAGTCTGTATTCGGGTCAAAGAAATAAGTGAGTACATCGTCATAGTCAGTGCCATTAATGGTAACTGTAGATGTACGATTGTCTACGGAAGGGTCGATGGCATTGCCGTCAAAGAACACATAGATATTTGCGTCTCCCATACTGATTAGCATTCTGAGTTCAGGAATCGAAGTCTCATCTCTAAACTTGTTCAATTCCACCGAAAAGTTTGCTATGCCTCCTGACACGTCAAATTTTTGAGCAGCGTTAGAAGCACAAAAATCAGGGTCAGGCTGGCCAAACCCTCCACATGTCTTACCACTATCTTGAACATCCAAGCCTACATATCCAACCGAGATTTCAGCACCACCTGTATTGCGAAATGTTCGTGTACCTGTAAAGTCATATTTCAAATGAGTAAGCTCGGTTCCTTCGAAGGGCAAGTCACATTTTTTACAACAACTAGTGGCAACCAAACCACAAACAACAATAGAGAGTATTATTGACCTTTTCATATGCATTCATTTATGCAACAACCTTTTTATATGAATAAACATCCTTTCTCATCACCAATAAGCTGGTTTATTTACAAGTTTTGAAAGAATATATAAGACACGTCATCACGTGACACATTGCTCATTTGACAAGACCAACTAGGGAATAGTTGGAATCACCACCTACAATCATGAAACTTCATTTGCTAAAATATTTCACTTACAACTAATTTAGGGGGGCTCGTGTCAGATTAGCAAGTCACGAAACTATTTTACCTATGAAAAAGAGATTACTTCTAGCAATGGTTACAGCAATACTGGCATTTGGCTGTTCAAATGAAGACGTTGAACCGTTATGCATCGCGCCTCCAAACTGTGGAGCAATTAATCCAGACCTCGTAAACTTTACCATTTCCAACAATACATCACAAGATATTTTAGGCTATGAGATTTTAAGGACTACAACCGAGCCCGAGCATGTAAGACTCTCACCCATTTCCACAGGCTTGCTCAGTTGCTGGTATAGTTTTGACATTGAGGGCATTTCAGCTATAAAAGTGACCTTAGACGGTGAGGTTGTTCAAGAGGATATTGAATTAGACCTCAGTAATATGGCCAACCTACAAAATGGCGGCACATATTGGATAGAAGTATCGGATACTGATGGTGAAAATACATTATCAATTACGCCTTATGACCCAACAGTATGTAACGATACTGAAGACAATTAGTAGGAAGGTGTAGTGAGCAAAACAATCTCTTTCACCATTTATTCATGCTTCGATAATCAACAAGTAATAGCTAGTCTTTACATTTATGGAAATCATCGCCATGAAAAGACTAACCTTTTTCTTATTCATTTTGAGTTGTTCGGCAGTATCTGCACAGGATCATAACCACACATTCGGACGTAAAATCGTCTTTCCAAATGTCTCAGGCTACCTGACCCTTAAAACTGATCTGCATATTCACACCGTATTCTCTGACGGGGCAGTTTGGCCAGACATTAGAGTTCAAGAAGCACTTAAAGATGGACTAGATGTCATTTCCTTAACGGAACACATTGAATATCAACCGCACAAAGAAGACATTCCTCATCCTAATAGAAATAGGTCTTATGACTTAGCAGTTAAAATTGCTCAGAACAGCGGACTCCTTGTAGTAAAAGGATCAGAAATTACCCGAAAAATGCCCCCAGGGCATAATAACACAGTATTCATTGACGATGCTAACAAGCTTATCAAGGAAGATGCCGAGGCCGTATTTCGGGAAGCTGCGAACCAAGGAGGTTTCACTTTCTGGAATCACCCAGCATGGCTTAGCCAAAAATCAGATGGGATGGCTACGCTCACTGAAATGCATCAGAAGTTGATTCAAAACAACCTTCTTCATGGAATAGAGGTCGTCAATGGCCAAATGTATTCAGATGAGGCACTACAAATTGCCCTTGACAATGACCTGACCATTATTGGTACTTCTGATGTACACGGCCTTATTGATTGGGATTACGAACCAGAGCATGGTGGTCACCGACCCATCACCTTGGTATTTGCAAAAGAGAAAACGGAAGCATCCCTGAAAGAAGCGCTAATGGCGGGAAGAACGGTTGCTTGGTATAAGAATACACTCATTGGTAAAGAAGAGAATGTTCAACTACTCCTAGATGCTGCTTTATCTATTGAATCAATGACTTACCCTCGTGGTACTGAGGTAGCAACGGTGGTAATAAAAAACACTAGTGACACAGAGTTTCTGCTCGAAAACCTATCTCCATATACATTGCACGGACAAGCCGACATCATTAAAATTGCCCCTCAAGGAACAACAAACATTAAAGTTAAAACCTTGGAAGTGAAAACATCTTATGAAATGCGCTTCAAAGTGCTCAACGCCATTATAGCACCCAAAACACATCCGAACATTGCACTTGAAATTAAGTAGGCAATATTCTGAAAGCTGTGAATAAGATCATTAGAACGACTTTTTAGTTTCACTCAATAAAAAAAGTCACTCCAATAAATGGAGCGACTTTCAAATATTTTGCACTAGTTTTAGCGAATTACTCTTCTTCGTTAGGCTCAGTAGATACCGTCTTAAGGGACTCTTCCATAGCTGCTTTTTCTTCTTCCGCTGTCATTTTCGGAACAGGTGTAGTAGATGCTAACTCTTTCTTCACAGCTTCATAAAGTTCTTCACTCACATGGTCTGGTGCTTGCGCCTCTGCAACCTGTTCATCAACAGTTGGAGGCACTAGATCTTCTACTTTATCCAAACTCGCTAAAAACTCATCTTTTAATTCTTGGGTTGGTAGACTTTCTAGAATGAAGTCCTTGTTTGCATCTAAGCTTTCTTTGATTGCCATAGTTCTTGTGTATTTAAAATTGTGTGAATTGATTTACATTTAAAAATAGTGAATTCAGACCAAATCACAACACAAAACAGATCCTTAAGCTTCAAGAACAAAACCTTTGCCATGAACATTGGTGATCTTTACGGAAGGATCTTGCTCCAGATATTTTCGAAGCTTATGAATGAAAACATCCATACTCTTCCGGTTGAAAAAATCACTTTCTCCCCAAACAGCCTTGAGGGCCATATTCCGATCAAGTACTTGATTCTTCTTATCGCACAAAAGCTGTAGCAGCTTAGCCTCTTTGACTGTAAGGCGTTGGATTTCTTCTCCGTAAGACAAAGCCTGATTGGTGGCATCAAATAAGTAATGACCAATTTGATAGACTGAATCTTCACTCTTCCCAATCGCTTCAGTTCCGGTTCGCTTCATCAAAGCCTTAACCCTTGCAATAAAGATTTCTTCATCGATTGGCTTTACCACAAAGTCATCACATCCTAGCCTAAAACCTTTGAGCTTATCAATTTTTAAACTCTTTGCAGTTAAGAAGATAAAAGGAACTGAGTTATCATGTTCTTGGATTTCTTTGGCAAGCGTAAATCCATCTTTAAGAGGCATCATGATATCAAGTATGCACAGATCGTATACCCCTCTGACAAAAGCATCCAGACCGAGCTCTCCATTTTGGACCCAATCGACATTAAAGTCATTGATTTCCAGATACTCTTTCAAAATATAGCCGAAGCTGTCATCATCTTCCACTAACAGAATTCTATCCATAGCTACGCAAAAGGAAAGTACATTCTAAATTCACTACCTCGGTTGATTTCACTTCTTAAGCCAATCTTACCACTATGTGCTTCGATGATGTTCTTAACATAACTAAGTCCCAAGCCAAAGCCCTTTACATTATGCACATTGCCTTTTTCGGCACGATAGAACTTATCGAAAATATATTTTTGGATCTCCTCACCTATACCAATCCCGTTGTCCTTGATTGAGATTTCAATACCGTCTTCACTATCCTCAGTAGTGATGGAAATGATCGGCACATCAATCGTGTATTTCAGTGCATTATCTACCAGGTTATAAATCACATTGACCAAATGTGTCTCATCGGCCATCACTTCAGCTTTGGTGGCTTTTAAGTCTAGTTCTATTTGACCTTGACGCTTACTTACCACAAGACTCATACTCTCAACCACTTTTTTTATCGCTTCATGAACATTGAGCAACTTCTTATTTAGGGAGAAGTTTCCGGAGTCTATCATGGCAATTTGTAATACCTTATCGACTTGCCCTTCTAGTCTCTTCCCTTCATGCTCAATTAGGTCGAGGTAATTGGCCTTTTTAATTTCATTTTCATCCACCGAATCGCGTTTTAGCATGCTTGTAGCCAATGCAATTGAAGCGATGGGGGTTTTAAATTCATGGGTAAGATTATTAATGAAATCATTCTTAATGACGGATAGCTTTTTCTGTTTTTGTATCACAATCAGCGTGTAGGCAAAACAGCATAATAAAAGCAATATGAAGACAATCGAGAGAATCAAAGCACCGCTTGACTGCGCGAAAACATAGGCATTTTGACTAGGAAAAAACACTGCTAAATGATAGTCACCATCCTGATCGACACCATTAGAACAGGTAAGCACTGTCCACGAGTGGCCTCGCTCATCTGGGTCGGTACAATCTGTTAATTCAAAATCTAAACTCGTACCCTGATCGCCCAAAACAAAGTTATAGATACCTTCTTCCCTTCTCGTTTCAGAATGCTCATAGACAGCGTATTCGTAAGGAAGATCCAGTGAATACTCTTCGAATACGTCATCAATAAGGGCTCTTATTTTTTTATCAATAATAGGATCGTTCAGTCGTCCATTTTCTTTGACCTGAAGGGCGGACTGGTGTAAGAGTTCTCCATAGCTTTTGTTTTTGGAGAACTGTTCACCAATACCGACTGAACACAAATCAACTTTCTGTAAGAAGATTTGTCGATTCGTTTCTATGGAGGAGTTGAGGTTTCTTACCTGTATCACAGAAAGGCCTACCAATGCTATGGTAGCTATTCCCATGACTAAACCGATCGATCGCTTTGATAAATTCATATTGTTGCTAGATCGAAAATACGTGCTTTTAGAGATCAATGTTAGAATTTAACTTTTGGTTAACCATTTTAATTTTTCGATAAACAAGCTTAACTCCCTATTAATCTACCCTTGGCCTGACCTGCCGTATGTTTGAACAAACGCAGCCCAATGGTCAAAATATTCGTCAACCTCCTTGTCAGAAATTTTCTCAAAAACAAGCTTCTCAACAGCCTCAATGTACTCGGCTTGTCGCTCGGTCTCATTGCCGCAAGCCTGATCGTCTTATATGCCGATCACGAATTGAGCTATGATGCTTTCTATTCAGATGCCAAGAACACCTATCGCTTTGAAGGAAGAACCAACACGCCCAATTGGTCTTCCAACTTGGGGTTTGAACATGGCAAGGAACTAAAATCCGGCAACTACCCTGAAATCAAAAACATCGTTCAGGTAAATAATCAAGGCGAAACCTATATTTCCTTTGAAGGTCGAAGGTTTGTAGAAAAGCATATCAAACTGGTAGCACCGGGATCTGATTTTCTCGAATTATTTGATTTCGAACTTTTGGAACAATCCCGGAATGATCCCTTGGCAGCGCCTTACTCGGCAATAATTACTCAATCCACAGCGCAGAAATACTTTGGTCAAGATTTAGCTGTAGGGAAAGCCCTAAAATATGACTCACTCTATTTGACTGTGGCCGCTGTCATTAAAGACTTACCGACTAACACCCATTTAGAATTTGATATTCTTTATACCAACCCAGCTTCTTTTAGCAACAGTCACTTTCATACCAACACGTACATACAACTTGTAGATCAAGCCAAACCTGAGCAATTAGCATCAAAAATATTGGCCATGGAAGGTGTTGCCACTGATGAGTTTCATGAGCTCTCGGAGGTAAAACTCATGCCGATTCAAGATATATATTATGAGTCTGAAGCCGGGTTTGGAGCAGGTGGTCAAGGAGACAAACTACAACTCACCTTATTCATTGTGATTGGCTTGCTCATTCTTTTAATCGCGGTTACCAATTACATCAACCTGTCTTTGGCTATTTACTCAGGGAAAAGCATGGAATTCGGTATGCGGAAGGTGCTAGGAGAAAGACGCGGTCAACTCACTAAAAACTTATTTCTAGAGTCTTTGAGCATCTCATTGCTCACTGTCCCACTGACTCTCATAGGTTTGAAGTTTGTCTTACCCATTTTCAATGACTTTATGGGTCTCAGGATAGCAAACAGCCTACTGACCAATCCACTTTACTGGGTGTTTGGGCTGGCTTTTCTGAGCATTCTCAGTGGTCTTACAGTGATTCATCCAACCATCACGTTGGCAAAAGTCAAGACGATCAACTTACTCAAGAGTAAAACTTCGGCACACACTAACGGGGGAATTAAGCTGCGCAATGTCCTTGTGTTCACGCAGTTCATTTTGCTCTTTACCCTAGGTATTTCGGCATGGTTCATGAATCGGCAAATCCGCTATTTGGATGCTAAAGACATGGGGTTTAAGGCTGATAGAATCATCAAAATCACCAATGCCTTTGATATTGGTGATATGGATGTCTTTCAACTATATAAAACCAAACTCTTCACCTATCCGCAAATTGAGGGTGTGTCTTTTGGCCCCATGATGGGAGACGGAATGTCGCCCATGGCGTATAAGCCCGAAGGGCAAGATGAGATTTTTGAAAACCTGCTCTCCTATGGTGTCGACATGGACTATTTCGATGTTATGGAAATGGATATTCTACAAGGAGATTTTAAGGATGTGCTTTTAGCCGCTGAGGCTGGTCAGGTAATCTCTCTGGTTAATCAGAATTTTATTGACAAGTTCGGCTGGCAGAACGACCCGATTGGAAAGAAAATAGTACTCAGACCAGGGACTACGGACGAACTTAACCGAAAGGTGTCTGCTGTCTTTAAAGACTTCCACTTTTTTAGCCTGAAGGAAAAGATCACTCCTCAAATCATTTCACTCACACCCAAACCACAATTTGTAAACACAAACATCCTTGTTAAGGCAAATACCGATGACCTGAAATCAGTTGTGGAGATTATGGAGAGAGAGTGGTCCGCTATAAATCCTGATTTGCCTATGCAATTTGACTTTATGGACGATGCAGTCAAACGCCTTTACATTCAGGAAAAACGAACAGGGCAAATCAGCATAATCTTCTCCATTCTTGCAGTGCTGCTTTCCTTTCTAGGCCTTGTTGGCTTTATGTTCTATGTCATTGGATTAAAGTCCAAAGAAATTGCGATTCGGAAGGTGCTGGGCGCTACCCTTCTGCAAATCGTTGCTCTGCTGAATAGGCAACTCTTCCTCATTATACTCTTGGCTGCACTTATTGGAAGCGGACTAAGCTACTGGCTTATTGATACTTGGCTGAGAGACTATGCTTACGCCATTAAATTGGCTCCTAGCACCTTCGTTTTAGCTGCCATGATTGTTTACGCTGTGGTTTTTCTAATCACCTGCGCTCAGTCCTTTAAATCAGCGCTATTCAACCCCTCAATGGCACTAAAAAATGAGTAGAAAGCATAAATGGGTTTTTGTGATTATGATGGCCATTCCCTTACTGATTGCCTTAGGTTTTCGGACCTACGACAACCATCAGTTTCAAAAATCAATACTCAGAAGTCAGCATCAGGCAACTATATCAAAAATAAAATCATCCGATCTATTCGTGGATGATTGTATGGATTTCTTACTCAACTTTCAGGTCAACCCCTGATCTATTGACCACAAACATGGTCTAAATAAGAGTTCACTTAGAATTTTCTTATTTTGGTAGAATCAACCTTAAAGAAAATGATGCAACGATTCAAGTTCACCCTACTCTCTCTATGCTGTTTTGTATTGATAAGCTCCACAGCCTTTGCCCAAAAGAAATATTCCAAAAAGCAAATTGAAAGATTAAAAAATGAGGCTTCTGCTCTTGTGGAAGCCAATGCAAAGCAAACGCAAGTGATGATTGACAAGATCTTCAGCTTTGCCGAGTTAGGCTTTCAAGAGTTTGAATCATCAAAATATTTAACGGATATCCTCAAAGAAAACGGCTTCGAAATCACTGAATCAGTATCAGGGATACCTACTGCATGGTTTGCCAAATGGAGTAATGGCGAAGGGCCTACAATTGCGCTCGGTAGCGATGTGGACTGTATTCCAAAAGCATCTCAATACCCGGGAGTAGCTTACCATAAACCTATGGTTGAAGGTGCCCCAGGGCACGGAGAAGGACACAATGCAGGCATTCCTTTAAATATCACAGCCGCGCTAGCGGTGAAGCAAATTATGGAAAGAGAGAACATTGGAGGAACGCTAATTCTTTGGCCGGGCATTGCTGAAGAACTAGTTGCAGCGAAAGCATGGTACGCCAGAGATGGTATGTTTGATGACATCGACATGTGCATCTTCACTCACGTCAGCAGTAATTTATCAGTTTCTTATGGACAAGCTTCTGGTACAGGTCTAATTTCAGTTGAATATACCTTTAACGGTGAAGCAGCACATGGAGCCGGTTCTCCATGGAGAGGCAGAAGTGCTTTAGATGCAGTCGAGTTAATGAGCGTAGGCTGGAATTATAAGCGCGAGCATTTGCATCCACTGAAGAGGTCTCATTCTATCATTACCGATGGTGGCGACCAACCCAATGTAGTCCCTTCAAAAGCGTCTATCTGGTACTACTTCAGGGATGTAACTTACGAGGGTATTATGGACATGTATGCTGACGCCAATAACATTGCCAAAGGCGCTGCATTGATGACGGACACCGAAATGACATCAAAGATTCTTGGAACCGCATGGCCACGTCATTTCAACAAGGTGATTGCTGAAACCATGTATGAAAATATTAAACAAGTTGGACTTCCAGAATGGTCAGAAGCTGATCAAGCATTGGCCAAGGCTGTTCAAACAGAGGTGGGATCAACCAACCCTAGAGGTTTAAGCACTAAACTTGCTTCAATTGGTTTGCCCGTAACCACACCAAGAAGTGGTGGTTCGGACGACATTGGAGATGTGAGTTGGAAAATTCCAACAGTGACCATGAGGTTCCCGTCTAACATCCCGGGCTTACAAGGACATCATTGGAGTAATGCCATTGCCATGGCAACACCAATTGCGCACAAAGGAGCCACCAAAGGGGCACAAGCCGAAGCGATGACGATCCTTGATTTCTTCTTAAACCCTGAGCTTGTTGTACAAGCAAAAGACTATTTTGATAACGTACAGAGCAAAGAAACTAAGTACAAGCCGATGATTTCCGCCAGCGACATGCCACCTATTTATTTAAATAAAGGCATCATGGATCAATTCAGGCCACAGCTGGAAAAGTTCTACTATGATGAAACGAAATACGCTAGCTACTTAGAGCAGTTGGGAGTTGTATATCCAACGATTAAGAAAAAGTAGGTCTACTTTAATTTATCAAACGTGCCTTGCAATAAAGCTTTGCCATCTTTTCAGAACGAGCAGTACTGAATTGTACTAGCCTGCTTTTACTATTCCATGTTTTGAAGTTCAAAACTAAATGGTCGTATATTCGGATCATTGCCTCCTCCCATCATCACAATATCAGCTGATCGGAATCCCATTAAGTTCAATTTGGCACTAACTTGTGTTACATCAGTCGGACTCAAAACATCTCCCTCCTGAACACCTTCTACTACCCCAATCCAAATAAACTGATCAAATGATAATACAGCAGATCTTCTTGGACCGGTTTTAGAATGTGCCGCTAGAAGTCTACCATCTCTATAAGCCTGTGCATATATCGCCCCTCTCTTTAGCTGATTGATCAATTCCACCCCATTTTCAACTGCGCCTGATCCATGACTGACAATCCTATTGGCGGTCTTATCTTGAACCACTGCGTATCTTTCTCCGTATTCAGCCATCACAGGAAGGCCAATTTGAACGCCCAATGTATCTGAAGCACCAATGGCAATTTCTAAAGGAAATTGAAATGGATGATAATCATCTTTACCTAAGTTCCTAACCACTTTCCAGGCGATAATACCTCCCTTTCGGTCTTTGGTTAAGTTCTTCTGTAGCATAACGACCTGAGGACTCCCCGGGTAATCCGATTTATTAATCAGCCTGAGCTGTATAGTAGATGGCATATTTATTTGTGTTAGTGAATATTGTAGCTATGAGGTAACCTCAGAGGCGTCTCTGGACGTCACCATTAGCTGATCACAAGTTAATCAATCAGAAGTCGAAACTAGAACATTGGAAAGTAAGACAGACAGCCAACTTAGACTATTCAAACATCAATCTAGTAAATTTTTCCCGCCTTTGTTGGTGTTTTCACCAACAAACAGCCATACTCTTTCAGCACATCCGAATAGTATTCGGTACCCGTATTGACAACGCTCGCGTCCATTTTACGATACTTATTTCGCTCGCGGTCAACATCACCCATAAGGGGCGAAGAATTGACCACCTAAGTCCATCATTTTGATGGTGCATACTCAAATCTTTTCTTAATTTTGCGGACACAAGTGACACCCTAATCGAACCGATCAAATGATTCAATTTTTCGATGCCGGGGCGAACAAAATATTTGCTGTTGGCCTCACTTCGCAACTAGACCCAAAAGACCTTCCAAAACTTGAATGGCTCTTCGGAAACGCCTCCCTAATCACAGGCGAATCATTGAAGGGCTTTTTTGTTGGTCCTCGAAAAGAAATGATCACCCCTTGGAGTACCAATGCGGTGGAGATTACCCAAAACATGGGCGTTGCTGGTATTGTTCGGATCGAAGAGTTCGAAAAGGTTGAAAGCGAGAACACAGCCTTCGACCCAATGCTTCAGGTGTTATACAAAGGCTTAGATCAAAGCCTGTTTACAATTGACGCTACACCAGAAGCTGTACGTCATATCGATGATATAGCTACTTACAATCAAGAAGAGGGACTAGCGCTCAGCCAAGAAGAAATTGACTATTTAAACGAGGTCAGTGACAAACTAGGCCGAAAGCTTACCGATGGCGAAGTCTTCGGCTTTTCACAGGTAAACTCTGAGCACTGCCGTCATAAGATCTTCAATGGTGTATTTATCATAGATGGCCAAGAAATGCCACACTCACTCTTCAAGATGATCCGAAAGACATCGGAAGAAAAACCAGAAGGATTAGTTTCCGCATACAAAGACAATGTAGCCTTTACACAAGGCCCAGTCGTTGAACAATTCGCACCTGCGACTCAAGACAAATCAGATTGGTTCGAAACATCAGACTTCGAGTCAGTGATTTCCCTTAAGGCGGAAACCCACAACTTCCCGACAACGGTAGAGCCCTTCAATGGTGCGGCTACCGGTGCAGGTGGAGAAATAAGAGATAGAATGGCTGGTGGTAAAGGCTCAATGCCTTTGGCAGGAACAGCCGTATACATGACCTCCTACTCTCGTTTAGAGAACGGTCGCGATTGGGAAGCCAATATGCCAGAGCGCAAGTGGTTGTACCAAACGCCAATGGACATCCTGATCAAAGCGTCAAATGGCGCCAGTGACTTTGGTAACAAATTCGGCCAACCTTTGATTGCAGGATCTGTCTTGACTTTCGAGCATGAAGAAGGCGGCAAAAGACATGGCTTTGACAAGGTGATCATGTTAGCCGGAGGCATTGGTTATGGAAAGAAAGAACACGCCCTGAAGGCCGCTCCAGAGAAAGGCGATAAAATCGTAGTGATGGGCGGTGACAACTACCGCATCGGAATGGGGGGTAGTGCTGTGTCTTCTGTAGACACCGGTGAGTTTTCAAGCGGAATTGAATTGAATGCCATTCAGCGTTCGAATCCTGAAATGCAGAAACGTGTGTACAATGCAGTGCGTGCGATGTCTGAGTCGGGTAAAAACCCTATCGTATCGATTCACGATCACGGTGCGGGCGGTCATTTGAACTGCCTCTCTGAATTAGTAGAAGAAAGTGGTGGAACAATTGATGTGAAGAAACTTCCTGTTGGAGATCCTACCCTATCGGACAAAGAAATCATTGGCAATGAGTCGCAAGAACGCATGGGGCTTGTGATCAAAGAAGAAGACATTGCCTATATGGAGAAAGTCGCGCAGCGCGAAAGAGCTCCATTCTACGTGGTGGGAGAAACCACTGGCGACATGCACTTTAAGTTTGAGAATAAGGTATCGGGTGAAAACCCTATCGACTGGAACTTAGCGCACATGTTCGGATCGTCTCCTAAAACGGTTTTGGAAGACAAAACAATCGATCCAAACTTCAGCGAGGTTACCTACGATATCAAGCAACTTCAAACCTATCTGAATGGAGTGCTTCAACTGGAAAGCGTTGCCTGTAAGGATTGGTTAACCAACAAAGTTGACCGCTGTGTTACTGGTCGTGTGGCTAAACAGCAAACAGCAGGGCCACTACAACTCCCCTTGAATAATGTGGGCGTAATGGCACTAGATTATCGTGGCGAAAAAGGAATTGCCACATCCATCGGCCATGCACCAGTTTCGGCATTGGTAGATCCGGTAGCAGGTTCTCAGCTTTCCATTGCGGAAGCATTGACCAATATCATTTGGGCACCGATAGAAAATGGATTGAGTGGTGTTTCCCTCAGTGCCAACTGGATGTGGCCCGCTAAAAACGAAGGCGAGAACGCAAGACTTTACAAGGCAGTAGAAGCCGTTTCGGACTTCGCTTGCGACCTAGGCATCAACATACCAACAGGCAAGGACTCCATGTCCATGACTCAGAAGTACAAAGATGGCGTGGTTTATTCGCCAGGTACGGTAATCATCTCTGCTGGAGGTGAAGTAACAGACCTGAAACAAATCGTTGAGCCAGTATTACAGCCTAACTTTGAGTCTACCCTATTGTATGTGAATTTATCCGATGGTGAATTCAAATTAGGCGGTAGTTCATTTGCGCAGATTGTAGGAAAAGTAGGCACCTCTGCCCCAACGGTTGACGATGCAGATCGCTTTGCCAACACCTTCAACATGGTACAGGCCTTGATCAGAGAAGGCAAAATCTTAGCAGGACACGATGTCTCTGCTGGTGGTTTAATCACCGCCTTGTTAGAAATGACCTTTGCCCAAGTAGACCTTGGTATTGCTGCTAACTTGAAGGAAATCAAAGGCATTGATGATATCGCCACCTTCTTCTCAGAGCAACCAGCCTTGGTACTGCAAGTAGCGAACGAAGACCTAGAAGACATTCAAACCCTCTTCGATGATATTGATGCTTCGTACTTAGCCATTGGTAGCCCAATAGGAGAACCGATCTTATCGATTCAAACGACTACGCAAAGCTACCTATTAGACATTGCTAGCTTGAGAGACACATGGTACAAGACCTCTTACCTACTCGATCAGAAACAATCTGGCGAGGCTTTGGCCAAGGCCCGTTTTGACAACTACAAAAAACAACCCTTGTCGTTCACCTTCCCTGAAGGATTCGAGGGACAATATGCAGCTTTAGGACTTGATCCTGACCGTAAGGGCAAAACAGGCATCAAAGCCGCCATTATCCGTGAAAAAGGAGTGAATGGCGACAGAGAAATGGCTTATGCCATGCACCTTGCTGGCTTCGATGTTAAGGATGTCCACATGACAGACTTAATCTCTGGTGCCGAAGACCTCAGCGATGTAAACTTTATCGCTTTCGTTGGTGGATTTTCAAATTCTGACGTTTTAGGCTCCGCCAAAGGCTGGGCAGGTGCCTTCCTTTACAATGAGAAAGCAAAGCTGGCACTAGACAACTTCTATGCCCGTGAAGACACCATCTCATTGGGTATCTGTAATGGTTGCCAATTGATGGGAGAACTTGGATTGCTCTACCCAGAACATGAAGTACATCCAAAGCTAGACCATAACATTGCCCATAAGTTTGAGTCAGGTTTTGTCAACGTGACCATTCCAGAAAACAACTCAGTAATGCTTAGCGGACTCGCGGGTTCAAGGCTTGGTATTTGGGTGGCACACGGTGAAGGCCGTTTCAGACTTCCAGAAGCTGAAAACGAATACCACGTAATTGCTAAATACTCACATGAGGCTTACCCAGCCTCTCCAAATGGTTCTGACTACCATGTAGCAGGTTTAGCGAGTAAAGACGGTAGACACTTAGCCATTATGCCTCACTTTGAGCGCTCAGTCTTCCCATGGAACTGGGGCAATTACCCCGCTGACCAAAAAGCTGATGTACTGAGCCCTTGGATCAAAGCCTTTATGGCCGCGAAAGATTGGGTGGCGGAGAAAGCTTAGATTTTAGACATTAGATTCTAGACTTTAGACCTCAGCTTGAGTAATCAGGCTGAGGTCTTATTTTTTTGTAGATTGTAAGGACTCACAAAGGATGGGAAAAAATACAATCACCTTTGGACAAAATGAACTTCAATGGTTAGCTTTAGTAATAAGCGTTATACACGGGAATTATGTTGGCTAACGCTCACTTTTGTTAAACTATATGAAATATAACGCTCACTTTTATGAGCGTTATACAACGTTGGGATTAATGCCCCGCGAGGGGCATAGACTTCCGCTACGCTCCCAGCCTATTCATTAATCCCAACGTTCGAAGCAAGACTGGCCGCCTAAACACTAACAACGCACTCACTTACCGCCTAAGCACTAATACCCAACATCCGGTATAAACCATGACAGGCCAGACTTGTCATCCGATCTTATTCCCGGAATATTCAAAATCAAACATCTCAATTCTATCTTATATCCTTAAATTAAACTCCA
>CAYGQO010000019.1:0-23030 GCA_964352205.1 uncultured Roseivirgaceae bacterium
CAATGGAAAAATTGGTCACATCACACGCCTCGAATCCAACGATATTCGCGTGACTTTCGAAGATGGTCAGGAAGTACAAGTACCATTTTACACTTGGGAAAATAAGCGTTATACACTTAATAAAGAGACCAACGAAATTGACGAGAAAGTACTCGGCAGCTTTGAGCAATATCCTTTAAAACTTGCTTGGGCCGTAACGGTTCATAAAAGCCAAGGACTGACTTTTGAGAAGGCTATTCTAGACCTCACAGATGCCTTTGCTCAAGGACAAGTCTATGTGGCACTATCCCGACTGACGGCATTAGACGGACTGGTGCTGTCGTCCAAAATACCTGAGTCAAATTTCGACTTAAGCGACTCTATGAAAGACTTTGCGAAGACGAAAGCTTCAGCAAGTCAATTGGAAGAAAGCCTCACTTCAGACAGAAAGCAATACCTATCAAAACTCGTTGCCAATACTTTCAACTTCGCAGGACTGATCTATGAGCTTAATGCACACGAGCGAAGTTTTGACAAGCAAGAAAATAGATCGACCAAGCAGCAACACCATCTTTGGACGAAAGCCTTAATAGAGGAAGTATCACCCATCAAATCGGTTGGCGATAGCTTTATTAAACAAGCGCAGCGCATCATTACCCATGAAACTGATTACCTCCATCAGCTTGCCGAACGTGTCGCCAAAGCAGTAGCATACTTTTCTCCTATTTTGCAAAAGGCTTCAAAAGACCTTAAGAATCACGACAGTAACCTGCAAGAAAAGACTAAGCTTAAAACTTACAGAAAAGAGATCAACGCCTTAGAACAGGCCTTCTTCAATAAAGTGCTCTCACTACAAAAGGTGGACCTCCTCATAAAGTCGATGGCCGATGACAAAGTGCTCACCAAGGTAGACCTAGAAGGAAATGAGTTACACAAAGCCCGCAAAGCTGAAGTCAAAACCAAAAAGAAAGACAAAACTCCAACTGCCGAAATCACCTTCGGCTTATATAAAGCGGGAAAGACCATAGAAGAAATTGCCGAAGAAAGAGGCTTTGTACCCAGTACCATTGAGAGCCACCTTTGCCACTATGTAGAAACTGGGGAAATAGATCCTTTCCAAATTATCAAAAAAGAGAAGTTAGATAATATCCTCTCACTGATTACGGCAGAAACGATCAGTTCAGGTGAAGTTAAATCACAATTGGGTGATGAATACAGTTGGGGTGAAGTGAAGATGGCACTAGCCCATTATAAGTTCACCCATAAGTCTTAATTCCATAAATCAATGCGCTACGATGCTTTCATTGCCACTGGTTTTGATACGCGTTGACCAATAGAAATTATAGCTGATTACTACTAGTGAAAGCTTCACTGAACTTTGTAGCTTTCAGTTCAAAACACAAAGGACTTTTTAAAACACACACCATGGGCACAGCAACAGCAACCACCTATATTCAGGTAAATATCACGAACAATTCAAACATCAAGGACACCGACCTATTTGTATTCTTACAAAGTCAAACCCAGATTTATAGCATATCTACTTCCACTAGAATAGCAAGTGTATTCACACCAACAGGCACAGGTACAAAAACCGTAATCAGCAGTGCGCCATCTATTGCTTTGAGCGATTTAAAAAATGGTTCCACCTACACTTTACTCATCAATCAAGCTGACGATTTAAAGTCAGGTAGGTTGTACTTTAGTAACTCAAGTGATGCTGTTCAAATTACCACCACAGGGAGCAACTTAGATTCTATCAATGGTTCTTCGCCCATGGCGGATTTCATTTTCGACTTTGTGGAATTAACAATTAAAGGAAACACCGAAGTCAACTTAGACACTACCCAAATCGATCAGTTCGGTATGCCGATCACTGTTCAAGTAACGCCAAGCGATGCGAACTTCCCCAATGGAACAGGCATTGTATCAGGAACGAATCGATCGACTGTTATTTCGAACTTTACCACACTTTGTAATAATGCAGCGTTTGCACCTTATGGCAAATGTGTGCAACCCATTGCGGCAAGGGCAGCAGTTCCTAAGAGCAAAAGCACGCCTGGCAAAACCGCATTGCCCGCTAGCCATAGAATGATTGGTCCTCAGCACCTGATTGATACTTTAATTGTACCCAATCAATTCAAAGGTGATATCAGTAGTGCTACCTCAGGCACACCCAATACAGCTACTTTTACGCTCACCACACCAAACCAGACTTTTGGAGCCATAACAGGGTGGGTGGTTGCTGGGCCAGGTGTACCTCCCGGGACAACTGTAAGCACTGTGTCTGCTACCCAAATCACCATGGAAAGCACACTGGGTACCTTTGACAATATGAGTGGCGTCAACCTTTGGTTTTATGAAAAATCGAGTGCTTTAATCATCAGCAGCATGGACGATGCCATCTATCAAATGTTCGAATATTACAAAAAACACACGCTCTACTTAGTCGCCAATGGGACCAAAAGCGGTATGGAAATTTATGCTGGCAAAGTGATTACAAATTTTACACTTCCGGCAGGCTTAACCGATATCAACGGAAAAACCGGTACCGAATACACCGTTTTTGAATTTACAGGTACTGGCTATCGATATGATGCTGCATCCAACGCACTCACTGCCGTTCCGGCAAAAGGAACCGGTGAAACCAATGTCTACCAGGTTTTCTACCCCTACTTCTCAACCAATTGCAAAGCATCTCCTCATTCGAACGCGTTACCTCCGGCACCTCCTGCTTGGTTTAATGCAGGTTGGGGAGCAAATATTCCTGCCACCACAACCACCGGCCCTTTAGGCGATATTAACATAGTATCTCCTGCTAGCCAAATGGCACTCGGTTGCGCAGGCACCTTTGCCGATAGTGCCTATCAAAGCTGGGCATATCATGCCTCTACAAATAACAAGCTACAAGACGACACCATTCTGGGTAACATAGAAAACCAGTTGGTAACTATGTTGAACAGGGGGATTTCTCCAAACACAGGATCAGGGAATAGCAACCTGCATATTCGACTAGGTTATATTACATCGAATGGGCTCAAACCCATTGACCTTTCCAAACTGACAACTTTTGCGGCTACTACTGCAGTAGCACCCACGTCATCACCTGGGGCGATGACAAATTTTGTACTCAAAAATCCGACAGGTACTGGAATTCCTATTCAAAGCATTAGTGGAAAATTATATATGTCAGGAACAGAGATCCAGTCCTTCACCATAGATGCCGCAGGTAAACCAACATTTTCAAACACAGGTTCACCATCAAATACGGCCACAGGAATTGACTTTAATGCAAGCACATCAGAACTCACCTTTAATTGGGTCAGTGCTGTAGGGCTATCAGGGGTGACTGCAAAAATCTCATTTGCTCATGGACCAGTACTCAGTGAAAAATATGCTACACTTAACTTAATTGACCCCAACGGAAATAATAAAAATAAGACATTCACCGATGATATTGGAACAGACAGTACGAACCTTGTAGCAGGCATGCAAATGACCACCACCTCTGAATTTTCTCAGCCGATGGAAATCTATTTTGTTGACCCAGATGGCACCAGTGTGATATTGCATTCACCCATGCCTTTTCAGCCTTTTAATGCTGGCTTGCTCTTATTCTCTAATTTCTATCCGATGAATGGCACAGTGCCTGAAGGGGCTTGGAATACTTACGCTTACTATTTCCACAATGGCAATGCGGGTCAAAACATACCCACCATTGATGGCCGTGGTTATGCCTTCCCATTTGACGATAATGGAGGTTATAGTTCCGACTTGGACGTCACCATGACGGCCGGTAGTCCTGTTTCGATTGATGTGACGCTAAACGGAACGGTCTAGGGTTTGATTTAAAGTCATTTTCAAGAAGACCTAGAAGAGGCCCTCATGCCGGAAAAACAGTTCATATTTTTAGAAATGAACTGCTTTTCCGGTATTTAAAAGCTCAAACCTTTTAATCAGGTCAAAGTGCCTCTTTTGATTTGTTACAACCCACTCTTCCAGAAAGTCTGCAAGTCGCTTGGCGATCCAGCGAAAACATCGCGGTCGCAATTCCCAATACCGTTAACGCCATGCGGTTCCGGTCCGTTGACGCCATCTGTATATTGCCAAAGCTTGTAATTCGACCAGCCCGCTGGCAAACTCGGATTAGAACTATACTGGGCCAACCATAAAGGACACTGACTCAAAACAGTATTCCCTGTTCCTACCGAATTCTTTATGAGACTACCCCCATATAAAACAGGGTAGCGACCTACCGCATCTTTGACTCGCTCTACAAATTCCACTGCTTGGGGTAAAGACATAGTGCCTTGGGAGGCAATGCCGTTTTCTTCCCAGTCTAAGACTAAAAGCGTATTGGCATCTGCTGCCGCTACCGCCAGAAAGTGTTGCGCCTGCTGCACTACATCTTGTCCAGTGCCAAAGTGATAGGCTCCCCAAAGCAAGCCTTGTTGACTTGCCGCAATTCTTTTTGAAGCATATTCGGGATCTGTATAGGTTGCGCCTTGTGTGGCCTTATGGATAACCGCCAAAATACCGTCAGCCTTTACAGCCGCGAAATCGACATTGGATTGAAAATGAGAGATATCAACTACCGCATTAATATTCCCTGCCAGAGGAAAAGTAGAGGCTGTAAACTGAAAACCAAGTGCCTGAGCGGCTGCAATGGTTCCGGCCCCTACCAATCCATCGGCTGCTAAGCCATGAGCAGTTTGAAAAGCCTTACTGCCTGTTGCAGTACCTGCACCAAAGATGCCATCAGCGGCTCCTACATTAAAACCTTGTGTATTGAGAAAATTTTGCCAGTCTTTTACATCCTGACCTTGAGAACCAATTTTTAATAGCATGTGTGTGTTGTTTATGTGTTAAGGAAGGAAGATAGAACTTTAACTTCAAAAGCTAAAGCACAATCACGCCTTGGAAACACCACATGTGCCTATTGCTCTTTATTAGAGGCTACTATCTTTTTTAGTAAAAAGCTGGAATCGTCCTTTGCCAAGGAAGCCTGTGCTCCATTCGCATCGGTAACATTACTTGAATGAATGACTAGCTCATTCTTTAGGTAGTTTTTGAACTGAGCGTAAACGAAGAAATCGTTTTTGTTTTTATCGAGGTAATGAAAACTGACAGATAGATTATCATAAGCATCGAAGTACCTCATCTCTACAGACTCACCGTTTACTTTCAATGCTACTTTACCTTTTTCATCTTTGAAGAATTTGTAAACCACTTCACCAGGAATAGCTACCTCAGTATTGACGGCTCTCCACTCGCCTACTAATTCTTCCTTTGTAGACTGATGATGATCTTCAAAAATCCCATTTCTGGTTACGTGACCACCCGCACAGCTACTGATTAAAAAAATACAGATTAGACCAATGAGTATTAGCCCTAACCTTAGTTTGTTATTATTCAAATCCACGCGCATTACTTTTGATTTATTCACGCGAGATAGATTGCAAATGACATTCCAAAACCTAAAAAGTGCTTCTGCTAACTAAGAAGAGTTGTTGAGGGTTTAGAGGTGTCCCAGAATGGGAACAGATTACTAAGGCTTTAATGGCCAACTCATAGAAAGCGTTTATTCATAAATGCTCTGCCACTTCCTGACTTTAGATACTTTTCGAAAGCATAAGCTTTGTATTTATCAGGAAAATTGATGGTTAAAACGACTTTGAAAGGCAGTCTTGACTTGGTGTAATGAACCTCTTTCCGATTGTGCCTAACTAGCCTATTCTCAAGATTACTTGTGCACCCTACGTAATGAGTATTGTCAGCACATTTAAGAATGTAGACGGCATGCATACTATGGATATTGTGTGTTTACATGAAAAAATAGTTGATTCAGCCTTAAAAGTAAAGAGGAAAAAGCGGTGGAGTTTCTCCACCGAAGCCCGTGGATGGGTGATCCGCCTTCGCTCAAAAGAGCTATGGCGGATAAAAAAAGACCGCCTTCGCTCAAAAAAAATTAGAGAAAGGAGAGTCTCCGCTAAAACCCGCATATGACTAAGAAAAGAAACTACAGAAGTCACTAAAAAAAGAAAACCCACCTTCGCTCAGACGAGCTATGGTGGGTGAAAGTGGAGCCGGAGGAGGAATGAACGTAAAGAATTCTTCCAGTGGAAGAATTTAGCGAGTAGCCAGCATGTAGGGTGGCCCCCGCAGGAGTAACAAAAAAAGCCCGCCTTCGCTCAAAAGAGCTATGGCGGGCGAAGGTGGAGCCGGAGGGGATCGAACCCTCGTCCAGATAAGGAACACAAAGTGCCTTCTACATGTTTATTTGCTGATTAGTTTTCGAGTTTGATAAGGACAGCAGCCACCCTGATTCAAACCTTAGATGCGATTAATCTTACTACTTCCGTCACAACCCCGGGGTAGCCAGTTCTGCAGTTGATGCCTCCATGCCAGCCCGGCAGAACAGGGGGCCAGCGAGACACATTGCTATCTAATACTAATTAGGCAGCAAGGGCGTATTGTCTTTCGCCAATTATAAAGTATGATCGTTTTATTTACGGGAAATACGAACAACTCCCGACATGCTTACACTCGCATTTCACCTACTGTCAATTCCAGTCGGCCCCATGCAAAACATCGCAGCCTTCGCGTAGATGTTTATCATCAAGCACCTTTGCAAAACGCTTCAGTGCTTGATACAAAGGTAAGGTCTTTTTGGTTCAAATACGTGCTTTGAAAAACTTTGAACAAAGAACATTCAACATCTTCCCTAAGATTTATATCTTGCGGCAATGGAAAACTTCGTTGTCTCGGCTAGAAAATACAGACCGGTTGGCTTTCAAGAGGTAGTGGGTCAAGAACACATCACCACAACCCTTAAAAACGCCATCGACAACAACCAATTGGCCCAAGCCCTACTTTTTTGCGGACCAAGAGGGGTGGGTAAGACCACCTGTGCGCGGATTGTCGCTAGACTCATCAACGAGCAAACCATTGACAACCCATTAATGGGTAATGATACTTTCAACATCTATGAACTGGATGCTGCTTCAAATAACTCTGTTGATGACATCAGAAATTTGATTGAGCAGGTCCGCTACCCTCCGCAACAAGGAAAATTCAAGGTCTACATCATAGATGAGGTGCACATGCTCTCAAATCAGGCTTTTAATGCCTTTCTGAAGACCCTAGAAGAGCCACCTTCGTATGCCATATTCATTTTGGCCACTACGGAAAAGCACAAAGTAATTCCTACTATTCTTTCGCGTTGCCAGATTTTCGATTTCAATAGAATTGAAGTCAACAACATTGCTGATCAATTAAAAATGATCGCAGAGAAGGAAAGCATCGAGGTGGAAGACGAAGCGCTTAACCTGATCTCTCAAAAGGCAGATGGTGCTATGCGCGATGCATTGTCACTTTTCGATCTGATCGTTACTTTCTCTAAAGGAAAGAAGGTCACTTACAAAGACACGATTGATAACCTGCACATTCTGGATTATGATTACTATTTCAGAATGACCGAGGCACTTTTCGCGGAAAACACCACCAATACCCTGTTGATTTTTGACGAAATCTTAAAGAAAGGTTTCGATGGGCACAACTTTATTGTTGGTCTAAGCAGTCATTTAAGGGACTTAATGGTGTGTAAGGATAATGCTACGGTAGCACTCCTTCAAGTTTCTGATAGTGTAAAAGTGCGTTATACCGAACAGGCCAATCAGATTCCACTGTCTTTCATACTTACTGCATTGAACATTGCCAGCCAGTGTGACATCAATTACAAAGCGAGTAAAAACCAACGGCTGCACGTAGAGTTGGCCTTAGTGAAAATGGCCCATCTCACCGCAGCGCTTTCGCTGGCCCAAGTGAGCACCGATGGTGAGGCATCAAAAAAAAAACTTTAGCTGAGCCTACTTCTGAAGAGACTAAGGTAGCCGAAAAGCCTACCGAGGCTCCTGTTGCTGCTGTTCCTGCTCCTGCTCCTGCTCCAAAAAAAGAAGAACTGCCACCACTTCCTACGGCTGAAGATGAGCCGGAACAGGTCGAACCTGAAGTAGCTGTTCCCGTTGTTCCCGAACCCATTGAGCCTATTGTTCAGGCACCTTTGGCACCTCTGAACACGCCTAGACCGAGTATTAGAAAGTCACCATCTAAAACGATGATGGTCCCGACCGATCTAAATGCTTTGAAGCAGCAGATTAATAAGCCCAAGGAAGAAGAAAATGAAGAAGTAGAAGAGCGTATTGACTTAAGACAAACTCCTTTTACCCCCGATGATATGGAAACCGCTTGGCAGTCGTTCATTACGAACGGAAACTTCCAAAGCTTGGACCAAGAACTGTTCAAGAATCCGTATTTACTCGAGGGCAATCAATTGACGGTATCCATCCCCAATGAAGCTTTAGTTTCAAGTTTCGAAAAGTTCAGAGGAGAGTTGCTGCAACACTTGAGAAACACCTTGAAAAACGATCATATCTCTTTAAAATCTCAGGTGGTTGAAATTGCCCAAGAGAAAATGTTGTATACCGACCGTGAGAAGTTTGAGTTTTTAAAGAACAAGTATCCAGCCTTAAAGGATTTGCAAGATAAGCTCGGCTTAGACCCTGAGTTTTAAAAAGTATTGCCATTGTAAGAACATAGTTCTAAGCAATCTGCCCATTGGTTGTATTCTGAAACCCCCTCTAACCTCCCCGTTTTTCTTTTCTGAGTATGCAAAGAACCAGTCTTTGAGCATAAGATGCTCCGTTGTACTTAGGATGACGAAGTGATATAGTTCTTAGAAAGAACTCCTCTGTGTCTCCCCTTGACAAGGGAGAAGTTGAAATGATCAGAACCCCAGTACAAAGCCAACATTGATCACATTCTTGATCTGCAAATCACGCCCCCGACTACCATCGGATCGTGTAATGATTACATCATCATCGTAGATCAATTGTGTGCTGATATTGGATTGAATGAAGTCATTCACCTTCAGGTTAAGAACAGCCTCTATATTGACTACAGTATTCGGAAACTTCTCATAGTTTGAGAATAGGTTGAAGTTTGTCTGAAACTTTACGTTTTCCATGATTTGCTTTTGATAACCTCCTCTCAAACTTATTCCTGCCTCAGACCGGATCTTGTCGCCCGGTGTAATACCGAAAGACCCTGCATTAGATAATGAGTCAGTCAAAACAAAAGTGAAACGCCCTGTAAATGGTGCTAGCGTAGCTGTATACCCTTTTTTACTATCACGAAATGTCAAACCCAATGAGGTCTGCAGATAACCAGGCGCCATAAAATCGGAGATCAGTAGCCTTCGGGTTTCGCTAGAATTTGCAATCTTTTCAATTTTGTACCCACGATCCATTTGGGTCCTAAAATTTACTCCGCCTGTCATCAACACCTTTTCGGTAAACTTCTGGCTATACTTTGATGAGAGCTCAATCTGGTCATCGGTTTTTTCAAATCTATTACCACCACCACCATTTCTAATGACACCGTAGCCAATCTGGCCTTTGTTTTCCCAAACGACATCGCCCTGCTCGTAATTTATGAAGCCTTGAACACCTCCACCTACGGCCACAGAAGACTCGCCCCCCGCAGCCCAATTTGTTAAACCTACTTGTTGAATTGTGAGATTAAATTTCCCGCCCTTTTTCCAATAGATAAGACTATCTGGAATAGCAGCGGCAGTATCTTTTGCAGCTGGTTTTTCTTGGGCATGACAAATCATTGCCGTAAAAGCAGCCAAGACTAAAAGTAAAGCTAGACGCCTAGGCCTAGAAAAAATTGAGCAGTCCAAATTCTTTAATATCCCTTAGGGCTTCTTTAAAATTTTGAGTTGATCTCCAGGTGAAAGATCATTTGTTTCCTTACTATTCCACTTTTTGATGTCTTCAATTGTCACTTCGTATAATTTAGAAATCGACCAGAGTGTCTCTCCCACTTTCACCTCATGTAATACTTCTACTAATCCTATATTGGCGGCTTTCGCTTTGGGAACTAGGAGCTTTATCTCTTGATTGACTTCAAGACCATCCTGAATATTCAGGTTGTTCCAATTCAAAATGTCGTCAATTTCAACGTTGTAAATTCTGGATATTGCGAAAAAAGTTTCCTTTGGTTTTACATAGTGCACAAAGATCGTATCCCTTTCAGTGGCTACCAAAGGTTTTCTTACTTCAGGGACTACAAACACTTCGTTTTCTTCTCTTAGTGGTACTTCAATTACCTTTGGTTTTTCTACCACTTCGTTTACCGTAGTGGCTAACGAAGCTTCATTGATCAACCTATCTTCAGCAGAAAGCTCCTCGCGTTTTATAATGACATTACTGTATTCGACTGGGATCTTTTCAGGCCTTATGAACCTTAGCCAAAGCACACGACCAATTTTCAAATCTTCCCCTTCCCGCATTCTATTCTTGTGCATTAGTTTTTTGAGTCTAATGCCATAATTCTGAGCAATTGTCCACAGTGTTTCATTTGGCTGAACAATATGGTAGTGCACCTTTCCGTTACTCTTTTTATTCTTTAGGTAATAGTATGCATCTCCTCTCAACCTGTTCTCAGCAGAGATATCATTGAACTTGGTAAGTTTTTTAATGCTCACGCCTGTTCTGCGCGACAGTGACTGAACAGATTCGCCTGCTTTGGCCCTGATAGCAGGAATTCCATTCATTTTAATCTGGCCAGCATCATATGCTCTGCTGATATTACCCGTTACTTTCGGATAAATCCCAACATTTCCCTCTACTGACCTAAAACCATTGCCCGCTTGAATAGAAACTGGTGGTTTTCTGCGGTTCGTTGTTGCTCTATTATTGGAATTTGTCTTTGGCTGGGCTTTCGGTTTATCCTCTTCACGTTTTTGAGCAACCGCTTGTTGTTTTCCTTTAGTCGGGTAAATCACCATGTAAGACTTGTCGCCAGGAATCCTCGATTGGTTGAGCCATTTATTAAACCTTTTGAGCTCCTCATAATCAACTTTAACATCCTGACTCACTTGTCTGAGTGTTCTGCCCTTTCCCTCAAATTCGTTAAGGCTCACTTCAGGGTGCTTTCGGCCTTCGCCAACAAAATCTTGAAAAGCCAGCTTATGGGCAATGAACTTCTTGATATACCAATGAGACTTACCCGTAATATTCATTGACTTGGCACCATACAACTTGTCAGCCACTGACCGCTGAGTACCTGTAAGCCCTTGTAGGTACGATTGCATGGACAAAACCCAATTATCAAACACAAAATTGGATCGCTTTAAGTATTTAGTCGCACCTATGGTGGAAGCAATAATGTGTTTTCGTTCATCGACTACATTATCGATTCTTAAGCCTAATTCTTGTGCCGATGCCTTTTTGAACTGCCAAAAACCTACTGCGTTTGAAGTAGAAACTGCATCGGCAATAAACTCGCCTTCTTGAATGGCCAAGTATTTAAAATCTTCGGGAATACCTTCTTCTTTCAAAATCTTCTCGACAAAATGCATATAGAGGTTAGACCGATCGGCTTTTAATTGGAAGTGATATTGGCTTCTTGTCAAGAGGTCTAGCGTCTCGGCTACGTCTTCACGGGCATCCTTATTCAGCTTGAGTTTTACGCCAGCAACGGTTACTTCAGAAGGGACGATCATTGGGGCTTGCGCTAAAGAGCTCAACGAAGCCATCATTAAGATGATGATTGACACAAGGAAATGCCTCACTATTTTTTTCTTATTACCATCAAGCCATCTCTTACCGGAAATAGTACGTTTTCAACTCGATCGTCTTCTTGAACGAAACGGTTAAAATCAAGGATTGCTTGCGTGTCTTTGTCAGTTTTCTTTTCAGTCTGAATCACTTTGCCACTCCAGAGCACATTATCGCCTATAATGAATCCCCCTGGCCTAACTTTTTCAAACACTAAGTTAAAGTAATTCGTGTAATTCTTCTTGTCCGCATCAATAAAGACCATGTCAAATTCTTCGTCTATTGCGGGAATTAGATCCATGGCGTTGCCAATGCGATAGTCAACCTTATCCGTCAAACCTGCCTTTTCAAAATAACCCCTAACCATCACCTCTAACTCTTCATTAATGTCTAGCGTGATGAGTTTTCCATCTTGAGCTAAGCCCTCTGCCATGCATATGGCGGAGTAACCCGTATAAGTACCAATCTCAAGGATGCGTTTGGGTTGAATCATATGACTGAGCATAGAGAGCATTCGCCCCTGAAGGTGCCCAGAAAGCATTCTTGGCATCATCACTTTGGCGTAAGTGTCTCTATTTAAATCTGCCAGAAGAGACGACTCTTCATCTGAATGTGCCTCAACATAGGCTTGTAAGTCTGCCGATATAAACTCCATCAGTTCTTTGGTAAGAATGTTAAGTAACTCATCTGATCTTCCACTAAGGCTTCATTTGCAATATCTTGCAATTGTGCACTCGTGATCGATCGAATATTCTTGAAGATGCTTTCAAGGCTATGAATTTTATTCAAGTCAAGAATACTTTTACCCATCATGAGCATTAAGCTGGCATTATTCTCTTCGGCCATGGCCAATTGCCCTACCAATTGTTCTTTGGCTTTGTGTAACTGAAGCGTACCCAATGATTTCTCTCGTAGCAGCTTTAGCTCTTTAGCGATTAGCTTCTTACTGCGGTTTACTTGGCTCAATTCCGTACCATAGAAAATAGCGAATAAGCCGGTATCCGAGTAGGGCTGATAGGCCGCCTCAATGTTATAAACGAATCCATACTTCTCTCGCAGGGCTAAATTCAACCTTGAATTCATTCCCGGGCCGCCTAGAATGTTAATCAACATAAAGAAGGGAAGCCTATTTCTATCACTTAAGGAAAAAGCTGTAGAACCTATCGCACAGTGCGCTTGGGTAATGTTTCTTTTCGAAGTGATGGTGCTCGGTGTGTATAATTCAAAAGGAACCCTTTTTCTTTCCGCCTTGAAGTGCGGTATGGCTCCGAAGTATTTTTCGGCAAGTCTTTGAACCTTTTTAAAAGGGACGTTGCCCACACAGGAAAAAACTACTCCTTCGGTATTTAAATTGGCTTTCAGAAAGTCTTGAAAATCCTTTCGATGAAAAGATTTCACGCTAGAAGCTGTCCCTAAAATATTTTTACCCAATGGATGGTCTTTGAAAATCACATCATCGAACTCGTCTTGGATCGCATCTTCAGGGCTGTCGTGATAGAGCGACATCTCTTCAAGAATCACTCCCCTCTCATTTTCAATCTGCTTTTCAGGAAAAATGGAGTCGAAGGTAATGTCTTGCAAAAGTTCGAAGGCACTTTCCATATGCTTATCTAGTGACGAAGCATAGAAGCAAATTTTCTCCTTAGTAGTATAGGCGTTAAGTTCGCCACCCACCGAATCAAGTCGATTCAATATGTGAAACGCTTTCCGCTTCTTGGTTCCCTTAAAGGCCATGTGCTCCCAAAAGTGAGCAATACCCAACTGGTCTTCGCGTTCGTCTCTGCTACCAATATCTAGCACAAACCCGCAATGAACAATTTTAGTACTTGGGACTTCCTTGTGAACTATTCTGATGCCGTTAGGCAGTGTAAATAGGTTATAATCAACCATCTCCGATTCTCCTCAATGCGGCAAAGATAATTATTTAATAGGCACTAATCAGAAAAGTATTGGGCTTTGTTGTTAAGCAGGAATAACCACCGATATCGGGGCTAAGCATGTGGCCTTTTGTATGCTAAGTTTTGATCTTACGGGATCAACACATTTTTGAGAAAATCAATTCCTTTATATTTGAGTGAATTCACTATCCATGGCATTTCGTCAAATTCTTGTTATTCAAACCGCCTTTATCGGAGACGTTATTCTAGCGACTGGCTTGTTGGAAAAACTCCATTCCTCTTACCCAAAAGCCAGTATTGACTTTCTGGTAAGAAAAGGCAACGAGAGTTTAATGAAAGAACACCCCTTTGTACGAGAGACAATTGTTTGGGATAAAAAAGGTGGTAAATATAGAAACCTCTTTCGCTTGGTAGGCAGGGTGCGAAAAACACATTATGACCTAGTAGTGAACGTTCAGCGATTCGCCAACTCAGGCATGATCACCGCCCTATCAGGATCACCCCTTAAAATAGGCTTTGACAAAAACCCATTTGCTTGGTCATTCGACAAAAAGGTACCGCATGAGATTGGTAATGGAGTTCACGAAGTGGTTCGGAACCATGATTTGATTCGTGAATTGACGGATAATAAGCACGAAAACCCAAAGCTCTACCCGTCCGAAATGGATTATCAATCTGTTCAGCAATGGCAAGAAAAGCCCTATATCTGTATGGCTCCGGCCTCGGTTTGGTTTACCAAACAGTTTCCAAAAGAAAAATGGATTGAGTTGGTGAAGTCTTTACCTTTTGAAGGAAACATATTCTTATTGGGAGCCCCGTCAGATCAAGACCTTTGCAATGAGATCATTGAGAAATCTGGCAATATCAATGCAAAGAATCTTTGCGGTAAATTATCTTTACTTCAATCTACTGCACTAATGAAGGATGCGCGAATGAACTATGTCAATGATAGCGGCCCTATGCATTTAGCCTCTTCCGTTAACGCCAATACCTGCGCTATTTTCTGCTCTACCATTCCTGACTTTGGTTTTGGGCCGCTGGCAGACGAAAGCCACATAGTACAAATTACCGGAGAACTGGCTTGTCGCCCTTGCGGGCTTCATGGCAAAAAGAGTTGTCCTGAAGGGCATTTTAAGTGTGGCCTAGATATTACCATGCAGCAACTGCACTCGGTTTTGAACTGACAGTCAAAAGAACCCTTCTTTTTCTCACCTTTTCCTGCTTATTTCGTTACACCACCTTTTGAACAAAAAGACATGAGATACGAGCACATCGGCAAAGACCTTTTCATCAAAAACAGAGAAAAACTTAAGGCGAAAATGAAGCCTAATTCAATCGCTATCATCTGTTCGAATGATATAATGCCTACTAATGCAGATGGCACGATGGCCTTTAGACAAAATAGCAACCTCCTCTATTTTTCAGGAATAGATCAAGAAGAGTCTGTACTGATTGTCGCACCTGATTTCCCCGATCCAAAAATGAGGGAGGTACTTTTCTTAAAAGAAACAAGTGAACTGATAGCCGTTTGGGAAGGCCATAAATACACTGCGGAAGAAGCGACTGAAACTTCTGGTGTTGCCACCGTCCTGTGGAACGACAAATTCGAAAGTACACTCAACACCATCCTTGCCGAAACCAATAATATCTACCTCTATAATAACGAGCACATAAGAAATGGTACTGAGGTAGAAACACGTACAGATAGATTCAATAAATGGTGCAAAGAAAAGTATGCGAATTATGAATTTGAACGATTAGCACCGATCGCTTACGATCTAAGAACAGTCAAAGAATCAAGAGAAATAGAACTCCTTCAAACCGCTTGTGACTTAACAGAAAAAGGATTTCGCAGAATATTGGAATATGTGGAGCCAGGGGTTTGGGAATACGAGGTCGAGGCCGAGTATCTACATGAATTCATTAGAAATAAATCAAAAGGCTTTGCCTACACGCCTATCATTGCTGGTGGTGGCAATGCCTGCGTTTTACACTATATAGAGAATAAAGACCAACTAAAAGATGGTGATTTACTCTTGATGGATGTAGGTGCGGAGTATGCCAATTATAATGCCGACATGACGCGCTCCATCCCTGTCAACGGGCGTTTTACTAAAAGACAAAAAGACGTTTACAATGCTGTATTAAGGGTTAAAAACGCGGCAACGGCTTTATTGACTCCAGGAAATAGCATACCTGACTATCATAAAGAAGTGGGTAACATTATGACCAAAGAGCTGATAAGCCTTGGCTTAATAGACCAAACTGATGTCAAAAATGAGGACCCAAATTGGCCAGCCTACAAGAAGTACTTTATGCACGGCACATCTCATCATTTAGGTTTAGATGTTCATGATGTGGCAAGTATTTATACAGACTTTAAATTAGGTATGGTCTTTACTGTTGAACCTGGTATTTATATTCCAGAAGAGAACTTAGGTATTAGGCTGGAAGATGATGTGGTGATTACGGAAAACGGACATCATAACTTGATGAGAAACATCCCGATCGAGGCCGAAGAAATAGAAGACTTGATGAACTCCTAAAATGGAAGTCCAGATAGTCGAAGGAAAGCTTACAGCAGCACTCGAGGTATTACATCAATTACCCGAATTCGATCGCCTGCTTGAGAGTGACTATTACTTCGATAAGATTCGGTACAGAGAAAGCCTCGTCCTAATTGCAAAAACTGAGTCCTCAGTGGTTGGCTGTAAGGTGGGCTACGATAAGTTCAAAGACGGGTCGTTTTATAGTTGGTTAGGCGGTGTAATTCCCTCCGAGAGAAAAGCGGGTGTAGCTAGGCTTTTAGCAAGTCATCAAGAACAATGGGCCAAGGCCAAAGGTTACAAGTCCATAAAGTTCAAAACCCTTAATAGGCATAAAAGTATGCTCATTTTTGCGATAAAAAATGGATTTGAAATTTATAACGTAAAGCCTAAAGATGAATTGGGAAATTACCGCATTGAAATGATAAAAGAACTATAATTATGAGTGGAGCAGCAGGAGCGGCAGCAGCGCAAGCAGCGATTAATGAAGCCATTAAGGCGTCAGGTGCTATCGTTAAAATAGGACCATATGAATTCAGTAGCTTGATTTCTAAAATGAATGATGGTATTGTTATCGAAAAAGGCAACAATGGCCTTTTCGACAGCAGCTATAAATACAGCACCTCCTATAAAGGCTTTATCTTTTACTGTAAATCTCGTGAACAAATTAGCATTCCAACAAGGCTTGAAAAAATAAAAGCCAGAAGCATTTGGGTACCTCACTAAACAATAATATGAGCGAAAAATTCAACAGTCAAAAAGCACCAGAGCCGGTAGGGCTTTATCCACACGCCAGAAGAGTAGGCGAACTTCTTTTCTTATCTGGTGTAGGACCAAGAGAAAGAGGCACAAAGGAAATACCCGGAGTCACATTAGACGAAGCAGGAAACATCACCGACTATGACATTGAAACCCAATGTAAATCCGTATTCAATAACGTAAAACTCATTTTGGAGGCCTCAGGAAGTAGTTGGGATAAGTTAGTAGACGTAACGGTTTTTCTCACCAATATGAAAGACGACTTTAAGACTTACAATAAAGTTTACGCTGAGTATTTTAAGGACAATCAGCCTTGCCGAACCACTGTTGAAATCAATTGCCTACCCACACCTATTGCCATTGAATTAAAGTGTATCGCAACAATTTGAAGCTTTTCTAAGCATTTGCTTATCTTCATGAGGCAACTCATAACCTCAAGCAAAGAAGATGATCAAGTTTTTTAAAAGAATCTGGAAAGCCATTGTTGGATTTTTAAAGAAGCTAAAGCCTGGCCCAGTCGCATGGAAAGGTGCGAATAAAGCCATTGGCACAACCGTAGTCGTCATTTGGATCATCGCCTCGCTGATGATGTTTGTAACCCAACCACAGACTTACTTCGGTATCTTAATGGTGGTTTTGGGGCTCATCATTGCCTTTCTTATGGGTGCGGGCGCAATCCTCGCCAGGCTTCTGCTCAAATACATAAACAAAGGGCTTTTCTGGGTGGTTCCGGGAGCCCTTTTTCTAATGCCCTTTGCCTTTGGCATGGGTAGTCTGAGTTGGAAATTCCCTGTTTTCATTTTCGTCTTTGCAGGTGCGGCAGGTGCAGGTATTTTCTCCTTGACTAAAAAGAACCGATCACAGTCCACTTTGCTTCAAAAGATTACTGCCACCCTGGGTGTTTTAGGCGGTGTGGCAGGCTTGATCTGGGGCCTAATTTGGCTTGCGGACACAGGCTTTAAACCAGAAGTAGATCATATTAATGCAGCCATGAAATCTGAGTATCGACCAACTCATATTGAGCTTCCTGATCCCTCTGCACCTGGCCCATATGAAGTGGCGTATCTCACTTATGGAAGTGGCAAAGATAAACATCGCACAGAATATGGTGAAGATGCTACCATCATAACAGACTCCATTGATGGCTCTCGACTACTCTCTGGTTGGGAAGGCAGAAGTGGCAAGCTAAGAACTTGGTACTGGGGTTTTGATGATGAAGCGCTGCCAATTAATGGCAGAGTTTGGTACCCCAAAGGGGAAGGCCCTTTTCCACTAGCACTGATTGTTCATGGAAACCACAGCATGTTTGATTTTTCTGACCCAGGCTACGATTACTTGGGTGAGCTGCTGGCTAGTCAGGGCATCATTATGGCCAGTGTAGATGAGAACTTCATTAACAGCGGTTGGACGGATTTTATAGGTGATGGCTTAAATGAAGAAAATGATGCGCGAGGTTGGCTACTCCTCGAACACCTTAAATATTGGGAGAAATGGAATCAAACAGAAGGAGGCATCTTTGATGGAAAAGTAGATATGGAAAACCTAGCCGTGATGGGCCACTCGCGGGGTGGTGAGGCTGCGGCTGTTGCCGGTTTTTTCAATAAACTCCCCTTCTACCCCGATGATGCCAAGCAAGTCTTTGCTTTTGACTTCAACATAAAAGCTGTAGTCTCAATAGCACCAGTTGACGGACAGTATAAGCCTGGAAATATTGGTACCCCTTTAGAAAATGTAAACTACTTAGTAATTCACGGTGCCAATGACGGTGATGTGCAGTCTTTTGCAGGCCTGAGACAATATGAAAGACTTACATTTACAGATACCACGGATTATTTCAAGTCAGCTGTATATGTCTATGGTGCCAATCATGGTCAATTCAATACTACCTGGGGCAATCGAGACGCAGGTATGCCTTTTGGCTCTCTACTCAATGTGGATGCACTAATGCCTATGGAAGACCAGCTGAAGGTTGGCAAAGTATATATCAGTGCATTCTTACAAGCGAATCTTCAAGGCAAAACGGGTTACAAACCCCTATTTAAAGACCACCGAACAGGTGCAGACTGGCTTCCAGAAACCATCTACCTCAATCAATATCAAGCGTCAGACTGGCAGGTACTTGTAGATTTTGAAGAAGACTTAGACCTTACGACCACTTCATCCAACGGGAAAATATTGACTGAAAATCTCACAGTCTGGAAAGAACAAATAGTGGGAATGAAATATGGAAATAGAGCAACGAGGGCAGCTTATATCGGCTGGGATAGCTTGGCATATAAAGCTGATACAGCAAGTTTTCAGATTGAATTTAGTGATGTAATCGATGCTGCTACCACTGCACAATTAACTTTCGAATTATCTGAAGCAAAGGGAAGTACCTACCCAGACAAAAAACGAGACGAGGATAGAAAGAAGAAGGAAAAAGGAGAAGAAGTGGAGGAAGAGGAAGAGGAAGAGGAAGAGGAAAACAATAAAGATACTAACGAAGAGAACGAAGAAGCATCTGAAAAAGAGGATAAGGATGAAGAGAAAAAAGCACCTGAACCTATTGATTTCACTATTCAACTAATCGATTCAAATGATAGTACTGTCAGCTTTAAGCTGAGTGATTATAGCTACTTGCAAAGACAATTGTCAGTTGATGTTTTAAAGAACAAAGAACTTCAAAGCACTAAAAGATCGGAGGCCGTTTACAATACATTCTTCATTGATCTAAAAAGGCTTTCGGATGACTTGAGTTTTAATTCAAACTCCATTAAATCCATGAAGTTCATCTTTGATCAGAGTAAAAAAGGTCTGATTATACTAGATAAAATAGCCATTCATTAAGTCAGAACTAATTCCAGAATAACGAAACCCTTCCCATACTGGGAAATTTTGAGCACACCTTAAAGATGTTTAAAAACAATTAATTGCTAACAAGGTAGGGTTTCCTGTATGTGTAGCGTAGTGGTATATGTATTGCAGTACTATTTGCAAACAAACTGACAAAGATGAGTTCAATCAGCTACAACATTCAAAAGACCTTGATTAGACCACTCGGCAATATTGGTAGTGGTATTTTACTTAGAGTATTCAAACCCTTTAACACTGGAGACTTTGTCGAAATTGACGGACAAGTAGGGTCGATAGAAAAAAGCGGGTTTCAGCAAACGAGTATCAAAAGAATTGATGGTTCTGAAATCAAGGTTAACAACTCCATTTTTTACCAGCGGGATTTACACAACCTGACTAGTAAAAATATTATCTCCCTAGAACTGAGCGTAAGCATTGGCTACCAAAGCAATATGACGAAAGTAAAGGAAGACATTATGACTTTCTTTGCTCAAGACGAACGACTCCTTAACTCACCTAAGGCAAAAATCCAAGTAGCTAAAATCAAGAACGATTTTGTAGAACTCTCCATAAAACCATGGTGTCTATTAGATAATTTCTTAGCACTTGATGCAGACTTGGAATCGCAGCTTACCCAGTACCTAGAGGCTCAGCATGTTGTAATTGAACATGAGCATTCGGTTTTCTCTGAAGCAAAAATGTTGGCTTAAACTTTAATCTTTTCAATAACTCAAACAAATATCTCTGAACCGATATATTTGTAGAAAGACTGAGTATTGATGGAAATAATTTGGCTGATTTCAGGAGTAATTTTAGGCGGACTTGTTGGGTGGTTTATGGCCAAAAGCAGATCGAATGCTTCATCTAATGAAGGAGAAATCCAAAATAAGCTTCAACTGGCCGAAGAGCGGTACAATATGATTGCTCAAGAGTTAACAGAAGTCAAGCCTGAACTCTCTCGCGAACGCGATAAGAGTCTTGAACTCAGCAACCAACTCACTCAGGTTACCACCGAGCACAAAAACCTTGAAATCAAACTTGAAGAGCAGAAAGAAGAGCTGGAAAAACTCAATGAGCGATTTGCCCATGAGTTTAAAAACTTAGCCAACGAAATCTTCGAAGAGAAGAGCAAGAAGTTTACAGAACAGAACAAAACCAATATCCACGACCTTTTAAATCCGCTAAAGGAAAAGATCGGTGAATTCCAGAAGAAAGTAGAAGACTCCAATAAAGAAGGGGCTGAAAGAAATGCCTCCCTCGTTCAACAGATTAAACATTTAAGTGACCTCAACAAGCAAATTACTAAGGAAGCCGAAAACCTTACAAAAGCATTGAAGGGAGATTCCAAAGCGCAAGGCAACTGGGGTGAAGTTATTCTTGAGAGAATACTCGAAAAATCTGGCCTCGAAAAAGGCAGGGAGTATGAGACTCAAGTTTCGGAAACCGGAGAAGACGGCAAGCGGTACCAACCTGATGTTGTCATTAAATTACCAGACAACAAGCACATCATCATAGATTCAAAAGTTTCGCTTACCGCTTATGAGAGATTCGTTAATGAAGAAAGAGAGGACGAGCAATTGGCTCAACTCAAGTTGCACATTACCTCTATCAAGGCGCATGTAAAAGGTTTAAGTGAAAAAAGCTATCAGAACCTGTACGGACTTGACGGATTAGACTTTGTCTTGCTTTTCATTCCGATTGAACCTGCTTTTACTTTAGCCGTTCAGAACGATCCTGAATTATTCAATGATGCCTATTCGAAGAACATAGTCATTGTAAGTCCGACAACGCTCATTGCCACCATGAGGACCATTGCATCCATCTGGAAGCAAGAATACCAAAATAAGAACGCGATTGAAATAGCCCGCCAAGGAGGTGCTCTTTATGACAAATTTCAATCTTTTACCGAAGACCTTATCTCAATAGGTAAACATCTCAACGGAACGCAAAAGGCCTATCAAGAATCTATGAAGAAACTTTCTGAAGGCAGTGGCAACCTGGTTAAGCGTGCTGAAAGCCTTAAAAAACTGGGGGCCAAAGCGAGTAAGCAGATGGATGAAAGACTTTTGAATCGTTCGGAAGACTAGCCCTTCACTAAGTACTTATACCACATCTTTAGACAAGTCTGATTTACAGTCAGTTGAAACGACAAAAAACTACACAACATTGTATGTGAAATACATTTTTTTGTATATTTGTGGTCCTTTCACCTAAGGATCGCCTACGTTGCTTTTTAAAGCCCTTATTTAAATGGGTTAAGCAGTACAGAATCTAATATAGGATTCGGTGACATAAAAAACGCTAACTGCGCTTTGACCAAAACACAAGTACAATGCGAATGCATGTTCTAGGTAATAGAACCCATACTCTTATAACGCGCCTTGCGTGCCTGACTATAACCCTATTAGTCATTGGTACTACTATATCCTACGCTCAAAGCAACAATCAAACACTTTATTTGAATCAAGACGGTCAGGCGGTATTAGATGCCTCTGCTTTAGACCTATGCTTTGAAAGCGAGACAATTACTACTTGTACCCCTTCTCGAGCCATAGGTGATGGCCATGCCGTTTGGTTAAGCAACAACATTTTTGCAGGCAGCAGTACTGATTTTGTTTTTGATGTGGGCAGTTCAGATTTTACTGAATTGGCCGATGGAACCGCTAGCATTACAGGAACAGTTTATAACACCACCAATTCAAGTGATAAATGGCAGGTTAAAATGTACTTGTCTAATAAAATGGACTGGACGCAATGGAGTGCTTTAGGTCGATCTTACAAGGATGAAAAAGGATTAGCCGGAAACAATTATCTCGATTGGAGCTATTACATAGCAGACCCAAACAAGCCGAGTGAGTTAATCGGATTGGCTGCAAATGCTGGTAAAACACTTTCCATCCAACATATGCCTTCTAACTATTACTATGGTTTTCAGATTGGAACAGCTGCCAATAATAAAAATGTAGATTATGGCCTATCAGGTTGGTTTAGCTACTCATGGGATGGAGTCAACTTCCACCAAGGAGACTTTAATCTCGACCTTTCTGATTGTGAATCAACCGAGTCTCTTCCTGTTGGTGCAGTAACTGTCACTGTTGACAAACAAACTTTTTCATGTGATGATTTGGGCGATAATCTAGTCACAATGACCGCTATAGATGCAGAAGGCAATACTTGCACGCAACAATTCACTGTTACTATCGAAGACAACATCGCCCCTACTGTAGTGACTAGAAACATTAACAGAATAATCGGATCTAGTGGGCAGGTGACGATTACTGCCAATGACGTACTTAACTTTAACTGTGGCAGTGGAACTTCCATTCCTGAGCCTGTGCCTGGCGATGGTGAAGTGACAATTGAGTTTGCTACTTGCACTTCAGATAACT
>CAYGQO010000020.1:0-21330 GCA_964352205.1 uncultured Roseivirgaceae bacterium
TACTTTTCATCTTTTACCTTTATCCTCACCAAAATAGGATTAGTAGCGTCTTCTATTACAAAAAAATTCAAGCCTGGAAAATTTTCTGAAATGACCATATCATTATTAGCGTTTGCCCGAAAAAAATCCTCAGCATCATGGAAGCCATAGAAAAACTCATCATCAGAGGACTTAATAGAGGGTAACATGACCCCATCCTTGTCTGGAGTGTCATTACTTCCATATAAATAACTATATGAACCATCCTTGGAAAAAATGGCTTGCATATGTAGATGCCTAAATGGTACCGCAACGGGATTGGCGTAACCAATCACATAATGCGAATCTGTTGAAAATGCATTTTTGACTTGAGCAAATGGATTCTTCATCTCATACTTCATATAACTTTCAACCTTCATTTCTCGATAGTCTTTCTCAATTCCAAAATTCCCGAAATCAACATTAATTTTGGATATCAATTCACCCTCGTCATTGAGTGTATAAATAGTATTATCGAACTTTTTTGTATACAATATTTCATTGCCATTGTGTGACATGGCAAACTGCTCTATCATAGTTAAATATGAGGGACGATTATCAATATTAAAATACTCCGCTCGCACCTTACCGTTGATATCACCAAATACCACTAAAGGACCAAACTCACCACCATTTTCATCTACACTATAATGGCTTAAGTAATATAAATAGGTGTCAGCAAACAGCCATTCCATGGCTATAAACCAGAGGTTATTTTGCTCAATTCGTAAAAGATTTCCGTTTAGATCAAAAACAGCAATTTTCTTCAAGCCTAAATCATTAACAACAAGCTCCTTATCATCCCTATTGATTGTAAAATCTCTTAAAAAATTAAGTTCCATGGGACCCATGCCGGTTGCTTTTATTTTATTGATGAAAACACCTTTTGTATCGAAAATAAATAATGCCTTGGCCACATCTCGATCAAATAAAAACACACGATCCTCGAAGACTTTCACATCATCTATCACACCAATCAACGACTGCTCATTCGTCTCCAAAGGAATGTAATCCACTTCAAAATTACCTTCATAGTCATCTTCAACCCCAAACCAACTTGCATCTATTAAAATAAGCTTTTGACCATCTTCAATCTCTTGGATGTTGATAATAGCTTCTCGCTTGCAAGAAGTTATCACGATTACAAGAAGTAATATCTTAAATATCTTATTGAGTATATTCATTTAAGTCAATGGGTAGTGAAGGTGACTTTTGATTAATTACTGAATGTCAGCCTGACTAGCAACTACCATTCGATATTCACACTAGAAAATTTCAAGAAACCTAAATATCACTGTAAATACAAAAAATCATATTTACTTTTTCGTTCTATAAAATGCTAACCTTAGCAGTAACAATGCTATTGTTATCATCGCAATAATGATGAAGATTTCCATAGTTTTAATCAGATTTTAAGGTAGAAATAGCTATGATTGAGTTCGTTTCACCGGATATAAGTTTATCCTTGATCTTGAGCAAAAACATTCTTTAGAAAAAATTTAAACTAAACTCGATAATTACTATCGACCCGTCAGGTTCTGAATTCTCTATTTGACTCAATAATTCTGAATCTAAACTTTCGGAATTCACTATGCCACTATGCACATAATCCAACAATTCATATGGATACATACTACTAATGAACCTGTCTGAATCTAACCTGACCCCAGACAACAGGCGTTCGTTGAGTGTGTAGTTATAATCATTAAAAGTTGCTCCCCTTCCGGAACCATAAGCATAAATACCATAGCTCAACTTGTCCTTATTCCCATAGCTAAAAACCATTATTTCTTCGTTACTCATAGAAGGTGCAGCCCCTTTCTGGTAACTCCGATAAGTATCATTTCTTAACTCAACAAGTAAATCAGCGTGGCTCTTATTCTTTATGTCAAAAGGCAGCCCTTTTTCTGGGTAAGTAAAAATGTATTTGCTCGAGAGTGTATCCCGTTGATAAGAATACACAGTATCTTGCCACCAATTCATAAACAAGATTTCATCCCCAGTATTTACTAAAGGATATACAGGATCGATAACGGTACCATTAAATTTATGCTGAGAAAAAGGCAAAAAATATTCTTTGGGTTCAAGAGATTCAATATCTAGTGAAATAAGGTTGTAGTTTAACTCTTCTCCTTTCACTAATTGAGTAAGCTTCCCACTATAGGCAATTAAATGGTTGTTTAAACTCTCAAAGTTCTTATAGTAATAAGGAGTTCTCAGTTCTGTAATTTCTTCAAAACCAGTTTTATAAACGATGAACTTTTGAGATTGAAAATCATAAATATATAGCTTATCGGATAGAATGAAGAAATCAGTAAGTTCTCGAAAGTTTAATGGTCTACCATTTGTTGGGACAATCTCACTTAGGTAATTCCAGTCTTGATCGAGAATAATTAACTTGGCATTGTGCTTATATAACTCTAAGGGTTCGTAGAGAATATAATCTCCCCAAAACTTTATTTTATGAGCTGGCTTTAGTGAAATCGAATCTAGATTATTAAGTAATCGAATATTTTTAATTACCAATATATCAGATAACGGTATCTCTTTATCAAACTCGATTCTATTCGATGAAATGTTCTCTTCATCAGAGCAGGAAATGACTATGATAGTCATAACTAGGAAAAATAATTGATTGCACCTCATTTAAATATATGGTAATTCAGGGTTCTACTTTTGCTAGTGTCGTTACTGACCAAAAAAAGATTATTCATTCTCAAGTATTCTTTGAAAATATCAAATTCATCATAATGCAAACTTAGGTTTGCAATTTTGACCGCTGATCTTTGAGCAGTGACTTCAACACCATACCAATCTCTTACTTTTTCTGCCACGACCTTAAGCTCTACGCACTCTCCATGCCAAACTCTATTAATTTCATAAACCTTGTTTAAGTAAATTGAATCCTCGCACTGACTTTCAAAATCTTTATATGTAAGAGTGTAACCCCTAACTCCTTTTCCAGAAATTTTTGATTTTAAGCCATGATTTAAGTCTAGGGTATACAGAATATCTTCAACAATTGATTCAGTATTGCTCAGATCACCCTTAACTCTAAAGTCAAAGAGCATTTTCCTCAAGGAGTCACTTCCAAAAGTGACTTGAGCACTACTGCTAATTTTAATGAGGATACTCTCTAGGGTATGCTTATTGAGCTCCATAACATGAGCCCCTTGACTACTTGATACATATTTAGACTTACTTTCCTCAATCAAAAGGTCGTAACCAAGTGACTGCCCAACAAGAACTATGTCAAAATTGATAAACAACATAAATAAGAGCAAGCCCGGTAGCCTTGCTCTTATTAGGGAATGGACGTTACTTTTCTTCACTTTCCTTCTTTTTTTCTTCTTTGCATTTTGCTCCTGACAGGCCGCAACAAGCGTAGTAACCCACTCTACATGTAGTCGATAATGTGATATTTGCACTACCATTACCGCCAGAACCTACAATCGTAGCACCTGCCCCTCCGCCCAAGCTGATTGAACAAGCAGAGGAACCCTCTCCACCTGCAATGCACTTTTGACTGGCACTTAACAAGCCACTGAGTATTTGCGCATCTGACGATTGAGTCATGAAGGTTAAAAACAGCAACATCAACCCTACTCCAAAAATTCTTTTCATTTTTCTAAAACTTAATAAATCACCTACTCTGTTCCAGGGTTTTCGGTAAGCCCCTTTGAGTATGTTCCAATAAAGTCTAATGAGAGATGACTGGCACATACAAGATTAAATCGATTTAGATTTCAAATGCGCCAGCCTTGATGAAATCAATGATTCAATTTTAGATAATTAATTATACAATAACAAATTCTTTTCTTAACATTTTTTTATTAAAACAACCTAAACCTTTTTTCAACACTGAATAATTCAAACATCTGGGTTTCGAGTCAATTCATTGTCATGGAATACTCGGCAGTCAAAAAATGACATCCTGTCACGCTTTCTCCCTTGGTATGGCATTTGATATTGTGGCTTCAGATTAAAACAATGACATAATAGCTATGCAAGAAAAAGGTACGATCTCGATTCACACCGAGAACATTTTTCCCATTATTAAGAAGTTTCTCTATTCAGATCACGAGATTTTTCTAAGAGAGCTTGTTTCCAATGCTGTTGATGCTACCCAGAAACTCAAAAGACTGGCTTCACTGGGAGAATACACTGGAGATGTTGGCGAAACAAGGGTTGAAGTAGCTGTCAACAAGAAAAAGAAAACCATCACCATTAGCGATAGTGGTATCGGTATGACAGCCGAAGAAATCAAAAAATACATCAACCAAATTGCTTTCTCAGGGGCCACCGAGTTCATGGAGAAATTCAAAGATGCTGGTGATGCCAAAGAGATCATCGGTAAGTTTGGGCTGGGTTTCTACTCTGCCTTTATGGTAGCAGGCACAGTGGAGATAGACAGTTTGTCATATCAGGAGGGTGCCGAGCCGGCCAAATGGATTTGTGATGGCAGCACTGAATTTGAAATCAAAGCAGGTAAGCGCAAAACGCGTGGTACTACCATCACGCTGCACATCAATGATGACTCCGAAGAGTTCTTGGAAGAGATGCGCATCCAGAATATCCTTAATAAATACGCCAAGTTTCTACCCGTGGAGGTCAAGTTTGGAGAAAAGGATCAATCTGTCGAAGATGGCGAAGACAAAGAGGGCAAGAAGAAATGGAAAACGGTTAAAGTTGATAACATCATCAACAACACTACGCCCATCTGGACAAAGTCACCTACAGACCTAACCGATGAAGACTACTTAAGCTTCTACAAGGAGTTATATCCCATGACGGAGGATCCATTATTTTGGATTCACTTGAATGTTGACTACCCTTTTGAGCTTACCGGTATTTTATACTTTCCTAAAATCAAGAATGATTTTGAAGTTCAGAAGAACAAAATACAACTCTACTCACGTCAGGTATTTATCACAGACGAAGTAAAAGATGTTGTTCCTGAATTCTTGATGTTACTACATGGTATCATCGACTCACCTGATATCCCATTAAACGTTTCAAGAAGCTATTTGCAGTCCGATGGAAATGTTAAGAAAATCAACGCATACATCACCAAAAAAGTAGCCGATAAGCTAGGTGAACTCTTCAAGAAAGAGCGTGATTCATTTGAGAGTAAGTGGGATGATATTGGACTATTTGTGAAGTATGGAATGCTCTCAGAAGAGAAATTCTACGAAAAAGCGAAAGACTTCGGCTTAGTGAAAAACACTGAAGGCAAATGCTTTACCATAGACGAGTATCAAAAGCATATTGAAACGAATCAGACCGATAAAGACAAAAATAAAATCTGGCTTTACTCGTCTAATCCAGCGAAGCAGGACAGTTTCATTACGGCAGCAAAAGACAAGGCTTATGACGTTTTGGTCTTCGATACACCAATCGACAGCCACTTCATCAATCACATGGAGACGAAGCTTGAAAACACACAAATCAAGCGTGTAGACGCTGATAACGTAGACAAGCTAATTGACAAGGATGAGAAGCGTGAACTCGTTATTTCCGAAGAGCAGAAAGAAGGTCTGAAAGGAGTTTTTGAGAAAGCCATTAACAATGGTACTTATAAAGTCTCTATTGAACCAATGTCTCCTACCGATGCCCCTGTTACGGTGACCATGCCTGAATTCATGAGAAGGATGAAGGAAATGCAAGCAACTGGTGGCGGTGGCGGATTCAATATGTTCGGATCTATGCCCGACACGTATGATGTTTCGGTAAATGGAAACCATCCTTTAGCAGACAAAATCATTAGTGCAAAAACAGATAAAACTAAGGAGAAAGTTGCTAAGCAAGCGTTTGATTTAGCATTGCTCTCTCAAGGCCTACTGGAAGGAAAAGACCTGACAGAATTTATCAAAAGAAGTACTGATATTTTGAGCAAATAAGTTTTAGCTTTTAAGGCTTAGGCAAATGCCACATCCTCTTGGGATGTGGCATTTTTATTATCCACTAAAAAATAATGAAAACTTGGTTTTTTTAATCGACTCTAAATACCTTTGTTTTATCAAAAAACATCAGGTCAGTCTTGAAAACTTTATTTTTCTATCTTTTTACTTTCTTACTTCTTTTCGACCTAAAGGGACAGACTAATAATACGCGACTCATCGTCACGCTTGAGGGGTTTAACAAATATGACAGACCGACTCTAGTTATCAATAAGCTTGAGGTACGTACAAATAAGTCTGGAGAGATACTATTTGACCAATCCTTCTATGTGGAAAAATTAGCCTTAGGCATGATTGTCTCTCCTAACGGTACCTTCTCGGAATTCTGGATAGAACCCGGGTTAATAACCGTCAAAGCAGAGGAAAAAACTTTCCCAAAAATTTTAGAGGTCACAGCGTCAGAGACTGACCAGATTTAACGGCATTTAAAATCTACTACCGACCAAAAAGAACTACAGAGGTTATTAGAGCTCTACAGACAATCCTATGCCACCTTAAACTACTTAGAAGAACTATATGTGCGAGTGGATTATGATTTCCTGAAAAAATTTTACGATGAATATCCAAAAGCAACGCAAGCACGACTACCTAAGCTTGCAGTTTATCTTAAAGCGGCTGAAATCCGTGATATGACAATTGGCAGCATGCTCTGGGATTTTGAAGCTAAAGATGAACGTGACAAAATCCATAGAACCAAAGCCTCTCGCGGAAAATTCCTACTCATAGACTTCGCTGCAACATGGTGCGGACCGTGTTGGAATGGCTATTCGGATATGATTAAAATAATAAAGAAATACCCTGAACTGGATGTTCTTACTTTCAATCAAGACCTCGACATTGAACGTTGGAATAGGATTGCAAAGAGCAAATTTCTTAGAATCACTTGGCCAGTTCTATGGAACTCTGAAGCAAAATTCGAAACCTTTTATATCTATGATATTACAAACTTGCCCAGTTTCTTTTTGGTGTCTCCGGAGGGCATCATTGTGGATAAATGGAAAGGCTCCTCAAAGAGTCGATTAAAACAAAGCCTAAAGGAACACCTACTCCATTAGTAATTAAGTAAGCACTAAAAGCCTTCTACGTGAAAGCTTGCTAGAAGGAAAAGACCTGACAGAATTTATCAAAAGAAGTACTGATATTTTGAGCAAATAGTGCTAAAACAGTCATTATAAAAATACCACGCTCGCTACTGAGTGTGGTATTTTTTTTGCTCGTAAAGCCAGAGTATATACCTTAGAATCATACACTACAATTATGAAGTACTTCGCCAGTCTTTTACTCATCCTTTCTACACTCACCATTCAAGCCCAAGAAAAAACACAGGTCATTATTCGGCAAGAAGGCTTTGGTAATAAGCACGGGCTAAAAGTTGTTTTCGGCAACCAGTTGGCTGTATCAAATGATAAAGGCGAAATACTCTATGAAAAAGAGATGGAAATCAATGCGCCTACTTATGGCATGATACTGAATAAAGATAATCGGTATACGGGGTTTTGGATTGAACCTGGCAAGGGCGAAGTGACCGTAAGAAAGAAAGGGTTTCCTGAAAGCACTAGAGTAAATGGGTCCAGAAGTCATGAAGTTTATCAAAGTTTAAATTTTGCGGCTGATAATGAGGAATTCATAAGGAGTTTCATGGAAAACAAAGACAACCCAATTGCAATTGATGTATTGAATTCGACATTCAAATTTCAAGATTTTACGAAGGAAGAATTACAGCGCATGTATGATGCAGTGTCTCCCGCTAATCGTAAAGCACTTGACTACGTAAATGCCCACCTCAGAACATTCGGTATTGACAAAGTAACCCTCAACAGCCCAATAGTCGATTTCATGGGCCAAGATCAAAGTGGAAACACCTTCAGCACCGAAGATTATCGAGGGAAATATCTTTTGCTCGACTTTGCTTCGACCGGCTGTGGACCATGCTGGTTAGGTTATCCCGATATGGTAGAAGAAACTAAAAAGTATGAAAACCTACAGGTATTGACCTACAATGAAGATGCCGAAATTGATGCCTGGAATCAAATTGCCGAGCGAAGAGGTATAGAATTGCCATGGCCCGTACTTTGGAAAGGCGATAATAAACTTGAAATTTTTCAGCTTTACAATGTAGAAGGGTGGCCCTTACATTTTCTAGTTTCTCCAGAAGGTAAAGTAGTAGAGACATGGTATGGCTCAGGAGGCAAACAACTCGCTAAAGTGCTCAAGAAGCATATAAATTAGCCGACCGCTAGCGAACACTAACGTTCCTTTAAGGACAGTCCAAGTATTACTAAACTACCAATAAGGCTCATCAGGTAAAGCATTGGGCATTTTTGACTTGGCATTCTATTTGGCATGTGCATGTTAGAAAATCACTAAATTGATTGCCATGCTAGCCAATATGTTTACCATCGCCTGGAGAAATGCCATTCGCCATAAGCAATTTTCATTCCTTAACATATTGGGTCTGTCAATTGGAATTACCGCATCTCTGCTCATAGGTCTTTATGTATTGAATGAAATGTCTTATGACAAATTTCATGCGAAGGGCGACCGAATTTACAGAATCGATCAGCCGATGATTTGGGGAGATTGGCAAGAGCAGTTTGCGTCAACTGGACCAAATGTCGCTGTGGCCCTGAGAGCCGATGTGCCGGAATTTGAAGAAGTAACGCGCCTTCACTCGCCCGGAAGGCATATTGTTAGTTACCAAAAGGATGGTGGAAATCTTAATTCCTATGGCGAAGACAACCTCTTTATAGCCGAAGAAAACTTTTTCAAAATCTTCACATTCCCAATAATCAAGGGAGATACAGACCAAGCACTACAAAACCCACTGAGTGTAGTACTTACAGCAGAAATGGCCTTAAAATATTTTGGCGATGAAGACCCCATTGGTAAGACATTAAAGATTACTGAAAGTGGAGGAGATTCTCGATTATTTAATGTTACTGCCGTTACCGAAAACCCACCAACCAACTCACATATTCAGTTCGACATGCTCACTTCAATGAGCAGTTACCCCAATATCAAAAGAAGAGAGCATCAGTGGATTTGGACGACTTTCGGCACCTATGGACTTGTAAGAGAAGGCACTGATATAAAAGTGTTAGCAGAAAAAATTCAACAAATACCGCCTAAGTGGGCAGAATTCGAAACACAGCGAGTTTTTGGCAAGAGCTTCGATGACTATGTACAAGGAAAAAAGTGGAAACTCTATATGCAACCCGTTAGTGATGCATATTTAAACGCTTCAACAACTGGGAATAGGTTTGGCCCTGTTGGCGACTTCATTTATGTGCGAGTATTTAGTGCTGTAGGCTTTCTCATTTTGCTCCTGTCAAGCATAAACTTTATGAATCTGTCTACAGCCAGGTCAGCCAATCGTGCTAAGGAAGTAGGCATCAGAAAAACGCTTGGCTCCACAAAAAGGACGCTAATAAGACAGTTCATTTTCGAATCAGTATTGTTTGTGCTTTTTAGTACAATTATCGCTATCGTGGTTACCGAATTTTCGCTTACTGCGTTTAACACTTTGGCCAATACAGACCTTTCCCTTTACGATAAGCTAACAAATCCTGTATTCTTCGTTCTCCTATGTGGGTTCATATTGACCTTAGGCTTGGCGGCCGGAAGTTATCCTGCATTTTACCTCTCATCCTTCAATCCAATAGAAGTACTCAAGGGCAAATTAAGCGCTGGCTTCAAAGGCAAATTTATGAGAAACGGACTTGTAGTTTTTCAATTTACAATTACCATTGCATTGATCATTTCGGCAATATTCGTCCAAAAACAATTAGACTTTGCCTCCAATGCTAACCATGGTTTCGATAGAGATAATGTACTTCAAATCCATAACATGGAGTTACTTAATGATAGTAACAAGGAGACTTTTCAGACCCTCCTAAAATCTAACCCTGCTTTCGAAGCAATTGGACTTTCTGACTATGTTCCACCCAATATTTGGGGTGAAGACAAATACGTTGCATACGGATCTGAAATGTCTTCTATAACCTTAAACCGTTTGAGGTCAACCGAGGATTACTTAGACTTATTAGATCTCGAATTTGTAACTGGGCGCACCTTTGATAAAACTCGGGGCACCGATAAATATAAAATCATATTAAATGAGACTGCAGTGCGAAATTTAGGATGGGGCACTGCCGAAAGCTATCGCGAAGATTCACCAATCGGTAAACACGTAACCTACCCCTCCAGCGAAGAGGCGTTATTTGAGGTAATTGGGGTTGTAAAAGATTTCAACTTTAACAGTGTACGATATGAAATTGGCCCATTGATGATTATCCATGAGAACAATGATGTTATGTGGGAAAGTGGTTCCGACTTCATTTCCATTAGGCTGAATTCAAACCTGATACAAAGTGCCAATGACTTAACGGCCGTCCTATCTGAGGTTGAATCCAAATTGAGCGAAGTGAATGCGGGTATTCCTTTCCAATATTCTTTTATGGACCAAGACTTTGAAGGATTCTTTAGAAAGGAGCAACAAATGGGTCAAGTTCTCAACGTATTTACAATAATGGCCCTGAGTATTGCATGTCTTGGGCTATTCGGCCTAGCTGCATTCTCGGCTGAACAAAGGAAAAAAGAGCTGGGTGTGAGGAAAATACTAGGTGCATCGGTATATAGATTGATGTATGTATTCACGGCCGAGTTCACAGTGCTGGTTCTAATAGCACTACTAATCGCTAGCCCTCTTGCATACCTTTTTGTGAAAGACTGGTTGACCAACTTTGCGTATACAACACCAATCACTCCAGTCGTATTCATTGGGGCTGCCATTGGATCACTTGCCTTAGCATGGCTAACGATCGGCTTCCAATCTTTGAGAGCTGCTAATAGAAATCCTGTTGAGGTATTAAGAGATGAATAACGAGTATTTAAGAAGAAGACTTAGCAGCTTCCTCTTCTGCCTGTGTATATTTCCATCGCTTGTGAGACCAAAGATAGTCGGAAGGGTTGCGATGTATGGTTTCCTCTAGTAGATCGCGGTACTTCTCAATGATGCCAATAGAATCACCTTTCTCGTATGGAGGGGAAGCAATCTTTTTATAGGTCACAGAATACTGCCCACGACCTGTGCGCTGGGTATCCGTATAGAAAACGGCATATTGAGTCATTTTTGCTATTCGTTCAGCCCCGACATAGAAGGCCGTCTCGCGATTCAAAAAGTCCAACCAGACTTTTTCTGTACCTATAGAAGGCAATTGATCACCTATAATACCGATAAGTCTAGGCACTCTTCTTCTTTTAATAATCTCCCTCATTGCCAAGTCTTTCGGTACGGCTGTACCTCCATGCCTAGTCCTCATACGAAGTACTATCTCTTCAAATTTTTTGTTTTTCAAAGGCTTATAAAGAAACTCCATGGGGTATTCCATTTGAGCACCGATGGAAAAAGCAGGCCACTCCCAATTGGCCACATGACCTGACATTAATATGACAGGCACCCCTTTATTCAAATAAGAAAGCACCTCCTCTTTATTGGTTAGGGGAACACGCTCTTTCCAATCACGCTTTGTAAAACGAAACCCTTTAATTGACTCCATAGACCCTTGCCAGAATTGTCTATAAAAGCCACGGGCAATCTTTCGAATCTCAGTCTTTGATTTCTCAGGAAATGCAAGTGTTAGGTTTTCAATAACCACTGCTTTTCGATACCTCAGAACATGGTAGCCTATAAAAGCCGCCATTTCTGCGAAAGCATATAAAAACCACAACGGGAATAATGAAAGGAATCTAATGATGAGCATTACTGCCTTAAAAGAGTTTAGATCATAAACGGGCAAAAATAGCCTTTTGGTTCGCTCAAGTCTATAAAAACATGCAATAGCCGATTATTTCTCGAATAACCATAAGACAGCTTCCCTAAATTCCAATCTCCAGAATTTCTCATTGTGTTCTCCTTCAGGATTTACTTTGGAAGTAATCTGATCGGTAGGATGGCCTTTGTCTAGAATTTTTCGAACCATTTGTTGCATTGGCTCCACCATACTTTCGCCTTCCTTCCCACCTACTAAGAAGTTCAAGCGCGTATCATCAGGAAGCTCGACTCCATCTACCTGCTCAAATGGTCCATTACCCCGCCAATAGGAAGGCGAGAATATACCCGCCTTACTGAAGACATCAGGGTATGCATAAATCGCATAGTGAGAAATTAGTCCTCCTAAAGAACTACCCATAATAGCCGTGTGCTCTCGGTCAGCTTTGGTTCTATAATTCTTGTCGATAAAAGGCTTCACGTCATTAACCAAAAACTCCATGTACTGCTCACCTTCTGCCTTACCATACCTTGGATGATCCCATGCGGTGAGTTCGTGTATTCTGTTTTCCCCACCATTGTCAATACCAACTACAATCAAGTTTAAACCTTTTGACTGACTCAAGGCATCAAGCGTTTCATCAATGCCCCATTTACCTGCAAACGAAGTTGAGTCTTCGAATAAGTTTTGCCCATCGTGCATATAGAGCACTGGATAAGCTTCATTACTTTGCGCATAGCCGGGTGGTGTATAGATTCGGATAGTTCTAGGCCGATTTAATCCTGCTAACACCAAAGCGTCTTTTACTATTGTGACTTCTCCTTTGATTGAAACTTGTTTTGCTGCCTTCTTCGGTTGACATGCACATATAAGAACTACTGCCAAAACCACCTGGTATACTTTCATCACCTCGTTTTGCTCGAAAGATATTGGTTTTACAATTGCTGAAAAAACTGCAAAGAGTTTAGCCCGGGTTTATTCCTGCTTCAGTGGTTCAACCATATTCATTTTTGTGGTTTTGTAGGACTGAGAAATTACTCCTACTAACATAATCGCTAAGCCGATGCCCCCAATGATTATCAATACCCACAATTGACTGTCCACATGAAATGCAAAATTATCTAACCATTGGTTTACAGCATACAGCGTAATTGGCAGGGCAACGAGCAGGGCAAGAAGTCCAACCCAGAAAAATTCTCGTGACATTAGGCCGAGAATTTGTCTAGCATTCGCCCCGAGAACTTTGCGTATGGCTACTTCTCTTTGCTTTAATTTAGCACTGTAATAAGTCAGCCCAATAAGCCCCGCAAGTGCCAAAACAACCGACAAAACACTGAGGATTTTCACAATGAGAGCCACTTTAAATTCTTCGGTATACAGGTTTTCTAAACGCTCATCAAGAAATTCGGCATTGAAAGGACGCTCCTTTTCCACATTATAGTAGGCGTCTTCTATTAAGCCCATTGTTTCAACAAGGTTTTGGGTTTTTATTTTAACGTTGACCCCATAAATCCAAGGAATCTCCTTATAAACTCTAATTAGCAGTGGATTAAAGGACTGCTTCTTGGTGAAATAGTGAAAATCTTGTACGAAGCCATCTATTGCAGTTGAAATGCCATTAGAACCATCTTCTCTCACCCATTCTGGCTCCTCTGTGAGGTTTGTACCAATTAGGCTTAGCATTGGTTTTTTCGTAATCTGTTCATATTTAAGACCAGCCGCCACATTCAAGAGATAGACCATAGACTTACCTTCATCTAGCAGTTCAAATGCCTCGGATTTTAGGCCCAACATTCTTGCAGCCGCATAATCCATATAGATTTGATTAGCGTCATCAAACACTTCATCTATATCCTGAAATTTGTAGGTGATAGTGTTGTACGGGTTATTCCCAGGCGTTCCTCCACTACCCACCTCCAAAATATTGGGGTTTTTCAATAGCTCGTCTTTGAATGACTTAAATTTTTCCTGATTCTGTATATCTAATGTCAATATGCCTTCTTTTTCAAAACCGAGGTCGGTAGTAGTCACATAGTCAAGCTGCTCATTTACATAAAAAGCAAAGCCTGCCATAAGCACCAACAGAAAAAACTGGAAGCCTAACAGTACTTTGCGTAAGCTCATTTTTCCATTTCCTGAACTCCCTTTCTTGCTTAGTAAGTTGAGTAACGATTTAGTCGAAAGGATGGCAGATGGGTATAAGCCGCTTATGACTCCAATGCTTAAACTAAAAAAGAGTAACAGTACCAGGTTTTGAAGTGAAGTGATACTGCTCCAAAGGAGCTCAACCGACAGCAATTGATTAAAATAAGGCAGCAAGGCATATACTGATGCTAAAGCAAATAATAATGCCAAAACAACCGAGACGATCGCCTCAAAAATAAACTGAATGAAGACATCCTTTTTTCTAGCACCTATCACCTTTCTTACTCCCACTTCTTTAAACCTGTTAGCGTTAATGGCCACTGCCAAATTCACATAATTAGTAATGGTGATGATGAGCACAATCAAACCAATGGCCGCGAATAAGTAAATGTAAATGGGTTTTACATTTGCCTCCAATTCGTAAAGGTAATCCGAACCAAGATGGATCTCTTTCAGTGGTTGCAAGCCCAAACCCTTCTCTAGAGGATCAGTCTCAGCGTCTGGATCATTGATATAACTTGCCTCCGTTATTTTCTTAGCCACGGCATCAATATTAGCCGAGGTAGGTTTTAATTTAGCATAGGTATAGGCTCCCCAACTGTAGGGTATACTATCAACCATGGCGATCATATTAAAATCGAAGTGCGCATTTTCGGGGATATGCTCTACTATTCCTCTTATTAAGAATGCCTTTTCATCAATATAAATAGTGCTTCCAACAGCAGCATCAAGTGCTTCTCCGAAATAACGCTTGGCCATTTTATCAGAAAGAATTACTCCTTCAGAATTATTTTGCGGCATGTTGCCCATCAGAAAATTCCATTGAAAAATATTCTGCAAGGCCAAAGGTGTATTTGTATAAAGTATCGGGCCTCCTGTAAGCTTTCGCTCATTGGCTTCAACAAAAAAGCTACGCCCCATAATATTACTGTTAGATGTAACGAACTGGGCCACATCCTCTACTTCTGGCACATCGGCAAACACTTTGACATTTGCCAATTGACCAGATCGTGATGAATTAGTGAATTGTAAATTGGAATAGGTCTGAGATCTGTAATTATAGACGATCCTATAAATACGATCCGAGTCAGCCATGTATTGGTCAGCCGTTAATTGATGCCTTAGATACGCTGCGGAAAAAATCATAACAGCTAGACCAATGGTTAGTCCCACTAAATTGATTCCCGCTACTAGTTTATGACGGCTAACATTCCGTAGTGCTACCTTGAAATAGTTGCCAAATTTGGGTACGAAATCTTGAGTTCTCTTGAGTTTTTGCATGAATTGAGGTTTTAAAAATTTTAGGACATTGAAGAAGTACCACCAATTCGCGCTGCGCTGACCCGAGGAACGAACAATCTCTTGATACCCTTCATATAAATCACCTGATATGGCTTCCGCTAAGTCGTTGTCGCAAAACCAGGATAGTAATCTTTCTAGCAATTTTGGGGGATTTTTCTCCCTTATGTGATGGCCTTTCATATGCACCAGACTAAAGACCTTGCACCTGGCTCCAAAGCTTCATTCTGTTCTCTTTGAGTGATTGGATGACTTCCTTACCCGAAGGGGTAGCAATACAAACTCGCTTTCTTCTTCCTCCACGAGACTCGGTAGCTCCCTCCATTTTCGAATCAATCAACCCCTTCTTTTCCAAGCGCATTAATACAGTATGGATTGCACTGATTGAAATTTTCTGGCCCGTTTGTTCACGATACTCGTCTGCAATGGCGTAGCCGTAAGGTTCATCCATAATCATTACTAGCAGTAGTACTGTCTCTTCTAGGTTACCAAGGTTTTTCATTCAAGTAACATTTATTACATCAACATTTGTAGAATGTAAAGGTTTGTAAAAAAATCTATTATATCAACTTTTGTAGCATATAAATACTTGAGCAGTTCAATTGGGTTAATGCACAAGACAACAAGCCCATTTTACAACTCAGGAAGAAACACTACCCTCAGCGCGTTTAAAGGCGTCTATTAGTGAAAAAATAAACAACTATGAAAAAGCTCATCATTACACTTCTACTTTTTGCGTTCGCTGGTGTAGGTACCGCTTATGCACAGGATCTTTCAAAACCTAAAAAAGGAAATGCCATTAGGCTTAAGGACTATACCATTACCTTAAAACAAGGCGAAGAAATCAACTTCGACATGTGGGTGGTTAAGTCAAAGAAATATAAGTTGACCCTTGGGGCACCTGAGGTAAAAACTAAAGACGGAATCGATTTTTGGTTCAACTCAAAATCAGACGACCCGATCACTTACGGTGTCAAAATGAAGATAGGTGAAAACGTTCCTGTTGGCGATCATATGTTTATACTCAAGGTTGCTGGTTCAGGTCGTAATGCAGTAAAAAGCACTACCCTAATGGTCAAAGTAATTGAATCGCAACAATAATTCATTCATCATATAAAAGTCCAGTAGCATCTGCTTCTGGGCTTTTTGTATATTCAAGCATGACGAAAAGAACCATCTATTTATTGAGGCTCGCCATCGGAGTTTTCATCTTCGTCTTCTTTAAGTTCACTTCAGGAAACTTCACCGACTGGGGAATTGTGACCTTAGTCTCTTTTAGTTTCACGGTTCTAGTGGTGATGGTAGTTTTTGAGGTGCTAGACTACTCTGCAAAACATCTTATAAAGCATTACAAAACGCGTCTAACTGAACATAAGACACTCTTAAAATTCTTTTGGGGTAACTGTTTGGTAACAGCACCCATCGTCATTGGTGCATCCTACATTCATACTGAGGTTCTGATACCGCAGTTCCCTTGTTGCTCAGAAGACTGGGAGCCTGGGTTAATAGCCACTATCGGACAGGGCTTGGTCCTATCATGGCTCATTATCATGGCGAAGACTTTCATGATATATTTTGAGTACAGCAGAATTTCTGAGCGAGAAAAAGGACTCATCCAGAAAGAATTAGCACAGTCAAAATTCGAAAGTTTAAAAGACCAGATCAAACCTCACTTTCTATTTAATAGCTTCAGCGTGCTCAGTACTATCATAGAAGACGATCCAAAGCTAGCAGTTGAGTTTGTATCTAAACTATCGAAAATCTACCGATACGTACTAGACACCAACGATCAGATCGTTTCACTCAATACAGAATTAGAATACCTCAATCACTATATTTTCTTATTGAAGACGCGGCACAGTAACAGCCTATTTGTTAACATTCAGCTCGATACAGAAGGAGAAAAGTACCAAGTCCCCATTCTATCCATGCAGATGCTCATAGAGAATGCCTTAAAGCACAACTATTTTTCAAAGGAGAACCCACTTGAGATAGAGGTGTTTAATGAAGGAAATGAATGCCTAGTAGTACGCAATAATATTAATAAGCGATCGGCATTAGAGAAGCCCACGAAAATCGGTTTGGACAACATCAACAACCGATATCAGATGCTGATAGACAAGTCCATTCAAGTATCGCAAGAGGGGGGTTTCTTTACTGTAAAATTGCCATTAATCAACCGAGACAAAAAGACTTCATGAAGGCAGTTATCATAGAAGACGAAGTATTATCGGCCAAAAGACTGGCCAAATTAATTCAAGAGACGCTTCCACATATTGAAGTTATCTGTTTGCTTGAATCAGTCAACGAGTCACTCAGCTGGTTCAGTGAAAATGACTATCCTGATCTTATCTTTCTAGACATTCAGCTTAACGATGGAACAGGGTTCGAAATACTCAAAAAGCTCAATGGATACCCTCACATCATTTTCACAACAGCTTATGAACAATATGCCCTCGATGCCTTTAAATTCAACAGCATTGACTACCTGCTTAAGCCGATCGATAATGGTGAACTTTTAGGAGCCATTAATAAACTAGAGCAAATCCATAAAAGTGAAGAAAACACCTATCAGGAGAAAATTGAAGCGTTAGGAAGACACTTCATGACTACATTCCGCGAACGATTTCTAGTAAAAGTGGGTATGCAGTTCAAAAGTATCTTAAGCGAAGAAGTGTCTTATTTCTACTACAACGATGGACTCAGCTATTTACAAACGTGTAACAAGTGCTTGCCCATTGACTATACCCTAGATCAGCTGATCGAAGAACTTGATCCAAAAGAGTTCTTTAGGATTAACCGGCAATTCATTATTAGCCTGAAGTGTATTGAAGAAATCCACTCCTACTTTAATAGTCGGTTGCTATTAACCCTTTCTCCAAAACCAGCATCGGAGGTTATTGTGAGCAGAGAAAGAGTACTCAATTTCAAAATTTGGGCGGGGATGTAAGCCTATTTGATCGGGCTTTGCTCTGGTGATATCGCTGTGTCAATTGGTATTTGAACGGTATTCGCTAAAGACTGATCAATCTGATCAATGATGGACTGTGAAGCCCCTTCTGCAATGAGTTGTTGCTTTAAGTTTAAAAGATTATTAGACATTGTCGTTTTCAGTAGGTGCTCATTAACGGCAGCCGCAGTGGCAATCTCACCCTGCTTATTGGCTATTACCTCATGCGTAGACCCTTTGAATAGAGATTCCACCGTATCAATGAGTTTATTCAGTATTCGATAAACGAGATTAGCGGAAAACCCGCCCAATATTGCCAAAATAGGCTTTATGAGATACGGTGCTGACGTTAGAGGGGCAGCATCGTTAGAAGTAGGAGAACCTGAGGTGGCAGGTACAGTTTCAATAAAAACCACAAACAGCTCGGATAATAAAATGCCAGCAACTAGGCCAAGGACATAACGCGACCAATAGGTTGAAGCATACTTCATGTCGAAAGTTCCGCGCTGAATATAGCCGTTCATTTTAAAAAGGGCATAAAACGAAGCGCCTACACTTGAAGCCGCGAGTAAAAACATCAACCGTGCAACCTGTGACCAACCTGATCCTTGCAACATACTCAGTTGCATAGACTGATCATTGACTTCTTTAAATAGACTAATGCCAATTAGGGCTAACAAAGATATAACAGTGATGAGCATGAAAGACCTCACAATGGGGAGCGGACCAAGCTTCTTAAAGAGTGAATTGCTCTGACGGTTCTTTTCAAACAGAATCAAAGTTCCAGGCATTGCTGGCTTTACTAAATTCACCAAGTAGTTAAATACTAGTAATAACTCGCCTTGCTTTAGGTGAGGTTGTTCATGCTGTAGCGGCTCCACCAGTTTGGCATCAATGGTCTTACCAGTTTTTAATGCATGGTCAAACATAACCCTGCATTGATCATAAAGTGAGTTATTAACGGAGGTTTCCATTAGGCCAGAACGGCCTACATTCTCTTGATTATTTTCCATAGCCCAGCATTGCGTAGATATAAATCTAACTTATAAGGATAAATAAAATGAGGCTGAGCTGAGTTTTTTTACGTGTGGATCAGAACCTCCGCTCCCAACGACTTCCTTCTTGTTTTCTTTTCATCTCCCCAGAATCAATCATTTCTTGGAGCCTTGGATTGCGCTCGTAAGACTTACTGGTTAGGTGCCAAGAGCCGCAAAGGTCACATTCATAAACATTTTGAGGCCCTTGATGTGGTAGAAATCCCTTGTAAATATGCTGGTCGATCAATGCCGTTTCGGCAAGATCTTGGGTGTAGTATTCGTATTTATGGGTAGGACAAGACATAGCAACTAAGCTAGAATAAAGGCTAGAATCAGCAAGATGATAAAAACGATGAACATCCCCAAGCAACCTGATTTTACCTGCGCCCAACAACCAGGGCCATAAGACTCATTCCAAGTGTCATCAGGTTCGTTGATACGACTATTCGCATATTCCTCCACACTTTTTTCATGCGCACTGGCATCTGACCATGGATCGAATAAGACAACAGCATTATGCCTTGACCATTCAATCTTCGCAAAATCCTGATCCGAAATTTGAGCAAAATTCCGTTTGAAAAAAAATACGGGGAGATAGCTATAGACTAACCTATTACCCCCTTTTTTGAAATACATGTACCGCTGACCACCTTTATTGTACCATATGATTCCCATTCCATCAGAAAGCTCCATAATACCGTAACTTTCATACCGGACAACATCCTTTTCAATGACATGAACACGCGGTCGAGTAATCAAGTCATTGATAAAATCATCAGCATGTGTGTTGATATAGGTGAACCATCGACCGGGCCTGTACTGACCGACAATCACGTAGGCACTTTTACCTTTCTTATTGGCTTTAACCACTAGAAGGTGATCGAAATGAATAGATTTGTTCTTGTCGAAAATGAGAAACTCATCAGTAACAATAATGCTATTCTTTTGGGACTGAAATACCTTTTGAGACAACGTATTATGTTAAAGTGTAAACAGTAGCCGACATAAAGGATATTATGATTATGGCTACAGTAATCAGAATGGCTGAACCTTCATTCAGTACGTAAACTACAAATTTTTAAGAAAAATCAATCTCATTGCCAATAGATGCACGTAGCTTTAAGAAATAGAGCATTAAGAATTATTCAAGCATGTCATTTGAGTTAAGCGAACTCGCGAAAGTTACGGCCGATTACATCAACACCACCGACCGGCACATTTTCCTGACAGGAAAAGCGGGAACGGGTAAAACGACTTTTCTTAAGTACATAGTCGCTAATTCCCATAAGAAAATAGTGGTTGCCGCACCTACTGGAATAGCAGCCATTAATGCTGAAGGCGTAACCCTTCATTCGCTCTTGCAATTACCTTTCGGTGCTTTTATTCCTGAGCGTATTCAACCTCCTAATGTCAATGCGCAAATCACTACCCTTTTCAATCTCTTTTCAAACCTTAGATTCAACGCTTCTAAACGTAACTTAATCAACGAGATAGAATTATTGATTATTGACGAAGTGAGTATGCTTAGGGCTGATTTACTGGACTGCATAGATCATATGCTCCGGTTTCTGAGGAAGCGAAAGCACGAACCCTTCGGTGGGCTGCAGATGCTCTTTATCGGTGACCTGCTGCAGTTACCTCCAGTGGTCAAAGACAACGAATGGCAAGTCTTGTCTAACTACTATGCGAGTAGTTACTTTTTCGAAGCGCATGCTTTAAAAGACAATCCACCGATCAATGTGGAATTGGATAAAGTCTATCGGCAAAGCGATCAGCGATTTATCGATATTCTGAATCGTTTTCGTGAAAACCAGCAGACACCGGATGACATTGCTGCTTTGAATCAGCACTATAGAGAAGACTACCATAGCCTATCGAGTCAAGGCTATATTCACCTTACTACACACAATCGTAAAGCAGACGAAATCAATGCGACTCGACTGGCCGAATTAACCACAAAGCCTCAAACCTACCGAGCGAAAATCCAAGGTGAGTACCCAGATAACCTATTTGCTACATCTGATAGCATGATATTGAAAGAAGGCGCTCAGGTAATGTTTATCAAAAACGATCCGAGTGGCGAAGGACAGTTTTTCAATGGAAAAATTGGTCACATCACACGCCTCGAATCCAACGATATTCGCGTGACT
>CAYGQO010000021.1:0-3114 GCA_964352205.1 uncultured Roseivirgaceae bacterium
GCCGATGAGTACAATAAGAATGGTGTTTTCCCATTTGTAGTGGTCATGAATCACAAAGGCGAGGTTTTGGGAGAAACCAGTTATAAAAAAACTACTCCAGAAGCGTACATTAAAGAACTGAATAGCTTCATAAAATGATATGAAAGCTCTTCTATACATCGTTTTCATGCTCACATTGACGGTATGTGATGCGCAGCAAGCATACAAGCGCACGCTTAAGCTCATGGGCAGTCGATTTGACATTACCGTAGTTGCTCAAGATTCTGCTAGCGCGAATGAATACATTGATCTTGCCATATCTGAGATTTCGCGGATAGAAAAGTTGATCTCTTCCTGGGATAAAAATTCTCAAACCTCCAAAATCAACAGATACGCAGGTATTCAGCCTGTGAAAGTAGATGTAGAACTTTTCAACCTTATTGAGAGGGCTATGGCAATCTCAAAATTGACCGATGGAGCTTTTGATATCAGCTATGCTTCTATGGATCGAATCTGGAGGTTTGATGGTAGCATGACTGAAATGCCCTCTAAAGCAGAAATCAATCAATCAATAAAGAAAGTCGGTTACGACAATATCATTCTGGATAGAGAAAACAGCACCGTCTTTCTCCAAGCTGAAGGAATGAAAATAGGCTTTGGAGCCATTGGCAAAGGATATGCTGCGGACATGGCCAAAAAATTGCTGATTTCTAACGGAGCTGTGGCAGGTATTATCAACGCCTCAGGAGACATGAACACATGGGGCAAACAGCCTGATGGTAGCGAATGGAAAGTAGCGATTACCAATCCGCTCGACAAAACGAAGAGCTATGGCATGCTTCCTATCACAGACGGGGCGGTTGTGACCTCTGGCAACTATGAGAAATATGTTTCTATAGGTGGAAAACGCTATTCACACATCATTGACCCGCGAACAGGCTATCCGTCCAGTGGTATCATCAGCGTGACAGTGTTTGCGCCAAACGCAGAGCTGGCAGACGCTTTGGCTACCTCGGTATTTGTAATGGGACAAGAAGTAGGATTGGATCGTATCGACCAACTGCCCCTAGTAGAATGCATCATCATTGATGATAAGGGCAACATTATTAAATCAAAGAATATAGAAATAGATAAGTTATGATAAAGAAACTAATGGGCGTACTCGTAATGACCATTGCATTGTGCAGTTGCACAGTGGTCAAGGAATATCAAAAAGTAAATATTAATGACCCTGACATGGCACTATCTGATAAGCCGTGCGATAGAAACCTCACAACTATGCATGCTTACAGGGAATCTGCTGTGGGAGCCAATGGAGGAAAGACCGGTGGTGGTTGTGGGTGTAATTAAAATCTGGATATAAAATGAATAAAATCAAAACACTAGCATTCATCATTTGCTCACTAGTTGGTTTTGCCAGTTTTGGGCAGCAAAATCAAGACTCTATCAAAATCTATAAAAAAAGAGTCCTTGAAAATAAAGAGGTAGATATTCTATTCAGCTATTTCAGCCAAGATGGAGACAATGCTGCTGTTTCCGGAGGTAGAGGAACAGAAAAGTTGACTGACTTTACCACCACCTACATTATTTCCATTCCACTCAACGATGATGATGTACTATCGATTAGCGCAGGAATATCTGCATACACTTCTGCTTCTTCCAGTAATGTTGATCCATTCGATGAAGGCGAAGCTGATGCCTTTCAAGCTTCTAGTGGTGCCTCTAGTGGGGATTTTTGGTCGAACCTGACAGGAAGCTATACCCATAGTTCGGATGATCGCAACACCATTTGGTCAGCCAATGCCTCCATTTCTAATGAGTATGACTATTTCTCAGTCGGATTTGGAGGGTCTTTCACTAAGCTCTTTAATGAGAAAAACACCGAATTGTCGATCCATGGAAATGCCTTTTTTGACAATTGGACCACTATTTATCCAATGGAGCTGAGACCTTTCGAAAATGGGGCAGATGGATTGAGTAACAGCCTTTTTACTGGAAACACCATTGCTGGAAATGCCAATTACAATCCGGTATTCAATGAATTTGAAAATACGAATAGAAATACATATGCATTAGGATTGGGCTTTTCTCAAATCCTGCATAAAAATGTACAAGGTTCTCTAGCATTAGATTTTGTACAGCAAGATGGATTACTAGCGACACCTTTTCAAAGAGTATATTTTAGAGATGTAGCAGATTCTTTTATAGACAATTTTCAACTGGCAGATGCCAACGAACGACTACCAGGCAGTCGATTCAAAGTGGCAATGGGTGGTCGACTGAATTGGTACATAAGTCAAGTGGTAACTATGAGAACTTTTTACAGATACTACACCGATAATTGGGGGATCGATTCACATACCGCAAGTATCGAGCTACCGATCAAAATATCAAGAGCGTTCACAGTGTTTCCTTCTTACAGGTTTTACAATCAGACAGCAGCAGATTATTTCAACCCTTTTGAGACGGCACTATCAACAGATGAGTTTTATACCTCAGATTTCGATCTATCCAATTTCTCAGCCAATCAGTTCGGGTTTGGGGTTTCTTATACGGACATTTTCACTAAAACCAGAATAGGGAAATGGGGCATCAAAAGCATTGATTTGAAGTTTTATCAGTACAACAGAAACACCACATTCAGCTCCAGTATGATTACCGGAGGAATTAAATTAGTAAGGGACTGATCAGATAATATTAAGTGAATTAACTAATGCGGGATAATAAACGATGAAAAGTAAAGAAGGGTATTGTGCTGACAGTGGTGGTAAACTAATGCCGCTAGTTGATTTCAATAGCTGTGGTGCAAAAGAAGACTGTGTGGCTATTTGTCCTTACGATGTATTAGAAATGCGGCCAATAAGCTTAGAGGACAAAGCTGCCCTGAACTTGAAAGGGAAAATAAAAACCTTCTTTTTTAAACACAAAGCGTATATCACAGATCCATCCTTGTGTCATGCTTGTGGTCTATGTGTACAAGCTTGTCCCGAAAAAGCAGTAAGTCTAATCAAAATACCGACTTGAGCTAGTTTCAACTTATAAAGCTTATGGAAAGAAAACATTTTCTAAAAACAATCCTAGGTGCTTCGCTTTTCACCTCTATAGATGGATTTGCATCTATCGCACACATTATTT